>NZ_JAGKJI010000011.1 GCF_020329485.1 Bradyrhizobium cenepequi
AGTAGCCGCGAAAGCCGGCTTTGTGCCAACGCACGAGCGTCTCGGGCTGGATGATGGTGAGGACCGACAGGATTGACGGAAACCAGCGATACAGCTGGATCAGAAACCAGCGATCCTGGTTCGTGAATCGGGCGCGACCATGCAGCCTGCGCCGCAAGACAATCTACTGATGTCGCAGCACCGCGTTCTCCGCTTCAAGCTGCAACCTCGACCTGAAGGGCGAGGCGAGGACGGCCAGAGCGAAACAGAACAGCGCGATCATTCCGCCCAGCTTAGGCGATTCCAATACGTCATCAACCCGGATAAGGCTTTCGGTATACACAAGACCCCCGTCTGCCCTCCTACCATCCGGCAGTCCTCCTGAAGCTTTACATCTACGGCTATCTCAATCGGGTGCAATCCAGTCAGCACCTAGAACGAGTGGTGTGCCGCAATGTCGAGGTGATGTGGCCGTGCTGACGAGCGGCCGTTCCTTTGATACGTTGGGTTCGATCAGATTTGTGCGTGGGATGACCTCATCTGACACAGACGACTGACGAACGCCAAACCCGAAATAAAAAGTAGAAATAATTCGATTGTCGTCCGAGCGCCGACCATTATTCTTCAACCAAGGGATGTGATGGCGTTCCGAGGAACTCGGCCTGTTTGAAGCCGCTAAGGGCCATGGCGGCCGCCGACTTCGATCAGATCGGGCATTTGCCAGATGGGTGACAGTGATGTCGAAGCAAGACACCATCGCTATTTCCAGGCGTATCGGCCTGGACAGAACGCGGCAGAGCGAGCAGGGGTTCACTCTAATCGAAATGCTCATCGTCATCGCCATTATCGGCTTGATCATGGGACTGATCGGCCCGCGCGTGTTGAGTTATCTGAGTGAGTCGAAGGTCAAAGCGGCGAAGATCCAGATGCAGAGCTTCTCGAGCGCGCTCGACCTCTTCAATCTCGATACCAGCCGTTACCCATCGACTGCGGAGGGGCTCACAGCCCTCGTGCAGCGGACGCCGGGCGTGACCAGCTGGAATGGTCCTTACCTCAAGAGCGGTGTCGTTCCGAATGACCCGTGGAGTCATCCCTATATCTATCGTGCGCCCGGCGAGCGCAACGCATACGATATTATCTCCTACGGTTCGGACGGTCAGGAGGGGGGCAGCGGGACCGCTGGAGATATCTCCCTGGACAAACTGACGAGCGCCAGCAACGAATGAAGCAGCGTGAAGTCACGCTGACCGAGACATAGTTTGTGTCGTCGCGCTGGTCGCACGGCTGGCCTTGATCGGGGCCGGCAACGCTCTCCGGCGGCCAGTCTTCTCCAGGGAGCCTCCTACCTCCTTTGCAAAGGCATCGAGTTCCGGCCGAGCTTGCCGGCGGCCTCGGTCGAGCGCTGATCGGTCTGCTGCAGCCTTGTCGTTCTCTCTCCCGACGGAATGTCGAGCCCGGCAAGCCACTGATCGTCGGGCGATGCCGGCGGGGTGCGACGCCCCGGTCGATCGGTCATGATCGTGCCCATGGCACGCAGGTCGTCGGGCGTCAGCCACGCGATGTCGTGGGCGTGCGTCGTCACCATCTGCCCGATGATGCGTGGTGGCACGCCGAACTCGCTCGTGATGCGGGCCATGGCCATGGTCGCCTCTTTGGTCTGCGCGGTTTCGTGGCCGAATTTGTCGGACACGCCGTGGACGCCGATCGCGGCGTCGTAGCTCGCGAATTTCTCTATTCCCGCCGCGAACACGATGAAACAGGCCGAGGTGCAGCGCGACCCGGCCGCGACGATGGTCGGCAGTTTTGCCCGCCGGATCAGTTCCGCGAGCTTGACCGCCTCGGCGAGGCTGCCGCCCGGTGAATCGAGCCGCACGGCCGAGATCAGTCGGTTGTTGTCGTTGGCGGTCTTGATCAGCGCTTCGGCAGCCTCCGTGTCGCCCCCCGCCACGTCGCCGCTGAGCGCGACGATGGTGACGTCATCCTTCAGTGTCACGCTGTTCAGCTCGGCGGCAGTCGCGGCCGTGCTGACGACGGCCGCTCCCAGGAGCCCCAGCATGGATGTCCGCATCGCCATCGACAGCCTCAACCTTCGTCTCACTTGCGCGCGATCGGCGTCGGCGCTGCCGCGGGCGCGTCGAAGGTCGTCGGTGCGCGCCGCATGGTATCGAGCCGCTCGCGGAACTCCTCCGCGACCACCTGGGCGTCGTGGCTGTTGCGCACGAGCTTGGTGGTGACGAATACGATGATCTCCGAGCGATTCCTGATGTTGCTCTTCTGGCTGAGCAGGTCGCCGAGATACTTGATCTGGTTGAGGCCGGGCAGTCCGGTCACCGTGCGCTCGTCATCTTCCTTGATCAGGCCGCCAAGCAGCACGGTCTGGCCGTTGCTGGTGCCGACGGTCGAGCGGATGCGCCGCTGCGAGATGGTCGGTGTCAGGTTCTGAGCGCTGAAGCCGCCCGGATTGACGACGTTGGAGACTTCCTGCTCGATCTCGAGCTCGATCGATCCGTTCGGATGCACGTGCGGCAGCACTTTCAGGATGATGCCGGTGTTCTGCCGGCTGATGCTGTTCGTCACGTTCAGTCCGGTGATGGTGCTGCCGGTCGAGATCGGCACCTGGTCGCCGACCTCGAGGATCGCCGGCTCGTTGTCGGCAACCACGAGCGATGGCGCCGACAGCACCTTGATGGTGGTCAGGGTGGAGAGCGCGTTCAGGATCAGCTTGGGGTTGGATTCGGCGCCGAGCAGCAGGTTGAAGCCGGGCAGCACGCGCGCGAGCAGGGCAGACTGCGTCGCTGATTGCGCAGCGCTGAACAGGCCGACCGATCCTCTGTCCTGGCCGAGGTTTGCGTTGCCGCTGGTCAGATAGGCCTGCACGCCATACTGCAACTGGTCGGTGAGCGTGACCTCGGCGACCATGGCGTCGACAGCGACCTGCAGCCGCGGTCGGTCGAGCGATTCCAGTGCCCGCTGGATCACGAGATAATCTTCCTGGTTGGAGTAGACCATGATCGCGTTGGTCGACTTATCGGCGGTGATGCGGACATTCTGAAATACGCCGCGCGGCATGGCGCCGGGCCCCGACCCGCCGAGCCCCGCCGCATCCTGGTCGTCGTCCTTGCGATCCGAGAAGCCTGCTTGCGTCGCGCCGCCGCGGCTGGCGTTGTTCGAATTGTCGGTGCCGCCCTGGGTGGTCGTGCCCTGATTGTTGCTGTTGCTGAGCGTGCCGGTACCGAGCGAGTCGAGCCGCGATGTCGTTCCGCTCTGTCCGGGTGCGGTCGGGCTGGTCTGGCTGTCAAGACTGGCCGATTGCGAGGAGCGGCCGACGAACATCTCGTTGAGGATGCGGGCGATGCTGCGCGCGTTGCCGTAGCGCAGGCTGTAGACCCGCACGGTGGTGCCGGTCGGGTCGGAACGGTCAAGCCGGCGGACCCATTGTGTTGCGCGCTCGAGCACCTTGCTGTTCTTGCTCACCGCCAGCACCGCGTTCATGCGCGACACCGGCTGGAACTTGATCACGCCCTGGCCATTGCCGCCTTCGGCGGTGTCGAACACCTTTTCGAGCTCGCGGATCATGGTTTCGGGCGCGGTCGATTTCAGCGGATAGAGCCCGACCGACTGATTGCGCAGCCACTCCACGTCGAGCGTGCCGATGACGGCGAGCGCGGCCTGGCGCTCGAACGTCGTACCCTGGACCAGGAGGAGATTGCGCGTCTGATCGGCGCGCACGGCGCCCGGCCGCGACAGGAAATTTTCCGCGGTCTTGGCGATCGCCGCAGCCGAGACGTACCGCAGCGGCACGATCGAGACGCCGTAACCGGGTTGTCCGCCGCCGAAGCTCGCCGCGCCGGCGCCGGCCGCTTCCGGCAACGGCACGATCTTGATCATGTTGTCCTCGCGCAGCACTGCCGCATTCAACATGCGCAGCGCGCTCTCGAACACTGGCAGCACATCATTGCGCGGGATCCTTTGCGATGATGCCAGAGTGATCACGCCCTGCACGCGCGGATCGAGCACGTAGTTCAGTCCGAGGCCGTCGCCGAGCACGGATTTCACCACCGTCGGAAGGTCGGCGTTGTCGAAGTTCATTTCGACGCCGCCGCCTTCGGCTGCGATATCGCCGTCCGTGGCCGAGGCAACGCGCGCCGTCGCATTCGCTTCGCGAGAGGACGGCGGCGGCGTGAGATCCTGCTCAGCGCCGGGAAACACTATCGGCTGCATCGAGCGGCCGGGCGCGCTACCGCCCGACGACGGCCCGCCGACCGGGCCGGTCCAGCGCGCGCGCAGATCCGCATCGCGGATCGGATCGGTCACAGGATCGCGACCCGCAGTTGGAGAAGGCGCTCGAATTGCTGGCAGCAAGCAAGAAGCCCGTTATTCTGGTGGGGCTCGAAGCGCGAGCGCAAGGAATTGGCGAATTGATATGTACGGTCGCCGAGCGAATTGGCGCTGCGGTGCTCACCACCTACAAGGCCAAGGGCGTCGTATCGGACAAGCATCCGAGACTGGTCGGTCTGTTCACGGGCGGTGCGGTCGAGCGCGAGTGCATCGGTCAAGCTGATCTGATCGTGCTTTGTGGGCTCGACCCGGTCGAGCTGATTGGCAGGCCGTGGGGATATCGCGCCCCGGTACTCGATCTCGGACCGGTCGATCATCCCGTTCACTACGTGCAGCCCGCCATACGGGTCGATGGCGATCTGCAGCTGACGCTGAGGGCGCTCTCGCAGGCATCGGGAGGAGGGAGTTGGGGGTCGGATGCTTTCGGCCGTATGCGTGCCGCCGTTGCCTCGCGTCTATCCTATCAGGGACAAGACAAGGGGCTTTCCCCCGAAGCGGTGGTACGCATCGCGGCGGAATTCACCGAGGGCACAGATGCGCGGGTGACAGTCGATGCCGGCGCTCACATGTTCTCCTGCATGGCGTTCTGGCAGGCCACGCGGCAAGCCGACGTTCTGATCTCGAATGGCTTGTCGACCATGGCTTTCTCGCTGCCGGCGGCGATCGCGATGTCGCTGGAGACGCCGGATCGCCCCGTGATCGCGTTTACTGGCGACGGGGGATTGATGATGTGTGCGGGGGAGCTGTCTACCGCCGCGCAATATGCGGCAAGGTTGTGCATCGTCGTATTCAACGACAGCGGATTGTCTCTTATCGCGATCAAGCAGGAGCAGCGACAACTTGCTCGAAACGGCGTCGAATGGCCCAGCGTGGATTTTGCCGCGGTCGCGCGTGGCTTTGGCATTGCCAGTCACACTGCTGCAAATGTGCATCAATATCGCGGCGCCCTAAGGGATGCGCTGGAAAGCAGGGAGCCAAGCCTCATTGACGTGAAGGTGGATCCAAGCGGCTATCTCGCCCAATCCATGGCATTGCGCGGATAGCTTGCGGGTCGGGCGTTCCGATAGATCTGAAACGAGATAAACCCGAGGAAACGACATCCATGCCAACCGCGCCCGAAACCGCTCCGCGCTATGCCAACTTCGTCAATGGACGAGAGCAACAGGGGAAGGACGGAGCAACCTTCCAATCCATCAACCCCACCACCGGCGGGCTATTCGGTTTCTTTGCGGAGTCAGGCGCTGCCGATGTCGACGGAGCCGTCAAGGCCGCACAAGTTGCGTTCGAAGGCCCTTGGCGCGCTCTCTCGCCGACCCGGCGCGGGAGGCTGATGATGCGTTGGGGAGATCTCATCGCCGAGAATGCGGAGCATATCGCCACCTTGGAAACGCAGCAGAACGGCAAGCTCATCGCCGAAATGCGGCTGCAGGCCAAGATCGTGCAGGATTGGCTCTATTATTTCGGAGGAATCGCCGACAAGATCGAGGGACGGGTGATCCCGCTCGATCGCACCAGCGTGTTGAACTATACTGTCAGCGAACCCTTCGGCGTGGTGGCCGTGATCGTGCCATGGAATTCGCCGACATTCCTGACGATCATGACGGTCGCGCCGGCGCTCGCCGCAGGAAACACGGTGGTCATCAAACCATCCGAGGTCACCTCGGCATCTGCCATCGAGCTCGCCAAGCTCGCGGAGAACGCTGGCATTCCGAACGGGGTGATCAACGTCGTGACAGGCGGACGCGCGGCAGGCGAGGCGCTGGTTGATCATCCCGGCGTGGCGAAGATTTCGTTCACGGGAAGCGAGCCGGCCGGCCGCGCGATCGCGGCGAAAGCCGGCTCTCATTTGAAATCCTGCATGCTGGAGCTCGGCGGGAAGAGCGCCAATATCGTTTTCGATGATGCGGATCTCGATCAAGTCGAAGCCGGCGTCCTTGCGGGCATTTTCGCTGCCGCCGGGCAGACCTGTATCGCGGGATCACGCGCCTTCTTTCAGGTCGGCATCTACGACCGGCTCGTCGCCCGTCTCGTCGCGAGGGCCGAGAGGATCAAGCTCGGTGACCCTCTCAAGGCCGACACGCAGATGGGCCCGGTTGCGACCGCAGCGCAACTGGCCAAAGACGAGCGCATGGTGGCCCAGGCCGTGAGCGAGGGAGCCAGGGTTCTGACGGGCGGCTCGCGCCGGAGCCCGCAGGGTCTGGAGAATGGCTTCTTCTATGCGCCGACGATCCTGGAAGGTGCAAAGCCCGACGCGTTCATCATGCAGAACGAGGTGTTCGGGCCGGTCCTGTGCGTAACCCCTTTCAAGACGGAAGAGGAGGTCAGCGCGCTTGCGAACGGGACGCAATACGGACTCGCCGCAGGCGTTTGGACTTCGGACGTTCGGCGCGCACACACAATGGCGAGGCGCCTCCAGGCGGGGACGATCTGGCTCAACTGCTATCGCGCCATGGGGTTCAATTCCCCATTCGGTGGCTTCAAGAGCAGCGGGCAGGGGCGTTTGAACGGAGCCGAGGCCATTCAGCACTTTCTGCAGACCAAAAGCGTCTGGTGTGAGCTCAGTCGCGATGTCCAGGATCCCTTCGTGCTCAAGGCATGAACCAATTGGGAACGTCGACGTAACGGCTGAGCCGGTTCGGAGAAAACAGCCAAGACTATCTCAAGCTCGGCAATTTAAGGGGGAGACGATGAAAGATATGAAGCGCAGGACGTTCTTGCAGGGTGCGTTGGGCGGCGTCATCGCTGCACCGGCTTTCATGCGGAGTGCCCGCGGCGATACTCCGGTTCACAGCATGAAACTGGGATATGCCGACGTTGCAAGCAGCCCCTATCGGCAGCTGCTCGCCGAATTCGCCGATACCGTGCGCAGCAAGACCAATGGCGCGGTCGATATCAAGGTCTATGCATCCGGCGAGCTAGGCAGCCAAAACAACATTCTCACGAGCATGCAGGTCGGCGTCGTTGATTTTGCCGCCCATACGACCGGCTATGTCCAGACGCTGTTTCCGAGGATAGCTGTTCTCGACTTTCCCTACCTGTTCGCCGATCGCGCCGTCGCCGAGCGGGTGCTCGACGGCGGCATCGGCGAACAACTGTTCGCGGACATGCCGGCCAAGGGCATCTATGGTCTGTCTTGGATTCACTGGGGCTGGCGTCCCATCTCCACGGTCGACAGAGAGGTACCGAAGCCTGCCGACATGCGCGGCATGAAAATCCGTCTGCAGCCCGGGGCGATCTATGCCGCGATCTATAGGTCGCTCGGCGCTATCCCCGTCTCGATCGACGTATCGGAGATCTATATCGCGCTGTCTCAGCATGCGGTCGATGCCGTCGAAGTGCCGGTGATCTCGCTGGTTGCCGGCAAGTACTACGAAGTTGCCAAGGTGCTCAATCTGACGGGCGCCGTCTACAATGCGGGAATGCTGATGGCGAGCAAGAGGCGGTTTGGCGCGCTGGAACCCGGGCACCAGCGTGTCATCCGCGAAGCCGCTCGCGCGCTGTCGCCGAAGTGGCGCGACAAGAATGTCGAGCTGACGGAGGAGAGCATCAAGGTCGTCAAGGACAAGGGCAACAAGGTCATCACCGTCGATGATGAAGCATACCGGGCTGCGACCCGGCCAGTATATGACGAATTCCGCGGGACTATCGGCGCAGAACTGCTCGATACCGTCCTGAAGCAGGCCGGCCGAGCCTGATATGACCGCCATCCACAATCCCGCCGTCGAAGGCTTCGCTGGAGCTCCGGGCTGCACAGGGACTTCTGCCGCTCTGGATCCAGGTCGCGCCTGGATCTGCCACGGTGTCAACGCCTGTCATGCGATCGCGAAGACCTCGATTGTCGTCGCGCTCGTCAGTGAGTTGGTTATCGTCATATTGGACGTCAGCGGACGCACGTTGTTCTCCCATTCGTTTCTATGGTCCGACGAGGCCGCCAAGCTGGCGCTATCCATCATTGCCTTCATGGGAGGAGCGGTCGCATACCGCGAAGATCGCCATGCCGCGATCACGCTTCTGATCGGTTTGCTCCCGGCCAGATGGCAACAGGTCGTGCTCGTCGCAGTCGAGTGGATCGTGGCCATCGTTTGCAGCGTGACGGCCTGGCTATCGCTGGAATTGCTGGAGACGCATTGGGGTGATTTCACGCCGATGCTGCAGATCAGCACGTCCTGGTACTTCGTTCCCCTTACGGTAGGTATGGCGCTGATCGCGCTATACGGGCTCGAGCGGCTGATCCTGCGCCATAGCCTTGCCGTTGTAATATTGATCGGCGCGATTTCGGTCGCGATTGGCATCGTTTTCTCCTACGCGGCTCCGATCTCTTATTTGATGCAGCACCCCGTCCTGTCGCTGACCGGGATGATCGTTCTCTTCTTTACGACGGTCCTGATGGGATTGCCGGTCAGCTTCGCCATGCTGCTGGCGACGTTGATCTATCTTCTGGCCACTGACACGGCGCCGCCTGTTGCCGCGCCTCAGAACATGGTCGATGGCACTTCCAATTTCATACTTCTGGCGCTGCCATTCTTTCTCTTTGCGGGCGTGATCCTGGAACGTGGCGGCATCGGTCTGCGGCTTGTCCGGTTCGCGCTGGCGCTGGTCGGACACCTGAAGGGAGGCCTGCTGCAGGTCATTGTCGTCACGATCTATCTGGTCAGCGGAATCTCCGGTTCCAAGGTCGCCGATGTGGCCGCAGTCGGTTCGATCGTTCGTGACGAATTGCGCAAGCAACGATACACTCTTGAAGAGGGGGCTGCCGTTCTCGCAGCGTCGGCCGCGATGGCGGAGACCATCCCGCCAAGCATAGCCATGCTGGTGCTCGGTTCGGTCACGTCGGTCTCGATCGGGACCCTGTTCGTGGCAGGCCTGCTTCCGGCGGCCGTCATCGCGCTCTGCCTGATGGTCCTGATCGCCTTCCTGTCGTGGCGCCGTGCTGACGCCGGCGATCAGCGACCGAAACGGGAGAGCTGGGGACCGGTACTCTTCGGTGCGCTGTTGCCGCTGGCGATGCCTGTCGCAATGGTCATTGGCATTCGTTTCGGGATCGCAACGCCAACGGAGGTCTCGTCCTTTGCTGTCCTGTATGGCATCGTGCTGGCCACGCTTGTCTATCGGGAGATGGGCTTTGCCGATCTGTTGCGGCATGTCGCTTCGTCTGCGGCGATGGCCGGCGTAGTACTGTTCGTGATCTCCTCGGCGTCCTCGTTCGCCTGGGTTCTGAGCGCGGCAAACCTGCCTCAGGGGCTTGTCACCCTCCTCCACGGGAGCAGCCCGGTGGTCTTCATGCTGGGCTCTATTGCCTTGCTGATCGTCGTGGGCGCCCTGCTGGAGGGGCTGCCGGCGATCATCATCCTGGCGCCGTTGCTGCTTCCGATCGCTGTCAGAGAAGGATTCGACGCCGTGCAATATGCGATCGTGCTCATTCTGGCGATGGGGATCGGGGCCTTCATGCCGCCGATCGGAATCGGCTTCTATGTAGCGGTGGCGGTGGCAGGAGGCAGCCTCGAAGGCTCCGCGCGCGCCATGCTGCCATACCTGGTCGTGCTCGTCGCCGCCGTCGTCCTCGTCGCCTTCGTGCCGCAGATCACCTTGATCGCGCCTCGGCTGCTCGGTCAATAGGGGAACTGCGATGTCACACCCGCCGATCGGACCCATGGTCGATGTACCGTCGATGCCAAAGACAAAGCCGGCGTTTACGGTGCCGCGGCTGTCGTGCGACTGCCATACCCATGTATTCGGACCCTATTCGCGGTTTCCGCTTCATGCGGGACGGACTTACAGCCCGCCGGAAGCGCCTTTGGAAATGCTGGTCGGCTTCCTCGACAGGTTGCAGCTCGAGCGGGTCGTCATCGTTCAACCCAGCGTGTACGGAACCGACAATTCGGCCACGCTCGACGCAGTGAGACAACTCGGAGATCGCGGTCGCGGCGTCGCGGTAATCGATCCTGGCATCGATGACAAAGAACTCGAAGGAATGCATAAGGCCGGCGTTCGCGGCATCCGCATCAATCTCATGATGTCGGACCAGCCGTCGCCAGAGGTCGCGACGGCACTTCTGGAAAGGCAAGCCCGGAAGATCAGGCCGTTCGGCTGGCACGTCCAGTTGTTCGCGCCGATGGGGCTGCTTGTGCGGATGCATCGGACCCTTTCGTCCCTCCAGGTCAAGGTGGTGCTCGACCACTTTGGTTGGCGACAGCCGGAGACCGGAGCAGACGAACTGAACGGACTGTGCGCGCTCGCCGAAAGCGGCAATGTCTACGTCAAGTTATCTGCTGCCTACAGGCTGTCGCACACCGGTTTTGACGATCCCGCGATCGCCGGGCTAGCGAGCCGTCTTATTGCGGAGCGCCCGCGTGCCTTGCTGTGGGGATCGGATTGGCCGCATCCCGGCGCGTTCGCGTCGGGGCGCCCGGCCGATGCGCCGGCGCCGCTGCATGATATCGACGATGGCGTGGCCTTGAACAGCTTTGCGGGCTGGGCTCGCGATGCTGACACGATCAAGCGGATCCTGGTCGAGAACCCGGCGAAGCTTTACGAGTTCACCTGACGGGAAAGGACAGATGCAAGACAAAATCATGCGGCTCGCGTATTTCGAACGCTGGATCGATCCGGTCGCGGAAGAGATTCTCGCCCGGGAGCCGCGGATTGAACTGCTGCGAATGTCTTATGCCGATCCCGTGCCCGAGACCGATGAGCGGATGAAGTCCATACACGCCTATCAGATCTCGCCGAGAACCGAATTGCTCGGGCCGTATTTCGGCGACGCGGCGCTGCTCGAGAAGTGCAGGAGCCTGCTCGCGATCAGTTCGACCGGAGCGGGGTACGACATGGTCGATGTTGCCGCGTGCACGGCGGCCGGCGTTCTGGTCTGCAACCAATCCGGAACGAATGCCAATGCGGTCGCTGAACATGCGCTCGGCCTGATGCTCTCACTCGCCAAGAAGATTGCGGTGTCGGACAGGGTGATGCGGCGGGGCGGCGACCTCGATCGATTCCGGATGCGCGCCTCCGACCTCGAACGAAAGACCGTCGGTATTATTGGCATAGGCAATATCGGGACCCGCACCGCCAAATTGTGCAAGGACGTCATCGGAATGAACGTCCTCGCCTTTGACCCCTATCTCAGCGCCGAGGAGATCAGGCGCAGAGGCGCCGCCAAAGTCGAGCTCGACGAGTTGCTGGCAAGATCGGATTTCGTCACCGTGCACTGTCCCCGGACCGATGAGACCTTCGGGATGTTCACGGTCGAGCTTTTCAGGAAGATGAAGCAGTCCTCTTACTTCATCAACACAGCGAGGGGCGGCATTCATGTCGAAGATGATCTGGCGGATGCGCTGGCCGCCGGCCTGATTGCCGGGGCCGGCGTTGACGTATTTCTGTCCGAGCCAGCACAGGCAGACCATCGTCTGTTGTCCTTTGAGAATGTGATTGCCACGCCGCATATTGCAGGCATGACGGATGGCGCCATGTACAACATGGCAAGCGCCGCGGCGGATCAGTGGATCACGATCATGAACGGAGGTATTCCGCCGCGTCTCGTCAATCCGGAAGCGTGGCCGAAATACAGCGAGCGTTTCCAGAAAAACATGGGCTTTGCGCCGGCTGCTCTTCAGGCCGCCTGATCACGTCTTTCCGAGCGGTTCTGCTTTCTGGCGCCATCCCTGGGGACCGTTCTGATCTCCGTGTCCGAGGCAATTGCGCCGCGTCGGAATCAATGACACCTGCAATGCGGCCAAAGAGGCGCCCCGTTTCGACTTTCCGCGATATAGGTCGCTTCCCCGGGATCTTCACCTCTGCAACACGCGAAGGCCGGTCGAACATGCACCGGTTCGCGCTGGTCGCTGGCGCCTCTGGTGCAGCTGACAAAGAGATGAAATCAATTGACGGGTTCATAAAGCTCGCGAATCCGAACGAAACAAAACTTAACAAACCAATGTACGGATTTGTGCGACTAATAACACCCTGTGGCGCGCGCCCAGATACCCCCGCTTGCCGGAGATTGGTCGGACGATGGAGACCGTGAGTGCAGCGTCAGCGATCGATCATGATCGATCAGCATCTGCTCACTCTCACGCAGGCGGGAGCGGGGGCTGAAGCCATCATACTGACATCGGTGGACGGAAAAGTGAAGGAGTGCTCATTGGTCTGCCTTGTCGGATATTTGTTCACGCCGTCGGTCGAGTTGGACTGATGCTCACCCGCCTCGGTCTTGCATCGATGCGGACGCAGATTTATCTGCTCGCGGCCGTGCCGATTTTCCTGTTTGCCTGCTATGCCACGGTCCGGGCAACCCTGCGCGAGAGCCGCCATGCTCGCATGGAATGGGTCAGCGCTCTTGCCGCCAAGATTCCCATTGTGGTCGCGCAACTCCATGCTTCTACTTTTCTTTTGGAGGCACAATCCGTGCTTGATGCAGCTGATAGGGCTGGCTTATCCGCGGAACTCGTGGACCGACGTCTCCCAGACGAGGTGGACCTGCGTCGGTTCGATGTGGAAGACGATACGTTCCGTTGTCTCGTCGAGAAGCTGATGGCCCTTATCGACGCGCCCCGCGCGGAAGCGACTCGACAAGCGCCCCAGTTGGCGGTCCGGATCAGTGATGCACGTTCCGTTGTCTTTCGTCCGGCCGTCCCGGCGTTTCCATCGCCCCAAAGTCTGGTGCGGCATAATTTGGGGTTGAGCGCATTGGTCGTATTGCCGATCCTTCTGTTGTCGTACTGCCTTAGCTATCGTCTCACCCGGCCCCTGATCGAATTCGCAGCTGACGCTCAGCGAATTAGCGAAAATCAGGACTCTCGCGAGCTTTTCAAGGCGGACGGAGCCCTGGAGGTGCGCAGTCTCCGAGATTCCCTCAACGTCATGCAGGCGCGCATTAGTCAAATGGCCGAACGACAATCAGGTCGTTGACTGCAAAGCGGCCGGCGCCGACGTCTTCGTCCAGTTGACCTACTCGAAATTTGCGGCCCAAGGCATCCGGAAGGTCGCGGCGATGGACTGGAAGCCGCGCCACGTCGTCAATTCGAATTGCAGCTCGATCGGAGGCACGCTAGCACCGGCTGGCCTGGACAACGCCAAGGGCCTCATCTCGGCCTGGTGGGAGATCGTGGTGACCGACCCAAAACACCAGGATAAGCCGAGGGTGAAGGCCTACATCGAGTTCATGAAGAAATACATGCCCTCGGTCGGCATCGACGACAATACGGCGACCCCGGGTTACAACAACGCCTACATGATCGAGCAGGTTCTCAAGCGTTGCGGCAACGATCTCACGCGGGAAAACCTCTTGAAGCATGCGACATCACTCAAGGACGAGCAGCCGCCGCTTTTCCTCGACGGCGTCAATGTGAGCAATTCTCCGACCGACTATCGCGCCATCCACAATCTCCAGATTTGCCGTTTCGACCGTGCGAACTGGATTCCCGTCGGGGACATGGTCGATCTCGATGGAATTGCGTCTTGAGCTCAGAATCTCCACGACGGCTAGGCGAGGGTGGAAATGCTGCTCTCGTCTTCTTTCTGATGGAGAAGATTGTATTTGCGGAGCAACGCTGCAAACGCTCGTTGGATTACTCAGCCGACAGTGGATCGCCCGCCAGTGTCCAACTCTTCCCGTCGAAGATCGCGATCCGCAGCGCCTTGAATGGCGTATAATCCTCAGGATGCATGCTGATCGAGATGCCCGGAAGCATCATCGGCAGCCGTTCGCCGTAAAGCGATGTCGCCTGGCGAATGAGATTGTCCCGTGTCAGCTGATCGCCGCATTTCTTCAGGGCGAGCGTTACGGCATGCACGTTCATGTAGGCGACCAGGACTGAATAGTCGTCCGGGTTGGCCGACGGTGCGTACTTCTTCAGGAAGTTCTTGTAGGCCTTTACCTCGTCGTCATCGGCCCATGCCGGATCGCCGGGCTGCTTGAGAAACTGCGTTGTGACCAGTCCCTTCGAGGCCTCGAGGCCCGCCGGCTTCAGGATAGTCTCCACCGACGCCGTCGAGCCGCCGATCACGTGGAGCGGGTTCCACTTGAGCTCATAGACCTTTCGGATCGATTGAGCGGCCGCCTTTGAGGACGATTGTTCAATCAGCGTGTCGATGCCCGCCGCTTTCAGCTGCACGATCTGCGAATCGATCGTCGGGTCGGCCAGTTCGTAGGAAACTGCCGCAATGATCTGCGCTGCCTTTGGGCCGAGCCCAGCCTTCAATCCCTTGAGGTAATCCTTTCCGTAGTCGTCATTCTGATACAAGACGCCGATCTTGGCGTCGGGTTTTGTCTTCGCGATATATTTGGCGATCACGCGGCCTTCCGTCTCGAAATCAGGGTAGAGCGGCACAGTCCACGGGAAGGTCTTGGGATCGTTGAAGCGGCGTCCGCCGGCGGTAATGAAGAGCTGCGGCACCTGCTTGGAGTTCAGATATTTCTGGATTGCGACATTCGGCGCCGTTCCGATGGTGCCGACCTCGGCGAGCACGCCGACATCTTCTATGAGCTTGCGCGACTGCTCGACCGCCTTCGGCGCACTGTAGGCATTGTCCAGTTGCGTGAAGCTGATCTTGCGTCCGTTGATTCCTCCTTGCGCGTTCAGCATGTCAAAATAGCCGACGACAGCCCGTCCTGCGCCGGCGCCGAAGGCGGAGGCGGGACCGCTGAGCGGCGTGGATTGACCAAGCTTGATCTCGGTATCGCTGGCTCCCGGGCTATAGGCCTTCTGTGCGTAAGCGGGCGTCGCGGCAAGAAGTGCGGATATGGCCGCGGCGCGCCAAGTCCGGTGGATGGTGCAGGTCAAGATCGTTTCCTCCATGTTGTATTTGATTGTTCATTGTTGTTATCGCAGCAGCTCGCGGGCGATCACCACGCGCTGGATCTGGTTGGTGCCTTCAAAGATCTGGGTCAGCTTGGCGTCGCGCATCATGCGTTCGACCGGGTAATCCATGGTGTAGCCGTAGCCGCCGAAGATCTGGACGGCGTCGGTTGTGACCTTCATGGCGGTGTCGCTGCCGATGCACTTCGCCATGCTGGCGAGCAGGTTCAATCGCTTCCAGTCACCCTCGTCGCCGGCGCGCGCGCATTCGTAGACCAGCGCGCGAGCGGCCTCGATCCGCATGGCCATGTCCGCGAGCATGAACTGCACGCCCTGGAATTCCGCGATCGATCGCTTGAATTGCTTGCGTTCCTTGGCATAGGCGATGCTGGCCTCGAGCGCGCCCTGCGCCAATCCCACCGATTGGGCGCCGATGGTCGGCCGGTTGAGATCGAGCGCGCGCATTGAGGCGCGAAAGCCCTTGCCTTCTTCACCGACGAGATTCTCGGCTGGAACCCGCACATTGTCGAAGAAGATCGGCGTGTTCGGAGCGCCGTGGAAGCCCAGCTTTCGCTCGTGCCGTCCGAACGTGATGCCCGGCATCTGCTTCGGCTCGACGATGAAAGCGCTGATGCCGTCCGCACCGGAGCTGTCGCTCGTCCTCGCCATCACCACGATATAGTCGGCGACGACGCCGTAGCTGCACCATTGCTTGCGGCCATTGAGCACGTAGCAGTCGCCGTCCTTCCTGGCGCGGGTGTTCAGCGCAGAGACGTCCGAGCCGGCCTGCGGTTCGGAGATCGCGATCGCGGTCACGACGCCGCCCTTGGCGATGATCGGCAGATATTTCCTGCGCTGCTCCTCGGAGCCGAAGTGAAGCAGCGGCATGATGAACATGGTATTGAGGGCGGCGATCGAGGCGCAGGCGGGCGAGACTTTCGAGATCTCCTCGCGCGCGATGCAGGCCATCGTCAGGTTGCCGTTCGGCCCGCCATATTGTTCGGGCACCCAAAGCTGCATCAGGCCCATCTCGCCGAACAGCTTCACGATCTCGAGTGGGAAGCGATCGGTCTCGTCGATCTCGGCGGCGACCGGCGCCACGTGCCTGGCGACCATTTTCCGGATGTTGTCGCGAAACGCGGTCTGCTCCTCGGTGAAGCTCATGGGTTTCCCGCCTGTTTTTTGTGAGGAAGCGCCAGAAAGGGGCTTCCATTGAATGGGTGATCCATTTAATAATTCACCCGATGAGCACCAAGTCAAGCCCTCGTACCTCCGCCCGACCGCGGTTGTCGTCGCTCAACCGGCGGGAACGGGCCCCCGATCACCGTGCAGCCGGGTCGCCGGCTGCACTGCAATTCCGGCCGATCCATACCCGTCGCGCGTTTGAGGAGATCTGCGAGCGCATTCGCGAGCAGCTCGTGCTCGGCGTGCTCAAGCCCGGGGACAAGCTTCCCGCCGAACGCGATCTGGCGCGGCAGCTCGGCGTGAGCCGCAATGTCCTGCGCGAGGCGCTGCGCAGCCTCGAGATGGCCGGCGTGCTGCGGCTGCAGAAAGGCGTCAAGGGCGGAGCCTTCATCCGGGAAGGCGATACCAGCCGCATGAACGATGTCATGCGGGACATGCTGAGCCTTGGCACGATTTCAGTGCGCGAATTGTCAGAAGCGCGAGTCCATGTGCTTGATCTCGTCGTGCGGCTGGCGTGTGCGAATGCGCGGGCAGCCGATCTCGAGGCACTGGAGGCGAATGTCGATCGCACCGAGCTTGCCACGCGCGAAGGCCGGCTGCTCGACCGGGTCGAGTGCTCGCGGGAGTTCTACAAGCTGCTCGCGGCGGCGACCGGAAACAAGGTGATCGCCATGATCATGGATTCGGTCACCGAGATCCACATGCGCTTTGTCTATGCCAAGGTGGCGTCGAGCGGCGTCGCGATGGCGCGGCTCGCGGAGAAGCGCCGGCAGTTCCTGGCCGCGCTGCGCGAGCGAAATGTCTCATCTGCCACCCGTCTGATGCGGACGCATCTGGAATCCGTGCAGCGGATGCTGGAGCAGGATCCCGGCGCGATGTCGCTTCATGTCGCTCTGGCGGATATCCAGCCCGGCATCCGCCGTTGAACCGCAGGATGTAACGACAAAGCCGGCCTCGCCTGAACAAGAACATAAACGGAGGAAAACGTGTCGAGCTACGCCAAATATGAATGCTTGAAAGTGGAGGTTGCGGACAAGGTGGCGACCGTGACCTTGAACCGCCCGCAGGCGCGCAATGCGATCAATCAAAAGCTGATCCGGGAGTTGCGGACGATCTGGGACGATCTTGCCGACGATCACGCCGTCAATGTCGTGGTGCTGACCGGGGCCGGCGACTTCTTCAGCGTCGGCGGCGACGTGAAGGCGATGTCGGAACGGTCGGGCGGCGACGTCCTCGAAGAAGGCGAGGTTCATGATCCCATGATCAGCCGGCGCGGCGTCACCCGCCAGCTCGAGCTCGACAAGCCGATCATCGCCGCCATCAACGGCGACGCCATCGGCCTCGCGGCGACCCACGCGCTGCTGTGCGACATAACGGTGATGGCCGAAGACGCGCGGATCGGCGACACCCACGTCTCGCGGGTCGGCCTGGTCGCGGGCGACGGCGGCACCGTGATCTGGCCGCTGCTGGTCGGGATCAACAAGGCCAAGGAGTTCCTGATCCGCGGCACGCTCTTGAGCGGTAAGGAGGCCGAGCGGATCGGGCTGGTCAACCACGTCGTGCCGCGCGCGGAGGTGCTGGCCAAGGCCCGTGAGATCGCGATCGAGCTCGCCAACGGTCCGACCTGGGCCATCCGCTGGACCAAGCTGTCGATCAACCAGATCGTCAAGGATCGCGTCAACATGCTGCTCGAAGCCTCGATGGCGCTCGAGCAGGTGGCGTTCGAGACTGCCGACCACAAGGAGGCGACGACGTCGTTCAAGGAAAAGCGCAAGCCGAAATTCGGCCAGGCCTAGCGCGGCCATGAGCGCGACCGAACTCCCGACCGAAGACACGAGGGAGATGCTGCGGGATTCCCTGCGCGGGTTTCTCGGCCAGCATTGGCGCGCGGACACGATGAAGCATGGCCCGCGTCTGGAGGAAATCGCGGCCATCTGGGACAAGCTCATGGGCCAAGGCGTTGCGTCGCTCGGCAGCGATCCGGACATGGGAGGCTTGCGCGAAATTCTGGTCGTGATGACGGAGCTGGGCCGCGCCGCGTGTCCGGCGCAGATGTGGTCGGCCGCTCTCGCCAACCTCGCGCTTGCGGGATCGCAGGCCGAGGTTTCGGTCGATCTGCTAAAGCGCGCGCATGCGGGCTCCGCGCGCATTGCGTTTTCGTTTGGGGCGTTCGATCCGGACCGCGGGGCTGGCGCCATCCAGATTACAAACGGCAAAGCAAGTGGCCTGCTTCGGTTCGTCGAAGCCGCGGGAAGCTGCACGCATCTGCTCGTGCCGGTTGCCCCCTCGGCGCTCGCGCTCGTTGCGATGGAGGCCCCGGGTGTCGGCGTCGAGCCAACCCGCGCGATGGGCGCGTGGGGGTTTTACCAGGTTCGGCTGAACGCCGCGCCGATCGACATCATCGAAGTCGAAGCTCTTGCCGTCCATGACCTCTTGCGCAAAGGCAAGCTGGCGCTGATGGCGCGTGCTCACGGCGCGGCCCAGCACGCCTTCGAACTGGCGGTCGACTACGCAAAGGAGCGCCGGCAATTCGGGCAGCCGATCGGAAAATTCCAGGCGATCCAGCACAAGTTGGCCAATTGCTTCATCCTGCTCGAAGGCGTGTGTCTGATCATCGACCATGCGGCGGAGCTGCACGATCGCGACGATCGTCATTGGCAGTACTTCGCTGATTGCGCCGCGTCTTTCTCGGGAGAAGCGCTGCGGCGCATTTCGCTCGAGACCCAGCATACATTCGGCGCGATCGGCTATGCCGAGGAGCACGAGGCGCCGCTGCACTTCAAGCGCGTGCATCTGGATACGATCGCGCTCGGCGGCGCGGCGTATGCGCGGCTCGGCATGGCCTCGTTCCTGCTGGATGATGGCGGCGCGGAACTGCCGCAATACGATCTCGGTCCGGCCGGCAATGAACTGCGCGAGCAGGTTCGGCAATGGCTGGAGGAAAACTGGTCGGGCGAGCGGAAGGCCGCCTTCGATGCAAGGCCGTTTGCCGAGCGCGAGTTCGATGCCGAGTTCGCGCGTGACATCGGCAAGACGGGCTGGATCGGGTTGGGGTGGCCGACGGAATTCGGCGGACAGGGGCGCTCGCCGCTGGAGCAGATCGCCTTCATCGAAACCATGGAGCGAGGCGAAGCGCCGCGCATCGGGGCCGCCATCCAGGCCAACGCGCTGATGATGTTCGGCACGGCGGAGCAGCAGCAGAAATATCTGCCGGAGATTCTCCGCGGCGAAGCCATGCATGGCATGGGCTACAGCGAACCCCAGGCGGGCTCCGATCTCGCCGCGCTTCGCACCAGCGCGGAGCGGGATGGCGATCAGTGGGTCATCAACGGCCAGAAGATCTGGACCACGACGTGGTGGGGCAAATACATGTTCCTGGCTGCGCGCACGGACAAGGACGTCAAGCCGCCGCATGCCGGCATCAGCATGTTCATCGTGCCGATGAATACGCCGGGTATCTCCATCCACCCGGCGACAACGATGTACGACGGCTCCTTTGCCAATATCTTCTACGACGACGTCCGCATTCCCCTGGACAACCTCGTCGGCGAGGTCAATGGCGGCTGGAAGGTGCTGACCGGCGCGCTCGCCTTCGAGCGCGGCCTGGTCGGCGGCGGCATCGTCCTGAAAGTCGCCCACGCCTTCGAGCAGTTGCGCGGGCACATCATGGCGACGGAGGGCGACAGGCCGGCGCTCGCCAATGACCCGATCGTGCGCGACAAAATGGCGGTGCTGGCGTCTGAAATCGAGGTCGGCCGTCAGTTGATGATGCATTGCGCGGAACTGGCGGCTGATGGCATCACCCCGCCGGAATATGGCGCGATCAGCAAGGTGTTCTCCAGCGAGCTGATGGAGCGCTTCGGCGAAGCGGCGCTCGATATTCTCGGCACGCGCGCCGCGCTTTCTGAGCAGATGCCAGGTGCAATCGATAATGGACGGTTCGAACAGAACCTGCGTCATTCGCTGATGTGGGTGATCAGCATCGGAACCAATGAAATCCAGCGCAGCCTGATCGCGCAGCGGGCGCTTGGGTTGTCGAGATAGATAGGGAGTGATCACATGCCGCAGCCAGACGTCGCAATGGCCCCCCTCGATGGCGTCAGGGTGCTCGATTTCTCGATCATGCTGGCCGGCCCCTATTGTGCGCGGCTGCTTGCCGACGTCGGCGCCGACGTGATCAAGATCGAGCCGCCGGAGGGCGACGATATGCGGCTGCGCGCACCGCTCCGCGACGGCCACAGCGCCTATTTCGGCCAGCTCAATGCCGGCAAGCGGAGCCTGGCGCTCGATCTGAAGAACAGCGAAGCGATCGGCCTCGTACACAGGCTGGTCGCGCAAGCCGATATCGTCGTGGAGAATTTTCGTCCCGGTGTGATGGATCGACTGGGGCTCGGCTATGAGGCGCTGCGCGCAATCAATCCGCGCCTGATCTATTGCTCGATCTCCGGCTATGGCCAGTCCGGTCCGGCGGCGGAGCGTGCCGCCTACGCGATGATCGTTCACGCCGAAAGCGGTTTCGATCGCGCACTCATGCGTTATGCGGGCGATCGCGACCGTCCTGCGGCAGGCGCAGTGTTTGTTGCCGACCTGCTCGGAGGCATCTTCGGCTATTCGGCGATCCAGACCGCGCTCGTGCAGCGATCGCGCACCGGGCAGGGTCAGCGGATCGACGTCGCGCTGATGGATTGCATGCTCAACCTGCTTGTCTATGAACTCCAGGAGGCGCAGTTTCCGGTCCGTGCGCCGCGCCCGACCTATGGTCCGGTGCGCGCCAGCGACGGCGATATCCTGATCGCGCCGGTGACGTCCCGTAACTTCGCCGCCCTTTGCGAGGTGACGGGAGACCATGCATTGGCCGCGGATGCCCGCTTCAACACGGTGCCGGCGCGTGGCGCGAACTGGGGCGCCATGATGCAGCGCATCGAGAAGTGGACGGAGCGCCATACCGTGCGCCAATGCATCGCGGAGCTCGATCGGGCCGGCGTTCCCTGCGCCGAATATCGCGATCCCGGTGCGGCCCTGACCGACCCGCATCTCCTGCAGCGCGGCGCGTTTGCGACTATTGCGGACGGAGCAGGCGAGTTTTTCGGCGTCAATCCACCCTGGAAGATGTCGGGAGCAGACTCCTCCATGCGGCGCGCAGTGCCGGCGATCGGCGCGCACCGCGACGAGGTGCTGTCACGGGCGCTGGGCTTGTCTGATGAGGAAATCACTGGCCTGGCGGAATCAGGAGCGTTCGGAAAGTAGATCGACCCGAATTCAATCGTCTGACGATGCGGAAGAGTCCGACGGCGTCGCCTTTGCAATCGCCAGCATGCATCTGAGAAAATGCGCGCGATCCTCCTTGCGTAAGGGCGCCAGCATCAAATCTTGCAGTTCCGCAGCGGCGGGAACGACGCTCAAAAGGGCAGCCTCTCCCTTGGCCGTGATCTGAACCTGCACGGATCGGCGGTCTTCCGCATTGCTCTTCTTCGAGATCAGCTTTCGTGCCGCCATTCTCTTGAGCATCTCGCTCAGCGTGTTCCGGTCGCAACTGATGTGTTCCGCGAGAACGGACGGGGTGAGCGGCCCTCGCTGATAGAGCGCCATCAGCACACCGAACTGCCGGGGGGTGATGTCGCTCTGGTGCGTCACCTTCTGGTAGAGGACGTCGTAGCGAGCTTCGAGCAGCCGCAGGAGAAAGCCGATGCCGCCTTCCAGCTGCCAGTTGCTCGCGAGCTGCGCAGCTGAATCCGTCTTCATTGCCTTGTCGGCTGACATGCCGTTGTCGACCTGAGCTGTAGTTCCATCTGAGGAAGTTGCCATAGCCGTTAGCAGCTTGATCATCCGTCCTCAACCCTTGGGCTAGGCGGCCGCGAACGGACCGGATCCGAAACGAGAGCCCGAAAAACCGCATCGGCCCTTGCAACGTAAGAATCGATATAGTACGTATACGTAACAAATAGCGACGCGAGCGGATCAAGGTTCGTGCAGGGAGGATGGCTTTGGATCTACGCGAGTTCTTGTCGGTCCCGTATCTCCTTGAGGCTGAAGCTGTCGAAACCGAGCCAGGCAAGTGGCTCTTGCGCCTCGCTTATCCGGAGCTTCCGGGCTGCATCGCGGAAGGCTTTGTCGTCGAGGACACGCTCAAAGAGCTCGAACGACGACGGATCGAACAGATCGTGAGCCTGGTGGAGGCAGGCGAACAACCTCCCGTTCCCCGAAAGCCGCTTGCCGCATCCGATCCGCTCTGGATCGCGCGTGATGTGGGCGTATCGCCCCGTATCGCTGCTCTCCTCGAACGCGCGGCCAAATAGCGCCTCGGGACGAATTGTTCAATTGGATGGAGGAAGCTCATGCTGTCGTACGAAGACAATGAAAGGCTGGTGAGGGTCGGAAAGGGCACGCCCCTTGGCGAACTGTTCCGGTTGTATTGGATTCCGTTTCTGCCGTCAGCCGACCTCGTCAAGGACGGGCAGCCGAAGCGCATCCGGCTGTTGGGAGAAGATCTGGTCGCCTTCCGGGATAGCGAGGGCCGCGTCGGATTGGTCGATCATGCATGCCCGCATCGCGGCGCGGCGCTGATCTTTGGTCGCAACGAAGATTGCGGATTGCGTTGCGTCTATCACGGCTGGAAGTTCGATGTGACGGGCGCGGCAACGGATATGCCGGCCGAGCCGGCCCGCAGCCGCCTGAAAGAGCGCGTCCGAATCAAGGCTTACCCCTGCCAGGAGCGCAACGGGATGCTTTGGACCTACATGGGTCCGGATGCCGCGAATCCTCCGCCGCTTCCGAACCTGGAATGGAATCTGGTGCCAGCAGAGCAGGTGCACATCTCGGTGCGGGTCCAGGAATGCAACTGGCTGCAGGCGGTCGAAGGCGAGATCGATTCCGCTCACGCGCCGTTGCTCCACGGCCGGCTCGACTCACAGGGCACCACGAGCGTGTGGATTCAGAAGCGCGACCTCCGCCCGACGTTTGAGTGCGTCAAGCAGGATTTCGGGATGAGCATCGCTGCCCGGCGGAACTATGACGAGAATACGCTGTATTGGCGCGTCAATCAGTTCATCCTGCCCTTCTATACGCTTGTCCCGCCATTGTCGCCGTTTCCGGATTTGAGCGGGCACGCCTGGGTGCCGATCGATGACGAGAACACGCTCTGCATCATGTTCTCGTATCACCCCTCGCAGCCATTGTTGCCGAAGACCCGTCAGATTTTCGAGGAGGGGCACAATGGCCGGGAGAGCGGGCACGCCAGTCGCCATGCGCTGGTCCAACATCCCGTGACCGTTCCTTATGCGGGGTACTGGACGAAATACAATCCGCAGAACGGATTCCAGTTCGACTACGGGGCGCAGCAGACTACCTGGTTCTCGGGGCTGCCCGGCCTGTGGGTGCAGGACGGCGCATGCCAGAGCGGTGTTTCGCCGATCTTTGACCGCACCAAGGAGAATCTCTGCTCCAGCGACACCGGCATTGCGATGACCCGGCGGTTATTGCTCGAGACCTTGGGTGCCTATCGCGATCATGGCACCAGGCCAAAGGGCGTGACCGACCCCGATGTGTTCATGGTGCGCGCCGTGTCGCTGCAACTGCCGCCGGAGGACTCCTGGGTTGACGTCGGCGCCCGCTTCATGCGCGCGCAGCTCGGCGCTGATTTCGGATACAAGCTGTGAGCCCGACCGCTCGCATCAAACGCAATCGTCGTGCATGCCGAGACGCCAAGGTCCAGCTCCATGGCTGAGAGCACCATGCAGGTCCGCGTCAAACGGATCGGCTACGAGGCCGAGAGCATCAATTCATACGAATTGGTTGCCCCCGGAGGCGGCGATCTCGTTCCTTTCACGGCCGGCTGTCACATCGATCTCCATCTGCCGAACGGAATGATCCGCAGCTACTCGCTCGTCAACGAGCAGAGCGAACGGAAGCGCTATGTCGTTGCGGTCAACCGAGATGACGCAGGTCGCGGCGGCTCCAGGCTCATTCATGACACGGTGCGGGTCGGCGATATCATGACGATCTCGCATCCCAGGAACAACTTTGTCCTTCAGGAGAATGCGGCGCATTCGGTGCTGATCGCGGGCGGAATCGGCATCACGCCGCTGCTTGCGATGATCCGCCGCCTTGAGGGGCTCGGTCGTTCCTGGCAGCTCTTTTACGCCGCGAGGACACGTTTCGCTGCGGCGTTCCTCGATGAACTGCATGCGCTTCGACCCGGCGTTCATCAAAACCTGCACATGACCTTCGATCACGCGCCGCTGGGCCGCAAGCTCGACCTTGCGGCGATCGTCGAAGGCGCCGCTGCGGACGCGCATCTGTATTGCTGCGGTCCCGCGTCGATGCTCGAGGCATTCGAAGCGGCGACAACCGATCGGCCGGCTGACCAGGTGCACGTGGAATATTTCAAGGCAAAGGAAAAGCCGGCCGCCGAGGGTGGGTTTGAAGTGAGGCTTGCGCGGAGCGGTCGAACGCTAACGGTTCAGCCGGGCAAGACGATCCTGAGTGCGCTGCTGGATGCAGGAATAACCGCGAACTACGCCTGTGCTGAAGGTGTCTGTGGCACCTGCGAAACCCGAGTCATCGAAGGGATCCCGGATCACCGCGATCAGTTTCTCAGCAAGGAAGAACGAGCGGCAAACAGAACATTGATGATCTGCTGCTCGGGTTCGAAATCGCCGACGCTCGTCCTGGATCTCTAAACGTCAGTTACGACAATCAACAATTGGTGCATCATATGAAAACGCTGTCGTATTCACTGGGAATATCCCTCCTCGCGCTCTGCGTCTCCTGCGGCGCTTCAGCCCAGACGTCCCGATCGATTAAAATCGGCGTCCTCAACGACGCCTCCGGCCCTTATTCGGACAATGCCGGCGCGGGATCGGTGACATCTGCAAAAATGGCTGCCGGGGATTTCATGCGGCAGCATCCCGATTTCAAGGTCGAGATCATTGCCGCGGATCATCAGAACAAGGCGGACATCGGCGCAGCCATCGCGCGGAGATGGATCGATCAGGAGAAGGTGGACGCGGTCGCCGATGTGCCGAACTCGGCGGTCGGCCTGGCCGTAAATGAGGTGGTGCGCGGGACCAAGGCAGGGCTGATCGCCTCAAGCGCGGCCTCGTCCGATCTTACCGGAAAGTACTGTTCTCCCAACACCATCCAGTGGACCTTCGACAGTTGGGCCGCGTCGCACACCATTGGTGACTACCTCGTGCATCACGGCGGCAAGAAATGGTATTTCATCGCAACCGACAATGCCCTGGGCAAATCCATGGTTCGCGATGGAACGTCCGTGATCAAATCGGGCGGTGGCACCGTCGTCGGATCCGTCAATGTTCCTATCGACAACGCCGACTATGCATCCTTCATTCTGCAGGCAGACGGTTCGGGCGCCGACGTGATCGCCTTCGCCACCGCCGGCGGCGACACGATCAATTTGATCAAGCAATCCTCGGAGTTCGGGCTCAAGCAGAACGGGCGCACTTTCGCGGCGCTGCTCACCACGACGAATGACGTGGATTCGAGCGGCCTCTCCGTGGCGCAGGGACTCATCATCACCCAGCCCTTCTACTGGGACCTGAACGACGCCAGCCGTGCCTGGTCGGCGCGGTTCGGCGAACTGCGACACGGGCATTCGCCCACCGCATTCCACGCCGGCGTCTATTCGTCCGTGCGGGCCTATTTGAATGCGGCACTGGCTGCAGGAACAAATGACGCCCAGGCGATCATCCGCGAGATGAAGCGCGAGCCCATCGACGACGATCTGTTCGGACCGGTGGTCGTCCGTCCGGATGGGCGCGCCATCCACAACATGTACATATTCCGCGTCAAATCACCGGCAGCGTCGAAGAGCAAATGGGATCTCCTGGAGCAGGTAGGCGTGTTGACCGGGCCTGAAGCCTTTCGGCCGCTCGACGACGGCGGATGTGCGCTGCTCGAACAGGCAAAGAACAACTGACAGCGCATTTGGCGGAGGCGCGTTCGCAAACGCGGCGTCTCTCTCGGAGATCTGAACGACAAACCTATGGGGTAGGAACAATGCTGGATCAGCTTGAAGCGGAATTTCCGGAACATACGTCGCGTCCGTCCAATGCGCCGAAAGCCCTGGACGGGATCCGGGTCATCGATTTCTCGCACTTCATCGCTGGGCCCCTTGCCACGATGATCCTCGCCGACATGGGCGCAGAGGTCATCAAGATCGAGACGCCCGGGAAGGGCGACGATCTTCGCCGCTATCCCCCCGTGCACCCCGACCTCATGCACGGCGCCCCGTTTCTCTGGACCAATCGCAACAAGCGCAGCGTGGCCGTCGATCTGAAGTCGGCAGAAGGCCTCAAGATCGTGCGCGAGCTGATAGCCAAGGCGGATGTGGTGGTCGAGAATTTCTCGACTGGAGTCATGAAACGGCTTGGTCTCGACTACGAGAGTTGCCGCAAGATCAAACCGGAGATCATCTACTGTTCGGTGTCGGCCTATGGCCGTGACGGCGCATCCGCTGACAGGCTCGGTTTCGACCCGATCGTGCAGGTCGAGAGTGGTTTTGTGTCCATGAACGGCTACGCCGATCGCGAGGGCGTACGCGCATTGTCGCCGGTCATGGATATCAGCACGGCGATGATGGCGTCCAACGCGATACTCGGTGCGGTGGTTGCACGCGAACGCAGTGGGCTCGGGCAAGCCATTGAGGTGTCGTTGTTCGACAATGCCGTGTTGATGACCGGCTATGCGACGCTGCAACATTTGTTCAGCGGTGCGGATCCTCAGCGCCATGGCAACACGTCTCCCGACACCTGCCCGTCGGGCGTGTTTCAGGCACAGGACCGCTCCTTCTATATCAACTGCGGCAACGACAAGATCTTTCAACGGCTGATGTCGCAGGTGATCGGTCGCCCCGACCTGGCCTCGGCTGAAGCCTATGCCACCGGACCCGATCGCATTCGGCGGCGCGACGAATTGTTCGCGATCCTTGGCGAGTCTTTCGCGCAACAGCCTTGGTCGTACTGGCAATCGCGGATGCGCGTGGCGGGCGTGCCCTGCGGGCAGGTGCGCAGCGTCGGCGAGGCCATTCGCTCTCCAGAAGCGAGAGAGCGTGCGATCGTGACGCGCATCCCGCATCCCACGGTTGGATGGGTCCCGAATGTAAGACTGCCGATCCGATATTCGCACACCCCGATCGCGGATCCCGTCGCCGCACCGGCCGTAGGGCAGCACACGGAAGAAGTGCTGCGCGAAGTACTCGGCTATGACGAAGCCCGCCTTGCAGGTCTTGCGGAAGCAGGGGCTCTGGGCGACCATCGCCGGCTTCAGTCGGCGGAAAAGCAGACATAATGGGACCAACCGATCGGACGCTCAGGGGCCGCGTGGCCGTCGTCGGGATTGGCGAGACGGCGTATTATCGGCACGGGGCTTCGCCGGATGCCGAATTCAAGCTCGCGCTGAAGGCGATCCTGGCGGCATGCAATGACGCCGGGCTCGATCCGCGCGACATCGACGGCTTCGCGTCCTATAGCGACGATCGCAGCGATGCTTCGCGGCTTGCCGCCGCGCTCGGGACACGCAGGCTGCGTGCCGCCACGATGCAGTGGGGCGGAGGCGGCGGGGGTTGCTGCGCGGCGGTGGCGAATGCGGCGGCGTCGATCGTGGCCGGTCTTGCCGATTGCGTGGTCGTGTTTCGATCGCTGGCGCAGGGTCAATATGGCCGCTTCGGGCAGACCACAGGCATCGATACCATCTCGGGCGAGAAGGCGTACCTGATGCCTTACGGCGTGCTGGCGCCGCCACAACGCTTTGCCATGCGGGTGCGCCGCTTCATGTATGAGCACGGCGTGCGGCAGGAAGCCCTGCGCGCGATCGCGCTCGCGTCCTATCACCATGCGCAGGCGAACCTTCGTGCCGTCATGCACGGCAAGCCGCTCGATCCGGCAAAATACGATGCATCGCGCTGGATCGCCGAACCCTTTCATCTCTACGATTGCTGCATGGAGAATGACGGTGCGGCGGCGCTCGTGCTGGTGCCCGAGGAACGCGCGAACGAATTCCGGCACAAGCCGGTCTACGTGCTCGGCGCGGCCGTTGGATCGGGATATCGTACGGGCGCAGCTCCTCACAATTCGCCGCTCTATGCCAGCGCCAGCTTCGAGACGGTCGCATCAGACCTTTACCGGATGGCCAGCCTCGGACCATCCGATGTCGGCGTGGTCCAGAGCTATGAGAACTTCACCGGCGGGGTCGTGATGGCGTTGGCGGAGCATGGCTTTTTCAAGCCGGAGGAGGCGAACGACTTCCTCACCCTTGAGAACCTGATCGCTCCCTCCGGGCGGCTGCCGCTCAATACCAGCGGGGGCAATCTCGCCGAATGCTACATGCACGGCTTCGAACTTGTGCTCGAGGCCGTGCGCCAGGTACGCGGCGCGTCGTCAAACCAGGCCGCACGGAGCGATGTGGCGATGGTTATTGGCGGTCCCATGGTAACCCCCGTCAGCAATCTTCTCCTCGGCTCGGGAGGGACGTTATGAGCGGCAAGGCGAGCGCGACCTATCTTCCGAACGGCCTGCCGATTCCAGTGGCCGAGCCCGATGGCCTGTCAGCGCCGTACTGGGCCGGGTTGCGGCAAAGCCGGCTTCTGGTGCAGCGCTGCCGCTATTGCCAGACTTGGCAGTTCGGACCGGAATGGATCTGTCATCGCTGTCACGCCTTCGATCCGGACTGGACCGAGGTCGAACCGCGCGGCCGTATCTACAGTTGGGAACGCGTTTGGCACCCCTCGCATATCGCGCTGACGCAGCATGGTCCCTATATCGCAGTGCTAGTGGAACTGCCGCATGTCGGCGGCGTGCGCATGGTCGGCAACCTGCTGGGCGATCCCACGCAGGAAGTCGTGATCGGGGCGGATGTCGAAGGTGTGTTCGAGCATCATCCCGATCCGCCATACTCCCTGCTGCAGTGGCGAGTGGTCTAATGCAGTTAGGTCAAAATCAGCGGCTCTGTCGGAAATTACTCCTGTTTGCGCTTAGGGCTGGTCGGGTTTTGCAGCTGCCGAGGGCGCGCTCGTCGATGCTATGCGACATTGTTGGCTAAAATCCCGATTTCCAATGCTTTCAGCATTTGGCTTCAGGAGCCCAAAAGCTTGGTTCGCTTGGGCGAATGAGCGGCCGATTTCCTTGGTGGGCCGGGCAGGACTCGAATCTGCAACCAGACCGTTATGAGCGGGAGGATATAGACTAGCTTCGTTGATTTTGCGGCGTTTTCGTTCGATTTTGATCGCGTTCGTTGCATTCGGGCGAGGTCGTTTCTGGTGTGAAACTGGTGCGGTCCGTTTCCTGACGCGATCGAGCTGCGCGTCTAACCTTGGCGTACCATAGACGCATCTTAAGAGCGCCGCGGCTCGGCGGCCGACGCAAGGCCGATACGGCGCGGCTGTCATAGTACCTTCGCAAAACTTGGCTTGATAAGCGAGAGGCTGCCTGTCTGGCGAACCGGCATTTGTGCTGGTGGCCCAGGCAGACTATGGCTTGGACAGTTTCCATGACACCAGCTGTCGATATCTTGCGTGGGCGGGGTGCTCAATATTTATTGTTTGTGGCGTTGGCCTGGGGGACGGCTAGCTCGGCGCTGTACGCCGAGTCGTTGTCTTCGCATGCGAAGGTTCAATTTGACATTCCAGCCCAGCCGCTGGCCGAAGCCCTGGTGGCCTACGGCGCAGCTACCGGTCTCGAGGTATTTTACGACGGCTCGCTCGCGCTCGGTCAGCGCTCGACAGGGATCAAAGGCGCGTTCGCTCCGATCGACGCCCTGGAAGCGTTATTGCGTGGCACCGGCTATGGTCCCAAGACCTCGCAATACGGCGACGCAATCAGCATCATCAAGACACCGCGCGCCCTTGCCGTCTCACAGACTGCAGCGCTCGGCCGCTTCGAGCCTTATCTCGCCATCATTCAGGCCCGCGTCACGGAAGCTCTGTGCAAAGCCGATGACGCGAAGCCGGACGATGGAGAGATCATGATCAGCTTCTGGCTGGATCCGTCGGGCCGCGTTTTGCGCGCGCAGCTGTGGAGCCCCGGGCTCTCAGCCAATCGCCAGCGCGTTCTTTTGCCAGGGTTGCAGGGTTTGGAAGTCGGGCACGCGGTGCCGGCCGGATTGCCTCAGCCGCTTGCCATGGTGATCTTTCCTCCGTCAAGCCGCGAGCAGGCTGGATGCCGTCCGACCAGCCGGCGGCAGGCCACCAATTAGTGTCGAGGCGTGCGCGGCGCAATGCGAAGGGCTCAAGGGCATGACTGAGCTGAGCCGCGCCCTTTTGCGCCGCGCATTTCTCTTGGGCTACGACGATTTGAAATTGCGGCTGACGAAGCGCCTCGGATCGATCGAGCTCGCGGGCGATTCTCTGCAGGAGGCCTGGCTCAGGCTCGAACGCGCCGCGCCCATTGGACCGGTGCTCCGCCCGCAATCCTATATTTTTCGTATCGCATACAATATCGCTCTCAAGCGCCTGCATCGTGAGCGCGATGTCGTCACGCTTGACGAGGCGATCGAGGAGCTCGACCTTGCTGATGAGGCGCCCGGGCCTGCAGAGGTGACGGAAGGCCGCGCCGAATGGGCCTTGCTGGCACAGGCGACCAAGGAGCTCACGCCACGCCGGCGGGACATCTTGTTTGCGGTACGACTTGAAGGTCTGTCGATCCGCGAAGTGGCGATACAGCACGATATCTCCGAACGTCTTGTCGCCTTGGAGCTAAAAGAGGCCGTGCTGCATTGCGCCGAGCGCCTCAAGCGGAATGTCGTTTCGCGATTCAGTTCAAGGCTGCTCGAGGGATCTCATAAGGAGGAAGCCCAACGAACAGATGAACCGACGGATGGCCATGGATAGCTCTCGCGCTCCGCAGTCCGGCGCCCCGTCGATCGACGAGGAGGCCTATGAGTGGGTGATGCGGTTCGCAGAAGGGCGGGCGAACCGGGCGGATCTTGCCGCGCTCAAACAATGGGTTGCTCGCAGCCCCGCCCACCGTGAGGCCTTCGGCCGGATGAGCCGGACATGGAAATCCCTGGGGCCGGTCGGCAAGGATTTGGCGGCCGACGCTCTTGCAGGCCCGACTTTGCGTGCCCACGATGCAGCCGCGAGCATCAAATCCGGCGTCGGGCGCCGTGCCTTTCTGGGCGGCGCGCTTGCAGCCTCCGCGGCGGGCGCCGCCATTCTCGTTGTCCGGCCTCCGCTCGGATTGTGGCCGTCGTGGTCGGAGTTTGCTGCTGACTACAGGACCGCAATCGGCGAGCAGCGCGAGATCACGCTGGCGGATCGCGCCACTATCGATCTGAACACGCGGACCAGCCTTTCGCTGCGCGCGAGTGGCACGGAGGCCGAGATCATTGCCGGCGAGGCGATGATCTCCACCAAATCCGACACCGCCGATCCTTTCACAGTCGTCGCAGCCGGCGGCCGCATCGCCGCGGCAGCGGCGCGTTTCAATGTGCGGGTCGACGATCGGGTCGCTTGTGTCACCTGTGTGACAGGCGATGTGCGCCTCGAGCGGGGCATGTCCGCGCTGTCGCTCTCGCCTGGACAGCAGATCGCTTATTCCAGCGAACGGATGGGCCAAATCGTCACAGTTGATCCTGTCACGGTTTCGGCCTGGCGAGACGGGATCGTCGTCTTCCAGTCCACACCGATCGGCGAGGTGATTGCGGAGGTCAATCGATATCGACCGGGGCGAATCATCTTGACGAACAAGGACCTAGGGCGCCGCCTGTTCAACGCGAGGCTCAGGATCGAGAACATCGGCCGCGTCGTTTCGCTGATCGAGGAGGTATTCGGCGCCCACGCGACCGCGCTGCCGGGGGGCATCCTGCTGCTTGGATGACCTCTCAACTTTTTTTGCAGATCTGAGCCCGTCCGGGGATCCAGGAATCGAGAGGGGGCATCCGCGTGCTGCCCCGCCGAGAACGATTGCCTGAGAAAGCGTATCCATGCCTGTCGAGACCACGGCCCTTCGACTTCATCCCCGCCGAACCCGCGCTCATTCAGCACTGCTTGCCGGCGTCAGCGCTGTTGCCCTTCTCGGAGCCATGACCGGAGCCGAAGCCCGCCCGCTCGGCGGCTCGTCGCCGTCCGCGGCCGCGGCTGCAGCCGCGCAAGCCGCGTCGCAGGACGCGGCAAGGGCGGCGCAGCAGGCGGGCGATGCCCTGAAGCGCGCCTCCCAGGCGATCCAGGCCATCCAGGCCGCCCAGAGTGCCGCGCGCAATCTCGCATCGCAGACGCAAAGTGCGATCCCGAACGGGCTTGTTCCCGGTGGCCTGGTCGTCGCGCCGGGTGCGGGGACGTCATCCGGCGTGTGGACCGGCGCGCAATTGCCGGCGCAGGCACAGGTTAACGGCCGCACGCAGGTCGACATCAAGCAGACCCAGCAGAAGGCGATTCTCAACTGGACCACGTTCAACGTCGGCAAGGAGACCACGGTCAATTTCGATCAGCAGGGCAACAGTTCGTGGACCGCGCTCAATCGCGTGGTCGACCCGAGCGCGCGTCCTTCGCAGATTGCCGGCCAGATCAGGGCCGACGGACAAGTCTACATCATCAACCGCAACGGCATCATCTTCGGCGGCGCGTCGCAGGTGAATGTGGGCGCGCTGATCGCCGCGACCGCCAACATCACCGATGACCAGTTCTTGGATCGCGGCATCTACTCGCAGCAGCTCTCAGGCGCCTATCTCCCGAGCTTCACTGGCGCGGCCGGATCGGTGACAGTGGAGGCCGGCGCTGAGCTCACCACGCGCTCGCCGAAATCGGTGAAAGAGGGCGGCCGCTTCGTCATGCTGCTCGGCAGCAACGTTGAAAACGCGGGATCGATCTCCACGCCGAAGGGCCAGGCGTTGCTCGCGGCCGGCAACGACTTCATCCTGCGGCCCGGCTACGGCACCGATGCCAATCAATTCTCGACAACCCGCGGCAGTGAGATCGCGCCGGTGATTTCCAGCAGCGGCACGAGCGGCAGTGTCACCAACGCAGGCCTGATCTTCAGCCAGCAGGGCGACATCACGCTGGCCGGGAGGGTCATCGCACAAGACGGAACCCTGGTCTCGACCACGTCAGTCAATACGCGGGGCACTATTCATCTCCTGAATTCAGCGGCCGACAGAAATGGCAGCATTGTCTTCGGCGGTGCCAGTGTCACCACCATCCTGCCGGAGCTCGACAGCGACGAGACCGCGCTCAACAGGCAGCGCGACGCGTTGATCGCGGCGTCGATGACGCAGGACCGCATCCGCGCGCAGGCGAATTTCGGACAGTTCGATAATCTTGCCAAGCTGGCGGACCAACAGGATCAGTCGCGTATCGAGATCGTCACCGGCGGCAACGTCCTGTTCAAGAACGGCTCGACCACGATGGCGCAGGGCGGGCAGGTCACCGTTTCGGCGGGCCAGCGCATCGTCACCGAAACTGGCGCCACCATCGACGTTTCCGGCGTGCGGAGCGTGCTGCTGCCGATGTCGGTGAACAACATCAAGGTGAACGTCCAGGGCAACGAGCTCCGTGACGCGCCCGTCAATCGCGACAGCGGCAATCTGATGAACGCCAATGTGTGGATCGACGTGCGCGATCTCGTGCTGGTCCCGGCGGGAACCGGCGGCTACGCCTCGGATCGGTACTATACGCCGGGCGGGCTGCTCGAAGTTTCGGGTTACCTCAACAACACCGCGCACACGATCGGGGAGTGGACCGCGCTTGGCGGCACTATCACACTTTCCGGCCCGGAAGTGGTGGCGCAGCCAGGCTCCATCTTCAACATCTCCGGCGGCGCCGTCACGTATCAGGGCGGCTATATCCGTACGACAAATTTCCGTGGTGCCGACGGCGGGATCTACAACATCGGCAACGCGCGCGCGGATGTGCTGCTCGATGGCGTCGCCGGCGGTTTTACGCGCAAGCACGAGCGCTGGAACGTCACCGAAACCTGGACAAACCCGCTTGACAAAGGCGCGGTCAGCGTCCGCTGGGAGGACGGCTACACGGTGGGACGCGATGCCGGCAGCCTCAATCTGTCGACGCCGACCTCGGTCTTCGCGGGTACGATCGTGGCCGATGTGATCCAAGGCCAACGCCAAGTCGAGGCGCGTCCCGACGGCGTCACCGATGGCTACAAGTTCTCGCAGAACACCGCGCCGCTCGCCGGAACGCTCGCACTCGGTCAGTACACCGCGCTTGGCCGCACTGGTGTCTACAACACGGATGTAGTGTTTATCGATCTGACGACTGTATCGCCGCCGGCTGACCGCACCAACACCGCGTGGTTTGATGCTCAACATCTGAGTCAGCAGGGGCTTGGCGCTATCGATTTCGCGACCGGCGGCAAGATCACGGTTGATGCGCCGTTGTCAGTTGCCGACGGCGGTTCGGTTACGTTGACTGCGCCGATCGTTGACATCAAGGCCGACATCACGGCTCGCAGCGGCGAGATTACGGCGACCAACCATTTCACATTGGGCACGCCCGTGGGTGGGACGATGACGCAGGTGCTGACGTCCGGCGGCGTCTCGACCATCACGGTATCGCAGGGAGCAAAGCTCGACACCCGTGGACTATGGGCGAACGCAATCAATGACCCCGCCGACGAAAGCAAGCGGGCTTTCATCGATGGCGGCGACGTTCACCTGGTGTCTTCCGGCGACGTAATCGTCGCCACAGGCAGCATGATCGATGTGTCATCAGGCGGCCTGATTTCGCACAAGGATGACTTCACGGGCGGCCGCGGCGGAAACGTCACTCTTCGGGCAGACGCCGTCCCGATCGGCGTTGCGCCCGGTGTCGGAAGGCTCACGCTCGACGGCGACATCAGCGGCCTCGGTGCCGCGGGAGGCGGGACACTCACGTTGGGATCGGGCGCATCTGTCGTGCTCGGCGGCGAAGTGTTGGCGACTAACGGCGTGTTGAGCGCCGGCGAGACAGCGCCCGTCGATCTCAAAGCCTTGGAGGAATTCCGCGTCCGCGCCGGCGAAATCTTGCCGGCCGACTATATCCGCACTTTCACGGTGGCGCCTCCAGGACAACCGATCGGTGCGGCTCCGCACATCACGACGCCTATGATCCTTGCAGCGGATTGGACCCCTCCACCTTCGCTATCGACAGTGACCAGCTACTATATGGTTGTTCAGGGCAGGGGCAATGTGTATGTTGGCGCCCAAAACCAGCCCATCATCCCGGCTGGATCAGTCATAACTTTTATCAGTGGCACAGAGGTCTTTCCGTTAGACTACGTCGTGCCCGCCAACGTCTTTCCCAGCGGGATACCCATCGTCCCGACGACGGTGATCGTGAGTGCCGGCAATCCGTCGCCTGTGGACGTGGTCTTTGCTGCCGGGACGATCATTCGCGCCGGCGCGGTCATGGGCAGATCGGTGGCCGTGGCGCCGCTTCAGTACCTCAAGCAGAACCTGCTGCAGAGCGGGTTTTCCAAATACGACATCAGAGGCAATACCGGTCTGCTCGTCGCGCCCGGCATGCAGCTCGATGTCACGATGCCGGTCTATCGATTGTCGTCGGCCGGCTTCAGTGCGCCGACCGGCGCAGATCCATCGGCGGCGATGGAAGTTTGGACGCCGCCGCTCTACCTTGATGACCGCTCGGCAGGCAGTTTCACGCAGCGCGGTGGTGCCGACCTGTCCCTGACGTCGGCGCAAGGCATGGTGCTCGCCGCGGGTTCGGCGATCAGGGTGGATGATGGCCATTCGGTCACGTTGAACGCGTTGTGGCAAACGACCATCGAGGGCGCCGTCACGGCGGCGGGCGGCACGATCACCATCGGCAGCGATCTCGGTTCGGCGGACTATCAACAGACCGGCTTCCCCGGTGAGTCGATCTGGATCGGCGATCATGCGGTGCTCGATGTTGCCGCGCGCCCGCTCAGCGGTGTCGATATGAAGGGACACCGCTATGGCATCGTTCGTGATGGCGGCTCGATCAAGATCGGTATCGCGTCGCTCACTCCTGACAGCAAGGGCATGCTGCCGGCGACCCAGTCGCTTGTCGTCATCCGGCCAGGTGCCGTGCTCGATGCGTCCGGCACGCATGCGGCGATCGATCTCTTGGTCGGGGCCGGCGCGATTGCGGGTTGGCAGCCGATCGATGCGGCGAGCAACGGCGGCTCCATCCTGATTGCCTCGCAGAACGGACTTTATATCGATGGCACGATGCGTGCGGTGCCTGGCGGTGCCGGTGCCGCTGGCGGTACTCTGACTCTCGCTCTGGAAACGCCGTACTACAATCCTTGGACCGCGACCGGCCCGCGCATCTTCACGATCACCCAGGACCGCGCTCGGAGTCCATTGCCGTCCGATCTCCGGCCGCGCGCGAACGATGCATCGCTCGTCGACGGCAGAGCCTATGTGAGTGCGTCGCAGGTCGCCGAGGGCGGCTTCGACAATCTTGCACTTTGGAGCCGCGACGTCTTCCGCTTCGAAGGCAATGTCAGCCTGTCCACACGCCAGAGCCTCGCGCTTTATCGCGGTGCGCTGTCCGTGGCGCCCTCGACTCTGGATGCGCGCGTTTCGCTGTCGGCTCCTTATGTGCTCCTGGATGGCGCGACGGTCGTCGATATCCCACCCGGCCTGGCTTATCCGGGCCTCCTGGGCTGGCAGCCATCGGATACCAACCGCGGGGTGCTGACAGTCACCGCCGATCTGATCGACATGCGCAATCGGGTATTCTCGGGCGTCTCCGGGATATATCAGACGGGTATAGAGCCGGCGCCGATCATCAACCACATGATCGATGCTCCTGGATTCGATTCGATCGAACTCGTCAGCCGTGGCGACGTTCGTTTCGGCAGCGGAGTTTTTGCCAGCGGTGGCGACATCACGATCGAGGCGGCGCAACTCTATCCGACGACCGGCGCCGCCACCACCATCGCTGCCGGAATGACCAAAAATTTCCAAAGCATCGTGCGCAATGCGGAAGGCACTTTGACCATTCGCGGCAATGGCACCAATCCGGCGCTTCCCCAATCTGTTTTTGGTGCATTGGGCTTTATCGCGACGACAATCGACCAGGGCGGCATCGTGCGCGCGCCGTTGGGTAGCGTCGTGTTGGGCAATGTCGCATCGGTCTGTCCAGGGTGTTTCGCTCTCGCTCCCGATAATGAATTCACGCCCCAGCCTCCCATGACCGTCACGCTGCGCAGCGGCAGCATCACGTCAACCACCGCTGCCGGCCTCATTGTGCCCTACGGCGGAACCACCGATGGTCTGTCTTATAAATATAATGGGGCCGATGTGGTTTTCGCGGATCTCGGTTCGCTCAGCCCGGCAGGAGAGCAGGCTGTTGGCGTCACGGTGAAAGGCAATCGTATCGTTGCCGACCCGGGCTCGCTGCTCGATTTGTCCGGCGGTAGCGAACTCACCGGCGCGGCTTTCGTGAGCGGACGAGGCGGTTCGGTGGATGTGCGTGAAACGCCGCTCGTCAACGCCAATCCCGCGAACACATACAGCAAGACATCAAATCGCGTTTATGCCCTCCTGCCCAGCTATGTTAGCAGCTATGCACCGCTAGCGCCCGATAATGGAGCTGGCGATCCGCTGGTCGGCCAGCAGATTACATTGCAACGGCCGGCCGGTGGGTTGCCCGCAGGCACCTATACGCTGTTGCCGTCGACCTATGCGCTGCATCCCGGTGCATACCGCATCGAGATCGGCGGCAGTAGCACCGCAATGTTCGGAGCGGTGGCCTTAGGCAATGGCTCATACGTGACCAGCGGCACACTCGGCATCGCGAATACCGGTTTCCGCTCGGCTCTCATGCGCCAGATCATTTTGACTCCAGCCAACAGCGTGCGGACTTATTCTCGCTATAGCGAGACGAGCTACAGCGACTTCGCCATCGCCAATGCGGCGACGTTCGGCCTGGCGCGGCCGCGCCTGCCGATCGATGGCCAAGTCGTCAAGCTCGACCTCGGGGCCGCCACCGGTGAGATTCTGTCTTTTGAGGGCACCGCGCTTTTTGATCCTGCCAAAGGCGGCCGTGCCGGCATTCTGGCGGTTGACGGGACCGGCTCGATCGAACTCAAAGCCGTGGGCGCTGCCGCCACGCCGGGCATGGCGTCGATCGACACGGAGGATCTCTCGCGCTTCAATGGTGGCACGCTGTTGATCGGCGGTGAGTATATCTACTATTCCGGTGCCGGCCAAACGGACAGCAATGGCGCGCGTACCTTTTTCGCCGCTAATACAAATAATGTCTATGTCCGCGCCGGCGCGGTTCTGAAAGCCGGCCAGATCCTGCTGTTGGCGAAGAACACCATCCAGATTCAAGATGGAGCGGTGCTCGACACCACGCGCGGGAGCACCGATGTCCTCGATTCGAGAGATGGCTATATCTTCGGCAATTCGGTCAACGGAAACTCTGCAACGGCCGGCGCCATTCTCTCCGTCGCCAATGGATGGTTGAATTTTCTGCCGCCGGTGACGAGCACGGCAGGTACGGTCACCATCGAAGATGGCGCAGCGCTTCGCACACTCGGCACCATCGTGGTCTCGTCGAGCCTCGGGCTCAATCTCGGTGCCAATGTCGCGCTCAATGCGCGCTATCTCACACTCAGCTTGCCGGAGATCAACGTCGGAACGGACGCGTCGCTCGCGGCCGCCAATGCCGCCGGGGCGCTCGGTTCCGGCTGGCTGTTGACCCAATCGACGCTCGATCGGCTGTTGGCGCCTGCTGATCCGGCGCTGGCGCGCGTCGAGCGGCTGACGCTGACAGTCGGCTCTTCGCTCAATTTCATTGGCGACGTCACGCTCGATGCGCGCAGCAGGGACGGCGGCAACACCATGATGGTGCTCAACACGCCCGCCATTTACGGCTGGGGTACGCAGGGCGACGTTGTGACACTTGCCGTCGATACGTTGATCTGGAACGGCGTAACCTCCGGACTGGGGACATCTGCGAGTCCTTTCGTCAGTCTATCGCCAGGCGCGGTGCGGCCCGGCGGACCGGGGACCGGTCATGGCACATTGGCGATCGACGCGCGCGAGATCATGTTCGGTTATGATCCGTACACGCGCAACCAGAACGAGATCGCGCTCGACCGTCTTGCCCTCGGCTTTGCAACCGTCAATCTGACGGCGTCGGATCGGATCACGGCCAAGGACCGTGGTACGCTCTCGGTCTATCATACGGGCACCAATGCGCAGACCTATGCGGGCGGCGAGCTCAACATCACGACGCCGCTGCTGACGGCAGAAGCCGGCGGCTTCATGTCCTACACGGCCGGCGGCGCCATCACGGCACGCGCGCCGGGGGGCGGGGCTATAAACACTGCAGCTGTCAATGCACTCGGCGGGGAGCTTCACTTCAACGGCAGCGCCATCAACATCGACACCGCGATTGCATTGCCGAGCGGCCGGCTGGAGCTGAATGCGACGGGCGATGTGACGCTCACCGAGCGTTCACGGATCGATCTGTCGGGGCGCGCCGTCACCTTCTTCGACGTGACCAAATATAGTTGGGGCGGCGACCTCGCGATGGCGAGCGCAGACGGCGCAATCACACAGCATGCCGGATCTGTCATCGACGTATCCGCGGTCCGCAATCAGGCTGGCTCGGTCGAGGCGATTGCTCTGGGCGCGAACGGCACCTTGGTATTGAATGGCACGCTTCGCGGATCGAGCACGGGTGACTTCCGATCCGGCGGCTTCGATGGCCGCGCACGTTCTTTCGCAGACTTCGCGGGCTTGAATGCGACGTTGAATGATGGCGGCTTCTTCGGTTCGCGCACCTTCGTGATCAAGACCGGCGATCTGGCGATCGGCGACGACGTACGCGCCAACGAGGTGAACATTTCGGTCGACGGCGGCAGCCTGACAGTCAATGGCCGGATCGACGCCAGTGGCAAGACAGTCGGCATCATTCGCCTCGCCGCGCGCGACGATCTCGTGCTTGCGCCTACAGCCGTCCTCGACGCGCACGGCACCGTGCTGCAGGTCGACGGCTATGGGAAGCCGATCGAAGCGTCGAACCGCGGCCATGTGGAGCTGACGTCCGCGCAAGGCACGGTACGCCTTGCGTCAGGCGCCACCATCGATCTTCGATCCGCCGATGCGGTGGCGCGCGGCCAGATCGAGATCAACGCGCAACGACGCGGCGGAGCCAACGGCACAGGCGCCGGCGCCAACGACATCGCGGTCGAGGCCGCCGGCCCGCTCAACATTTGGGGCGCCGGCAGCATCGCGGTCAACGGTTTCCACCGTTACGAATTGGCCGATGGAATCGTCAACCAAAGCCTGCTCGATGCGATTCACGGCGACAGCACCGCATTCATCGACGCGGCTTGGGCCAATGGTGCGTTGCTGAACAGGTTGTCCGGACTCAGGGCCTACGGCGATGCCTTCCATCTGCGGCCCGGGATCGAGCTCACGGCCACAGGCGACATCACTGTCGTCGGCGATCTCGACCTCGCCGGCTATCGCTACGGTCCGAATGCCGATCCCGCACGGCGAGGCTCCGGCGAACCGGGTGTCGTGGTGATGCGCGCCGGCGGGAATCTCAAAATCAATGGCAGCATCAATGACGGCTTCGCGCCGCCGCCGGTCACACCCGACGACGGCCGCTTTCCTGGGGAGACGCTCACGTTCATTGGCGGGCAGCCGATCGCCGAGGAGGTCGTCTTCACGGCGCCGTTTTATGAACCCTATGGGATGAATGTCTTCATCTTCCCGGTCACCGCGCCCGGCGCGAACGATCCGGTCGTGGTCTCGGGCATGATCAGCGATGACTACGCCACGTATGGGCCCGGGGACACCATTTTCGGAGGTGAACTGTATGGCACCATTCGCATCGCTGCCGGCACGGTTGTGACCGTGGACGGCGATCCGAGCCAGGCGACCATCAGCTACACGTCGACGCGGCAAGGCAAGATGTGGGCTGTGGCGCCGATGCTGGCCCCGGGCTCGCTATCCTGGTCGACGCGCTACGTGGCCGGTGCCGATCTCGGCGCTGCCGACACGCGTGCGATCCAAACGCAACGCACTGCCGGCAACATCGTGTTGAAGGATCCTCACGGCACCGGGATCGACGGCGGTCAGGAGGCATCGAGCGTACTGCGCACCGGCACTGGCAATATCGAGCTGCTGGCTGCCGGCGACTACCGCCAGGAGTCGCTGTTCGGCGTCTACACCGCCGGCACCGCTGTGGGGGGCCTCGCGCGCGAAACTCGCAGTGACGGCACCGTGCTCGGCCCGGACTATGCAGCCTACGAGGCGGCGTTAAACCCCATCGGCGTCTATTTCACCGAGCACGGCGGCGATGTGCTGCTGGCGGCGAGGGGAGATATTCGCGGCCGTATTGTCATGAACCAGTTCAGTTGGAACGATGGCGTGCTGTCCTCCGACATCGAAAACTGGTCCTGGAGCCAGCAAGGAAGCTGGGGCATCAATTTCGGAACCTACGCTGTCGGTACCGAGACGCTGGTGATGCGCGGCTTTGCCGGCATCGGCGCGCTCGGCGGCGGCAACGTGATCTTGCGCGCCGGCGGAGACGCCGGAGAGAGCAGCATCGGCGACGTGACTGTCATGAGTACGACGGCGTTGTCGGCGGCGATCGGCAGCAGCGGGCGCATCGGCGCCAGTGGTGCGGTCGTTCGTAGCGGTGGCGGTACATTAACGGTCGATATCGCCGGCCGCCTCAATCCGGGAATGAACCTGAACCTCGAAGAGAGATTGTACGGTGATCTCACCAATCTTCGTGGCAATATCGATGTGCGCGCCGGCGCCGTCGGCACCGCCCTTGCCGCACTCCATGGTGTCCCCGAAAGTGGCTACCCGTTGCCGCGGTCCGGCGATCCGCGTCCCATCGATCCGCTCGCGTCTTATAAGTCGGTTATGTACGGCCGGGTGACCTTCAACGTCGGCGACGGGGCGGTGACCGCCGACAGCAGGACCGATCTCGTCACTGACGCTTATGCTGTCCGCGATCTGTGGACGGACACGACAGGCGCAACACTGTTCTCGGCAGGCGGCGACATCAGCCCGGGCGGTCTGAACGTTTTCTTGCAGCCGGTCGTTCCCTCGCTCTCGGTGACAGCGGCGCATGGCAACATCCTTCTATCCGGACCAATGGATTTGTTGCCGTCGCCGATTGGGCAACTGGAATTCCTCGCTTCGAATTCCATCAATGGCCGGGGTGACAAATACGCGTGGATCCCAGGTTATGTCGGCATGCAGGTCGGCACACCGTTCGGCAATCTTCATATCGACGACCCCGAGCCAATACGCTTCTACGCCGTCGCGGGCGACATCGCCAATGTCCAGGTCGGCCAGAGTGAGCTGGCGGGGCCAGGTCAGATCACTTATCACGTCGCCGGCAAGCAAGCATGGCTGCGCGCGGGGCGCGACATCTTCAACACCAGCGGCGTGATCCTCAACAACCGAGACACCGACGTGTCGATCGTGTCGGCTGGTCGCGACATCATCTTCGCACACTTCGAGATCGCCGGTCCCGGCACGCTGCTCGTCTCCGCCGGCCGCAACGTCTATCAGGCCGACTACGGATCGCTCACCAGTATTGGTCCGCTTGTGCCGGGGGATCTGCGGCCCGGTGCCGGCATCGTGGTGCAGGGGGGTGTCGGTGCTGCTGAGCCGGACTACAGCGCCCTTGTTGCGCGCTATCTGAATCCGGCCAATTTGGCGCAAAACGGAATACCGTTGGCCGACCAGCCCGGCAAAGTGGCCAAGGTCTACACGGCCGAACTCGCCGCGTGGCTCTCGGAGTATTACGGCTTTGCGGGAATAGCCGACGAGGCACCGGCATTTTTCGCGACGCTTGCCGCTGAGCAGCAAAACATCTTCCTGCGCCAGGTCTACTTCGCCGAGTTGCGTGAAGGCGGACGTGAATACAACGATCAATCGAGCTCGCGTTATGGCTCCTACCTGCGCGGCCGTCAGATGATCGCGACCCTGTTTCCGGAGACGGACGAGAACGGCAAGCCCATCCAGCAGGCGGGCGATATCGTCATGTTCGACGGCTCGGGTGTGCGCACGAATTTCGGCGGCGACATCCAGCTGATCGCACCGGGCGGGCAGGTCATCATCGGCGTGGAGGGCAAGGCGCCGCCGGCAACCGCCGGCGTGATGACACAGGGGTCTGGCGATATCCAGATCTACGCGAAAGAAAGCATCCTGCTCGGCCTCTCGCGCATCATGACCACGTTCGGGGGCGACATCCTCGCCTGGTCTGCCGAAGGCGACATCAACGCCGGTCGTGGTGCCAAGACCACCGTATTGTACACCCCGCCCCGGCGCGTCTACGACAAGTACGGCAGTGTGGCGCTCTCGCCGGTGGCGCCGAGCTCGGGCGCAGGCATTGCCACGCTTAGTCCGATCCCGGAAGTGCCGCCCGGCGACATCGATTTGATCGCGCCGCTCGGTACGATTGATGCCGGCGAGGCGGGCATTCGCGTCTCTGGCAATGTCAACCTTGCGGCGCTGCAGATCATCAACGCCGGCAATATCCAGGTGCAGGGCTCCGCGACCGGCATTCCGACAGTGCAGGCGCCGAATGTCAGCGGCGCGTTGGCTGCGTCCAACACCGCCGGTGCCGCGTCGCAACAGGCAAAGACACCTCAGCAGGGACCTGCCGACGCGCAGCCGTCGATCATCATGGTCGAATTCCTCGGCTTCGGCGGCGGTGGTGGGAGCAACCGTGAAGAACAACGGCGCCCGCAGGACGAAGAACGCCGCAGCCAGATTCAGGATCCGAAAAGTCGCTATCAGATCGTCGGTGCCGGCAATCTCACGGAAGAGCAATTTCGTGAATTAGCCGACGAGAGGCGCAAACGGATTGGACGCTGAGACCGACCGAAACGAGGGCTATACGCGGCATCGGCCTCTGCCACTTAACGGCGTGCCGATCACCGGCCAACGGGGAGGGTCGATGGGCGGGCCTACAGGGATCATTGCGGCGAGCATGGACTGTCCAACGTTCCGTCGTCGCTGCTCATCCGTCGACAAGTCTCGCGCAATGAGCGGTCACAGAAGTCCAACTCAGCTCGTCCGGTGCCGTTCCACGAAATCATCGCCCGTCAAATTGAGCATCGCGGATGCCGATCCGAAGCCGCTCCGGCTGGTTTACGATACGACACCCAATCGGCCCAGACGCGGCGTGAAGCGAAGCGCTACCTCCTGCCCGGTCTCGATCGATTCATAGAGCGCCGAGATCAGTTCCAGGCTCTTGCGGCCCTCGAGTCCATCAACCAGCGCGGCGCGCTGGTTCACCAGGCAATCGACGACGTGTTGGTAATAGGCCTGATGGCCGAACCCATAGACGTTCGGCGGGTTGATTGAAAATTTCTCGATCACGTCCTTGTCCGACGGCAGTTCGTCAACGAAACGCCAATGTCGAATCTGGTTGACTGCAAGGCCCGCAACTTCGACTACCCCCTTTTCGCCGAGAATGGAGAGCGATCCTTCGAGGTCTGTCGGCCGCGTGGCGGTGGTCGCCTCAATGACGCCGAGCGCGCCGTTTTTGAACTTCAACGTCGCGACCGCCGTGTCCTCGGCCTCGATTCGCACCAAGGCGGTGGTCGCGCGGGCATGAACGCTAATGACATCGCCGAAAAACCATTCCAGCAGGTCGATGTAGTGGCTCGCCTGATTGGTGAGCACGCCCCCGTCATAGGCCCAAGTGCCACGCCAGCTGTCCTGGTCATAGTAGGCCTGATCGCGACACCAGCGCACGCGCACTGTGCCGAGCACGAGCTTACCGAAGCGGCCGGCCTCCAGCGCCTCGCGTGCTTTGACCACGGGAACATTGAAGCGGTTCTGCTTGACGATGAAAAGCTTGACGCCGGCCTCGTCGCAGGCACGGATCATGTCGTCAGCGTCCTGTAGCCGCAGCGCCATCGGCTTTTCCACCACGACGTGCTTGCCGGCCTTCGCGCAGGCGATGACGTGCTCGCGACGCATGCCGCTCGGGGTCAACAACGCGACCGCATCGATGTCCCTGCGGGCGAGAAAGTCATCGATGTCGTAATGGGCGGCAACGCCGAACTTCGCTGCGACCGCATCCGCGCGGGTGCGCACTAGGTCGCACACAGCCGCGAGCGCTGCGCCCTCGATACGATTGTCGCCGAGCAGATCGGAATGGCGCCTGGCGATACGCCCGCATCCTAGCAGGCCGAACCTGATCATTGAGCCTCCTTTTCGGCGCGGAGACTACGCGGGGGCGACAATGATACGACGCTCCCGGCTCCATATTAGCAAAGGTTCCAGTAGATCAAGTCAATTGGGACGCCGCACGTTCCCGGCTCGAATGGTTCGGGAATCGTTTTTTTGGCTGAACCCATCTCTCTCCTGTTTCATCATTTCCTGCTCCAGCGGATCAGGAGACCGAAACGACGCGCAGGTTGTTGGTCGTTCCGCCCTGGCCTAACGGTATGCCGGCAACCACCACCAAAGTATCACCGGCGCCGGCGAAGCCTTCCCGTTTCGCAAGCTCGGTCGCGCGGCTGACCATCTCCTCGTAACTTTGCACGTGCTCGGAAGGCGCGCTGTGTGCGCCCCACAAGAGGCAGAGACGACGGGACACTTCCACGCTGGTCGTCGTGGCCAGGATCGGCACCCTGGGTCGCTTCCGCGCAACACGTGCGGCCGTTGTCCCGCTCGAGGTATAGGCGACGATGGCCGCCGCACGGATCGCGGAGGCTAAGTCGGCCGCCGCCGCGGCAACCGCATGCGGCGGAGTCTGTTCCTCATCGGGCTGGGTTGCTTCGATGATCGAGCGATACATCTTGTGCTGCTCCGTGCTGCGGATGATGCGGTCCATCATTTCGACGGCTTCGCGCGGGTACTGGCCCGTTGCAGATTCCGCCGACAACATCACCGCATCCGCGCCGTCATAGATTGCAGTCGCGACGTCTGACGCCTCGGCACGCGTGGGTGTTGGTGCTGCCACCATTGAATCGAGCATCTGAGTGGCGACGATCACCGGTTTGACGGCCAGCCTGCAGGCGCGTACCAGCTCCTTTTGGCGAGCCGGTACCTCCTCATGCGGAATCTCGACCCCGAGATCGCCGCGCGCAACCATGATCGCATCCGACATCTGGATAATATCATCGATCCGCTCGAGTGCGGCGGGCTTCTCGATCTTCGCCATGAGCCCGGCGCGCCCGCCAATCAGAGCCCGTGCTTCGATCATGTCCGATGGCTTCTGCACAAATGAGAGAGCCACCCAGTCCACGCCAAGGCCCAAGCCGAATTCCAGATCGGTGCGGTCTTTTGCGGTGAGCGGCGACAGGTCGAGAATCGTTCCGGGCAAATTGACGCCCTTGTGGTTCGAGATCGCACCACCGACAATGACTTCGGCCGCGATGTAGTCATTGCCCAGTCCCGTCGCGCGAACGCGCACCCTGCCATCATCGATCAAAAGATCGTCGCCGGGCGCAAGGGCCGCAAAGATTTCCGGGTGCGGCAAGGGTATAGCCTTGCCGTCTCCTTCCGATCCGGAGCGAACAAAGCGAACGATCTCACCAGGCCGAACCGTGATCTTCTTGTCGCGCAGGGCGCCAACGCGAATTTTCGGCCCCTGCAGATCCATCAGAACGCCGATCGGGCGGTGCATATCCCGCTCGAGTGCCCGGATCGCGGCATGGACATTTGCATGATCCTTATGGGTTCCGTGGCTGAAGTTGAGACGGAATGTGTCTACGCCTGCGAGAAACAGCGCCTTAAGCATCTCTGGCGAAGCGCTGGCGGGGCCAACGGTAGCGACGATTTTTGCCCGTCGAGAACGCATGACCATGTGCTCCCTTCCGTTCAGGCGATCACGCACGCCTTGGAGGCGACGTCATCTAGAAGAGCTGCCTCTTGCGGTGAACGCGCCGAGGACAGACCTCCGCTACTGAACCAACCTCGCGCGAAGGCGCGCGAATTCGTCATCAGTGATCGATCCCGCCGTCTTGAGCTGATCAAGCTTTCCGAGCTCGTCGGCGACACTGAATCCGACCACACGCCGCAATTCTTCACGAGCCGCCTGCGCTTGTTGCGCATTGCGCTCGGTCATGCCTCGCCCCTGAGTGATCAGATAAATGATGACACCAAGATACGGGGTCAGTATCACGACGATCACCCAAATGGCCTTGGCCCACCCTGAAATATCATAACGTCTAAAGAGGTCCGAAAAGATTGTGATGGCCAACCAGAACCACACGACGAACGCGAATATCGTCAGCACGTCGATCAGAAAGTTTGAAAAAGTGAAGCCTCCCTCGAAGAGCATGACACCCTCCTTGCTACTTGTTCGCCGACTTTTGCGCCGCATTTTGTTGGTTACTACTAGCATTATTATGCCGGATCGTACACCGTTGGGTTGTATGGCGCCCCCGAGGCCCTTGCTACGGCCCCGGGGGCACGCTCAGATGGACGTCCCGCGCGTGGTGCAGGTTTCCGTCTGGAACGTCTAGCCGTCACACAAGTTAATTCGCTTGGCCCGCGAGCCGACCGCTCTGAATGGGGGATGATAAGCTTCTCCGCCGATCGGCGATCCGGCCTGAGGACGACTATTCGGCATTTTAAGCTGCACGGGGTGGACCATGAAGGACATACTCGTTTTTCTTTCTCCTGCGGTATGTAGAGATAACCTTTCGCGCGGAGGGCATTACGCCATCGATCTCGCTCGCACGTACGGTGCGCATCTATCTGCATTGATTGCAGATATTGAATCCGACCTCGGTGATTTGGCGCCTCAACCCGATATCCGGCAGGTCGGGACGACGACTGCCAGCAAGTCAACATTATCAAGTGAACGGGTGGCGCGAACGGCGGAACTCGTTCAGTCGGCGGCGACAGATGCAAACATACCTTGTGACATTCTACAGAGCGAAAACCAGTCCATCTCGCTTCGCGAACGCATAATCCATTTCACCCAGATGCACGACATGCTGATTCTCGACGTACGCGGATCACTCGATTCGCCTCGCAAAGAGCTCGTCGAAGCAGCTCTGTTTGGGGGTGGTCGGCCAATTGTGTTCGTGCCGCCGAACACAGCTCTAGTCGCAAACAACCGCATTGTCGTTGCGTGGGACGGAACACGCTCGGCGGTTCGCGCGGTGCATGATGCCTTGCCGCTTCTCGTCAAGTCGCGTGAGGTACTCGTCGTATCGGTAATTGACGACAAGCTGTTTTCGACACCTCATTCTGGACACGCACTCTGCCGCTATCTCACACGGTGGGAGGTTGATGCGAAATTCAGCGCGATCCGCCGTGAGACTCTGAACATCGGAACGACCCTTCTGGCCTGCGCACGGCACGCTGGCGCGGATCTAATCGTGATGGGCGCATTCGCACATGGATTCGAGCGCGCGCTAATGCTCGGTAGTGCAACACGAGATATCTTTGAGGCGAGAATCGAAATTCCTGTACTCCTGTCGCACTAGATCATGATCCGATTGGACAGAATCGGATCATGATCTCACCTCTTTGTTTGAGCATAATCTTTTCGGAAAACCGGCCTCCACTTTTCCGGATCATGCTCTAGTTTTGGCTGACTCCCACGATGAGAAAGGCAGATCGAGATTCTTGAGTCACCGTCGCCGCGATGACCCTTCATGGCAACAGACGTCAGCCGACGAACAGATCCACGCGACGGTGCGTGCGTGGCGGTGCTTTCCTCACGCGGAAGTCACCTGGCGAAGCTGTGCCCCAGCTTCCACCGCAGTCACCGCCCTGCGCAACCAGGCCGACGAACGGATGATGAGCTTCTCGGCCTCCACAACGAGAAAGAATGCTAGTCCGGCCACCAGGAGCCAGGGCCAAACCGAGATCGGAATGGCTTCGTTGCCGAACATGGCTTGCAATGGCGGCGCATAGGTGAAAATCAACTGGAGGATCACGACTGCGGCAATTCCGAGCGGCAGGTATTTATTGCCGAGATGCGCGGTGAGGGACAACGAACTGTCCAGCAGGTAGCGGCTGTTCAGGAGATAGAACACCTGGCCGATCGTGATCATGTTGACCGCGACCGTCCGGGCGAGTTCGTCCGAGGCCCCTTGCGCTTTCATCCAGAAAAACGCCCACAGGGTCGTCGCAACCAATGCCACGCCGACGAACAACACGCGCCAGAATCCAAAGCCGGTCAAGATCGGACGATCCACCGTGCGTGGCGGCCGGTTCATGACGTCGAGCTCGTGTGGCTCGAACGAGATCACCAATCCTAGCGCGACCGACGTTACCATGTTGACCCAGAGGACCTGCGGGGCGGTGATAGGCATTGTGAAGTGAAAAAAGATTGCGACCATGATGACAAGTCCTTGGGCCACGTTGGTCGGCAGCATGAACAGGATGGCCTTTTCGATATTATTGTAGACAGTACGGCCCTCCTTTACAGCCGCGGTAATCGAGGCAAAGTTGTCGTCGGCCAGGATCATTCCCGCCGCCTCTTTGGTGACTTCGGTGCCCTTGATCCCCATCGCAACGCCGATATCGGCCTTCTTCAGCGCGGGTGCATCGTTCACACCGTCGCCTGTCATGGCGACGATCTGTTTGTTGGCCTGTATTGCCTTCACGAGGCGGAGCTTGTGTTCGGGGCTCGCGCGCGCGAACACGTCGACATTGCGCACCTTTTCCCGCAATGCGGCCTCGTTCATCTCCTCGATCTCCGCGCCGCTGATCGCGGTCTTGCCGTCGCCAATGCCGAGCATTTTGGCAATCGCAGCGGCGGTGATCTTGTGATCGCCCGTGATCATGGTGACGCGAACGCCACCGCCGTGGCATTCCTTGACAGCCTCGATCGCCTCTTTGCGTGGCGGATCCAGAAGACCGATCAAGCCGAGCAGCACAAGGTCCTTCGGCAGGTCGGTGGGAACGAGGCTTCCCGTCCGCAGGCCTGGGTTCTCCAGCCAAGCGAGCGCCAGCACACGCTCGCCCTGACCCGCAAGCATGTCGGCAGCCTTCAAGAAGGGCGCGGGATCGAGCGGCGCCGGCTGACCGCTGACGGTCTGATGTCGATCGCAGTGCTCGAGGATGACTTCGGGCGCGCCTTTGACAAACAGGCACTCCCTTCCGTCGGCAGACCTGTGAAGCGTCGCCATGAACTTATGCTCGGATTCGAACGGGATGGCGTCGATCCGCGGAGACGCGGTCTGCTCGGCCCGCCGGTCCAAGCCGAGCTTGATTGCGAACGGATAGAGCGCCCCCTCGGTCGGGTCACCCTCCACCTTCCAACTGCCTTCCTTCTGACGCAGCTCTGCATCGTTGCACAGCATGGAGGCACGCCCCATGAGCGTGAGCACCGGTTCTTTGCCCGCGGGCTTTCCGTCCCTGTTGACTTCGCCCTCCGGGGCATAACCGTTACCGGTGACCTGATACATCGCGTCAGCGGTGACGGCGGACATCACCATCATTTCCATGCGCGTCAGGGTGCCGGTCTTGTCCGAGCAGATGCGCGATACCGACCCCAGTGTCTCCACCGCCGGCAGCCGCCGGATGATGGCATTGCGCTCGGCCATGCGTTGAACGCCGATCGCGAGCGTGATTGTGATGATTGCCGGCAGGCCCTCTGGAATCACGGAGACGGCGATGCCGACCACGGCCTGGAATAGCTCGACGAAATCCATGTGCGTCACCCACTTGCCGTAGGCGAACACCACCACGCCAACGGCTCCGACGACCGCGGTGATGACATAGCCGAACTTCTTGATCTGGCGCAGCAGTGGCGTCTCGAGCGCGCTGACGTTCGTGAGTAGGGCGTTGATGCGCCCAAGCTCGGTCTCGCTGCCCGTCGCGACGACGACGCCGGCCGCACGCCCGGACACGACCATAGTTCCAGAGAACGCCATGCATTCCCGATCGCCGACTGTGGAATTAGCGGGAGCCGCGTCTGTGCTCTTATCAGCTGGCACGGACTCGCCGGTTAGGGCTGCCTCCTCGGTCCGCAGATTCTTCGCCTCGGCAAGCCGTACGTCCGCAGGGATCTTGTCGCCAGATTCGAGCAGCACCATATCTCCGGGAACCAACTGTTCCGCGGGAATCATGCGCGTCTCTCCGCCGCGCAAAGTTCGCGCTTCGGCGGACAACATGTTCCGGATAGCGTCCAGCGCTTTTTCGGCTTTGCCCTCTTGTATGAACCCGAGCAGCGCATTGAGGATGACGACGCCGAAGATGATCGACGCGTCGACCCAGAGATTGAGCATAAGCTTCGTGAAGCCGGCACCCAACAGAACGTAGATCAAGACGTTATTGAACTGGGACAAGAACCGCATGAGCGGCCCACGCTTCTTGCCCTTCGGCAGCCGGTTCGGTCCATGCGCCTGCAGCCGCCTCGCTGCTTCGGCCGGATCAAGCCCTTTCTCGCAGTCGGTGGCAAGCGACTTCACAACGTCGTTGGCGGACATCGCATGCCAAGCTGTGACGCCACTAGTCCGAGTCGGTTCTACCGCTGCGCCCATTGTTGTCTCCGATTGGTCTGTGTTCATCCCGGATATCCGGGAAGCTCAGTGCGGAGCGACTGCGAGGTCGAGGCTACGTCGCCAGCGCGCTAGGTCGGCTGTATGGACGCACGCTCGGCCATGACTTCCGCATGGAGACGCTCGACATCTTCTCGACGGCACAATTGGTTGCCATGAGTCAGGACGGCAGCGGCACCGGCGGCCATGCCAAGCATGAATGCATCCTCGGCACTTTCTCGGCGTGCGAGCGCGAAGGTCATGCCCGCTACAAAACTATCGCCCGCCCCCACTGCGCTCACAGGCTTCACCTTAGGGCCTCGTAGCCGCAACGTACCTGAGCGCGTTGCGAGCAATGCGCCGTCACGTCCCATGGTCACAGCAAGGTTTTCGACGGAGCCAGCGGCAACCAAAGACGTCGCGGCATCGACAAGTTCCCCGGCGGATTCGAACTTTCGGTGCGTCAACGTCTCGAACTCACCAACACTGGGCTTGGCGAGATAAATGCCTCCTGCCGATATCGCCGCTTGGAGCGCAGGCCCGGAGGTATCAAGAATCAAGCGTGCGCCATTGCTCCGCACAATGCCGGCCAGGCGGGCGTAAAAATCGATGGGAACGCCGGGCGGCAGGCTACCGCTCGCGACGATGTAGTCTGCGTCGCATTCCTTAAGGTGCGATAGGGCCGATTGCCATTCTGCTTCGACAAGTGCACAGCCCTCGCTTACGAAACGATATTCCAGTCCCGAAATCTCTTCGAAGACCGTGAAGCTGATGCGTGTGCCGCCAGCTATATCGATGCATTTTGCCGGCACGTCCAATTTCGCGACAAGTTCATTTAGGACGCGTCCAGTCGCGCCGCCAGCCAGGTAAATGGCGTAGGCTTCAGCGCCCAGTTCCTTCAGCACGCGCGCGACATTTATGCCGCCACCCCCTGCGTCGGTGCGCTGTTGTACTGCACGGTTCTTACGGATCGGTCTGATCTCGTTCGACTGGAACGCGAGATCAATGGTTGGGCTGAGCGTCAGTGTAACGATCGGCTTTGAAGCTATCTCCGGCTGCTGTATCATGTTGCAAGCCTTCTCGCCTGGAAATAGAAATTTGGATATTATCATCCTTAGAGGATGAACGCCATGCGGCTGGTCGGAGACATTGGCGGCACCAATGCAAGGTTTGCGATTGCGGAGCCTGGTGCGCAGCCATTCAATGCGCGCAAGCTGCCAGTCGCCCACTATCCCGGCCTTGTCGAGGCAGTGGAGGACTATGTGTCTGGCGTCCCGACGCTGGAGGAGGCGGTGCTCGCTGTGGCGGGCCCCATCCTGGGCGATCAGGTGGCATTTAGTAACAGCCCTTGGCGATTCTCGATTGACGATGTTCGCCAGCGGCTCGGCTTGAGCAGGCTGATCGTCATCAATGATCTCGTTGCGCACGCATTATCTGTTGCTGCACTACAGCCCGCTGAGATCGGCTCGCTGAAATCGGGAACTCGCGACGCAGGACGACCTGCCCTCGTGATCGGCCCCGGAACCGGCCTGGGTGTCGCCTTTCTTCTGAACAATGCAGGTAAGCTTGTCGGAATCCCCAGTGAGGCAGGACATGCCGCATTTGCCCCGATTGATCGCGTTCAAGCGGAGATCCTGACGCACCTGCAGAGCCAGTATGGGCACGTGCCGGTTGAACGGTTGCTGTCCGGACCAGGGCTGTTGGCGATTGCGACAACTTTAGCCAAGTTGAACGGGCAGACCATCGACGTGCACGATCCAAGAGACGTATCAGCGCGCGCGGCGGCGGGCTCCTGCCCCATCTGCAGCGAGGCGATAGGGATCTTTTCATCCATCCTCGGCTCTACGGCCGGCAATCTGGCTCTCACACTTCTGACCGGCGGCGGGGTCTTCATCACCGGCGGACTGTGCCGCGGGCTGCGGCCGCTGTTGGATGTGACGAATCTGATCCAGGCATTCGTCGCAAAGGGACGACTCCAATCATATTTGGAGGACATCCCGATCGACCAGATTTTGCGTCCTCACGCAGCTCTCCTGGGCGCGGCGATGTATGTGGAACCGGGCAGATCCTCTTGAGCAAAGCCCGAAAGCGCCGGTCGGCGATCGTCGCGCGCTTCGGCCCCCGCGCCACGGCTAAATGCCGGCCACTCCCGCTCGCTCAGCTTCGGGGAGTCCGTCGTGGCCCATCTGGTCACGCAATTGATGCCGCGTGCCTCGGAAACGGACTCGCGAAGAACGGCCAGACTGGAAGTGATGGTCGGAAGATGTTCGAGTCGCAACTTGAGCGAGCGTGTGATACCTTGCGCCAACCGAACGCAACGGACACGGCTGCGCTCCGTTGGTGAAGGCCGCCCTCAGGCGCGTCATCCGGGTGCCTTGAAGGCGAGGTCTTTCTTTGAATCTATTCGCGGCGCGGACGCGTCTTGTTTCATGGTCGCGCACGCTCGTCCGTGGGCTGGCCGTGCGTCAGATGTGCCTTGTTTCGTTCGGAAGCAGGAGAACGGTCATGGCAGGAACAATGAAGGCGACCGTCGTTCTTCGCGGAGAGAGGGGTAGGTCAGCTCGAGGGTCGCATTGTGCTTTCGTAGCTGTGATGACGACCGCTCCGTGAGCCGAGCCATGTCTCGCAAAGCCGGTCTTGTTCCGTCCCAATTTGATGCCGTTGCGTTCGATCTCGATGGCGTGGTTACAGATACCGCGGGCATCCATTTCCAGGCTTGGAAGCAAACCTTCGATGTCTTTTTCGAAGGGTGCACCCGCCGCACGGGCCTTGCCTTTGCGCCATTTACGCTCGAGGACTATCGCAGGTACATCGACGGGCGTCCGCGCGAAGAAGCTATTCGCGCCTTTATGGCCGCGCGCGGCGTGGACGTAGCGGAAGGTGACGAGCGCGATGGTCCAGAGGTCGAAACCATCCAGGGCCTCGCCGGGCGAAAGGACGGACTGTTTCTAGAGAAGATGCGCGGCAAAGGGGTAGACGTTTATCCGTCCACGGTGGCCCTGATCCGGCGTCTGCGCGCGCTCGGCCTGAAGACAGCGGTGGTTTCGGCGAGCCGCAATTGCCAGGAGATCCTGCAAACTGCGCGGCTCGATCATCTGTTCGACGCCCGCATCGATGGACGTGATGCCGCGACCTTGGGGCTGCCAGGTAAGCCGGCGCCGGACACCTTTCTTGCGGCGGCGCAGCGCCTCGGGACGTCGCCCGAGCGCACCGTCGTGATTGAGGACGCGATTGCCGGTGTGACGGCGGGACGAGCCGGTGGTTTCGGCCTCGTCATCGGCATCGACCGGACCGGCCATGGGGCGGAGTTGGAGAACGCCGGTGCCGATATCGTCGTCGCCGACCTCAACCAGATCGATTTGGAATTGGAGGATGGGCTGACGCCGGGACGATTCACCGCCACCGCCAAGCCCGACGTGCATCGGCTCGATCCATTCATCGCGCAACCAGGGACCGAGACCCGCCATCCCGCGGCCCGTGTTAGGCCCGACCCTTGGCTGTTTGCCCATGAGGGTTTCGATCCTGATCTGGAGGGCCGTCGCGAAACTCTGTTCGCTGTGGGCAACGGGTACTTCGTGACTCGCGGAGCCGCCGCTGAGGCGCGCGCTGATGACTTGTATTATCCCGGCACGTATCTTGCCGGCGGCTACAATCGGCTCACGACGCTGATCGATGGCCGTCCGATCGAGAACGAGGACCTGGTCAACCTCCCCAACTGGCTGCCACTGACCTTCCGGATCGACGACGGAGAATGGCTTGACCTGCGCCGCGTCGAAATCCTTGAGTATCAGCAAACGCTCGATATGCGCCGCGGTCTGTACTTGCGGACTTTGCGGATACGCGACCCGCGGGGGCGGGAAACCAGCCTCGCCGAGCGCCGCTTCGTGCACATGGATAGCAAGCACCTCGCAGGCCAACATGTCACCGTCACCTCGCAGAATTGGTCCGGTCGGCTCACGATACGCGCCATGCTGGACGGCGACGTCGCCAATACCGGCGTGCCGAGATACAAAGCATTTGAAAGCAAGAATCTGCGCGTCTGCGAAGCTGCCGCCATCGCACCTTGCTCCATGCTGCTTCAAGTGGAGACGACGCAGTCGCAACTGCGGATCGCACAGGCTGCGCGGCTGGACGTAAGCGCGCGCGGACTTGATGCCGCGGTGGACAAACGCCCGATTGAGGAAGCGGCGCGTGTCGGCTATGACATCGTCCTTGATGTCGTGCCGGGCGCCAGCATCGAGATCGAGAAGATCGTCGCGCTTTATGCCTCCAGGGACCGCGCCATTGCCGATCCGGAAACCGCCGCGCGCACCGCCATCGCACGGGCCGACAGCTTTGATGCACTTCTGCAAACCCATGAACGTGTCTGGGGATACTTGTGGGAGCGCTGTGACCTTGATCTGCTCGATATCGCGAGCGACGAAGCGGATGAGACGCATCTGGCGGTGCGCCTGCACCTCTTCCATCTGCTCCAGACAGCTTCAAGCCACAGCATGGAGCTGGACGCCGGCATCCCGGCGCGTGGCTGGCATGGCGAGGGGTATCGCGGCCACATCTTCTGGGACGAACTGTTCATCTTCCCATTGCTGAACCTGCACCTGCCAATCCTCGCCCGCGCCTTGCTTCTCTACCGCTACCGGCGTCTCGATGAGGCGCGCTGGGCGGCCCGGCAAGCCGGCTTCCGCGGCGCGATGTACCCGTGGCAGAGCGGCAGCGACGGGCGCGAAGAAACCGACGTCATGTACTTCAACCCGCGCTCCTGCAGCTGGATCAAGGACGACACGCATCTTCAGCGCCACATCGGCGCGGCCGTCGCCTATAATGTTTGGCAGTACTATCAAGCCACCGGCGATGCCGAGTTCCTTTACTCCTTCGGCGCCGAGCTGATGTTCGAGATTGCCCGCTTCTGGGCCAGTATTGCGCATTGGAACGAAGCACGCGGCCGCTATGACATTCGCGGGGTGATGGGTCCGGACGAATTTCATGACGGCTATCCGGATCGGGAAACGCCAGGCCTGGACAATAACGCGTACACCAACGTCATGGCCGTCTGGTGCATCGCTCGCGCGCTCAACCTCTTTGAACTCTTGCCGAAGGAGCGCTGTCACGAACTGTGTCAGCACTTGCGGATCGAGCAGGAGGAACTCGCAGTTTGGGAACATGTCAGCCGCAAGCTTTACCTGCCCTTCCATGACGACGGCATTCTCAGCCAGTTTGAGGGTTACGAGGCGCTGCAGGAGTTTGACTGGGGCGCCTATCGACGCAAATACCCAAACATCATGCGCCTGGATCTCATTCTTGATGCGGAGGGCGACACCCCCAATCGCTACAAACTCTCCAAGCAGGCCGACGTCCTGATGCTGTTCTATCTGTTTTCCGCAGAAGAACTGGCGGAACTCTTCAACCGCATTGGCTACACTTTCGATCCTGGCGCGATCCCAAAAACCATCGACTACTATCTGCGGCGCAGCTCGCATGGCTCCACCTTGAGCGCTCTCGCGCATGCCTGGGTATTGGCGCGCTCCTGCCGGCAGCGCTCCTGGTCGCTCTTCACGGAGGCTCTGCAAAGCGACATCAGCGATGTTCAAGGGGGGACCACGCGCGAAGGCATCCATCTCGGCGCCATGGCCGGCACGATCGACCTGTTGCAACGCTGCTTCACCGGGCTGGAGCTGCGCGGCGAAGAACTACATTTTCATCCGGCACTGCCGAACGAACTGCGCCGCCTTGCATTTCGGCTCCGCTATCGCCGGCACTCGCTTAGCGTGGACATAACTCATGATGCGCTGACGCTGGCAAGCGATCCAAGTGGGGCGGACGCAATCTCCATCGCGGTCGACGAACGGCATATCGTTCTACACCCGGGCGACAGAACCAGCGTGCCGCTTGACCGTGCGTCGTAATCACACGAGGACTCGCTGCGCAGCAGGTCTTGCGCGCCGCAAGCAACGATGGTCTCGAAAGTTGAAGGGTGAAGTCACCTCCAGCGCGAAGTTCAATGCGCGGATACCACGTTCTGCGGCGTCCCGCGCACAAACGCCTCGATATTGTCAAGCGTCGTCGCGATGATCCGCTGCAGTGCCGCCTCGGTGTTGTAGGCATTATGCGGTGTAACGACCACGTTGGGAAAGCGCAACAACACATGGTTTGCGACGAGCGCCTTGAAATCCGCGGCATCCCTGGTCGCCCCCTGGTGGAAGATCGCTGCTTCTTCGCGGATCAACGGCTCCTGCGGCAGGACGTCGAGGCCGGCGCCGCGCAGCCTACTATCAGCCAGCGCCCGCACCAACGCTTCAACATCAACGATGTGGCCGCGTGCCGTATTGATCAGGATTGAACCCGGCTTCATGCGGGAGAACTCTCGATCCGAGAGCATGTGGTGGGTGCCAGACGTTGCGGGAACGTGCAGCGTAACGATGTCGGAATCGGACAACAGCTTGTCGAGGCTCGCGTAGGCAAACTTGAGCCGCGTAGCGGCCGCCTCGTCCGGCTGAAGATCGTAAGCAAGAACATTCATGCCGAAGCCGCGTGCGATTTCGATCACGCGCAGCCCAATCCGGCCGGTGCCGACTACGCCGATTACCGCGTCGCGGAGCTCAAAGCCGCGCAGCCCGGTCTGCGTGAACCGCCCGCGTCGCGTCCGCTCCACCGACTCCACGAGGTTGCGCGCAACGGCTAGCAGCAAAGCGAAAACGTGCTCGGCAACGGTGGAATCGCCATAGTCAGGCACGTTCGACACAGTGATGGCGTGCGTGGCGCAGTAGTTGAGATCGATGTGATCGTATCCGGTCGATCGCGTTGCTATCAGTTTTAGCCTTGGGAATTGTGAGAGGGCCGATGCGTCAAACCGCGAGTTGATGAATGGGCTGGCGACCTCAGCCTCGGAGAAGTCAGCCGCGTTCCGTTGGTCCAGCGGCTCCGCAACGCAGCGCACGCGATGGTTTGGCTCAAGGCGCAGGAAGGCTTGTCGCTCCCATTCCTCGGTCTCGAACACAGCAATGTTCATGGTGGCCTCCCCGGGTCTGAGCACGGGTTCACAACTCGGATGAGCTTACACGGTCCAATCCATCTGCAACCTTACATTGATAGAGAGAACCAGTCCAGCCGCTGGCTCCCTGAGAGAACAATGCTGCTGAGACACTTTACGCTCCCGATCAAGGCGTACGGTGTACACTCCGGTCCTCGCTCAACTTCCAAAAGGGAACCATCGAGCGAGCATCAGCGCCAGAACGCCGCCGAGCGCAAGATATCCAAGACAAACTGGCCCCGTCTTCCTCAGAATGTCGCCTTCACGTCCTTGCAGGCCGACTGTTGCAGCGCCCGTGATGATGTTGTGCAGCGCCGCACAATTGCCGATGGCGGCCCCTAGTCCTTGAGCGGCGATCAACGCAAGCATCGGCAAGCCGAGCTTGGTGGCCGCCGCCTGCTGAAGATCCGTCAGGAGGATGTTGGAGACGGTTGTGGAGCCTGTGATGAAGGAGCCGATTGCCCCAACTGAAGGAGCAAGCAGCGGCCACGCCTGACCAATCCCTGTGGCCGTCGCCGCCAGCGCCTCTATCATGCCGGCATGGACCATCAGCCGGGCGATGGCGAGCATCGCGAACAAGGCAATGGCGACGGAAACCAGCCGACGAACGGCAGCGGTGACAGCACCGGCCAGATCGGCAACCTTGCACCCCTGCAAGAGCCCGCCGAACAGAAACCCTGCGAGCAGCATGGTCCCGGGATGATAGAGGGGCTCGACACGGCCGCCGAATGGTCCAGGCAACCCCCATTCGAGCACAACCTGCCGGAGTGCATCGCGGATCTGCGGAACGAGGCGCGTCACAAGAATCAAGCCGACCAGCACAGCGTACGGCAAACCAGCGATCACGAGCGATCTCGCGTCCAGAGTTTGAGACTGCTGCGCATGCATCCGTCTGAGGACGAACGCAAATGCCAATCCGCCGGCGAGCGCTCCGCCGATCGTCGGCAGCTCTGGTCCGACCCACGCGGCCAACACCAGGTAAGGCAGCAGGAAACAGATGGCGGCGAGGAGGGCCCATGCAGCATATTTTGCCTGCAATCGCCCTTGGCTCGCGATGAACACTATCGAAAGCACCAGTAGTGGCGCGAGGCCCGCTTGCAGCAAAGCCGTTGGCGGCGCGATGCTGTTGCCGCTAATGCCGGACACGTCGGTCTGCGCGAAGATTGGAGTGCCGAGCGCGCCGAAAGAAGTGCCCGTGACATGACCAATGAGCGGTAAAGCGACCGCCACGACGGGTGTGAACCCGAGGCTGACCAGGAGAGGCGCAGCCAGGGCGATAGGTGTACCGAACCCCGCCGCTCCTTCCATGAATGGCGCAAAGAACCAAGCGATGATGAGGGCAAGCAGGGTCTTGTCCGACGACAAACTCGTTAGTCCCGTCCGGATTATATCGATCGCGCCCGAGCGCTGCTGAAGCTCATAGAGCGACAAGGCCGGCAGGATGATCCACAGGATGTCGACGGCCGAGAAAACTGCCTCCGCACCGGTTCCGATGAGCGCTCCAGTAATGCCGTGCTCAGCGTAGATACTCGTTCCGAAGCCAAAGAATCCAATCGCAACAGCCGCGGTCGCCACGAGTCCGACCAGTCCCGCGCTGGCGGCCGACCACCGCAATACGGCCATGAGGAGAACGATCAGGGCGAGTGGGGCGGTCGAGACTAAGGCTGCCATTCCGCTTTCCGTGCATTTGATTTGGTTTGCCGCAAGGAACCATCAATCGCGAGCCCGATTAAATGCCAATTATACTCCAAGGTCGCCCTAGTATGGTTTTTATCCAAGTCATTGTCTCGGATAGCCTGCAGTAGGGCCGCAGACAGGCGCCAATCTTCGCTGACCCGAAGGTATCGCTTTGACGACCCAATGATCGACCTTGAAGCGCCAGAAATCATGCGGCGGGCACACACGCTTAAGGCGAGTTCCATCATGCCACAGGGCCAACTGTCCGGATCCAAAGGAGGCAGGCAATCGCATAGGGCCGGCCGCACGACCGATGCCTGCTGTCTAAATCGTCAAAACTATCATCGTGCTTGTCACGAAACGAAACAGTGTCGGGCGTAGTGCCAAGAAAGGAGCCGAAAATGACCGTTCGCGTCGCCATCAACGGATTCGGCCGCATCGGCCGCAACATTCTCCGCGCCATCATCGAGGATGGCCGCAAGGATATCGAGGTCGTCGCGGTCAATGACCTCGGGGCCGTGGAGACCAACGCGCACCTTCTGCGATACGATTCCGTGCACGGCCGCTTCCCGGGCCAAGTAAATGTTGAAGGGGACGCCATCAGCGTTGGCAACGGCAAAGTCAAGGTGACCGCGATCAAGGATCCCTCAGGTTTGCCCTGGAAGGACCTAGGCGTTGACATTGCGCTCGAATGCACGGGCGTCTTCAACTCGAAAGGCAAAGCTTCCGCTCATCTCACAGCGGGGGCAAAGGCCGTCCTTGTCTCGGCGCCGGCCGACGGCGCCGACATTACGGTGGTCTATGGCGTCAATCACGACGGGCTGTCGAAGGAGCACAAGGTCGTCTCCGCCGCCTCGTGCACGACCAACTGCCTGGCGCCGGTCGCCAAGGTGCTCAACGATGCGATCGGGATCGAAAAGGGCTTCATGACAACGATCCACGCCTATACCGGGGATCAGCCGACGCTGGATACATTGCACAGAGACTTGTACCGCGGGCGAGCTGCGGCGATGTCGATGATCCCGACCTCAACAGGCGCGGCAAAGGCGGTCGGCCTCGTGCTACCGGAACTGAACGGGAAGCTTGACGGTGTCGCCATTCGTGTCCCAGTGCCGAATGTTTCAGTGGTCGATTTCAAGTTCGTCGCCAAGAGGGCGACCTCGAAGGACGAGGTGAACGCCGCGATCAAGCGCGCTGCCGACCAGCAGCTCAAGGGCATCCTTGGCTATACCAACGATCCCAATGTTTCCGTCGACTTCAACCATGATCCGCACAGCTCCGTGTTCCACATGGATCAGACGAAGGTCATGGACGGCACGCTGGTGCGCGTGATGTCGTGGTATGATAACGAGTGGGGATTCTCATGCCGCATGGCGGATACCGCCGTGGCGATGGGAAAACTGATCTGAGCCGAGACTAAGGACGGATCGCAGAGCGAAGGCGCCCGACAAGGTTGCGCGATATGGACCATTCCTATTTCTCGCGGCGCAGGGCCGCGCGTATCGTTTGCAACTCCTTTCTCTTCTCCGGATCGATCGTCGGGTAAGTAAGGTCGAGTTTCTCGACCGCCTCCACGATCGCAGCCGCAACCAAAAGCCGAGTGAACCATTTGTTGTCGGCCGGCACGACGTACCACGGAGCATGTTCCGATGCGGTCGCGCGGATGGCTTCCTCGAATGCGTACATATAGTCATCCCAGAACTTGCGCTCGTGCACGTCGGAGGGTGAGAATTTCCAGTGCTTATCCGGCTTGTCCAGCCGCTCCATGAAGCGCTTCTTCTGCTCGTTGCGCGATACATGCAGGAAAAACTTGAGGATGACCGTGCCTTGCCGCGTGAGGTAGTCCTCGAAATGCGCAATGTCCGAGAGGCGTTGATCCCAGATGTGCGCGCCCACGAGCGGCGCGGGCAGCTTCTGACGCGACAAGATTTCACGGTGCACGCGCACGACAAGGACTTCTTCGTAGTAGGACCGATTGAAGATTCCGATCCGTCCACGCTCAGGCAAGCATTTTGAGTAACGCCAAAGAAAGTCGTGATCGAGGTCTTCCGACGAGGGTTGCTTGAAGGAGAAAACCTGGCAGCCCTGAGGATTCACTCCCGACATGACGTGCTTGATCGTGCCGTCCTTGCCGGCTGCGTCCATCGCCTGGAACACCAGCAGCAACGACCAGCGATCCTGGGCGTACAGCATGTCTTGTTCCTCCGCGAGCCACTCAGTGCCGCGCTGGAGGAGTTCGGAGGCCTCTCCCTTGTCGAGCACCAGGCCACTTGTGTCGCCTGGATCGAAATTGTTCAGCTGGAAGCCCTTCCCATTGGTGATGCAGTACGGCCGAACATATTTCTGGATGCGATCGAGGATCTCCTGTCTGGCCATGGCGCAGCCTCCCTTTTTCAGAGGGCCAGTCTACGCTCAAAATTCGCAATAATCTTCCCGGCCGAGCTCCGACCAAGCCCCAGCCAAGTTCGACGCAGACTCAATCGATGATGTGGTAACCACCATCGACATACAAGACATTGCCAGTGATAAGCTTGGCGCCGTCAAGCGCCAGAAACGCCGTCGCCGCTCCGACGTCATCGATGCTAACGAGACTTCGCGCTGGCGCCTTGCTCTGAGCTCTGTCCAGCAGCTCATCGAATTCCGGAATGCCGGACGCTGCGCGCGTCGCCAGCGGCCCTGGGGAGATGGCATGCACCCGTATACCCTTTGGGCCTACTTCGGCTGCGATATAACGTACTGCCGCCTCTAGCGCTGCTTTGGCTACGCCCATGACGTTATAGTTCTCCACGACCACCTGGCTGCCGTAATAGGTCATGGTGAACATTGTGCCGCCGTTCTTCATCAACGGCTCCGCCAGATGCGCCATTCGCATGAATGACCAGCACGATACCTCCATGGTCTTGAGAAATCCGTCGCGCGCAACATCAATAACCCGTCCATGCAATGTTTCTCTTGGAGAAAAGGCGATCGAGTGCAGCAGGATGTCGAGCTGCCCCCATTCCTTTCCGATCCGCTCGAATACCTGCTCCGTCTGCCCTTCGACGTTGACATCCAACGGCATGAAAATCGGCGCTTCCAGCTCCCTAGCGAGCGGTTCGACAAACCTTTTCGCGCGGTCATTCAGGTAGGTCACAGCCAAGTCGGCGCCCAGGGCCCGAAATGCTTTGGCGCAACCCCAAGCAATAGATTGATCGTTGGCGATCCCTACGATCAGGCCTTTTCGTCCCTTGAGGGCAACCTTCGTCTCAGGAGATACTGGAATGGTCATGATGCTCTCATGCGCATTGAATTGGCTGGATGCATTTGCAAAACAGCGGCAGTGTATGCTCGGCATGCACCGCCCCGAGATCGCGTCACATTTAGACAAATCCTGAGTAGCAACTCGCGATCCAATTGCTACGTATTCGTGGCCGGGGGATAATGTTCCCGATGCCTACCCGGTGGCAGTCCAACGACGACCGCCGATGCTGCCGACGAACGGCCATTTTCGGTCGGATAAGCCCTGAGGTGCGACCGGCAAATCATTGTTTGTCCTTAGCCCGTGGTTGACTCTCAATCAGCGGGACCGGGGTTCGAGCCTTGTTGCGCCCACCAAATAAAGAACCCTTCTTTTCAATAGTTTCGCAAGATGACCGCCGAGAACAAAAACGGGTCTCGTGCGACGCCTTTGTGGTCATGCGTCGCGCGCCGTGCGAGGAGTTGACGATGTTCGCTGATTGTTCTTGATGGGGCCGGGACGCGGGAGACCGTCGGTAAGCAAGAACGATCGTTGGGAATATCATCGCTAGAAAGAAGCGGAGCGCCGCGGCTGTCGAGGTCGCGGACCTTTACGGCACGTGGATTAGATGCGGGGATTTCATCATGACGCGGTTTGACGCGTCGTACCGGTGCCGCTCTCTTCATCTCAGGCAGTATCGGTGTCGCGGAGCCTCAAGGAGCAGTTGTAAGGCAATCAGAGCCAATTTGATGGGCGTTTCTGGGTGTAACCTGCGGGAAGGACGCTTATCTTGGAATCATATTTTGTACAGTGGCGCTTAATGGAAACAGTTTCCAAAACGGAGGCTCGGATGGTGCAACAACGCAAGCCGTCGATCGGTTGCCGGTGCTAGAGTCCCATCAATGGGTGGTCGCGTGGGCAGCTGGCATGACGCTGCGTCCCTTCGCGATCATGGCGACGGAGGTTGCGCCAGCAACCGGATTGCGAGGACTGATGATGAAGACGATCGGTTTGATTGGCGGAATGAGCTGGGAAAGCACCGCGGTGTATTATCGCCGGCTCAACGAGCAGGTTCGCAATCTCTGCGGCGGCCTGCATTCTGCCGAGATCGTCATGCGCTCGGTCGACTTCGAGTCAATCGTCGCGATGCAAACTTCAGGCGATTGGGACGGCGCCGCCGGCGTGCTGCAGAAGATCGCGCGCGAGCTCGAGGCCGCCGGCGCCGATTGTGTGCTGATCTGCACCAACACCATGCACAAGCTCGCCGATACGGTGCAGGCGGCGGTCCGCATCCCGCTGCTAAATATCATCGACATCTGCGCTCATGAGTTGAAGGCTGCCGGCGCCCGCCGGCCGCTGCTGCTGGCGACCCGCTACACCATGGAGCACGATTTCTATCGCGAGCGCATGAGCGGTCGGCACGGGCTCGATACCATTGTACCAGAGGCCGACGACCGCGCTGCGGTGCACGACATCATCTTCTCCGAATTGTGCTGCGGCATCATTCGTGAGTCCTCGCGGCAACGCTACATGGAGGTCATCAGGCGCGGGCGGTCGGCCGGCGCGGATAGCGTGATTCTGGGCTGCACCGAAATCGGGCTCTTGATCCGGCCGGAGAACCTTGATTTACCGGCGTTCGACTCGACGCTGCTACACGCCGATGCGGCGGTCGATTTCGCACTCGGCGACGGGCCGCTCGGTCGCGCCGACGCAGCCTAAGGGAGAAGGTTCTAATGCGTGCGATGGTCCTGCGGGAACACGGGGGGCTGGACAAGCTCACTTTCGATCCGAACTTTCCTGATCCCGACATCGGGCCAGCCGACGTTCTGTTGCGCGTGCGGGCCACGTCCCTGAACTATCATGACATCTTCACCCGCCGCGGCATGCCGGGGATCAAGATCCCGCTGCCTGTGATCATGGGCCTCGATGTCGCCGGCGAGGTCGTCAAGGTCGGTTCCGATGTCGAGGGCTGGAAGGTCGGCGACCGCGTGCTCGTCGATCCGCTCAATCGCGTCGAGGGCGGTTTGATGGGGGAGACCATGAATGGCGGTCTTGCGGAGCTGTGCAAGGCACGCGCGCACCAGCTCGTCCGGATTCCCGACAATGTGAGCTTCGAGCACGCGGCGGCCCTGCCGGTCGCCTACGGCACCGCGCACCGCATGATGACCACCAACGGTCAGGTCTCGGCGGGTGAGAAGGTACTGATCCTCGGTGCCAGCGGCGGTGTCGGTGTGTGTTGCGTGCAACTCGCCAAGATTGCCGGCGCCTATGTCATCGCCTGCGCGGGCTCGGAAGAGAAGGGGCGGCGGCTCAAGGAACTCGGCGCCGACGAAGTCATCCTCTACACCCAGGAAGATTTCATGCAGGTCGTGCGGCAGCGTCACGGTCGGCCGCAGCGCGCCGGGGGCGGCTCGTCCGTCAACGGCGGCGTCGATGTCGTCGTCAACTTCACGGGCGGCGACACCTGGGTGAAGTCGCTGCGCACACTGAAGCTCGGCGGCCGCATCCTTACCTGCGGCGCGACCGCCGGCTACGATCCGGCCGAAGACCTCCGGGTGATCTGGACATTCGAACTGCAGATCCGCGGCTCCAACGGCTGGGAGCGCGAGGACATCGAGAAGCTGTTCGCGTTGGTTTCCGCCGGCAAACTGAGTGCCCTGATCGACAAGTCGTTCCCGCTGGAGCAGGCGGCAGACGCGCTACAGATGCTGGATGACCGCACCGTGGTCGGCAAAGTCGTGGTGACGCCATGACCACGCCGCTGGATCAGGGGCAGATCGAGGCGATGCTGAAGCAGTCGCCGTTCATCTCGTTTCTCGGCCTAACGGTGACCACGCTCGATGCCGACAAGCAGGAAGTCGTCATGCGAGCGCCGATGCGGCCGGAGTTCGAGCGGGAGCCCGGCACCAAGCAGTGGCACGGTGGTCCGATCGCGTCGATCATCGACACCGTGGGCGACTACGCGCTGGTGATGTTCGTCGGTCGCGGCCTGCCGACCATCAACTTCCGTGTCGATTTCTTCCGGCCGGCAATCGATACCGGGCTGATCTGCACCGGTCGGGTGCGCCGGCTCGGCCGCACCGTGGGCGTCGCCGACGTCGACGTCCATGACATGAACGGCGCTCTGATCGCGATCGGGCGGGCGACCTATGCGATCTAGAACGTCCGCGAGCGCAGGGTCGCGATGAAGCTACTTGCTGGCAAGATCGCTCTCGTCACCGGCGCAAGCCGCGGCATCGGCCGAGCGATCGCTATCCGGCTGGCGCAAGATGGCGCAGTCATTGGCGTTCATTATCGGGTCCAAGGCGACAAGGCGAAGCAGACGCTCGACCTGATCCGCGCGCAAGGTGGTGACGGCTTCCTGGTCGCGGCGGATCTCGCCGATGCTGCCGGCGCCAGTCGGCTTGCGGAGGCGCTGATCGGCGAGCTCCGCGCGCGACGCGATCCGCCGTTGCTCGACATTCTCGTCAACAATGCCGGCATCGACGACCGCAAGACCATTGAGCAGGTGACGGAAGCCGACTTCGACCGCATGCTGCAGATCAACTTCAAGTCACCGTTCTTCCTGATTCAGAAGCTGCTCCCGGTCATGGCGGACGGTGGCCGCATCATCAACATCTCGTCGATGGCGGCGCGGCTGTCCTTCCCGACCATGCCGGTCTACGCGTCGACCAAGGCAGCGCTGTCGACGCTCAGCCGCGTGCTCGCCGCGCATCTCGGGCCGCGCGGCATCACCGTTAACGCGGTGCTACCGGGTGCAACCTCGACCGACCTCAACCCCGCCGCGTCGGATCCGCAGCGCAGCAGCGCGATCCGCGACACCGTGGCGCTCGGCCGGATTGCCGACCCCGGCGATATCGCACCGGTCGTCGCGTTTCTTGCATCGCGGGAGGGCGGTTGGATCACCGGCGAGACCATCGAAGCGAGCGGCGGCCAACGCTTATGAGGACGCATCCCGACCGAGATTTTTTATTCCCTAACGCCGGCGCCGGCGCAAAGATCTGCTCTTGCATGCGCCATCGCGAGGATGGCCGTTACGAAGATGCTGCGGCATCTTCCGCGTTCCCTCATGTGCAGTGCATTCTGTAAAGTCAGTGCGTGGTCTGTGTTGGAGGCAGGACGCTGATGGATCGCATCGATCTTAAAATTCTCGGTTCCCTGCAGGAGGATGCGATGATGCCGCTCGCGGCCGTCGCCGAGAAGGCAGGGCTGTCGAGTTCGCCCTGTTGGCGGCGGATCCAAGCGCTGATCGAGAAGAAGATCATCCGCCGGCGCGTCGCGCTGCTCGATCCAAATATGGTCAACGTGCCGGTGACGGTATTCGTCACGCTAAAGACCAACAGGCATCATACCAAGTGGATGACGTCGTTCGCCCGCGAGGTTGCGAAGATTCCGGAGGTGACCGAATTCTATCGCATGAGCGGCGAGGTCGACTATCTGCTTCGCATCGTCGTGCCGGATGTAGCGGCATACGACGGCGTCTATAAGCGACTTATCAGCGCGGCAGAACTCTTCGATGTGAGTTCGAGCTTCGCGATGGAGACGATCAAATACTCCACTGCGCTGCCGCTTAACTACGTCAAGATATGAACCGCGCTGCGACCCGTCCGTTGATTGATGAGGCAGGGGTCAGCTCGCCCCCCGCCGAGGCGCTGTTCAACTCGCCTTTGCAGGTCAAGCGCGCGTGCTGTAAGCCGACGCGCGTGCCGCCGCCCCCTCGTAAGAAGCCTTTCAAGCGGTTTCATACCCGAAAGCATGAAGCCAGATAGCTATACGATCGCCTGGTTGGAGGAACTATGAAGAACATTTACCGTAGGATTGTGATGAAGCGGCTGGCGACGGCCGCTTTTTGTGCAGGGCTCGGCACCGCGAGCCTGGGCATCGGTAGCGCGTCAGCTCAGCACAAGGCGGCGGATGCCTCGCCGGTGCGGATCGGGGTGCTTACCGACATGTCCGGCGTTTTTGCCGACATTTCCGGTCCGGGCGCGGTGACCGCGGTCAAGATGGCAGTCGACGATTTCGGCGGCAAGGTGCTTGGGCGTCCGATCGAGGTCATTTCCGCCGACCATCAGAACAAGGCGGATGTGGGCGTGGCACTCGCGCGCGAGTGGATCGACGAGAAGAACGTGGTGATGCTCGCCGATCTGATGAACTCGGCGGTGGCGCTCGGCGTGATGGAACTCGCGAAGTCGAAGGACCGCGTCGCGATCGTAAACGGGGCGAGCACCTCGGTGATCACCAACGAGAAGTGCACGCCGAACAGCATCCACTATACGTGGGACACCTATGCGCTGGCCCGCGGCACGGCCAATGCCGTCGTCCACCGTGGCAAGAAAAAGTGGGCGATCCTCGAAGCCGATTACGCCTACGGCCACCAGCTTGCTAACGATAGCCGGCGCTTCGTCGAGCAGGTGGGCGGCACCGTGGTTTCGGAGATCAGACATCCAATCAATACGAGCGACTTCTCCTCATTCCTGCTGCAGGCGCAGAACTCGGGCGCCGACGTCATCGCGCTCGCCAACGGCGGCGCCGATACCATCAATTCAATCAAGTCGGCGGCCGAATTCGGCATCGGCCGCGACGGCAAGCAGCAGGTCGTTGGTCTCGCGATCAATCTCAACGACACCAAGGCGCTCGGCCTCAGCTCCGCGCAAGGGCTGTTGCTCACCGAGGCGTTCTATTGGGATCTGAATGACGAGACCCGCGCCTGGTCGAAACGCTTCATGGAGAAATTCGGCAAGACGCCGACTTCGACTCAGGCCGGCGACTACTCGTCCACGATGCACTATCTCAAAGCGGTCGCTGCGGCCGGTACGCTGGACGCGCAGACCGTGATGGCCAAGATGCGCGAGATGCCGATCAACGACTTCTTCGCGCACGACGGTCACATTCGGATCGATGGTCGCATGGTGCATGACATGTATCTCGCGGAAGTGAAGAAGCCATCGGAGTCGAAGGGCCCGTGGGATTTCTACAAGATCCTTGAGACGATCCCGGCGGATCAGGCGTTCCGCCCGTTATCGGAAAGTGCCTGCCCGCTGGTCAAGAAGTGACCGATCGGGCTTCCGAGTGTGGCCGTCAACCCAGCGGCAAACCTGGCCGGGCTATCTTGCCGCCCTGCACGGCGATTATATCATCTCGATGGTCCGCACGCATTCGGCGAGCGGATCATCGCGTTGAGCTTTCTCTGGAGTGGAAGTGATGTCCTGGCCTTCTCGTAACCTCGGTTGCTGCTTCGATCCGTCAAAAGATCCTGCCAAGGTTGCGATCATCGATCTTCGTCAACCGGACCGGCCGGAAGAAGTCACCTACGCCGGGCTTGATGCCGCTTGCAATGCGGTGGCCCGCGGCCTGCTCGCCAAGGGGCTGAAGCAGGGCGACCGCATCGGCATCATGTCGCTGAATTCGGCGCGGATGATCGCAGTCTATCTCGGGATCATGCGGGCCGGCATGGTCGCGGTGCCGATCTCATTCAAACTAGCGCGGGAAACCGTCAATTACATCGTCAGGGACGCCGATCTTCGGGCGGTGTTCCACGATCACGAGCGGGCGTCGCTGGTGCCAGATCATTTGCTCGGCATCGACTTCGATACCGCCGAGGGCTACGCAGCGCTGCTCGACCACGGTCCGTTCACCGCGTTCGAACCGAATGGCCGGGAGATCGCCACGATCCTCTATACCTCCGGCTCGACCGGCATGCCGAAAGGCGTGGTGCTCTCGCATGCGTCGCAGATGTGGGCGCTGGATACCGCGGCACGGGCCGGTGATCGCTCGCAGCACCGTTACATCGTCGCCGCGCCGATGTTCCACATGAATGCGACGATCAGCGTCAAGACGGCGCTGCACGCCCGAGCATCGATGGTGTTGCTGCCCGCCTTTGATGCGCGGCCTTACGCCCAGGCGATCGCCAAATATCGGGTCACCTGGCTGACATCGGTGCCGACCATGATGGCGATGCTAGCGCGTGAGCGCGACCTCATCGGAATGCTCGATTTCTCGTCGGTGACCAACGTGATGATGGGATCGGCGCCGCTGACCAAGTCGCTGGTCGAGAAGGTCCAAAATCTTTTCCCAGGTGCAGCGATCAGCAACGCTTACGGCACCACCGAGGCGGGACCGGGCGTGTTCGGTCCGCATCCCGACGGGGTGCCGCGGCCGGATACGGCACTGGGCTATCCGGTGCCGGGCGCGCTGGCCGAGCTTCGGGAAGGGCCATCTCCGTACGAGGGCGTGCTTTACATGAAGAGCCCGATGTTGACGGAGGGCTACAACAACCAACCCGAAAAGACCGCTCAAGTGATGCGCGACGGATGGTATCGCTCCGGCGATATCATGCGTCGCGACGAGAACGGCTTCTTCCACTTCCTCGGCCGCGCCGACGACATGTTCGTGGTCGGCGGCGAGAATGTCTGGCCGGGTGAAGTCGAAAAGCTGATCGAGCGGATGCCGGGTATACACCAGGCCGCGGTCGTGCCTGTGCCCGACGAAATCAAGGGCATGCTGCCATTCGCCTTCGTCGTGCCGCAGGACGGCGCCAAGGTCGACGAGGCCGCGATTAAGAAATTCACGATCGATAATGGACCCGCCTTCGCGCATCCGCGTTTCGTCGAATTCCGGTCTGCGATTCCGCTGTCGGCGACCAACAAACCCGATCGCCGCCTGCTGACCGAGGAAGCCGAACGGATCGTGCTCCGGCGCCGCGCCCGATGATCTTTAACTAGGTAAAATCAGTCCGCCACATCTCGTTCGGAGGGGGCCACCTTCCGGAGGCCTCAGGCAACATTTCAGTTACCGCGCATTTGCGACGCGCGGTGATGGCTATGTTGAGGAGAACTTCGATACCTTGCCGGGCAAGTGACGTCAGGGCGACTTCGGCCAGCCGCCCCATTCCCTAGTCCTTGGAAAACGCGCGCCGCGGAAAAAATCAACAACTTAGAGAGTGCTCACTGCGTGGGACGCGGGTCTCGTTTGGCTGCACTTGGCGTCCTCGTGCAGAGCATAGGCATCTGCAATTCGACCAACCGTAAGTATCCGGTGTTGCGAGCCTCGGAGTGAACCTACTCAGTTAAAGGCTCAAGGCCTGGTTGGATCGCGCACCGCATCATCACGGAGCGAAATAGTCGAATTTTCGATTTGAATTGGACGGCAATCCTCGGCTCGTCGATCAATCCGCGACGAGAGCTCCGGCGCCCAGAAGGCCGGACGGGGGAGGTTGAAGAATGGCGCGATCCGCCGAACTCATCGATATCAACGCGGGCGAGCGCCTCGACCGGCTGCCGATTTGCGGTTTCCATTGGCGCATCCTGGCCCTGATCGGCGCCGGCATGTTCCTCGACGCGTTTGACATCTATCTCGCCGGCGGTGTGCTCGGGACGGTGCTCAAGGAGGGCTGGTCCACGCTCGAGCTCAACGCCGCGTTCGTCTCCGCGACTTTCGTCGGAATGACGATCGGTGCATGGTTCTCCGGCATCCTCGGCGACCGCTTCGGCCGCCGCTTCTCCTACCAGGTAAACCTCGCGATCTTCGGCCTGGCGTCGATCGCTGCGGCCTTCGCGCCCAGCATGGTCATCCTGATCGGCCTGCGCTTCATCATAGGCATCGGCCTCGGCGCGGAGATCGTCGTCGGCTACGCCACCCTGACGGAGTTCGTGCCGGCGTCCTCGCGCGGGCGCTGGATCGGACTGTTGGCCGTGATCACCAATTTCTCGTTGTTCGCGTCCTCCATGGTTGGCCTGTGGGTGATTCCGACGTTCGGATGGCGCTACATGTTCGGCCTCGTCGGCGTTCTCGCCATGATCGTCTGGTTCCTGCGCAAGTCGATGCCGGAATCACCCCGCTGGCTCGCGGCGAACGGGCGCGCGGACGAAGCCGAGAAGATTCTTGAGGCCATCGAGGCGGAGGCGGCGCGCAAGGGGACGCTCGCGCCCGTCGCCGCAAAGACATCTACGGAAGACAGCGCCGGCCCGGTCTGGCGACTGTTCCAGCCGCCATACCTTGGACGCACGCTGCTTGGCAGTTTGTTGCACATCGTCGTCGGGTTCAGTCTCTACGGTTTCATCGGCTGGCTTCCGACTTTCATGGTGAAAGGCGGCCACAGCATCGTCTCCTCGCTTGGCTACACGACGGTGATGGCGTTGGGTGGGCCGGTCGGGTCGCTGATCGGACTCGCGCTCGCAGACCGGCTCGGGCGCAGGCTGTCGATCGTCGGATCGTCGATCGTGGCGGCGGCGCTCGGTATCGCGTACCCGCACATGTCGGACGGCGTCGCACTCGCGTGCACGGGCTTCCTGCTCGTCACGTCAATCTACGTCATGCTAGCGACAGGCTTTGCCATGCACGTTCCCGAACTCTTCCCGACGCGCTATCGGCTTCGCGGCACGGCCATCTGCGCGACTTCAGGACGCATCGCGACCGCGCTGGTCCAGTACGTCGTGGTCGCGATCTTCGCCTGGCAGGGCCTGACCGGCGTACTGACGACCTTGGCTGGCATTCTCGTCTTCCAAGCTGTGATCTTCCTGGTCTTCGGTTTCGAGACGAAGGGGCGGTCCTTGGAGAGCGCCTCGGCGGTGACGGACACGCATAGCGAAAGCCCGGCCTCGGTTTCGCAAAGGCCGGCGGACATCGGCGTCTAGCTCAGGTCGGAGCAGACCGCTCTGATCCGATCGCGAAGCCACCCGTTCGCACTGCTCTGATCGTACCGCCGATGCCAGTACAACATCCAATCGAAAAGCACGGACTCGAAGGGCAACTCCTCCATCCTGAGGTCGTTCTCCATCAGGACGGCGGCGAGATGCTTGGGCATCACCACGAGCAGATCGGTCCCCTTCAGCACGTGAGGCACGACGAGCCAATGCGGCACATTCAAAGCGATCTTTCTTCGGTGACCGCGCTCGGCGAGCACGTCGTCGACGAAGCGAAGGTCTGTCGGGCTCATGGAAACCTTCATCTGCTCCTGGGCAATGAAGCGCTCAAAGGTCAGCCGTCCGCGCTTGATCGGATGGCGATCGCGCATCAGGCAGACCATGCGGTCGCGGAGAAGCGTCTCCGATCGGATCGACGCGGAGTGCTCCAGACCCATGCTGACCGCGACGTCGATCTCGTCCCGCTCGAGCGCGTCTACGGTCAGCGACGGCGGCAGGTGGATCGTGTTGTAGGAGATCCGGGAGCCCACCGGCCTTGCGGCGGCTAGTTTCGGAAGCAGGAGGCAGGCGAGAATGTCCGACATCCTGATGGTGAAGGTGCGTTCCGTTCGGTTCGGATCGAAAGCGGCATCGCTCACCATCACGCGCTCGACCTGGCGCAGGACTTGGCGCAGCGGCTCCGCCAATTCGGTTGCCCGGGGCGTCGGCTTCATTCCGGTCGTTGTTCGCACCAGAAGCTCATCGTCGAACATCGCACGCAACCGGTTGAGCGCATTGCTCATCGCCGGCTGGCTGAGGCCAACGCGGTCGGCTGCCTTCGTCACATGGCGCTCGGTCAGGAGGGCGTCCAGCGCAACGAGCAGATTGAGGTCGATGGAGCGAAGGTTCATCGCTCATTCATAGTGTGAATAACGAGAGAGCACAAATCCATTTCATCGATGGCGGCAGGGTTCGTACAACGCGAGTCCAAACAAGGAAGCGCAAGTGAGCTTTGAGACGATCAAGAGCGAAGTGAAGCTCTGCATGTTCGACCAGTACGGCACGGTCGTGGACATGCAGGGCGGCCTGACCAAGATCGCCGCGCCGCTCCTCGAGAAGAAGGGATGGAACGGTGATCCAAACTCATTTGTCACCTGGTGGCGGCGTACGCACTTCGAGAACTCCATGATCGACGCGCTGCTCCATCGCGAGCACACGCCGTACCGTGAGATCGGCCACCGCGCCGTCGCCCACGTCATGGACCGCGCGAAGATCGCCTACACGATGGACGACGTCCGCTACCTGGTTGGCGAGATCGAGAAGCTGATGCCGTTTCCCGAGGTCCCGGAAGCGCTCGCGCGGCTGCAGACCAAATACAAGCTCGTCGTCCTGTCGAACGGCGATCCGGATATGCTCGAGACCGCGAAGAAGTACCACAAGATCCCATTCGATCGGGTGATCTCCGTGGCCGAAGCCAATTCCTTCAAGCCGCACGCCGCGACCTACACAAGGGCGGCCGAGATCATGGGCGTTAAGCCCGAGCAGGTCCTGTTCGTCGCCAATCACGCCTTCGACTGCATCGGAGCCAAATCCGCCGGCATGCGAACGGCCTTTATCGATCGGCGCAGCCGGTCGTTCGGCATCACACCGCATCAGCCCGACATCCTGGTGCCGACGATGAAGGATCTCGCCGATGCGATCGTCTGATCGCGAACCGCTATCCGGCATCAAGGTCCTCGACCTCTGCCGGGTCGTCTCCGGTCCGTTCGCCACGATGCAACTTGGCGACCTCGGAGCCGACATCGTCAAGATCGAGGATCCCCGCCACGGCGACGAAAGTCGCCGCTATGGGCCACCCTTCATCGCTGGCGAGAGCGCCTACTTTCTTTCCGTGAACCGCAACAAGCGAAGTTGCGCGATCGATCTGAAGTCGGCGTCAGGTCGCGACACCGTGCTGGATCTGGCGTCCGTCGCCGACGTCGTGATCGAAAACTTCCGCCCCGGCACCTTGGAGAAGTGGGGACTCGGTTTTGGGGCGCTGCGGTCCAGAAAGCCGGACGTTATCCTGTGCAGCATTTCGGGGTTTGGCCGTACTGGCGGTGACGCCGGGCGCCCGGGCTATGATCTGATCCTCCAGGGCGAGTCCGGCGTGATGGACATCACCGGAGACCCGCACGGGCCGCCCACCAAGGTCGGAACATCGATTGCCGATCTCGTTACCGGCCTGTATACGTCCCAGTCGGTGCTGGCCGCGTTGATGCGCAAGAGCCGAACCGGCGAAGGCGGGCGGCTCGACGTCTCGATGCTCGACGCCATGGCCTCGCTCCTGACCTTCAACGCCGGCATGTACTTCGCCACGGGGCAGAGCCCCAGGCGTCGCGGAAACGTCCACCCTACGATTTCCCCGTATGAACCGTTTGAAGTCAGGGACGGCTGGATCAATGTTGGGGTCGCGAACGACAAGTTCTGGACGGCGTTCTGCGAGGTGATCGATCGGCCGGATCTGCTACAGGACGCACGTTTCGAAACTGCACCGCAGCGCGCCGCGAACAGGAACGAGCTCGTCGCGATCATCTCTCCAATCTTCGCGACTAAAACCCGCGTCGAGTGGCTCCAGGCGCTCGGCACGGCCGGCATCCCGTGCGGAGCGATCAAGTCCGTCGGCGAGGTATGCGAAACGCCTCAACTCAACGAGCGGGGGATGGTCCAGACCGTCCGACATCCGGTCGCGGGCGACGTGCGGTTCATCGCCAGGCCAACGCGCTTCGCAGACCAACCGCCGGCGCCCTCGACGCCGCCGCCGATGCTCGGCGAACACACGCGCGAAGTGCTTGCGGAATGGCTCGGTTGGTCGGACGATCGGATCGAGAATATTGCCGCCGAAGGAGCGTTTGGAGAGCGGCCAACCGCCGCTCTATCGGAATACAAGACGCGACTGCGACTGTGACGCGGCGCGAAACTGTTGCTTCTCGTGCACTGACCACCATTGGGCTACGGCTTGAGCGACCTGGTCCCAAAGTGATGTAGGCAGGTCTGGGATCGCGATCCGAACTAGGTGGCGATCGTGTGTCTTGTCGTGGAACCATTCTGCCGCACCGAAATCGAAGCCGAAACTTCCTGCATGACGCAACGGCAATCCGGCCTTGCTCAAGTCGTAGCACAAATCGGCCGCCATCTGCTTCGCCTGCCTCTCATCCAACATTCGCTTCGGCGCGAGCGTCACATAGAGTCCGTGAGCGAAACGAAGTTCCGCCAACGAGCCGGCGAGCGCGGATGCAAAATAGCGCGCAGTCCTCCTGCCGTTCCGCAAGATTGCCGAGACCCGCTTGTTGGTGAGATCCCAATAGGCTTCCGTTCCGACATAGGGCGGGAAATGCGCTGGCAACGCTGCGCCGCCGAACAGGCGAACGGCCTTTCGCATTTCCCCGGCAAGGTCCTTCAGTTGCGCGTGATTCATGCAGCGCTTTTCGCAGTCGACGAAGACCGCGGAGCCGAGCCGGCCGTATTCCAACCCGAGGGAGTCGAGCTTGGTATGGCTGCGTACGAGCACAATTGGAATTTCCCAACGATGGGCCCAGCTCAGAACGCGGCGGATGCGTCCGGAGCTGCCCGAGAAACAGGTCGTATCGAAAACGACGAGATCCAGGCGCGGGCTCGCACAGCGGAGGGTCGCCTCGAACGTGGCCGCGGGGGCACATGAATCCAGGAGAAGCACCCGCAATCCGCCGACTTGAGACGCGATCTCGTCGGGGGAACCTTTCAATACGACTAGCCGCAAATGCCTGACATGGCTTTCGATCAGCTCCAGGGTTTCACTATAAGAGCCAGGTAATACCAATATGTCCGCGTCAGGCATCAATGGCGCCGATGCCAACAGCAGCGCCGATATCGCGGCCATCCCTGAAGAAGTATAGATCGTCTCATTGGCTGCCGAGTCGTCGAATTGATAATAGGATGGGCCGCGTACTTCCAAGTCGGCGCGTTGGTAGTCGTAGCTGAACTCGAATGGTCCCACGCGCAGTCGGCCCGGATACGCCCAGGCGGTCTCCGTGAGCGCCCAATCATGCAGCGCATGTTCCGCCTTCAGAGCCGCCGCCAGTTGAAATTTGTGCTCAATGACCTCAGCTATCGAGCCGGGCTGCCGCAGCAACAAAGGAGTGCCGAGGAAGCTGTTCAGCAAACTAAGCTCTTTGTGCTTCCTGTGGAGATATGCCTCGAGTGTTTCCATGCCCGGCCTTCAGTCGTCCCCGCGCATCAGCATTAACGTGTCCGGAGGGAATTGGCTCCTTGGCCGCGCCTCCCGGGTTTTAGCCGTAAGACGCCTCGCGCTTGGGGCAGATGACTTCCGCAGTGCCCGGTTCCCATTATTGGATCGTTTCGTCGCTCCATACGTTGCCTCGTACGTGCTGAATCTTGATTGGAGCATGCGATGCCACGAAAGGAGACCGTCCGAAAGGCCAAGCAGGACAAACGTGCGGGCAAGTCGCCGACCACGCAGGCCGGCGAGTTCGTGCGCGAAGAGATGGACAAGATTCGCCGCGGCGAGCATGGAGCAAGGTCACCGCAACAGGCCGTTGCGATCGGTCTTTCCGAAGCGCGCCGTGCCGGCGTCGATCTTCCTCCGCCCACGAAACGGAAAGCCAAGGCGCGCACGCGCCGCAGCGCCAAGTATGCCTATGAGGCAGGCCAAGGCCGGCGCAAGACGCGGCGCCAGCCGCGCGTTTCGCGCGCAGTCAAGCAGGTGCTGAAACGCGAACCGCGAAGTTCGGCTTCGAAGCCTGCGTTGTCGCAACAGGCCAAGCGCGCCGCGAGCCGACGCAGTGCGGCATCACGTTCGGCTGCCGCCCGCAAGGCGGTCCGTACCAAAGGTACGAAGATCCGTTCGGCCGCAGCAAAGAAGGCCGCGCGCACGAGGACGCGGCGGAAACGTTGAAGACGCCCGAGGTGAACGACAGTCGTGTTCTGAACGGTATCTAACGGCATCTGTTGGGCACGTTGGCGCGACCTGCCGGATCAGTACACGCGCTCTTTGGCGGGATCTGTAGTGGAGACGCGCGCGGCCATCATCGTCGAGCCAGATTGCCGATACACATTGGTTTAGAGCTTCGCGGCGCCAGTCGGCCTGCGCGTTGCTTAGGGGTACGAATATGGAGCTCCGAACCGTTCTATCGACCGTCGCGGCGCTCGTCACGGGTCATGGCGCCCGGGCCGCGGCCCTGCCATCGACTTCGGCCACGATCACCTATCGTCGCGTACAGGTAGATGGCGTCGGCATTTTCTACCGTGAAGCGGGGCCGAGCGACGCGCCGACGATCGTGCTGTTGCACGGCTTTCCGTCTTCTTCGCGGATGTTCGATACTTTGATTCCGCTTCTTGCCACCCGCTATCACCTGATCGCACCGGACTATCCGGGGTTCGGCCAGAGCGAGGCTCCGCCGCCCTCGCGCTACGCTTACACCTTCGACCATCTCGCCCAGACCACGAACGCCTTGCTCGAGCAGCTCAAGATCAGCCGCTATATCCTGTACCTGCAGGACTATGGCGGTCCGGTTGGCTATCGCATCATGGTGGCTCATCCCGAGCGGGTGCGCGCGCTTGTGATTCAGAATGCGAACGCCTACAGGGAGGGGTTCGGCTCCAAATGGAGCGGCATTGCGCAATATTGGGCCGATCGTGATGCCCACCCGGAGCAGGTCGAGGCTTTCACCTCGCTCGAAGGCGCCAAGCTCCGTCATATTGGCAACAGCCCCAATCCTGAGCGCTACAATCCCGATACTTGGACCGACGAATATGCGTTCTTGTCGCGACCCGGGCAGCGCGAAATCCAGGCGGAGCTGCTTTACGACTATCGTACGAACGTGGCTTCTTACCTCGCATGGCAGGCGTTTCTGCGCGAGCACAAGCCGCCGACGCTGATCGTGTGGGGACGCTATGATCCATCCTTCATTGCGCCGGGCGCAGACGCGTTCAGGCGCGACCTGCCGGACGCCGAGATTCATCTGCTGGACGCCGGTCACTTCGCGCTCGACGAGAAGGTCGACGATATAGCGCGTCTCGTGATCGATTTCCTGTCCAGGCACCCCGAATAGGCCTGACGCGAACGATACAAGATGGGGACGCGTCGACCGTCGATGTGCATTGTCGGATCGCGCGCCGACGATGTGTTTGTTCTAATTGAAGAAAACATTTAGGTGGGGCATAACTCGCGGCGATTGAAGCGCTGATTGCCCCACCATTATGACCAGGCCCCGGGTTCCATCCCTCGTCGCATTAAGAGCTTTTGAAGCTGTTGGCCGCACCGGCAGCATGCGTGCGGCTGGCGATGAGTTGGCGGTGAGCCATACGGTCGTTTCGCGTCACATCCAAAACCTGCAGGAAAGCCTCGGCGTCACGCTTGTCCGGGCCCAGGGTCGCGGCGTCATGCTCACCGAACGAGGTTCGTTCCTCCATGAGCAGTTGTCGCAGGCGTTCGATATCATCGCGCGCGCCACGGTCGCGGTGCGCCCTCCGTCGCGAACCACCCTGAACATCTGGTGTATTCCCGGCATTGCCAACCGTCGTTTGCTGCAGAGACTTCCCGAACTGACGGGCCCACCAAACCGATGGGAGGTCAACCTGCAGCCGACATTGTCGCATCCCGATCTCTCGCGAGGTGAGGCGGATGCCGAGATCGTCTATGCCGACGTGATCACCACGCATCTCGATCTCGCATCCGAGCCCTTGATCCGGCCAAGGGTCTTCCCCGTGGCCAGCCCGAGCTATCTGGCGCGCCATCCTGCTATCACGAGCCTGAAGGACCTGGCCTCGATCGCATTGATCCACGAAGAGTCGACCGAGCAATGGGAGCGCTGGTTTCGGCTGGCCGGCTTGGTCGATTTGCCGCAGCTCGGCGGCCAGCGCCTTTGGCACGCCCACCTCGCCATCGAGGCGGCGCGACTGGGGCAGGGCGTGGCGATCGCCAACGACGTCCTTGTCGAGGACGACCTTCGCACCGGCGCATTGGTCGAGGTCCTCTCCACCTCCGTCTATATGGGAACGTATCAATTGGTCGCCTTGAAGGAGCGCTGGCGCGACCCGGCAATTGTTGCATTGCGGAATTGGCTACAAAATGTGCTGGCTGGCGCACCGAACGGTCCGATCGGTGCATGTGAGTCACCATAGCGAGATAATAAAACTGGTTGTTCGTTCGAAGGCGCCAACTACGGTTTCCTCAACTTGAGGAAGTAAGTAATGGCGCTAAACTCCGAACTGATGTCGCGAAGACAGTCTGCGGTGGTGCGTGGCGTTGGTCATGCCACGCCGGTTTTCGTTGACCGGGCAATCAACAGCGAGCTCTGGGACGTCGAAGGACGACGTTACGTTGATTTTGCCGGCGGTATTGCGGTTCTCAACACCGGTCACCGCCATCCGCAGGTGATCAAGGCGGTTCGCGATCAGTTGGATCGCTTTACGCATACTTGTTTCCAGGTCGCCGCCTATGACTCCTATGTCGAGCTCGCGGAGCGTCTCAACGCGCTGGCGCCGATCAGCGGTCCGCTAAAGTCGATCCTGCTCACAACCGGTGCCGAGGCTACCGAAAATGCGGTCAAGATCGCTCGTGCGGCAACCGGCCGCAGCGGGGTCATCGCGTTCACGGGGGGCTTCCACGGGCGCACAGCCTTTGCGTCGGTGATGACGGGGAAAGTCGTCCCCTACAAGAAGGGTGTCGTTTCTCCTCTGCCCGGCGTGTGGCATGTGCCATTCCCCATCAGTGGCAGCGAGGTCACCGTCGACGACGCATTGCGCTATATCGGCTTCATTTTCAAGGCCGACATCGATGCATCTCAGGTGGCGGCGATCATCATCGAGCCCGTGCAGGGCGAGGGCGGCTTCCACCAGGCTCCGCCCGAACTGATGCGTGGGCTGCGTCGCATTTGCGACGAGAATGGAATCGTGCTGATCGCGGACGAGGTTCAGACCGGATTCGGTCGGACCGGAAAGATGTTCGCGATGGAGCACTATGACGTCAAGCCAGACCTTATCTGCGTCGCGAAAAGCCTTGCCGGTGGTTTGCCGCTGTCGGGCGTGATCGGACGTGCCGCGATCATGGACGCGGCGGAGCCGGGTGGCCTCGGTGGCACATATGCCGGCCATCCGCTGGCATGCGCGGCCGCGATTGCGGTCCTCGATGTGTTCGAACAAGAGAACCTTCTCGCACGCGCCAATGCGATCGGCGCGCGCTTGCGCGATGTGATCGACCGCTTTGCGCAGGCCAACCATCTGCTGCCGATTTCCCGGGCTCGCGGACTGGGTGCGATGATCGCCTTTGATGTGCTCAAGCAGCGGGGAAGCAGCGAGCCGGACGCTGAAGCGACCGGTCAGGTCACCAGGCTCGCGCACCAAAACGGTCTGATCCTTCTTTCCTGCGGTACGACTGCGAACACGATTCGGATTTTGGTGCCACTGACCGCATCGGATGAGATCGTGGACGAAGGGCTTTCGATCCTCGAATCTTGCCTCGTCGCGTGAAGGAACAGATGACCCTCAATCTTCATGCGTCCACGAGCGACGAACATCGGCCAGAACACCAACGAGCATGCGGGTGAATTCAACCCTGCGAACAGGAGAGGACCTTGGAAACAGAGCTCACCAAGACCAACAGCCTTACGGAAGAATTGGGGGCTGCCGTCGATCGTAACTTTGACGACCAAGTAGCCTTCCTCACCCGACTGGTGCAATTTCGCAGTCTCCGCGGTCAGGAGGCCCCGCTCCAAGCCTGGATGGCCGAACGCCTGGCCGAGCGCGGCTACAAGGTCGATGCCTTTAGCCTCGCCGATGTCGATCTGATGAGCCATCCGAAGGCGGCCCCGATGGATGGGATCGATCTTGCCGGCTCAAGGCAGGTCGTGGCGACCTATGACGGCGGCGGGAAGGGACGCAGCCTGATCATGCAGGGCCATATCGACGTGGTGCCGGAAGGCCCGGTCGACTTCTGGGACTTTCCGCCGTTTGACGGTGTGGTGCGCGACGGCTGGATGCATGGCCGCGGCGCTCAGGACATGAAGGCCGGCGTCTCGGCAATGATCTACGCGCTCGATGCGATCCGCGCCGCGGGCTACGCACCGCAGGGCCGGATCCACCTGCAGACAGTCACCGAGGAAGAAAGCACCGGCAATGGCGCGCTGTCGACCTTGATGCGCGGCTATCGCGCCGACGCGTGCCTGATCCCCGAGCCGATCGGCCACAAGCTCTTGCGCGCGCAGGTCGGCGCGATCTGGTTCCGCGTGCGGGTGCGGGGCACGCCGGCGCATGTTGCGTATTCCGAGACGGGCACTAGCGCCATCTTGTCTGCTATGCACGTGATCCGTGCGTTCCAGGACTATACCAAGCAGCTCAACGAGCAGGCCGTGGATCATCCATGCTTCAAGACCGTCAAATCGCCGATCAAATTCAATGTCGGCATCATCAGGGGTGGTGACTGGGCAAGCTCGACGGCGGCTTGGTGCGAGTTCGATTGCCGGCTTGGCCTGCTTCCTGGAACGACTCCGCAGGAGGCGATGCGTGGCATCGAGAAGTGTCTCGCCGAAGCACAGAGCACCGACAGCTTCCTCTCAAGCAATCCGGCTGAATTGATCTGGAGCGGCTTCCAGGCGGATCCGTCAGTCTGCGAACCCGGAAGTGAAGCTGAGCAGGTGCTCGCCTCGGTGCATCAAGTGGTTTTCAACGAGCCGATGCAGTTGCAGATCGGCACCGCCGTCACCGACACGCGCTACTACAACGTCGATTATGGAATTCCGGCGCTGTGCTACGGCCATTACGGCATCGGGCCTCATGCGTTCAATGAGCGCGTCGATCTCGAAAGCGTCCGCAAGATTACACTGAGCATCGCGTTGTTCGTTGCCAATTGGTGCGGGCTGAAGAAGCTGTGATGGTCGTCGCCGCATCTTTGGCGGCGTCTCATTTGAAGAGCCATGTAAACGGGAGTGGGGGGTATCATGGGAATGAACAGGCGTGAATTCGGCAAGCTGGGACTGACCGCGGCAATGGCCAGCGTCGCAGGAATTCCGCTCGGCTTGCAGCGTGCCGCGGGGCAGACGCGCGGTGGCACGCTCAACACCATTACCCATCCGGAGCCGGCCATGCTGGTCACCGCGATCAGTCAGCTCCAGCCGACGCTGACGGTCGGCGGCAAGATCTATGAGAGCCTGCTGCGCTACGATTTTGACCTGAAGCCGATTCCGGGACTGGCGCAATCTTGGAGTGTCTCGCCCGACGGGTTGACCTATACGTTCAAGCTCTTCCCGAACATCACCTTTCACGACGGCAAGCCGCTGACGGCGGACGACGTGATCTTCTCGATGACGAAGGTCCTGCCCGAAACGCATGCGCGAGCCCGGCCGATCTTTACCCGCATCGAAAGCGCTGAAGCTCCGGATCCGTTGACCGTTGTCTTCAAGCTCAAGTCGCCGTTTTCTCCGTTCCTGGGAGCGTTCGACTGCACCACAGCTCCGATCGTGCCGAAGCACATCTACGAAGGAACCGACTTCAAGACCAACCCGGCGAATGACAAGGCAATCGGTTGCGGTCCGTTCAAGCTGAAGGAATGGGTGCGGGGATCGCACATTCACCTGGTCAAGCATGAAGGCTACTACCGCGCCGGTGAGCCTCATATCGACGAGATCATCTACCGGGTGATTCCGGATGCCGCGGCGCGTTCGGTTGCGCTCGAGCAGGGAACCGTCAAGCTGACGCAGTGGAGCGACATCGAGCAGTACGACGTCGCTCGCCTCGCCAAGCTGCCTCATCTCGACATGACCACGAAGGGATATGAATACTTCGCGCCACATCTTTGGCTCGAGTTGAACAACCGCATTGCGCCGATGAACGACAAGCGCTTCCGTCAGGCGGTGATGTACGCCATCGACCGCAACGCCCTGCTCAAGCGCGTCTACTTCGGTCTCGGCAAGATTGCGACGGGTCCGATCTCGTCGAAGACCCGTTTCTACGAGAAGAACGTAAAGCAGTACGAACATTCGCCGGACAAGGCAAAGGCTCTTCTCGACGAAATGGGGTTGAAGCCGGGCGCGGACGGCAAGCGGATCACCGTTCCATTCCTGGTCACGCCATCGGGCGAACTCTATCGTCGTGTCGCGGAGTTCTTGCGACAATCGCTGCTGCGAGTCGGCATCGACCTGCAGTTTGAAGGTACCGATGTCGCAGGCTGGATCCAGAAGGTCAGCAACTGGGAGTACTCGATGACGACGAATCTCGTCTATCAGCTCGGGGACCCCGCTGTCGGCGTATCGCGCAGCTACATTTCGTCGAACATCCGCAAGGGCATCATGTTTTCCAACACGGCCGGATATTCCAATCCGGAAGCCGACCGCCTGTTCGAGGAGGCGGCGACCGCCACGTCGGACGAAAAGCGCCAGGAACTCTATAGCGCGGTGCAGAAGATCGTGGTCGAGGATGTGCCGATCGCATGGCTGTTGGAGCAGGACTTTCCGACGTTCACCGACAAGAAGCTCAAGAATGTGACCACGACCGCCATCGGTGTTCACGAAACCTTCGGCGCGGTCCGGTTCGAATGAGCGTCGTCGCCATCACCCGGTACGGAGGCCGCCTGTCGGCCTACGTGCTGGGCATCGCCTCCGGAGCGGTGAAGATTATCGGCGTGATCCTGGTCATCGCGACCTTCAACTTCATCCTCGTTCACGCGGCGCCCGGCGACCCGGCGCAGGTGATCGCCGGACAAAGCGGTGCCGCCGACGAAACATTGCTCCGCCAGGTACGATCGGCCTACGGTCTGGACCAGCCGTACCTGGTGCAACTGGCCAGCTCCCTGAAGAAAACGCTGACACTCGATCTCGGTTATTCCTATCGACAGCAGCGTACCGTGTTGTCGCTGCTGCTCGAGCGGTTACCCGCGACCTTGCTGCTCACCGGTACGGCGTTCATTTTGTCGCTCGTCCTCGGCACGGCGCTCGGAACAATAGCCGGTACGCGTGCGGGAAAATGGTCCGACACCTTCTTTACCATCGTTTCGCTGCTGCTTTATGCCTTGCCGGTGTTCTGGCTCGGTCTGATGCTTGTGCTGCTGTTTTCCGTGCAGCTCAATTGGCTTCCTCCATTCGGCTACGTGACCGTCGGCGTCGAGATGACGACGTGGCAGCGCATAGCGGACATTGCCTGGCACATGGTCCTGCCGACCCTGTCGTTGGCCGCTGTCTATCTCGCGATCTACGCCAGGCTGATGCGTTCCTCGATCATCGAGGTGAAACAGCAGGATTTCATCAAGACGGCGCGTGCCAAGGGCGTGACCGAGTCCCGGATCGTTATGCACCATCTGCTTCGCAACGCGATCCTGCCCGTTATCACGGTTGCCGGAATGCAGGCCGGCGGCGTAGTCGGGGGCGCCGTGGTCGTCGAGACGGTGTTCGCCTGGCCCGGCTTGGGGCGGCTGATCTATGACGCCGTGTTGCAGCGCGACTATCCGGTCATGCAGGGCATCTTCCTGGTCATGTCGGTTGTTGTCATCGGGCTGAACCTGCTCACCGAAGCGGTCTATCGCATGGTGGATCCGCGCATCTCGGTACGGAGCGTGACGTGAGGCGAGCCGTGAAGACTCTGGCATCCTTTCTTCGGCATCCGGCCGGCGTCATCGGACTGGTCATCCTGACCGGGGTCGTCGTGCTGGCTATCGTGGCGCCGACTCTATTTCCGGTCGATCCCTGGGACATGGTGGCCGCGCCGTTCGAGCCGCCGTTCGACGGCGAGACGTGGCTCGGCTCCGATATGCTCGGTCGCGACGTCGCGGCCTGCATTGCCTATGGCGCGCGGGTCTCGCTCCTCATTGGCGTGTCGTCGACGCTTGCGGCGCTCGTGATCGGCGTCACCGTAGGAGCCATCGCCGGCTATTTCGGTGGCCGCGTCGATGAAGTTCTGATGCGCCTCGTCGAATTGTTCCAGACGATTCCGGGCTTCATTCTTGCCATCCTGCTGGTGGCGACACTCGGGCCTTCGCTGAGCAACGTGATCCTCGCGATCGGTGCGGTGAGCTGGCCTCAGCTGGCCAGGCTCACCCGCGCCGAGTTTCTGCGGCTGCGGAGCAGGGAGTTCGTGCAGGCCGCGGTCTGTCAGGGACAGCCACCGCTATCAGTGGTGTTGCGTCACATCCTGCCCAACGCCGTGTCGCCGATCATCGTCACCGGCTCGCTGATGATCGCGAGCTCGATCCTGATCGAAAGCGCTCTGAGCTTCATGGGGCTCGGTGATCCCAATCTGATGTCCTGGGGCTTCATGATCGGCGCGTCCCGTTCGGTGATGCGCCAGGCGTGGTGGATGAGCGTATTCCCTGGGATAGCCATCTTCCTCACCGTGCTGGCGATCAACCTCGTTGGCGAAGGACTGAACGATACCCTGAACCCGAGACTGTCGCGGAAGGCGCGAGCTGCATGACGGACGAACCGCTGCTTGCAATTGAGAATCTGTCCGTTGCTTTGCCGAAGGGCGGCGACCGGCAGTTCGCGGTGGAGAACGTCTCGCTCGCCGTGCGCCGCAACGAGATCGTTTGCCTGGTCGGCGAATCCGGTTCGGGCAAGTCGATTACCGCGCACGCCGTGCTCCGGCTCTTGCCGCCCGGTCTCGACGTCGCCGCAGGCGCTATCCGGTTCAAGGACATGGACCTTGCGCGGGCGGATGAGGGGACAATGCGGGCGCTGCGAGGTGGCCCGATATCCATGATCTTTCAGGAGCCGCTCAGCGCGCTCAATCCGCTCACGCGTGTTGGTCAGCAGATCGGGGAAGCCATCAGCACTCACGCCGGCGCGAAGCTGTCCCGCGCTGAACTGGACGCCCGGGTCATCGATCTCATCGCGGCGGTCGGCCTGCCTGATCCGCCGGCACTCGCCCGCAGCTATCCGTTCCAGCTCTCCGGAGGTCAGCGCCAACGCATCATGATCGCGATCGCGATGGCTAACGAGCCGGCACTCCTGCTCGCCGACGAACCGACGACGGCACTTGACGTAACCACGCAAAAGCAAATCCTTGGCTTGGTTCGGCGGTTGCAGGCTGAGCGAGGGATGGGCGTCCTGTTCATCACGCACGACTTTGGCGTTGTTGCCGATATCGCCGACCGCGTCGTCGTCATGCGCAACGGGTGCGTGGTCGAGCAGGGCACGGTCGCTGAGGTGCTCCGCGCTCCGAAGAACGAATACACCAAGGCCCTCATTGCGGCAGTGCCCGGCGGTCGGCCAGCCGCGATGCGCAGCCATGCTCTGGGGAGCGATCCGTTGTTGGAGGCCCGCGGCCTCAACAAGGTGTTCACGTCACGTCAGGGCGCATTCAGGCCGGTGCGACGCGTGCCAGCCGTGCAGGACGTTGCGCTCACGCTGCGACCACGCGAGACGGTCGCCGTCGTCGGTGAGTCCGGATCGGGCAAGTCGACGCTCGCGCGCATGATCATGCGGCTGATCGAGCCAGACGCCGGTGCGATCGATTTCGATGGAGTGGACTTTCTCAAATTGAGAGGCGTGCAGCTGCGTGCGATCCGCCGCAAGGTGCAGATCGTCTTTCAAGATCCGTTTGCGGCCCTCGATCCGCGACAGAAGGTTGGCGAAGCGATCGCGCGCGGACCGATCACCTATGGGACGCCGCCAGTCGAGGCGATTGCGGAAGCAAAACGGCTGTTGGCGCGGGTCGGTCTGAAGGAGAGCGCATACGAGCGTTATCCTCATGAATTCTCCGGCGGGCAACGCCAGCGCATCTGTATCGCGCGCGCCATCGCGTTGAAGCCGCTGGTGCTGGTCGCGGACGAGGCCGTTTCTGCGCTCGACGTTTCAGTGCAGCAGCACATCCTGGAATTGCTGGCCGAGTTGCGCGAGGAAATGAACATGGCAATGCTGTTCATCACGCACGACCTGCGTGTCGCATCCGAGATTGCCGACAGGATCGTGGTGATGCGGTGCGGCGAAATTGTTGAGCAGGGTGAGACGCAATCGGTATTTGGTGCGCCGCAGCACGCTTACACCCGCGAGCTGCTCGAGGCCATTCCTGGGCGTTCGTTGTTCGGCCGACCTCACGAGCCGTCAGTCAATATATGTTTTGCCTAGACGCTTGTGCAGCCTGGCTGGACGCGAACGGGAAACACGGGGCGCAATGACATGAAAACTGGTGCGGATCATCTCTGTGACGCGCTGCTCGCGCTTGGCGTCGATACCTGCTTCGCCAATCCGGGAACGTCGGAGATGCACTTTGTCGCCGCGCTCGATCGTCGGCTGGACATGCGGTGCGTGCTCGGCCTGTTTGAGGGCGTTGTCACCGGAGCTGCCGATGGCTATGGCCGGATGACGGACCGGCCTGCGGCCACGCTGTTGCACCTCGGTCCGGGCCTCGCGAACGGGCTCGCCAACCTCCACAACGCCGGGCGGGCCGGCACGCCGATCATCAACATCGTCGGCGAACATTCGACCGCCCATCTTCCACTCGACGCGCCGCTAACGAGCGACATCGAGACGCTCGCCCGGCCGATGTCGGCGTTTGTGCGCCGGATCGGCAGCGCGGCCTCGATCGAGCAGGATGTCACTGATGCCTGGGACGCAAGCCTGGCAAATGGCATCGCGACGCTGATTCTGCCGGCGGACATGGCCTGGTCGGAACGGCGGGCTGGGGCTCCGCTCAAGAGGCGCTCACCGCCGCCCAGGCGCGAAGTCGATCCGGACAAGTTCAAGACGGTCGTCGAGCGGCTGCGCAGCGGTTGCAAAGCGGCATTGATTTTGTCGGGGCAGGGCTTGCGTGCGGATGCGCTCGCGGATGCCGAGAGGATTTGCGCCAAGACCGGCGCGCGGCTGTTTGCGCAAGGCGTCAACGGGCGCATCGAGCGCGGGCGCGGTCGGGCGCCGATCGAAAAGATATCCTTCGCCTGGGAGCCGGGTCGCGCCGCATTGGCGGGCCTCGATATGATCGTGCTGATCGGTGCCAAGGAGCCGGTCACATTCTTTGGCTACCCAACGCAGTCGGGTCGTCTCGTGCCTGAGGGCTCAAGCGTGGTCGAACTCGGCGGGCTCGGTCACGATCTGAAAGGAATTCTTGCCAACCTCGCGGAAGCTGTCGGTGCCAAGTCGGCGGCACGTTCGCATGCTGGCCCTCCAGCAGGAGCTGAGGTGTCTCTCCCGGCCAGCGGAACTCTGACCGCCGACATGATCAATCGCGTGGTTGCCGCGAAACTGCCGGAGAACGCGATCGTGTGCGACGAGGCGATCACTTCTGCCGGATTCTACGAGCTGTCCTACCATGCGCCAGCGCATGATTATCTGCAGATCACCGGCGGCGCCATCGGCATCGGAATGCCGATGGCGGCGGGCGCTGCGATCGCCTGCCCGGGACGCAAGGTGGTGTCGCTTCAGGCTGATGGCAGCGGCCTCTACACGCTTCAGGGGCTCTGGACGCAGGCGCGCGAGAAACTGGATATTGTGACCATCATCTTTGCCAATCGCGGCTATGCCATCCTCCATGGCGAAATGCGCAAGGTTGGCGTCGCTAGCCCGGGCCAAAATGCCCGCCGGATGCTCGACATCGAGGATCCCGAGATCGATTGGGTCAAGCTTGCCGGCGGCATGGGTGTCGCAGCGGAACGCGTCTCCACCGTTCAGCGTTTCGCAGAAGTGTTCGACGCTGCGCTTCGGCAGCGCGGGCCGTTCGTGATCGAGGCATCCTTGCTATAACTCCTGAGAGGCATAGACGGACAACGCCAGATGACGCATTCCGACGCGACCGATCGTGAGGCGGCCTTCGCGACGCACAGCGCGCATTGGGGGGCGTTTTCTGCGCGCTGGGACGGTCGGGATGTCTCGATCCTGCCCTACGGCGGCGATCCGGCGCCATCGCCGATCCTCGGCAATTTCAAAGGTGCCTTGCGCCACAAGGCGCGCATCCTGAAGCCGATGGTCCGCCGCAACTGGCTCGAGCATGGACCAGGCCCGCAGCGGCGCGAAGTCGGCGACGATTTCGTCGAATGCGGGTGGGACACTGCGCTCGATCTACTCGCCGGCGAACTCGCGCGCGTTCGCGACAATTTCGGTCCGCAGGCGATTTATGGCGGCTCGTACGGCTGGGCCAGCGCCGGACGTTTTCATCATGCGCAGAGCCAGATCCACCGCTTTCTCAACCTGGTTTGCGGCGGCTATGTGCGTTCGGTCAATAGTTACAGCGCCGGCGCGTCGTCAGTCATTCTGCCGTATGTGATGGGACCGTTCGAGGCGCTTTCGCGGCGTAATGTCACCTGGGATCAGGTGCGCACCCACACCGACGTCGTGCTCGCATTCGGCGGCATGCCGATCAAGAACTCGATGATCGCGAGCGGCGGGTTGAGCCGTCACGTCGAGCCTGACGCCATGCGCGAGGCGGTCAAGCGAGGCACGCGGTTTATCTCGATCAGCCCGTTGCGCGATGATTTTCCGCCCGAGGCCAAGGCTGAGTGGATTCCGATTCGGCCGGGCACCGACGTCGCCGTGATGCTCGCGATGGCGCACACCTTGCTCGTCGAGAACCTTTGCGACCGAGCTTTTGTCGGCCGCTATACGACAGGCTTTGACGTGTTCGAGCGCTATTTGCGCGGCGACAGCGACGGACAGCCCAAGCACGCCGAGTGGGCGGCTGCGATCAGCGGAATTGCGGCCGACAGGATCAGGGATATCGCGCGCTCGCTTGTGCATAGCCGCAGCCTCATTGCCGTGGCCCACGCGCTGCAGCGCGCGCAATATGGCGAGCAGCCGGTGTGGGCCGCCGCGGCACTTGCTGCGACGGTCGGTCAGATTGGGTTGCCGGGTGGTGGTTACAACTACGCGCTAGGCGCCATGGGGCACACTGGCCGGCAGGTCAACGCTGTGCCAATTCCGACGATGCCGCAAGGCGCAAATCCGGTTCGCGAGTTTATTCCGGTCGCGCGGATTTCCGACATGCTGCTGAATCCGGGCGCGCCATTCGCGTACAACGGCGGCGAGCTGCATTATCCCGACATCAAGCTTGTGTATTGGGCTGGCGGCAATCCGTTTCATCACCACCAGGACATTCATCGTCTGCGTCAGGCATTTGCGCGTCCTGACACGATCGTGGTCCATGAACTCGCCTGGACCGCGATGGCGCGGTCCGCCGACATTGTGCTGCCTGCCACGATGACGCTGGAGCGCGACGATATCGGCGCCGCGGCAACCGATCCTCGATTGATTGCGATGCGCCAGGTCGCTCCGCCGATCGGTGAGGCGCGTGACGACTTCGCAATTCTCTGCGATCTCTCGGAGCGGCTTGGCGCCGCAAACGTCTTTGCCGAAGGACGCGATGCCGCGCAGTGGATGCGTCATCTGTATGAGCCGACGCGGCGCGCTTTGGCTGAGCGCGGCTGGGAGGCGCCTGATTTCGAGGAGTTCTGGGATCGCGGCGAACTGGTGCTTCCATCGGAGCCGGACGACGGAGGCATCCTGCGTCGTTTTCGAACGACGCCAGAGGCAAATCCGCTGCCGACGCCCAGCGGCAAGATCGAGATATTCTCGCAGACGATTGCCGGCTACGGCTACGACGATTGCCCGGGTCATCCCACTTGGCTTGGTTCCACCGAACAACCAAGCGCAGACGCTCCATTGTGGCTGGTCGCCAATCAGCCGGCCACGCGACTTCATGGCCAGCTCGATTTCGGCGGGTACAGCCAGTCCAAAAAGATCGAGGGCAGGGAAGTCGCGCGTATGCATCCGGATGACGCCGCGCCGCGCGGGATCGTTGACGGTGATGTCATCAGGATTTTCAATGCGCGCGGCGCCTGCCTCGCGGCGGTGCAGCTGACCGACGACGTGATGCGGGGCGTCGTTAATTTGCCGACCGGCGCCTGGTACGATCCTGATCCTGCACCGGGTGACGCCAAGAGTCCCCTTTGCCTCCACGGCAATCCCAATGTGCTGACGCGGGACGTCGGCACGTCACGGCTGGCTCAGGGCTGCTGCGGGCAAATCACTGTCGTCGATTGCGAGAAGTTCGTTGGAACGGCTCCGGCCGTCCGGGCATACGAGCCGCCGATACCTGTGAAATTTCTCTCGCGGTAGCGGCTAGTCGTTCGTCAACCCGGTCCTCCCAGAAAGGCGTCCGAGACAGCGGGATCTTCGATCATCTTCTGCGCCGGGCCCGATGCCACAACGCGGCCGGTCTCAAGCACGTATGCCCGATCCGCTACTTTCAACGTTTGACGCGCCTTTTGCTCGACCAATAGCACGGATAATCCTTCGGCGCGGGTCTCGGCAATGACGCCGAAGAGGTAAGCCGTGGCCTGTGGAGCAAGGCCGAGCGATGGTTCATCAAGGAGCAAGAGCTGCGGTCTCGATAGCAGTGCGCGCGCCGTCGCCAGCAGTTGCTGCTCGCCGCCGCTGAGCAGGCTCGCTGCGTTGTGACGCCGCTGCCCCAGGATCGGAAAGCGTTCCTGCATGCGCTTGAGGTCTGCGATCGCCTGGCTTTTGTCCGCGCGGGTGTAGATCCCCATCGCCAGGTTTTCCTCGACCGTCATACGTCCGAGGATGCCGCGCCCTTCAGGCACCAGCACGACGCCGCGGCGAACGTTGCGTTCGGCGTCGTTCGGCCTGAGCTTCTGGCCTTTGTAGACGATCTGGCCCTGGAAAGGTAACAGGCCGGCGATCGCACGGGCGATCGTGCTCTTGCCTGCGCCATTCGCGCCAAGCAACGCGACGATCTCGCCTTCGGCGACGTCGATGTCCACGCCACGCACCGCGGTGATGGCGCCATAGCGAACCTTGAGCTCCCGCACCGAGAGTATCATTCGTCCTTACCGAGATAGGCGTCGAGGACACGAGGGTTCGTTCGAACTTCGCCTGGCGTGCCTTCTGCGATCAGCACGCCGAAATCCAGCACATAGAGGTAATCGCATAGCCGCATCACGAAGTTCATGTCATGCTCGATGAGAAGGATCGTCACTCCGGTGGCGCGAAGCTTAAGCATCAGTTGCCGGACTTCTTCCGCCTCGTCATGGTTCATGCCGGCCACGGGTTCGTCGAGCAGCAATAGTTTCGGCCGCGCGGTGAGGGCACGCGCCATCTCGACCCGGCGCTGCAATCCGTAAGGCAGCGATTTGGCGGGACGGTCACGCAGGCCGGTCAGGCCGAAGAACTCCATCACCTCCTCGGCGCGCACCTGCGCAGCGGGGTCGCCCCAGCCGACCGGTAGCAATCGGCGCCACCAGGATTCGCCGTGCGGCTGCGCCACAAGCAGATGCTCCCAGACCGTCATGCTGGGGAAGAGACGGATGTTCTGGAAGGTTCGCGCAATGCCTTCGCGCGCGATTCGGTGGGGAGGCAGGCCGTTCAGCGCCGTGCCATTCAGGCGGACGGCGCCGGAATCCGCGCGATAGGCACCGGTGATGACGTTGAAGAGCGTCGTCTTGCCGGCCCCGTTGGGACCGATGATGCCGACGATCTTGCCCTCGGGCACCCCGCTGGTCACGGCAGAAAGCGCATGAATGCCGCCGAAGCTCTTGGTGACCTCGGTAAGTTGAAGCAGCGGCGCGCTCATGATGCCGCCTTCCTGAACGTAAGCCCGCGCAGCAGCATGCGGTCGACGATGCCCTGGCGACGCAGCAGGAGCACCAGGATCAGCAGCGTGCCGAAAGCGGCGAGGCGCCAGTCGGCGATCGGTCGGAGGAACTCAGGCAGGAAGACCAGCAGTATCGCGCCGATCAGCGAGCCCAGCCCGAGCGTGGAGCCGCCGAGGATGGTCGCGAGCACGAAGTCGATCGAGCGCTCGAAGCCGAAATTGGCGGGTTCGATATAGACGTGATGATGCGCAAACAGCCCACCGGAGATCGCAGCAACAGCGGCGCCGATCCCGAATGCGCTCACCTTGATCGCCACGGTGTTCAGTCCGACCAGCCCTGCCGCGGTCTCGTCGTCGTGTACGGCCTGCATCTCGAGCCAGACGCGCGAGCGTTCGACCAGGATCAGGACGGCAAGGATGCCTCCGGCCCATGCCCAGATATAGCCGACCGAAATGTGCGCCATGCCGTGAAAGCCGCCGGACCCGCCCATCGCTGGGAAGTTGATGAAGAAGCTGCGCATCATCTCGCCGAAGCCGAGCGTGGCCATCGCAAGATAGATGCCCTTCAGCCGAAGCGCCGGGAAGCCCACGATCACGCCGATGATGCCGGCCGCGATCGCTGAGACAATCAACGCCGGCGTGACCGGCATGCCGATCGCGACCGTGAGGTAGGAACTCAGATAGGCGCCGATTGCCATGAAGGCCGCGTTGCCGAGCGACAATTGGCCGGTCGCGAGGATGATGTAAACGCTGAGCGCGCCGAGCAAGAGGATGCCGGCTTCAGCGAACAGGCTGGCGTAATAGGTCGACATCACACGCGCTGGCCTTGGTCGGAACGCGCGCCGCCGAGCAAACCTTGTGGGCGCAGCAGGAGGATCAGAATCATGAAGCCGTACACAACGAAGTCGCGGACCTGCGAGCCGCCGTAGGCCACGGTGAGCACCTCGACCACGCCGATCAGGGGACCTGCAAGCAGCGCGCCCCAGATGTTGGTGGTGCCGCCGATCACCATGACGGCGACCGCCTTCAGCCCGATCTCGACGCCAAGATATGGCGTGATGGCGCCGTAATGCAGCGCGATCAGGACGCCGGCAACGCCGGCCAGCGCGCCTGACAGCGCGAAGGCAAACAAGGTCAGCCGGTCCGCCGAGACGCCGAGCAGGCGCGAGACTTCGCGATTCTCAGCGACCGCGCGCAACGCGCGGCCGATGGTCGTTCGCTGTACGGTGTAGGCGACCAGCATCACCAGCACGATGGTGGCGCCCACCACGATCAGCTGCATCTGCCCCACGTTGATCGGGCCGAGCGTGTACTGCCGCCCCAGATACTCGTCAGGCAGTTGCAACGGGTCGGAGCCCCAGAGGTTGGTCGCGACGTTCTGCAGGATGATCGAGAAGCCGAGCGTGCTGAGCATCGGCGTGACGACCGGGGCACCACGCAACGGCTGATAGCCGATCCTCTCGATCAGCATGGCGGCGATGGCAGCGCCCGCCATGCCGCCGAGCACAGCGACGGGAAGGGGGAAGTTCGCTGCGATCAGCGTGAATCCGAAATAGCCGCCGATCATGAAGAGTTCGGCGATCGCCAGGTTGAGGATGCCGAGGATACCCATCACGATGGAGAACGACAGCGCCAGCAGCGTGTAGATCGCTCCTAGCGTGAGACCGTTCACGAGTTGCTGCCACAGCATGAAGTTTTCAGTCGGTAGATTTGATGCGCGTTGGAGAGAGCGGCCGGGCAGACCCGGCCACTGAATGGCTGCTGCGTCGATCAGCAGCCGGCATGGTTGGGTGCGGAGCTGCATCCTCGCACCTTGGTGTCCCAAGTGCCGTTCTGCCCCTGCAACACGTAGAACGCCTTGATCGCGTCGCCCTCGTCGTTGAAGCCGATCGGCCCGCCGAGCCCCTGGAAGCCTTCCAGCTTGGCGAGATGGTCGCGGATCTTGGCGCGGTCGGCCTCGACGTCGGCGGGCTTGCCGGTCACGCCGGATTTCTTGATGGCATCGATATACATGCTGACGATCTCGTAGATGTTGGCGTCATACATGCTGGGTTCGATCTCGGCCGGCAAACCGCTCTCCTTGCGCAATAGCGGCTGCAGGTTCGCGACGAACTTCTCGGCCGCTTCGCCTTTCATGGTGGCGAAGAAGGTCGCCGGCGCAACGATCGGAATTTCGGGCGCGGCCTTGAGGATCGCCGACGAGATCAGCTGGGTGGCGCCGACCACCGGCTTGATCAAGCCCTGGCGCTTCATCTCGCGCAGCACCGTGATGGCCTGGCTGTAGTCCGCGCTGACGACCACACCGTCCGGGTTCAGCGACTTCAGCTTGGTGACCTGGGCGCTGACGTCGAGATCGCCAGTGTTGAACGACAGCGGATCGGATTCGTTGACGATGGCGATCTCGTTTGCCTTCAGCACGGCGGGCATGATCGCCTTGCCGACGGTCGCTGCGGTTGCGTCCTTGGCATCGAAGATGATGCCGACGGTCTTGATGTTGAACGCCTTCTTGAAATAAGGCACCGTCGTCTTGGCGAGCACGCCTTCGTCGATCGTGTTGCGGAAGGCCCAGGGGCGGTTGAGCTTGGCCACCCCAGGTTTCGAGGAAGCTTGCGAGGTCGCAACCAGCTTCATTTCATTGGCGACCGGAAACGTCACTTCGGCGGCGCTGCTGGTCAGCGGGCCTGCGATGGCGAGAACCTTTTCGTCGCCCGCCAGCTTGCGCAGCGAGCTCGCCGCCTGCGCCGGCTTGGCGCCGTCGTCGAGAATGGTGATCTTCAGCTTTGCGCCGTTGATGCCGCCTGCATCGTTGGTCTGCTTTTCCAGCATCCGCAATGTCACGCTGTTACTGCGGCCCCATTCGGCGAAGGGCCCGCTGCTCGGCACGATCGCGCCGAGCGCGATCTCCTGAGCTTGCGCCGACGCGCTGCCCGCGCCCAGTGCGACGGCGAGAGCGGCGAGGGTGCCTAGCAGACGCGACGGTTTCGGTTTGAGCTTCAACATCGAATTCGTTCCGTTGCTGTTAACCATGGCTGCCCTGACCGCAGCCGATCTCGGAAGCATGCAATGCACACGGCGTGCCAGCGGCCCCGCGGGGACGTCAATGTTCCAATAGATCTGGCTTTTTGACAAACGAAAATTTGAGAGCTTTGCAGATTAGTTCTCTTTGGAAGCTATTTTTTTCGGCATTGAGGTGAAGTTTGCGGCAACCTGTCGCGCCTTTCCGGTCTTCCGCGGCTTCGATGAGGATTTGCGCGACGGCGGGGTGATGGGCTCGATGTTGGTTTCGGCCAGGTAACGCTGCAGCGCAATAGCGCGATCGCTCGACTCGACCAGGCGCTGCACCAGGTCGAGCAGCAGCTCGAACTCCCGTGCGCTCAGGCAGCCGAATTCTACGTCGTTGATCTGCATTTGCGTCGGCGCCAGCCGCTCGAGCAATTCGGCGCCCCGCCGTGTGACGCTGAGCGAGAGCCGTCTGCGGTCGCCCTGATGGGCCGCCTTTTCGATCAAGCCCTTGCTTTCCAGCTTGTTGGTCACGGTGGTGACGAAGGCGCCGCTGAGATGGAGGTGATCGGCGACGGTCTTGACGTGGACATCACCCTGCAAGGCCAGATGCCGGATCGCGATCAACGTGGTGTATTCGATTCCGGGAAGACCGATGACGGCGGCATGGCCGTCGCGCAGGGTTTGATGCCGGACCAGGAATCCGAACAGGCTGTGCACCAGTTTGCGAAACTGCTGGTCGGAACCGTCTACGAGCAGTTCGGGTCGGGAGGTCGTGAGCGCAGCGCGATGGGCGATGCGTCCGGCGCCGGGCTTGGTGGTGATGGCGCGCGCTGCTGATTTAGGCAAGGGATTCATCTCATTGAATTGGGTTCGTCCGAAGATTGAACGCTCCGAACAGCAATTGCAATGCTTGCGCCCGGATGAGCACAGCGTTTATTGCCGCCTTGACATTCAGTCCATAATAGCTTCGGATATTAGCTATCTAATTCTACAACCGGCTGGCAGGAGATGCCATTGGTCGGTGTTCTTTTTGGGGATCGCGATGGGCGAGGCATCATCCGGGGCGACTGCGGGCGGTTTGGTCAAGAACGGCGCCGAGCACATCGCAAGCGTGCGTGACGGCAGGGCGGTCTTTCTCGACGGCGAGCGCATCGCCGATGTATCGACGCATCCCGCGTATCGTCACGCCGTCGAATCGGCCGGAGTGCTGTACGACTACCAGGCGCATTCCGACAATCTGGAGCGGATGACCTTTGACGTCGGCGGCGGCCGGCGCGTCAACCGCGCCTGGCAGCTCCCCAGGAGCTACGAGGATCTGGTCGAGCGTCGAGAGGCGCTGGTAGAGTGGGCCGAACTGTCGTGCGGCTATCTCGGCCGGTCGCCCGACCACGTCGCCTCTTCGATGTCCGGCATGATGATGGGCATCGAGGTTTTCGAGAACTATGATGTGAAGCGCGCCCAGGCGTTTCGGGACTGGTTCGACTACGCCCGCAGGAACGACCTGTTTCTGACCTACGTCATCAACAACGTGCAGGGCGACCGCTCCAAGGCATTTGGCAGCCAGGGCAAGGGCGCCGAAGACATGGTGGCCCGCATCGTCGACGAGGACGCCTCCGGCATCACCATTCGTGGCGCCAAGCTATTCGCCACCAGCGCGATCATGGCCAATGAGCTGTTTGTGAGCTCCGGCCAGCCGCTCCGGCCGGGCGAAGAGCATCTGGCATTTTCCTGTGCGCTGCCGATGGGCACCAAGGGATTGAAGATGCTGTCGCGGAAGTCGTTCGAGGCGCACGCGGTCAGCGAGTACGATAATCCTCTCGCCTATCGCTACGACGAGAACGACGCGTTGGTGTTCTTCGACGACGTCAAGGTGCCGTGGGAGCGGGTTTTCCTGCTGCGCAACACCGATATGTGCCGGGCGCAACTGCATGATACGCCGGCGCACATCTATCAGAACTACCAGGCGCAGATCCGGCTTTCAGTCAAGTTGCGGTTCCTGGTCGGCCTGGCGCGCGGCATCGCGCAGACCATCGGCACCATCAATTTTCCGCCGGTGGTCGAGACGCTCGGCAAGCTTGCGTCGCAGGCAGCGCTGATCGAGGGCATGGTGTTCGGCATGGAAGCCGGCGGCGCCATGCGCGGTGAATATTTCCTGCCCAACAAGCATTTGCTTTATGCGGCGCAGGTGCAGTCGCAGGAAATGTACCCGCAGATCATCAGCACCATCCGCGAATTGGCCGGTGGGGCGCTGCTGATGCTGCCGTCATCGGTGCGGGATTTCGCCAATCCGGAATTGGCCGACATCATCTCGCTCACCCAGATCTCGCCGGCGATGAGCGGCGAGCAGCGGGTCAAAATGCTGAAAATGACCTGGGACGCGGTCGGCTCGGAATTCGCCTCGCGCCATCTGCAATACGAGATGTTCTACGCCGGCGCGCAGTTCGTCACCCGGGGCCACAGCTACCGCACTTACGACTGGGATCGCGCCTCCAGCCTCGCCGACCGATTGGCGAGCAAGTACCGATTGCCGGATTTCGAGAGCTAATGCGCGCCGCCTGAGAAGTCGCGCGGCAGGCGGTTTTCCGCGACGCGTATGTTGCGGATGCCGGCCGGTGTGTTGCGGCTGCGACCCACAAAGCGCGGAACGCCTGCCGTCAACACGGCGGATACTGCGGGAACGTCTCCGTTGCGCAATGCCGACAAGGCGCCGTCCTGCGAGCCGCCGGCGCAGGCATCGATGAGCAGCACGTCGGCTTCCTTGCCGGGCTGCAGCAGACCGGTGTTGAGCCGATAGACGCGCGCATTATTGCCAGTGGCGGCTGCGATCGCCTGTTCCGGCGGCATGCCACCGAGGCTGGCGAGGTGGCTGATCGTGTAGAACATGCCGAGCGGCATGATGCCGCTTCCGGTGGGCGTATCCGTGGCGATCAGCAGCCGCTCCGGCTGTCCCGCTTGGTCGAGCAGTTTGGCCGTGAGCAGCGCGGTGCGCAGATTGCCCGCGGTGCAAAGCTGCAAGGCGATGGTGCTCTCATTGACCAGCCGGGCAAAGCCTGCCTCCGGCATCGCCACCGGACCGCCATTGACGTGAAACGATACGGTCGGATTGGACGCCAGCACGTGCTCCGCCCAGATGCCTGACGAGCCGGGGATCGATGAGCCGCCGGTGTGCATGGTGGTCACCATGCCCAATCGCCGCGCCGCCAGCATCAATGGTGCATAGTCGAATGGCGTGGCGAAGGCACCGAATCCTGCCTTGGCGAGCCAGATTCCGGCATTTGCGAGTTCTTCGAGGTCAGCTTCTGTGAGACCGGGCTCGAGAATGACCGAGCCGGCGTGAACCCGCACGCCGCCGGGGCGGTAGTCCAGGAAGCAGGCCCGCGCCGCCAGCGCCAACGCCTTAACGCCGGTCGCATCCTTCGGCCGGCCCGGCACATGCACTTCCGATGCGGTGATCGCCGTCGTCGTGCCGCCGTGCAGATAGCTTTCGAGATAGCCGACGACGCGCTGGCGCGGGGTGTAGTCGCCGAACGTGATGTGCACGTGGCTGTCGATCAGTCCGGGCACTGCCGTCGTTCCCGCGGCATCGATCACCACGTCGCAAGCCGCGACCGCGTCAGCGGAAAGGGTCCCGACCTCGACGATCATGCTGTCGTTGATGAGGATGCCGTCACCCTTGGCGAAGGGCATGGCAAGGTCGCCCGTCACGATGGTGCCGATGTTGACGATCGCGGTGCGCATGGTGTGGTCCGTATCGCTAGGTTAGTGCAGCCCGTCCTCGCCGACGATGGCGTCGGCGGACAGGCCGCCAACGCGCGCGTTGAGGCGGCCGCGATTGGCAAGGCAGACGATCAGCGCGATTTCATCGGCGGCCGGCGCATCCGGCGGCAGCGTGACCGAGACGCCGTCGTAGTGTGAGCGGACGTACAGGGCGTCCTTATGGGCCAATGGAACGTCGATCAGGCATCCCGGCGCCGCGAGTTTCGTGAAGGAAGGGATCCAGGCCTTGCCACCGCCCACGGCCTCCCGGAGCGGCGTCGCAAAGGTCGTGGTCAGCAGGGCGTTGGCATGCTCGAGTTCACCGCCGAGGCCGACGACGCCGCCCTTGCCGTAGCTTTCAGCCTTGTGCGGCCCGAGCGCCTCGACTGCCAGTTTGGCCAATATTGCTCCGATCTCCGCGCTGGCGGCCGTCCCCTCGGACAGGTCCTCGACGTAGCGGCCGGCATAGGGGTTCTGGATGATCGCGACCGCAGCGACGCGGCGCAGCGGCCTGGCGTGCCGTCGGCCGGCCTCGACCTCCTTGTGGTCGGTGAAACAGAGCATGCGCCTGACATCGAGTTTCATTCTAAGTCGTCTCTCTCAAAATAGCCGCCGCAAATCCTGCCGCATCAAATATGTTTGAGCAATAGCTTAGTTGCAAAGCGAGAGCATGGCGGGCGTGTGAAGCGCGAGGGTAGCCAATCGGGAAGTCTAGCGATCCCACAGCGCGCGCTGGCGGCTGCGTAATGTATTCTTGATCAGGTGTGCGGCCTCGTCCGCGGCATCGACCATGCCGGACATCAGCTTGCGCAATTTCTTGAAATCGCTTGCCGACAATCCGCGAAACAGCATGTCGTTGACCGGACGTTGCGCTGCCGCCAATTCGCTCAGCAAGGCTCGGCCCTTTGGGCTCACCGCCAGGATGACCCTCCGCCGATCCTCCGAATCGATGTGTTTCCGGACAAGGCCTCTGGCGACGAGCTTGTTGATCTCCATTGTAACGAAGGCGCCGCTGAGGTGCAGGTGCTCGGCGACCTGATTCACTCCAATCTTCCTATCCTTGCCGCTCAGATGTGCGACCGCAAGCAGCACCGTATACTGCGTTCCGGACAGTCCGATCACCGTGCCGAGTTGACTCCGTACCGCCTGCAATCTTGCTGAAAAGGCGAGCGTATCGTGAATGAAATGTCGGAAGGCTGGATCGGATCCATCCGCCATCAAATGCGGGATCGAGACCGTTGGCTCAATTCCAGGCTTTTGTGCCTTCCGATTGGTCTTGGCCGTCCGTGATCGTGTCTTCGTCAGCATGAGTTCCTCGCTGTTGCGGCGCGATATGACGTCTGGCACAAGCACGGACAGCTTGAGTTGCGCTGCCGCAAAGTTCGGCATCAGTTTGCTTGACAGCACTCTTTTTGCCTCGATAATATAGCTTTGTTAGAAAGCTAATTATGAGCTTGTGACTCTCGATGACTGCAACCTCAGATCCCGATGCACGTGCCTTCCGCCGGGCGTTGGGGCAGTTTGCCACCGGGGTTGCCGTGATCACCGCGCAGGCGGCGGACGGAAGCGCGATCGGGCTGACCATGAGCTCGTTCAATTCCGTCTCGGTCGATCCACCGCTGATCCTGTTCTCGATCGACCGCAAGGCGTTCAGCCTGGCCGCGATGACGGAGGCCAAGGGCTATGCGGTGAACATCCTGGGGCATGATCAGGAACATCTGTCGAACCAGTTCGCCCGGGCGCTCGGCGACAAGTGGGCCGTCGTGGAGCACACGATCGGCCATATGTCGGCGCCGCTGCTTGCCGGCGCGTTGGCGCATTTCGAATGCGTGCCCTATGCACAGTATGACGGCGGTGATCATCTGATCTTCGTCGGGAGGGTTGTGCAGTTTTCCGCCCATCCTTCCAAAGAACCGCTTATATTCTTTCGCGGGGCCTATCGCAGCCTTGCCGGAACCGAAAGCAGCCCGGAATGGCCGCTTCCAATGCACTACTAAATCCATCCAAGGGATCTCGAGGCCTTCATGATCAAGACTGGCGCACAGCACATTGCGAGCCTACGCGATGGACGCGAAGTTTATCTCGACGGCAAGCTGGTAACCGATGTCACCACCCATCCGGCGTTCCGTGGCGCAGTAGCCTCTGTCGGTCGGATGTTCGATTTCCAGAGCGCGCCGGAAAATCGCGATCTGATGACATTCGAGACCGATACCGGCACGCGCGCCAATCGCATCTGGGAGTTGCCTGGCAGCTACGAGGCGTTGGTCAGGCGCCGGCGCGGGCTGGAAGCGTGGACCGAACTGCATGCCGGCTTCATGGGCCGGGCGCCGGACCATGTCGCCTCCTGCATCGCGGGCATGTATATGGGGCTCGAGGTCTTCGAGGCCTATGACAAGGAGCGCGCCAAGGCGCTTGCGGACTATTATCGCTACGCGCGCGACAACGATCTCTACCTGACTTACGTCATCATCAATCCGCAGGCGGACCGCTCGAAGAGCGCTGCCGGGCAGGCCGATCCATACTTGTCCGCGGGCATCGTGTCGCGCGATGCCGACGGCATCACCGTGCGTGGCGCCAAGATGCTGGCGACCGGCGGGATCATGGCCAATGAGGTGTTCGTCACCTGCATCCAGCCGCTGCAGCCCGGCGACGAGAAATACGCGATCTCGTTTGCGATCCCGATGAACACCAAGGGTCTGAAAATCCTCTCGCGCAAATCCTATGAGGCTGGGGCGGGGGCTGTGTTTGATAGCCCGCTGGCGAGCCGCTTCGACGAGAACGATGCTGTTCTGTATTTCGACGACGTCAAGGTGCCCTGGAACAGGGTGTTCATCGTCGACGACATCGCGATGTGCCAGAAGCAATTCCATGTCACGCCGGCGCACGTCTATCAGAATTACCAGGCCATGATCCGCCTCTCGATCAAGTTGCGCTTCCTTGCGGGAATTGCGCATCGCATCGCGGAAACCAATGGCATCATCGGCTTCCCGCAGGTGAAGGAGACGCTCGGCCAGCTCGCCGCCGAAGTCAGCATGGTGGAAGCGTTCATGGTCGCGATGGAGACCAAGGGCCAGCAGCGCGGCGCCTATTTCGTGCCGGATCGGCAGATGCTCTACGGGGCGCAGACCATGACGCAGCAGCTCTATGCCAAGATCATCAACGCGCTGCGCGAACTTGCCGGCGGCGGCATGATCATGCTGCCGTCCTCCGTGAAGGATTTCGACAATCCGGATCTGGCCAAGCTGATCGGCAAGACCCAGCAGTCGCCGGCGGCGAACGCTGTGGACAAAGTGAAGTTCTACAAGCTCGCCTGGGATGCGGTCGGATCGGAATTTGCCTCCCGGCACACGCAATATGAAATGTTCTATGCCGGCGCGACCTTCGTCACCAAGGGGCATGCCTTCCGCACCTATGACTGGCAGAAATCGGCGGTGTTGCTGGACAAGATGCTGTCGAGCTACGATCTGGCGGACGAATTGACCAACGAGAAAAAACCGGCTTCATCGTCCCGGGCGGTCGCCTAAACTTCAGGAAAGTCGAAAATGGCAATCAACAAGCTTCACGACGAGTTTCGCGCCATCGATATGTCGAGCGGGTGGGAGACGCCGGCGGGCTATCCGGCCGGCATCCAGCAGAAGATCCTCTCGGGCGCCCTGGATGAGGTGAACAAGCGCGGCAGCCGCACCCGGCTGCTTCGGTTCGAGCCGGGCGTTTACACGACCAAGCCGTTCGTGCACGAATATTGGGAAGAGGTCTTCCTGTTTTCGGGCGACCTGATCGTCGGCAATGACGAGCAGGGTAATGGTGGTGAGTCGTTCAAGCCGAATACCTATGCCTGCCGCCCGCCGGGTGTCTATCATGGACCGTTCAAGTCGGTGACCGGCTGCCTTCTGATGGAGATTCACTATTTCGATCCGGCCTGAGGGCGAGCCGAGACGTCTGATCGTCGGCATCACTGGAGCGTCCGGCGCCATCTATGGCGTCCGGCTGTTGCGGCTGTTGAAATCGGCGTCGATCGAGACTCATCTGGTGATGAGCCGTTCGGCAAAAATCACGCTGACCCAGGAACTCGACGTCAAGGTCTCGGACGTGACGGCCTTGGCTGATGTCGTCCACCAGGTCGACAATATCGGCGCCCCGATCTCGAGCGGCTCGTTCAAGACGGTCGGCATGGTAATCGCGCCGTGTTCGATGCGAAGCCTTGCCGAGATCGCCAGCGGTGTGACGTCGTCGCTGGTGACCCGCGCAGCCGACGTGGTCTTGAAAGAGCGCCGCCGGCTCGTGCTGATGGTGCGCGAGGCGCCGCTGCATCTCGGGCATCTCAAGTCGATGGCGGCCGCGACCGAAATCGGCGCCATCATCTACCCGCCCGTGCCGGCGTTCTACGCCCGCCCGGAAAGCCTCGAGCAAATGGTCGACCATACGCTCGGCCGCGTCCTCGACCTCTTTGATATCTCGACCGACGTGGTCAGTCGCTGGCAGGGACTCGCGCCTGCCGATACCAAGGAATCGCGTTGAGCGGCGACGCGCCACGGCCGGCGCGCGGCGCCACGGCTGGCGCGAGCCAGGCGATCGATGCGGAAAGCTGGGCGTTCGCGCTAGAGCTTTATGCGGAGCCCGGCGTCAGTGATGCCTGCCTTCAATTGCAGAACGAATGCGGCGTCGACGTCATGATGTTGTTGATGGCGACGTTCGCTGCGGTCCGCCGCGGGATCATGTTGACGCCAACAGATGTTGCAGAGATGGATGCGGCATGTCGCGGCTGGCGTGAGCAGATCGTGCTCCCCCTGCGCGCGCTCCGCACGACGTTGAGATCGGGGCCGCCGCCGGCGCCGAACGAGCAGACCGAGAAACTGCGGTCGAGCATCAAGGCGGCCGAGCTGTCCGCCGAACGGCTGCAGAATGACGTGCTCGCGCAATGGCTTGCGAAGCTGCCATCGCAGTCGCGTGCACTGCAGCGTAAGGACATCATCAGCGCATTGCGAGCCGTGGTCGATCTTGCGTTGCAAGGGCGCCGCGGACAGCCGAGCGCAGCGCAGCTCTCGCTGATCGACGTGATCGTCGGTAAAGCGGTTGGGATTTCCAACTAAGCCGGTCAGCCCACGCGTACATCTTCACCACTGTGTGCCTAGCAAGCAGGCTTGACTAGCTTTATTGCTTAGCTATTCTTGTTTAACAATTTTTCGAGCATGATCCGGAAAAGTGGAAACCGGTTTTCCGAAAAGATCATGCTCCAACAAAGAGATGAGATCATGATCCGATCCGTTCCAATCGGATCATGATCTAATAGGATCGATCTTGCAGCCTGAAGTTCTCGATACGCGTTTCCGTTCGGCGCTGGCCCGTCTGGCACAGCGTGGCCGCATCCTCAGCTATGAAAAGCCAGTCGATCCGCATCTCGAGCTCGCTGCGATACTGAAGAAGCACGACGGCAAACAGGTGTTGCTGTTTCCGTCGGTCAAGGGCGCGGACGCTCCGGTCGTCGGCAACCTCCTGAGTTCGAGGGAAAATTGCGAAGCCGGCTTCGGACTGGATTTCAGAGGCATCCGCGGTCTCGTGCAGCGCGCGCTCGGTGGTCCGCTGAAGCCGGAGCTCGTGAGCGAAGTTCCTGTTCAGGAAGTGGTGCTGCGCACCGGCTTTGACATCACGAAGATCATTCCCGCGTTGTTTCATGCGCCGGGCGATGCTGGGCGTTACATCACCGCCGGCATTGTGGTGGTGAAGGATCCGGTCACCGGCGTCTACAACGCCTCCTACCATCGCCTGCAGCTGTTGGGACCGGACCGGGTCGCAATCAAGCTCGACTTCGGCCGTCATTTGCGGCTTGCGTTCGAGCGCGCCAAGGAGCAGGGCAGGTCGCTGCCGGTCGCGGTCTGTATCGGCACCGACCTCGCGCTGCACTTCACGGCGGCGACCATGGGTTCGCAGATGCCGGAAAGCGCCGACGAGCTTGCCGTCGCCGGCGGGCTGGCGGGTCGGCCGCTCACGGTTGGTAGAGCGGTATCGCAGGACATCTTGGTGCCGGCGGAGAGCGAGTTTGTTCTTGAAGGCGAGATCTTGGCCGACGAGCTGGCTCCCGAGGGGCCATTCGGCGAATTCGTCGGCTTCGCCGCGCCGGCGGCCGATGCGCCGGTGTTGAAGATCACTGCGGTCACGCATCGGCTGCGTCCGATCTACCACGTCATCAATGGCTTCGGGCGGGAGACCATCATCCTGCGGAAATACGTGCTGGAGGCCAGCCTCCTCAAAGTGCTGCAGTCGGCGATTCCGATCGTGACCGACGTCGAGATGACGTCAGGTGGCCTGCATCGCTTCCATGCAGTAATCCAGGTCCACAAGCAGAGTCGGCAGCACAATGGGCTTCAGCGCAATGCGATCTTGGCGGCGTTCGGCGCTTTGAAGGATCTCGATCTCATCACCGTTGTCGACCACGACATCGACATCCGCGATCCCATCGACGTGGAATATGCAGTGGCGACGCGCATGGAAGCATCTTCCGATCTGTTTCTCATCCCGGGCGCGCGCGGGCACGAATATGTGCGCGTCAGCAAGGAAGGCGTGCGCACCAAGCTCGGCATCGACGCCACGGTGCCGTTCGAGGATCAGGTCAAGTTCCGGCGCGTCGAGTTTGCGCCGACGCCGGTCGAGCTCAGCGAATTCACGGCGGGTGAGGCAGTCGCCAGAAGCGCGCTCGGTCTTGCCGGATCGAACATCACCTGAATCCTTTTCAACAAATAGATCACACGCGGGGAAACGAAAGATGATGCGAATTGCAGCGGCCATTCTGTCGGCAGGCATGGCATTGGGCGCCACGACGGCATCGGCGCAGGAGTGGCCGAGCAAGACGATCAAGCTGGTCGTGCCCTATGCACCGGGTGGCTACACCGATTCAGTCGCGCGCATCGCGGCGCGATATCTCGAGAAGGAATTGGGGCAGACGGTGATCGTCGACAACCGCGCCGGCGGCGGCGGCATCGTCGGCTCCGACATCGTGGCGAAGTCGCCGGGCGACGGTTACACACTCTGCATCTGCAGCGTCGGCGCCATCTCGGTCGCTCCGGTCGCGCAAACGACGTCGTATGATCCGGTGAAGAGCTTCAAGCCGGTCAGCATCGTCAGCACGATTCCGCAGACCGTGATCGTCAATCCGTCGCTCCCGATCAATACGATGCAGGATCTCGTTACGTATGCCAAGGCGAACCCGGGCAAGCTGAGCTATGGGTCGAGCGGTGCCGGCGGCCTGATGCACTACTCGGTGCAGCTCTTCGATGCGCGGAACGGGACCAAGATGACCCACGTTCCCTTCAAGGGCGGCTCGCCGGCCACGGCCGCCGTGGTCTCGGGCGAAGTCAATCTGTCCTTCACCAACATGACCGATGCATTGCCGCAGATGGAAGCCAACAAGGTGCGTGCGCTGGCGGTGACGTCTGCAAAGCGCAACGAGTTCGCGCCGCAATTGCCGACCGTCTCTGAAACGGTGACACCGGGCTACAGCGTCGAGTCATGGAATGGCGTGATGGCGCCAGCCAGCACGCCGGATCCCATCATCGCCAAACTGTCCGATGTGCTGAAGAAGATGGCGGCCGACCCCGAGATGAAGAAGAGCATGGCGGTAGTCGGCGCCTCGACGGTGTTCACGACACCAGAGGAATATAAGGCGCAGATCGCGGCTGAAGTCGAGCAGTGGCGCGCGCTGCTCAAGGAAATCGCCGAGAAGAAGAACTGACTGGCCTCAGAACAGGTCAGCGGGGAGGCAATATCAGCATGAGGTCACCTGCCGGGCGCGGCCATAACACCGACTTCTATTCCGGCTTGCTGCTGGTAGCGGTCGCGACCGTGGCGCTGCTTTATATCCGAACGCTTGAAGTCGGCACCGTTCTGGAGATGGGGCCTGGCTACTTTCCGCTCGGGCTTGCGCTCGTCTTGTTGGGCATGGGACTTTGCCTCGCCGTCAAGGGGCTGCTCGCCGAAGGCAGTCCGATTGGATCGTTCCATCTGCGGCCGTTGATCTGCATCCTGCTGTCCTTCACAGCCTTCGGCGTGCTGGTCGAGCGCGCCGGGTTGATTATTGCGATCCTGGCGCAGGTGGCGATCGCGCATTTCGCGTCCGTCGAGACCCGTTGGCGGCAAAGCCTTGTGAGCGGCGTGCTGCTGGCGGCGGCGTCAGCCGTGATCTTTGTCTGGCTTCTCAAGATCCCGGTGGACCTGCTGCCATGACCGATGTCTTTGCCGCACTTGGCCACGGCTTTGCCGTCGCCGCGACGCCGATCAACCTGTTCTTCTGCCTGGCCGGGGCCATCTGCGGCACGCTGATCGGCGTGCTGCCTGGCCTTGGACCGGTCGCCACGATCTCGCTATTGCTGCCTGCGACCTATGCGCTCAGTCCGGTCTCCGCGATCATCATGCTGGCCGGCATCTACTACGGCGCCCAGTATGGCGGCTCGACGACGGCGATCCTGGTCAACATTCCCGGCGAATCCACCTCCGTGGTCACCGCCATCGATGGCTACAAGATGGCCCAGCAGGGCAGGGCGAGCGAGGCGCTCGCGATCGCTGCGATCGGGTCGTTCATCGCCGGCTGCATCGGTACGGTCGTCATCGCGCTTCTTGGACCGCCGCTCGCCCTGATGACGCAGCAGTTTGCCTCGCCGGACTATTTTTCGCTGATGGTGCTCGGGCTCGTGTCGGCCGTGGTGCTCGCCAATGGTTCCGCGTTCCGCGCCATCGCGATGATCTTTCTCGGCCTGCTGCTCGGCATGGTCGGCATGGACCTCAACACCGGCGAAGCCCGCATGACGTTCGGCCTTGTCGAATTGTCCGATGGCATCAATTTCGTCGCGCTCGTCATGGGGCTGTTCGGCGTCGCCGAGGTGATCTCCAACCTCGAAGGCGCGTCGGTGCGTATCGTCAACAAGATGCGGATCGGCACCATCTGGCCGTCATTCAAGGCGTTGCGAGGTGCCTGGGGCGCGGTTCTGCGCGGCACCGCGCTCGGTACGCTGTTCGGCATCCTGCCGGGCGGTGGCGCCACTATCGCGTCATTCTCGGCCTACGCCCTCGAGAAGCGCGTCGCCAGGGATCGGTCACGCTTCGGCAATGGCGCCATTGAAGGGGTGGCGGGGCCCGAAAGCGCCAACAATGCCGCGGCGCAGACCTCGTTCGTGCCGCTCCTGACAATGGGCATCCCGACCAGCGCCACCATGGCGCTGATGGTCGGCGCGTTGACGCTGCATGGCATCGCGCCCGGACCGATGATCATCTCCCGGCAGCCCGACCTGTTCTGGGGCCTGATTGCCAGCATGTTCCTCGGCAATGCCATGCTGGTGATCATCAATCTGCCGATGATCGGCATTTGGGTTCGTCTGCTCGCGGTTCCCTATCGGCTGCTCTATCTGGTGATCGTCGTGATCTGCGCGATCGGCGTCTACTCGGTGAACAATTCGAGCTTCGACGTCTACATGACGGTCGGCTTCTCCCTGCTGGGCTACGTCCTGCGCAAGCTCGACGCCGAGCCGGCGCCACTGTTGATGGGATTTGTGCTCGGACCCATGGTCGAGGAGAATTTTCGGCGCAGCCTGATCACCTCGCATGGCGATCCCATGATCTTCCTGCAGCGGCCGATCAGTCTCGCGCTGCTCCTGGTCTCGGCGGCGTTGCTGATCTCGATCATGATGCCGGCGGTCCGGCAGCGCCGCGTCGAAGTATTCCAGGAATGAGCGGCCGGCAGGACGCCGTAACGCAATCAGGAACGCGCCCGTGAACAAGCATGATCCCGTGGAGCCGGCTGGTCCGATAACGGTCCTGCGCAGCGGCGGCCAGCTACTGGTCTCCGCATTGCGCGTCAATGGGATCGACCGAATGTTCGGCGTGCCCGGCGAAAGCGCGCTGCCCATTTTTGATTCGCTCTTGGACGCGGGCATCCAGTTCGTTACGTGTCGTCACGAGGCCACGGCCTCGCATATGGCTGAGGCAGACGGCAAGATGTCCGGGCGCCCCGGCGTTTGCGTCGTCAGCCGCGGCCCCGGCGCGATGCACGCCGCGATCGGGTTGCATACCGCCTGGCAGGATTCCACGCCGATGATCCTGATCATCGGACAGGTGCCGCGCAGCCACCGTGGCCGCGAGGCGTTCCAGGAGATCAACTACGTCAGGACATTCGCCGATATGACGAAGTGGGTCGGCGAGGTCCAGTCGCCGGATCAGATTCCGGAGTTCGTCAATCGCGCGTTCCACATTGCGATGCAGGGGCGGCCTGGCCCGGTGGTGCTGTCGCTTCCGGAAGACGTCCTCAGTGCCATGAGTGATGTTGCCGATGCGTTTCCTGCGCAGATTGTCGAGACCGCGCCGTCGGATCAACAAATGGCTGAGGTCCGCGAACTGCTCGGCCGTGCCGAGAGGCCGCTCGTTATCGCCGGCAATCTCGGCTGGACGGTTGAGGCGACCGAGCAATTCAAGGCGTTCGTCGCGCGCAACGACCTGCCGGTCGTCGCAGGCTTCCGATCGCAGGACGTGCTGGACAACAGAAGCCCGCACTATGTCGGCGATCTCAGCCTCGGCTGCAGCAAGGCCTTGATGGAGCGCGTCAAGGCGGCCGACCTGCTCCTGGTGATCGGTGACAGGCTTGGTGACGTCACAACCAATCATTTCTCGCTGCTCGACATGCCGACGCCCAAGCAAGTCCTGATCCACGTATTTCCGGGAGCCGAAGAGCTCGGCAGGACCTACAATCCGACGCTCGCGATCCAGTCGAAGTCGTCCAGTTTCGCAGCCGCGCTCGCGAAGCTGCCGCCGCTGGATGCAAAGCCGTGGGCTGCGTGGCGCGAGGAGGCACGCCAGGCTCTGGCCAATTATCAGTCGCCGCGGCCCGATACGGCGAGCTTTGACCTCTCCAAAGTGATCGCCCATCTCAATCACGTGCTGCCCGATGATGCAGTTGTCACCAATGGCGCCGGGAACTACACGATCTGGCTGCATCGCTATTACTGCTACCGGCAGCTCGGCACCCAGCTTGCGCCGAAGTCGGGCTCGATGGGCTACGGGTTGCCCGCCGCGATCGCAGCGAAGCTGCGTCACCCGAGCCGCACAGTGGTCTGTCTCGCCGGCGATGGCTGCTTCATGATGGCCTCGCAGGAGTTCGCGACCGCGGTTCAGCACAGGCTTCCGATCATTGTCGTCATCGTCAATAACGGCATGTACGGCTCGATCCGGATGCATCAGGAAAACCATTTTCCCAATCGGCCAAGCGGCACGGATCTGTTGAACCCGGATTTCGCGGCCTTGGCGAGGTCGTACGGGGCACATGGCGAGGTCATCGATCACCACGATCAATTCTCCGATGTCTTTGCCCGGGCGGCGAGAGCGGATCGGCTGACCGTCATCGAATTGCGCATCAATCGCAATCAGCTCACCCCGGATCGCAGCTTGTAAAGCTTGGCTTGGAAAATCGGGCACGTGCCCACATGGAACGGACATGAAGAACGATATCGAATTCACTTTGGTTGCCAAGAACGGCACGACGCCACTCAAACTGTCGATCACGCAGGCGGTGATCGCCGGCTGGACCGGGCGCGATCCGGTCGCGCGCGACAAGCACATCGCCGAGCTTGCGGCGCTCGGCATAGCGCCGCCGGCCTCGACGCCGATCTATTATCGATGTGCCGCGCGCAGGCTGACGACCGCCGGCAGCATCGAATGCACCGGGACCGAGTCGAGCGGGGAGGTCGAGTTCGTGCTGTTTGGCTTCGAAGGGCGCACGCTTGTCGGCGTCGGCTCTGATCATACCGACCGCAAGGTCGAAACGTACAACATCACGGTGTCCAAACAGATGTGCGACAAGCCGGTGGCGCCGATGCTGTGGGATCGCGCTGAAGTTGAGGGCCACTGGGACCAGATCATACTGCGATCCTGGGCGACGATCGGCGGCGAACGCGTGCTTTATCAGGAAGGCGCGCTGAGTGGAATGCTGCCGGTGTCCGATCTGATCGAGCGCGGATTTGGCCGCGCCCGACTGCCCGATGGTTGCGCCATGTTCTGCGGCACCTTCGCCGCCAAGGGCGGCATCCGCCCCGCCAGCCGCTTCGACTACGTGATCGAAGATCCCGTCCTGAAGCGCAGCATCAGCCACGGATACGAGATCATCACTCTGCCGGTACTAGGCTAGGTCCTCGCGCCCGGAGTTCATGCGGGATCCGGTCGGCGGCTTCCGATCCGGGTCTCCATCATCCTTGGTGCCTTCGGACAGGTGGATGCGCCGCTCATAGTGGTGAGCCAACTGCAGCAGGCGCCGCTTGATGAAGGGGTCTGCTTGCTCCGCAATAGCCCGAACCGCGCGCGCTCTTTCTCTGCAAAACTCGTCGTCCATCGATTTGTCCCCGCAGACATTCAGCAAGCGCGGGAGACCTTAGCGCGGCTGGCCCGATCTCGTTGTGATCGAGATCACACCTCTTGGTCGAAAGTCGAAGCCAAAAAGCCCGCGCGTTCGTTCGGCTTGCATGAATTTTCTCTCGCTGACGCCGACAGGGAAAGCCTGGCCCACATCTCCGGCAATATCTGGAATTGCCAGCGGCATGCGCTTGCGCAATTTTGCAGTGCAGCGCGCAGCCGAAAGACCGGAATTCAGCAATGAATGTGCATCAATCTCTCGCGGCCTCACGACCGCCGGAGCCATTTCCGCCCATCGCCCCCGATGTCATCGCCGAGGACGCGATGGTGCGGTTCGAGGCCGTCTCGAAGGCCTATCCTGCCTATCGCGGCAAGCCGAGCGTCAAGGCGCTCGAGGATATCGATTTCGCTATTCCCCGCGGTGCGATCACCGGCGTGATCGGTCGCTCCGGCGCAGGCAAATCAAGCCTGGTTCGGCTGATCAACGGGCTGGAGAAACCAACGACTGGCCGTGTGATCGTCGATGTCAGCGACATCTCGGCGCTTTCCGGTCGCGAATTGCGGCTGGCGCAACGCTCGATCGGTATGATCTTCCAGCACTTCAACCAGCTGTCGTCGCGGACGGCGGCGGACAATATCGCCTTGCCGCTCGAGATTGCCGGCTGGCCGAAAGCTGAAATCGCCGCGCGCGTCTCGGAGCTGCTTGACCTTGTCGACATCGCCGACAAACGCAACCGCTATCCGTCCGAACTCTCCGGCGGCCAGAAGCAGCGCATTGGAATTGCGCGTGCGCTGGCGACACGGCCGAGCGTGCTGTTGTCGGACGAGGCGACCTCGGCCCTCGATCCGCAGACGACGCGTTCGATCCTCGACCTGCTCGCCAATATCAACCGCGAACTTGGCGTGACCATCATCCTGATCACCCACGAGATGTCGGTCGTACGACAGCTCGCCAAGGAGGTGATCGTGCTCGATGCCGGGCACATCGTCGAGCGCGGTCATGTGGCCGATATCTTCACCCATCCGCAACATGCGATTACCCAGAGCTTCCTCTCCGAGATCCTCGGCGATGCCGTTCCGGTCTCCTTGTCGAGCCGATTGCAGCACCAGCCAACGGCAGGCAGCCAGGCTGTGATCCGTGTGGTCGTCCGCGGTGATGGCGGCGACCGGCTGCTGGCGCGCCTGTCGCGCGAGCTCGCGATCGACGCCGCGCTATTGTCGGCCCGGATCGACGAGATCGGCGGCCAGCAGGTCGGGTCACTGACGCTTGGCGTGCCCGGCGAGGAAGCTGTGGTTGCGCGCGTGCTGTCCTTCCTCGTCCAACATCGGTTTTCCGCGGAGCGTCTTGGCTATGTCGCCTGAACTCATTAATCTCATCATCCAGGCGACCGGCGAAAGCCTGTTCATGGTCGCAGTGTCAGCCTCGCTTGGCACGTTGTTCGGCCTGCCGATCGGCGTCTTCCTCGCTACCAGCCGCAAGGGCGAGCTGTTTGCCGCGCCGGCGGCGAACGCAATCCTTGGCGTGATCGTCAATGCGACGCGCTCCACGCCCTTCATCATCCTTGTGGTTGCGATCATCCCGTTCACGCGCCTGGTCGCGGGTACCTCGATCGGATCGGGAGCGGCGATCGTTCCGCTCACCATCGCCGCGACGCCTTTCATCGCGCGCCTCGTCGAGGGCGCGATCCGCGAGGTCGATGCCGGCTTGATCGAAACCGCGTCATCGTTTGGCGCCACTCCGCTGCAGGTCGTGCTCAAGGTCCTGATTCCCGAGGCGCTGCCGGGACTCGTGCTGTCGCTCACGCTCGCGGTGGTCAGCCTGCTCGGCTATTCGGCGATGGTCGGCGCGGTCGGCGGCGGCGGACTGGGCGATCTCGGCATCCGCTACGGCTATCAGCGCTTCATGCCGGAGATGATGCTGGCCGTCGTGGTGGCCCTGATCGCGCTGGTGCAGACGGTGCAGACCGCCGGCGACTATCTGGCGCGCCGGGTCAACCGCCGGCTGCGCCATCGTTGAAGCCGCTGGCTTTGGCTACGAACCCTTCGGCACCTCGGTGGTGCCGACCTTTGTCGTATCTTTGGAGAGATTTATGAGAATCCTTACCGCGATCGTCGCGGCAGCGGCATTGTTTGCCGGCGCCGCAAAGGCTGAAACCATCCGCGTCGGCGTCACCGCCGGGCCGCACGCCGAGATCCTAGAGGTGGTGAAGAAAGTGGCTGCCGAGCGCGGCCTCGACATCAAGGTCGTGGAATTCACCGATTACGTCATTCCCAATCAGGCGCTGGCACTGAAGGATCTGGAAGCGAATTCATTTCAGCACAAGCCTTATCTGAAGAACCAGATCTCCAAGACCGGCTGGAAGATCGTGAAGGTCGCCAATACCATCGCTTCGCCGCAAGGCGTCTACTCGCTGAAATACAAGAAGTTGTCGGATTTGCCGGAGGGCGCGCGGGTGGCGATCGCCAACGATCCGTCGAACGGCGCACGCGGACTGATGATCCTCGCCCTTCATGGCGTCATCAAGCTGAAGGACCAGAATAACGTCGCCTCGACGATTGCCGACATTACCGACAATCCGAAGAAGCTGCGATTCGTCGAGCTCGATGCGGCACAGCTCCCACGCTCGCTGCAGGATGTCGACCTCGTCTCGATCAACAACAACTATGCGGTGCAGGCCGGCCTCAATCCCGCGACCGACGCGATCGCGCATGAGACGAAAGACGGCCCGTGGGTCAACATCATCGCGGTGCGCGAGGAAGACAAGGACAAGCCTTGGGTCAAGCAGCTGGTCGACGCCTATCACTCGGATCCCGCAAGGGCGTTCATCGAGAAGCGGTTCAAGGGCACCTACATCGCCACCTGGTAACGAACCGATTTGTCCGATCCGCGCCGCCGAACAGTCAATCGCACTATTCGGCGGCCTAGGGCCTTCATCTCGGCCGGGCTCAACAGTCAGGGCGAGCTGCGCACGATCGGCGCTGCGTCGCGATCGGCTGGCGTCACAGCGTGCAGGATGCTGGTCCGACTGCGTCCCGCCTTCTTCGCCGCGTACAGGGCAGAATCGGCTGCCGAGATGAGCCGGTCAAGGACGATCCCGTGCGCGCGATCGATTGATAGGCCTGCGCTTGCGGTGGCCGCAATTTCGATCTTGTCATGAAGGATCGGCGCATCGCCGAAGGCGGCTCGGATGCGATCGACGACGAGCCTTGCATCGTTGAGCGTGGTATTTGGCAGCAGCAGCGCGAATTCTTCTCCGCCGATCCTGCCAAGGATATCGCCCTGTCGGATCGCGTGTGCGGCGCGTTTCGCGAATTCGGCGATCACCTTGTCTCCGGCCGGATGGCCATATTTGTCGTTAATGGCTTTGAAGTAATCGATGTCAAAGAGGGCAATCGCGATCTCGCACGACGTTCCGGATAGTTCGGCGAGGCGGGCTGCGCTGGCCTCAAAGAAGCCGCGTCGATTGAGGACGCCGCTTAGCTGATCGTTCATCGCGAGCTCGCGGAGCCGACGCTCGGAGCGCTCGCCGATCATCAGTATGCCGAGAACGACGATCGCGACCATCGCGACGGCGGATTGGAAGGGCGCAAACGTCAACCATCCCCGGAGCGGGCCCTGGCCGATCTCGTCGCGCATCGCAAAGATGGCGATGGCCTGGCTGTAACTGACCACCGTTTCAAACAGGCAGATCAGCGCGATGCAAAGCCGCGGCGAAAGTTCCCGGGAGGATGTGCGCGAGAGATCCAGCCCTATCAAGAGCGTCATCGTCCCGATCGCGAGATTGTAGTCGATCTGGCGAAGCGCATAGCTCGGGTACGCGAACGGCAGTCCCACTGCCCAGATCAACGGCGGCAGCAACGCCAATTTCGGCAGCGGTCGTTGGTCGAAGACGCGCAAGCCACACCAGAGCGCGCCCGCGCCAAACAGAGCGAAAAATCCGGGAACGCCCAAGGCCGAGAGCTGGGGCAGCGCCTGGCGCTGGGCCGCAAGAATGACGCCAAGCCCGGACAGCAGAAACCCGAGGATCCACCAGGAATATGATCTAGTGGACCGATCCCGCATCCACGTGATCAAAATGATCAAGCAACCGATCGCGCATGCGGCCTCGGCCAACAGCCCGACGGTGAACATATCGAACAAGGACCACAAACTCCGGACCTTTCCCCGGCACGATGAGCTATCGAGCCGACCTTAATGGACCGGGAGCAAATTCACTACAATTCGATCGACTGAATCGGTTGTGACCAATGATGTGGGCTATGGCGCGCCATGCACGCACACTTTCATGCGTCATGATGCTGTCCTATGGAAATGCAAACCGCGTCGGCACATACGTTCGACGGACACGATGCTCGCCGCCGATCATCACCGATCACGGCCGTTGCGGGCTGCGTAACCCGCTAGGTTTCGCGCCTGCGGACGGACGCGATATCGCAGCGGGACAGTCCGATGTCGCGCAGCATTCGGTCGTCGAGCTCCCGGAGCTCTGCCATGGCACGGCGTATCGCCAGTTCGTCACGCACCTTCGAGAGCAGGAACATCACCATCGCGCTGATCGAGACGTACCATCGCGGAGCGTTCGGCGCCCGTTGCGTCCGTTTCGGGTATGGGCGGGTGTAGAACAGCTGATCGGTGTACGACATCGATATCTCCGGGCAAAATATCAGTCAGGGAGACTCTGACGCGGTCATGTTTCCGGAACATTCCGGCGCAGGAAAATATGGCTACAGCCGTAACGCGAGAGGTTGCGCCACCCCGCTCTCGATGGAGTGGGCGATTTTTGCGCCAATCGACGCCTGCACGCCGCAATGCGTGCGTTGGCAAAAAAATACGATGACATCGCACCGATCTCAGCCGACCATGCTATGAAGAGTTCGGCGCAGTTGCCGTCTCTCCAAAACAACCCCAAGGACTTTCGTATGAAAGTGGTCAAGCTCTTCGGTCTAACAGTAAGTATGTCACTCGTGCTGTCTTCTGCAGCGCTGGCCCAAGACATCAGGGTGGCGGTTGCCTCATCGATGACCGGCGGCGAAGCCGCGTTCGGCCGCCAGTTCCAGAATGGCGCCGAGCAGGCGGTGGCCGATATCAATGCCGCCGGCGGCCTCCTCAACAGGAAGCTGGTACTTGATGTCAACGACGATGCCTGCGATCCCAAGCAGGCGCGCTCGGTGGCCGAGAAGATCGCCAGCGCGAGAATTCCGTTCGTCGCCGGCCACTATTGTTCTTCATCGTCAATCCCGGCGTCGGAAGCCTATGCGGACGGCAACGTGCTGCAGATTTCGCCGGGCTCGACCAATCCGCTGCTCACGGAGCGCAAGCTGTGGAACGTGCTGAGGGTGTGCGGCCGGGACGACCAGCAGGGCCTGGTTGCCGCCGGCTATATCGCGAAGAATTTCGCCGGCAAGAACATCGCGATCCTCAACGACAAGACCACCTATGGCAAGGGACTTGCTGACGAGACCAAGAAGGCGCTCAACAAGGCCGGCGTCACCGAGAAGATGTTCGAGTCCTTCAACAAGGGGGACAAGGATTTCAACTCCATCGTGTCGCGGTTGAAGCGCGACAACATCGATCTCGTCTTTGTCGGCGGCTATCATCAGGAAGCAGGCCTGATCCTGCGTCAGATGCGCGATCAGGGGCTGAAGACGGTGCTGATGGCGGGCGATGCGATCAACGACAAGGAGTTCGCCTCGATCACCGGTCCTATTGCGGAAGGCACATTGTTCACCTTCGGTCCCGATCCACGCGAGAAGCCGACCGCAAAGGCGATCGTCGAGAAGTTCAAGGCCAAGAACATCGACCCCGAGGGTTACACGCTCTACACCTACGCAGCGTTCCAGGTCTGGTCGCAGGCGGTGGCGAAGGCCGGTACGACCGACCCGAAGAAGGTGATCGATACGATCAAAGCCGGTGAATGGGACACGGTGCTCGGCAAGATGGCATTCGATGCAAAGGGTGACATCAAGGCCATCGACTATGTCGTCTATAAGTGGGACGGCAAAGGCGGCTACGCACAGGTCGACAAGGGGCTGTGAAGTAGCGCAACTGCCGCCGCCTTCGCGCCGCGCCTGATGTCCAAGACCAACGGGTGGGTTCCGCCCGTTGGTCTATGTGGGCGCCGTCTCAAGACGGCATCACGGCCTGTTGCCTGGCTCGCCCCATTGCCATCCCGAAGAATAGCAGTGCAAGAAGCGAGCAGAATTCCATCACGCCGGCCATCGATAGCGACGTCCGCCCGTCGAAGAGAACGGCCGTGAGCGCGCTGCTCAATGAGCCGGATACCATTATAAGACAGTTGACTGCGGCGCTGACGGTGCCCGCCATTTTCGGCAGCTGTTGCAGAGCGCCCTGCATGAGGCCCGGCGCGCCGATCCCTCCGCTGAATGTGATGGCGACGAAGAGCAGAACGACGACGGTGGTCGGCGTCCAGTTTAAGAACGTCATGGCCAGCAGGACGGTTGATGCAAGCGCCTGAATGGTGAATCCGATCGACAACGAGTAATGCGATGGAACGCCCCACGCGTTGAGCCGGCCGTCGAGGAACGCTCCGGCCATCCCGGCCAGTGCCGTCAGGCCGAAGATGATGCCGTATCGAGTTGAGCTCAACCCGGCGACCTGGACCAGGAAGAGGGCGGATCCTGTCGCATAGGCGGCGACGACTCCGAAGGACGCCGCGGCGGCAAGGAGGTATGCACGACAGGTCGGATGCGACAGGACGCAGCGATAATCTCCGACAAGTGTCCGCAAGCTCAAGCGGGTCGCCGACCGCGGCTTGAGGCCATTGTCGGGGCCAAAGCGCAGGCCTGTCAGCAGGAGAATCCCGAGCGCCGCAAGGCTTGCATAGATCGCGCGCCAGCCCGCGAGCTCGAGCAAGGCCGCTCCGGCCATCGGCGCGGCGATCGGCGAGACGTAGATCGCCATGACGATGCTCGACAGCTTTTGGCGGACGACGGTATCGTCGAACGTGTCGCGGGCGATCGCGATGGCAAGCGTCATGGCTGCCGCGCCGATGCCCTGGATGATGCGGCACGCAATCAGCGCCGGCAGTGACGGTGCCAGCGCGCATCCGACCGAGGCAATGATGAAGATGATGGTACCGAGCGTGACCACCGGTTTGCGGCCGTAGCGATCCGACAGTGGCCCGAACGCCAGCGGAGCAAGGCCGAAGCTGATCATGTAACTGCTGATCGTCAGGCCGGCGCTATGTACCGGAACCGCGAGAGACGTGGCCGTGTCTGCGAGGGCCGGCAGTGCCATGTCGGTGCCGAAGCCCGGCAGCGTGGCCATCAAACCGAGCAGACAGGTGAACGCGAGCGAGTCCGTTTTGCCTGGAGGCGCCGTCATTTGGATTGAGCTTGTCGAAGTTTTATGTCGTCCGCCGAGCGGCCGCTCGAGGCATCTCGCCCAACACTGTCAGCGGATTATTGCGCACTGATTTCAGTCCGCACGCACTCCGTTACGTCGGTAACGCCAAGCTGCTTCGACAAGAATTGTTGCGGCTGTAGCGCGTTCGTCCGCTTCGGTGACCTAACCGTAACAGCGGCCGAACAATAATGCGCGGCGTGCTCGGCCCGTCGCAGTCGACGAGCCCAGTGACCTCGGCTCAACCGTTCAGCTCAACGGAGATCATGCATGAAGGCGCTTCTCGTCTCGTCCCCGATGACGGGGCATCTCCATCCAGTAGTGGGAGTAGGGCGGATACTGATCGCCGACGGCTGGGAGGTCATGGGCCTGACATCGAGCTATCTGCGAAACCGCGTCGAAGAGATCGGCGCCAAATTCCGCAGTTTCGTGCCGGCGGCCGACATCGATACGCGAAATCTCGCCGATTCATTTCCAGAAATCGTGGCGGCGGCACCCGGCGCACAGCAGCTACGGCTGATCCTGGAGCGTGGGGTCGCCGATTTCATGCTGGCTCAATATGAGAGCATCAAAATCGTTGTGCGGGAGTTTGCTCCCGACATCATCATCGGCGATCATCTCATGCTGGGTGTGTTGCCGATGCTGCTCGGTCCCCGCGCGGAGCGGCCGTCCATAGCCTTGCTTGGAACTACATATCTCCTGTCACGTCGGGACGACGGCGCTCCGAACGATGCAGGCGTTCCGCCCGCGCGCAACGACCAGCAACAAAGGCAGTATGCCGCGCTCTTTCAAGCGTACGAACAGGCGGTGTTTGGTCCGGTAGGACGATGCGTAAACGAGTATCTGGTCCAGATCGGAGTGAGCCCGTTGCGAATGAATCTTTATGAAGCGATGGTGGAACTGCCCGATATCTATCTGCAGCTGACGGTGCCGCGGTTCGAGCTGCCGCGCCGCGAACTACCGCGTTCGGTACACTTCGTCGGCCCGCTGCCGATCATGCCGAACCGGGCCCCAGTACCCTGGTGGGCCTACGAACTGGATGGCTCACGCAAAGTCGTCCTTGTCACTCAGGGCACCTTGACCAACAACGACTTCAGCGAGCTGATCCTGCCGACGCTGGAGGCGCTGGCGAACGAGCCGGATGTTCTCGTCATCGTCACGACCGGCGGACGTCCGATCGATGTGCTCGGTGGCCCGCTGCCTCAAAATGTGCGCGTTGCCCAGTATCTCCCGTTTGAGTGGGCGTTGTCGAAAGCCGATGCATTCGTGACGAATGGCGGCTACGGCAGCGTCAATCAAGCCTTGAGTTACGGTGTCCCCATCGTCGTCGCGGGAACGACAGGCGATCGAGGCGATGTCAGCGTCCGCGTCGCCTGGTCGGGGGTGGGGGTCAATCTGGCAACCAACGCGCCTACAGCAGAGCAATTGCGCCTCGCCGTGCGCTCGGTGCTGGATGATCCGAAGTATCGCGAACGCGCAGCGTCGCTGGCGGAGGACATTCGCGAGATCGATACCACATCAGAGGTTCGTTGGATTCTTCGGCAACAGATCTCGGTCGCCTCTCAATATGACCTGCGCGCCAGCAAGGCCGCGCAGCGATAAGGCCTCATCTGCCATCACATAGTCGACGGTGTTATTGTCCGACAGAGAGAGGTGCGCAATGTTTTCAGGCGATTTCTTAAAAAGTCGATAAGTTACAGCAGTTTACCGGAAGATCAAAGGTCCTCGGAACATTGAATTCTCTGGGACCGGTTGCACGCCTGGCAGCATTGGCGCTAGTTTTGGTCCGACAATAATGGCTCTCGCTCCGTCGGGGACGGGCGGTAGGCGAAGGCTTGAACTTGTATTGGATGGGGAGGCCGAGGCCGCGTGATTGCTGATCCGCCGCCTGGACATGCGGGACTATTGTCGGCCGCGGACACCGCGCCGTCCGACTGGGATCGCCTTGCGCGCTATCTGGAAGCGCACGGTATGCGCCTCGATCTGACGCAGCCGATCCGGCAGTTCGCCGGCGGCCTCGCCAATCGCAACTATCTCCTGATCGTCAACGGTGCTCCGGCGGTGCTGCGTCGTCCGCCCGATGGCGATCTGCCGCCGGGCGCCCATGACATGGCACGCGAGCATCGCATCCTGTCGCGGCTTGCGGATGCGCTCCCGTTCATCGCAAGAGGCCTGCACTACTGCGGCGACCGCAGCATCATCGGCGTTCCCTTTCAACTGATCGAGTACCGCGCGGGGCTCGTGATCCGCGGCGCCGATCTCTCGCCGCTGCAACGACGCGATGATGCGCCCGAGATTCTCTCGGAGATGATGGTTGCGACGCTGGCCGCGCTGCACGGGGTCGACGCGCGCGCCATCGGTCTTGAGGACCTTGGCCGCCCCGAGGGATTCATCGCCCGCGCGATTGCCGGCTGGTCGAAACGCGGGGCGCTGGTTGCCGAGGACGGCGCGTTGCAAGGTCTGCTGCAGGACATCTCAAAGTGGCTGTTCCGGCAGACATTCCGCGAGCGGACGCCGACGCTTCTGCACTGTGATTTCAAGCTCGACAATCTGATCCTGAATCCCGAGACGCTCTCGCCGGTCGCGCTGGTCGACTGGGACATGGGCACGCGGGGCGATCCGCTGTTCGACCTGGCGACGCTCTTGAGCTACTGGGCGCAGCCAGACGATTCGCCGGCGCTGCAGCGCCTGCAGCAGATGCCGACGACTCATACCGGATTCTGGCGACGTGCCGACGTCGCCCGGCGCTATGCCGACCTCACCGGACTTGACATCGACGACCTGCCGGCAATGCGCGTGCTTGCGCTGTTCAAGCTCGGCATCGTGTTCCTGCAACTGCACCGGCAATGGGTCAATGGCGCGGTGAAGGACCATCGCTATGCCGAGTTCGCCCGCCTTGGCGAAGACATTCTTCTGGTGGCGCGCGACGCTACGACCGGAGCTGAACAAGGAATCTGATGATGCACCAACTCGACATGAACTTTTCGCTGCCGCCACGCGTGTCCGAACTGGCCGATCGCGTGAAAGCGTTCGTCAAGGACACCGTCGTTCCGTTCGAGAAGGACAAGCGCTGGACCTCCCATGGGCCAACGGATGATCTGCGGCGCGAGCTTAATGCGCTGGCGCGCCAGGCCGGTGTATTCGCGCCGCACGCGCCGACGGAATATGGTGGCCAGCACCTGTCGCATATCGGTCGCGCCGCTGTGTTCACCGCCGCTGGCTATTCCATGCTGGGTCCCGTGGCGCTGCATTGCGCCGCGCCTGATGAGGGCAACATCCATCTGCTTGATGTCGTCGCCCGGCCCGATCAACGTGGGCGCTACCTCAAGCCGCTCGCGACCGGCGAAGTCCGCTCCTGCTTCTGCATGACGGAGCCTGCCCCCGGCGCTGGCTCCGATCCCGGCCAGTTGCAGACCACGGCGCGGCGCGACGGCAATGACTGGGTGATCGACGGCGAGAAATGGCTGATCACGGGCGCAGAGGGTGCGGCGTTTGCGATCATCATGGCCAAGACGAGCGGTGCAGGAATGGAGGGGGCAGCCACCATGTTCCTCGCTGATATGTCTGATCCCGCCATTAGGATCGAACGCACGCTCGACACCATCGATTCCTCCTTTGTCGGTGGGCACGCGGTGGTCCGCTTCAATGGACTTCGCGTGCCCGCCGACGCCGTGCTCGGCGAGATCGGACAGGGATTTCGGCACGCCCAGGTTCGCCTCGCGCCGGCGCGGCTCACGCATTGCATGCGCTGGCTCGGCGCGGCGATCCGGGCCCAGGAGATCGCAACCGAGTTCGCGCGCCGTCGCACCGCGTTTGGCAAGCCGCTCGGCGAGCACGAGGGCGTCTCCTTCATGCTGGCCGACAACGCGATGGATATCCACCAAGCGCAACTGACGATCTGGCACACAGCGTGGCTGCTCGACAAAGGCGAGCGTGCGTCGACCGAGAGCTCGATGGCGAAGGTGATCTGCTCGGAAGCGATCGCGCGCGTCGCCGACCGCTCGCTGCAGATCCTCGGCGGACTCGGCACCACGCGCGACACGGTGGTCGAGCGGTTCTACCGCGACATCCGCGCCTTCCGCATCTATGACGGCCCATCGGAAGTGCACCGCTGGGCGATCGGACGGCGGATCGTGACCCATGGCGGAAGATAGGGGGCAGTAAGGGCCGCCGAAGGACAGAACAACAAGCGCAAAACGCGCGAACAGGGAGGAAATGATGCGCGATATCTGGACACCGCCCAACAAGCCTGCGGTTGAAGGCTATGAAAGCCTGTGCGCCGATTTCCGCTGGCAGGTGCCAGAGACCTTCAATTTCGGCACCGACATCATCGACCGCCGCGCGCGCGAGCAGGATGGCGCGGCGCTGATCTGGGAGAACGCCGCGGGCGAGACGCGACGCTACAGCTATTCCGATCTGTCGCTGCTAGCGAACCGGCTCGCCAATGTGCTGCGGGCGAACGGCGTGGAGAAGGGCGACCGTGTCATCATCATGTTGCCGCGGCTGGCGGAATGGTTCATCGCGCTGATTGCGGCGATGAAGATCGGCGCGGTGCCGATCCCGTGCATCGAGATGCTGACGGCGCGCGACATCGAGTATCGCGTCGCCAATGCCGAGGCCAAGGCGGCGATCTGCCGTCCCGAGCAGATCGGCAAGTTCGCCTCCGTGGAGAAGCTGATTGCTGTGAAGATCGCGCTCGGCGAGGCGGCGGGCTGGCTCGATTGGAATAGCGAACTGGCGCGCGCCTCCGAGACGATCGAGCCGGCGATCGTCCGGGCCGAAGATCCTGCGATCATGTACTATACGTCAGGTTCGACCGGCCATCCGAAGGCCGTCGTCCATGCGGCGCGCGCGATCTATGCGTGGCGGGTCTCGGCGATCTACTGGCTCGATCTGCGTCCCGGCGAGGTGATCTGGTGCACGGCAGACACCGGCTGGAGCAAGGCGGGCACGAGCATCATCTTCGGTCCCTTGAGCTGCGGCGCCTGCGCGTTCTTCTTCGACGGTCCGTTCGTGCCGAAGGATCGGCTCGAACTCGTGCGCAAGCATCAGGTCACCGTCTACTGCGCGCCCGGCACGGAGCTATCGCGCGTCGTTGGCGAAGTCCGCGCACGCAGCGATCTCGGCCGGCTGCGCCGCGTCGTCACCGCGGGCGAGGCCATGAACCCCGTCGTCGCCGAGCGCTGGGAAGCGGCGACCGGCATCCGCATCGATGAAGCCTACGGGCAGACCGAAGCCCTGATGGTTGCGCTGAACTACCCGGGCGAGCGGGTCCGTTACGGTTCGATGGGACGTCCGTCGCCGGGCTCCGATCTTGATGTGATCGACGCGAGCGGCAACCGCTTGCCGCCGGGTCAGGAAGGCGATCTCGCGTTGAAGATGCCCAGCCCGCAATTGATGCTCGGCTACTGGAAGGATGCGGAGCGCACCGCGGCCTGCTTTGTCGATGGCGCCGACGGGCGCTGGTTTCTGACCAGCGATCGCGCGGAGAAGGATGCCGACGGCTATCTCTGGTATCGCGGACGTTCCGACGATGTCATCAATTCGGCCGGATATCGCATCGGGCCGATCGAGGTCGAGAACGCGCTCGCCGAGCATCCGGCGGTGCAGATGTGCGCGGTGGTCGGCAGCCCCGATGCCGAGCGCGGCGAGATCGTGAAGGCATTCGTCGTGCTGCGGCAAGGCCATGCGCCATCACCTGAGCTGACGCGCGAATTGCAGGACCACGTCAAGTCGGTCACCGCGCCTTACAAATATCCGCGCGCGATCGAGTACATCGCCGAGCTTCCGATGACGATCACCGGCAAGATCCGCCGCCGCGAACTGCGTGACCGCGAGTTCGCGCGCGCTGCACCGCCATCAGCCACAAAGCAAAGGGCCGTCTGACCAAAATGTCTTTAGCGGACTCCAGCAACGCGCAGGAGCGAAACGAGCCCGTCTACCGGCTGGTGGTGCGCAGCATCGAAGTCAAGATCATGTCGGGTGAGTGGGCCGTCGGCGACCGGGTGCCGGCGGAGACCGCGCTGGCCGCCAGCTTTGGTGTCCACCGCTCGACGGTCCGAGAAGCGATCCGAGTGCTGGAGCAGAGCGGCCTCGTCCGCCGTCACGACGGCGGCAAATTGCTCTATGTCACCGCGCCGCGCGAAGCCGACATTTCGAAGAAGGTGACAGCGGCGATCGTGCTGCAGGAGATCAGCTTCTTCGAACTCTGGGAGAGCATGCGATGTTTCGAGCCGGTGCTGGCCGAATGCGCCGCGATGCGGATCGACGACGACATGCTGGCTGCGCTGCGGGCCAATGTCGAGAACACCAAGGCGGCGCTGGAGGACAAGCAGAGTCTCGTTGCGCTCGACATCGAGTTTCACCAGACCATCGCGCGTGCCTCGCGCAACCGCGCCCTGCAGCTCAGTCGCGAGCCGATGAGCCAGCTGTTCTATCCGGCTTTCTTGCGAGTGTTTTCCCGCCTGAACGCCGGCGAACGCCTGGTGTTCGCCCATGAGAAGATCCTGCAGGCGCTCACCGACCGCAATGCCGCCCAGGCGCGGTCCTGGATGGACAAACACATCGTCGATTTCCGGCGCGGCTATGAGCTTGCCAATTTCGATATCGACGCACCGGTAGCCTGGTCGCAGCGGCCTATGTAACTGATTTCAAAAGCGGAAGCGCAACCCGGCCGCGCGCTGCAAGCAGTATTGCACGGCTTGTGCAGCGTCCGGCGCCGAAAATTTGTTCCGTAGCGGCTGGGCCAGACTACTAGGTACTGGCCGGATCCGTTCCTCCGCCATCACATTTCGGTGCGATGCGGTCATCCGGCTATCGAGACAGCATCGATCTACCGCCGCCATACGTTCATACCGTTGGCTTTCGCGGTGCGGATGCTATTGATCCGGATCAAACGGGACAAAGGCGCGAAAAGTGAATCTTGCAGGGATAACAATGGCCCGGCTCGCCGGGGCCGTCGCGTTGGGGGCCGCCATGTTCAGCGTACTGGCCGCCGCCGAGGCGCAGCAGGCTGCAGGACCTCCGGCCGTTGGTATCATCGAGGCGGTCAAGCGGCCCGTCACCCAGTCCAACGAGTTCCTGGGACGGATCGAGGCCACTAACCGCGTCAATGTGGTCGCCCGCGTCACTGCCTTCCTGGAGAAGCGGAACTTCGTCGACGGTGCTGAGGTCAAGACCGGCGACATGCTCTACGAGCTCGAGCGCGGCCCGTTCGAGGCCGACCTTGAATCCAAGAAGGCGCAGGTCGCGCAATTGCAGGCCACCCTCGTCAACGCCAAGCTGACGACCGCCCGCGCCAAGGCCTTGCTCGGCGGCCCGGCCGGCCAGCAGTCCACCTATGATGCTGCGCTTGCGAACCAGCAGAGCCTGGAAGCGCAGGTGCAGGCTGCGCAGGCGCAAGTTGACCTATCGAAGATCAACCTGGACTACACCCAAATCCGCTCGCCGATCGACGGCAAGATCGGCCGCACGGCGGTAACCGAGGGTAACGTCGTTAGCCCGAGCTCGGGGGTGCTCACGACGATCGTGAGCCAGGACCCGATGTACGTCACCTTTCCGGTCTCGGTGCGCGAAGCTCTCACGTTGCGCGACCGCTACGCGGTTAAGGGCGGGTTCAAGGCGGTGGTGATCAGGATCCGGCTGCCCGACGGCAAGATCTATGACCAGACTGGTGAGCTCAACTTCGTCAATAACACGATCGCGCAGAACACCGACACGATCACGCTGCGCGGCGTTATCCCCAATCCTGTGGTGCCTCATCTGTCGGCAGCAGACAACGTCACCGTCCGCCAGCTCACCGACAACGAGTTCGTCACCGTCCTGCTCGAGGGCGCGCAGCCGGTCGAGGTGGTGGCGATCCCGCGCTCGGCCGTGCTGTCGGACCAGCAGGGCGACTATGTCTTCGTGCTGGGGCCCGACAACAAGGCGGAGCAGCGGCGGATCGTCCTCGGGCAATCGACCGCGACCATCGCGGCGGTGACAAGTGGGCTTTCAGTCGGAGAGAAGGTGATCGCTGAAGGCATGCAGCGCGTGCGACCTGGCCAGCCCGTGGCGCCGGGACCGGCGAGCGCTCTGATCCAGTCGAGCCTGAAGGAAACCGCTGAAAACACCGGCTCGGCCCAGAGCAGCGGCGCGATCGGTCCGAAGCCTGCGGGCACCAGCCCATGATTTCCGCCGTCTTCGTCGATCGTCCGCGGCTTGCCATCGTCATCGCGCTGGTCATCACCATCGCGGGCGCGCTTGCGCTGCTGCAAATCCCGGTGGCGCAATTCCCGGACATCGTGCCGCCGCAGGTCACCGTCACCGCGAACTTCCCGGGCGCCTCCGCCGAGGTGGTGGAATCGAGCGTCGCGCAGCCGCTCGAGGCCCAGGTCGTCGGCGTCGACAAGATGCTCTACATGAAGTCGACCAGCGGCAATGACGGCAGCTACACGCTGACCGTCTCGTTCGCGCTCGGCACCAATCCTGATATCAACACCGTCAATGTCAACAACCGTGTCCAGAGCGCGCTCGCGCAACTACCGACCGAGGTGCAGGCACAAGGCCTGACGGTGCAGAAGCGATCCTCGGCAGTGCTGCAGTTCATCGTGCTGTACAGCAAGAGCGGCCAGCAAGACCCGCTTTTCATCACCAACTACGCCATCATCAACGTGCTCGACGCGATCTCGCGCACGCCAGGCGTCGGCCAGGCGACGCTGTTCGCGAAGCTGAACTACTCGATGCGGATCTGGTTCGATACGCAACGGCTGACCAGCCTCAATCTGGCGCCGTCGGATGTGATCGCGGCGATCCGGGCGCAGAGCGTGCAGGCGCCCGTCGGCCGCATCGGCGCCCGTCCGATCTCCGACGAACAGCAGTTCCAGTTCAACGTGCAGACGCAAGGGCGGCTCACCACGTCGACCCAGTTCGGCGATATCGTGCTGCGCGCCAATCCGGACGGCTCGGTGCTCCGAGTCAAGGACGTCGCCCGGGTCGAGATCGGCGCCCAGAACATGGACAGCGAGTCCCGGATCGACGGGCAGCCCGGCGTGCCGATCGGCATCTATCTTGCGCCCGGCGCCAATGCGGTGACCACCGCAAGTGCGGTGCAGGCCACTCTCACCAGATTGTCGGAACGATTTCCCGCGGGCCTGACCTATCTGGTGCAATACGACTCCACGACCTTCGTCTCTGACACCATCAAGGAAGTGCTGAAGACGCTGGCCGAAGCTTTCGTGCTGGTCGTGATCGTCGTGTTCCTGTTCCTCGGCAACCTGCGCGCCACGGTGATCCCGGCGGTCGCGGTGCCGGTCAGCCTGATCGGCACCTTCGCGGTTCTCTTGATGCTCGGCTATTCCGCCAACACCGTGTCGCTGCTCGCGATGGTGCTTGCCATCGGCATTGTGGTGGACGACGCCATCGTCGTGGTCGAGAACGTCGAACGCGTGATGGAGAGCGAGCCCGAGCTGTCGCCGGTGGAGGCCACCAAGAAGGCGATGGCGCAGATCACCGCGCCGATCATCGCCATCTCGCTGGTGCTGCTGTCGGTGTTCGTGCCAATCGCGTTTATCCCCGGAATCTCCGGAACCCTGTTCCGCCAGTTCGCGGTGACGATCAGCGCGGCGATGGTGATCTCGGCGCTGAATGCGCTGACGCTGTCGCCGGCGCTCTGCGCCGTGTTCCTGCGGCATACCGGGCCCCGCCACGGCATCATGGGGCGCGTGCTCGGCGGCATCGACTGGGTCCGCGACCGCTATGCCGGCATGGTGCGCCGGCTGCTGCGGGTGGCGATATTGGCGCTGGTCGCGGTGCTGGTGTTTGCCGGCGGCGTCTTCGGCGTGTCGCGAATAACGCCGACCGGCTTCCTGCCCGAGGAGGACCAGGGCGCCTTCTTCATCGCGGTGCAATTGCCCGACGGCGCCTCGGTGGCGCGCACCAGCAACGTGACCAAGCAGGTCGAGGCGCTTCTGCAGAAGATGCCGCAAGTCGAGCATGTGCTCTCGATCATCGGTTTCTCGCTGCTCGACGGTGGCAACCAGCCGAATTCCGCCTTCATAGTGGCGCGCATGAAGCCGTTCGCGGATCGACAGGCGGCTGCGGATTCGGTGCAGGCCACGATCCGGCGAATGTTTGGTGAGGGCGCGCAGATCCGGCAAGCCAATGTCCTGCCGTTCAACCTGCCGCCGATCATCGGACTTTCGACCTCCGGCGGCTTCGAATATCTGCTCGAGGGGCTGGAAGGGCAGGATCCGGCTGCGCTCGGCAGTGTGATGAGCGGCCTTATCAACGCCGCCAATCAGGACCCACGGCTGACGCGTGTGTTCTCGACCTTCACCGCGACCAATCCGTCGATCTATCTCGACATCGACCGCGCCAAGGCGCAGGCGCTCGGGCTGAACATGGCCGACGTGTTCGCCGCGCTGCAGGCGACGCTGGGCGGAATCTACGTGAACAACTTCAACCTGTTCGGGCGCACGTGGCAGGTCAATGTGGAGGGTGAGGCTGCCAACCGCGGCGATATTCCCGACATCTGGCAGATCTATGTCCGCAACAGCGGCGGCGAGATGGTGCCGATGCGCTCGATCGCGAGCTTGAGGATCGTCACCGGACCGCAGGTCATCACCCGCTACAACAACTACCGTTCGGTCACCATCAACGGCAGCCCGGCACCGGGCGTGTCGTCGGGAACGGCGATTGCCGCGATGGCGGACCTCTCGCGGGCGACGCTGCCGGCCGGCTATTCCTTCGAATGGACCGGTACCGCCTATCAGGAGCAGGCGGCCTCCGGCCAGACCGGCATCATCCTCGGGCTCGCGGTGCTGTTCGCCTATCTTTTCCTGGTTGCGCTCTACGAGAGCTGGACCATTCCGATCCCGGTCCTGCTGTCGGTCACGGTCGGCGTGCTTGGCTCGTACATCGCGATCAAGGTCGCGGGATTGAACCTCGATCTCTACGGCCAGATCGGCCTTGTGGTGCTGATCGCGCTCGCCGCCAAGAACGGCATCCTGATCGTCGAGTTTGCCAAGGAGCAGCGCGAGGGCGGATTGCCGATCGGGCAAGCCGCGGAGCTCGGCGCGCAGATGCGCTTCCGCGCCGTGATGATGACCTCGATCGCCTTCATCCTCGGCCTGGTGCCGCTGGTGGTTGCGACCGGTGCCGCTGAGATCAGCCGCAGGGCTGTCGGTACTGCGGTATTCGGCGGCATGCTCGCCGCAAGCTCGATCGGCATCTTCCTGGTGCCGATGCTCTACGTCGTCTTCCAACGCTGGCGCGAAGGCGTGAAACGCCGTTTCGGCAAGCCGGCCGAAACACCGCATGCGCCGCCGGCGGAGTAGTATCTGATGATAAATGCCCGACGCTCGCTCACGCAGATCTTTCTGTTTCCGGCGATCATCGCGGTCATCGTCGCTTTCGGCCTGGTGTCCGCGCTACTCGGCGACGGCGTCTGGGACACGACCTCATGGATCGCGCTAACGGTCCCGCTTGCTGTCACCGCGTTCTTCGCCTGCAAAAAGCCTCCTGCAAATTCGTAGGGCGTTAGCTTCCCGTCCGCCACACCCACTAACGTCATTCCAGGGCGCGCGGAGCGCGAGCCCGGAATCCATTCGTCCACTCGCGCAAGCGGCGAAATGGATTCCGGGCTCGATGCTTCGCATCGCCCCGGAATGACGGAGGAGAAAAATTCGCTAGCGATTTCATACTGATTTGCCCCGTCCAGTCCTCGCGCGAAAAACATTCCGCTTCCGTCGTCGGGCAAATCAGTGATTTAACTCCGCGCGTCTCATCCAAATGAGGGGCGGCTCGCGATCGTCACGAACGTTGCGGTGAGATGCGGTGGACGCGGGTGTTGCGACTGACGAGCGCGGCACTCGCGGACGGCGAAGTCGTGTGGTTCTGGCGCCCCGACGCTGGCGCTAAGTGCGCGAGCAGCAAGAGCTGCCGCGGATGACGGTGGCAAGAAAGCCCGGTCACCGGGAAGAGCACGAAGTAAGCCGTAAACCACTGCGCAGGGAAAGCCGGTGTTGCTCCGGTTGACCTGTGGTCCTACCCCCCGTGCTTTTTGTTGCACGGGGCCCACGGGTGCAACCGGCACCCGGCTTTCCCTGCGCCCTCTGATATCGAAGAGGGCGAAACGAGACGCAAAGCTCGGGCGTATCACGTCGCGAGAATGCGGACTCACATCCCCTCCACTGTTTGAAAATTGAATCATGACTCGCGGCGACGCCGTAGGGTGGGCAAAGCGAAACGTGCCCACCGTCAAGCATCGTGCTCGTGGTGGTGGGCACGCTTCGCTTTGCCCACCCTACAGTCTGCATCGTCCGGTCAAGCCGGACGATGACAGTGGAGAGCTTTTGAAATTTGAATCAGAACCAACCCCGCGTCGTCCCGGGCTTGCGCGCCGCGGCGAAGCCCCTTGGCGTAGTCGGGACCCGGGACCCACAGCCACAGGATTTCGTGATGTGCTCCGCCGCAACCACTTGCACGCGCCACAACGGACGCTGGGGGTATGGGTACCGGCGTTCGCCGGGACGACAGCAGCACGCTCACGCGAAGCTGATGTTCTGCTGCCGCAGCGGCACCGAGCGGATACGTTTTCCCGTCGCCGCGAAGTAGGCGTTCAACACCGCGGGCGCGGCGACACCGATGGTCGGCTCGCCGACGCCGCCCCAGAAGCCGCCGCTCGGCATCAGGACCGTCTCCACCTTCGGCATCTCGCTGATGCGCATCGAGTTGTAGGTGTCGAAGTTGGTCTGCTCGATGCGGCCGTCCTTCACGGTGCAGCCGCCATAGAACAGGGCGGAGAGGCCATAGACGAAGGAGCCCGCGACCTGCCGTTCCACCTGCGCCGGATTGACGACATGGCCGGGATCGGTGGCGGCGACGATGCGATGCACCTTGATCTTGCTGCCGTCGGTCACCGAGATCTCGGCGGCCCCGGCGACGTAGCTTCCATAGCCCATCACCTGCGCAAGCCCACGGTAGACGCCCTGCGGCGCCGGCTTGTCCCAGCCGATCCGTTCGGCGACCGCGTTCAGCACCGCGAAGTGCTTCGGATGGCCGGCCATCAGCTTGCGGCGGAACGCGAGCGGATCCTGGCCGACCGCATGCGCGAGTTCGTCCATGAAGCTCTCGAGATAGATCGTGTTGGGGTTGATGTTGACGCCGCGCCAGAAGCCCGGCGGCACATGCGGATTGCGCATCGAATGTTCGATCAAAAGGTTCGGGATCGAATAGCCGATCGCCGCTTCTCCGCTCGGCGCGAGCCCCTGGAAGGTCGCGGGGTCCATGCCGTTGATCATCGCCTCGGGCCGCAGCCGTGCCAGGATCGACTGGCCGGAGATCCGCATGCGCAGAGCGGTCAGGTTGTTGTCGGCATCGAAGGCGCCGACCATCCGGCACTGGGTGACCGGGTGATAGAAGCCGTGCTGCATGTCCTCTTCGCGCGACCACAGCAGCTTGATCGGCGTGCCCTGCATCTCCTTGGCGATCAAGACTGCCTGCCGCACATAGTCGCTCTGGCCGCGCCGGCCGAAGCCGCCGCCGAGGAGCAGCTTGTGCACGTCGCATTTGTCAGGTGGAAGGCCGGAGGCCTGCACGGCTGTGGCGAAGGCAGCCTCGCCGTTCTGCGTGCCGCACCAGACGTCGAGTTTGTCGCCGGTATGGAGCGCGGTCGCGTTCATCGGCTCCATCGTGGCCTGGTTCTGGTAGGGATAGTTGTAGACCGCCTCGACCACCTTTGCGGCACGCGCGATCTCCGCCATCGCATTGCCGTTCTGGTTGCCGACGAACGCTGCCTGCGACGGCTCGAGTCCTTCGGCCAGCCATTTGCTGATCGTCTCGCTCGAGGTCTTTGCGTTCGGGCCTTCGTCCCACTCGACCGGCAGCGCATCGAGCGCGGTCTTGGCGTGCCACCAGGTGTCGGCGACAACGGCAACCGCGCTGTCGCCGACGCGCACCACCTTCTTGACGCCTTTCATGCTGGCGATCTTGGCCTCGTCAAAGCTCTTCAGCTTGCCGCCGAACACTGGGCAATCCTTGATCGCGGCGTTCAGCATGCCTGGCAATTTGAAGTCGATGCCGTACATCATCGCGCCGGTGGTCTTGTCGGCGGTGTCGAGACGCTTCAGGCTTTTGCCAGCGATCTTCCAGTCCTTGGAAGCCTTCAGCTTCACGTCGGTCGGCGGGCTGAGCTTTGCCGCAGCTTCCGCCACCTTGCCGTAAGTGGTGGTCCGGCCTGTCGGCAGATGGGTGATGACGCTGCTTGCGGCCGAGCATTCGGAAGCCGGCACCTTCCACTCGTTCGCGGCGGCCTGGATCAGCATCAGCCGCGCGGTGGCGCCACCCTTGCGGACATAGTCTTGCGAGCCGCGGATACCGCGGCTGCCGCCGGTCGAGAAATCGCCCCACGGCCGGCCGCGCGCGGCGCTCTGGCCCGGTGTGGGGTATTCGGTCGTGACCTTCGACCAGTCGCATTCGAGCTCTTCGGCGACGAGCTGCGCGAGCCCGGTGAGCGAGCCCTGGCCCATCTCCGAACGCGCGATACGGATCACCACCGTATCGTCCGGGCGGATTACCACCCAGGCGTTGACTTCAGGCGAACCATCGGCGGCGCGCGCCACCGCCCCGCCAAACGGAAGATTGAAGCCGAGTGCAAGGCCGGCGCCCGCCGCGGCGGTGCCAATCACGAACGCGCGGCGATTGAGCATGACGTGCTGATTCATGACGGCACCTCACGCGTTCGCGGCAGCGTGGATGGCTTCGCGCGCCTGCGCGAAGGTGCCGCAGCGGCAGATATTGGTGATGGCCCCGTCGATGTCCTCGTCGGTCGGCTTCGGATTGTCTTTCAGGAGCGCCGCCACCGCCATGATCATGCCGGTCTGGCAATAACCGCATTGCGGCACATCGTGCTCGATCCAGGCCTGCTGCACCTTGTGCAGCTTGCCACCCGCGGCAAGGCCCTCGATGGTCGTGATCTCCTTGCCATCGGCTTCGCTGACGAGCACGCCGCAGGAGCGCATCGCCACGCCGTCGACATGAACGGTGCAGGCGCCGCATTGCGCGATGCCGCAGCCATATTTGGTGCCGGTCAGTCCAATGTTTTCGCGAATCGCCCAGAGCAGCGGCGTATCCGGCTCGACATCGACCTGGATTTTCTTGCCGTTGATTGTGAGGTTAGCCATCGCAGTCCCCTTTTGATCCAGTTCCACCAACTGGACCTCGCTGCGAGTGTGACCCGGCCGCTAGAACGGTTCAAATCAAGAAAATGCGTACCCGGTGAGGCAGGAACAAACCCGATGATGCGGTGTTTTCTATCTCTTGTGCTTATCGCAGGGTCACGCTCTCTTGGGCGCGACAGCGAGCCGCAGGAAGCTCATCGCGCTTCCGAGCACGGCAAATCCAGCGCCGAGTGCGAGGGCGTAGATTGCACCCTCATGGCCGGCGATGGCAAAGCAGAAGGCGGCGAGTGCGGCGCCGATGGTTTGCCCGGTCAGGCGCGCGGTTGCAACGATGCCGCTGGCGCTACCGCTGCGATGGGGCGGCGCGCTGCTCATCAATGCCTTCATGTTAGGCGTCTGGAAGAAGCCGAATCCGATTCCGCAGATCACCATGCGCCAGACGATATCGGGGATGCTGGGCGAGGCCGGCAGCGTCGCCAGCAGCGCCATGCCGATGCCGAGCAGGATCAATCCGATACCGCCGAGAATGCCGACCGGATACCGATCGGACATTCGGCCGCCGATCGGTGCCATGATGCCAACCACCAGCGGCCACGGCGTCATGAAGAAGCCAGTTTCAACCTGCGAGCGCATCAGCACGGATTCGAAATAGAACGGCAGCGACACGAAGGCGAGGCCCTGGATCGCGAACGAGCAGACCGCGGTCGCAGCCGACAACGCAAACATCGGCCGGCGGAACAGATCGATCGGCAGCATCGGCGCCGGATGATCCCGATGCCGATGCATCAGGAGCCAGCCAAGCACGACCGCGCCGACCAGCTCGACCACCACCCACTCCGGCGACGTCTTATGTGCGGCGCTGCCGATGCCGATGATGAACAGGCCGAGACAGCCCGCCGCCAGCACTGCGCCGGCGAAGTCGAAAGCATGCACGGCGCGCGGCGTGGGCGGCAGGGTCTTCATCCCGATGAATATCGCGATCAAGCCAAACGGAATGTTGATGGCAAACAGCCACGGCCAGGTTCCGAAGGCCAGGATGCCGGAGGCGATCGTCGGTCCGAGGGTGAACGCGGTCGCGACCACCAGCGCGTTGTGGCCGAAGCCGCGGCCATGCATCCTGCTCGGGTAGACGTAGCGAACCAGTGCAGTGTTGACGCTCATCAGCCCGCTGGCGCCGAGCCCCTGCAGCGCTCGCGCGATAAGAAGACTCTCGAGCGACCATGCGAGTGCGCAGCCGAGCGAGGCGAGCGTGAACAGGAGCAGGCCGCCGAGATAGATGCGCTCATGGCCGACGATTTCCCCGAGCGCGCCAAGCGGCAACAGGGTTGCGACCAGCGCGATCTGGTAGACGTTGACGACCCAGACGACATCAGCCGGGCTGACCTGCAGGTCCGTCGCGATCGCGGGCAAGGCGATATTGGCGATCGCGGTATCGAGCGAAGCCATCGCGAGCGCGGTGAAGATCGCGGCAACGGCCCAGCGCCGCCGCTCTGGCGGCAAGCCGTCCATGACGGGCGCGACCGGCGCCTTCGCCGCGAGCATTTCCATTGTGGTCAGGTTCTCCGGAAGGACGGGATCCCGCCCTATCGGCGATGTACTACGCGTGCGCGGGTTGCCACAGGCGTGCGGTTGCATGATGCGTATGCGCAATCCTGCCTTCCGGCTCGGCGTCAGCCGTGCAGGCGCTATGGATCAGGCGTTCGCGCTAAGCCCGAGCCTGGCATAGATGCGCCGGGCGTAGGCGCCGAATTCGTCCGTGGTCTTGATCGGCAGCGCGCGGGGCAGGGGCAGTTCGATCGGGAAATATTCCGCCATCCGTGCGGGACCCGCGGTGAGCACGGCGCAGTGGGAGCCCAGGAACACCGCTTCCTGGATGCTGTGGGTGACGAAGATGATGGTCTTGCCGCTCTCCCGCCAGATCCTGAGCATCTCAAGATTCATCTGTTCGCGCGTCAGCGCATCTAGCGCACCGAACGGCTCGTCCATCAGGATCAGCTTCGGATCGTGGATGAAAGCGCGAGCGATTGCGGTGCGCTGCTGCATGCCACCAGAGAGCTGCTGCGGATATTTGTCCTCATAGCCGGCAAGGCCGACGAGCTTCAGCAGGTCGCGGGCACGCTCCCGCGCCGCCCTCATCGGCAGGCCGACGATCTCGGCGGGCAGCAGCACATTGTCCAGGATGGTGCGCCATTTGAGCAGCAGCGCCTGCTGGAACACCATGCCGATATCGCGCGCGGGATCGAACGGCGTCTTCGCGTTGCCGATCTTGATCGTGCCGCCATCGGCGCCGTGCAGGCCCGCGAGGATCTTCAGCACGGTGGTCTTGCCGCAGCCGGATGGCCCGACCAGCGCCACCAGCTCGCCCTCGGCGATGTCCATCGTGACATCGGAGACGGCAAGGAACTCGGCTCCCTTGGATCGGTAGATCTTGCGGACATTCCGCAGGCTGATGAAGGGCTCGGCCGTCATGCCAGCCATTTCTGTAGGTTGGCGACGACGAAGGCGTCGTCACTGAGATCGGCATGCTCGCGGCAGGCGCGGTCGATCTCCTGCATCTGGCCCGGGCTGAGGCCCTCGTTCGGATCGAGGCACCAGATGCCTTCCATCAAGCCCTGGCGGCGGAGGATTTCGTGACAGCCGGCGATGCAGCCATGAAAATTGTTGGCGACGTCGAAGAACGCGCTGTTGCAATCGGTGACGCGCGCATCGAGCGCGAGCAGATCGGCCGGCACCGTATCCTTGTGGCGCGCCGCCTTGCACATCTCGAATTGCCGGATTGCCGTTTTCGTCCACACCGACCAGTGACCGAGCAGGCCGCCCTTGAAATAAGTGCGGGTGGTGACGCCGTTCTCGCGCAGGTCGAACGGCAAGGTCAGGTCGAGCAGGATATGATCGTCATTGCCGGTATAGAGCGCGACGCGGTCGAGGGCACCGCCCGCTGCAACGCCGCGCAGCACGTCGAGGGTGCGATAGCGGTTGAACGGCGCGATCTTGATCGCGATCACATTGTCGATCGCCGCAAAGCGCCGCCAGAAATCCGCGCTCAAGACGACTCCGCCGACCGCGGGCTGCAGGTAGAAGCCGATGAGCGGGATCTCGCGCGCGACCGCCTGGCAATGCGCGATGATGTCGTCTTCCGAGGCGATCTTCATCGCAGCGAGGCTGAGCAGGCCGGCGTGGTAGCCGATATCGTGCGCGGTGCGCGCTTCCGAGACAGCCTGCTGCGTCGGGCCGGCGAGGCCTGCGACCATCGCCAGTGGCCGCTTCGTCCAGTTCGCCGCCGTCTCGGCGGCAAGCTCGAGCACAGGCCCATAAAGCCCGACCTCGCGGATCGCGAATTGCGTGGTGTGGACGCCGACCGCAAGACCGCCGGCGCCGGCGTCGATATAATAGCGCGTCAGCGCGCGCTGATGCGTCCTGTCGAGCGCGCGCTTGGCGTCGAGCGCGAGCGGGTGCGCGGGCAGCACGGTGCCATCGGCGATCAGCTTGCGTATCTCGGATTTGATCTCGCTGTGGTGCATGGCCAATCCTATCCAAATTCCGGGCCGGCGACGGCGAAAGGAAGCTCTTCGCTTTGCGTGGTGGCGCGACCGAACCGCATGCGCTGGAACGGCCGCTCGATGCTCCAGCCGGCGCCGGTCAATCCGGCGATGAATGTTTCCTGCGAGGCGATCGCGTCGATCAGGAGCGGGCCGGTTTCGGTCCGGCTGATCGCGTCGACCAGCGCCAACGCGTCCGTGGCATTATCCGCGACCAGTGGTCCGATCTGGCGCGCGGTGCGGCCGTCGCGCGTGAGCGCCATTGCGCTGCCGTGGGAGAGAATGCGCGAGCCTGTGCGCGCGCCGAATTCGGCGAGCAGGGCGTTGCGCTCAAATCCCATGGCGCGCCGGTCGCGCGCGCTGAGTGCGCCGACATCGGAGTTTGCGAGCATCGCGGGTGCTTCGTGCGCCGGATGTTCAAACCGCAAGCGCCGGAGTTGCAATGTCGGCGTGAACCCAAGCGGGCCGTACACCGTGGCGCCCGCCGGCGTCGCGTCGAGCCAGGTGGTGAGCCCGCGCTGTCTTGCCGCATCGAGACAGGCATCGACCAGCCGGGTCGCGATCCCCCTGCGGCGCCAGCGCTCGGTCACCAGCACCATGCTGATCCAGGCGTTGCCGGCGGAATACGGCAGCAGTGCCGCGGTTGCGACCAGATGGGTTCCGTCGCGGACGCCGAACACGATGCCGTTGGTGAGAAAGAAGCGCCAGTCGGCCTCGTTCTGGTTCCAGCGCGCCTCGGTCGACAGCGCAAGGCCAGCGGCTGCGTCATCGACGCCGAGTTCGACGATGGCGACAGGCTCAGTATCGGCCATCGCGCACCTCATATTTGGTCGGCTTGCCGAGGCTCGGCATCGAGCGCGCCACCCAGTCCGCGGTCCAGGCGATCAGCTGCTCGGTGTCGATGATCGGCTGTCCGAACAGCTTGACCGCCTGTGAGGTGTCGGTGAGCCACGCCGTCGGCTCTTCCTTGCCGACGATCACGGGATCGCGGCCGAAGCGCGTGCCGAATTTGGCGGCGAGATCGCGCACCGCGAGGATTTCGTGACCGCTGACATTGATCGGCGAGGTCGGCGTGGTGCAATGCGCAAGGCACCGCAGCGCCTGTGCGGCGGCATCGCCCTGCCAGATGAAATTGACATGGCCGAGGCTGACGTCGATCGGGGCACCCGAAAGCACCTTGGTCGCGATGTCGTGCAGTACGCCATAGCGCATGTCGATCGCATAGTTCAGGCGGAACAGGCGGCCGGGCATCGAAAACTTCCCGGAGAAGTATTCGAACATGCGCTCGCGTCCGACGCAGGATTGCGCGTATTCGCCGGGCGGGTTCGGCGCCATACTCTCGTCGGAGCCTTTGCCATCGACCGGCACGAACGGATAGACGCACCCGGTCGAGAACGCGACAATCCGCGAAGCGGGGAACGCCTGCGCGACCAGCGCGGGGACATGCGAGTTCATCGCCCAGGTCAGCGACAGGTCGCCCTCGGCGCCGAATTTGCGGCCGGCCATGAAGATGATATTCGGCGCCTTCGGCAGCGCTCTGATCGCGGTCTCGTCCAACAGGTCGCAATTGATGGTCTCGATGCCGCGCTTCTTGAGCCAGCCCTTCACCGCGGGATCGCTGAAGCGGGCAACACCGATCACGCGGCGGTCCGGTGCGGCGGCCCTGGCAAGGCCGGCCAGCGTCGGTCCCATTTTGCCGGCAACGCCGAGGATCATGATTTCGCCGTCAACCTTGCTGAGATCGTCGATCAAGGCCCGGCTCGGCCGGCACAGCAGGTCGTCGAGCGCTGCAATATCCGGGATCGTCTTCGGCAAAGTGTCACGCGTGAGCAGCATGGTTCTTTCCTTGGTTTCTTATTGCAGCCGGATATCGGAGACCACGAACAGCCGTTCAAGGCCGAGCACCAGGCCGTAAAGCGCGACGCCGAGCAGCGTCAGCAGCACCACCGCCATCACCATGGCCGGCGTATCGAGCGAGGACTGCACCTGGATCATGAGATAGCCGAGCCCGCGCTCGGAGGCGATGAATTCACCAACGATTGCACCGGCAACCGCTAGGATAGCGCCGACTTTCATGCCCGAGAACACGTAAGGCAGCGATCCCGGCAACTGGATCTTGCGGAACAGCGTCCAGCGCGAGCCGCGCAGCGATTTGACGAGGTCGAGCAGGTCGGGCTCGACCTCACGCAGGCCACGTGCGGTCGTCAGCAGGATCGGAAAAAAGCAGATGCTGAAGGCGATCAGGATGTTCGGAATGATCCCGTAGGAAAACCACACGATGATCAGCGGTCCCATCGCCACCTTCGGGATCATGTTCAGCGTCACGAACAGCGGCAGCAGCAACAGGCTCACCAGCGGCGACCAGCTGAAGATGACAGCGAGCGCGACGCCAACCAGCGCGCCGAGGCAGAAGCCGCCAAGGATCTCGGCTGCGGTGACGAGTAGGTTCGACAGCCAGGCATATTTGGCGGAGCTCAGCGTGGCGAGGGTCGCAAGCGGCGAGGGCAGGATGAATTTCGGCACCTGGAAGGCGTCGACCAGCACCTGCCAGAGCACGATCACGGCAAGATGCACGATCAGGATGATCGCGATGGACCGCGTGGACCGTCCGCCGTCACCGAACACCGATTGCTCCTTCGAAACACTGGCCCGCCGGCCGCCTGCCTCCAGCCTAGACCGGTCGCATCAATCTTTCAACCATCTGGTTGATTACGGCCGGAGCGACTGCATCACGAGGTCAGTCACGTGCCGCCGCCGGGCCCGCCGCACGGCCGGGCTCGACAGGTCCTTGCCGAAGATCGCCGACAGCGTCGGCGTGTTGGAGAAGAAGAAATAGCCGAGCGCCGCGATCGAGATATAGAGATGCACCGGATCGATGCCGCGCCGGAATACGCCGGCGCGCACGCCTTCGTTCAGGATCTTCGAGACCATGCTGACCAGCGGCGAGTGCATAGCCTCCAGCCGGCGGGAGCCGCGGACGTGGCGGGCGCCGCCGCGGTTCTCGTCGTTCAGGAGCACGATGAAATCGGGATGGGCCGCCAGGTGATCGAACGAGGCTTCGATCAGCCTCTTGATCGCCTGTTCGGGCGGCAGTCCCTCCAGGTTCAGTTTGCGCTCCTGCTCGCGGATTTCCTCATAGACCCATTCGAGCACGGCGAGGTAGAGCGCGTCCTTGTCGCCGAAATAGTGGTAGACAAGCTGTTTGTTGACGCCCGCCCTGGCCGCTATCTCGTCGACCCTGGCGCCGGCAAGTCCATTTTGGGCGAATTCGCGCCGCGCCGCGATCAGGAGTTTCCGTTGCGTGGCAACGGGATCGCGCCGCTGCGGCCTTGTGTCGTCGGATCGTCGCTTCAGCATTTTCAACCAAACAGTTGACAACTACGTCTGTGCCTTGTTGCATTGGTAACGTCACAAACGGGGTGCGACAAGGCCGGGTTGCAGACGAGGAGAATTGCGATGAAGGGTTTGAGGCTTGCAGCCTTGACACTGGGGTTGGCGCCGGCCCTGGCGTTTGCGCTGGTCGCGTCGACGCTGGCGCGCGCCGCCGAGTCCGTGAATCTGATCCTGAATTGGACGCCGACAGCGGACCATTCGCCGTTTTACTACGCCAAGGCGCAGGGCTGGTACGAGAAGGCCGGCATCGATCTCACGATCGAGACCGGCAAGGGCTCCGGCGTCTCCTCGCTGAAGGTCGGCTCCGGCGGCTCGCCGTTCGGCATCGCAGACCTCGCCACCATGCTGGTGGCGAGGAGCAAGGGCGCCGACGTGGTGGCGCTGATGAGCATCTACGCCAATACCGGGCAGACTTTCTATTGGCTGAAGAGCTATGGCGTGAACGGGGTCAGGGATTTCCCCGGCCACAAGATCGGCAACCCGCCAGGCGACGCCTCGCGCGTGATGTGGCCGGCCTTCGCCAAGGCAGCCGGGATCGCGCCTGATGCCGTCAATTTCGTCAATGTCGGCCCGACCGCAAAGATCGCGGCGCTGAAAAGCCATACCGTCGACATCATCAGCGATTTCTACAACGAGCACGATCTCAAGGCGATCGAGTTCGGTGCCGATCTCGGCTATGTCAACTGGAAGGATATCGGGCTCAATCCTTACGGCAATTCGCTGATCGTCAACGGCGCGTTCCTTCAGAAGAATCCGAAGCTGGTCGAGGAATTCGTGCGGGTCACGCAGAAGGCCTATGCCGCGTGCGTCGCCGATGTTGCGCCCTGCCTGAAGGCGCTGCTCGAGCAGGTTTCCGGACTCGACCGGGAGAACCAGGAGCGGCAATGGGAGCGCATCAAGTTCCTGATGACGGACGAGTTCACCACGACCAAGGCGCTCGGCTGGATCGACGCCGAGCGGATGAAGAAGGATTACGACCTGGTGCACACCTATCTCGGCATGGAAAAGCCGTTCGACGTGAACACGGCGTTTTCGACCAAGATGTTGGATACCAGCATCAAGATGGATGCGAGCAAGGTGAAGAAGTAGCTCGGGCTGCAGAACGCATTTGACGCACGAAACCACAGGCTCATAAATCCCTTTCCATAGCCGGACCGAACGGTCGGGCAGGGAGGGACCAGACATGACAGAGATACTCGCCGGCGAAGCTCCCAAGGACGCTTCGCCCTCCGTGGTCGCGCAGCACGCCGCGATGCTGGATGCGTTGCCATTTTACGACACGGCCGATTTCGACGACGCCGCGCGTGGCTTCCTCGGCACCATCGAAAACGCGCATACCGCCACTGCACAAGGCAGGGTGGTCTGGAGCCTCGAACCCTACCGTTTCCTTGCCTCGGAAGACGCCCCACCCACGGTCAATCCCAGCCTGTGGCGGCAATCGCGGCTGAACATGCATCACGGCCTGTTCGAGGTGGTGCCCGGCGTCTATCAGGTGCGCGGCCTCGATATCGCCAACATGACGCTGATCGAGGGTGACAGCGGCGTGATCGTGGTTGATACCCTGACCTCGATCGAGGGCGCGCGTGCTGCGATGGATCTCTATTTCAGGCACCGCGGCAGGCGTCCGGTCGCGGCCATGATCTTCACGCACACCCACACCGATCATTGGGGCGGCGCCCGCGGGGCGCTCGATGACGAAACCCTGTCGAGCGGCCAGGTGCCGATCATCGCGCCTGACATGTTCATGGAGCACGCGGTCTCCGAGAACATCATTGCGGGCCCGGCGATGCTGCGGCGCGCGCAATATCAGTTCGGGCCTTTCCTGGCGAAGGGAGTGCGCGGTCAGGTCGATTGCGGACTCGGCAAGTCGATGGCAGCCGGATCGGTGGCGTTGTTGCGGCCGACCGATCTGATCCTCGCCACTGGCGACAAGCGCGTGATCGACGGCGTCGAATTCGAATTCCAGATGGCGCCGAACAGCGAGGCGCCGGCGGAGATGCATTTCTATCTGCCACGCTACAAGCTGCTGAATCTCGCCGAAAACTGCACACACAATTTCCACAATCTGCTGCCGTTCCGCGGCGCGGATGTGCGCGATGCGCTGGCGTGGTCGAAATATCTCGGCGAGGCGCTCAAGATGTGGGGCGGCAAGGCGGAGGCGATGTGCGGCCAGCATCATTGGCCCGTGTGGGGGCGAGAGCGGATCGACACCATGATCCGCCAGCAGCGCGATCTCTACAAGTTCGCGCATGACCAGACCGTCCGCCTGATGAACCATGGGCTCGCCGCGAGCGAAATCGCGGAAACCATCCGTCTGCCGAAAAGCCTGGAAGGCGCCTGGCACGGGCGGGGTTATTACGGCCACATCAGGCACAATGTGAAGGCGATCTACCAGAAATATCTCGGCTGGTACGACGCGAACCCCGTCAATCTCGATCCGCTACCGCCGGTCGAGTCGGGAAGGAAATATGTCGAGTATATGGGCGGCGCGGATGCCATCCTGGAACTCGCGCGGAAGGACCTCGCCAACGGCGAATTCCGTTTCGTCGCGCAAGCGGTGAGCCATCTGGTGTTCGCCGAGCCGGACAATGCGGCGGCCCGCGCGCTGCTGGCCGACACGTTCGAGCAACTCGGTTACGCCGCGGAAAGCGCGACCTGGCGCAACAGCTATCTGTTCGGCGCGCAGGAGTTGCGGCAGGGCATGCCGAAGGCGCCGGCGCGACCGGCGATGCCGCGCGCAACGCTTGCCGCGCTCCGCACTGAACAGCTCTGGGACGTGCTCGGCATCCGCCTCAACGGCCCCAAGGCCGAGGGCAAGCGCATGGTCTTGAACTGGAAATTCACCGATACCAACGAGGCCTTCATCCTGAACCTGGAGAATTGCGCGCTGACCTATGTCGCCGATGCGCAAGCTGAGGATGCCGACGCAAGCTTCACGCTGGCGCGAAGCACACTCGATGAAGTCATTGCCAAATTGACGACGTTTCCGGAGGCGGTCGCTGGCGGCAAAATCAGCGTCAGCGGCAACGCGATGCGGCTCGCTGAACTGATGACGCTGATGGACGAGTTTCCACGAATGTTCGAGATCGTCGAGCCGAAGCGAACGGCGGTGAGTTGATTGGCGCGTAGGGTGGGCAAAGCCAACGGGTCGCGCGAACGCGCGCCCGATGACAGGCTGCGCGTGCCCGCCATCCACGGCCGGTGCAAGAAAAAGGTGGGCACGCTTGCGCTTTGCCCACCCTACGGCACCGTACGCCGTGACTTACTCCGCGCTTGCCACCAGCCTGACACGCGGCGAGGCCGCTTCCATCAGGTCGCGATAGGCGTTGAGATAGTCGAGCGCCATGCGACGCGCGGTGAAGCGGGCCTCGAACCGCTGGCGGATCGTCTGTCGGCTTAGCGCGGCAAGCCGGCCGACCGCGCCGACTGCGCTGGTCTCGTCCTCGACGATGAAGCCCGTCAGGCCGTCTTCGATGATCTCCGGCACCGAGCCACGGTTGTAGGCAATGACCGGCGTGCCGCAGGCCATGGCCTCGATCATCACGAGGCCGAATGGCTCGGGCCAGTCGATCGGCAGCAACAACGCAATCGCACCGCTCAGGAACTCTGGTTTCTCGCGGTCGCTAATTTCGCCGATGAACTCGACCAGCGAATTGCCCTCGATCAGAGGGCGGATACACGCGTCATAATATTCCTGGTCGGCACGGTCGACCTTTGCCGCCATCTTCAAGGGGATGCCGCAGCGCATTGCAATCTTGATGGCGCGGTCAACCGCCTTTTCGGGCGCGATGCGGCCGAGCACCGCGAGATAGGATGGGGTGACCGCCTGCGGCGTCAGCAGGTTTTCCGGCAGGCCGTGATGGATCGTCTTCACCCAATTCGCCTGCGGCACCGGGCGGCGCTGGGCGTTGGAGATCGAGATCACCGGCACTTCCGGGAACGTGTCGAACACCGGCTGATGCTCGGGAAGATCCAGCCGGCCGTGCAGGGTGGTCACGAACGGTGTCGGCTGCCGCTGGAACAGCGACCACGGATAATAGTCGAGATGGAAGTGGAGGAAGTCGAACTCCTCCTGATCGCATTTCTGTCGGACGCGCTCGAGCAGCACCATGTGCAGCGCGTTGGGATCGCGAACCGACCCATCGAGGCGCAACGCTTTCGGCCAAGTCGCCTCCAGCTTGCCCGAGGTCCGTGAATCCCCGCTGGCGAACAGGGTGACGTCGTGGCCCAGCGTGACCAGTTCTTCGGTCAGCCAGTGCACGACCCGTTCCGTGCCGCCATAGAGCTTCGGGGGAACAGCCTCCGTCAGCGGCGCAACCTGCGCGATGCGCATGTTTTCGTCTCCTATGTGTGATGTGGGATGTTCAAGCCCAACCCCATTTGTCCAGCACCGGCATGCGGTAACGGGAACGTTCCCGCACGTGCGAAGTTCCTTTCATGTGCGGGTCGTTCTTTCTTCCTTCACAGTGTGGTCTTGCTGATGCCATTTGCCGCGAACAAATTTTCGCACATATCGGTGCTGCAGAATTGTTGCGCAGTGATGGCTTCGCGATACGAAACATCGATCATCGTTCCTCACGGAATCGTGTGCGGAACGGTGCACTAGGAAATTCACCTTTCTGCTCAACAGGTTTGCAGGCGTCATGGACAATCTTTCAGGGTATGCGCACCGCCCCTTTCCTTTCGTGTTGCGTTACTTGCGGCGGCGGCCCGCATCACACGCGGTGATATTGGGTTGCGTTCTCGGCGCAGTCGCCTGCTCGGTAGGCACGCAGTACGGCGTGAAGAACCTCGTCGATAGCCTGTCAGCCGGCCCGGCTCAGCCGAGCGGCGTATGGCTGGCATTCGTTCTGCTCATGTGCCTGATCGCGGCTGATAACTTTCTCTGGCGGATCGCAAGCTGGATCGCGAGCTATGCCTTCGTCGGCGTCACCGGGGATTTGCGCCGCGACATGTTCCGCCATCTCACCGGCCACTCGCCAAGCTATTTTTCCGACCGCCTGCCGGGCATGTTGACCAGCCGGGTCACCGCGACATCGAACGCGGTGTTCACGGTCGAGAACATGTTCGTCTGGAACGTGCTGCCTCCCTGCGTGGCAACCTTCGCAGCGATCGCCCTGGTTGGAACCGTGAGCGTGACCATGTCGGCGGTGCTGATCGTCATTGCGGGAACCATGGTGGTGGGGATGTTCAAGATGGCGGCCGCCGGCAGGCCGCTGCATGACGACTTTGCCAACAAGGCCGCGGCTGTGGATGGCGAAATGGTTGACGTCATCAACAACATGCCGCTGGTGCGGGCGTTCTGCGGATTGAGCTTCGAGCATGCTCGGTTCGATGCCACCGTGAACCGGGAACTGGTCGCACGAGGGCGCAGCCTGCGCTATCTCGAAAAGCTACGGCTCACCCATGCGGCTGTCACGGTGGTCCTGACCATCTTCATGCTGGCCTGGGCGGTCAATCTTTGGCAACAGGGCGCCGCCACCACTGGCGACGTGGTGTTGGTCTGCACGCTCGGGATCTGCATCCTGAGCGCGACGCGCGATCTTGCCGTGGCGCTGGTCGATGCAACCCAGCATGTCGCTCGCCTCACGGAGGCACTCGCGACGCTGCTGATCCCGCACGAATTGAAGGATCACCCGGAGGCCGAGCCGCTGATCAGGAGCGGTGCGGCAATCGCCTTCAACAACATCTCGTTCCGGTATCCCGGCGGCATGCAGGTGTTCGACAAGTTCAGCCTGCGTATCCAGCCCGGCCAGCGGGTCGGTCTGGTCGGACAATCCGGCGGCGGCAAATCGACGCTGTTCACGCTGGTGCAGCGCTTCTATGACGTGCAGCGCGGCAGCATCACCATCGACGGCCAGGATATTTCGCGGGTCACGCAGCAGAGCCTGCGCGAGGCGATCTCGGTGGTGCCGCAGGACATCTCGCTGTTCCACCGCTCGATCATGGAAAATATCCGGTACGGACGGCCGAATGCGACCGACGACGAGGTGCTGCGCGCGGCGATCGCGGCGCGCTGCGACTTCATCGAGAGTTTGCCGGAGGGAATGGATACCATCGTCGGCGATCGCGGTATCAAGGTGTCTGGCGGCCAGCGCCAGCGCATCGCGATCGCTCGCGCCTTCTTGAAGGACGCGCCGATCCTTCTGCTCGATGAGGCGACTGCGTCGCTTGACAGCGAGTCCGAGGAAGCCATACGTGAGGCGTTGTCGCGCTTGATGCGCGGGCGCACTGTGGTCGCGATCGCCCATCGCCTCGCCACGCTGCGCAGCTTCGATCGCGTGGTCGTGCTACAGGGCGGCCGCATCGTCGAGGACGGGCCGCCCGATATCCTGGTGCAGGGCAGGGGGCCATACCGCGAACTGGTCGCGCGCGAAATGGGCCGCCTCACAACCCAGGCTGCCTGATCCACGGTAGTTGCGTATAATCAGCGTCCATCGCAACCCGAGAGAAGCGCTCGAGGTCTAAATGGCAGCGGAGATCGTGACGCAATTTTCGACCACGCGCATCGTCGAGCAAATCGCGGAATCGTCCTTCTACATTCCGATGACGGGTCCCGCCGCAAGGCCGCGGCGGTCACTCAAGCACGACGATACATTCATCGTGCTGGACAGCCATGGTGACATCGGGGCTTCTGCCGGCGGGCCCGATGGCCTGTTCAACGCCGATACCCGCTATCTCGCGCGGCTGGAAATGGTTCTCGACGACGTGCAGCCGCTGTTGCTCGGCTCGAACATGCGCGACGACAATTCGGCGCTGACCGTCGATCTCACCAATTCCGACGTCTATCGCAACGGCCGGCTGATGCTGCAGAAGGATACGCTGCACATCGTGCGCTCGATCTTCCTGTGGCGCGGCACCGCCTATCAGCGCATCGGCCTGCAAAATCACGGCGACCATTCGGCGAGCTTCGATCTCACTTTGCTGTTCGACAATGATTTCGCCGATCTGTTCGAGGTGCGCGGCGAACGCCGGCCGCGGCGCGGCACCGGCTCAAGCAGGTTGCTCGGCCCGACCGATGTCGTGCTCGAATACGGCGGACTCGACGGCCAGTCACGAATCACGGCGCTGCATTTCGATCCCAAGCCAACGCGGCTGTCGGTGAATGCCGCGACCTACCATTTCGAGTTGGCGCCCAAGGCGGTCACTTCGCTGTTCATCGCGGTGTCCTGCAACAAGCCGATCATGCACAAGCCGGTGCCATTCTTTCGCGGGCTGCTCGCGCATCGACGCGAGATGCGGAACTCGACGGCGGGTGCTGCCAGTATCGAGACTTCAAACAACATCTTCAACGAGGTACTGTGCCAGGCGATGGCCGACCTCAACATGCTGATGACGGAAACACCGCAGGGCCGCTACCCCTATGCCGGCATTCCCTGGTACTCCACGACTTTCGGTCGTGATGGATTGATTACCGCGCTGCAGATGCTGTGGGTCGATCCGCGCATCGCGCGAGGCGTCCTGAAGCGGCTCGCATTCTTCCAGGCCAAGAGCGTCGATCCGCTTGCCGATGCCGAGCCCGGAAAGATCCTGCACGAGATGCGCGGCGGCGAGATGGCGGCGCTGCGCGAGGTGCCGTTCGCGCAATATTACGGCAGTGTCGATTCGACGCCGCTGTTCGTGTTGCTGGCCGGCCATTATTTCGAGCGCACCGGCGACGAGGCGATGCTTGCGGAACTATGGCCTTCGATCGAGGCCGCGCTGCAATGGATCGACGGTCCCGGCGATCCCGATGGCGATGGTTTCATCGAATATCAGCGCGCGACCGAGCAGGGCCTCGCCAACCAGGGCTGGAAAGACTCCTACGACGCCATCTTCCATGCCGACGGCAGGCTGGCGGAAGGCTACATCGCGCTCTGCGAAGTCCAGGGCTATGTGTTTGCGGCCAAGCGGCTGCTGGCCAGGGTGGCGCGCCGGCTCGGCTATGCCGATCGGGCGGACAAGCTCGATGCCCAAGCCGAGACGCTGCGCCAGCGCTTCGAGGAGGCCTTCTGGTGCGAGGAACTCGGCACCTATGCGCTGGCGCTCGACGGCAAGAAGGAACCGTGCCGGGTGCGGACCTCGAATGCCGGCCAGCTCCTGTTCACCGGCATCGTCCAGGAAGACCGTGCACGGCTGGTCGCTGCCGACCTGATGAGCCAGCGTTTCTTCTCGGGCTGGGGCATTCGCACGGTTGGCAAGAACGAGGTCCGTTACAACCCAATGTCCTATCATGACGGCTCGATCTGGCCGCACGACAATGCGCTGATCGCGCTCGGTTTCGCGCGCTACGGGCTGACGCATTCGGTGGCGCATCTGTTCAAGGGCCTGTTCGACGCTGCAAGCTACATGGACCTGCGACGGTTGCCCGAATTATTCTGTGGGTTCCAGCGCGAACGGCGGCGCGGACCGGTGCTTTATCCGGTAGCCTGCGCGCCGCAAGCTTGGGCGAGCGCCACTCCCTTCACGCTGTTGGAGGCGGCGCTGGGGCTCGAGTTCGACGCCGCCCGCGGCGAGATCAGGCTGCGCGATCCGCGCTTGCCGGAATTCCTGAATGAGGTAATCCTGCGCGATCTCCAGCTCGGCGCCTCCAGCGTCGATCTGAGGCTTCGCCGCCACGACGACGAAGTGTCGCTCGAAGTATTGCGCACACGCGGTCAAATCCAAGTGTCGATCGTACTGACGCATTGAACGTCGAACGTCGGCCAGAATGTTTAGCTTTAATTCCTGGTTTGGAGACCCCCGATGTGGGCCAGCATGGTGATGACAATTGTTGCTGCGGCCTTTGTCGCGGTTGCGGCCGCGCAGGCGGCCGATGATCCGGCGGCACCGCCGCCGACCACTCCCCCGGCGCAGGGTGCGCAGAAGGAACCGGCGCCGCCGCCTTCGGTCACCGTAATCGGTGCCCGGGATGCGCATGGCATCCTGGGCCGTGAGGTGCGCAGCGCCGCCAACGAGAACATGGGACGAATCGTCGACGTGATTGTCGATCGCGAAGGCACGGTGCGCGCCGCCGTGATCGACTTCGGTGGCTTCCTCGGTGTCGGCAGCCGCAAGATCGTCGTTGACTGGAACGCACTGCACTTCGGCAAGGTCGCCAACAAGAGCGACAGTATCACGCTCGAACTGACCAAGGAGCAGGTGAGCGCGGCGCCGGAATACAAGGAGGATACGCCGCTCATCGTGCTCGGCGCCGCCGGCAGTTTGCATCCATGGCAATATGACCATTAAAGTCGGAGAAACATTGGTCGCTCGTCCCTCGTCTTTGACGGACAGGATCGGCGGCGATCGCAGGCGGTCGACGGCGGACGAACACGGTGTGCCACTGGTGCCGGAGTTGCCAGCACCAGAGCCGTCGCGCCAACCTTCATCCCAGAGCCAGCGCGGTCTGGACTGGTTCATCTTCTTCCTGGCCGACGTGCAGACCGGTTTCGGCCCGTTCGTGGCGGTCTATCTGACCACGCAGAAATGGACCCAGGTCGAGATCGGCTTCGTGCTGTCGATCGGAGGCATCGTCGCATTGCTGGGGCAGATGCCGGGGGGCGCCATCGTCGATGCGGCGCGCTCGGAAAAATTGGTCGCCGGCCTCGCGGTCGCGACCATTGGCTGCGCCGCGCTGGCCTATGCGGTGTGGCCGATCTTCCCGGTCGTGGTGACGGCGGCGACCCTGCACGCGCTCGCGAGCTGCGTGCTCGGGCCGGCCATCGCGGCGATCAGCCTTGGTCTGGTCGGGCCGTACGCAATCGGCGAGCGGCTCGGACGCAATGCCCGTTTTGCCTCGCTTGGCAACGGCTCAGCGGCGGCGCTGATGGGCGCCGCCGGGTATCTGATCTCGAGCCGTTCCGTTTTCGTAGTTACCTTCATCCTGGCGATGCCCACTTTGGTCGCGCTCTCGCGGATCCGCAACAAGGAGATCGACATCGCGCAGGCGCATGGCGCCATCGTCCGTGATGTCCCTGACAAGAAGGCGACCAGCGTGCTGGCGCTGTGCAGCAAGCGGCCATTGTTGATCTTCGCCTTCAGTGTGCTCCTGTTCCAGCTCGCCAATGCGGCGATGTTGCCGCTGATGGCGGGCGTGGTGACGATGCGCTCCAGCCAATGGGCGCCGGTCCTGATCGCGGCCTGCATCATTGTGCCGCAGGCGATCGTAGCGCTTGCATCGCCCTCGGTCGGGCGCAAGGCGCAGGCCTGGGGCCGGCGGCCGCTGCTGCTGCTCGCCTTTGGCGCGCTCGTGATCCGCGGTGTGCTGTTTGCAACCGTGCACGATCCCTACCTATTGGTGGCCGTGCAGATCTTCGACGGCATTACCGCGGCGGTGTTCAGCGTCATGGTGCCGTTGATCGTGGCCGACGTCGCTTTCGGCTCCGGGCATTTCAACCTGGCGCAGGGCATCGTTGGCACCGCGGTCGGGATCGGGGCATCGCTGAGCACCGTGCTCGCCGGCTATGTTAGCGACAAGTTCGGCAGCAGTATCGCTTTCTTGGGGCTTGCCGGGATCGCCGCGCTCGGCCTCCTGATGATCTTCTCGATCATGCCCGAGACGCGACGACCGCGCCAACATGACGATCAGCCGACTTGCGGCAGCGCCAGCTTGCGATAGAGCGCGCCGTAGAGGGCGGCCGAGATGCTCCAGCTGAAGCTGCGGGCCATGGCGCTGCGGCGCATGGTGTCCAGACGGTCCTTGGCGACGAATGCCTCGAACGCCCGGCGCACGCCGCCGCGGAAGGATTCCGCCGACGGTTGCGGGAACAGAAACCCGGTCTCGCCGTCCCTGATGGTCTCGGCCAGCCCGCCGGTCTGGTGGCCGATCGGCAGCGAGCCGAAACGCTGCGCATACATCTGGCTCAGCCCGCACGGCTCGAAGCGCGACGGCATCAGCGTGAAGTCGCTGCCGGCGAAGATCCGCCGCGCCTGCGCGTCGTTGAAGCCGATCGCCACCCCGATCGCGTCCGGCCGCCGTCGGTGCGCATCCACCAGCGCCTGCTCGATCGCGGGCTCGCCGGAGCCGGTGACGACGATCTGCCCGCCGGCCGCGACGATCTCGTCGGCCGCCGACAGCACGAGGTCGACGCCCTTTTGGTGCACGAGGCGGGCGACCAGGCCGAACATCGGTCCGCGGGAGACGGCGAGGCCGAACTGTTTGCGCACGTAATCCGCGTTGGCCTGTTTGCCGGCCCAGTCGCCGACGCCGAACTGCTGTGCGAGCTTGGCGTCGAAGCGCGGGTCCCAGCTCTCGTCGATTCCATTGAGGATTCCGGTGAGCTGCGCGGCATTGGAGCGGATGCGTAGCAAGCCCTCGAGCCCGCAGCCGAGCTCTGCCGTCGTGATCTCCTTGGCATAGGTCGCGCTGACGGTCGTCAGGTGCGAGGCATAGACGATGCCGCCCTTGAGGAAGGACAGCTTGTCGTAGAATTCGAGCCCGTCGATGTGGAAGGAATTTTCCGGCGCGCCAATCCGCCGCAACGAATCCTTCGGGAAGAGTCCCTGGTAGGCGAGATTGTGGATGGTCAGGATCGAGGGAATGCGTGCGCCGCGCCAGGCCAGATAGGCTGGCGCCAGCGCGGCCTGCCAGTCATTGGCGTGGACGAGGTCGGCTGCCCAATTCCTGTCCAGACTGCCTGCGGCGAGTTCTGCCGCGGCGGACGCGAATCGCCCGAAGCGGATGTCGTTGTCCTGCCAGTCGCGTCCGCTCTCATCCCCGTAGGGGTTACCCGGACGGTCGTAGAGCTCTGGGCACAGCACGACGTAGACCGGCATGCCGTCGCGAGTCGAGGCACGGCCGATCGTGCATGCCGGCATCTCCGCAAGCGGCGCGCATTTGCCAACAATTTCAATATGAGCGAGTTGCTCGACCACGTCCCGGTAACCGGGGAGCATGATCCGTACATCGCTCCAGGGACGTAGGGCTCGGGGAAGGGCGGCGGAAACAGCGGCAAGGCCGCCGACGCGGACGAAATCGTCCATTTCAGTGGTGACGAATAAGACCTTCAAGAAAAGCCTCGCTCCAACCCCTGTAAGCAACTATGCAAAAATGGGTCCAATTCCCTTTGACTAAAATCAAAGGGGTGTCCAGTCCGGTCTGGATCAAGACACTTCCCTGTAGAAGCCGCTCACTTTAGGTTCACGCCACGCCGCCAAGAGGCGCGGGTGAGGGAGCTTTGCGAATGACGATAGTCGAGAACGATGAGGGCTATTTGACAAAGAGTCTCGACGGCCTTCGTGTGCTTGATTTTTCGACTACGATCGCCGGGCCTCATTGCACGCGCATGCTTGCCGACCTCGGAGCGGAAGTCATCAAGATCGAGCCCGCCGAAGGCGAGATGATGCGGACCCGCCCACCGGTGCGCAACCATTGCTCGACCGCGTTCGGCCAGCTCAATGTCGGCAAGAGGAGCCTGACGCTCGACCTGAAGTCGGCCAAAGGGGTGGAGGTGGTTCGCCGGCTCGTCGCCACCGCCGACATCCTGGTCGAGAATTTCCGTCCGGGCGTGATGCGGCGGCTCAAGCTCGATTATGCCAGCCTGCGCGGGCTCAACCCGCGGCTGATCTATTGCTCGATTTCCGGCTACGGCCAGACCGGGCCGTCGGCAGGCCTGCCGGCCTATGCCCCGGTCATCCACGCCGCCTCCGGCTACGACATGGCGCATCTCGCCTACCAGGCCGGGCGGAGCAGGCCCGACTATTGCGGCATCTACGTTGCCGACGTGCTGAGCGGCGTCTATGCGTTCGGCGCGATCGGAGCGGCGCTGCATCAGCGGCACCGCAGCGGGGAGGGCCAGCACATTGACGTCTCCATGCTCGAAGCGATGCTGAGCCTGACCTTGAACGAGGTGCAGTGGGCGCAGTTCAAGGTGCAACAGACGCAGCGGCCGATGTTCGGCCCGGTCGAGACCTCCGACGGCTACGTCATGGTCGCGATCGCCAGCGAGAAGACGTTTCAGAGCCTGATGCAGGTGATCGGTCGCCCCGAATGGGTGAGCGATCCACGATTCGCCAAATATTCCGACCGCCGGGAAAACTGGGCGTCCCTGATGGATGGCGTCGAGGACTGGTCACGCCGGGTGACGACAGAACAATGCCTCGCCGCGCTCAATGAGGGCGTGCCCTCATCCGCCTATCGCACGGTTGCGCAAGCCCTGGCCGATCCGCAGCTCGCGCATCGCGGCGCCTTGGCCGAAGTCGAGGACGGCGGCGGCACCTTCAAGGTGCTCAACCAGCCGTTCCGGATGTCAGGCGCCAAGGTTGCAGCCGCCAGGCGCGTCTCGACGCTCGGCGAGCACACCCGCGCCTATCTCAAGCAGGCCGGCCTGTCCGGAGCCGAGATCGCCGCATTTGCCGGCTAGCAATCGGCGCGGCTGATCGCCGCGCGCCGCGGTTTGTCTCGCGTCGGCAGACGTGGCAATGTCCACCACAACAACAAGAATGTTGGGAGAACAACGATGAAGAGTTTCCAGGTAGCCGAATTCAACGCCCCCTTGAAGGAAGTCGACCAGCCGACGCCGGAGCCGACCGGCACGCAGGTGCTGATCAAGGTGAAGGCGGCCGGGATCTGCCACAGCGATCTGCATATCTGGGAAGGCGGCTACGATCTCGGCCACGGCCGCAAGCCGCTGTCGCTGAAGGATCGCGGCGTCTCGCTGCCGCGCACGATGGGGCATGAAACCGTCGGCGAGGTGGTGGCGTTCGGGCCGGACGTGAAGCCGGGCGACACCGGCGATCTCAAGATCGGCGACGTCGCGCTGGTCTATCCCTGGCTCGGCTGCGGCAAATGCCCGACCTGTCTTGCCGGCGACGAGAACATGTGTGCGATCAAGCCGAACTCGCTCGGTGTCTACTGCGATGGCGGCTATGCCGACCACATGCTCGTGCCGCATCCAAAGTACCTCCTGACCCTCAAGGGCCTCGATCCCGTCACCGCCGCGCCGTACGCCTGCTCGGGCGTGACGACCTACAGCGCGCTGAAGAAGGTCGAATACGCGTTCGATTCGCCGATCGTGATCATCGGGGCCGGCGGCCTTGGCCTGATGGCGCTGACGCTGCTGAAGGCGATGGGCGGCAAGGGTGCGATCGTCGTCGACATTGACGCGCGCAAGCGCGAGGCGGCGGAAGCCGCCGGCGCGCTCGGCACCGTCGACGGCAAGGCGCCCGACGCGCTGGAGCAATTGGCGAAGAAGGCAGGCGGGCCGATCCGCGCGGTGATCGATCTCGTCGGCAACGCCCAGACCACGCAGCTCGGCTTCGACTGCCTGGCCAAGGGCGGCAAGCTCGTGATCGTCGGCCTGTTCGGCGGCGGCGCGACCTTCCCGCTGCCGCTGATCCCGATCAAGGCGATCACGATCCAGGGCAGCTATGTCGGCAACCTCCGCGAGACACAGGAATTGCTCGACCTGGTCCGGACCAAGAAGATCGCGCCGATCCCGGTAACACCCGTGCCGCTCGGCAAGGCCTACGACTCCCTGCTCGAATTGCAGAAGGGCAAGCTGGTCGGCCGCGCCGTGCTGACGCCTTAAGTTTCCTCCGTCATTGCGAGGGGCGAAGCGATCCAACTCTCCGCAAGCGGTGAGATGGATTGCTTCGCTCGCAATGACGCCAGCAAGGATATCCCATGTCCGCAAACAACGCGCTCCACATCGCTGTGCTCGGCGGCGACGGCATCGGTCCGGAGGTGATGGCGCCGGCGCTTGAGGTGTTGCGCAGGATCGAGGCGACGACGGAGCTTCGCTTCCGCTTCACCGAGGCGCCCGCGGGCGCCAACCACTACAGGGAGACCGGCACCTCGATGCCGGAATCGACGATCAGGCTATGCGAGGAGGCGGATGCGATCCTGCTCGGGGCCTGCGGCCTGCCGTCAGTGCGCTACCCCGACAACACCGAGATCGCGCCGCAGATCGAATTGCGCTTCCATTTCGATCTCTATGCCGGCGTGCGGCCGGCGCGGCTGATTCCGGGCGTGCCAAGTCCGATCGTCGGCGCGGAGCAACGCGGCATCGATCTCGTCGTGATCAGGGAATCAACCGAAGGCCTGTTCGCCTCGATGGGCAAGGGCGTTGTCACCGAGGATGAGGCGCGTGAGACCATGGTGATCACGCGCAGGACTTCCGAGCGCCTGTTCGAGTTCTCGTTCCGCCTCGCCGAGCGCCGCAAGGCGCGCGGCCGCCCCGGCGGCGGGCTGACCTGCGTCGACAAGGCGAATGTGTTCAAGGCCTTTGCGTTCTTCCGCGGGATTTTCGACGAGACGGCAAAGCGACATCCGGATGTCAGGGCCGACCATCTCTATATCGATGCCTGTTCTGCGCTCATGGTGAAGCGTCCGTGGGATTTCGACGTCCTGGTGACGGAGAACATGTTCGGCGACATCCTCTCCGATCTTACGGCCGGCCTGATCGGCGGCATGGGCATGGCGCCGTCGGCCGACATCGGCGATCGCTACGCGGTGTTTCAGCCGTGCCACAGCGGAAACAAATTCCCATGATCAGTTCAGGGATGTTCGCTGTAATCCAACAATATCAGCTGTTTATGGGGTTGGCGTTCATTGCTGTTCGCTAGCGTACGCTGATGTATATTCGACGAATATTCAACGTCTCGGGGGCGGGCCATGGCGAAGACACTCACGGAAGCTCAGATCACGACTGCGAAGGCACGCTCCAGGCTGGACCTTGGCGTGCATTGGCGCCGCCTCGACGCCGAGGCGCACCTTGGTTACCGCAAGGGGAACCAAAGCGGCGTGTGGTTCGTGCGCTGGCGCAATCACTACGACGGGGCGAACTACAAGCAGGCGTCACTCGGCATTGCCAACGACGTTAACGACAAGCCCGCCGAAGGCACTCTAACCTTTGAGCAGGCCGCCAAGCTGGCGCGGGAATCGGTCACCCGGGCCAGAACAGAGGCCGCCGCCCAAGCAGCGGGGCCGGCGCCGACCGTGCGGACTGCCGTCGAGGCTTACATCAAGAAGCGCGACGCCCGCGACAGCCGCAGGGTAGGCCGTGAGATACGGTCCGATGCCGGTCACCGCTTGCGGCGTTACGTTCTGGGCCAAGACGAGCGTGGCCATCAAGATGCCATCGAAGCTGCCCCTCTCGCCGCAGTAGCACTGCACGCGCTGAAAGAAGACGATCTGATGACGTGGCGCGAGGGCCTGCCTGAAGAACTCAAGGCCACGACAAAGCAACGGCTCATAAACGACCTGAAGGCCGCTCTCAATGGTGCATGGCCGCGCCTTTCGGAAGATCAAAAGAGGCTAAACCCGACGTTCCTCGCGATCGTAAGGGGCGGCTTCAAGGCTGAGCGCATGGATGACGATGACGAGGCGTCGGTGGCCCGGGATAACCAGATACTCACTAACGGGCAGATTGGCGCCCTGCTTCTAGCAGCGCGCGAAATCGACATTGAGCAGGAGTTCGAGGGCGATCTGTATCGCATTGTCGTGTGCCTGGCCGCAACGGGTGCGCGGTATGCGCAAGTCAGGCGGATGCGTGTCGGTGACGCGCAGCGCACAGAGCGGCGGCTGATGGTGCCGGGTTCATACAAGGGGCGTGGCGGCAATGGCGGCTCTGTCCCGGTCCCGGTGGGTGCTGACGTGCTCGAGGTGCTGTTACCCGCGATAACCGGCCGGCCCAACGAAGCTACATTGTTCGAGCGGTGGGCCTATGAGCAGGAACCGGACAATATCATCGCGTGGAAGAAGTCGGAGCGCGGGCCGTGGAAGAAGGCCGAAATTCATCGTCCATGGCAGCTTATCCGCGATCGCGCTGGAATGCCCGAAGTCATTCCCTATGCTTTCCGACACTCCAGCATTGTCCGCGGCCTCCGAAAGGGCCTGCCCATCCAGCACGTCGCCAAATTGCATAATACCTCTGTCAAAATGATCGAGGCACACTATGCGAAATACATCGCGACAGCCTTGGAAGACCTCGCCCGGGCGGCAGTCGTGCCGCTGGTGCCGAAGGCGGGAATGTGTTGTCGATCACGGGGCGGGCATGATGGACGCGCGCAAGAGGCTTAAGCAATTCATGGACGAGTTGCGCGAACTGCCCCTCACGGAGCCGCCCCTATCGGCTGAACTCGTCAATACACAGCAGATGCTATTGAGGCATTCCTTGCCACAAAAGCCGACAGCTTGGACGACGCATTTGGCGTGAATGACGATGGCTCAAAGCCGGCAGCCGCATCGCATGAACGGCTGGCGCGCGAGATCGCCAAAATGCGCGACGAAGGTAAGTCTTGGGCGCAGATAGACCTTGAAGTTGACGGAAAATCGCATTGGCCAAAGAGCGACCGTCAGCGCAGGGATATTTATCGGAGATTTAGAGACGAGAACCCGGCCCGATTGGATGCTGACCGGCTTTTGAGGCGATTGAGCGAAGAGGACTGATGCACCTTGGCTATTCGCTGAATTCTGCTTAGCCAAAGCACGTCCCCAGAAATCGCGCATCTTCTCTCCGTGAACGTAACCGCGTTCATTAATGGAGAGCAAAATGGATACGCAGGACAGCAAGCTTGGCTTTTCCCCGGAAGAGGCTGCAACCGCCTCCGGTGCAGGCCGTACCAAAATCTTTCAGGCGATCAAGGACGGCAAGCTAAGCGCTCGCAAGTTCGGCCGCCGCACCATCATCCTCGCTGACGATCTTAAGGCCTTCCTCGCCGCTCTGCCGGAACGAGAAGTCTCGCGCGCAGCCTAAACCCTTCCCCGAAACATGACCCGGTGCTGGGCAAGAAAATGCCCGGCGCGCCGCCACAGCGCAACCGGGCAAAAAGAGATTGCAGATGCACGATATACACGCCAACCACGGCCCCTGCAATAGGGGCGAGACTATTCGCGAACTTTCCCTGACAGATGCGCCCTCGCAAAACGTCAGGCCCTGAGCCTCACGCGCCGATGCGCCATCTCATTGGCGATGGCGTCGATCCTTGCCCCTCTCCTGCATGGCGAGGTGACACAATGACGATGGTAATCCCCGACACAGAAAGCCGTCACGAGTTTGTGCTCGCCACGCTTCGCCGCACCCACTTTCGGGCCAAGCTCATTGAGAACGAGCTCGCCGTCATCGGCGTAGCTCTTAAGGGCGGCGCCATCTCGCCTGATACCGCGCTGGAATGGGCTGAGGAGGTTGCGCCTGGCTGCGTCGGCTTCATCCCCGAGGCGATCACCGCGGATAGAGCGCCGGCCTGATGTTTCGAGAAGACTACGGCGGTGACTATGTCGCCGAGCTCGCACCGCGGAAGACTCCGACAGAGCCGCGGCTTACTGTTGTCGAAAACAATCGGCTTGACCGCCTCATGGTCCTTCGGGACCGAACTGGCGGGAAGCAACTCAGGGTGAAGGCTCTTGAGGACATCGACCATGAAGAGGTGGGCAAGGCCCATTTCATCAAGGGCGTGTTCGCCTGGAACGAAACCTCTGCCTGGATTGCCCCGCCTGGCGGCATGAAGTCGGCACTGATGGCATCGGCCGCCATCAGCGTCGCCTTAGGCCGAGATTGGTTCGGCAAAAAGAACAAGTGCCGCACTGGCGTGGTCTATTTCGCGCTGGAACGCGCGGACCTTGTAGAGCGCCGGCTAATCGCTCACCGGCAGTTGTTGGGCGTCACGGAGCATATGCCAATCGTCATTGCTGCCAAAACACGAGCACAACGCGCCAAAACTAGGTGGATAAGATTATAATGATGGAGCGATCGGAAGTTCGGACAGCCTCCGTATGTCGATGCTGGCATTTTGGGTGCCTTCCTTCGTTGCGTCGCCCCATAGCGTAAGTCGCGTACCCACACTCGGGCGGTTTGAATGCTGACCGTCGCGGCGAATTTCGAGACAGTGGGCTGGAATTGACGAAATGCGTGCAGATAGTTGCGGACACTCTCAGCGCGCCTTACACAGTCGGAAACGGCCCGGTCAGCGACTGCCGCCTGACGGTGCAAGTGTATATTACGCCTTCGCCGCTGTTTTCGACCCTATTGATGTCGCCGTGACAAAACGGGCACGACGCGCGGAAGTACTCGTAGACCGGGCCGCGTTGCAGCGCACGGGCAAGACGGATGGTCTGATCGGGGCCAGACGGCAGGTCCAGCTCGCGTCCGTCGGCATCGTAGTAAAGTCGCGAACGAATAGGCCATACTTCGCGTCATTGTGGAATGCGCGAACGCGATGGTTTAGGCGGCGGTGAATTCCATGCCGGACATTTCCGCGCCCGCCTCGGCAGCCGTGAGGTAGCCGTCGCCGGTGTTCGTTTGCGATCCCAGCAGATGAGACAGGAAGCTGGTCCCGCCAGCCGCGAGCACCACCGCGCCTGCCTCGATCCGATACGCTTGTCCGCCTTCCTGCCGGCGCTGGCCGCGCGCGCAGCGGATCGATCCGCAGCTCGATTACGGGTGAATGATCGAGAACGGTGACGCCGTGGCTCAACACGTGTTGACGAAGAGCGCGCATGTATTCCGGCCCGCGCACCGCGCGGTAATTCACCCGTCCCTCGTCATCTACGCCAAATTTGTAATGGCGGGCGAGCGTCGGCAGCGTACGCTAGGTCTGATCGAGGATTCGATACATCCATTCTGCTTCTCCAAGGCCGAGGCCGGCGGCGAGGCGATTGGCGACAGCAGCGTCCCGCGCCGCAGGAGGCCGGGCCCCGCCGCGGCCGTGACGCCACTGTGCCGCAGAAGCCTTTGTCCGCCAGAACGACCTTCGCACCGGGCTGCGCTGCGGAGGAAGCCGCCCAGGTACCGGGAGCGATTTGGCTGACGGTGGTTGTCACTTATGCGCTGATCGTCCCGCTTGTACTCGGCTTAGACCTCAAGGAGGAAGCCTCAGATTGACTTAAATTCTATCAAACCTCGGTGGCTGGTTATTCGCATGAGTCGTAGGCGATACGCGATCTTTGAGGGGACATACCGGGCCTACATATAAGGGTATTCTCAGGTCTGAGCGGTTCCGATTCCTCCTGCCGTTCTTGCCTGTTGATGCATTGATCAAGAATTTGTGGCCGCACTTCTCGCAATGTGGCTATCGCAATTCATAGTTCCACCAAGCCCATCCAGAACATACTTTCGTCGCCCACATCGATATCGTACTTGCGAATGAACTCCAGCTTACCATCACCTCCGATGCGGAAGACCGAGAGTCCAGCGGCAACGACCCTTAACCGGTCACCGTCGCGCACTGTGACGGGAAGGTTGTGCTCGGCCACCAACATTCGACCACTCGGGTCGATGTGGAAAGTACGCGGATGGATTCCGCGTGACCCAATATGTTGAATGGGGCTGGGCTCGCCGGTCCTCTGGTCGATCTTGTAGACCACGATGCCATTCTCGTCCCCCTTGAAAACCCCTGAACTCCTCTGTTTGTTCCGCCCGGTTCGCAACGTAGAGAAATCTGCCATTTGGGTGCACATGCCCCAGCGGCTTGGCGCGCACGTCGGCTGCCACGCTTAGCCAGAGTGCCGGTTCGAAACAGCAAGTCCGGCTCAATCCTAGCGTCGTCCATCCGAAGCAGGGCAACCTGGTTCTGCGTTTCGATCGAAAGGAAGATCAATGGAAGAGTTGGATGGAAGTCTAAATGGCGCGGCCCGAAGTTTCGGCCGCCATCTGGAGCAATAGAGATTTCGTTACTCAGAAGCCCGCGTTCGTAATCAAAGACTTTGATCGCCCCAGGCTCTTCGATGTGGGTGGGAGTGCCTTCGTTCCCGCGAGTTACCAGGATCGCCAACTTATTGTCCGGCGTCACCCGCACTTGGTGGGCGTAAATACCCGGGTCGATAGGACCAGTCTGACTCACTTCCTCGGCCGGCGTGAAGTCTTCATTGATCCTATAGACACGAACGCCGCTCGGCTTGTTGAAGGCGACCAAGATATTTTCCGAGGGAATGTCGGTGCTCACGTGAATAGGCCGCGTGGGAATTGCCAGTGGCACACCGTGCGCTGTCAGGGCGCCGTTCTTTTCCTCAATCTTCAGTGCCACAAGATGGTGTGAATTCCCTGGCACGGCGCCGTTGCCCGGGGCGGTGTTGCTGGTCGCGACGTACAGGAACCGCCGTGAACAGTGCGGCCAGGCGTATTGCACGCTGTCCGGCAGGGTGATCGTGTCGCGTTTTGTGAGGGTCATCGCCTCGACGTCGACCCCGTAGTGGGTGAGGTTCGGCCCCACGTTCGCATAGAGCGCCAACCGCCCCGGTGCTGAGCCGGTGGCCGCCTTGGCAGGCGATGGGACGGGAAGGGCGAAGCTCGCGGCGATGGCGCTCAGGACGGTTCTCCGGTCGATCATATTGGTGTTCCGCGATTCAACTGACATCTTGGTGAGACGGCCTTCGGTCTCACTCGTCGCGGATGACGAGCTTGAGCAGGAGGGCGAACACCGTCGAGACTGCGAGAAATCCGGCCATGGCGAGCAGCCCGGCCTCGAAGGACCCGGTCGTGTCCAGCCAGCCGACAACAATGGTGGGGCCAAAGAACCCGCCAGTGGTACCGACCGTGTTGATGAAGGCTATGCCGCCCGCGGCAGCGATGCCCGTCAAGAAACGCGTGGGGATCGACCAGAAGATCGCCCGGGCCGCGGTGACGCCGACAAGAGCGCCCGTGGCCCAGCAGCGACAGGTCGAAGCGGCGTGTAGCGATAGCGAGCAGAAAGCCTGCGGCAGCAAGGAAGCAACATGTCGCGAGATTGATGACCTTTTTGCCCGAGCGTTCAGCGAAGCGTGCCCATACGATCATGCCTACACTGGCAGCGAGATAGGGCAGCGCTGAGATCCAGCCGACCTGAAGATTAGAGAGCTGCTGTTGCTTCAGGATCTGCGGCAGCCAGATCTGAATGCCATACGAGCCTAACTAAGGTGAAGCCGAGATAGACTACGGTGCAAAGCCATACCCGGATGTCGCGCAGGGCGACGCCCGCCGGCTGACGGCACGATCATGCTTCTCGCTGTCGAGGCTGGCGACAATAATGCGCTTTTCGTCCGGCGTCAGCCACGCGGCATCCTGCGGCCGATCGGCCAGCAGCTTCAACAGGATCAAGCCGATAATGACTGCCGGTAGGCCCTCGATGATGAAGAGCCAATGCCATCCGGTGAGACCGAGATGGCCGTCCATCTCCAGCAGCATTCCCCCGAGCGGCCCGCCGATGACGGAAGAAACGGGAATCGCCACCAGGAACCAGGATAAAATACGGGTGCGGTACTCGGCCGGGAACCAGGAGGAGAGGAAGAAGGCAATGCCGGGAAAGAACCCCGCCTCCGCGACGCCCAACGCAAGGCGCAGCAGGTAGAAGCTCGTCGGGCCAGACACGAGGCACATGGCGCAGGATAGAAGGCCCCAGGAAATCATGATCCGGGATATCCAGAGTCGGGCCCCGAACCGGTAAAGCAGCATGTTGCTGGGCACCTCGAAGCCGCAGTAGCCGATGAACAGGATGCCGGCACCCCAGCCAAACTGCGTCGCGGATAAGCCGATGTCGCGGTTCATCTGCAGCGCAGCGAAACCGATATTGGTGCGGTCGAGGAAGTTGAAGAGGTAGCCCAGCGTCAGGATCGGCAGCAACCGCCAGCAACCGCCAGATCACCCTGCGGAAGGCGGCTCGTTTCAAAGTGTCGGCACCGCTGGCCGGACAAGCAGGATTTGAATATAGGACTGCTGTTTCGCCCACGTGTTTTTCCTCTCTTCTTGCCTCTTGTTGCCGAGGTATTTTGACGATGGTGCCGATCGAGGCTCGCCAGTGGCGCGCCGCGTTCAGGCCGAGGAAGCGCGCTCCGCGAAGGCCTGGAGCTTCGCCAGAAGCGACGGATCAAGGCCGACGCCTTCCCGCCGGGCGCGGGAAAGGTTTCGGTTTTCGATTTCGCCTGGCACCAATACGGGCGAGTTCGGATCGGCCGGCGGCGTGGAGTGCAGGATTTCCTTGAAGTCGTTCATTCGTCCGGACAACCAATCCGCAGCACCGAGCCACTTCGTGTCGATCAAAAGGAAGTAGTGGCCAAGATTTTGAGGCTCTTCGGGAGAGCCGACCCAGGATTTGACGTGAGTGAGATAAGCAGCGCCCGAAAGCAGCCCGGCAAGCAGGTCGACGACCAGGGCGAGACCATATCCCTTGTGGCCGCCGATCGGCAGGAGAAAGCCGTTCAAAGCCCCATTCGGGTCGGTGGTGGGCCTGCCAGATCGATCCGTCGCCCAGGTATCGGGAATCGGCCCGCGTTGCGGATCTTGGCTCGCGCTGCGACGCTGATCGCCATATCCAGAATGATCGGATCGCCGCCCGGGTTGGGAAAGCCGAAGCCGCATGGGCTGTTGCCAAGACGGGCCTCGCGCCCACCCCAGGGCGCTATGGTGGTGGTCGCGTTGCTGCCGATCAGGCTCGCAAAACCTGCTTGGCCGGCGATGTAACTGTAGGGTGAGACCGGGCCGAAATGGTTGCTGCCACGAGCGAGCACCAGGGCAACCCCGGTCGTGGTAGCGGCTTCCATTGCTGCTTCGAGGGCACGGATTCCGACCAATGGACGCACGCCGTTGTCGCCGTCGACCCTCACGAAGTACTGCACCTACTTGCATTCCTTCTTAATCGCGCACTTGCTCTCCGCTCCAGCCCAGAACGGAGCTAGTCGGCTTTTTTTGGGTTCGGGATTCACGCTGCTTAGGTTCGCTCGGACGAGAGGTCCTCTGGTCCTCTCCACAATGCAAGTGACCTAGCCGTGCTGGATAGCGAGTCTCCCGCTCCATGGGCAAGCGCGATCGCAATTGAGCGCCTGAATCTTCAGATGCGGCTCGCGGAAACCAGATCTTCGTCAGATCCGCGCGGGCCGTTTGACCTCGGCTGTCACAAGCAACGAACGCGCGGATAAGAGCGGTCTACGTTGGCCAGATCTCCGTGAATTTGCGAACGCGCTAGGCGACCTTCATAGGCGGCTGTTTGGTGGCCTTGACGCGGGTTACACTGCACCGACCATCAACGCTGACGGGCACGTCACCATCGATGGTGGCGCGACGAACGACGCGATGCTGGTCGCCGTAATCATTGACCGCATAATGGTGCGTGGCGCGGTTGTCCCAGATCGCGACATCGCCCTCCTTCCAGTTCCAGCGCACGGTGTTTTCGGGCGCGCTGACATGAGACTGGAATAGATCAAACAGCTTTTGGCCGTCATATTTGGGAATGCCAACAAAACGCTGCACCAAAACGCCGAGCACTAGCGTCCGCTCGCCGGTCTCGGGGTGGACACGCACCACGGGATGTTCGGTCTCGAAGATCGTTTTGGTGAAGACCTCGCCAAAATGCTTCTTGTCGACCTCGCGGGCACGGGCCATTCCGGCGTAGTCGAAGACGTTGCTGTGAACGGCCCAGAGCTCGTCGGCAAGCCGTTGCAGCGCTGGAGGCAGGTCGAGATAGGCGGCCGCGGTGTTTGACCAGATCGTATCGCCACCGAATGGTGGCATCACAACGGCTCGCAGCACCAGAATCTTGGGATAGGCATCGGCGTAGGTCCCATCGGCGTGCCACACATCGGCCCGGCCACCGCCGCGAGCGGAGTCAAGCTCGAGGATCGATGCCATTCCCTTGGTAACACCGAGAATCGGATGTGGCACCAGCCTTCCGAAACGGGCAGCAAATAGCTCCTGCTCGGCGTCATCGAGATGACCTTGGTCGCGGAAGAAGATCACCTTGTGCTCGAGCAGCAAGCTGTTGATTTCGGCGATCGCCTGGTCCGGCAAATCGCCTGAGAGCTTGATATTTCTGATTTCGGCGCCGATGCGCGCTGCGCGTTTGACGACATCGGTACGCGGAATGGCATAATCGATCGAAGTCGGTTCACTCATGTTGTTTCCTCTGCGGTTTCTTCACCAAACAAACGTATTCAGCTGCGGCACGAATGGGTGAACGTTAGATTGGGAATATCAAAATCCGCGGCAATCGGCCCGTTGGTGCCGGCTTCGTGTGAGGCAAAATCGGCCACGCACGGATCGCGGCTGATCCGTGCCATTTTCGATGGGGTATGCCTGAAACTCACCGGTGCCCCTTACTGATGATCTGGCAGGTTCAACTTCGAACGGCAGGTCACGTCACTGGACTTCATAGGCAGACCTCGCGCGGGTGATCTCCAGCAAGCACCGTGCCAATCGCGAAAACCGAGCCTTGAACGGTTACCTACCGCCAAGAGCGCTAACGGGATCGGGGAAACCCGGCGCGACGGTCACCGGATTGCGCTGATAATTCGACCAGATAGCCTGGGAGCTCGATGGCCAGCCGCATCCTCGCGTGCGAAGAAGCAGAGTCTAACAAAACATTAGGTCGAGCGCCTGGGTCGGGACCAACGGCTACAGGGCGCTCGATTGTCAGGCATCCGTTCGGCTCAGCACGAGAGACGAATCATATGACCTTCCATCCTTCAACATCAGACACGTCGGGTTCAAGACGGACATGTCGGAAATCTGACAATCGGCAGCGTCGATCCAAAGGCATGCTGACGACCGCGCGTGTTTCCTCTCGTAAAGCAAGGCACACACCAAATTTCGGGACCATCGCGCACCCCTGATCTCGAAGTGGGGGCACCTGTCATTCTCGAGCTGCTCCGGCGATACCCGCCGTGGCATTCGAGTTCATCGACGCACCGCTCGGCATCGATGCGTCTGATCGCATTCGCTTGTTGCCCCGCATGAGCGAGTATGCGGCCTTTATTCAACCTCAGTTTGGACGCGGCTGGAGCATTGGGCTCGCGCCATGGCCGATCACGAAGCCGATCGCGCCAAGAGCGACAACAAATACCGAGAGCATGGGGCATTCGGCTGCGCCAGATTTGCACTGCCATTCCGCCGATGCGCGCGTAGGTCCAGATCGAGTTACGGGGTTGCTGGTCGACAATACCGCCGGCGCATGGTTTGCAGCCATCGGCGAGTGATCGAAAATCCCGTCACGAGAACATCGCGGTCGACGTTTGCGCAGGTCATTCGCGGGGCCAACGGATGAAGAGAACCGTGACCCGCCACGCTGCTAGTGTTCTGTCCCGCAAGTTCGTAGCATAGTTATTGCATGGGTTTCGGGTATCCTGATCGAAGGAGATACCCGATGCGCACCGGACGTCCGAAGGCGATGCTGACGATTTCCAGCGTCGAACACACGCAGCTCTCGCCCATAACACGGTCGCGCTCGCTCCCGCGGCGCTGACGTTACGAGCAAAGATCGTGCTGGCCTGCGACCATGACCCGAGCAACGTGGTCGTGGCCACGCGGCTTGGTGTCGGCCCCATACGATCGGCAAACGGCGCAATCGCTTCATCGCAAATCGCATCGATGATCTCTACGACGAGATGCGTACCGGCAGACCCCGCACGGTAGAGGATGAGGCTGTGGGCCGAGCTGATCACCAAGACACTCGCTCGCAAGCCCAAAGCCGCAACCCATTGGAGCGTGCGCGCATCGCCAAAGAGACGGAAATTGCCAAAAGCACCGTTGTCAAAAAAATCGACCGCTTCATCCGCACCCACAATGCAAACTCACACCCCTTCGTGTAGATCGCTACCGCCGACTCCAGCCTCCAGAAACTCGCGCGGCTTTGTCAGCGAATTTCCGTGACAGAACACTAGACATCTATTCGATAATCTACGCCTGCCGGGACTGGGGCATTGCGGTCCCCGCTTTCCGGAAGGAAGGCAATAGAGGAGATTGCTCGCATGAGTGACGGGCTTCAAGAGGCGGATGACGCGGCCACTGTCGAGGAGCTGCTCGGACTGCTGGTCAGCATTCTAGCGTCAGTAAGGCGGCTTCCGCGCGCCCCAGAACGCGATGCAGCGTTACGGCAGATAAGGGAATTTCAAACACGTGTAGGCGTGGTCCTGCTGGAGCGGTTTTACGATAAAGAGTAGCGAGCTCCCATTGCCGTAGTGCAGGCGCGTCCTGCGAAATGCGTCGACCACTTCAATGCGCGGCTGATCGTCGGCAACCATAGAGGCAGTCCATATCTAGGCTATTGCTAACAGCAGCGATGATCTCGGCTGGCGTTCCCGTTTGCGGTGAAGTTCGGGATATGCTTCGGTGATGGCCGGCAATCTTTCGGTCATCGCCTCCCGGTCATGCGTGCGAAGTCCCTCACGGTGATAAATGTCGGCGTCGGCCGTGCGGCAGCCGTGATAGCTCCGCAAGATCACGGGTTCGACAGCCTCAGCAAGCTATCGATATGGTACTCGATGCCGGCGGTGGGGCACTTTTCGAGCACGCGTAACCCATCGAGATCATTCCAGCACAATCGTGGAAAATACTAGACTTTTTCTCATGCCGGGCTTGAGGCGTTTCATGCACAACGTTCTTTTCGGATTTATCTTCTATGCACCTCGTGCTGAAACACTATCGGTTATTTTGTTTCAGGCGAGGGGGATGCAGGACAGTGCAAGGAATTCGCCGCAAAGATGCTTCGCGAACGGGCGCGTTTGGCGTGCAATGGATTCGAATAGGCAGCGCCTATCGATTTCACTTTCACACGGAAATCAATATCACCCCTGAATGGGGGCGGGCATTCCTATCCCAAAGAACTCGTCGACGTTGCAGCATCATGCTACGTAGCGTGTGCCAAAATCCGAAACTGTGCACTGCCGACTTGACGGGTCCCTACGGATGACAATGGAATAGAACCTTGCAGCTCTTGCAGAGGCCCGAACAGCACTCTCGCAATGGCAGTCTCCGGTGGCTCTGATCAAGAGGATAGAGCAGGTGGGCAGCTGATCGAATCGCCTGTGCTTTTCGCCAAGCCAGACATCAACTTCCTCTTCGACGCGCTGGTTTTAGCCAAGTTCATAAACCTGAGGTCAGTCGAGCAAGTCCGGTTAGCTGGTGCAACGGAGGACTGGCCGGATGGCTTCATCGGAGCCCCCAAAGCGTTCATGACCGTAGAGGTTACGGAGGTGATGGAGCCCGGCCGCAAGCGAGGTGACGAATACGAACGAAGAATATCAATAAAGAAACCCGATCGCCAATGATTTCTGACGAGTTGCGCCGTGAGGCCGAGGTCGTCATCGATTTTGTGGTATTGCGAAGGGTGATTATATACTTTACACCACAAGACCCAATTCCTAGAATCGCCGCATTCACTAGGGAATTGGCACCATGTCTCAGTTCAACGCGCCCCACTTCCAGAGCCACGAAGCAGCCCGCGAGTACCTTGAAGGTCTCCGCTGGGGCGCTGAGCGCGTTTGCCCGCACTGCGGCACCGTCAACGAGTCCTTTCTGACCAAGAAGCCCGGCGTGTACCGCTGCCGCACTAAGGAGTGCCGCAAGGACTTCTCCGTCACCACCAAGAGTGCGATGGAGTCGAGCCACATCAAACTGCACATCTGGCTGCAGGCATTCTACCTGATGGCCTCCAGCAAGAAGGGCATTAGCTCCCATCAGCTCCACCGGGCGCTTGGCATCACCTACAAGAGCGCGTGGTTCCTCACCCATCGCATCCGCGAAGCTATGCGCGCTGGCGGCCTGCTCCCCCTTTAGGCAGCGGCGGCAAGGCCGTTGAAGCGGATGAGACCTTCATCGGCCGCCTCGAAGGCCAGAAGAAGGGCAAGGCCGCTTGGGCGCATAAAAACGTGGTCCTTACACTCGTCGAACGTGGCGGTTCTGCCCGTAGCTTCCATATCGATGGCGTGATGCATGCCGACATCGCCCCGATCCTGCGCGCCAATCTGGCCCGCGAGGCTCAGTTGATGACCGACAAGGCCGCTGGCTACAAAATCGTTGGTCGCGAGTTCGCCAGCCATGATGCCGTGGATCACAGCAAGGACGAATACGCCCGTTACGAAGGCGAAAAGGTTATCTCGACCAACACGGTTGAAGGCTACTATTCAGTCTTCAAACGAGGCATGAAGGGCGTCTATCAGCACTCCGCTGAGAAGCACCTACACCGTTACCTCTCGGAATTTGACTTCCGTTACTCAAATCGCTCCGCGCTTGGCGTGACCGATGGAGAACGTGCAGACCTTGCCGTCAAGGGCGCGGCTGGCAAGCGTCTGACGTATCGCCAACCTGACTAAGCCAGATTTTAAGCGGCTCGCTCGCCGGTTCTTGCGCTGGCGGGCGAAGAAGTATCCGCCCAAGAAGCCGATCCGAGTCAAATACTGGCGCACCAGTTGAACCTGTTCAAAACAGGGGTGGCGCCTAGACTCTGGAACTGGCCAGCCTCACTCTTAGGAGTTGATTCGGATGCTGCCCTTCGCGGGAGCGGCATCCGATCCTGCAATCAACCTTGGAGCCGGTCGCAGGAGAAGGGCAGTGAGAGTCGGACATTGAGTCCGATTTTTCCTTTAGTCAATACCGGCTCCGCATCACAAAGGAGCCTCTAATGGCTTTCAACTTGTTTATTGCTTACGACCTCGACAAGCCCGGCCAAAATTACGAAAGGGTCCACGCTCGGATCAAATCGTTAGGTCGCTGGTATCACGCTCAACAGTCACTCACGGCTTTGAGTCCCCAACAGGCCCACAAAGCCGTTTGGGCGGAGATGGACATTGGCGATAGCTTGATTGTCGTCGACGCAACCGGAGCCGTTATGACCCCGGCGCTGCCGGATCATATCGATGCGATCAATCGCGTCTGGTTTGAGCCCGCTTAAACCACCATCAGCAATCGGGTTGAATACCCGAACCTCCATCAACGAGAAGTCCGGCGTTTGCCGGGCTTCTTTTTCACCTTCTTTACCTTCGGCTTTTCCTTCAACGGCTCATGCGGCGTTTTGAGTGCGCGACGTAGCGCAGCTTCGAAACGCAATTGGGCTTCTTTCTCACCATATTGATCGTCTGGCTTCTTGGGCATGGGCAAACCACCAAAACGAGCAAACTTAAAGCCACCAGGGCGATGCATCTTCTGCGGCGAGGGCGGGCTTACCAAAGAGCATATCTTCGCCGAATGGATACAGCAGTTGGCCCCACCGCGTTCCACTCATACACACCATCGCACAACCTTGGGGCCACTTACATTCAGGGGCAAGCTGCACCGGCAGGGCGACCCGCTGACGAAGAAATTAAAGGTCGTTTGCCGTGCGTGCAATAATGTCTGGATGAGCAGACTGCAAACGCAAGCTAAACCACTGGTCAGCTCCCTCATCCGTGGCGATTGGACATCCCTGAACCAGACAGAACAAAAGATCGTGGCGTCTTGGATGGCCATGACCGTGATGGTGCTTGAATTCGCCGATTTGGCCACCGTTGGCGTTCCCAGAGCCTCAAGGGAGGCGTTCTTTGTCATCAAAGAACCCCCACCAGATTGGTACATCTGGATAGCTCCGTATGGAGGCGTTTCTAACTCAGGAGCCTTTTGGCACACCGGCATCGGTCTGGGTGACGCCGCCGATATAGGTAGTTTCACAGGCTGTAATATGCAGATTACTACCTTCAATCTTGGCAGGACCCTGTTTCACAGCTTCAGCAATAACTCGTCCCTCTACTTTCAGCCGCTCGGACTCGGCCCGCAGCTTGGACTTGTCCAAATTTGGCCAGTCCAGCGCGCGGGCGTAACTAGACCCGTCTATGCGCTTAATGACGACGACACCTACAGGGCGGCCACCACGATTCGCGAGATAATTCTGAGTCTCAACAAGAGCTAGTTCGGGCGCGCCAGCTTCCGGCGCATCGCCTTCCGCACTCATGTTCTACATCCTGCGGTTTGTGGTTTCAAGTATATAATTGTCATTGCGAAGCGCGATTCCGCGAGCCGCGTCCTCAGATCAGTCGTATCACGCGCTGGCTCCGCCGCGATGCTCATCCAGTGCGGTATTGAGGCACTTAATCAAGTGCCGTCCGACGAAGGGCTTGGTCAGGAAGCAAATCGCTCCGGCGCTCAGTGCACGGGAGCGAACGCGATCATCGGGAAAGGCAGTGATGAAAATGAACGGTGCACCGCAACCCTGGGCCCGCATATGTGTCAGCAGGTCCAAGCCGCTCATAACTGACATCTGGATATCCGCAATCACACACGATGTTTCGTTCAGATGGGGCGACCGCAAGAACTCCTCTGCCGACGCAAATGTATGGACGATGTAGCCGCGGGATTTCAAAAGATTATTTATCGCAGCACGGACCGACCCGTCGTCATCGACGACGGAAATGAGCGAAGGCGTGGACAAGACGATCCCCTCCTAACGCGGGAAAGGCGCTTGCCGCAGCATAGCCGCCTGGATCAAAGGTGGGCTTGAGAGATGAAATTGTAAAATCATACTTAGGTTTGTTCGGGGCGGTTGGCACGAGTTCCCACGAGCTCAGCCATTCTGATTAAATCGGCCAGCGAGCGTGCGCCCATTTTCCTCATCACGTGTCCGCGATAGATCTTGACGGTAATTTCGGCGAGCCCGAGCTCTGCGGCTACTTGTTTGTTCATCAGGCCAGCAGTGACCAGTTTCATCACTGCCTGTTCGCGTGGGCTTAAAGTCTCGAACGAGGACTGCAGGTTCGCAACCGTCTTCTCAACCTCCCGCCTCTTGCGATCCCGTTCGGTCGCGGCGACCACGGCGTCAAGCAGCTCCTGATCGCGAAACGGCTTGGTAAGAAAATCGACCGCTCCACCCTTCATGGCCCTGACCGTCATCGGAATGTCGCCATGGCCGGTGATGAAAATGATTGGAATGTGAAGGTTCAACTTGGCCAGCTCAGTCTGCAGCTCGAGGCCGCTCAATCCCGGCAGCCTAACGTCAAGGACGAGGCAGCTGGGAACATCCGGAAGCGTGCCCTGCAGCATTTCCCGGGCCGATCCGAACGCAACAACGTCCAAGCCCACCTGTCGAAAAAGATTCGCGAGCGAACGACGTATCGAGACATCGTCGTCGATCACGACGACGGTCGCCCTTCCGCTCGGCTCCTCGGCCTGCACGCCTTGGTGCGGCGTGTCAGAGCGCCCGGTCACGACACGACCTCTTTATGCAACGGCAGGACGAATTGAAACGTCGCACCCGGCTCCTGCTTGCGGGCCATCGATAGGCTCCCTCCGTGAGCCTCAACGATCGAACGGCAGATCGAAAGCCCCATTCCAAGGCCGCTTGATTTGGTGGTGAAAAAGGGGTTGAAAACCCGGTCCGCATCGTCCTCGGTGATCCCGACGCCGCAATCAGTCACGGCGAGGTGCACGCGTCCGATATCGTCCTGGGATGACCGAATCACCAGTTCGCGCGACCGGTCCCTGACCGTTTGCATGGCCTCAATCCCGTTCATCACCAGATTCATGACCACCTGTTGCAGTTGAACCCGGTCACCCGGGATCATGGGGAGGGCCGGCGCCAACTCGGTTCGCAACGACACCTGCTGGCTGACCAGCTCGCGTGTCACCAGCGCGACAACCTCCTTGACGATGTCATTGATATCGAGCGGCACCATCTCGACCTCGCCTTTCTTGGCAAGCGCGCGAATGCGGCGGATCACCTCACTCGCCCGGATCCCGTCCTCGATGATCCACTCCACTGAGCAGCGCGCGGCGGAAAGATCAGGAATTTCGCGATCAAGCCAACCCAGACAAGCCTCGCCATTGGTGACAATGGCGGCGAGCGGCTGGTTTATCTCGTGGGCGATGGAGGTTGTCAGCTCGCCCAGCGTCGTCACGCGCGTCACGTGCGCGAGCTCCGCCTGTGCCTTCCGCAGTTCTCGTTCGGCCTGATCTGCGCGGATGGTTGCGGTGATGTCGGTGCTGACGCCGCGATAGCCGAGGAAATTGCCGTCGGCATCAAAGAATGGCTTGCCGCTGGTCCGGACGTAAATCGAAGATCCCATCCGGTTGACGGTGCGATAGATGAAATCGCGAAATGGAAGGCGTGCGTCGAGTGTCGCCCGATGTTGCCGCCACTTCTCGGGTTCCGCTTCGACATCGCCCGCAATTTCCCAGCGAAGCAGGCCGACTACCCCTGTGGCCAGAATGCCTGCTGTGCTGGTGTGCTCCGACAAGCGGGTGACCCGGTGGTCCGGCCCGGTCTCCCAGAGCCAGTCGGAGGCCGTTTCGGCGTAGTCGCGAAAGCGCTGCTCGCTTTCGCGCAAGGCAGCAAGAGCCTTTTCCAGCCGTTCCCTGGCCGCATGCTGCTCGGTGACATCCATATCCGTTCCGATGATCTCGCTGACGTCACCGTCGCTACCGACCACGGCATGCGCAACGGAGTGTATGAGTCTTAACGCGCCATCCGGAAGAAGGACCCGAAAATCAAACTCAAAATGCCTTCTCTTGTCATGGATAGCCTCACGCACCACTTCGCCAATCCGCTGCCAGTAGTCCGCGGGGATACGTGAGTGGATGGCCTGTGCCGATACGGACTGTTCCGGATCGAGGCCATATAGACGGTAGGCTTCGGCGGAGCGATACACAAAATCCCCACGGCGCACGTCCCAGGACCAGCTGCCCGTGTGACTGAGACGCTGGGCTTGGGCCAGATAGGCCTCACTACGGCGAAGCTGCTGTTCCGCCTGCTTTGCAGCCGTAATGTCCGTCACTGCCCCGACAAACTCGATATCGCCAGATGCGGTTCTAGTGGCTCGTGCCAGCGCGTGGAGGTGCTTCACCGAGCCGTCCGGCAACAGCAGTCGGTATTCGTGCTCGAAATCCTCTTGGTCTCGGAGCACTCGATCGATGGTCTCTTGCACGGCAGCCCGATCTTCTGGATGGGTTCGGTCAACGACGAGTTGCGGGGTCGGTTTCGTCGCCGGATCGTATTGGAAAATACGAAAGGTCTCCTTTGACCAGATGGCCTCGCCGGTGGCCACGTTCCAGCCGAAGCTGCCGGTGCGGCTCAATTCCTGCGCCTGGGCCAAATGGGCTTCGCTCCGCCGCAGGGCAGTTTCCGTCCGCTTTCGCTCGGTGATATCTTCGCAGGCGATGAGGACGATGAGCTTGTCGTCTGCCCACTGCATGGCTTTGGCGTTTTCGCGCACCCACAGCACCGAGCCATCCTTCCTGATCTTCTGGATGTCCCAAGTGTGCGATTGGCCGAGCGTTTCAATGCACAACCCGACGCATTTGCGAACAAACGCGCAATCCTCTTCCTGAAAGACCTTCAGCACGGAATGCCCGACAAGCTCGGAGGGCGCATAGCCGAGCTGTGTTGCGCCAAACCTGTTCACGTTCAGGACCGTTCCGGCGGCATCGACCATGAAGTACATGACCGGGTTATACTCGAAGATTTCGCGCCACTGTTTCTCGTCGCGCAAATCAGCCTCGCTGCGTCGGAGCCTGGCTGCGGCCTCAAGCGAAGCCTCCCTTTCCCGCCGGACTTTTCCGATCAGGTGCGTTCCGACAATTGAGGCAATAAGGAGGGCCACAACCATGGGAAGAACTTGCAGATCGTCAAACCAAAGATCGAAAACAGGCGGCATAGGCATAGAAGTAGGCCAAAGCAGCGACAGGCAATATGGAAAGCATAGCAGATGCGATGAGGCTGCCCATCAGCGAAAACAGCAATATCACTACCAAATAGGCGAACGCCGCCGCGGCGAAATGGGTGTGAAGGTACGACGAAGTTAGCGTCATCAGCGCCCGGCAATGCTAAACTGCGTGGCTGAGCGTCCGAACTTGAACTTGGTAAGCTGGGTACAATTATCCTAAACTATCAAAAGGATATCGAGAACTAGACGAACGTCTAACTAACCCGGCCCCTTGCGCTCGCATTGATTTCAGCAGCTATCACTTGCATTTTCAGGTTGTATTTCGGTACATTGAGCCACTGATCTCAATTGTTCACGCAAAAGAACGACTTCCGCGCTCCCGGGCTTTGATGACGCGAAAAGAATACTTCGCTTGAGAGAAGCCGGCCGATCGAAGCGGCCCATCAAGGCCTTTTTAGAACCCACACGGCAGTGCGCGTAGAACCAGGAGAGCGCAACAGCCAGGCCGGCACTTCGACTGAGAATAAACCAAGTATCGATATGGTGGAGGACCGGCACCCCAGCGGGTCGTGCTTGAGGCCGCCTAGCTCAAACCAGCGGGCATCGTTCCTGGGCCCGCCATCTTGAGCTGCGAGCCACCGACGATCGACCTTCATCAGATTTTCAGGTGAGAGAACAAGCGGCTTTCTAACCGGCCATCGGCTTCTCCGAGTTCATCACCGCGTGACGCCCATCTGCCGATACGCAAAAGCCCGCCCAATCCCGAGATCGAGCGAGCCGCACCATCATTCCAGTACATCCGTGGAATGACGAAAGCTTTCATGTCAGAGAGAGGTTCTCCGCGCTGTCTTTACCGCTCTTCCGGTCGGTCCTGACTTCGTAGTTCACCCGCTGGCCTCGGCAAGGCTACCAAGGCCTGCACGCTCGACCGCGCTAATATGAACGAACACGTCCCTGCCACCATCATTGGGCTGAATGAACCCATAGCCCTTCTGCCCGTTGAACCACTTCACTGTACCTGTAGCCATAACCTTTCTCCAAAGCGCAAACGCGCATCTCGCATGGACTCACGCGATTCAAAAATTCAATCCGACGATGTCTCTGGAAAAGGGCCGCTTGGGACCATTTAACAAGGCACAACGACTAATCGAATTCCTGGAAGATAGACAGCTTTTCCGGGAACACAAGCGGAAACCCGAAAGGGCTCGGTGTAGGTGCTACTTTTTGGCCCAGGCTCGATTCAATGCAGTGAAAAGGCCTCAGAGTGCCGTGCGTGCCATGATCGAAATCGAGCAGATCGCTATTCTGAAGAACATCGAACGGTTGCGTGAGCTACGCCGTGCCAAGAAGCAAGTGGCCCAGCGGATCCCGCCATATCACAGGCCGTTGGCATCAGGAAGAAGTCAAAACGCGTGAGATGGATCGTCGGCCGCTGACGCGCCATTTGCAAACAATGCGGACGACCGAGACATGCGAGCGGCATCAGATCCTACAGAAGGAGCAAGTCATGAAATTAAACGAAGCGCAGATCAGCAAAACCCTGTCCCAGTTTCGAGCTCAGGTGCTTGCCGAGGATCATCCAGCAGTTGCACAATTCCTCGAACTTTTTGGGCAGCATACGTTCTTTCTAGACGCCCAGGGACTGCACGTGCTGGAGCTGCTTGAGGTCCCTGGGATGGAACCTCGGGAGGGAGAGGTAATAAGTCTGGCGGACTGGACCGATGCGGATTTTACAAAGATGACGACTCATCAGCCCGAACCGACGGGCGTTGTCGTTCGCTTAAGAGAGGTTGAGAACTGAGGCTCGTTCCGGACAAATTCCAGTCTTGCAATCAGGAGCAACCGCATGTCTGAGAGAAGAGAACTGTACCGCAGCCCGAATGGAGATGCCTGGTTCCTTGCGCGCGAACCGACGAACGGTAGCGCGTTCATCATCCATCATACTTGCTTAGATCCCGTGCGACCATGAGTGATGCTCCAGACGCACCACGTGGTGCACTTAGTGGGAATACCCGCCAAAATCCCGGTGCCTATAGTCGCTCGTCATCAAGGAAAGCCTAGGCGGGAGAGACAATATGAAGAAGCCGTTGCTTGATCCCGATGTCGACGATACTGCCCCGGCAGGCGACGTACTTACCGTCTATGACGAAGAGCATGCCATTACTTACCTTCGGCTGCTCGATGCCTATGCCGAAGGGGCGGATTGGAAGGAAGTCGCAAAGATCGTGCTCCACATCGCTTCAGGAACCGCGAGAATGTTGCGGTGAGGTTGAATTTTACGTAGGAAGTTTTTCCCGCTGAAGCGGTCGCGCCGCGTTGGCGGCAGTTGGATCGCAGGTGCTTTCGGCAATGCCACATCGAGCGAAGGTGCGACGAAGTCGAGTTGACCGGATGTTTCCGATATCACGAGCAGGAGCGGATCATTGCTTTTCTCTTCGTTGCGAATGAAGAGCGTGCGGATGAACTCCGCACACGGGCCCAAATCAAATGAATCGTGCACAATAACGATGATACCGGCTGCTCCGTGGCGGACGGGAGGCTACGGCTATCGTCGTGCACCGATCGAGCGTTCGTTCCGGGATGCGAGCGCAGCCATCGCAATGGGGCCGTCGAACTTGATTGCTCGGGACTGGATCGGCAAATCGCTGGTCGGCCTGCCGCTCGACCTGTGCTACGAGCGGGGAGAATAGACGGAAATCTGCGGGGCTGATCGTGATCGGCCCCGTTTCCGCGGCGCGCTAAAGCCCATGCTTATTTTTCGGAAAGCCCGCTTCGCGTTTTTCGGATTATGCGCCCAAGCTACACAGCTGCATCACACGGCGCGAATACTAGGTTCGATAACTGGCTCAGGTGCTCTTTCTGGGCATTTCACAACATGAATGTAGGCCCAGCAGAAGCGGAGACGGTAATCAGTTCGTCGTCGCGCGGCGACGGCTGTCGCGCGCCGGTCGCCACCCTTCACATCCATAGCAGCTACGACAGGATTCCTGCACTGTTCGCACGGCGACACGTGCTAAGATCGTTGGATCCGATTCACCCCCTGCGGCCAGAGTTAAGACCTTCTCGGCAAGGCATGCCTTCAACGAAGAGGTCCGCTTTGCTTCGGGCACCATCCGGACAGCATCATCCAGAACACCTCTCAACGCAGCACACACTTTGTTTTGCGAGGATTTTACAGGGGGCATGACGCTACTCAATTCCTTCATGCTGGCTCCAGCCTACCCAGCCAGTGTGCTCTTTTGATGGCGTCCCGATCGGTCACCACCTTCACCTTCGTCCACCACGCAGATCGCCGTCTCGTCCATGCCGACATCCAGTCCAGAGAAGAATTCGATGCGCTGCCTCGGCGTCGCTCAGCGCACGAAGTTTGCGCCGCAGTCCCTTTGTCGATTACCACAGTGCCAGCCCAAATCTCCAGCTCAGACCGATTACGAGCAGCACTCGGCGGTCGGGCTAACTGAGGCCTGAGCCAGCGGCGGCGTACCGCCGCTGGCTTCGACCAAATCTCATATCAATCCGTCTCTCGATGAAAGAAGCAACAAACAAGACATGAGCCATCTGATTGCACCGCCATCAACGTCGAAACCGTCTTCCACTCGGTATCCCACTACGGTTCACCCCGACGATGTGCCCAAACGATGCCGCCTCTGGGCAAAGGAGAAGCGCGTAATCCTATCGTCATGGGCCCTGGCTATGTATGGGGTCGAATCAGGCCGGCGCTATCGCGAGATACCGGGTATCCTGCACAGACTGCATCTGGACGAATATTCGCGGCGCTGAAGCAGCTGGACGACAAGAACGGTCCGCCGCCAGGCGGGGGATTGGCCATGCGGCGGCTCGTTTCAGCAGTTTGACTGCACTGCAGCTGACGAGCCCCTGCGTTCTTTCGACGGACACGCTGCGATGAGGTTGCATCGATGGATGCACGCCTCGCACAGGGAACGTTCGCGATGGAGCCGCGAGGCAAATGTACGGTGGCTTGCTGAAGAATGGCGCGATTGATCGGTCAGGTTAGTTCCAAGCTAAGTCGGCATCCGGGATGACTTCGATTGATGATAGCTTAAGTGAGATCATTTCCGTGCGGAACGACATTTGGCGTCGTCGCAGGTTGCTTCAAACCGAGCTGCCTGATGCGGAGCGAAAAATCGTCGAGCAGCGCCTTCTTGAACAGCGTTCCGCCTTTGAACGGCTCTTGGCGACCACATTTCCTTTGACGTTGAGGCTCTGAAGTCAATTTGGGGCCTGCGCCGCATAAAAACGTAACTAACGACGAAGGTTTGAACTCCTTGTCAACCGAGAGCCTCTCGTGACTGGGATGGCTTATATGCGAGTTCTCCGGCAAAGTTCGCATGGAGAAGGAGAAATCTCGAATCGCCACGAAATATCGCGGCGAACGTGCGTTAGTTCGCGCCGTACTTATGATATCGGCTGGCGATGCGGCTTCTTGCGCAGGATCACGTTGGGAACGTTGGTGGTGGCGCCGCGCGCCTCGGCGCCGGTCGTGGGCTCGGCCAGGTGTGATCAGGTCTGGATCGGCCGGCCTTGGTGGTCGACGCGCGCATGGATCTTGGTCGAGAGTCCTCCGCAGCTTCGCCCCACACAACGATCTCCGATCTTTTTTGACCCCTGAGGCATGCTGATGCACCGCACGATCGAGCTGTCGATCATCTGAGCCTTGCCGTCATGGGCCTTTAACCGCCGCCATGTGCCTGTCCCAGATGCCCGCCTTGCACCAGCCATTAAAGCGATTGGAGGCGGATCGTGTAGGGGCCATACCGCTCGAGCAAATCCCGCCACGGCGCTCCCGTCCTCAGCACCCAAAAGATGCCATTCATGACCCGTCGCATATTCTGCGGCCGCTGGCCGCGCCGTCCCTTCGGCAGCACTTGGCTCAATGACACTCCACTCGAAATCCGTCAGGTCGCGCGAGCTTGAGAATTGCGTGCGTCGGATCGCGACGCTGGCCCAGGAACCTGCGATCATCAGGACCGAGTTTGCCGGCTGCCGCGGCCAGCGCCTGTCAGCAATGCTGTGGAGATGCGGATCGGACGAGCCGCCACTGCGGCAGCTGTCGGTCGTGCCGCTGTCGCCGAAGCCCCGGCGCCGCTGCCGGCCGAATTGGTCACCGCACATCCGATATCGAATCCGCAAGTTGCGGCCGAGTCGGGATGAGAGACGGAGCACTTGGGAGCGGCGCAAAGATGCCCGCCTGCGGCCGCGTCGTTGTGGCCATGGAGAAGTCGGGCTGGGTGAAGGCGAAGGCGGCTCGCCTGTTCGGGTTGACCCCGCGCCAGATCGGCTAGGCGCTGAAGAAGTCGGCTTCCAGATCAAGCGCCTGTGAGCCGAGTGTAGCGCTCGCGACACGCTGTCGGGCCTAGGACACGCGCGAGACGGAAAATAGCCGAGATAAATCAAGGCTCGACGTTTTGGCACGAGCCTTGAAAGAAGCCGTCGCGCGTCGCCTGCCCAAGGAATCGGAGTTTATGGCTTACAAGATAATCGCCTCCCAGTGCACCACCTGCGGCGCATGTGAGTTCGAATGCCCCAACGCAGCAATCAACCTCAAGAACGACATGTATGTAATCGATCCGAAGAAGTGCACCCAATGCGAAGGGCATTGTGATACGCCGCAATGCGCCGTTATCTGCCCGGTGCCCGGCACGTGCGTGCAGGCATAAGGGAGCGGCCGATGAGCGGGTCCGTTGCGAGCAGCAAGATTGAAACGTTATCGGCGGCCGCCTTTCTGATTGGCGGCCTCGCTGGCCCCGAGCTGTGTGTGACTTACACGATCGCCTATGCGGCGCAGGGGGTGCGCCGCAGCCGTCGCCGGACATGGCCGGGGTCGTCCTTGCGCGAGCGGCGGAGCGGGCAATGGTAGCCGTACAAGACACGGTTGACCACGTCCGGCGGATCGACGTCGATCAATATCGATATGGGTTCGAGACGCTTATCGAATCCGAAAAGGCCCCCAAAGGGCTCTCGGAAGATATCGTCCGTTTCATCTCAGAGAAAAAGAACGAACCGGCCTGGATGCTGGAATGGCGCCTGGAGGCGTATCGCCGCTGGCTGACCATGACCGAGCCGACGTGGGCGCGCGTCAACTACCCCAAGATCGACTACCAGGACCTCTATTATTACGCGGCGCCGAAGCCGAAGAAGACGCTGTCGTCGATCGATGAGATCGATCCGGAGATCCTCAAGACCTACGAGAAGCTCGGCATTCCCTTAAGGGAAGTCGCGATCCTTGAGGGCGTCGAGCCGCCTCCGGGTGGAGAGCCGTCGGAGCAGCGCAAGATCGCGGTCGATGCGGTCTTCGATTCGGTGTCGGTGGCGACCACCTTCCAGAAGGAACTGAAGAAGGCCGGCGTGATCTTCATGCCGATCTCGGAAGCGATCCGCGAACATCCGGAACTGGTGCGCAAGTATCTCGGCAGCGTGGTGCCGACGTCCGACAACTTCTTCGCCACCCTGAACTCGGCGGTGTTCTCCGACGGCTCGTTCGTCTACGTGCCGCCGGGCGTGCGCTGCCCGATGGAATTGTCGACCTATTTCCGCATCAACGAGCGCAACACTGGCCAGTTCGAGCGCACGCTGATCATCGCCGACAAGGGCTCTTACGTCAGCTACCTCGAAGGCTGCACCGCGCCGCAGCGCGACGAGAATCAGTTGCACGCCGCCGTAGTCGAGTTGATCGCGCTCGATGACGCCGAGATCAAATATTCGACGGTGCAGAACTGGTACCCGGGCAACTCGGAGGGACTGGGCGGCATCTACAACTTCGTCACCAAGCGTGGCGACTGCCGCGGCGCCAATTCGAAGATCTCCTGGACCCAGGTCGAGACGGGGTCTGCGATCACCTGGAAATATCCGAGCTGCATTCTGCGCGGCGACAATTCGCGCGGTGAGTTCTACTCGATCGCGATCTCGAACGGCTACCAGCAGGTCGACAGCGGCACCAAGATGCTTCATCTCGGCAAGAACACCTCGAGCCGGATCATCTCCAAGGGCATCGCCGCTGGCAAGTCGCAGAACACCTATCGCGGCCTCGTCACCGCGCACCGGAAAGCCACCGGCGCGCGCAACTATACCGCCTGCGACTCGCTCCTGATCGGCGACAAATGCGGCGCGCACACCGTGCCTTACGTCGAGGCGAAGAACTCGTCGGCGACGTTCG
>NZ_JAGKJI010000101.1 GCF_020329485.1 Bradyrhizobium cenepequi
TCTCACCCGGCTCGATCCGGAAGCCGCGGATCTTCACCTGCTCGTCATTGCGGCCCAAAAACGCCAGATTGCCGTCCGGCAAGTACCGCGCAAGATCCCCGGTCTTGTACAGCCGGTCGCCGTCCACAAACGGGCTGGCGATGAACCGCTCCGCCGTCAGCTCCGGCTGGTTCAGATACCCACGCGCCACCCCCGCCCCGCCGATGTAGAGCTCGCCGACCGCCCCAAACGGAACCGGCGCGCCATGACCGTCAAGCAGATAAACTTTAGTGTTCGCGATCGGGCGGCCAATCGGGATCGAGTTCAGCTTCTCGACAGCTTGAGATATTTCGAATGTGGCACATCCAACCGTTGCCTCTGTCGGACCAAAATGATTGATCAGACGCACGTTCGGAAAACGCTTTTGCCAAAACTGTATATCTGCTGGGACTAAGGCTTCGCCCCCAATCATGAGTGCTCTTGTTGGAGCCGGTCCTCCATAACCTTCCAGGTGCCTATTCAGCACACTTAGGTGCGAAGGCGTCAGTTTAATCAGATCATAGGTTTGGCCATCCTCTATAGCAGCAAGCGAATCTAATTGCGCAATCGGCTCCAGAAGATGAAGCCTTGCACCTGCCAATAGAGGTCCGAATAAAGTTGTAACAATGCCGTCAAAGCTTAGCGGATGCAGTAGGGGCGAGCCGCTCAGTGCTCGTTCGTAATAGCTGCGATCCGACCATTGCAAATAGTTCGCCAAATTTCCGTGCTCGACCATGACGCCCTTGGGCGTGCCTGATGATCCCGAGGTGTAGATCACATAGGCGAGATGGCGCGAGCTCAGGCCGAGCGCGCGCGGATCGGGGTCGCAGGCGGGCAGTTCAGCCCAGGCCGGCGTCGCCGTCCCCAGATCGACCACCGTCACGTCGACGAGCGTATCGGCGCCCAAGGTGGATCGCCCCGCAGCATCGGCCAGCAGCAGCAGCGGCGCCGCATCGTCGAGCACCTGTCGCAGCCGCGCCGACGGATAGGCCGGGTCCAGCGGCAGATACGCCCCGCCCGCCTTGAGGATCGCCAGCACCCCCACCACCATCGCCACGCTGTGCTCAACGCAGATCGCCACCGGCTGATCCGGCGTCACCCCGCGCCCGATCAGGTGATGCGCCAGGCGGTTGGCCCGCGCATTGAGCTCGCCATAGCTGAGGCGTTCGTCCGCATCGACCACCGCCACCGCGTCCGGCGCCTGGCGCACCTGCGCCTCGAACAACGCGTGGATGCACACCTCCGACGGATACGCCGCCGCCGTCCGGTTCAGCTCCTCCAGGAGATAGGCCCGCTCAGCGGACGACAGCAGCTCAATCCGCGCGACCGGCTGCTGCGCATCGGCCGTCACAGCGTTCAACAAATTTTGCAAATGCTGCGTGATGCGGTTGATCTGCTCGGGAGCCAAGCGACTTGCATCAAAGTGCCATCGGAAGCTCCCATCCAGAGCGGAGATCTCAAACGTCAGCAAACCACCGGAAAAGGCTGTCTCAGAACTCAGACTGAAGACCAGATCGCCGGCCGCAGAAGGGCTATTTGCCGTAACCGTAACGCCAATCGGCCAGGGTCGGCGCGACCCTAGCGGCTCGATCCGCCGCAAGCTCGGGCAGCGCGCGATAAGGTCCCGCGCGAAGCTATCGTGCTCCGTTAGCTGAGCCCATTCCGCCGCAACCACCCTGCGTATCTCTGCAAAACCATGCCTAAGATCGATGGCAACTTCCATCGGCACGACAGAAGCGACAAGCACCTCCATCGCCTTCACTCCGGCTCGCAATCCATTCGGCGCGGGAGTCCAGCCCAATTGAAGCTCTGATTCGCCGGTGATGCGGGCGAGATAGATCAGCCAAGCACTCAGGAGATGTTCGGTGCGATCAACTGGCGACAGTTCGACCAACGCACTTGGAATGACCGGCGAACTCGACTGCCATCTGGGGGGAGCCACGCCTTCCGAAGACAACAAAAAGGGAAGCTGCAATGCTTTAAATTGCTCAAGCCGCCGTCGCCAAAAACTCTCCCGAGGAGCCAATGTTTCATGCGCAGCGGTTATGCTGCGGGCTTGCTCATCGCTCAAGATGGGCAGACGATCATCCACCTTCAGATCAGAGTGCCTCGCAAGTGCCCGCGCGTCGAGAGCCTGAGCATCCGCGCTGTCAAACCAAACATCAACATCCTCTGTATCTGTCGCCACACGCCAGTGGCTGGGGTGGACTTCAACCAAAGAACCTGGCGGAAGGCCCGAGCGTCCAGCCGACACCTCCAAGCGCCGGACCGTGACAACATCATCGCCTACCAGAATCTTGGATAGACACAGCGGATTGGAATGATACGGTCCGAAGTCCAAGCCACGTGTCATCGCCGATAATTGATGCGCGGATCGATCCCATCGCAGACAGCCCGCAGCATCTGGGCGTCGTCGCCTTGGAAAATAGCTTCTGTCCTTCAGCGCCTGCGGACGGGCAGTGACCTTTGCGTTCCTTAAGCCCGTTAAAAGCTCACGGAAACCTTCAACTGCGGCTTCATAGCATTTGAGGTTCAGCGCTAACGCCGTATCTTCAGGCACAATCGGCACTTGGCGTTGAACCACCAGGTCACCGGTATCAATACCGTCATCGATACGATGCCACGTGATGGCGTGTTCAGTCTCTTGAGCCAGCAGTGCCCAAGAAGTCGCATGAGCTCCTGCATATCGCGGCAACGGGCCATCATGGTAGTTGAAAGCGCCATCACGTGCTCGCCCAAATACATCCAGAGGCAGTATGAATGGACTGCCAACGGAAAATATGCATCCCACCGGTTCGACCTTAAGCAAAGTGGAAAGCTCATCAACGCTCGCGACGCACAAGATATTGGCGCGAGCCGCCCAATCCCCGAATATGGCATCTGCGCACAGCGCCGCGCCGATGCCGTAGCCCATCTCCATTGCCAACTGAGCGCACCTGATAGCTAGCGTGCCACCACCAATAAAGATGCAAGAAGCCACAGGTGAGGCCGCAGGTCGTTGCCTGCCCCAATCGCCTGGCTCGCAAGCGCTTGCCTGCGCCGGAGGAGACCAATGCGCCATGTTCACCCCATCTGCCAATCCGTTGCGTAGACGCGGCTACGTTTCCGTTAGATGCCGCGCCGACGCAGGAAGTTGAAACTGAGAACAGAATCTGCTGTTTACGTTGCCAATCTCGCCTGGAATATCGGCTGCGTTTGCAGAGCAAGGCTCACAGACGCCCTACACATCCGATTTCGCATTTGCAGGGTGTCCGCTCGATTCGAACGCCTCACGGATCGGGGCGCGGCGTCATGTCACAAATTCGAAATCGACCGCCTCGACTTCTACGCACATGGCCGGATTGGCGATCACCAGGCAGGGATGCCATGCCAGCGCAACCGCTGAAGTGCTCTGGGCAGAGAACTGATAGTCCCCAACGCGCCGACGAGATCGGAAGGAAACCGTAAGACATCACAGATGCTCGGCTCCTTTGCAGTTGCACATTGGCTTGGGCAGCCCGCAGCTGCACGGGCCTCCCAAACACAAATCCGCCCCGCGCACGGACGACGCTCGACCGAAGAGTCGCACGATCACAACAGCGGACGCGGTCGAACCCAGTCCCTGGATCTGTCATACTCACCTGGACCATCGGGCATCCTCTTCAGATCTTCACAGATGCTTTCGGAACAGGTCATGAAGCGAAGCTCTGACGTTCATCGCCCCCAGACCTGTAGACCCAGACTTCAGCCTCTTGCGGCGCTCGTATCCGATTTGTCGACGTGTCATCCGTCTCCCCGCAGTGAAGCTTTGGTCATCGTTTTTTCAAAGCCTACGACCTGACGTAGCGTGCGCTTCAAGCTATTTTGATGGTTTAGTTGAACCTTATTTCATTCCGCCGGCGGCCAACTGCATGTCCTCGCATTTCCGACACTGGCGTGCTCAGTGATCGGGAGAGAAAGCCGATTAGCAACGAATGGCGCTAGCCCCGATCAGAGCCTCGAACGAAGGTGCCACGCCTAGGATGGACGGGACCCCGCTCGCAAACAGCGCCACCTAGCGGAGCGTGGCTTGGTGGACTTTGGAGGTGTATTGGCCCGAATGGCATTCCTGATTAAGAGGCTCCGCACGTTTGACCGGCCGCTGCGCTCACATGCGACGACAAGGGTTTAGTGAGGACCAGCTACGATTGGTTTAGGAACAGCGGGACAGGCTGGCGCGATACAGCAATACATCAAGCTCTTCACTCAACCGAGGCTGTCCGCTCACTTGCCAATTGGCAACGATTATCCTTCGTCTCAGCCGAACTCGATAAGGTGTCTCACGAGGCCAGCCTTTTCGACCCAGATAGCACGTTATGCAGTACGGTGCATTAGGCGCCTCGCAATCGCACCGCGCTAGGGGCTACTATCGGTACAGCCTTGGCGCGTGACATCACCGATCCTTTCGGCAAGAACGTCGACTATATCATTGCTCCAAACCGCTATAGGATCGAGCGCACGTAGATCCAAAACGCTGAACGTATTCCGCACCGGGCCGCGAGACCTCCGTCGCGCACGGACATGGTCGATCAGCTCGTCCCAATTAAACAGCTAGACTGCATCACTGTTGCCGGCCGCAAGTACTTAATGATCTCTCTGGTGGCCGTAGCAGAACCATTTTACCGCGCGGCGAATCATTCCAGCCGCTAGAAATCTGATGCCGGAGCGTTTAAGACGAGGTGTCTGTGTTCGCTGAAATGGTTGTGAAGAATGAACCTAGAGATATTTTCATTGCGGGAACGACCGGACTTGATCCCCTTGGTCTTTTCCAAGGAGTTGGATGGCGTGTGGCCCGAGTTCATGCAGCACGACGCAACCGCAAAGCTGTATTTCGGGCGATCAGTGTTTTTTGATTACCTGGACTATGCTTTTGGAGCACTTGTCGATGGCGCGGTCGTCGGACGCGCGTTCGGTGTTCCATTCGCCTTCAACGTCGAGGGCCGCACCGAATTGCCAGACGGCGGTTGGGATCAGGTTATCCGTTGGGCTCATGAAGACCGGCTTGTTGGGCGCTCGCCAACCACGATGTGCGCGCTGGAAATCACTCTTGTCCCCAAAACGAGAGGCACGGGTAACGCGGTGGCGATGCTCGATGCGTTGAAGGCATGCGCGAAGAAAATGGACTTTGCTGAAATGTTTGCCCCTGTCCGGCCCAGCCAAAAGCAACTTGGCTCCCGGATGCCGATGCGCGAGTACGTCGAATTGCGGCGCGCCGATGGCTTGCCAATCGACGCATGGTTACGAACCCACGTTAGTATCGGTGGCAGAATAATGAAGATCGCCCCCTATTCCATGACCATCGTGGGGACGATCGCGGAGTGGTCACAGTGGACGGGAGCTGCGTTTGAACGTTCAGGCACAGCAGAGGTCGAGGGCGCATTGGTACCAGTGCTTGTGTCGGTCGAGCAGAACTATGGAGTTTACGTGGAACCGAATGTGTGGGTGCGACACCCATTATGAGTCGACAGGAGTCGACCACCTCGCCTCTGATCAACGAGGGTCGATCGAGCCAAAGGTAGGTCGCTCTGCGATGTCATATTAGGAGCTAGCAATGGCTAGCTCGCAGCAGAGTTCGCGACCTCCCTTGATTTCCCGATTGCGGGCATACCGGATAGATTTGTTCCACTCGAGGCGTGGGGAGTGCGGTCGCAGTGATCGATAAAGCAGGCTCATGCTTGCAAAGAATGCCGACACCGCCCTCTCCGGAATAAGTTCAAGAATACTGCGTTGGAAAGCATGCAGCTGTAAAACGAGCTGCTAGAATAGGTCGGCCAGTTGCCCGAGACTGAAGGAGTGATCCTAGCGGCAGGCGGCCGAGCGGCGGCACCTGAATGCAGCCGGCCAGCTTCGACATAAGTGCGTCGCCGGCGAGCCGTGCGAAAGAGAAGACGCATTGTGGCTATTCGGTGAGCGCGGCCTCGATATTGGTCCAAGTGTGGGTATTGCTTTGGGAATGGAGCTGTTGATCGCGACCGATGGACTGCGACATCAGAGACCACGACGCATCTGAAATACGCTGCATCAGTTCCGGTCCGGCGCGGCGTTCGCGGTGCCGTTATCTGTCTGGGCGTTTTCGGTTCTTGGCTTTCCGATCTTGACCATCGGCTTTCGTTGTGAAACAGCGCGTTTGCGAGGATGCGAGCCGTGGGCGCGCTTCTGACGACGTCCGGTATCATCAATTCTGACGGTCGTCCTCCTCACACTGGAAGGCGCCTCTTGTCGCGTTGCACGCGCTGGCTCGTTCGCGGATTTCTGGCCGTGCGAGCCTGCCGCTGCTTAATGGAGAATACTCCTAAGCCACGCAACTCAATACCCGATCTCCGCGTACGAGCGCGACAGCGATTTCGGCGAGGATTGCGCTCACAAGGTTTTCGACATCGCGCCGATAAAGGCGCGGTTTTCGAACGATGATGCGCTGAACGAGTCCGGCCTTTAATCATCGACGCTAGATCATCGCCTGGAACACCTGATCATCATCCCTGGAGTGCGCACTGACCAGCGTGCAGGCGATCAGGCTTGCCGAGCGGCGGCTACAATGCAGGTGATTTTGTGGTCATGTATCGGCTCTCAAAGCGAGTCTACTCGCCAGCAGCTGCAAACGCATGACGAGGAGGGCCGCGTAGACGGCCGTCCCGATTGATAAGCCAAGCCAGATACCAATGGCGCCCAGGCCGATTTTGAAACCGAGCACGTAGCTGAGGGAAAAGCCGATCAGCCAATAGGCGATGCCGGCCAACAGAAGCGGCACTTGCGTGTCCCTCAATCCGTGCAAGCTACCCGCCGCAATGCTCTGCACGGCATCAGTGATAAAGAAGCTCGCGCCGACCAAAAGGAGCTTCGCAGCGAGTCCAGTCGTAGCACCGGCATTGCTGGCCGATTCGTCCACAAACAACTCGGCTATCTCAAAACGCGTCGCGATCACGGCAAGCGTCAGAATTGCAGTGATCGCGACACCGAGCAACATCGCCACCAGACCTGCCCATTTTACGCCAGAGATGTCGTTGCGGCCTACAGCGTGCCCAACCCGCACGCTCGCCGCGATACCGATACCGACAGGGATCATGAACAGGATCGTGGTGACCTGGAACGCGATCTGATGGGCGGCTACCGCCGTGGTGCTGATCACTCCTATCAGGAGCGCCGCGGCAGAAAAAAGTCCCGACTCCATCAGAATGGCGATCGAGATCGGCGTGCCGACCACGATCAGCTGCCGCATCAATGCCCAATCGAAGCGCCAAAGATTTGCAAGCACGTGGTACTCTCGGAAAGGGCGACGCATTGTGGCGAACCACAAGCCGGCTAAAAATGTCCCGCAGTTTACCAGCGTGGTGGCAAGACCCGCTCCGAACAGTTCCAGCCGCGGCAGGCCGAGCTTGCCACAGATCAAGAGATAGACCAGCATCGCATTGATTGGGATGGCCGCGAGCGTGATCCATAAGACTGGCTCGGCCCGACCGACAGCGGACATAAAACTGCGGATGGCCGAGAACCACAGTGCCGGTAACATACCCCAGCCGAGCCCGAACAGATATTGCTGAGCAAGCCGAACTGTTGCCGGAGCGTAGCCGAGCGCAAGCAGAATTTGTTCGCCGCGCAGCGAAAATGCCATCATTGGCACCCACAGAAGAAGCGCGGCCCAGAGGCCCATCCGTAGCGAGCGCTGCACCAGGGTCGGATTGGCGGCACCAAAAGCCTGCGCCGCAAGCGGTGCCACTGCAGACACCAGGCCAGCGCCGAAGGTGAGGCCGACGGATAAGACCGTGCCCGCTAGTGCTGCCGCCGCAACCGCCTCGGGACCGATGCGCCCGATGAATGCAAGATCGGTCGTCATCATCACGATCTCCCCAAGTTGCGTCATCACCATTGGCAACGCGAGTTTCGCGGTTTCGTTGAGCTCACCAGCGAAACGATGGTCAGCTGCCAGTCTCAGCAGTCCATATCGCGAAGATGACACCGGTTTTGTTTCCGTTATTTTATCTGCTGCCCGGTTGCTTCTGATGAAGCAAACCGAACTCTTCCTTCACTGAAAGGATCCAATTCCCCGCTCTGGTTCGCAATGGCGCACGGATGCGCCGACATCCAGTTTTGGAAAGTGAGAGCGATGCACAGGCGAACTCCTGCGCCCCAATGGACGAGTGGCCAGGCGGTCAACGGCACGCGCCTCTCAACCGCGCAGGCTTTGAGCCCGCGCTGGCTTCGAATCCAGTCCTGTATGCGCGATCGCGGATGAAAACGTGGACAGCGCCAAACCGCCGGTGACGGGGCTCGTGTTGCACGAGCCAAGAGTTGAGACATTTGCAACCTCTGTTGCTTGTTGGAAAGCGCTTTGTCGGGCCAGAGACGGTTGCCGTCGACTTCGAGATCGTACAATATGACGTTGCGTGCGATTCAAGGCGCTTCGAGAGCTCGTCGCGTTCCTATTGTCTAAGCTCACGCTCCCAGAAGCTGCGATGGGACGACCTGCATTGTAGACGGGTAACGCGGACGGCTAAGAGTATGTCGTTTGTTCCGACCGCGGTCGGACCTGCCAAGCTGTTGAAGAACGCAGCCGCTCGCAAACGAAACCTGAATCGTCGCCGTCGTGTATGTAGAAGTCGCCGGCAAGCCTGCCCCGTAGTTCCGGTCATGACCGGTCGTCCGTTCTTTAATCGCTGGCACGGTGTCAACCCCGATAGACAAAAATGATCCACAGCCGGGTTCATGGTTCTTTCCGCGGTCGTCTCTATGCTGGAGCGCCGCATGGTGGCGTTCAGGAGGCGCGGCATCTCGATGTGAAGAGCGCGGTGCGCGTAACCGCCCGCAGGGACGACTTCGAGATTGCCAACACCTTCGTCCCGGCAGGGACGCATGTTCCGCCGAGGGCGGATCTGGAGTTGTTTAAGACTGGTTCATGCGGTGCGCATCTCTGCCTGGAACTCGGTGCCATCGGTCCAGATGGCATGGAGGATGACAGCCATTTTGCGCGCGACGGCAACCTTCGCCTTTTTGGCGCCGATGCGTTTGGCCAGCTTGCTGCCCCAGCGCTTGAGCGCAGAACCTCGTCTGACAACGGTCAGCAGGACGTTCGCGGCCTCGAACAAATAAGTTCGAACCTGGTGGTCGCCGCGTTTGGAGATGCGGCCAGTGCGATCGATCTCACCGGATTGATGACGTCTTGGTGTTAGGCCGAGA
>NZ_JAGKJI010000102.1 GCF_020329485.1 Bradyrhizobium cenepequi
CGTCGTCGGCCCGACGCCGACACGCTCGCCAACCACGCGCGTCGAGAGCCCAGCCTCAAGGCTCAACCTCACAATCTCGCGCACATGGCGCATGATAACCCTCCTCGTCGGCATCCAATTCTCCAAGCTGATTCCAGCCGGAGAAATGACCCAACGATCAGGCCTCACACCATCCGAAACTGCGCGCGATCAAATCGGAATGCTGCGCGGAGAATGCTCGGAATGCTGCGCGCGATCATTTCGGAACCCTGCGCGCCATCAACTCGGTACGGTGCGCACCATCATCTCGGAATCCGCACGTGCGCTAGGGGCGCCGAGGCGGGGTGAAGCCGTCGGGGATCGGACGCGTCCCAGATGGCTGGGCCCAGACAGCGACGGGCAGAATGCTGGAGGAGCTCGGGCCGGAACGGCTACTGTGGGGGTCGGAGTGGCCGCACGTGACGGCCGCTCACGCCTACGCGCCATCCTAGGCGCAGAACCCTGGAATGGCTTGCGGAACTCGTCCCAGACGAGGACGCCCGAGGGCGGATCCTCGGCGAGACCTCTGTTGCCCTGTACGACTTTGACCAGCCGTCCACGACGTCTTCTACCCGCATCGCACGAGGCGGGCGTTCACCGCGCTTGCCCACTGAAGCAGCCGATGCCAGTGCAGATTGATTTTGATTTAATTGAGTGACAGGGCTGATCCGCTCGGCGAGGGGGAGTCGCTGCGGGCATGGCTGAAGGGGGCGCCATCCACGTCATCGATCAATTGCCCGCGGTCATCGCGATCTTCCGATAGTGCATCCATATTTGCATCTGCAGCAGCCTTATATTACTCGCTGCATTCATGCCCTAACTGCCTCGCGATCTGTACCGTGCGAGCGCTCGGCGATCATCCGCGCTGGCGCGGAAGGTCCGGCCGTTGTAGCCGCTGTCGAAACCGCAGAGCGCACCTCGCTTGCCCATTTGCCCCCTCCTGAGGGGGATCGAATGCTGCATGTCGCCCCAACTGCGCTGGAGCGGTCCTAATGTCCCGATCGATCTCACGATATCATGCGTCGCCAAATGCGGCAGCCGCACCGCGACCCGCGACGGTGCAGCCAGCCGCGCGCCGGCCGCATTGTCGCCCAACTGGGCCTGGCGCTGCAAAATTCGCATTCTGGAGTTTGACGAGTTCGCCAGAGCATGATCCGGAAAAGCGATCATCGAGCGGTCGCCCGATGTGGTTCGTCTGATCGAGCGTGAGCAATAGCCCGCGTAATGTTGATTGGCCCGTGAGGCCACGATGAGGAGGCTGGATGGCAGGCGCCGTTCATGTGAACGCCCGCTCTGCAGACCTTCCAAAGGACGGCGAGTCGGCTCGGCTCAATCGCTCAATCGAGCCTGCAGCAAGTGGTGGGCGATGACGTTGGGCCGACCCTGCGGAAGGGGGGCAGCGCGATGAGGCGGGTAAGGCAAACATCGACAAAACCAGCGGCTTGCCCTTACCGACCCCGACCGGCACATTCTTCCGGTATCGGTACCAAGTCACGCGACCGGACGGCGGTTGACCCGAGCGGCGGCGAAGGCGCAGCAGCCGCACTTAGGGAACCCGGCAGCCATCGCGTCGTTTTTCCGTTCATGCGTTGCAACAAGCGCGCGTTCAAGTCGCCTCGGAGCGCTTGACGAAGGCTGTTCCAATCTACACGGCGCTCAAGCGTTGAAAGGTCTCCATCCCGAGCAGCTTGCATAAGGCTTAGAACCGCGTAATAGGGCCACGCGAACCAGCAGACTATTAGCAAGCAGACGGCGACTACGAGTGCGCGCCAGTCCAAACACGCCGCTTGCGACGTACAGGAGGTTCGCTAAGTGCAGCGGCACCTTGTCGTTTGTTAAACAGGAGCCGTACCACCGCTCGTTCGCGACATCGACCCACTCCGATGCGCCCTCGCTAACAACCAGGTCCTTGGGCAAATATCTGACTGCGCTCAACCATTTGAGTAATGGTAGGCTCATCATACGGCCCATAGACTTTTGAATTGACGTCGACGTACCAACGCTGTCTGCGTTTCGGTGGCGTAGTGTCCGGCATAAAATATTCCCCAGCGGCCGGATTGTTTCGCAACTAGAAGATGAAGGCAAGCCATAGAAGTCTAGCCCTAAGTCTAAACTGAGTCCTTTGCTTACCCGCTTTGGGATAGACCCGTAGCGGCCGGATCAGTGAAGCCACCCTCTCCTTGCGTGGACAAGTCCGTGAACTCGCCGCAGACGGTCGGGTAGCCAGTGTCGGGCAGCTCAACATCGTGGCGCTGACCGCGCTCGTCTTGCGATTTCTTAACGAGATCACATAAATAGCTGAATTCGCCAATACCATAGCCCTAGGTCGACGCTCCGGTCGCGGACGGCGGCACGCCCATCAATTCCAATCTGGTATTTGTGACTCCGAAATTGGTATTGGCCTCACCAGAGGCGAATGGGTGAATCCTCAGAGGATCGCTGGTGCGCATGGGAATCTAATGCTTACGCTTCACGAGCTCATCACTAAGCAATGCCGGGAACGACCGAGAAAGGCCTTTTTGCGGTTTGAGGGCCGCGTCATGACCTTCTCAGAGTTGAAGCAGCGCGTCTCCTCTGTGTCGGCGGCTCTTCGCGAGATTGGCGCTAAGCGGGGCGACCGGGTCGCGCTGATGATGTCGAATCACTCGGACCATGTTGTGATCTATCTTGCTTTGGCTTGGGTCGGCGCAATCAGTATCGAGGTAAGCACGCACCTGAAGCGCGGCGGCATTCAGCTTCGGCTAGATGATGCCGAGCCACAGCTTTTGATCATCGATCCCGAATTCTTATCGGAAGTGAGGGCGGCTCACGAGGAGATCCGGTTTGTGGGCTTGCGGATCTTGGTGCGCAATGCCGTTGATCTTAACCTCAACCCACCGTTTGGCTCGCTTTCTCTCAAGCATCTGTCTGCAACCTGTGACCCCATTCCGGCGCTGCTCGATCGCGTGCACACGATCGCCTATACATCGGGATCGACCGGACGCCCGAAGGGCGTGGTTCAAACTGAGCGCTTCTGTCAAATCGGAGGGAGGGCCGCCGCTATCCTCGCGGGTGTCCGAGACGATGACGTCGTGTTTCTCTGCGAGTCGCTCCACCATGGCGCAGGTTGGTTGACCGTTGTTATGGCTTTGCAACACGGAGTGTGCATCGCCTTGGTTGAACGCTTCAGCGGATCAAAACTCTGGGATCAAATCAGAGAATCTGGCGCAACTCTTCTTCATTATCTCGGCGGAGCGATAGACATCCTGTCGAGGCAACCGCCTCGTCCGGACGATCGAGACAATCCAATCCGCGTTGCTTGGGGAGCTGCGGTCCCCAAAGACAGCTGGCGCACTTTTGAACAGCGGTTCGGTGTCACTATTCGAGAAGGGTACGGACTTTCCGAGGCGCAAACCTTCACTCACCTAAACCTCGAGGGGCGCGTTGGTTCAATTGGCAAGCCAGCAGAAGAGTTCGATTCATGGATTGCTGGTGAGGACGGCAAGAAGTTGCCAAATGGTGAGATTGGCGAAATCGTGGTGCGACCTAAACTGCCCGGGATCGTCATGGCGGGATATTTCCGCGATCCGAAGAAAACGGCTGAAGTGTTGCGTAACGGATGCGTCTACACCTGTGACCTGGGCTACCAGGACGAGGACGGCTTTTTCTACTACGTCGGGCGCAAGCAGGACTGCTCGCGAAGGCGAGGGGAAGGCGGTTCTGCTTGGGAGGTTGAGCCGGTGATCAGCTCGCACCCAGACGTGGATGTCGGGGTCCGTGGCTCGTGAAGGAAAGCGTCGGGTGGTCGCGCACAATAGAACTTCCCATTACTGGCCGAATGGTGGATGCAATAAAGTGCGTCCGGTTTGGATCGACTCATCATTTCGTAGAAGAGCACAGCGTTCTTGGAACTACGCTATCCGGAGCACGGAAGCTCGGCGCAAAGCTTACAGAGGCACTTGGCATCGCAAAGCAATACTTGTGGCGCGCGAATTTCGTTGAGGACGAGCGAGCCTGGAAGCTCGGCGCGAAAGGACAGGTTGAAAAAATCAATGGCGGTGAACCACAAGCCGTTACGAGAATGTGTGGCACGCCGCGCTCGCAAGTCTCAAGGTAAAGAGAGACTCTACCACTTGGTTCTCGCTTAGAATGGTCCTAGACATGAATTCGGTTGTTGAAACTGCTAACTCGCGTCCACCGCTTCCGCGCAACGAACCGGTGCACGACTATGCCCCAAACAGCCCCGAGCGAGCGGCGATAAAAGCTGCGCTGGAGCAAATGAGCAAGGAGCGCGTCGAACTGCCACTCATCATCAACGGTGTTGAACAGCGGACTGGTCGCTGTGAGCCGGCGGTGATGCCTCACCGCCACGATCACGTTCTCGGAGATGCCCATCTGGCATCTGCAACTGAGGTGAATGCAGCCATAAATGCAGCCATTCGTACATGGCACGATTGGTCGAAGTGGCCGTGGACGGAGAGGGCGGCAATTTTCTTGAAAGCTGCCGAGCTGCTATCGGGTCCATGGCGGGATCGCCTCAACGCGGCGACTATGCTTGGTCAGTCTAAGACAGTTCATCAGGCGGAGATTGACTCCGCGGCGGAGCTCATTGATTTCTGGCGCTTCAATGTCGAATTCATGAGGCGCCTCTATGAAGATCAGCCGATTTCGGCGCCCGGTGTCTGGAATCGGACTGATTACCGACCGTTGGAAGGTTTCGTCTTTGCGGTTACGCCATTCAACTTTACCGCGATCGCCGGGAACCTTCCGACCGCGCCGGCCTTGATGGGCAATACGATTGTCTGGAAGCCAGCAGCAACCGCTAAGTATTCTGCTCACCTGATCATGCAGCTCTTGCAGGAGGCGGGTCTTCCAGATGGCGTAATCAATCTTGTTTACGGAGACGGCGCTGAAATCGCCGAGATTGCATTGGCCGATCCTCGCCTTGCCGGCGTCCACTTTACCGGATCAACGCAGGTCTTTAACAACATCTTCCGCAAAGTTGGATTGAACATCGATCAGTATCGCAACTATCCAAGGCTCGTCGGAGAGACCGGAGGTAAGAACTTTATTGTGGCTCACGGGAGCGCTGATGTTGCTGCACTGGCTGCAGCAATCATTCGCGGCGGGTACGAATATCAGGGACAAAAGTGCTCTGCGGCATCTCGGATCTTCATACCGGCGTCCTTATGGCCAACACTGAAGACGGTCTTGTGCGATGAAATTGCGACCATCAGAGTGGGCGACGTGGCTGACTTCAGCAATTTCATGGGCGCGGTTATCGATGAAAAGGCATGGCGCAAGCACATGCGGGTTTTCGAGGAGGTAAAATCATCCAGCGCGAAAATCCTCAGAGGAGGAGAGGCCGAGGACAAAACCGGGTACTTCATTGCGCCGACCCTGATCGAAACGGACGACCTGGACTCGCGACTTCTTCGTGAGGAATTCTTTGGACCGATCGTTACGGCATACGTCTACCGCGACAGCGAGTTCGAAGCGATTCTCGAGAAGATAGATCAATCGGGTACTTACGGACTTACCGGCGCGATATTCTCAAGGGACCGTCGCATCATCAACCGCGCATTGAGCGGGCTGCGGTCCGCTGCCGGCAACTTTTATATCAATGACAAGCCAACCGGTGCAATCGTTGGCCAGCAGCCATTCGGTGGGGCGAGGATGTCAGGCACCAACGACAAAGCTGGATCGATGTGGAATCTGATCCGGTGGACTTCGCCAAGAAGCATTAAGGAAGCGTTCGTCTCGCCGAGAGACTATCGCCATCCTTACCTGTCCAACAGTTCAGCCGACGATTGAGCGTTTGAAGTCCTGCTACACATTCTCTCATTTGGAGCCAAGCTGCTGCAGATGCCAAACATGCTCTTCCTTCGATGTTGGTTTTCGTACCGCTGAGCTGTGTTGAGGTGATTAAGGACTTCCTGGATCAAGTCGCTGCCTAATCGATCTTCTGAAGTTGTTCGTCGTAGTGTTTCCTCCCGCGACGGACCATTACAGGCCGCCCCTTTCGGGCGGCCTTTTTTCCTTCCCGCCTGAGCCCTCCAATTGGCTCACCACCTGGCCTATGAACCAGCGACCGGTGTTCGGCCCGCGGCACAGTCTTTCGTCGTGGGGGAAGCTCCGCGGATTCCCCTCGTTCGATTCGAACTGAATGCGGTTGAGCGTCAGTTTATCCGGTCGATCAAACCGGCAGCAGCTCACGATCTGCTTTCCGCACTTGAAACAGCCGCGTGTGCGACATGGTACCCGATCCTCTCGCGCAGGCAATTTCTGTAGGTCGCAGAGGCTTATAAGCAGAACGTGTCGGTTCAGCGAGCATCGTATGACGCGTTCCCCTCCGTTGGAATCTGGCAATGCCCTATGGCCGGCACGGTATGCGCATTAATTCCAATCTGGTATTGATCCCCCCAAAATTGGTATTGGCGTAGCGGGAGGCGGCACCCTCACATTGATCACAATTTATCACACCTCATCAATCGAAGGAGGAGGAGACGGTGGGTATGCATTTTGCTACATCGTTGTTAGCCAGACTGCTCGCGTTGCCTGGCTGTTCGCTTCCGACATATGCCCAAACGCGGATGTGCTGCTCGCCTCAAGCTGGGGGAGTCCAAGGCGGCGATGGCTTGGCACCCTGTTGGGTGGTCATGTGGCCGGGCGGACAGGCGAAAGCTCGAGCCTTTATACTGTCGCTGGAGTTCGGTCGTTTGCAGTTGAGGGCTGCTGCGGCTGGCGGACCCCTGCATCCTCGTCCCGACTATGGGCGTAGGCCGCGCAAGCAGGATCATAATCCTCGATCCCTTCTCCGAGCATCTCAAGTAGGTCTTCGGCGCGATGATTTTTAGGACCTGCGCCGAAGTCGAGAGACATCACTTCGGTGACAACTCAACAGCAGCCAAGTGCCCTTTGGGCAAGTTTAGGCAAGGGGTCCAGGAGATGAACGTGAGCGTAGGAACGTTCGCCGAGTATTCCGTGCAATCACTCAAAAAGGTTTCGTTATTCGATGCTCATCAGCATTTCTTAGAGCGATCGGCTACGTCCAACGACAATTTGGAACGGTCCCTGAAGACGATCGTCGAGCGGGAGGTGCTTGTCGAAGCGGGAGCGTTCTTTAACCGAGCGGGTGCCGCGGAGGCGGTCGATGCTTGATCGGCCCGATACCATGCGTCCTAACACGCGGATCTTCGTCAAAAATGCGATTCTGGCGAGAATTTCTCTACAAGACCTCGCGGCAATAGGGGGGTTCCTAGAGCCGATCGTCCTGAGAGAACGTGTGGTTCTGCAAGAGCCGAAAAGGCGTCCTGATCACGTCTATTTCATAGAGTCCGGGCTCGTCTCGCTGAGGATCGTCGCGGCGGAAAGCATCCTCGAAACGGCGGTGATAGGACATCAGGGCGCTGTCGGCGCTTCGTTCTTATTGGGGGGACATCTTCCGACCCACCAGTCTGTGGTGCTCTTTCCCGGAAGCGCGCGCAGGATCCGTGTCGAGGATTTGCGTCGGGTGATGAACGAGCGCCCTGAAATCCGAGAACATCTTTTTCAGTACGTTCAAGCGCTGGCCTTGCATTGCGCTCAGACGGGATTATGCGGCGTTCGGCATGATCGCGAAAAGCGGCTCGCGTCTTGGCTCTGTTTAGCGAGCGATGCTCTTGACGCGCATGTGCTTCCAGTTACCCACGACTACCTTTCGTCCGTTTTGGGATTGCGCCGCGCTGGAGTAACGGAAACCCTAATCCGATTTGAAGAACGGGGATTGATTCGCAAGATGCGTGGCGTCTTGCAGATTGATGAACGCAAGTGCCTCGAACAAAGGGCATGTAGTTGTTACCGACTTATTTCAGGCGCCTATGCCGCCCTGCGTTCGTGACTGCAGCAAAAGCGCCGGCAAGCTAGTGTTCCGTCACTGACAGACGATTCACAAATTGGCGCAAACCTGCGAGTCTGCGCCGATGAGGAAGCTCGAGCAGATTGCGGTCAGCACAGCCGATCGCGAACGATTGGAGCGGCTGGTCCGGGACCGGAACACGCCGCAGAAGGTGGTTTGGCGAGCACGGATCGTGCTGCTGGCGAGCGATGGGTCGACGGCGGAGGCGATCGCGGCAGTGGCTGGCAAGAGCCTGCTGACAGTCCGCCGCTGGCGCCGTCGCTATGTGGCGAAAGGTGTGGACGGACTTCTGAAGGACGCG
>NZ_JAGKJI010000103.1 GCF_020329485.1 Bradyrhizobium cenepequi
CACACGCGGCACCGATCCGAGCTTCTCCCCCGCCCGGCTGCGGACCTTCTCAATTAACCCCAGCAGCCCCGCATGATCGCCGCCCTCCAGCTTGTGACGCGACATCCGATCCCGATCCGGGCTGTGCAGCGTCACCAGCCACGTCTTCTGACTGAGTTCGATCGCAACGAAAATTGTGCCATTATGGCCGGTGGTGGGCGTGTCTACGGTCGATGCTTGCATCTGACTCTCCGAGGGTTCGAGTGTGGAAACCCAAACCTATCGGAAAGGCCACGCTCACCGCCCCATGGAATCTACGCTGCTCCTTTGCAGCTTACGCCGCGATCAGATCGTGCAGTGGGGCGACCATTTCTTCGGCGACAAGCTCTTCGCAGAACAGCCGCGCTTCTTCACGCGCGGATTCGGTGGCGAAACGGCGCAGCAGGATCAACAGCGGCTCGGCGGCCTGCTGGTCGGTCTCGCAATGGGTCAGCACGCGCTCGACCATGCGGCGGCGCAGCCTGACCGCGCCGTCGATGCTGTCGACATAGCCGCCCTCGTGGCTTGCCTGAAGCGCGGCGCGGAAGGCAGCAAAGGTGGATTCCGGCAGGCCTGCGCGGATCAGCAGCGCATCGAGGCTGGCGACCCCGCGGTCATGCAACAGCGCGCCGATGCGTGCCTGCGGCAGGCCTGAGAGTTCGGCGAGCGCCGCGCGGAACAGCTCGAGATTGCCCGAGAGCAGCGCGCGCAGGATCAATCCGGCAGTGAGCTGCCCCGTCGTGCGCAGATGTGCGACGAGGCCACGCATCTCCTCGCCGCGCGAGCGCGCCGCGATGTGGACGGTCGAGCGCTCGCGCGCTTCGCTGGCGATGCGTCCTGCCCGGTCGGCGGACAGCCAGTTGCGGGCGACCACGAATTGCGCCAGCGTCTCCGAGAGCTTGGCCACCAGCGCCATGCGGGTGGCGGCCGGCAGGCCTTCCAGCACCAGCATCGCTTCCCGGATCGCGGCGAGATGGCCATGCCGCTCGACGATGCGATCCCAGGAGAACGGCGCGAGTTCGGCATGGGGGTTCTCGATCAATTCGAGTGCCGCCGCGGCACTGCCGACTTCCGCGATCGCCGCACCGACGGAAGCGGGCAGATTGATCCGCCGCGCGATCGCGCATTGCGTCTCGTTGTCGCCGGTCGCGGCGATGTCAACGAGGTCGGCATCGATCAGGAGCGGTGAGTGTTCAAGCACTGGCAGCGCGATTCCGGGCTGGTCGACCGCAAGCGCCTGCACGATGGCCGCCGGCGCCTCGACGCTGCGCGCGAACACCTCGGCCATCGCCTGCCGCACCAGCGGCGAGGGATCGTCGAGCAGCATCAATAGCGCGCCCTCGGCGGCGATGCGGTCGTCCTCGGAAAGATCTGAAATCAACCAGGCCCGCGCCAATGCCCGCGTCGCCTCGGCCCGCTCCCCTGCCGGAGCGGTCCTGATCCAATTGATGAACTGCCGAACGATCATGGTCCTTCCGGCTTACGCAACGAAACGGCACGGTGATGCAGTGCCAATGTAACAAAAGATAAACCATGACGCTTAACAAAGAGTTCACCATAACTCTTTGGGTTTATTGACGTTTCGTTAATAATGGAAGGACGCCTCGGTGCTGCACCGACCTCATCCTGAGGAGCCTGCGCAGCAGGCGTCTCGAAGGATGGGCTCTCAGCCCGAGAACGTGCCGTTGCGGTCGCTGAAGAGGTCGAGGCGGCCGGGGGGACGGACTTCGGGGGTCTGGGTGAGCGAGGTCGTGACGGCCGACGGACGGCCCCACAATTCCTGTACGGTGGGTGAGATCGGCTCGGCGCGATCGCCGGCCTGGAACAGCGAGCGGAACATCGGATCGCCCGGGGCGGACGCCGTCTGCGAGCCGGCCACAGGCGACACTGCACGCGAATCCGGGAAGCTCGAGAGATAGGCGGCATTGTCGATCGGCAGCGCCGTCGTGGGCGCAGCGCTCGCGGTCTCGCCGCCGGCGGCAGTGAAAGCAGTGCGGGTGTCGCTGGAGCTGGCGGCACCGGCATAGCGCGCACTCAGCACTGAATAGACTTCCGACACGCTGCGGGCGTGTCCCGAACGGTCGTAGAAGATCGAAGTGTTGGCGGCGGCCGCTTTCGGAAACATCTGCGCGGCGTTGGCGTTCGGATTGTCCTCGGTGCTCGAGATCAGTCTTGCCGCGCCGCCGACGCCCATGAAATGCGCCATGTAGAGCTCGGCATCGGTCGGACGGCGACCGATGCTGCCCGTAAGCTTGAAGCTGTTGGACTGCGTCAGCACGCCCGCCATTGCGGACGCCGCATCCGGGTCGTCGCGGAGCCGCATGATCGCCTCCCGCGCCTGCGGATCGCTGACCGAATAGCTGCCGTCGGAATTCCTGGTGATGGCGTCGGCATATTTGCCATAACCGAGCTGGCTCCCCGCCTCCTTCACGGTACCAAGCCAGGTCTGGTCGATGAATTGATAGAGCCCGCGCGCCGAGGAGGTCGATGCCGCCGCCTTCGGATTGAAGTTGGATTCCATCTTGGCGGTCGTGAGCAGGTATTGAAAGCTCGTGCCGGTGGTGGAGGCGGCCTGCTTGATCGAACCCACGATCTTCGCGCGCGTCGGGTCAACACCCGCCGCAGCCCCGGCGCTGAATGTATCGATCGCCATCGATGTGCCCCGCTCCTCGCGAAACGCTCGCGTGGGCTTCACGAACGCCGGTAGTCGGCGCAGCTCCCAAGATACGGTGGGGCAAGTATGGTTAATGCGAGGTTAAGGCGGCGTGGATGCGTGATGACTGCATCCACGCCCTTGCTAGCGCTGGGCGACCAACGGGCAATTGCCCTGACCAAGAGGCCGGTAGGCTTTCTCGCCTGGCGTCGCGGAGAGAATCTTGAACAGATCCCACTCGCTCTTCGATTCCGCGGGCGTCTTCACCTGAAGCAGCAGGATATCGTGCAGCATGATTCCGTCCTCACGAACGCGTCCGTCGGGCACCATGGCATCGCGGACAGGAAGCTCGCGCATCTTCTTTGCGATGGCATCACGATCGTCGGTCGCCGCCGCCGCTGCGCTCTTGAGATAGTGGAGGACCGCCGAATAGACGCCCATCTGGATCGAACTCGGCATCCTCCCCTGATGGCGTTTCTGGAAACGCTCCGCCCACGCTCGGGTCTCGGGGGTGCGGTCCCAATAGTAGCCGTCGGCGACGATGAGTCCCTGTGCGGTCCTGAGGCCGACGGCATACGCGTCATTGAGATAGAACAGCCCGGTGGCGAGCCGCTGTCCCTGCGTGATGCCGAATTCATGCGCCTGCTTCACCGAATTGATCGTATCGGCGCCGGCATTGAGCAGCGCGACCACATCGGCCTTCGATGCCTGGGCCTGCAGCAGGAACGACGAATAATCCGGCGTGTTGAGCGGCGTCTTCACCGAACCGACGATTTTTCCGCCGCTCGCCTTGATCGCCGCGCTCAGATCGGCGGAGAGGGCCTCGCCCCAGGCATAGTCGACCGGCAGGAAGAACCACGACTTTCCGCCCCGCTCCGTGACCGCGCGGCCCATGGTGTTGGCCAACGCGTAGCTGTCGTAGACCCACATGAAGCCATAAGGCGAACAGGCCTCACCGGTGAATTTCGAGGTGCCACCGCCGGCGGCGATCAGGATCCCTGACTTGCTCCGGACGATGTCCTGGATGGCCAGCAATATGCCGGAATTGGGCACGTCGACGATGAGATCCACCTTTTCCAGGTCGAGCCATTTGCGAGCGATCGACGTGGCGATATCGACCTTTTGCTGGTGATCTGCGGATATCAGCTTGACCGGCTTGCCGAGGACGCTGCCACCGAAGTCCTCGACGGCCATCTGCGCGGCGACGACCGATCCTTTGCCAGTGATATCGGCGTAAGGACCGCTTTGATCGTTGAGCACGCCGATCGTGATGCCGTCCGGTCCGGCGTTTGCAGGTGCATCCTGGATAACAATCAGGCCGAGCAAGACGGCCGCAACCAGCGATTTCCAACTCATCAGTTCCTCCTCAGGCCGAACACGCTAGAGCCGACGCCGGCAATGTAAACGCTCCTCATTCGCTTTCTTCCCCGCGAAGCCGCGCGCGCAATTCGGTCTTGAGAACCTTGCCGTAGTTGTTCTTGGGAAGGGCTTCGACAAAGCGATAGTGCTTGGGACGTTTGAACCTGGCGATCTGCTCCAGGCAGACCTTGTCGAGCTCGGCCGCCGAAACGGAAAGGCCCGGCTTGCAGGCGACGAAGGCGACGACTTCCTCGCCCCACTCCGGATGCAGGCGTCCCACGACGGCAGCTTCGACAACGCCCGGGTGGCTGATGAGCGCTTCCTCCACCTCCCGTGGGTAGATGTTGGAGCCACCGCTGATGATCATGTCCTTGGAGCGATCGTGCAGCGTCAGCAATCCGCGATCGTCCATCGATCCGATATCGCCCGTATGCAGCCAGCCATTGCGCAGTGCCGTCGCGCTGGCCTCCTCGTTACCGAGGTAGCCCTGCATCACGCAGTCGCTGCGGGTGACCACCTCGCCAATCTGGCCGGGCGGCAACTCGTGATCGTTCTCGTCGACGACCCGGACCTCCACGCCCGTGCGTGCGATCCCGCAGGTTGAGAGGAACTCCGGATTGCCGTGCATCGCCTTGGTCAAGCCGGTGGCCGTCATCGGCGTTTCCCCCTGCCCGTAGAGCTGGAACAGCCGGGGACCGAAGACATCGACCGCACGCTTGAGATCGGCGAGATAGGTCGGACCTCCGCCGTAATAGATGGTCTTCAGGTTCTTGATGTCTGCGGAATGCACGCCGGGATCGGCGACGAGGCGCACCAGCATGGTCGGCGCCGCGAACAGCGTGACGCGCTCATACCGCGCGAGCGCGTCGAAGATCGCACCGGTATCGAAACCGTTGTGAATGACCTGATGGCAACCCTTCAGAAGGTGCGGAAGGCCGTACAGCCCTGACCCGTGCGACATCGGCGCCGCGTGCAGCTTGGTGTCGCGCTCGTCCACCTCCCCGACGTCGGCATAGTAGGCCTGGCTCATAAAGATGAGATTGCGGTGGGAGAGGATCGCGCCCTTCGGGCGGCCGGTCGTTCCGCTGGTGTAGAAGATCCAGGCCGGATCGTGCGGACCGCGTTGCACCGGCGACATCGGATCGCTGCGGACCATGGCCTCATATCCGTCGGATCCGGCATAGACGCCGAACACTCCCTCGTGCATGGCGCAGAAGGCGCCGAGGTCGGGGATCAGGCCCGCAGTGGTGAAGACGAACTTTGCCGAACTGTTCTCGGCGACGAAAGAAACCTCCCGCTCGTGCAACTTGGGATTCACGGGCACCGCGACAAGTCCGGCGGTCCACGTCGCCAGCAGCACCTCAAGGAAAGCCGTGCTGTTCTCCATGAACAGAACAACCCGATGGCCCGGACGGACGCCGCGAAGGTGCATCGCACGCGCAAGGCGCGCCACGCGGTCGATCAGTTCGGCATAGGTGAGCGTGCCGACTGGGTCGGTCGCAGCCGGACGGTCGCCGAACCGGCGGGCCACCGAAAAGATCAGAGGCGCAAGGCTCATGGACGGAAAGACCCCTCCCTACTCGCTAGTAAGTTTTCTTATTTCTGAGTATGCTATTAGAGTTCCGCTGCCGCCGCAAGCGGATTCGAGGGAGATAGGAGTGAGCGAGACCGGCCAGCCGGCCCCCAGTGAGGCGTTCGACCGCGATCAGCAGCGCCGGCGCAAGCGGCTTGCAGTGCTGAAGACGGCGGCCTCCGCGTTCAATCGACGCGGCTTCGCCAACACGTCGATGGACGACGTCGCGTCCGCTCTCGGCATCTCGAAGCCGGCCCTGTACCAGTATTTCAAGAGCAAGCAGGACATCCTCTACGAATGCCATCTGCTGGCGGTGCAGCACGGCGAGGCCGGCGTCGAGGAAGGACAACGCACGCGCGGCTCGGGACTAGACAAGTTGCTCGCCTATGTCGGCCGCTACATGCACGGCTTCTTCAGCGATCTCGGAAGCTGTGCCGTGCTGCTCGACGTCTATTCACTCGCCGACAAGCACCGGGCAGAAATTCAGAAGCGCCGCGACGGCGTCACCGATGCCGTGGAGGGCTTCATCGCCCGTGGGATCAAAGACGGCAGCATCGTCGAGCGCGATGCGAAACTGACCGCCCTCTTCATCTTCGGCGTGTTGAACTGGATGCTTGTCTGGTACCGCCCGTCAGGACCGGCAACGCCCGCGCAGATCATCGAGACGTTCGTCTCGCTGCTGGAGAGGGGCCTGGCTGCTAGAGCTTCGGTTCTGATTGAATCAGAACCGAAGCTCTAGATCCTTGTTTTGACGCGTTTTCTGCGCAGATGAGTTTACGCAATCTGCGCAAGCTTGATTGCTACGCGAACCGGGTATCCACTTCGCTCGAAAACGCTCTAGGGGACAGGCAGGTCTGAACGCCCGCGCCGGGCTGCTCCGCGCCGGCTGCGACAAAGAATCCGCGGCGATCTTGAACCAATTCGGTCGATCGACCGACTGAATGGTGTGACAGTCTTTCCGAGGAGAATTGAGACCATGACATACCATGCCATCCACTCTCCCCCCGCCAACAGTGTCGCCGGCGGCGTTATGGCGATGCTGTACGGTGCGGTAACCTACGTCATATTTCTCTGCACTTTCCTTTATGCAATCGCCTTCGTGGGCAATCTGCCGGTACCGAAGACCATCGACAGCGGCCGGCCGGAGCCATTTGTCTCGTCGCTCGTCATCAACATCCTGTTGCTCAGCCTGTTCGCGGTCCAACACAGCGTGATGGCACGCCCCGCCTTCAAGCGCTGGTGGACCCGTCTCGTGCCGCCATCCGTCGAGCGCACCACCTTCGTGCTGCTCGCGAGCCTTGCGCTGATCTTGCTCTACTGGCAATGGCGACCGATGACGGAGACGATCTGGTCCGTGACCGATCCGACGCTAGCAGCCGTGCTGGAGGCGATTTCCTGGATTGGGTGGCTGGTGGTGCTGGCGAGCACCTTCATGATCAACCATTTCGAGCTGTTCGGCCTGCGTCAGGTGCTTGCACGCCTGCTCGGATACGGGTTGCCGGCGCCGGAATTCAAGACGCCGCTGTTCTACAAGGCGGTGCGGCATCCGATCTATCTCGGCTTCCTGATCGCTTTCTGGGCGACGCCATCGATGACCGCTGGGCACCTTCTATTCGCGGTTGCCACCACCGGCTATATCCTCATCGGCATCTGGCTGGAGGAGCGCGACCTCGTCGCATTGTTTGGCGATCAGTACCGTCGTTACCGGCAGCAGGTATCGATGCTAATCCCCCTGCCCTGGCGGAAGGTCGATGCCAGCGACTGAGGCTAGAGCATTTTCGGTTCTGATTGAATCAGAACCGAAGCTCCAGACTGTTGTTTTGACGCGTTTTCTTCACGCGAACCGGTATCCACTTCGCTAGAAAACGCTCTAGGGTCTGTTGGGATTCATCGGGAGTTTATCACGGCCGCGACCAGATGGATCATGGAGGCGAAGCTTTGATCGGTCTTTTCGGCGCGCATGGCGATGCGTTTGAACTCCTTGAGCTTGCCGAAGAAGTTCTCGATGAGATGCCGCCATTTGTACATCTCCTCGTCGATGGTGAGAGGCTTGGCGCGGCGCGGATGCTGGGAGATGACGACCTTGGCGCCGCGCGCATCGAGTTCGGCGATGATGGCGTTGCTGTCGAACGCCTTGTCGGCGATCAGCGCGTCGAAGGCCAATCCC
>NZ_JAGKJI010000104.1 GCF_020329485.1 Bradyrhizobium cenepequi
ATTTCCTCCGGCAACTGCCGCGCGACGATAGCGAGCGCGACGAGCACGAATGTCGCAAAGGCCGCGAAGGCAATCGTCATACCTGGCTCGGTACTGAATGTGCGCGGCACGAGAAATATCGCACCACCGGCGAAAGCAAGGGTGACCAGCGCAAAGAGGAGGCGGCCGAGGAGAAGACGCTGCACGCGGATTCCTTAATTGTCTTGCCATGATCAAAATCGTGCATCGCCGACTGGCGGGGACATTAATTTGAGAAGAAAACGTCTTGAGTGGCTCTGAGTTCCGTACGATGCTTGGGGATGATTTTATAGGTGTAGGTACCGAAAACCTAAACCCGCGCATAATGGTGATGGGGTCCGCCGAGGATGGGGAACGATTTGATGCTTCCGGTCCACTGAACCGGGCGAGAGACCGGCGCATCTTTGTCCAACGACCGATGGGTTCTGATGTCATCGTAATAGCGTGCGTAAGTTCGTAAAATCTGGCGTAGATGTGTCTCACCAAAAACGATGATGTGATCCAAGCACTCGCGGCGAATCGATCCGATCAACCGTTCGGCAAAGCCGTTCTGCCAGGGAGAGCCTGGTGCAGTAGGCTTGTCCCGGATGCCCATGGCCCGCAGTTTACGTGTGACGACGGTGCCATAGATCCGATCCCGACCGCGGATGAGGTAGCGCGGAGCCTCATCCCAAGGAAAAGCCTCGGTCAGCTGGCGTGCAATCCATTCAGGTGTCGGATTTGTTGTGACGTTGATCCAGACGAGCTCTCTGCGATCGACCCGGAGGATGACGAAGCCATAGAGCAGCTCGAACCCGATCGTTGGAACCACGAAGAGGTCCATGGCGGCGATGTCCGGCATGTGGTTGCGCAGGAAGGTTCGCCATTCCTGGCTTGGCAGCCCGTGCCGCTTGACCATGTATTTGGCGACGCTCGACTGCCCGACCTCAAACCCGAGCTTGAGCAGCTCGCCGCGAATGCGCGGCGCACCCCAAAGCGGATCGTCGACGCTGATCCGCCGAATCAACATGCGCAGCCCGGTGTCGATCTGCGGTCGGCCTCCTAGAGATCGCGACTTCCACCGCCAGTAGCCGCGAAAGCCGGCTTTGTGCCAACGCACGAGCGTCTCGGGCTGGATGATGGTGAGGACCGACAGGATTGACGGAAACCAGCGATACAGCTGGATCAGAAACCAGCGATCCTGGTTCGTGAATCGGGCGCGACCATGCAGCCTGCGCCGCAAGACAATCAACTGATGTCGCAGCACCGCGTTCTCCGCTTCAAGCTGCAACTTCGACTTGAAGGGCGAGGCGAGGACGGCCAGAGCGAAACAGAACAGCGCGATCATTCCGCCAGCTTAGGCGATTCCAATACGTCATCAACACGGATAAGGTTTTCGGTACACACAGGAGGTGATCTTGGCCTCACGAGTCCTGGATCGAAGATATCGCTTCCTGCAAGCATGAGAGTTCGCGTTCCTTGCGGGCAAATAGCTTCGGCCGTCATGCCCTTCAACCGTTTGGGCGTCTGTGGCGTGATCAGCTGGGCCTGGGGAGTGCCGGCCAATATGGCTGACGCATCGCTGACCAAAAAATTGTTTGCATCGATGAGGAGTTCGGCCGTCTCGATCTGACGCAGGGGGCTCATCTTGCGAAGAACATCAAAGACAGCCCATCGCCCGCCAAAAATGGAGTGGTCGGAACGAGTGCTACCGCCGCCCGTCGCGGTAAGCTAACGGAAGGAGTATATGACCTTCCTGACCGCTCGTACAGAATGCCTTGGCGCTAGAGCGCTTCATCCCTAAACTCCTGCCCCTGGCGCGGGTTGATTTGGATGGGGCTCAGTCACTACAGAGTACAAGCTATGCCCAAACCGGAAAGCTTCCCAATCGACAAGATTTACGTTCCCGTGAAAAGAAAAAAAGCTCTTAGACCTGAGCTCGTTGAATCAATTGCGGAAAGTATTCTGGAAATCGGGCAACAAGCTCCCATTGTCGTTCGGCGTGACGAAGACCGATTCGTTCTCGTCGAGGGACTGCACCGGCTGGAAGCCTGCAAGGCTCTTGGCGAAAAAGCAATCATCGGGCTCTTGGGCTCGGCCGAAATAGCTCACCAAAGGACGCTTTTATCCCACGGCGCTGACGCAGGAGCAGAGCACGACAAGATGGCGCGCTTGAAAAAACTGCGTCTCGAAAAGGAGGCTGCCGAGAAAATAACCCTTGCTTCAAGGGCAGTCATGGAGACGGGCTCAGCGGAACTTCCGCGAAAAAGCCCGGAGAAAGACATCCGGAACAATCTCAAAGCGACGCCGAGCCGATTAAATCGCAGGACTTCAGCATCAACACCGAAGACCTTATCGGAATGGCTCACGCAACAGAAGCGCGATGGTGGTCGTTATTGATTGCCGACTCGGGCACGCGACTTCCTCTAGAAGATAACCAAGTTCACAGCTTTCCCGGGGCGTCGTTCCGCAGTTAGTCCACTCGGCTGAAGAGCACAAATCTCGCCCGCGCGGCCTCCCGACCGGGCTCGTCGAGCGAACTTAGGGTTCGAAACCTAAAGACGGTGTCGATGGTCGGACGGGCAGCCGCTCCGCCACAGGCTACGCATAAAGAGACGATGCACTGTAGGTCTCAGTTGGTGACCTCCTCCCGTTTCGGTTGGCGTAGAAATCCTCATTCGAAGCCGCATATCTCACACGAATGCGAGGCCGCTCGCGATCCTCACGAACAGTTGTGCCACACCGCGATCGAAGATAGCTCCGAAATGCCTTTAGTCCGAGACGCCCCGCTCTTCTATTAGCCAGCCGTGGACAACCTGCCATTTGTCGGCGGAGCCCGACCGAAAGTCCAGCAGCGTGGGAAAGCGCTTGGCTTTGAGCTCGAGAAAGAACTTTCGCGCGTCGCGCGCGGTCGCCTTTCCCTCAAGAGGCTGCGTCTTTGTCCAGAGGTCCCACTCGCGAACAATCGCGTGCTTCGTTTGTCCCGCCGGGAGATCTCGCGGCGTCACCTGGCGGACTTCTCGGAGCGAACTTTTCTTGAAGGCTGGACGGGCACTCCGGACTCCCGCGCCAGCCGTTCCGATTTGAGCCGCTCGCGATTTTCGTGGAACGCTTTTTCGGCTTTGGCATAATCGGTCATAGTGTTCTTCGGCTCTTCCGCTCGGAATGCGTTGCGGGCCTCGCGCTCGGCTACGGTCGTTTCTCGACGTTCGACGGTTCGATGTCTCATCTTGATATCCTCGGGCGAGGGCGGGCAGCGCCTCGCAATAAAATCGCACTATCGGTGCCAAACGTTCCGGCTGAACGCCAGTTCCTAGCGATGAGGCCGCCGTCGCATGGAGCGGCTGCGAAATAGTCACTGCAGAAACTGTGCGGCGCTGCTCAGGGAACGTGTTCTCGTTGTTCAACCGTTCAATCCGCGTCGCTCGCGGCCAGGCGCTCGGCATTGTCGCCTGCATGCGAAATTGCCGAGCCTCTTCATGGAGCAGCACTTTCCTTGCGCCAAGCGGCGAGGAAGGTAAGCCGGCCAAGGGGTACTCGCGGCCCGGCCGCGGGCCATTGCCTCAACCCTGCGTTCTCGGTGCAGCCACGAGAAGCGCTCCACCCAAGACAACTGGCAAGACGCCAATCATCATTGTACCCCAAAACAAAGTATCCTTGAAAATATTTAGATTGCGATGCATGGGCGGCTCCATTCATTCTGAGGATTGGGGAGCCCAACCGGCGTTCCCATCACCGAAGACTCCCGCGAAACCGCGTGGTAACGGGTCGGGGCTGCGCGTTTATCCCATGCAATACAAGAGCCAATTCCCCGTGAAGTGAAAAAGATACAATTGCACTGCTCGCGTTGATCGGGTTCGCCCGTCGATTATGGTTGAGGTTGCTATCTAGCCACAAATCGATCGACGCACTATTCGCAAACAGGGAGCTATCTTTCACGGTAGCTCCCTGTCTGCGGTGAACGCCCACCCGCCAACCCATATCTCCCGTTCAGGTACCTTTCCGTTTTGGATGCTCGCCGAGGCGCGTTCCACAACTAATGCTGCCTAGCGTTGAAACGCTGACGCCGAAATAGGAACAAACATGAGAGGCGGTGACCAGACGTCGGTAACCGGGCGGAGCCGATCGCGAACGCGGAATTTGCCCTTAGAGCCCTCTCAGTGTTGAACTTCTTTCAAGCGAACCACAACGCCGGTGGGTTCGGGCTGATGTGTTCTCAACTTTGTAAAGCTCGCGTCGCTCCAATCTGCGAGACTTATTAGCTCTCCTTCCTCAGCCTCCATCCCAGGAACTTCGAGCAACTCCAAGACATGCAACCCCGTGGGGTCGAGAAAGAAAGTATGCTGACCGAACAATTCGCGAAATTGTGCAACTGCTGGATGATCCTCAGCAAGCACCTGCGCTGGAAACTGAGACAGGGTTTTGGTAATCTGTGCTTCGTTTAATTTCATGGCCTGTTCCTGATCTTTAGCATCCGAACGCGCTTCCTCGGCTCCCCGTTATCATAGCTTCTTGCCTCACAAGGCGGCGTTACCGGAGTGTTGCAAATACCGCGCGGACGACGATCCGCCTCCCGCGCCTTGTTAGGTCTCTCGTGTGCCACGAGTAGTGGCGGGCAGCATTTGCGCACGCTTGATCAGGACTTTTTCCTTTTTAGGCGGCGCAGCGATGAGTCCGTCGCGGATGGCCTGTTTCCGAGCAAGTTTACGGGCACGGCGGACGGCGTCAGATTTCTCTCTGGTCTTTTTTTCCGAGGGCTTTTCGTAAGAACGACGGCGCTTCGTTCCCTGAACACGCCCTCGCGCTGCATTTTCTTCTTGAGAACGCGAAGCGCTTGGTCGACATTGTTATCGCGCACGATTACCTGCAAAGTTGTGCTCCTTCAGAGTTGCAGGGCCAGATTGGCTAAAGATCGTGCTGAAGCGCGGCAACGATTCCTTCGCAGTAGATCCCGCTCGACTACGATCCAAGTTCAAGGGACAGATTGCCCCTCACGCAAAAGCCCGCTCAATCCCGTATCGCGGGGGCCGCACAGCCATTTCAGTACATCCGTGGAGTGACGAAAGCTGCTTATGCGAGGGCAAGAGGTTCTCGGCGCTGGACTTGCCACGCTTCCGGTCGTTCCTGACCTAGAAGTTCATCCGCTGACCCTGGGCGAGTCCACGAATTCCGGCCCGCTCGATCGCGCTATGCCCCTGTACCTGTAGCCATAACATTTCCCCGAAACGCAAACGCGCAGTTCGCGTGGAGTCACCCGATTCCCAAAGTGCAATCCGACGATGTCTCTGGAAAAGGGCCCAGCCTGGACCAACAACAAGGCACACGGCTAATCGAATGATGATAAGGTATGCACATTCTTCGAGAACACAAGGCTTCTTTTTGCACTGACGATATCATCATGCTGTTTATCGACGTCGATCTTCGACATATCAAAAAGTCCCAATGGCTTCTTGTCGGGCGTATGCAAAGGATGGCTCAAAGGCTGGCTCAAATCGTTCGGCGGGCACCCCCAGTGCTCGAAAAAAGAACCCCGCTGCTGGCACACCAAACGGCGGGGTTCTCTACCAGAAGCTTTGCCGGTACATCCGTGGTCAAAGCGTTGGCGGCGAGCGCGGAAGTTTATTCAGCGCGCAGATTTTCCGCAGCAGATTTGCCGGTCCGGCGGTCTGCGACGACCTCGAAGGAAACCTTCTGCCCCTCATTGAGAGTGCTCATGCCTGCACGTTCAACCGCGCTGATATGAACGAAGACATCCTGGCCGCCCTGATCTGGCTGAATAAAGCCGAAACCCTTTTGGTTGTTGAACCACTTCACTGTTCCCGTCGCCATGGGAGATCGTCCTTCGATTGTGTGTATTTGAGATCGCGCCAAACGCGATCGGTTAACTCGAGATCTGGGAGGAGGGTCGTCAGTCAGGCGCGCTGTTCGCGGCAAGGCCAAGTCGTTCGGCCGAAAACTCGAATGCTCAAGGCATAGTTACATTGCAGTCGCACCGCAAGAGAATGTTTTCGGCCTTGGCGAAATCGCGCTTAGGGCCCATGTGTCATTTCATCGCTCCTGCGGCGCGGTTTACGCTCTACCGAGCACGTAGGCCCCTCTCACGAGACGGCCGGCTTTGAGCGCGATGTCCGCGGAGGGACCCTCAAGAGCTGGAACACGGGTTGGGTCCGCTCGAGAAGGCTCGCAATCGGAACGGGCCCAATTGGAACACGAGATTCGTGCTCGGTCAGCGTAAGCCTTTGCACCAGCGCCGAACTTCGCGCTTTCCCTTGGCTTGCTTTTAGGCCAGACTTATGTTCGCACATGTCGATAAGGACTAAATCACAAAAACGCACTCGCCCATCTACTATTCGAGATCCCATGATGGGGTTTCGGGCACCGCCGTTGTTGCGAGCCTCTATCGTAAAGTGGGCTGAGAACCAGGCTGACAGGCCGACGCTACCAGAAGCCGTCCGGCGCTTGGTCGAGCTAGGACTGACGGCGAAGACGGAGCGCCGTTCCGGGAACGAAGGGCAGAAACAGCGCGCCCGCACAATGGCCGGTGAAACGATAGACGAGATGGCTGATGCCACAGTCAATCAGCACGCTCGGGCCAGCCGCAAGCGACGCCTCCTCAAAGGACCGGAAGAGTTTCAGGATGTGCGAGTGGATCGGCGCGGAAGAAAGACATGAGTCATGAACGCCACTCACTGGCTGGTCGAATTGGGGCTGAAATCCGAGAAGTGACCAATGAGGGCGCAAACGAGAATGAAACGCGGCCTTCGACAGCATCGCACGTTAACAAGATCACATGGGCACAGATCGGGAGAGTAATCGAGCCGGGCCGCGTGTCAGGCTTGGATGGCCTACGTAACGCGGACGATTTCGGCGTCAATCATACTGCCTCGCCTGCCAGACGTCCAACGAAGCTAGGTGCGGCCTCGCTGAAGCCTCGATAGTGTGCGTTGCATCACAGTACGGTCTACACTAGGGTCTGTTGGGATTCATCGGGAGTTTATCACGGCCGCGACCAGATGGATCATGGAGGCGAAGCTTTGATCGGTCTTTTCGGCGCGCATGGCGATGCGTTTGAACTCCTTGAGCTTGCCGAAGAAGTTCTCGATGAGATGCCGCCATTTGTACATCTCCTCGTCGATGGTGAGAGGCTTGGCGCGGCGCGGATGCTGGGAGATGACGACCTTGGCGCCGCGCGCATCGAGTTCGGCGATGATGGCGTTGCTGTCGAACGCCTTGTCGGCGATCAGCGCGTCGAAGGCCAATCC
>NZ_JAGKJI010000105.1 GCF_020329485.1 Bradyrhizobium cenepequi
GGCATCAAGCCGCGGCTGATGTTCCGGCCCAACAAGCATCATCCCCTGACCGAGCGGCAGAAGCGCTTCAACGACGCGGTGGGACGGCGCCGCGCGCCGGTCGAGCAGGTCTTCGCACGTCTCAAGGGCGTCTACCGCTGGGCGCGCGCCCGCTATCTGGGCCTGAGACGCAACCAGACGCATCTGCGTCTTATCTGCCTCGCCATGAACCTCAAACGATGGGCGGTGCTGCAGCCCGTGGGAGCTGCGGCGTGACCGCCACCGCCCGCTGCCATCGGACGGCCCTGAAAACGCGGCCCTCAACCCTCGCGTACCGCCTGAGGCAGCGCAAAAAAATGCCTGACATCGGCTGCCACTCCCGCTCAGCCAATTAAGCAAAGCTCTCGCAAGCGGGAGAGGTCGGCGCGAAGCGCCGGGTGAGGGTTCTCTCCACACGCTCGGACAGCATGAATCGCGGAGACACCCCACCCCAGCCCTTCCCCGCGAGCGGGAGAAGGAGGGCAGCGCGGTTGTGGACGCAGTTTCGTCCGTTCACATCCTCGTGCACGCGATCCCCTGACAATCTGCACGAGCGCACCGCAATTCCGCTTCAATCGCACCCCATCAACGGGTGGCATCACAATCAACATCATGTTCTCACGGCGTCAGTTCTTCAGCTCCATCGGCGGTTTGACCGCCCTTACGGCGTCGACCTCAGCCTATGGCTTTGGCGTCGAGCCGGTCTTGCGGCTCCGCGTCACGCGCTACCATCTGACGCCGGCGCGATGGCCGGCGGATTTCCCGCTGAAGATCGCCGTGATCGCCGATCTGCACGCCTGCGATCCCTGGATGTCGCTGGAGCGGATCGAGGCGATCGTCGCGCGTACCAATGCACTTCAGCCCGACGTCATTGTCATGCTCGGCGACTATGTCGCCGGCCATCGCCATGTCACCCGCTTCATTCCAGCAAACGAATGGGCCGCGGTGCTGGCGAACCTCAAGGCGCCGCTCGGCGTGCATGCGATCCTCGGCAACCACGATTATTGGGAAGACAGGACCGTGCAGCGCGAGGGGCAGGGGCTGACGGTGGCGCATCGCGCGCTCGAAGCCAGCGGCATTCCGGTCTACGAGAACGACGCGAAGCGGCTGACCAAGAACGGCCGTCCGTTCTGGCTCGCCGGCCTCGGCGATCAGCTCGCCTATATGCCGGCGCGGCGTTTCCGCCCCGTGCGCCGCATCGGTGTCGATGATCTCGGCGCGACGCTTGCGAAAGTCACCGACGATGCGCCACTCATCCTGCTGGCGCATGAGCCTGATGTCGCGCTACGGGTCCCATCGCGCGTGACGCTGCAATTGTCCGGCCATACTCATGGCGGTCAGGTCCGCCTGCTCGGCTGGTCGCCCGCGGTGCCGCCGCGGCATGGCGTCGAGCTCGCCTATGGCCACCTCCGCACCAATTGCGACGTCATCGTCTCCGGCGGGCTCGGCTGCAGCATCTTGCCATTCCGCATCGGCGTTCCCCCGGAGATCGTGCTGGTGACGCTCGGCAAGAAGGCCGGACCGGCGGTGGCATAGCAGTTCAAAGACGCAATCATCTATCGCCGGTCTGTGCATCGTCCTCAAATCGGACTATATTGCCTTTATGAGTTCTGCCATTGAGAAAGCCGTCGAAGCGCTTGAGTTGCTGCCTGAGGAAATGCAGGAGTCAGCGGCGGCTTATCTGTTGTCTCAGGCCAGGAAGTTCCGTGCTTTGAAGGATGCCATCGACGAAGGAATGGCTGACGTCGAAGCTGGGCGTGTTGTTCCCTGGGATCTCGAGGATTTTCTTAAGCAGGCCCGAAGCCAAGCGAAGCGATAGGAACAGACGTGCGGATCGTTGTATCCTTCCGCGCTCGCTCGGACATTCTCGACATTCATTCGTATCTTTCAGAACGCAGCCCTGCTGCGGCCGACCGAATGCTGGCGCGGATTTCGCAACGGTTCGATGAGCTGCGCGAGTTTCCATTTCTCGGACCGGACCGGAGCTATGAGCATCGCTTCGAGGACTGAGGATCGATGGCTACATTGCCTTCTACCTGGTTGACGACAATCGGATCACAGTCGTCCGTGTTCTTGATGGCCGCAGGGATATCGAGAAGGAATTGTCGAAGTGAGTTTCTCCCCTGCGGCACGGGCATCTGACGCAGCCTGACGCCGCCGCGCAAGCGCCGTTGCGCTTGCGCTCCGATAATTGTCACGTCCTCAATGGGCCAGCGTCTTGGCCGCGTCGAACAACACGTTCAGATCGTACTGCGCCTTGTAGAGCGGCGAGACCTCCTTGTCGAGACCGAGCAGCGCTATCACCGCTGTCTGCGCCGAACGCACCGAATATTCCACGGTGAACACGACATCATCGGGAATCTCGCAATATTGTCCGATGAAAGCGAGATTGGTGGTGCCGGGCGGCTTGACCGGCGGCCGATCGCCCTTCACGCGCGGCATGAACTGGCTGGTGATATAGGGCATCATGCAGGGGATGCAGTTCGAAGTCTTGAGGATCAGCTCCTTGTGCGCCTCGAAGCGCAGATGGCCGAGCAGCTCGGTCAGGATCTCCTCACCGCTGCATTCCGACATCTTCTTCTTCACGAAGTTGCCGACCTGATCGACGAACAGGCCATAGCCCCAGAACACCTTGATAGTGTCGGGCTGTCCGATGAAATGCGGTTGCGCGGCTAGCACCACCGACATCAGCCAGTTCGAATCGGTGAAGGTGACGAGACCGCCGGTGCCGGCGACATTGCCGGTGAACTTCTCCATCAGCTCGAAGAAGGTCGGATCGCGCATCGTCACCGTGAACGACAGCCATTTCGATTCATCGACCTTGCCATTGAAAACCGAAGGCCGCCCGAACCGGGCGTCCTTGGCAGCGAGCTTTTCCCATAGCGCCCAGGAATGGTCGGTCTTGCCATCCTTGGCCAATAGTGCTGCCGGCTGCGTCATTGAGCCGAGGTTCGAGGCCGTCGTCATTGATCCGTTGGTGACGAACACGAGATCGTCGGCACCGACCGTGATGATTTCCGGCTTGCCGTCGCGGACGCAATGCAGCCGCTCGACACCCTTGCCCTTCGGACCGTAGACGAAGTCGAGATCGATGACGGCGGTGCCCGTCTGCAAGTTCACGCCCTCCGCCTTCAGCCAGTTCGTCACCGGCAGCACGATCGAATCGTACTGGTTACAAGGCGTGCGGCGAACGCCCCCGAGGGTGTGGATGCGGGGAAACTCCTGAATGAAGCGATGCAGATAGCGCTTCAGTTCGACCGCGCTGTGCCACGGCTGGAACGCAAATGTCGTGACCCACATGTACCAGAAATTGGTGGTGAAGAACGACGGCGAAAACACATCCTCGATCCGCTTGTCGCCGAGGGAAGCTTCCGAGGTCGCCATGATCTCGATCAGGTCGAGGCGATCCTGGTTGGAAAATCCCATATTGGTGACGTCGACCTTCTGGCCGCCGCGCACCAGCCGCGCATGCGAATGCGGGATGTGCTTCTCGTTGAATTCGTAGATCTCCTGCTTGACCGTTTTGGCCGGATCGCACAGCGACGGGATGAACGACAGCAGATCGAATGTGCAGGTGTAGGCCTCATAGGTGAACATTCGGCCGCCGCGAATGACGTAGCCCTGATCCGGCGAGCCGGCGCCATCGAGGCTGCCGCCAGGCAGCGGCGTCTCTTCGAAGATGGTGATATTGCGCCCCTTCAGGCCGCCGTCGCGGATCAGATAGGCGGCGCTTGCCAGCGAGGCGATCCCGCCACCAACCAGATAGGCCTTGGTTTCGCTTCGTTGAGCGGATCGATCGGTGTTTGCCATGATATGTTCGCCTTTGTGGGATCAGGACAGGTCGTCGGCGACGTGCGCTGGAGGGGCTGAGGCTGGAGCCTTATCGCTTGCATCTGCCGGATAGGCCGTGGCGAGATGTCCGGTCTTGACCTCAATCAACTTGAATTCTCGTCCGACGTTGACGTCGGCCCCTTGCGAGGGCATGTCACGATCAATTGATTATTTCCGAGGTCGAACGGTGCAGACAGCTCATCTCGACGGCGAGATCCGCGATGGCCGCCATCACATGCAAGTCCGTGTCTACTATGAGGACACGGATTTCTCGGGCATCGTCTATCATGCCAATTATTTGCGCTTCATGGAGCGCGGCCGCACCAACCACCTGCGGCTGATGGGCGCCGAGCAGCACGCGCTGTTCGCGGAAACAGAGGTGGAGACGACGGGCTTTGCGTTCGTCGTGCGCTCGATGGAGATCGACTTCCTGCGGCCGGCACGGATGGATGATGTGCTCGACGTCGTGACCTGGCCGATCGCCGTAAAGGGCGCCTCGATCACGCTGGCGCAGCAGGTGCAGCGCGGCGAGGAGGTGCTGGTCAAGGCGCAAGTGCGCGTCGCCTTCATCAGCGAGGGCAGGGCGCAACCGATTCCGAAAGCGCTGCGGCTCTTGCTGAAGGCCGATGTGGCCTGACGATCGCGTCCCAATCCGCCGTCGTCCCGGCCTTGAGCCGGGACCCATAACCACAGGGAGTGGTTGTGTGGCGAAGGCGTCGACCCGATCGTTTCACCGATAGATCACGCGGTATGGGTCCTGACGCGCGCGACCAAGGACCGGTCATCAAAGCAGCGGCCAAACTGGCGTGGGGTCAGTCCGGTTACCTCTCGGAAGCGGGCGGAAAAATGGCTTTGGCTGCCAAAGCCGCAGGCCTGTGCCACGTCGGACAACGGAATCTTGCCTGCTGCAAGAAGCCGCTTGGCACGCTCGGTACGTCGCCGCAACACGTAGCGATAGGGGCCAAAGCCAGTCGAGCGTTTGAAGGCATGGGCGAAGTGATAGGGGCTCAGACCGGCCACGGCAGCCAGGTCCTCAATCGTCAGGTCCTGCTCCAGATGGGCTTCGACATACTCCTGCACCCGCCGCAGAACGACTGGCGCCAGACCCCCGCGGATGAGGAGCGCTCTCGGCGGGCGTTCGCTGCAGCGGGCCGCGAGGTAGGTGGTCAGCATTTCGCCAGCCTGAGTTAGGGCGATGCGGTCAGCCGGCTCCTCCCACGACAGCGGCAGCACCATGGAGCGGATAATGTTTTCGAGCGCCGGATCGCGTTGGAGGCCCTCTTCGCGCAGGCTTATCAGGCTGGGGTCGGCATCGAGCGTCTCCACCACCCGGGATTCAAACACCGGCATCGGGATGTAGAAGTGGAGAAGCCGGCCTTTCCCGGCAGCTTCCCAAGCGGTCGGCGCGCCGGCCGGCACAACCCAGAGGCTGCTTTCGCCATGGATGGGGTCGTAGCTGCGTCCGCGCAGCCGGCGAAAGCCCGCACCCCCGGCGACCCAAAAACTGAGCGTGTGGTGATTGGCCGGGTTGTAGCGGTAATGCCCGCGTCCCGCCCGCTCCCAAAGCGCGGCCGCCAAGCCCTCCCCGAAGCGTGTCGAGGCCTGCAAAGGAACACCCGACTGCCGCAAATGGCTGAAGATGGCGTAGTCCTGCAATCGCAACATGGCAAAGTCAGGTAAACAAAATCTCTGCCGACCAGCAAGACCGCGGCCCATTCCGCAGCAAGATCAGAACAAAACCCGGAGCTTTTGGACTGACAGCGCCGCGGTGCCTGCGCTATGCGTCGGCCTGGCGGAGGGCTTCGCAGAGCGAGGAAAGAACATGCAGTTACTTGGCGACGCAATTGCTGTGCATGGCGGCGAAGCTGAACATCGCCGACGAACTGGCCGGTGGGCCGCAAACCCTCGAGGAACTCGCGCGAATGGCTGGAAATGGGAGGCTGAAATGCCTCGAGCTGAAACTCGCGTCGATTCACTCGTCGAGAGTGCGACTACTTGGATTTGTGTTGAAGGCCACAAACGTGGCTTTCAAGGCTTGGCAATTGACCGTCTCCAGACGTCGGGCAATCGTGGATTTGCCCCCGAGCGGCTGACGGACATCGGTTATGCCAAGGCCCCAGCGGCAGTGCTTGAAGTCACGCCAGGTTTAGTCACGAACTTGATATCGATGGGGTAAGCCGACCGCCGGTCCATTTCAGCCGTAACCGATTGTCCGAAGCCCGAAATCACCCCGTCAACTTGGCCTGCTGAGATTCAGCGGGCTTGGAACCCGCGCGGTCCGTCTGTCATGGGAGGAGTGAAATAATGCGCACGCAGGAGCTTCCTTCCGCCGTCCCGCTGATGGCGCTTGCGACCGGTTTCTGGGCCTTCAAGACCCTGGCTGCAGCACACGAGTTGGGCCTGTTCAGCCGCCTTGCGGGCGGCGCCGGCATCACGGTTGCGGAGCTGGCGGAAGCGCTCGGTCTGCATCCACGCCCGGCCGAGATGCTGTTGACCGGCTGCGCTGCACTCGGGCTCCTGGAGAAAACGGACGGCCGCTATCGCAATACGCCCCTGAGTGAAGCCTATCTCGTGCGCGGCAAGCCGTATTACTTCGGTGGCTTCGTGCAGATGGCCGACAAGCGGCTCTACGCGGGCTGGGGCAAACTTACCGAAGCGCTGCGCACGAACCGGCCAACCACGTGGGACCCGGCAGTGCAATCCTCGATGTTCGACGGCGAGGATCCAACGATGCTGGCACTCTTCTGGGAGGCGATGCATTCGCTCTCCACGATGACCGCGCGCAAGCTCGGCGAAGCCGTGGATCTCAGTCATTTCCGCCGCCTTCTGGA
>NZ_JAGKJI010000106.1 GCF_020329485.1 Bradyrhizobium cenepequi
CAATCTGGCGTTCTTGGGCCGCAACGACGACCAGGTGAAGATCCGCGGCTTCCGGATCGAGCCGGGCGAGATCGCGGCGCGGCTCTCTGAGCACGCGTTACTGCGCGAGGCCGTGGTGGTGGCGCAAGAGGATCGCGCGGGCGAGACGCGTCTTGTCGGCTATGTGGTGTGCGCGCCCGAGGCAGGATCGGACGAGGGAGATGGAAGCGAGCTGGCCGGTGCCTTGCGCGCACACTTAAGTGCACGGCTGCCGGACTACATGGTGCCGGCCGCGTTTGTGCGGCTTGCGGCGCTGCCGCTGACGGTGAACGGCAAGCTGGATCGCAAGGCGCTGCCGGCGCCGGCGGATGAGGCCTATGCGCGCGCCGCCTATGAGGCGCCGCAAGGCGAGATCGAGACGGCGCTGGCGCAGCTCTGGGCGGAGCTTCTGGGGCTGGCGCGGGTCGGTCGGCACGACCACTTCTTCCAGCTGGGCGGGCACTCGCTGCTGGTGGTGCGGCTGTTGAACCGGATGTCGCAGACTGTTGGTGTCGAACTGCCGCTGACGACGCTGTTCGCCAAACCGGTGCTGGCCGACCTCGCTCGCGAAACTTCTATTACTCTGCTCGAACGAGAATTTGACTGCGACGAGCTTCAGAAGCTGATCTCTCTGGGTGCCTCGGAATGACAGATTTAGTTAGGACCGGCTTGGAAAAGCTGGATGTAGAAGGCTTAACTAAGCTTCTTTTACTCGCCAAGAAGAGAAACCCGAGTGGCAACCGAGAGGCTACCGCGATCCCAGGGGTGGGGCGCGATGCGCCACTTGTACTGTCGTTTGCGCAGCAGCGGCTGTGGTTTTTGGCGCAGTTAGATCAGGGCAGCACGAACTACCACATCCCGCTGGCGGTGCGGCTGCGCGGCATGCTCGACCGCAGCGCCTGGCAGCGCAGCCTGGACCGGTTGGTGGCGCGGCATGAGGCGCTGCGCAGTGTCTTTGTCGCCTCGGAAGGTGAACCTTCGGTTGAGATTCTGCCACCTGATGCGGGGCTGCAAGTCGTAGAGCACGATCTGCGGGACCGGGGAGATGCGGACGCCGCGCTGTCGGAGCTGTGCCATGACGAGGCGCGCACGCCGTTCGATCTGGTGCGCGGCCCGCTGATCCGCGGGCGGCTGATCCGGACCTCCGATGAGGAGCACGTCTTCCTGCTCACCCAGCATCATATTGTCTCGGACGGCTGGTCGATGGGCGTCTTGGTGCGTGAGCTCAGTCAGCTGTACCGGGCGTTCCTGGCCGGAGAAGACGATCCGCTGCCGCCGCTGGCGATCCAGTATCCGGACTATGCCGCCTGGCAGCGGCAGTGGCTGGCGGGCGAGCGGCTGCAGGGCCAGGCGCAGTATTGGCGCAACACCCTGGCGGGCGCCCCGGCACGACTTGAGCTGCCGACGGACCGGCCGCGGCCACCCCAGCAGTCGTTTGCCGGGGCCAATGTGCCCGTTGTCATCGATGCGGATCTGACGCGGGAGTTGAAGCGGCTGAGCCGACAGCATGGCACGACGTTGTTCATGACGGTGTTGGCGGCGTGGGCCGCGGTGCTGTCGCGTCTGGCGGGGCAGGACGACCTTGTGATCGGGGTGCCGAGCGCCAATCGCGGTCGCCGCGAGATCGAAGAGTTGATCGGCTTCTTCGTCAACACCCTGGCGCTTCGCCTCGACCTGTCGGGCGCGCCGAGCGTGGCAGAGCTGTTGGAGCGGACGCGGCGCACGGCCTTGGGGGCGCAGGGGCATCAGGACCTGCCGTTTGAGCGGGTGGTGGAGATCGTGCAGCCGCCACGGCATCTTGATCACACGCCACTGTTCCAGGTGATGCTGGCTTGGCAGAACAACGCCGCTCAGTCCTTCGATCTTCCCGGGTTGAGTGTGGCGGCGGCGGCGGATGGGTACGATCAGGTCAAGTTCGATCTGGAGCTGAGCCTTCGCGAGCATGGCGAGGTGATCGCCGGAACGCTGGGCTATGCGACGGCGCTGTTCGATCAGGCGACCATCGAGCGGCAGCGGGGTTATCTGCTGGCGCTGCTGCGGGCGATGGTGGCTGATGCGCAGCAGCCGGTCGGCCGCATTGAGCTGCTGTCGTCCGCTGAGCGCACCTACCTGTTGGAGGAGTTGAACCGGACGGCGGCGCCTTATCCTGAGCAGCAATGCATCCACGAGCTGTTCGAGGCGCAGGTGCGCAAGGCGCCGGACGCGGTGGCGGTGGTCTGCGCGGACGCGCGCTTAAGCTATGGCGAGCTCAATGCACGGGCCAACCGCCTGGCGCATCACCTGATCGCGCGCGGGGTGACGCCGGATCAGCCGGTCGCGATCTGCCTTGAGCGCCGCGTGGCGATGGTGGTGGGGCTTTTGGCGATCCTGAAGGCGGGCGGGGCGTATCTGCCGCTGGACCCGGCCTATCCGTCGGCGCGGCTGCGGCAGGTGCTCAACGATGCGGCGCCGCCTCTGCTGCTGGCCGACGCGGCGGGGCGCGCCGCGCTGGGCGCTGATGCGCTTCGCGATCTGACGGTGGTCGATCTGGAGGCGGCAACGCCGGCGTGGGCAAACCTGCCGGCGTCGGATCCGGACCCGCGTGGGCTTGGTCTCACCTCGCGCCATCTCGCCTACGTGATCTACACCTCGGGATCAACAGGCACGCCCAAGGGCGTGATGATCGAGCATGCGAGCACCGTGAACCTGCTGCATTGGAGCAGCGAGGTGTTTGCGGAATCAGAGATCAGCCGCACGCTGTTTTCTACCTCGATCAGTTTTGATCTGTCGGTCTATGAGTGCTTCGTTCCGCTTTCGCAAGGAAGCACGCTGTATCTTGTTGAGAATGCGCTGGCGCTGGCGCAGAGGTCCTTGGATGTCTCCTTGATCAACACAGTCCCCTCCGCGATCGCCGCCCTGGTCGATAAGAAAGCCGTGCCGGATTCGACAAACGTCATCAATTCGTGCGGTGAGCGGCTGAAGGCCGATCTGATCGAGAGGGTCTTCGAGAACAGCGGCGTCCAGAAGGTTTGTAATCTGTACGCTCCATCCGAAACGACGACGTACTCGACCTGGATCTGCATGCGAAGGGGAGAGGCTGTCGTTGAGACGATTGGCCGACCGATCGCGAACACTAAAGTTTATCTGCTCGACGGTCATGGCGCGCCGGTTCCGTTCGGGGCGGTCGGCGAGCTCTACATGGGCGGGGCGGGGGTCGCGCGTGGCTATCTGAACCAGCCGGAGCTGACGGCGGAGCGGTTCATCGCCAATCCCTTTGTGGCAGGCGACCGGCTGTACAAGACCGGGGATCTGGCGCGCTACCTGCCGGACGGCAATCTGGCGTTCTTGGGGCGCAACGACGACCAGGTGAAGATCCGCGGCTTCCGGATCGAGCCGGGCGAGATCGCGGCGCGGCTCTCTGAGCACGCGTTGCTGCGCGAGGCTGTGGTGGTGGCGCAAGAGGATCGCGCGGGCGAGACGCGTCTTGTCGGCTATGTGGTGTGTGCGCCCGAAGCAGCATCGAACGGGCTGGATGGAGGCGAGCTGGCCGGTGCCTTGCGCGCACACTTAAGTGCGCGGCTGCCGGACTACATGGTGCCGAGTGCGTTTGTGCGGCTTGCGCGACTGCCGTTGACCCCGAACGGGAAGCTCGATCGCAAGGCGCTGCCCCCGCCGGAGGATGAGGCGTATGCGCGCGCCGCCTATGAGGCGCCGCGGGGCGAGATCGAGACGGCGTTGGCCGAGATCTGGTCGGAGCTTCTGGGGCTCGAGCGGGTCGGCCGCCACGACCACTTCTTCGCACTGGGCGGCCACTCGCTTCTTGCCGTGCGATTCTTGAGCCGGCTGTCGCAAGCGCTGGGTGTACAGCTGTCGCTGACGACGCTGTTTGCCAAACCGGTGCTGGCGGAGCTGGCGGCAAGCATCGTGGAGGTGTTGAGCCGATCCGGTTTGCAAGAGCTGCCGGCGATTGCGGCCGTGTCGCGTCATGAGCCGCTGGTGCTGTCGTTTGCGCAGCAGCGGCTGTGGTTTTTGGCGCAGCTGGACGAGGGCAGCACGAACTACCACATTCCGCTGGCCTCGCGGCTGCGTGGGGCGCTCGACCGCAGCGCCTGGCAGCGCAGCCTTGACCGTTTGTTTGCCCGTCACGAGGCGTTGCGCAGTATCTTTGTCGCACCGGAGGGCAAGCCCCGGGTTGAGGTTCTGCCGGCGGATGCGGGGCTGCCGGTGCTCGAGCACGATCTGCGGGGCCGGCCGGATGCTGAGGCGGCGCTTCTGGAGCTGTGCCATGAAGAGGCAGGCACGCCGTTCGATCTTGCGCGCGGGCCGCTGATCCGCGGGCGTCTGATCCGGATGTCGGATGAGGAACACGTCTTCCTGCTGACCCAGCATCACATCATCTCGGACGGCTGGTCGCTGGGCGTGCTGGTGCGTGAACTCAGTCAGCTTTACCGGGCGTTTGAGGCTGGACAGGACGATCCTTTGCCGCCGCTGGCAATCCAGTACCCTGATTATGCCGCCTGGCAACGGCAGTGGCTGTCGGGGGAACGGCTGCAGAAGCAGGCGCAGTATTGGCGCGACACCCTGTCGGGTGCTCCGGCCCGTCTTGCGCTGCCGACGGACCGGCCGCGGCCGGCCCAGCAGTCGTTTGCCGGGACCAGTGTTCCCGTTGTCATCGATGCGGATCTGACGCGGGAGTTGAAGCGGCTGAGCCGGCAGCATGGCACGACGTTGTTCATGACGGTGCTGGCGGGCTGGGCGGCGGTGCTGTCGCGTCTGTCGGGGCAGCACGACCTTGTGATCGGCGTGCCGAGCGCCAATCGCGGCCGGCGCGAGATCGAAGGGTTGATCGGCTTCTTCGTCAACACCCTGGCGCTTCGGCTGGACCTGTCGGGCGAGCCGAGCGTGTCGCAGCTTTTGGAACGGACGCGGCGCACGGCGCTGGGGGCGCAGGAGCATCAGGACCTGCCGTTCGAGCAGGTAGTCGAGATCGTCAAGCCGCCCCGGCATCTCGATCACACGCCGTTGTTCCAGGTGATGTTGGCCTGGCAGAACAACGCCGTCGGGTCGTTCGACCTTGCCGGGCTGAGCGTGGAGGCTGCCGGGGAAGGGCTCGATCAGGTCAAGTTCGATCTGGAGCTGAGTCTAGGCCAGTGTGATGAGGTCATAGCCGGAACGTTTGATTATGCCACGGCGCTGTTCGATCAGGCGACGATCGAGCGGCAGCGTGGTTATCTGCTGGCGCTGCTGCGGGCGATGGTTGCCGATGCCGGGCAGCCGGTCGGCCGCATCGACATCCTGCCGGCCGACGAACGCAGCTATCTGCTGGAGGAGTTGAACCGGACGGCGGCGGCCTATCCGTCGGAGCGGTGCATCCATGAGCTGTTCGAGCAACAGGTCCGGCGCGCACCCGAAGCGGTCGCCCTCGTCCATGAGGACGAGCGCCTGAGCTATGGCGAGCTCAATGCGCGGGCCAACCGGCTGGCGCATCACCTGATCGCGCTCGGGGTCAGGCCGGATCAGCCGGTGGCGATCTGCCTGGAGCGCAGCCCGGCGATGGTGGTGGGGCTCTTGGCGATCCTGAAGGCGGGCGGCGCCTATCTGCCGCTGGATCCGGCCTACCCGTCTCAGCGGCTGCGCCAGGTGCTGGGCGATGCCGCGCCGCAGCTGCTGCTTTGCGATGCGGCCGGCCGCGCCGCGCTCGGCACCGAGGCGCTCGCCGATGTGACGGCGCTCGATCTGGAGATGGCAACGCCGGCGTGGGCAAACCTGCCGGCGTCGGATCCGGACCCGCGTGGGCTTGGCCTCAGCTCACGCCATCTCGCCTATGTGATCTACACCTCGGGATCAACAGGCACGCCAAAAGGGGCGCAGAATGAGCATCGGGCCATTATCAACCGCCTGATCTGGATGCAAAACGCCTACGCTCTCAAGGCAACGGATGTCGTGTTGCAGAAGACGCCATTTGGCTTCGATGTCTCGGCCTGGGAGTTCTTCTGGACCTTGCTTGAAGGCGCGACCCTGGTGCTGGCGCCTCCGGATGCGCACAAAGATCCCGATGCATTGGTGGACTTGATCATCAGGGAGCGCATCACCACGGCACACTTCGTACCATCGATGCTGGTCAGCTTTATCGATGCGAAGGGGGTTGACCGCTGCACATCGCTGCGGCGTGTTTTATGCAGCGGTGAGGCGCTCCCTGCCGCCAGTGTGCACAAGGTTCGGCGCGTATTGCCTTGGACGGGCCTGCACAATCTCTACGGTCCGACGGAAGCTGCGATCGACGTGACAGCGTGGAGCTGCCCCGATGATTTTGATGGGACAATTGTCCCGATCGGGCGTCCGATTGCGAACACGCGTGTGTACCTGCTCGACGGTCATGGTGCGCCCGTTCCGTTTGGCGCGGTCGGGGAGCTCTACATCGGCGGGGCGGGGGTCGCGCGGGGGTATCTGAACCAGCCGGAGCTGACGGCGGAGCGGTTCATCGCCAATCCCTTTGTGGCAGGCGACCGGCTGTACAAGACCGGCGACCTTGCGCGCTATCTGCCGGACGGCAATCTGGCGTTCTTGGGCCGCAACGACGACCAGGTGAAGATCCGCGGCTTCCGGATCGAGCCGGGCGAGAT
>NZ_JAGKJI010000107.1 GCF_020329485.1 Bradyrhizobium cenepequi
GGCTGCGGGTCCTGATCAACAAGGCGTTTAGTCGTGCACGCATCGAGCAGTTACGAAACCGCGCCGAAGTGCTGGCTGAGGATCTCGTCGATCGGATGCGCGCAAAATTGAAGCCCGATATTATTGAGGATTTCGCCCTTCCGCTTCCGTTGACCATGATCTCGGAGCTGCTGGGCTTGCCCGAGGAGGCCCGGACGCGCTTTCGGAGGTGGACGAATGTTTTTCTCGGAGCGCGATCGGAATTTCGCATGGCACTGTCGCTGCCCTCGATCTTTGCACTAATGCGATATTTGCGGCGCCTCGTTGCCACGCGCCGGCACACCCCGAAGGATGATCTGATCTCCGCGCTCATCGCCGTAGAGGAGGGTGGCGACCGGCTGAGCCAGAACGAACTGATCGCCATGTTGGTACTCCTGATCATAGCCGGCCACGAGACGACCGTGAACCTGATCGGGTCCGGAATGCTGGCGCTAATGGAGAACCAGCGCGAGAAAGAGCGCCTGCTTGGAGATTTTTCGCTCCTTGGGTCTGCGGTCGAGGAGTTGTTACGCTTCACGGCGCCTGTCGAGACCGCAACGGAGCGATATGCGGCCCAAGACATTGACATGCACGCCACCAGGATCAGGCGTGGCGACGTGATTTTCCCCGTCCTTGCCTCCGCCAATCGGGATGCTCAGAAATTCGCGGAGCCCGATCGGCTGGACATAGGCCGCAAGCCCAATCCGCATCTTGCGTTTGGAGACGGCGTTCACTATTGCGTCGGCTCGCATCTGGCGAAGATGGAGGCCGAGATCGCGTTCGGTTGCTTACTGAGACGCCTGCCTAAGTTGAGCCTCGCCTGTCCTGCTCGCGAACTGAGGTGGCGCGCCGCACCGGTTGTTCGTGGCCTTAAGTCGTTGCCGGTCATCCCCTAGTCGCCGCTGCAACGGCGCGGTGCTCGAACGCCATCGCGGTCGGGTCGATCGATTGCGCCGCGTCGACCAACTGGCCGGGCGTACAGCGACGAACGAGAATCGTGCGCGGCTTGGGATTGACTTGGGATTGAGATGCTGGATCGCGCGTCCGAACGGGATGTCGCTCGTTTCAAGCTGCTCGCGGATATCGCCCGAAAAATTGTCCAGAAAAAGCCAGTTGAGAGCATCGACCACCGCGATTCCGGCGGTGGCCAGTCGCTCCTTCCTGAAAGTGGCCCCGTCGCGGCCTGTCAAGCGGCGGGAACGCGCCGCCCGCACCGATTCGTCGACCTTGTCAGCGGCGCAACATTGGAAGCGAAGGAGTGTAATGGAAGGTCCAATTTGAGGATGTCAATCAGTCCAATTTAGGCAGCGTCTCCAGACCAAAACCTTCTAAGTTAGCCTTGTTGATCGGATTGACCTGAGCGCCTGGCTCTCGCCCGATACCCAATCCGCTCGCGCAAATCACCACGCGAGGCTGCTTCCCGAAGCAACGCTGGCAAGGCGGTGCGCTTGTCGATGGGGGTTCGCTTAGCATCTCCGCGCAATCCACCCTTTGGCCGCGTGCTCGTCACCTTCAACGACCACGATCACGCCGCATCCGCGCGGCGCGGCGCGCGTTCATCGAAGCATCTGCGCAGCCGCCTCAGCCCTTCGGCAATCCGCCCTGTTTCGATCGCCCCATATCCCAGGATGATGCCGGCCTGAGGCTTTCGGTCTACTCGGAAGGTCGACATCCTCTGGATGGCGACGCCGAGATCAAAGGCTCGTGATGCGATCGCATCGATATGATCAACCGACGCTCTTCGCGCGTAGGCTGCGACATGCAACCCGGTGCTCGATGGAACAAGGTCGAGGTGATCGCCGAAGTTCCTCTTGATTGCCGCGGTCAGCACCTCATGCCGTTCGCCATAGGTGCGGCTCACCTTGCGAATGTGGCGCGCAAACGCACCCTCGTCGATGAACCAGGCCAGGGCGCTTTGCGCCATTGTCGCTGTATGCCAATCGGTAACATGCTTCGCCTTGTGCGCCGCCTCGCGCAGCGGCGGCGGCACGACCATGAAGCCGAGCCGGAGAGTCGGCAGCAACGTCTTTGAAAACGTGCCGACATACACAACGCGACCGGTCGTGTCGAGGGTCTGAACCGGCTCGAGCGGTCGCCCGCCGAAGCGAAACTCGCTGTCATAATCGTCCTCAACGACAACTGCATTGTTGCGCTCGGCCCAGGCAAGCAGCGCACGTCGACGCGACAGGCTCATGGCCACGCCGAGGGGATACTGATGCGACGGCGTCACGTAGACCGCCTTGGCCTCGGCCGGCAGCGCCTGCACGACGAGACCTTCGCGGTCGACCGGCACACCGATCACGCGCGCGCCCAGCGCATTGAACAAGTCTTTTGTAGGTAGATAGCCCGGATCCTCCATCGCAACGACATCGCCAGCCTCGAGAAGCACGCGAGCGATGATGTCGAGTGCCTGTTGGGTGCCACTGGTCACGACGACGTCGTCGGCCGATCCGGAAATGCTTCGTGAGATGCCGATGTGGCGAGCGATCGCCGTGCGCAGGTCCCAATTGCCCGCAGGATTCTCGTAGACGCCTCCCGCCATCTCGCATGAGCGCAGCGCACGAGCGACGACCCGCCGCCAGGCTCGGTGTGGGAACAACGAAGCGTCCGGAAGCCCGGTTCTAAAATCGAAATCCGCCGCGCGGACAAAGACCGTCGGAACCGATATGGTCTCCCAAACTCCACGCACCCGAATTGCGCGGACCGTCGATCGCCTTGCTTTCGATGCCGGACGTCTTGCCGCAAGCTGATGGCTCACGAACGTCCCGGCACCCACATGGGATGTCGCCAATCCGTCCGCGACAAGGGTTTCGTACGCGATCGTCACCGTCGATCGTGCAACCGTCAGCGCGGCTGCTAGCTCCCGCGTGGGAGACAGCCGCTCTCCGGGCCGAAGGCGCCCCTCCAGAATTGCCTGCCGGATCTGCCGGTAGATCTCGCCGCTGAGGTCACTTCGACCAACAAGACTGATATGGAAAGCCATAGTCATGGGCTCTCTTTCCATTGGACTGGCTATTGGCTTTGAGCCGATCGAGCGATGACTGTTGAGCTTGATGCTGATTTTAAGCGCGCTATTTGGGCTCCGTTCGACGCACTTTGCTCGCTTGGAACTCTAGTCACAAAAGTTATTCCGATCGCGACGATGATGGCCGGCGGTAGGTACGACGATCTTCCTGACTGAGGTTGCTCGGGATTGGGTTCATGCGTCTTATCATGAGCGCGTGTAGCTCGCTGGCCCTTCTTCGCCGGCATGGGCCAGCGCAAGAACCGTGTTCCCCATCCAAGTCGACGATGGCTGGACGCCGCGGCTCCCTTCCGACTCGTGATCGAACTCGTGAGCGAATTGACAACAACGGACATGATAAGTCCTCCTGATGACGAGCCATCGTCGGCGGTCAGGGTGTGCTTGCGGTCTCAATGCGAGCGGCCATCGTCGTGGCGGCCCGCGTACAGCGCACGATCGCCTCGCGCTCCGCGTAGCTCGCCGTCTGGTCAATACCGGCGCAGCGGCCTGAATGGTTCGTTATGAACAGGGTGCTCGGTCAGCTCCTGAAATGACGAATGAGGCTGAACAAGGGATTAGTCCGCTCTGCGAAATGGCGATGTGAAGCGCTTCACACCTTTACTTCACACATTTGCGAGAATTTCTCGCTGGTCGTGAATGCCCGCCTCGCTCCCCGACCGACGTGGCTGAATGAAGTCGGTTGATGTCCGGTTGTGACCCATTTGAGACATATGCGCTTGCAGAAAGCGCTTATCGAGACCCGGCATGCCATGGCTACCGGAAACTCAGCTCTCACCGATGCCGCGTCCCAGATTAACGGGTAGCCAATCCGCTCGGGCGGATCGGTAAGGCCCCTCTGTGTCTGTCTACGACTTGGCCGCGCTCGCGCGTTCTGAATGACTTTGAACGGGCGGTTCCGCAACTCATGGTCCGGTCCTCAAGAGCTCACGCTAGCTCTGCGCCGGCATCTCGTTTTTGACCGGAGACATGCCGCGCTCCTGGCGTAGTTTCTGCACGCGCGAGCTCCAGACTTGTGGATGCTCAACTCTCGCCACTTGGCTCTCGACCTTGTCGAACAGATCTTCGATCAGGGCATTGTGCAGTGGACGGATCAGGAAATACCATCGCCACGTCGAATTGAACGTCAGCTCAGCCTTCATTGTGTGCCGTAACAAGCAAGTCATGTCGTCAACGTCTTGCAACGTAAATTCGTGGAAGCCCTGCCGGCCTCCGCTGAACTCAAATCGGATGTGCTGACCTGGAGTATAGGACGACACTGTGTAAGGACCAGTGCCGTGCGCCCCGGTGGCCCCGACCTGCAGCGGTAGATTGAATTTCACACGCGGCCAGTTTTCGTGCGGCCAGAATTTGTCGTCGGCTGAAGCAAGCGTATCCAGCAATGCACCGACGCGCGCAGTGGGAGCCGCGATTGTCCGCGCATGAATATTGCTCATTTTCATGGGTCACGGCTCCAGAAATGAAAGGCACGAAAGCACAAGTGGTGAGGGCAGCCACGACCGCGGCCCAATGCTCCCAATGCTAGAGGCGCATCATAACCTACCCGCCGCGATCGCGTTCGCCATCAGCTTCTGGACGCCGTACCTGTGGAACGGAACGACGAAAAACAGGTAGAGTTTACCGGACAGGCTGTGGACCGTGCAGATGGTGGAGACGACCACGCTCGTTCTGTCGCCGTCGGGCACTTTTAGTACCGATAGCCTGAAATCCATGTGCTTGTTATTGCGCCCGGCGACGACTTCATCCTCGCTGAGCGAGAAAATCGGCCAGACGCCGATCTTTTCACCGACGACATAGCGATCCTTGATCTCGACATTGAGGACTTCGGACGTGGTCGGTGCATCCAGGCCAGCAAGGGAGGCGACCTTGTTGCGGACGATCAGGAGCAGCTTCATCCACAGCGGATGATGCGCGAAAATGCCGAAGAAGACATCGACGATGTCAAGCTCCCTGCGGCTCAGCGGCGCCCGGTAGGAATCACGGAAATACGCGTGTTCGATGACCTCGCGACTGAGCATGCTGCCGGGCGGCACATCGCATTCAACGACGTTCATGCGAAACTCCGAACATGGCAATCCGTGCGAATGGCGGCGGTCCCCATCAATGGGTCACCTTGACGAGGCCCCAGCCCTGCAACTCCTTAAGGCTGATATTGATATTGGCGCGCGCCACCGAAAGGGTGACCGCGATCTCCTCGGCGTTCAGGGCGCGCCCCGAGAGTACGGAAGGGCGTCGATTTGCGCAACGGCACGGCTTACGCCTCAAGCGCGTTCCCATTTCGGCCCAGTGCGGGATGACTTTTCGGTAAAGGTGAGAGGTTCATTGGCAAGACCCGGCGGCCGCAATTGGCCCATCGCGACGAGTTTCGCACGCTTCCCTTAGGTCTCATTTCGAAGGAAGAGCCGACGTGATTTGCTGATCTTGAGTATTACTGCTCGTGACCCGAAGCCGACCTCTGCGTTGGTGCATAAGAGATTAGGCGTTGCCATCGTGCGGATCGGACAGAGCGATCAACGTTTGGTGCGTGCTCTCGCAGTGCTGTGCGCTTCCGCCAACCGTCGAGCCGCTGCTCGCTGTTGTGTTGACATTAGTGATCATGTGTTGCCGCCGTAACCATTTTCGTTGAGGGCTGAAGCGATGACGTAACGGAGTCCACGCCATCCTTTCGCAGTCGAAAAGCCGCCAGAATCAAGTGCGGCGCCATGTTCGACAATCGGAGGATGGAGTGCCTATCATGCTTGCCGAAAAGTTCTTTCTGATTCTGGAAACGCTCATTCGTCACATCACCGATACAGCCCGATACCCGGATGGAGGACCGAAGGTGATAAGCCGAGCACGGCACGTTCCGATCAAATCGCCGGAAATTGATAAACCGGAGGCCGCCTGAGTTAGCGGCGTTTTTCGCGAATGTCACCTCTTGGCCCATCAGCGAAGTGGTGACACCCCTCATTGAGAGTCCGCTTACTGGGGCGGAGCGGGCTCGATTTGCTCACACTGAGTTCTTCGCATTTTGACCCAAGGCGGAAATATGCGCTGGTTGGTCTGAAGCTGGAAGGCTGTTACGCGCACCTGGCCGGCGCGTGCAATCGATCATCTGGCGCGGTCCCGAGCGCCCGCGCGGGCGCTCGGTCACGAACGCCACGCGCCGTGGTCCTCGGCCCTAAGGGAACGTCACGCCGAAAGCAGCCGGATCAGGCTTCTCGCCTTTCCGGGGCACCAACAAGCGCTCCAGCCCACCCGGCACGTAGGTGGCCAGCAGGGTCGCTTGGTCGCCGACCACTTCGATCGTATGCGGCACCCCACGGGGAAGAGCCGCGTAGGAGCCTGCCCCCACCTCAACGCGGGAATCGCCGACCCGCGCGATTAGCCGCCCCTCAACCACGTAGACTAGCTCGTCCTCGCGCGAGTGAATGTGCATCGGAGGCTCCTCCCCAG
>NZ_JAGKJI010000108.1 GCF_020329485.1 Bradyrhizobium cenepequi
ATCCACTGGCACCGCTCCGGCTTTCGCTGCTATTGGCGCTGGAAGTCACGATCTTTGGGAGGGCGACCGCCGATCGAAACCGAGCTGCGCGCGTTGATCCGGCGGATCAGCGTCGAAAATCCGCTGTGGGGCGCGCCGCGCATCCACGGCGAACTGCTCAAGCTTGGGTTTGAAGTCGCGCAGTCGAGCGTCGCCAAGTAATGGTCAAACGGCGGGGGCCGCCCAGCCAGGGATGGCGGACCTTCATGCGTAAGCACGCGCCGGACATTGCCGCCATGGACCTGTTCGTTGTTCCTACGATCGGTTTCGACCTGCTCTATGCCTTCGTCGTCGTTCGGCTCGACCGAAAAGACCTCGTCTGGATCAACGTCACAACACATCCGACGGCAGAATGGGTTGCACGTCAAATAACAGCAGCCTTTCCCTTGGGATGAGGCTCCGGACTATCTCATCCGCGATCGCGACCGGATTTATGGCAGCGTTGTCATGCGCCGATTGCGCCATGGGCATCCGGGACAAGCCTACTTCACCGGCTTCACCTTGGCAGAACGGCTTTGCCGAACGGCTGTTCGGATCGATCCGGCGTGAGTGTTTGGATCACGTCATCGTTTTGGGTGAGGTGCATCTCCGCGGGATTTTAAAATCTTACGCTCATTACTGCAACGGCGTCAGCACTCATCGATCCCTGAACAAGGATGCGCCTGTCTCTCGCTCGGTCCAGCGAACCGGCGTCATCAGTTCACGCGCCGTCCTGGGCGGACTTCATCACCACTATGGTCGGATTTAGGGTTTTCGGTACACACAGGAGCGAGATGGTCGGATGGGCCGCCAGCATTCGCGCTGATTAGATTTGGCCAATCCGGTAAATCCGGTCACGGCGCCGCCGTGAACGACAGGGTCGCGGTGCCAATGGACGCTGTTCAGCCCTTCGGGTGCATGCGGATCATGAAGCTTTCGTAGGAGTACTCGGCGACCTGCCACCAGAGATTCTCGTCGGTTCGGAAGTCCATCTGCGAATCGTAGATCTTCTTGAAATCGGGGTTGGACGCGGAGGTTTCGGCATTGACCTCGTTGGAAGCCTTTAGGCAGGCTTCCATCACCGCCAGGCTGAATGGACGGAGGAGCGTCCCGTTTGCCACGAGGCGCTTGAGCGCCTGCGGATTGCGCGCGTCATATCGCGCTTGGACGTCCATATTGGTGTAGCCGCAAGCCGCCGTAAGCAGCGACCGGTAAGCCTTCGGCAAGGCATTCCACTTGTCCAGATTGATGAAGAAGTGCAGCGCTGTGCCGCCTTCCCACCAGCCAGGATAATAGTAGTACTTGGCGACCTTATAGAAGCCGAGCTTCTCGTCGTCGTAGGGGCCAACCCATTCGGTCGCGTCGATGGTGCCTTTTTCCAATGCAGGATAGATGTCGCCGCCCGCGATCTGCTGCGGGACGGTGCCGAGCTTGGAAAGCGTTTTGCCAGCCCATCCGCCGATCCGCATTTTGAGGCCGTTGAGGTCTTCTACACTGTTGATCTCCTTGCGAAACCAGCCGCCCATCTGAGTGCCGGTGTTGCCGCCAGCAATGCCGTACAAATTGTACTTTTTGCCGAATTCGTTGAGCATGTCTTGGCCGCCGTGATCCTGAAACCAAGCATTCTGCTGGCGCGAATTCAGCCCGAACGGAATGGAGCAATAGAGTGCGAAGGTCGGATCCTTGCCAACGAAGTAATAGGCGGCTGTGTGACACATCTCGACCGTGGCGTTGGTGACCGCATCGACCGCCTGCAGTGCAGGAACGATCTCGCCGCCGGCGAAAGGCTGAATCTGAAACTTGTTATCAGTGCCTTCCGCGACATATTTCGAGATCGTCTCCGACGCACTGAAGGGAACGTCGAGTGACTTCGGCCAACTCGTGGCGCAGCGCCACTTCAGTTGGGGCATCGACTGTGCGATGGCCGGCGCGCCGATGCCGCTTGAAGCAGCTAGACTTACGCCTGCCGTTTTCAGAAATTCACGACGTTTCATGGCGTTTCCCCTTGGGACTTTCACGCATTTGGGGTCGCCAGCTCGCGGCGATTTCGGGCGGCACCCCGGGGATCAGTTTTTCATGTTAGCCGGTATTCCTTAGATGAACCCGCCAAAGATCCTGATGATATCAGGCATTAGGGATACTCGGTAGCCGGCGAGCTCCTCGATCAGCTGCCACGCTGCGTTGCGGCAATCCATGGCTATCCCAGCAGAACGCGGCCCCTGATCCACAATTTGTGCTTGTTGTGCGTGAACTGATGGCGCGACGCAGACCTACGAACGAGAGATCATTTCCGCAACGGGTCATTCTCGGCTGAGCCAGCCGGGCCTGTCTGCCACCTGATGTCGGCTTGACCTGAAAGCGACCGAAGCGCTGCGTTGCAGCGAAATGACGCGATGGGCCACGAGCAGACACCCACGAGGCCACTTGCCGCGATGAGCACCCGGAAACCCGGCCGAACTGGCTCGAACGGACTTCGCTATCCCGACTGCGGCATCTTTTTAGCTGTCTTTTCGATCGTCAGCTCAGCAAATTGGATCGCGGAAGCCCGCCCCGTCGTACGAAATAGGCTATTTCTTCTTTTCAAATTCATAAATCTTCGCTGTCCCACTTTTTTACGCGGACGCGCTGCAGCAACCGCAAAATAGCGTGGAGAGGACTAGAGATGAAACATACATTTTGAGGAGGATTTCCCATGGCTTGGTTCTTCCTGCTCGTTGCTGGCCTGTTCGAAACCGCTTGGGCGATCGGCCTCAAATACACGGAAGGATTCTCGCGCCTGTTACCCACAATCGGCACAGTTGCGGCTATGGCGGCCAGTATTGGATTGCTCGGCCTGGCGCTCAAGTCGCTGCCGGTCGGGACGGCCTATGCAGTGTGGACAGGCATTGGCGCCGTCGGCGCTACCGCGCTTGGTATCTATCTTTTCAATGAGCCCGCGACGTTGCTCAGGCTTGCCTGTATCGGCCTCATTCTCTCGGGCATCATCGGTCTGAAAATCACCTCTTAGCCCATGTGGCGTCATGTGGATCTCACGAAAGGTTGGCGCTCAAAAATAGCTCTCCAACGAACCGCGCCGCCGGATGTCGAGCGTGGCGCAGTGGAAGGCACCGCCAAATGCGGCGTAATGCAAGAATTCGCATGGGATCGGCTCAAATCCCCATTTTTCTATCGCACGCATTGTTCCTGTATGATGCGGGTCAACGATGACGCGCTTCTCGTCCACTGTCAGCACGTTCATGTTGAGCCATTTCCCGCATAGTGAAGTGATCTTGAGCATACGATCGGCGATCGGGTCGGGCTCCGGGGCCACAAGGATGTCCCATTTTTTCAAGATGGTCGGCAGACGGTCGACGTCTATGTATTCAGGATTGACCAGAATCTTGCCGGGCCCAAGCGGCAAGATGGTGGTGTCGATGTGCATCGGATTGGGACAGCGGCTCTCGATCTCGTGAATGCGATAATGGTCCCCAAGGTGGCGACGGAGCCATTCAATACCGGACGCATTGGTGACGTTGCTGCGGGTCACGAACAGGTCGCGCCCGCAGCGAAAGAAATCGGCGGCGTCGAAGACCGGTTCGAATTCAGTCAGGATATATGAGATCGGCTCGCCTTTTTCGGGGACGCAAAACTCCGGATCGAACAGCTCGTCCGTGAGTTGCGGCCTGGGTGCGGCGGTCCAGCGCGCGCCGCGTCGGAAATAGTCCTTCAGGATCGGACGATAGGAGTGGGTCTCGAAGTAGCGACATGGCCAAACCATCGGCGTTTCGATGATCTCGTCGCCGATCACGAGCATGCTGTCGCGCGGGCAGGAATTGCAGAACCCGTGCGAAGACCACTCCGGCGTGCTGAAGCGTTTATTGTGATCAACCGGTTCCGGCCGCCTTACCACGATGCCCAGCGACTGTAACAGCGCAACAAAGCCATCAAGCTCGCGCTGCGCCGGTTCGATCAAGATCTTGGGAAAGCGGCAGCCTGCGACCAGCGACTGGGCCCATGCAGCCATGCCCGGAATGTTGCAGGTCACAACCGGATGACCGGACGGGATGGTCGCACCCTCGAGCCTTCCTACGATCACTTCCTCCAGCGGGTCCCACTCGTTGTGTGAGTTCACTGGAGAAACCCGCCCTGCCGGGGCGGCGTCCGGGCCGACAGTGCGTGTGACCATGTCCATGGCGTGAGCCTCTGCACGCTATAACGGTCGCGCACATTGGGGGTTCCAACGGAAGGCGAGATGCGCTCGGCGGGCAAAGAGTCGGCGTGATCTACCACCGGAACGGTTCGTATGAATCAAAAAACAAGCCGCTTGCCGATTCAACTGAGGCGATTGGGCCCGGCACTAGCGTCAAGGTGTCCATGTCCGCCTCGGGTTTTGTGTCACGAGCGTTGCCCGCACACGGCGATGCGCAACTGTACGAGAGATGAAGGAGGGCCCTTCGGGTTCGGCAATCAGGTGCCGACCTCAAGCCACCGCAAGCTGCTGTCGTCAAAAGCGATGGTGGTGAAGGTTGCGGAAACGTTGGGACATGATCCCGGCAGGCATGGCTGAGAGAGGCGAGCGCAAGCGAACCGCTGCAGAAGTGTCGAAAGCGGATTAGGCGATGTCAAAACTGGGGGGTGACCCTTCCTCCGGGATCAGCGCGGGGGATGCCTGAGACGGCCTGCGCGACGGCTGCCCGTGGCAGAATTGGCCGGAGCCGCCTCTTCGCTCTTCTGCAGTTCAGCCAGTCGAGTGTGGGCATCTTGGAGCCCCGAAGAGATCGCGCGTGGCGTCGTAAGAACGGCTTCAATCTTCTCCTCGTTCTCGTCGAGCGCCTTGCCGATCAATCAGATTGCCACCGCCATTTCCGAGCAGCGGGATACCGCCGATTTCGACGATGCCACTCGCGGTTTCGCTGGCACGATCGAGGATGCGAAGGTTGCAACCCGCAGGGCCGAACGGTCTGGAGTCTTGAGCCCTGGTCTGCGGCGTTCCAGCGCGCCGCCGACATCTTTCCTGATCCAGTGAAGTGAAATCGTGACGCCCGACGTCGCGAGGAGCCCGCCATAGCCCTGCTCGATATTCCGTCGACGTAGAGTGCGGTATCAGTCGAACGACGCCGGTCCCGCGTCACGATAGGCCCAGCAGGCTTCGCGCGGCAGACAGATCGGCGTCTCGACGCCGACGGTATGGCGTGCTGCCGTGCCGAGCTCGAGCGCCTCGAGCTTGTTGCCGAACAAATCGATTTCGTAGACCGTCTGCGTACCCTGGTAGCGGCGGTCGACCACGCGGGCCGCGAACGAATTGCCGTTCTCCTGTCTGCCGATGCAGACATTCTCCGGCCGCAGCGCGATCCGCACCTTATCGCCGGGGCTGAGCCGGTGCAGCAGCGATGCTTCGGCACGGCGGCCCTCGCCGAAATCGATCAAGCCGAACTTGCCGTTGGCCTCGATCAAGGTACCGGCGATCTCGTTGGTGGCGCCGGTGAAATTGGCGATGAATAGATCCGCCGGACGGTTGTAGATCTCGTCGGGGCTGCCGATCTGCAACAACTTGCCGTCCCGCATCACACCGATGCGGTCGCCGAGCACGACCGCCTCCGCCTGGTCGTGAGTGACATAGAGCGCGGTCATGCCGGTCTTCTTGAGGATGACGCGAAGATCGTCGCGCAGCCGCAGCCGCAACTTGGCATCGAGATTCGACAGCGGCTCGTCGAGCAGCAGGAGCTGCGGGTGATAGACGATGCTGCGCGCCAGCGCCACGCGCTGCATCTGGCCGCCGGACAGCGCCACCACCGGCCGGTCGGCATATTCCCACAGGCCGACCAGCTTCAGCACCTCCTCGACCTTGCGGTTGGCTTCGCTGCGCGTCACCTTGCGGTGCCGGAGCGGATAGATCACGTTCTGCCGCACCGTCATATGCGGCCATACCGCATAGGATTGGAACACCATGCCGAGGTTGCGCGAACGCGGCGGCACCAGAATGCCGCGCTCCGGCGACGAGACGACCTTGCCGCCGATCGAGATCTCGCCGCCGGTCGGATGCTCCAATCCGGCGACGCAGCGCAACGTCGTGGTCTTGCCGCAGCCGGAGGGGCCGAGCAGCACCACGATCTCGCCGGCCGGCACGGCGAAGCTGACGCCGTCGATCGCCGGCCGGCCAATCGCAAACTGTTTGCGCAGGTTAGTGACTTCGAGCGTCGCCGTCATGTCTACACCAATTCAACCAACGATCACTGACGGTAGCCATAGATCTTGTCCCAATCGGCAACCCAGTCGGCATGCAGCTTCACATACTGGTCGAAGTTCGGATACCAGGGCTTTACGATCTTGGGATCGTAGCCTTCGGGATAGGCTGGACTCTCCTTCAGCGAGGTCAGGTTGCCCTGCTCCTTGATCATGAAGCTCTGACCCTCCTTCGACAGGCACCAGTTCAGATAAAGCTTT
>NZ_JAGKJI010000109.1 GCF_020329485.1 Bradyrhizobium cenepequi
TTTCGCCGGTGGTGCGATATTTCTCGTGCCGCGCACATTCAGTACCGAGCCAGGTATGACGATTGCCTTCGCGGCCTTTGCGACATTCGTGCTCGTCGCGCTCGCTATCGTCGCGCGGCAGTTGCCGGAGGAAATCCGACAGGTGCGCGAGGGGCCGACGGGGCGCGTCTTCAAGATCGACGTCGCCGAAGAGGCCTTCCAAGCCGGGATCGGGCGTGGGCGACCGGAGGGCGACCGAACAGTTGAGACGGTTATTGCTATGCTTTGGTTCGGCCTCGTCGAGGCCGGCGCATGGGCGGACAAGGCGGAGGCGACGTCAATCCTTGCGATGCGCGACGATCTGCAGCGCGGTCTCCTGAGCTTCGCCGAACTGGACGAACGTTATCGTGGCGGCGATGTCCTTCTTGAGTCCTTCGGCCGAGAATACCGGCAGGTCATCGTAGACTTTGTGACGGGGCCGGTTTTCGAGAGCTGGTTTGAGGATGTGACGCAGTTCGGCGCCGATCCTTGGGCGCTTTACGAGCGTCGCCGGGCCGAACTGTTCGAAGCATTGCGCCGGCGTCTTCCAACGCGCTGAACCCGAGTAGCGCATTGTCGTCGAGGCTGTGTGTACTGAAAACAGCTACACCCGAACGTAGTGGTGATGAAGCCCGCCAAGGATGGCGTGTGATTTAATGCTTCCTATCCGTTGAACGGGACGAGAGACCGGCGCGTCTTTATCCAACGACCGATGCGTTCTGATGTCGTTGTAATAGCGGGCATACGATCGCAGAATTCGGCGCAGATGCGCCTCGCCCAGGACAACGACGACGTGGTCCACACATTCTCGCCGGATTGATCCAATCAGTCGTTCGGCAAAGCCATTCTGCCAAGGCGAGGGCTGGCGCGGTCGGCTTGTCCTGGACGCCCATGGCGCGCAACCGGCGCGTGACAACGCTGCCATAGATCCGGTCCCGATCACGGATCATATAGCCCGGAGCCTCATCCCAAGGAAATGCCTCTATTACTTGACGGGCAACCATTCGGCCGTCGGATTTGCTGTGACGTTGATCCAGACGAGATCTCTGCGGTCGAGCCGGACGATGACGAAGGCATAGAGCAGGTCGAATCCGATCGTTGGAACAACGAACAGATCCATGGCGGCGATGTCCGGCGCGTGGTTGCGCAAGAACGTCCGCCATCCCGGGCTTGGCGGCCAGCGTCGTTTGATCATGTACTTCGCGACGCTCGACTGCGCGACCTGAAACCCGAGCTTGAGCAGTTCACCATGGCGTGGCGCACCCCACAGCGGATTGTCAAGGCTCATCGGCCGGATCAGTCCGCGCAGTTCTGTGTCGATGGGCGGCCGTCCTCCCAACGAGCGTGACTTCCAACGCCAGTAGCAGCGAAAACCGGCTTTGTGCCACCGCACCAGCGTCTCGGGTTGGATGATAGTGAAAACCTGCAAGATTGAGGGAAAGCAGCGGTACGGCCAGACCAAGAACCAGCGATCCTGGTTCGTGAGCTGGACGCGGCCATGCAGCCTGCGCCTCAATTGATGTCGCAGCGCCGCGTTCTCCGCTTCGAGCCGCAACTTCGACTTGAATGGCAAGGCCAGGACGGCCAACACGAAACCGAGCAGCCCGGTCATTCCGCCAGCTTAGGCGATTCCATCACATCATCAACTCGAATGAGGTTTTCGGTACACACAGGACTGCGCCGGTGAGGGACCGAGCAACATATGTGATCTGTTCTGCGGACCAGATCGATCTCGCGTCCGGAGAACGAACGAGTTTATCGACGGCAGCTACATTGCGGCTTGGAAGGAAAGCGTGAAATCCAGCGCTGGATTCTTGCAGGTTTTCATCGCCGATGGGCCGCCTATCGGCTTGCGCCAATTGTGCCACACGCGCGAACGATGAATGGGCCGTGAGGAAGCCGAAGTCAAAGTGCCGACAATATGCGCACGTATCCCGGAGTACCGGTCGCGGCCAGGCTGTTAAGCAGCTCGAATTCGTCCGAGGAAGGCGTGGACCTCGCGTCGCATGTCTTCGAACCTGCCGCGCATTGCGACCGAATGTTGCTCCACTTCGCGAGCCGAATGATCTGTACCATTCACCGAACGAGTTACGTCCGCAATCGTTCGCGTTATCGCAACTGTCTGCTCAGCGGTTACAGTGGTGTTCCGACTGATTTCGGAGGTGGCGGCATTTTGCTCTTCGACGGCGGCAGCTATTGTACCCGCAGACTCGTCCAGCCCGTTGATGGAAGTTGAAATCGAGCGAACCGCCTCCACCGCCGCAGTCGTAGCAGCACGGACCATTTCGATATTCCTACTGATGTCTTCCGTCGCTTTCGTGGTCTGACTTGCCAGTGCTTTCACTTCGGAGGCAACCACCGAGAAGCCCCGGCCTGCTTCTCCTGCGCGGGCGGCCTCGATGGTTGCGTTGAGTGCCAGAAGGTTGGTTTGTTCCGCAATTGAGTTGATGATCTCAATAATCGTCCCTATTGCTTCCACAGTGTCCGACAATGCGGCTACCCGCTGCTCCGTTTCGGAAGAGCGAGCTCGCGTTTCCTGCGCAATGTCACGGGTCAGATGAATCTGGCGCCCGATTTCGTTGATCGATGCCGCTAGTTCTTGAGAGGCCGCCGCTACTGTCTGTATGTTTTCCGAGACCGATGAAGCAGCGCTGTCCATACGTTCTGTTCCTGCAGCAGAATCCCTGGCGCTCTTTGAGAGCTGCGTCACAGTCTGAGACGTTTGTTCAATTTCTGCAAACAGGGCATCGACGAGCGACCCCACCGCCGTGTCGAACTCGTCAGCAAAGCGCAGCATTGCGTTACGGCGCTCGGCCTCGGCCAGCTTTTCGGCATTCGCCTGACTGGCTCTCAACGCTTCGGTCTCTTTCATCTTCTCACGAAACTGGACAAAGGCACGGTTGAGCCGCCCGATTTCCGTCTTGCTTTCGTCGTTTAATACTTCAGTATCGAACTTTCCAGCGCTGAGTTCCTCAAGGGCCGTCACCGTCCGATTCAAAGGGCGCGTTATAGAACGACCCAGCAAGATCGTCATGACTAGGCTCAGCGATAGACCTACGCAAAGAGAGCCGACAACCCAAAAGGCGCGGCTGAGAAATATCGCGTTGACATCATCGATGAAGATGCCGGTGGTGACGACCCAGTCCCAATGCTTGTCGACCGCGCTCAAGAAGAGCTTCGGAGTATCGTTCACCGTCGAGCCAGGCCGCCTTCCCGGGAACTGGGAGAATCCCTCCAGCGCCGCAGACTTGTTGGCTGCTTCCAGGTATCCGATATAGTTTGTCCGGGCCTGATCGTCCTTCAACTCCAGCATGTTCTGGCCAATGTTGTCCTTTCGCGACGGATGCATCTTCATGATGCCTTTGCGGTCGAACACGAAGAAATAGTTCTTGCCATCGAAGTTCATGCCGGCCAGGACAGTCAACGCTGCCTTCTGCGCCTCTTCCAATGGCATCTTGCCGGCCGCTGCGAGATCCCCATAGCGGTTGACGGTACTGACTGCTGTCTCGACGAGGGCCCGAAGCTTTGCCTTGCGATCCTCAAACATTCCCGACCGCATGTCCAAGAGCATATAGCTGGTTGCGCACACCAGCACGGCCGTGAAGATCAGAACGATGAGAAGGAGCTTTTTCCCGATAGTTAACTTCTGCAGCATGATTAAGCATGAATCTTTGTTACAATTGGACACGACTCTGCCTCTTTCGACTTTAAGAAGCGTTAAGCTCGGATATGGCGGCTTGCGCTGATATTGACCGTCCCGCCACAGAATCTTCTCAGCGTATGAGACGCGCACCGTTCGCTCGTGCAAGTAAAAGCCGTGATAATCGACGGCGAACATTACCATTTCTGCTGATCAACCGGACAACTGTCCACCCAATGAGAGGGCTCCGATCGCGAGCGGTCTTACACTTTCGACGACAGCAGCAAAGCCCCTGAAGGGCCGGCCGCGAGATGGGATCTTCCAGGTGGCGTCTGAGGGATCGCTTGAGGCTTCAAATGTACGTGGCGAACTGTTAGCTGCGTCTCAATCCTATCGCAGTCAAGATCACGTCATCGCCCTATGGCCATAGCGCCCACTTCTGCATTCGAATCGCGTTTGACGAGCGCTCTTGACGGACGGGAGGCCGCCTGATCCTCCCACTCTCAGTCGGTCAGGAACTTCATCGCCGCGCCGACGAGATCGGCACACTGATTGTATCTAGCAGAAGGTCGATTATGCCATCATCATTTCGATCTCGAACGCCGTCCCATTTGATCGTAACTTCTGGCGTTTCTGATTTCCCGCGTCTGCGGCTCGCTGCCGTGGAATACGACACGAAACACCGAGCCACCCCTCGCGCCTGACTTGTAGATGCATTCGGCGCCCATTCTGAGCGCGAGAGTCCGCACGATGTAAAGGCCGAGACCTGATCCTCGAGGACCGTTGAGCGGACGGAGGGAGCCTCGCTGAAATTCGCCGAACAGCTGGCTTCGCTGCTCTGGCGGGATGCCGATCCCTTCATCTGCCACCTCGATGAAAGGGCGCTCGTCGATTCTGACGGAGAGGTAAACTCACGAGCCGGCTTCCGAAAAGCGCAGCGCATTCGATAGGAGATTATCGAGGATCTGGTCGAGCCCGTCGCGGTCCACCATCGCCGGCACAGCTTGGTCTTGCTCCTCGATCGTCAGGTTAATCCGGTAGGCTTTGGCGGTCGCCCTGGCGCGGCGAACCGCGCCTGCGAGACTCTTCCGCAAGTCGTAGCACCGCAGGTCTGGCGAGGGCTGTGTTTCCGCTTCATGGGCTTCCAGCAGGCGTCCGATCAAGGACAACATGTCGGCGAGGCTCTTTCCGGCCTCGTTGAAAAGCTTCTGCAGGCCTGCTGCCGAAGACGGCGGTTGCTGAGCTGCGAGATCGATCTGACGTGCAACCCATTCCGCCGTCGGATTCTTGTGACGTTGATCCAGGCCGGGTTTCTGCGATCTAGTCGGACGATGACGAAGGCATAGAGCAGGTCGAAACTGATGGTGGGAACGACGAACAGGTCTATGACGGCAATGTCCGGCGCATGGTTACGCAGGAAGGTCCACCATCTATGGCTTGGTGCGCCTCGGCGCTTGACCATGTACTTGGCAACGCTCGATTGCGCGACCTCAAACCCAAGCTTGAGCAGTTCGCCATGAATACGCGGTGCTCCCCAAAGCGAATTATCGATGCTCATTCGCCGGATCAGCGCCCGCAATTCAGTATCGATCTGCGGTCGCCCTCCCCGTGGGCGCGACCTCCGGCGCCAGTGGCGGCGAAAGCCGGCCCGATGCCACCGCACGAGCGTCTTGGGCCGGATGATCGTGAGGACCTGCAGGATCGATGGAAACCAGCGATAGAGCTGAATGAAGAACCAGCGATCATTGCTCGTGAGCCGGACGCGACCATGCAGCTTACGCCTCAAGACAATCAATTGATGTCGGAGCGCCGCATTCTCTGCTTCAAGTCGGCTCTTCGACTTGAGCGGCGAGGCCAGGACGGCCAGTACGAAACAGAGTAGCCCGATCATTCATCCAGCTTAGGCGATTCCGTCACCTCATCAACTCGGATAAGATAAGGTTTTCGGTACACACAGGAGTTCGGCTGCGGCTTTTGTTTTCGTGGCGGCGCTGCGCCGTCTCGAGCCCGGCGCCCAAGCCAGCAATCGACCGCGAGCAATGGCCACGGTAGGCGCGGGCTCACGTCACGCCGAGCGGTCGTGCAAAGATGGGGGCGCGTCTTGTCAAAGGGGCGACTGGATAAGGGCAACCTCCAATGCTGTCGCGTTCATCCGGACCAGACGAGCGGCGGACGCGAAGGATCCAATCACGATGTAATGTCCGGCTGGGCAGATACAGTGAATTCAAAGGTGGCGCCGCCGTGGGGCACGTTCGTGCTGGCCCACAGCCGTCCGCCATGCGCTTCAATGATCGACCGGCAGATCGACAGGCCCATCCCCAAGCCGCCGGACTTTGTCGTGTAGAAGGCGTCAAAGACGCGCTCAAGCTCCGCCGGCGCCAGTCCCGGACCCGAATCTCGCACCCCGACGAGCACGCCGTTCGGCTCGGCCTTCCGGGTACTGATCAGCAACTCCCGCGCGCCCTCGCCGACGCCGCTCATCGCTTGGATGGCGTTGACAATCAAGTTGAGAATCACTTGTTGCAGTTGGACCCGATCTGCTCGAATGAGTGGCAAGCTC
>NZ_JAGKJI010000110.1 GCF_020329485.1 Bradyrhizobium cenepequi
TGCCAGCCATAAGACACCAGCCGTAAAGCGTTGGCTCAAGGCACACCCACGCTTCCATTTGCACTTCACGCCGACCTCGGCCTCTTGGCTCAACATGGTCGAGCGCTTCTTTGCCGAGATCACCCGAAACCGCATCCGCCGCGGCGCCTTTGAGAGCGTCGCCGAGCTCAAGCGTGCGATCATGGAATACCTGGAAAACCACAACGCCGCCCCAAAGCCCTTTATCTGGACCAAATCCGCGGGTGAAATCCTCGAAAAAGTCCCCCGCGCGAAACAAGCGTTAGAGTCACAACACTAGCCACTCGGAGTACCGCATTTTCGAATGAAAGCAGCGAAAATCGCGATAGCTTATGCCTGTCGCGTCACGGCGTTCTTGTACCGCACCATCAAGCGTAGATTGAGCGGGCAAGATCAGTAAGGCCATGATGAGTGCCTGAAGAAACGAGCGCGCCTAGGAAAGATCGTATGAGAGGCCGCACGACCGTGCGACTCGGTTCCGTCTCGCGGCGCCGTGCGTGCGCTTCTTAAAGCGGATCCCCACTGCGCAGCGAGGGCCGTCGGCAGACCGCCGATGCAGGTCGCAATTTGGCTGTTCGCCGGGCCGCTCCGTGAGCTTTGAGACGAGATAAGTTGCCAGGTCGCGAGACTAGGGCGGATCGAACTCAGGTAACGGAGGCCTTTGCTAACCGCCCACGTCCAATTCGCGAGCGATCTCCACCAAAGTACGCGCCGCAATAACCGAAAGCGGAACACGCCATCGCATCTGCGCAAGCACGCATCCAATTATTCGATGAGCGTCATCCCACTGTGCAAATACAGAGCCAAGAGGACGAGCCAACGAGACGCCGGGACGATAAGCGCGAGGCAGTCCAAATGGGAAGACAGAAGGGGCTTCAGATGCGAGTTTCGAATACTGCAGACCGGCGGCGGCTCAATCGCCGCTTTATCGACGCCGCGCTTTGGTTGGCTGCGAGCGTTGCGCCGGTAGCAGGAGCGACGGGTGCCCATGCCCAGACGACTGATCTCGGGACTGTTCAGACCTCGGATAGTGCGGGCGATGTCAATTCTGCCGTCTATCAAGCGCCGACGACAACGCCCCTGACCGTGACGCAGCCGACCTCCGTCATTGACAAGCACTATATCGAGAACAACATTCCGCAGACGGCGAACTTCGATAAGATCATCAACGTTGCACCTAGCGTGATGGTCCAGCCGAGCGGACTCGGCGGAACCGATGCCAAGATATCGATCCGCGGTTTCCAGAGCGGCCAATTCAACGTCACGCTCGACGGAATTCCGCTTCGAAGCTTCAACCTCACCCAGCGCAGTAGTAATATGGTCATGACGAACGATCTCGGACAGGTCATCGTCGACCGTGGCCCGGGTACGGCGTCGACCGTGGGCGATGCGACGTTCGGCGGCACCGTGGCACTCCAAACCAAATCGCCAATGTCGACCTTGGCCACCACGGCGACCACGAGCTACGGCAGCTTCAACACCCAGCTCTACGGCATCCAGCTTGATTCCGGTCAAATCAAAAGCGCCAATAGCGCCTCGTTCTTCCTTGACGCGCAGTTTACGAAAAGCGACGGCTATTTTACCAACGTGAACAGTGAGCGGGAAAACGTGGCGCTGAAGCTTCAGCAGCCGCTCAGCGACAACACGACGCTCACCTTCGTATCGATTTCCAATAATGCGGTACGAAACCTTTTTCTGGGTGCGTCGCGCGCTCAGATCGCGGCCTACGGCCCGAACTATGGATTGTCCTCCTCCCCTAACAGCCAAGGATACGCGGGTTACAACCGCGAGCTTTGGAAGACTGATTTCGAATACCTCGGCCTGAAGTCCGACTATGGCGACGGCTGGCATCTCGACAACAAGCTGTACACGTACAATTTCACCAACGTACCACAGTTTGTGGGACTCGATGTGAGTGGCAACTCCAGTAACGGCACGATCTTCGGCGCCACCAACGTGCCGGGCTCGAACGGTCCTGGAACCTACCGTTCCTATGGCAATGTGATCGCGCTCACGAAAGATCTGCCTGACGGCGCCGTGAAGGTGGGGGCATGGGCCGACCACATGTCGGGCCATCGCGCTTACTACAACGTCGACCTGACGTTGGCGGATCAATACATTTCCACCAACTTTAATCAGGGCGTCGCGCTGGATACCGTTCAGCCGTACGTCGAAGCAGACTGGAAAGCGCTGCCCGGCCTGACGATTACGACCGGCGCGAAATATGCCTATGTCAAGCGCAGCTACAATTCGCTCGTCGATCCTAACACGGGGGGGGCGCTGGATTACTCCAAGACCTGGACGAAGGTTCTGCCCTCGCTTGCCGCGAACTACAAGCTTTCCGCCAACTGGTCGGTTTATGCCCAGGCCGCGGAAGGCTTCTTGACCCCACCCTCGGTTGTGCCCAGCGGCTCCAATATCCAACCTCAAACCACCTGGAATTATCAGGTTGGCACGAGCTACCAGAGTAAGAATTTCACGCTTGCCGGGGACGTCTACTACATCGACTTCAACAATATGATCGCATCGCGGACAGTCGGCGGCATTAAGAGCTTCTTCAACGCTGGCGGTGCGATCTACCAGGGCGTGGAAGTCGAAGGAACAGTCCACGTAGGTAATGGCTTCAGCGTTTTCGCCAACGGCAGCCTCAACAGCGCGAAGAACAAGCAGACTGGGCAATGGATTGCCGAGGCGCCGAACGCTACAGCTGCGGCTGGCCTGATCTACCAAGAGGGCAACTGGTACGCCTCGCTGACGGATAAATGGGTAGGTTCTCGGTTCGGCGACGTCGGGGAAACGCAACCGCTGTCACCGTTCAATCAGCTCGACATGGCCGTCACCTACAAGGTTAAGAACCCTCTGCCCAATCTGGCGGCGGTGATTGCAAAATTTGGGATCAGCAATATCCTCGACAATCGTACAATTGTGGATTTCGCCGGCTATTCCGGCGTTTCGGTAACGCCGCTGTTCTACACGCAGATCGGCCGGAACATCTATAGCAGCCTGACTGTGCAGTTCTGACTGCAAATCATCACCGAAGGAACAAACATGAATATGACCCTGGATCGTCTCACCGAGCTCGCGGCGCAGTCCGATGGCATCCTCTACGTAATGGCCGTCCTTCTATTAATTGCGTTGACCGTGATTATCGATCGCTTCTGGTTCCTTGGCCGGACCATCCGTCGCGGAAAGCGCGTCACAGCTACCGTTGCGCAATTCGCGCACCTGGACCGGAAGACGCTTGCAGACCTCGTCGAGAAATCGCCCCGGCTGCCACACCGCGCCTTGCTGGAAGTGCCACTTCACCATTCCGAGCTGAAGGATCCGCATCGAATGTCCGAACTGCTGGAGGAAGCAATCCTATGGCAGGTTCCCAAGCTGGATAGCCGGTTGTGGTTGCTCGACACGATCGTGACGCTGGCGCCTTTGCTTGGCCTTCTCGGCACGATCGCCGGGATGGTCAAGGTGTTCGCGGTCCTCGGCGACGCCGGCAACGCGGCGACCCAGATCACCGGCGGCGTCGGCGAGGCTCTGATCGCGACCGCATGCGGCCTGCTCATCGCCATTGTCGGTCTCGTTTGCTTCAACAGCCTCAACAACTGGACGCGGCTCATCGTCCATCAACTTGAGACCTTGAAGATTTCCATGGTCAACCGTCTCGATGCACCTCGGGTAGCTTCAGGGGAAAGGCGTGCTTACAGTCCCGCAATCCACCCCGTTGCGAATACGGGAACCTAACCGATGCGATATTTGGAGGTGCGGAAAGGCCGCATAGAAATCATTCCGATGATCGACATCATGCTATTCTTGTTGGTGTTCTTCATCATGATCACACTGCGAATGATCCCGGCGACGGGGATCGCCTCGCAACTTCCGCAAAGCAGCACCGCGCAAGACCTGCCCCGTCCGAAGATCGTCGTCACGTTGTTTACCGACGGGAGCATTGAGACCGATGGTCAAAAACTATCCATCGACGAGCTGACGGCCAAGTTGGCCAACGAGCCGGACCGCGAGAAGGCTGCCGTCACCATTGCCGGCGCCGGTACCGCCACACTGCAGAACCTGCTCGCTGTGATGGATGCATGCCGCAAGGCGGGCATCGTTCAGGTGGGACTCGCCGCGAAGGACGCCCGGTAAGGGTGCAATCGTCATGACCATTGCGATAGCCGATCATTTCAGCCCACCGAAGGAGCGCTCCGCGCTGCGCGCTTCGTTTGCCGCTGCGCTATTGCTGGAGGGCCTCTGTTTTCTTGCCGTCGTCGGCTGGCTCACACAACGCCCGGCCAAAATCGAGTCGTCGGCGCCAACCATGCAGATCTCGCTGGTGGCCGCTCCGCCTGCGCCGGCCGATGCTCCGGCGGAACCGCCTCCCGTGGTCGCGGAAACTCCGCCGGTACCGGAAGAGACTCCCCCGGTACCTGAAGAGCCTCAGATTACTCCACCGCCCCCGGAGGGGCCTCCACCGTCGGCGGAGGTTGCTCCACCAGAACCCACTCCGCCGCCTCCGAAGGCGGAAGCGCCGGTCGCGCGCCCGAAGCCGGCAAAACCGCCGCAGCAGGTCAACAGGAAACCGGTCCCGCGACCCGCGCAGCAACAAGCGGCAGCTAGCGCGGCGCCGAGCGCTGGCGCGATGTCGAGCTTTCAAGGCCAAATGCGGCGAGCTGTCGAAAGCGCGCTGGTCTATCCAGCATCTGCGCGTGCATCAGGCCAGCATGGTCGTGCCCGCGTAATGTTCGACTTTCTGGACGGACGCGTCTCGGCAGTCAGATTGGCGCAATCGAGCGGATCTTCGCTTCTCGATCAGGCGGCACTCGCCACCGTCAGAAGCGCGCATTATCCGCTTCCGCCCCCCGAACTGAGCCACCAAACGCTTCATCTCAGCGTCTACGTTGAATTCAAGGCAGGGCAGTGATTGCCGCGCGCGATGTTTGAGCGAGGGCCGCAACTGAGATTGAACATTGACCTTGGCGCGAAGGGCAGGCAAACGAGAAAGCGTTAGACTTGCTTTATTAACCAGAAGATTCGAATACCATCATCGCGTTGAATAACGGGCACGAGCCACGTATCCTGCTCATGGCGGGAAAACATGGCAACGAATTCGAAGGCCAGATCATATTGACAAGGCGGGCGCGGGAGCGGACCTCCATCACTCGCAATTGCTGCTCTTTCAAACAAAATCGTAGAGCGGAATAGACATCTCCTGCCGCCGGCGCACTGCCGGCGCGATTCGCATGACCTCGGTGTCGAGGACCTGACTCGGACGCCCCCGGTCCTCAACGGCTCGACTTGGCGCTTACAGTTGAGCATGTAGTCAATCGGCTTTATGACGTTGGACGAGCGGGAGAGCGTTGCACGCTGCGCCCGCGGCCAAGCCTCAAAATCGCCCAGCAATGGCGCACTTCTCTCTTGGCGGACCCGCAGACGCTCTTCAGCACTCAGCTCGTGGATCTTGCGCTCAGTCTCGAACAGCTGATCGATCCGACGGACTGCTCCAGCGCGATCGGCGAGATAGTCGTCACTACGCGTCCGCGCCGCTTGAGCTCGCCTGTGACCGGGAGGCGGTCCACTAGCTTTTTGCGCGGGGTCGGTTACCAGTCATTCAGAAGAATGAATCGTAACCATCCATGTAGACGTAAAAGGTCAATCCGATCGCCGTTGCGATTTTCAGCGGACCTCACGATTCTCAGCCGGGAAAGTCCCAATCAATTTTGCGCGGGGAGTAGCTCGGCAGGTCGGCCAAAGTCCTCCGTCATGTACCGCTCTTGTTCCTTGGTTCTGAGCAGCTCATTGTTCTTCAGGGCGTTGCCGGCGGGTTGTAGGCGTAACTCAGATCAAACGCAGTATTGTGCATCACGCCAGAGGCCAAAGCTCCACTTCGGAGGAATTGCCAAGATTGGCGCTAGTGTTCCGTCACTGACAGACGATTCACAAATTGGCGCAAACCTGCGAGTCTGCGCCGATGAGGAAGCTCGAGCAGATTGCGGTCAGCACAGCCGATCGCGAACGATTGGAGCGGCTGGTCCGGGACCGGAACACGCCGCAGAAGGTGGTTTGGCGAGCACGGATCGTGCTGCTGGCGAGCGATGGGTCGACGGCGGAGGCGATCGCGGCAGTGGCTGGCAAGAGCCTGCTGACAGTCCGCCGCTGGCGCCGTCGCTATGTGGCGAAAGGTGTGGACGGACTTCTGAAGGACG
>NZ_JAGKJI010000012.1 GCF_020329485.1 Bradyrhizobium cenepequi
GGATTGGCCTTCGACGCGCTGATCGCCGACAAGGCGTTCGACAGCAACGCCATCATCGCCGAACTCGATGCGCGCGGCGCCAAGGTCGTCATCTCCCAGCATCCGCGCCGCGCCAAGCCTCTCACCATCGACGAGGAGATGTACAAATGGCGGCATCTCATCGAGAACTTCTTCGGCAAGCTCAAGGAGTTCAAACGCATCGCCATGCGCGCCGAAAAGACCGATCAAAGCTTCGCCTCCATGATCCATCTGGTCGCGGCCGTGATAAACTCCCGATGAATCCCAACAGACCCTAGACCGCAGAAACCTGGCCTGGATCAACGTCACAAAGAATCCGACCGCCGAATGGGTGGCACATCAAATCACGCAAGCCTTTCCTTGGGATCAGGCCCCAAAATACCTCATTCGCGATCGTGACCGTATCTATGGCACCATCGTCACGCGGCGATTGCGCGCCATGGGCATCCGCGACAAGCCTACTGCACCAGCCTCGCCGTGGCAGAACAGCTTTGCCGAACGGTTGATCGGATCGATCCGCCGCAAGTGCTTGGATCATTTCGTCGTCTTGGGCGAGGCGCATCTGCGCCGAATCCTGCGAGATTATGCTCGCTACTACAACGATATCCGAACGCACCGCTCGTTGGACAAAGACGCGCCGGTTGCCCGCCGGGTTCAGCGGACCGGAAGCATCAAATCGGCCCCCATCCTCGGCGGACTCCACCACCACTACGTCCGGGTTTAGGTTTTCGGTACCTACAGGGAAGGTGAAGCGGCATCTGAGCCGATTCCCGAAACGTGGACGAGCCGTTTGACGCGAGTTCGATGTGCCTGAGTTGCCAATCGCTGGGCAGATTCCACATGCACGGAGTGAAAAGTCTCCTGTCCGTGTTCGACATACAGACTGACCGCATTCACCGCACCGTACGCGCCATCAAGTGCATCGGCTATCGAACCGTCGTCGCGAAGATTGACTTCCACCAATTGGAGGCGCGGATCGCTATCGTCAAGCAGCTGCCTGCCTCGTTCAGGATGCCTTGATGCAATCCGAACGGAAAACTCGCGCGCCCGGAGAAGGTGTCGAACAACGCGGCGGCCAAGAAACCCGGTTCCACCGAACACCGTGACAAGGCGACTAGTCACGGCCGCTGTTGTCGCCTCTGGAGCGTTTGGGATGGGTCATACGGGCTTCCCATTTGGGCGCTTCATAAGTTCAAATGAGGGAACATGGGTATTTTCCGACCACGACTCCAGCACGGCACCGCAGACCGCACAGGTCGCCTCACCGGTGTGCGGTACCAAGAACTTTTCTTCAGTGCGTTTATATTCCGCGCCGCAACTGCAACGGACATTTGTCTCCATGCCGCGAATATGCGCTCAGCACCGACCTTTTCCAGTACCCCGCCTGGGCGTCAGGCTCGTAATCGCCACCGAGGCGCCCGCCTTCTTGCGCATCTCGTCAATGAGCTTGGACGCCTCCGCCTTGTCGCACTCTGCGGCTGGCCTTGCACAGGAACCTAACACCGCCAGCCAGATTAGCTCTACATGACGGAGCGAGTTCTATACGAAAGCAGCAACGGCGATTCCTGGTCTCTGGTCCGCGACCCGGCTTCCAATATGCCTGTCGTGAAGCATCAGCCGAACCTTGGCTCTGGTGGACAGATATCCTACACGGCCGTAGGTAAATTCCTCCGGGATGGAGCCAATGGTCCAGAACACCAAGCGCTCCTGAACCTTGTCGGTACCCTGATCGACGGCTGATGACTGACAGGCGGAGACCTGGCTCGGCATCAACGAAACGATCAAGCTGCTTCTCCGCGTCGTGCTTCATCGTCGGCAAGGCGTTTGGCTACGTCGGCAGCGACAGCCGGACCCTTCGGCGTTTGCGATGGGCGCGCCATCCTGCATTAACAAATGGGGCCATTGGATCGATCAGGGGCGCCAAGACAGATTGGAACCGACGGGTTCGTCAGGCGTCGAATCCGTCCCTCTGGCACACACACCCAGAGCGCAAGCCGGAGGAAAAACCTGGTTGGCGGTCCTTGTGCGCTCTCTGCTGAGCGATGGGACCATTGAGCCCAGGAGAGTAAAATGAGCAATCACATATCCGAGCGGAGGATGCCCAGCGCGGCCGAACGTGAAGCACGAAAGGCCTTTAAGGAAGCGGTCGCCAAAGTCGCGATGTCCGAATATGAGCGCGCCCAACAGGCGTTCCATGCGAACCGCGAGCGACTGAAGGCAGAGCGATTGGCTCGCGAGGCAAAGTTGGATCACGAAGCGGGACGGAAGCCTAAAACCTGACAGATGATTGCGAGGGAAGGAATTCTACGGAGCGGTCGGTCCGATGAATGTTTACGCTCCGCGTCTACATTTCGTCCGATGCAGCATGACTACGATCCCAGAGCGAGGAAAGCGGCCATGAGACAGGCCGTCGTAGCCGAAGGCCTGGAGCCGCAGCGGTTGATCCGCGTCGCCCAAGCCTGGCACGAAACCGCCCGCGCGCGCTCCTCGTTCGATAGCAGCGACAGAACCGAACCGACCTAGCTCCATACTGCGGGCATTCGGATCACGAAAAGATAAGGTATTCTTGCGCGGCCGCGATCAGCCGTTGCACAGCGCCGCCATTGTATTTCGCGATGTCGCGGGTTCAGGTGCAGGTCATCGCGGTCGCGGGATCAGCAGTGACCAAACGTGCACGTGGGGTATCGAGTGGGATCTTTGTGGATCAAGCGGCGAGATGGAAAAAGTGTATTATATTTCAGCAACTTATATTTCTCGCCGAGCGAGGTGGTGCCGGTAACTGGTATCTGTAACTTACGACGTTCCATGCCAATCCCGACGTAACCTGCACGCTCCCGCGAGCGCTCACAATCACATGGTCATGCACGAATTCCGCTCCGGTCAAGCCTCATCGCAGTGAGCATAGATCGGAACAAGCGCTGACTTTGACCGATGATGTGCAAACCGCATCTGTCATGCAATCGAGGCCAGCCTTGTCGATTCAATCCGCTTGACCCTCGATGCCATCTGCGCAGAAGGGTGCAATTGATATGCGCCGACAAGAAATCAGATTTGAACGATCCCATCGGTCTAACTCCTCAATCGGATATAAGACGGCTTTGCCGATTTTGATGAATGGGGGGCCGATCCTCTTGGATCGCCAGTTGCGCAGCGTACCATAGAGTACTGCGGCGTAGTTCACTCCTTCGATTGATTCCGATTGATCTCAAACGCTGGACAATCATGTCGCTGCCCGCGAGCGGCTACGCTCGCGGACTCCGACGCTACCGTGCTGGCAACAGGCTGGCGTCTGCTCAAAACCAATCTATCATCGAAGTGCGGACGTAACGGCCATCCGATCAAGCGCCGAGCCAGCGAAATGACTTCTCAAGAAGTTTGTGCCCGCCGGCGCGCACCCACTCACCGTGAGCCACGATGACGCGCTGACAATCCCAGTTGAGCACCTTCGCTCGCGCCCGCCGCGCCGGCGCGCGGTTGATGAAAGATAGTCGCCATTCGAGTGGCGCGCAGGCCTGGTCCTGGGTGAGACCGTCGAGGCGCGCCAGGAAGCGCCACCAACCCCAATGCTCCCGCAGAAAACGATCGCTGAAGATCTGGATCAGATCGGCCACGATGGCCGTTCCGGATGGCCGGTGAAGGAATACGATCTCGTCCATCGCGAACGAGCCGTGGAACCACGCCTGGTCGATATCGGGAAGCCATTCGGGCGGTGGGCTGTCTTTCAGCGCTTCGCGGAAGACGAGGTCGCGGCGCTTCTTGATAGTTGATTGTGGCCCCCACAATGCCGCCTCGGGATAGGCTACCTTCCACTCCTGCAGGTAGAGGTGGTGGAGCTTGTTGGGGCTTACGAGATGGCGGACCGCGCCCAGATGGTCCACTCCCGCGCGCAGGTCGGGAGTCAGCTTGATTGGCGACCATATCCACAGATCACCATTTTCCAGTCGGGCGATGACCGAGCGCGTCGGATAGGGAGCGCCATAGAAGCTGACGTTCTCGCCATCGGCGATCCACAGCGCGTCATGCACTTGCTCAAGCATTCAACCGACTCGACTCGCTGTGAACTACCGTTGGACACCGATGGTAGCAAAAAGGATCTATTCGAAGCAGCGATTTCCGGGCGATGCCCGACGCCTAAAGCCCAAATGGATACGTGTCAGGCAGGCCGGGCTTTACGTGTGCTGGCGCAATCGGCGTGACGGCAGCCGTCTCGTCGAACCAAAGGAAGGCGTCGAACTGCTGGGTAGAGGGACGCTTTGGCGTAGTGGCTCTGCAATTCAGTGGCGGGCCGTGACGACGAGATGAAAGGAAATCTATCACTGTTGAGTTGCTCGCCGCGTGACCTGCTTCCCAACTTTCCTTCGTTGATAAAGGAGGGTCTGTTTCAGTCCTGCTTAGGGCTAGCCCTGGTGTTGTGACGGTACAACGGCGCGAACCAGCCAAGCCAAAGTGAGTCCTTGGATCACGACCGAAAAGACGACGACGGCGTAAGTGGCAGCCAAGATGATTGATCGCTGCTCAAAGTCTGGCATCGACAAGACGAGCGCGATGGAAATTCCGCCCCGCACGCCGCCCCAGGTGAGCACCGGGATAGTTCCCTTCATAAATGGCATCTTGAGCTGTAGCGCCGTGATTGGCACTGCGACCGATATCCATCGTGCGGTGAGCACGATCAGAACGGCCAACAATGCTACAGATGTCAATCCACGATCCGGTCGAAGAACCAGTACCTCGAGACCAATCAGGAGGAATAAAACAATATTCAGAATGGCATCAATGAGTGACCAAAAGCCGAAAAGGTAACGTTGTGTGGTTTCGCTCATCGCGTCAGTGGGGCCACGCTCTCCAACTAGGAGACCGGCGCACACGACCGCAATGGGACCGCTGAGATGGAATTTGCCAGCGAGTGAATACGTGCCCATCACTGCAGCTAACGAGATCAGAACCTCGATCCGATAATCGTCAATTAGGCGCATCAACCTATAGGCGATGTAGCCGGTGACTAGCCCGAAAATCGCCCCGCCCAGCGCCTCGACGAAAAAGAGTCGACCGACGTCGAGAGGATCGAACGCACCTGCCTGCTGTCCGACCGCCGTCGCCAGCAGGATCGTAAAGACAACGACACCGACGCCATCGTTCAGAAGCGCCTCGCCGCTCATCTCGACTTCCAGGTCCTCCGGTACATGAACTGACTTCAAGGTGCTGAGAACTGCGACGGGGTCGGTTGGACTGATGAGTGCGCCAAAGACCAACGCCCAGATCAATGGAATCGGCGTGCCCAGCCATCCGGCTGCCAGCCAGAATGCGACGCCCACGATCGCCGTCGAAATCAGCACGCCCACAGTAGCCAGGAGCGCAACGCTAGCAGCTCTGCGTTTAAGCTTATTCCAGTCGACATGAAGCGCTCCGGCAAATAGCATGAAGGCGAGCATTCCGTTCATCAGCGACGCCTGAAAATCGATCTGTCGCACCACCTCAGTAAGTTCTCGGGTTATCTGCGTCTGCGCTGTCACGAGTTCCAAGCCGATTAGGAACAAGGACGCGGCAAGTCCCATAACGAGGACGCCGATCTCCGTTGGCAGGCGCAGCAGCTTTGCATTCAGAAACGCAAACGCAGCACTGATTGTGAGTAGCAGTGCGGCGAGATCAAAGATTGTCATGAGTGCTCGGTCCCCTTAAGCTGAGCAGTAGAGGCGACTTAAAGATGATACGGCTCGCCTGGTCAGGAGCCAGCCGCGTTCCGTCGGGATATTTATCTTCAAGACGCCTGATCGTAAGCGTCCGCTCAACGCGTTGCGATGGGGCTATGCGGCGAGCCCCCTCTGGTCAAGCCTGAGGCAGATACTCCCCTCGAGGTTCCAAGGCAGAAGCTCTGCGATGCGGTTGTCCGGGATGATCGGCGATGCGGTGGATGACGTGCTGCAGATAGGCCTCGGGATCGAGGCCGTCCGCCTTGGCGGTTTCGATCGGTGACGATTTTGCGCGGCGCGCTCGACGCCGCGGGTTGATAAACCGAAGCCGATTGTTCCGCTCGGGAGAGGGCGGTGGGCGTAGCTGGCGTAGAAGTCGGCGGGTTCACGCTCTCATGTGCGGAGTTGAAGTCGCAGTCCATTGTGGTACGCGTCAACTCGCTTCAGTGAGGCACGAAAGGCGCCGCCAGAACGGCGAGCATGCCAAAGGCGGCGACATTCCAGAACAGCGAGCGGATGAGCGGTATTGCGGATATATAAAGCGCGGTGTAAGCGATGCGCCCTCCGACATAGGCGATCGATCCCCAATGTGTCAGCTCATTGTGAACGCCTGCGACCTGAGCAGTGAGGATCGCGGCGGCAAAGAACGGAAACGTCTCCATGTAATTGCGGAAATTGCGGTTGATGCGCCCGGGGATAGGCTTGAGCGGCGGCATCTCAAGGTCGCGCGGGCGACCGCTGGGTCCTCTTCGCGTTCCTGGTCATCGCGCTCTCGATGGCCTACCTCTCGGCGTGCACCGACCGCATTGGTTTCTGGACCATCGACGGAGACGCCGTACGTTGGTTCGGCGTCGCTGTCTGCGTCGCCGGCAGCGCGCTCAGGCTCATTCCGGTCTTCGTGCTGAAGAACCGTTTCAGCGGGTTGGTGGCTATCCAGGCCGAACACAAGCTTGAAACGCGGGGCATCTACGGGCTCGTTCGCAATCCAAGCTATTTGGGCATGCTCATCTCAGCTGTTGGCTGGGCGCTCGCCTTTCGCTCGGCCGTGGGTGTGCTGCTTTCTCTGCTCCTCTTGATTCCTCTCGTCCCGCGGATCCACTCGGAGGAACGATTGCTGCACGAGCATTTCGGGAAGGAATATGACGACTACTTCGTGCGCACCTGGCGCCTCGTGCCGTAGATTTGTTGATGCGGGCAGATCTGCCCCGGCAGAAATGCAAAGGGGCGGCGCCGGCACCAAGCCCGTAGGAGACCCATGCTTCCCTATCTCGTGGCCGCCATCATCGTCATAGGGTTGCCGACGCTCTACGTTGCGGTGCGATATCGCGAGTACCGCAAATTCCTCGCCGGTGCGTTCTTCGTCAGCAGCGGGATGCAATTCTATTTTTACTTGGCGAAGATTCCGATCCCGCTGATGTGGACCAGTGTCGTCCAGCCGCCAGAGCTCAGCGCCGTGCGCGGCACGATCCACTTCGTGCTCTTCCTTGTCTGTCTGTATTTCGGGTGGTTCTTCCGCAAGCGACCGGCGCCTTAAACGGTTGCCGGCATCTGCGAAGCTGCCAACGGTTCCATGTTCTGCGTAGCGAGCGAGAATTTAGAAGGCCGCAGTCGATGACTTCCGCTGTCGAACCAAAACCAATGTCGGGCACCAAGGCGATCCTCTACGCGATAGGCTCGCCACTGGCGCTTGTGGCGTTGGTCTTCCTGCCGGTAGGCAGAATCGACGGGGCTCCTGGCTGGATCTTCGTCGCGGTACTTGTCGCGATCTTCGGCCTATCTGCGCTGCTGCTGGCGCGCCTGAATCCAATGATCTACCGCGTCCGCAGCCGCTTCCAACCGGGCACCAAGAAATGGGACCTGATCCTGCTTGCGGTGCTGTTCCCGGCCATGATCGCTGAAATCCCTCTCGCTACGCTCGACGCCGGCCGGATGGGATGGTCGGATGTGCCGCTATGGGCCGTCCTGATTGGCTATGTTCTCCTCATCGGCGGCATCGCGGTCACGACCTAGGCTCAGGCGGTCAATCCATTCTTCGAGCCGGGCGTGCGCATCCAGAAGGAGCGCGCCCAGCAGGTGATCACGTCCGGGCCATACAGGTTCGTTCGCCATCCCGGCTATGCTGCGGCGATAGGAATGTTCGTCGGAATTCCGCTCGCTCTCGCCTCCTGGTGGGGCTTGCTGCCGGCTGCACTGGCGATCGCGCTGCTGGTGGTTCGGACGGGCTTGGAGGATCGCCTGCTCCAGGCGGAGCTATCCGGCTATTCCGACTACACGCGCCGCACGCGCCACAGACTCGTGCCGGGCATCTGGTGACGGTTGGTAGGCGTTGACGGTATTTTTGACGCTGACGCGCGAAGCGCGCTGTGTGGTCGGATGAAACAAAAAATCGACCGATCATTGTCGATAGTCGCTGAAACCGGGCAGATTCTGAATCTACTTCGCCGGCCATATTAGCCCATTCAACGCTTGACCCGGACCTTAGGGCCGCCCCCATAGAGCGGGTGTCCGCGGAAAGAAGCCCATGACCGTGCCGCCGCTTTTTCGAACTGCTGGCGAGACAGCCCGCCTCCTCGGTCTCACCGTTAAGGCGCTCCGGGTCTTTGAGCATCATGGATTGGTGCAGGCACAGAGAACGGCTGTAGGCTGGCGGGTTTACGGCCCAAATGAGTTGCTTCGTCTGCATCAAATTATTTTGCTGAAACGTCTTGGCCTTAAGCTCACTCAAATCGGCGCCATCTTGCATGATCAAACCGTCGATCTCGATAGGCTTTTGGCTTTGCAGGAAGAAGTCCTACTCGACCGTAAGCACTCCATCGATCAAGCGCTACGCCTGGTTAGAAAAGCTCGGGCCAAGCTGACGCTTGGCGAATCCCTGTCCGCGGACGAGTTGATCGCTCTCACAAAGGAGACTGCCATGACAAGAGAAGTCCCGGACTGGGTCAAAAAGATTTCGCCATCTGTCGACAGCCATTTGTCCGAAGCCGACAAGGAAGAGCTTAAGACGCGTTTCGATGGCGCCGCTTGGCGACGCCTCATTGCAGAGACAAAGTCTCTATTGGGAACCGACCCAGCGGCACCCGCCGCACTTGCGCTTGCCGGCAGATGGAAAAAGCTGACCGCAGCCCTCACTGGCGGCAATCAGGACGTGAAGGAGAAACTCGGGAATATACAGCAGGATGCCTGGGCAGATCCGAAAACGGCGCAAACATTCCCTGTCACCCCTGATGTCTTCGAGTTCGTCAGAGCGGCCGTCGCAAAACTCGACGAGCAAAAGAACTGAGCGATATTTGTAGCGTCTGATCGATCCAGAAAAACCGGTGCGAGCCGGCGTTTCTGGATCGACGTACCAACGAGAATGGACAGCGCGAGGCCTCGCCCCTGCGCGCCAGACGGCGATCGACGAAGACGCGGGTCAGCTGGCCGCCGATCGCGCCGAAGGTTCGGTAGTGGTGCCCATCGTGTCATTTCGGGGCACCGCAGCAATTCGCGCGCTATTGGTGCATAGGTCTCGCAGGAGGAAGGGGCGAGTCCCTGACCGGGCTGCGACGATGGAAATAGTGTTGAATCACTGACCAGGAATGATCGTACGTGATTGAGCATGGAGACGAGTGCCGAGAAGGATACACGCCCACTACGCAGAATTAGTGGCTCCGACATCGCGCACGAAGGTTTGCATAGCCCTGAAGGAGCAGCGTTATGTGCCATGCTGAATACATCTATGCGTGCCTGGTGATGGAAGAACTTCGCGAGCCGATGGCGCAAACGGCCAACGTGCAAGCCCCCGGATCCGACGCTCGGCGTTCTCCGCCGCTTGATCCGATGCAGGAGTTTGCCAAGGCGGTGGTGACCTCCATCGCGAACGTCGCTCGCCGCCTTTTGGCCCCCGGCTCCGGAGCGCAGGACAAGTCCTGCAGGACGGCTCTCGATTGGATCCGCCCGCATCGGGACGACCGACTTTGCGAAGTAAAGAATACGGAACGGTTGATCGTCATTACATCAGCACGGATGCGATCGCGCGATACCACCAGCGGCCCAAGCAATGATGGTACAAGCGCTCGACGAAACGAAGCTCGGTCAGGCTACTTCGGTACATCACATCTCCGGAAGCCATTCTCCGTTCTTCGCCAAGCCGGCTGAATTGTCGGAGATCCTCTGCAAAATCGCGGGCAAGTCTGCCGCTCCGTCCACAGCGGCGGAGCCGGCTTGATCTAGGTACCTCTTCGGCTTACTGACCTCCTCAGACGTTCGATAGGACTCCGCGCGCCGCCCGCGGGTTGAATTGGAGACAATTCAGCAATGGCGGCAATGCCCTGTTGGGCGTTTCCTCCCGGACTAACCGGAATCCCATAACTGGCATTCCGGTCTTTTTTAAATGAGTGTCCTATCTCCAAGCTCGCGAACGTTAGCTAGACAAGATAGCGTTTGACGGCGTCCTCATCCCATTCGAGTCCAACGCCTGGGACATCGGGAATATGCAATTGTCCATCCTGGATTTTGTAGGGCTGCTTCAGAATTGGGTCTGCCCAATCCTGCCACTCAAGCCAATGGGCCGTCTCCGTGACGCGCATTACCTGAGCCGCGATCTCTGGATAAAGGTGAGTTGACACCGGTATCCCAGCTGCGCCGGCGATGGCCGCTGCTCGCATCCAACCGGTCACGCCGCCAATTCGCATGAAATCTGGCATTACGAGGTCGGACGCGTTCTTCTGCACAGCCTTGTGCATCTCACGTGGACCGTAGAAGTTCTCGCCGATCTGGAGAGGCGTACGGAGTTCGGTTGCGAGCTTCGCGTAACCATCAAGGTTGTCGTAGACGATCGGCTCTTCGATCCAGGCGAGGCCGTGATCATCGATCATATGACAGCGTTTCAGGGCCTCTGCGAGATCCAGACCCTGATTGAAATCTGCCATTAGATGCATCGTATCTCCGACTGCTTTGCGAATGGTCTCGAGCGCCGAAAGATCATCGGACGGGTCGTCGCGACCCAATCGTAGTTTCAGGCCAGTGAAGCCGCCCTCGTCCCTCAATTCGAGCGCTTGATCGGCGAGCGTCGCTGGCTCGCTCAACCAAAGGCCGTTGCTATTGTACGATTTCACGGGACCGAGCGACCCGCCAAGAAGCACGCAAAGCGGCAAGTTGGTTGCCTTTGCCAAGGCGTCCCAAGCTGCCATATCGAGACCCGATGCAGCGATCATTGACTGACCTTCATAGCCGACGAAGTGGAGAGATTTTCTGGCTGCATCGAAGAGCTCGACCGGCGAAACAGGGCGCCCCTTCAGCAAAGAGCCGAGGTCATTGAGGGCGGGAACGAGATAGTGCATCGATTTGGCAACGTAGGGCTCCAGATAGCTGCGGCCGACAATGCCTTCCTCTGTCAACAAATCGATGAGAACGATTGGCCAGTCGGCAATCGTCGCGATCCTTGCAACGACCGGCCGTTTGAGCCTGAGCACCACCGGACGTGCCGAGATCCCTCTGACGGTCAAAGAAGCGTACGGCATTTTTCCTAACCTTAATGAGATTTCCGAGACATCATTTCACGCCGGCCCGTATCGATGGTAAATGCACTAATGAGTATACTTTTTGGAGCGGACGATGCCACGCTCGAACGAGCAGACAAGGAAACGCATCCTCGATAGCGCTTACCGGCTATTTCGTCGGCGTGGCTATAGTCGGATCACCATGGACGATATTGCAACCGAGGCCAAATTCACCAAGCGTACCCTGTACCTGCACTTTAGGAGTAAGGACGAGCTGCTTGCCAATGTCCTTACCGCTCAGCATGAGCTGGCGCTGCAGGCATTCAAAACGTTTGGTGACAAACTTTCGGGCTCGCCGGAAGCGATCGTGGAGGGGTTGTTTCGCGATCTTGCAGTCTGGGCCGATCGACCCCGCTGGGCGGGGTCGGGATTTACACGTCTGGTCATCGAGCTCGCCGACCTTCCAGGTCACCCGGCCCGCCTTATCGCGCGACGACACAAGGCCCGTCTGGAGCGATGCTTCGGGGATCTTCTAGAACGATCAGGTGTCCGCCGTGCCGACGAACTCGCACGTGCCATTTGGTTACTCTCGGAGGGGGCAATTTCGTTGATGCTGGTTCACGGCGACCAACGTTATTCGGCCGCGGCGTCAAGTGCTGCGGCTACACTGGTTCGCTCACACATGGAGAAGCATTGCGATACGAGCCGTCGATCCGGCGGACGCTAGTATGCAGCGGCTGAACCACATTCTGTGCTGCCCCGAGAATCCTCTGATGTCAGTCGTCGAAACAAGTCGCCTAATGAAATTCAGCGTCTCGACAATGTAAGCAGTTGTCATTCTGCACCAAAAGCATTCGGTTAGCGCGGGCCGTGTGCTCCTTTTTCCGGCTTTCTGCAACGCCAGCGAGTTCATGCCGCGGCGCATATCCGTGAGGCCGGTCGCAATCCACACCCGCACGGTCGGCGGAATGTGGATCGAGGGTAATCCGCATGAGCAAATTGAAAATACGGGTCATCGAGGATGATGAGCCCGACAATGACCCGTCAAAATTGCCTGATGCGGTTCACCGCGACTAATCGCCTATGCCGCAGTATTAAAACTTAACGGGCCAGGCGATTGATCCAACGCGCCGGTCTGGCGAGCGAAGGCCTAGATCCTGGAACACCGCCCCTCCGGCTCGTTTTCTCGATGACTTCAAATGCGAGATGCCGTCATGCGGCGGCATGTAATTTTGCTTGATGTTTCCTATGGATATCGAGCAAATCTCCTATTTCCAGGCTGTCGCGGACAGGTGGGAGCGCGGTGTTTCGAAAGCCTTGAGACTATTCGCAATGAGCTCGATGTAACGATGGCTCTATCTGAGGTTACTTCCATTTCGGAAATTTGCCCGCATGTCTTCGCCGTTTCGTTCGGCCGTTAGAGGGGCTTCGCGGATGCGCCGGTCGGGCAATATTGTTGCATCGATCAGAGGTAGCGAACATCCTTTTCCCTTAGGAAGTTGAAGATTGCCTCCGTGGGCTTCCTCGGCTTTCGTTGCATCCTTACCACCAAGGTACGAGATACCGAGAAATCCGAGATCGGTACGCGCGCAACACCGACCCCGGAAAACAGAGCCGGCATTAAGGCAACCCCAATCCTCGCCGCGACAAGATTGAATGCGCGGTCGTCTTGTGCGGTTCGTGCGCTTATCCGCACCGCGCGGCGTGATCGACCTCGATCCAACTCTGTCGCCGCTCTTCGTGAGCGTGTCGCAAAGCAGACCCATTACCCATTCGTAGTCTCATTCGTCGAACTGCCCGTTGAGAGTCTTTGCCTTCTCGCAGGCAAGCGCGAAATCAGACTCTAGAGGTTCGCTCGGAACGGGGCACTTCATGTTCCGGTACTTGGTCGAAATCTCGTAGTAAAACGACGTCACGCCCGATTTCAGTCTCCTAATCCGGACGTGGCGGGGAAGCTGCAACGTCACAAATCCTCTGCGATGTCGCCTGGCACCATGATCGGCGCTATCGCCGCGTCCAAATCGTCCCTCAACCATAGCCGTCTGTGTCCGTCTGACACACGTGGATGAGGATAATCCTTCCCGACCCGCTTAAGGAAGTCGTCTACGGTCCTCTCTCCGCAATATCCTGCGGCCAGTTCGCACGCAACGGGACGCTTATCGAGCAACGTGTCCATCTTGGTCGCAAAGTGTGTGCGGGCACGGCTTGCCGGCCCAGAAAAGCTCCTGTGGTTCCATCCCGATATCCAACAGGTGGAAGTATCAAACTGCGAAAACCAGCAACGAGGAAGTCCGCGGTTCTTGAGGTGGCATTTGGCGCCTCTAGCGAAGAACTGGAACGATTGCTGAGCCCGAGAAATATCTCCCGGTTCTCACGCCAAAGTTCTGAAGGCGCGTATAGATCTCTATAAGCGTCTTGTCGATAATCCCTTCTTCATGTCGATCGATCCCAAAGCCGCGCCTCTGGCCGCTCTGCGACGCAGTCTGCCAGTCCGTGACAAGGAAACGGCAACGCACACGGGCCATTCGCCCTTTAAGTGCTTCGCCTCGAACGATGTGCGTGAATGGAGATCGCGCCGATAACAGGGCTTTTTGCGTTAGTCCCACCGAGTTGATGGCACGATCGATTAGCGGAGGGAGTATATAATGACCGTCCTGGTCGGCTCGAAGAGATTGCCTTGGCGCTAGAGCGCTTCATCCCTAGAATCCTGTGACCGGCGCGGAGCGGTTTGGATGGGGCTCAGTCACTACGGAGTACAAGCTATGCCCAAACCGGAAAGCTTCCCAATCGAGAAGATTTACGTTCCCGTGAAGAGAAAAAAAGCTCTCAAGCCTGAGCTCGTTCAAGAAATCGCGGAGAGTATTCTGGAAATCGGGCAACAAGCTCCCATTGTCGTTCGACCGGACGAACACCGCTTCGTTCTCGTCGAGGGACTGCACCGGTTGGAAGCCTGCAAGGCTCTTGGCGAAAAAACAATCATCGGGTTGGTCTCGGCCGAGGTTGCTCACCAAAAGACGCTTTTACCCCACAGCGCTGGAGCAGAAGCAGAGCGCGATAAGATGGCGCGCTTGAAAAAACTGCGTCTCGAAAAGGAGGCTGCCGAGAAACTAGCCCTTGCTTCAAAGGCAGTCGTGGAGACGGGCTCCGCGGAACTCCTGCGAAAAAGCCCAGAGAAAGGTAACCGGAACAATGTCAAAGCAGTGCCGAGCCAATCAAATCGCAGGACTTCAGCATCAACACCAAAGACCTTATCGGAATGGCTCACGCAACAGAAGCGCGATGGTGGTCGTTACTGATTGCCGACTCGGCCACGGCCTCTTCCTCTAGAGGATGACCAAGTTTACAGCCTTCTGCAGGCGTCGTTCCGCAATTAGTCCATTCGGCTGAAGAGCACAGATCTCGCCTGCGCCCTCCCGAGCGGGCTCCTCGAGCGAACCTAGGGTTCGAAACCTAATGATAGCACGATGGGATTACTCCGTATGCCTGCGGAGTGCCGACGGTAGGACGAGCAGCCGCTACGCCATAGGCCCACTTCTTCTATAACAACTCGATACGCGAATGCTGCCCGTCAAAAATGCTTGGCGGCTAGAAGACCGTAGGTATCACCAAAACCCTCACGGATTATCTGGGAGCCGGGGAACCTGCAAGGCTGAATGGAAGGCTCAGAATTTCGGCAGGCTCTTGACTGCGGTGTGCTCGGTTATCACACCGAGCGCTTGGCCCAAGAAGGTCTAGTTGGCCTCGCTTCGCCAACCAAGGTTTATACTTAGTTCACCATGACAACAAAGCTCTATCCCGAACCGGACGGCGGACTCGAAATTGGGAAATGACAAGGATCGTCATTTTCCTATTCTGTCACCACCATCTGCCATCATAACCATTGATGAGTTGCGCCAACGGGGGAAAATCCGGGTTGTGTGACCGCTTGGTACCTAACGTGATCGCAAATGCACGGCCTTTGCCAAAACACGCGCTGCCTCTTTCGGAGAAGCCTTGTCCGTATCGCGATCCACCGTGAGGTTAGCGGCACGCATAGCCTCAACCGGAATTGCACCGATGAGCGGAACAAGCGCCCGCTTCAACCGTGCATCGGCGGCACGATTTGGCGCGATAAGAATCAACGCGTCGTAGGATGGTATCGCATGCTTCGAGTCAGCGAGTACAAGAAGGTCGAGCGCCGCGATCCGCCCGTCGCTGGAGAAAGCGGAGACAACGTCGACCTCACCAGCGTCGACGGCGTGATACATCATCGTTGGGTTGAACGAGCGTCGCGTTTTGAAGGACAGACCATAGACGCTCTTAAGTGAGGCCCAGTCTGGCCGCCCCAAGAATTCAAGATCATCGCCGATGGTGAGTTGAGGTGCAACCCGGGCGAGATCGGCGATCGAGGTGATGCTTAGCGCCTGCGCTCGTTCTCGTTTCATTGCGAGCACGTAAGCATTTTCAAAGCCAAGCGCGCCAAGTACCGTGACACCATGCTCTGCTTTCATCCAGCGGACGATCTCCGCCTGCATGGCTTCGCGCGATGGCGTATTGGTACGGCCCATGACATTGCGCCAAAGCGTGCCGGAATAATCGACGTAAACATCAATATCATTGTGAGCCAGCGCACGGAAGGCGATGGCCGAACCGAGCCCGTCCTTCCGCGTCACGCCGAATCCCTCGGCCTTCAGTTGATCACCCATCAGATCCGCCAGGATGAACTGCTCCGAGAAGCTCTTCGCGCCGATGGTATAGGTTGCCGCCTCGTTTGAGAGGAGCGGCGCGAGGCCAGCAAACGTGCCGAGAGCAAGCCCGGCGATGCCGAGCATCATGCGCTTGCTGTTACGCTCAGACGCCCCTGTCTCTATAAGGTTGAGGAAAAAGTCGGCGACCAGAGCAAGCGCGGCGGCGGCAATGCAACCGAACAACACCGAAATCCAGTTCTCTGTCTGCAATCCTGTAAAAATGTAGTTGCCGAGGCTGGTCTGACCGACAGGCGTGGAGAGGGTCGCAGCTCCAATCGTCCATACAGTTGCGGTCCGCACCCCGGCCATGATGACAGGCGTGGCAAGCGGCGCCTTGATGCGCATTAGAATCTGGCGCGGCGTCATGCCAACGCCCTCCGCCGCCTCGACGACGGCAGGATTGATGCTGTTCAGACCAACCACGCCATTGCGCAGAATCGGAAGCATGGCATAGAGCGTCAATGCAATCAGCGTCGGCAGGAATCCGAGCGCGGGGATGCCGAACCCGAAGAGCCGCATGGTCAGCGCCGAAAGCGCAAGGAGCAACGGATAGAACAGTGCGAGCAACGCGAGGCCCGGTATCGTCTGGATCAGGCTCGCAATGGCAAGCACTGGCCAGCGCAGCCGGGGTCGGTCCGCAGCAAGGACGGCCAGGGGTAGGCTGATGAGAAGTCCGAGCGCCAGCGCCGCGGCGCAAAGTACGATGTGGGGAGTGAGATAGGTAGGGAGCAAGCTCCAGGCGTCGGACAGTGCATCTGACCGGGCACCGGAAAGCAGTTCTGCCATAGCATCAGGCATGAACGGGCCTATTCTCGGTCATGAGCGCGGCAATACGCTCCGCCTGACGCCGCGGCACCTCCATTAAGGCGGCGACATCTGGATCGTCAGAGCCCGTCATCAGAGTGTGCGGCGTTTCGTCCGCGAGTACGTGGCCGTCCTTCATGACAACGATCCGATCAGCCATCAGTGCGGCTTCCTGGATGTCATGGGTCACCATCAGGGTCGTCATACCGAACCTGTCGTGCAGCGCGCGGTAGGAGGAACCCAGGCCGTCGCGAGTAACCGGATCGAGCGCGCCGAATGGCTCGTCCATCAGAACGATGCGCGGTCGCGCGGCAATTGCACGCGCCACACCGACCCGCTGGCGTTGACCTCCGGAGAGCGTGTGTGGGAAACGCCTGGCGTAATCTTGTGGCAGATCGACCATATCGAGCATCTCGGTCACACGCGTTTCGATCTCGTGCACCGGCCAACCAAGCAACCCAAGCGTCACGGCAATGTTCTCTGCAACCCGCATGTGCGGAAACAGACCGATCCCCTGAAAGACATAGCCGATGCCACGCCGTAGCGTCGGCGGTTCAGCCTCGCTCACAGGCACCCCATCGATCCGGACTTCGCCAGCGTCAGGATCGACGAGACGATTGATGGTCTTCAACAGCGTCGTCTTGCCCGACCCGGAGCCCCCTACGACCGCGACCAGCGAGCCTTGCTTCACGTCAAGCGACACGTTGGAGACGGCGAAACTCCGTCCTCCATCGAAGGATTTTGACACAGCATCGATCTCGATACACGGCACGGAAACAGATGAGTTCGAAATCGGTAGAGCTGTCATGGGTATGGCTTCTCCGTAGACCACCGACGCGACGGAACGTAACCATGCAGGGAATGTAGGTGTGATCTACTTAGGTGCGTAGTTCTGGGGGCGCACGCGCGGCTATCTTAAAACACGAACGTCTCACGGCTCCAATGCGATCTGCAAGCCCCCGTTGCCTCCAACGTGAACGTAACGCGGCCCGATCGGCCGACCTCGACCGCTGGCGACAGTGACAATGTCTTCCAAGGGAGCGGCGCGCGCATCCGATTCAGGGCGGGACAAAATCAGATCGGCGTGGAACAGACCTTCCGATTCAAGTCCGGTCGCATCGACGCCAAGCGCTGCCAACGCAGCCAAAGTACTTTCAAATTCTTCAGCATCGCGAAAGCGACGCTGAATAAATGTCGCGCCGGTAAGACGTTCCGTCACAAGGCCACGCTTCGCGAACGTCGCAGCCAAGGAGTCAAATGGGAACATCCGCAGTACGAAAGAGATGATCCATGGAGACTTCTCTGTCGCATCGAGAATTTTACTGAACGTCTTTTCGGTGACGTAGCCGATGCAGCCCGTCGACATGACGACATCAGTGGAGCGGATAATACGCGCGCTTTCCGTCGATAGCGGCTCCTTTTCAAGGTCAGCGACAATGCCCTGCTCAAGGAGACTAACGCCCGTTGCATAGCTGATTGCCGGTGCTGATACATCGAGACCGATAAACCGCGCCAGGCCAACATCAGGCCAAGCCGCATAGAAATAGCGATCGAGACGCACCAGTGTCTCGGAACTGATCGCTCTCATCTCGCGTCGGGCATAGCGGTGACGCAAGCCGCCGAAGGTCAGTGGAAACCGATGCACCGCCGCGTTGATGCCGTATGAACAGCCGACATCAAGCACGAGCGGCTTAACGCTGGTTGCCGAAGCTTTCGCTGCCAGAATTTGACGCACGACCGGCTCAGCCACGTCGGGGATCATATAGTCCAAGTCTCCTAAGACAGAGAAATACGCTCTTGGATCATCCAAAGCATAAATGTCATCGAAGACAGCTTTAGCTCGATTGATACGCGAAAAATCTGTTCGCAACCTAACGTCTCCACATTTCAATTTGTACGCAAGCCTAAGGCTCTTGCCTCGACCTATGCTCGGCTTATCGCAGATGTTGGCCGATATACAAACCCCACAGTACCTTTGCGGTCTCGCCTAACCCCAATTCCTTGATAGATGAGCCAGTCATTCTCCCTCCGTGAGACCTGCAGTTTGTCTCATTGATGCTGATGCTGGACATTCAGGCGGGGCGAAGACGTAGAGCGACGGCCAAATCCGCGGCGACAAGCGTGCGCAGAAGTACGCTTTTCGAGCCCATGATGCGAATCTCTTTCGCGTCGACTTCGACGCGTTGAGCAAGGGTGCCGGAGATAGTTGCAGCGATAGCCGCCGCTTGGTTCGCATCTGTCTGCGGGCCTGCCTGGCGAATATTTTTGGCGCCTGTGGTGGGCCCGACCCATTCAATCGCTTCCTCGGCCCGCTCCGCGTCGGCGCGCGCCTTTCGGCGATCGAGTACGGCTGACAGGATTCGCTCGAGGCGAGCAGACTGTAGAAGGCGCCGCTCGATGTGATCCGCGACGAGGGTATCGAGCTTCTCCATCGGGACGGTACGGCCGAGGCAGCCCGTCTTGCCCTGGCGCGCCTTAGTCGAGCAGGTGTGCCGGTAGCGTTCTTCCCGGTCCTCAGCGTGATCGCTTTGCCGCGGCCCGCGGTTCTGATTGGCTGTGCGATGTCGTCGCGGTGATCGCCGCAATGGGGAATTACGGGGATAGCCCGGACGCACGCCGAGCGAGCGCATCGAGTCGGAATTGTGAGCTGCAGAAATGGGTAAGGCCTGCCGTAATCCCACCGCACGGAGTTTGCGGCGGCTATTCCTCGGCGGGTGCTCGCGCTTCCGCTGCGCAGCTCACCGTGCGCATCCGCCGTCACGGTCGGCGCGTAGGTGAGGGCGCATGAGGTCAGCGGTTCCCTTGTAGGCGTACGGATCCTCGCCGGCGATAAGGACGATGTCCCGGTGGTCAAGCAGGCCCATGGGCTGGCCTTCGCCGGGTGGGAACCACGGCAGCACGGACTCCGCGCTCATGTAGTGGTTGACCAGCGCTCTGCGCATCCCGTGACGGCCGGTATTGGGCAGGGAGCGGTGCAGCAGGTAGCCATGGAACAGCACGGCGGCTCCGGCGGGCAGTTCGACCGGGATGGCGTCCTCGTCCCGATATGGGAACGAGTAAGCCTCCTGGGTGCAGTCGAACCGGTCGTCGTGTTGGTCCCGCACCGGGTAGAGTACACCCGGGCGATGCGAACCGGGAATGACCCAGAGGCAGCCGTTCTCCACCGTGGCGTTGTCCAGCGCGATCCAGATCCCGGCCAGCGACCGGTCACGGGTCGGAATGTGGGCTTCGTCCTGGTGCCACGCCTGCCCCGGTTTGCCTTCGGATTTGATGAACAGCATGGACTGCATCATTTTGATGTTCGGTCCGATGACGGCGGTGAGCGCGGCGACGGCTGCCGGCCGCCGGGCGGCCTCGAGCAGGCGAGCCGAGATCTTGTGCGGGAAGTGGATGCACAGGTAGTGCCGCAGGACGTCTGCGTCGTCCTCATGCTCGCCCGCCGGCCGGGCGCCTTCGATCGCACCACGCTGGCCCCGGCACAGGGCCGTCGCTTCGGCGCGCGCGATTTCGAGTGCGGCCGGGTCAAGGTAGTCGGGGATGATCAGGTACCCGCGGCTGTCGTATTCCGATGCGAGTACTTCCCGGAGCGGGAAGCCGGCGGTCATGGGGAGTTCTCCGTTGTTATTCCGTTGTTGTCCAGGCGACTTCGTCTGCGGACCCTGTACTAGCAAAGTGCGCGAAAGGCTCCAGTGTCCAATTGTGTTAATGTCGAGGCGAGCGGACGCACCTGCGTGCGCCAGCCGGAACAACGGAACGGAGCGGTGATAACCGTGTTATCGGCCGTGGTAGGCTCCGCCGTTTCTAGCAGGCTCCAAGACTTGAAGGAGGAGAAATTGGCTTGCAGCAGGAATGCGTTCGCACGCCACTTGCATCAAGCTGCGCCGGCGCATCACCCACCGCCGGCACCCGGCCAGATCATCGTCGTTGCTGCAACCTCCAACGCAAGCTGTATGAGCACGCCACAGCCTTCACGTCACGCAACCTCACGAAGCGCAGTTTCTCGACCTTGGCGTCGTCCTCGGCCAGATGGCCGCCGCAATAATCTCGTGAATCCCGTGGCAGCCTCAATCCGTGGCCGCCGCAGCGACACCGCAATCTTCATTCAAACTGACGGATGTGGCCGGCCGAAGTGACGGACGATTGTCAGGCATAAGTGCTGCGTAACACACGAAGGAGCAGGAGAAAGAATGTATTGCATCGGAAGTGCGTTCGCCCGCAATGGGGGCAAGATTACGACGACAACCGATACTCCCGCCAAACAGGGCCTGTCTGAAATACCGCCTGCTCCCGTGTACGAAAGCCAAATCTATCATGGCTATGATCCCGAGGAACTCGCGATTTTCGATCGGTTTTGCCCGGACCCGACGGCGGCGGGGGAAGGTTTCGTCGCTGACTTTCTCAACGTCCGCACACGCGTTTCCGTCTTCCGGGATGAACTTGAACGGCTTGACGGCAAGTGTCTGGGCCCACCGATCCCTGGCGATTTCCGCGCCGAGACGATCGAGTGGCTCGGTCTGCTGCGCTCCGCTGCGGAGGCGCGCGGCACATATGTGGCGATGGAACTGGGCGCAGGCTACGCGCCGTGGCTCGTCGCCGGCGCCGCCGCGGCGCGCCATCTCGACATTGAATCTGTGAGGCTTTACGCGGTCGAGGCGGATTGCGATCACTTTGCCTTCATGCGTCAGCACTTTCTCGATAATGGGCTCGACCCGGACGAACACACGCTGCTCAATGTCGCAGTCGGAGCGGAGTCAGGTACGGCGCGATGGCCCAGAAAGAAAAACACGCCCTTCGAGTGGGCCGCGCGCCCCGCGCGCGAGCAGAGTGTCTTGGATACGAGATATAATGGCGACCGCCTTGAGCGCTCCGTTGAGGTACCGGTCTTCGCCATCACCGAACTCATCGAGCGTGAGCCCCGGTGGGATCTCGTGCACATTGACCTTCAAGGCTGGGAAGGCGAGGTCTGCGCCGCAGCCGCGGAGGCAATGGATCAACGGGTCCATCGGATGGTGGTGGGCCTTCACTCACGCAAATTGGAGGGGGAGATCCTGGCGCTGTTCCATTCCCTTGGCTGGGTGCTGGAGAATGAGAAGCCCACCAGATTTGTCTATCGGGCTTCCGCGCCGACGGTGGAAAACATGGCGATCCTCGACGGCGTGCAGGTGTGGCGAAATCCACGCCTGGGGGGGATGGGTCCGGATTGAATCAATGAGGATTCCCAAGTCAGATCAACGACTACCGGGATATCCAGGCCTTGAGGTCGATCTTCTCGAAGAGGCCGACATCATTCACCTCCGCGCGCGGTCTGTAGCCGATCCTTTATCCCGGCACCGGCGAAGATGGTATCGAGTCCTGCCAACGTCTCAATTGCGGATCGAATAACGCCATCGATCTCCTCGCGAGAGACGTCACGTGAAGTCCGTGCACCGCGTAAGACTTCGAGGACAATCGTGCGACCTGGCGATCGAGGGATTCCTCATTTTGATCTATGATTGCGAGGGCCGCACCATTCTCCGCAAATCACTCCGCGATCGCAGTCCAATTCCGCTGACGACGCGGAGTGAGCCTCGGAACCGACGCTGTTAAGCGGCGCTAACCTTGTGTGCGACAAAATGAACGCGGCCCGTAAGAATCCTGCGTGGACGAGTTCTGTCGATCTGAGCCGAACGCTGATTTTGTGCCACTTGTGGCTACAGGGCACGAGACGATCTGCTCCTATCGTTGTCGCAACGGGAAAGCCATCGTAAGCCGCAAGAATTAGACTCTCGACAAACCCGGCTTTGCAAAAAAGATCTGGGCCGCGCTTCCCGATCGCTAGAAGGTACCCGCGCTACCTTTCGGCTGGGCGGAGGAGCCAAGACGATGCTCAATGCGTAGCGCATGCAACCTAAGCGAGTTACAACGCCTCGCAGTGGTATGAGACAGGTCGTGGGCTTTCCGGACGTCAACAGCGAACGTGGGCTGCAGATCAACGACTCAGCGGCTGCCTACCAAGCGGCGATCAACTGAAGCGGTGTTGCTTTGGGCGCTCGAAAGCGCGTTCCCAACATGGCGCACATAGCTGCAAGCCGCAGCAGGATCGTGCCAGTCGATTTTGAGCCCCAGCTTCTCAGCTTGCGGAACGGCAACCGCTAGCAGTGGAGGAAAGATGGTTCCGGCAACTTCCTGGAGCGAGTGGACATTTCTCTCTCGTGCTGCCGAAGTATCTAACGGCCAATCGAAGAAGCTTGGAGGCGTCATGCCCGATGAATCAATATCCAAGCCAGTCCAGATATGAACGTAAGGGATGCCCATACTCATCGGAACAAGCTCGATGAAGAAATGCACAGCATCGATGACGAGCAGATCAAAATTCTCTCCAACTAACTTCTCAGGTAGCTGGTCCAGCGTAGCTTTGATGAATGGCGGCAAGACCACTTGGCATGCGCACTTGACGACGTCGAGCCCGTGCAGTTTGCGGGTGGGTGCGTAGAGGTCCGAGTCTAGCGGATACTCGCTCTCACAATAGCAGATGAAGTTTAGTCCGGCGGCTTTAACGGTTGCCGCAGCATCCGGAACTCCAATAAAAGAAATCGCGTGCCCCCGCGTTTGTAGTGTCCGCGCAAGCGCAACCATAGGATCAAGATGTCCATACACGAGCAGGCCAACAAAGCCGATCTTCATCTCTAACTCCCAAGACAGGATGAACGACTACATCGTCGAGGCACGTCCTGGCGGCAAACCAATCCCGAACGCTGTAGGCCACCGGGCTGGGCTGCTATGGCGTTGACTAAGCCGCGGCTTCGATCTCATCATCTTAACCCTTAAGGAGAATCAGAGGGCGACAGGCCGCTAAGTTGGCCCGCAAGGAGACCGTCGTTTCTGAAACTATCGAGCGAGTGTCCGCTTAGGGTCAAACCGCGATCTCGAGGAGAGGCTGCTTTTGGCGCAAAGCGGACACTTGCCATGAGCTAAAAGTCGGCGAAGAGCCAGCAGCCATCGGTTGCGGACATGTCTGACTCCGGTGGTTGCTCCGAAGCAATGCGATGCTGTCGGCATCGAGGTTGTCGCGCGGAGGTCATCGGCCCCGCCTGGAAAGAAACCGACCCTCTCACGGCGTTCGCGAATACGATAGCGCAAGTCACAGACGGACCATCGCGGCGCCAGCAATCAGCGATACTGCACCGAGCAATCGAACGAGCGTTATCTGATGCTGCGGCATACCAAGCAGACCGCAGTGATCGAATAAAAGCGAACTGAGTAACTGACCGACGAGAATCAAAGTTAGGACGGTCGCAACACCGAGGCGCGGGATCATGAAGACGCTTGTCGCGATAAACATCGCGCCGAAGATACCGCCTGTCTGTGAATGCTAATCGAATAGTAACCCCATTGGCGTCGTCGGGACCCTTCAAGCCATTGATTTCCCTAAATTGCGCCGATCATGGTCGAGACCCCACGCGAAACACACTTCACCTTGTTTGGGGCTTTGTCGGCGCTTTTCGACCAGGAACGGTATCTGTTGGCGCGGCACCTCGGCCAACTCTTGATCTGCATTAGCGGGCAGGGGCATGAGGGGCGATCCTGCCGGCCCACGGTTGCGCCATTTCAAAAGCAGCTGCGGCCATGAGCACTTTGGCATCGGCGTACCAGGGGCCGACGATCTGCAGTCCGATCGGCAGGCCCTCTTTGTTCCAGCCACAGGGCACGCTGATGGCGGGGTGACCCGTGAGATCGAACATATTGAGATAAGGCACCCAGGACTGACGCATGTCGCCGGCATCCTTGCCGCCGATCGTGATCGGATCGAGTGCCTTGTGATCGACGGACAGCGGCGGCCGGCTCATGGTCGGCGTCAGCACCAGATCGTATTTCGCGAACCAGCCCTGCACCATGCGGAAGTGCTGCGTGCGCTTGTACGTCGCCTGCAGGAGCTGCTGGCCGCTATAGCCGCCGCCGGCGCGAATGCCCTCGACGAAGCTTTCATCGAGCTGCGGCGCAACCTCGTCGACGCGCGCATAGAAGCGCGCGGCCCAGTTCGACTGTTGCAGGATACGCCAGGCAGGCTCGGCATTCTCGACGGCCTCGTCGATGACATCGACCGTGCAGCCAACCGAACGGAATGTCTCGAGGCTCGCCTCGCAGGCCTTGCGCACCTCGTCATCGAGCAATGTATTGCCGACCAGGGGCCGCCAGGCGATGCGCAGGCCTTTGACAATGCCATTGATGCCCGCCACCGCGCCGACCGGCGCCACGCCGATCGAATGCGGATCGGCTTGATGCGGTCCGCCGACGACGTCCAGCATCAACGCCGCGTCGCGTACGGTGCGTGCCATCACGCCGAGGTGGATGAAATTGTTGAAGCCATCGGGCACCTGGTTGTGCGGAATGACGCCGAGCGTCGGCTTCATGCCGACAGTGGCGGTGCAGGCAGCGGGCAGGCGCGTGCTCGCGCCAGCGTCGGTAGCGAGTGACAGCGGCCCAAGGCCCGCCGCGACCGCCACCGCCGAGCCGCCGCTCGAGCCGCCGGGCGTGAAGTCGAGCCCCCACGGATTGCGCGTTGCCCCAAACAAGGGTGCGTCGGTCAACAGCTTGTGCGCGAACTCCGACGTCATCGTCTTGCCGATGATGATCGCGCCGGCATCCTTCAGGCGCTTGACGGCGACGGCATCCGCGTCCGGCACGTTGTTGGCCATCGTGCGCGAGCCCCACGTCGTGCGGATGCCGGCGGTGTTGATGATGTCCTTCCGACACCGGCACGCCATGCAGCGGACCCAGCGTGTCGCCGCGTGCCACCGCGGCGTCTGCTGCGCGGGCGGTGGCGATTGCTTCATCCTTGCAGATCGTGATGAAGGCATTGAGCGTCGGCTGGCTTGCTTCGGCGCGGCGGATGATCTCTTCGGTGACGTCGGCCGACGAGATTTCGCGCTCGCGGATGCGCTTGGCCAACTCAATGGCCGTCATATAGGCGAACGGCGAGGCCGCTGCGGACATGCGGTAACTCCGGAATTGTATTGAGGTAGGCGGACCGGGCAGGAGTGCCCGATCACACCGGCAGACAGAGTGCGTTGGCGACCAAGAGGTTGTCGTAGACGCAACGGCGCTCGGCGAGCTTGAGCGTGCCGTTCACGCGCCTGAACTTATCGTGATACGTGCCAACCTGATGGATGGTCGCGTCGGGCCGATCGTAGAGCACCTGGAACACTACATAGTTCGCCCGCGCGCTGATCGTGCCGTCCGCTGCTTCTTCGCCGACGGTGAGGTTGGAGACCATGTGGCGCAGATAGCGCGGCGCGAACATCGCGGTCTCCTTAAGGGCGAAGGCGCGGTCGCGAATCATGCCCTTGTTCTCGCAATAGATGAGACCAACCGGCAGATCGCGGTCGAAGTTCTCGCGCGACAGGATCACATAGAAGCCGTCGTCGGTGAACATCTCGGCCCAGTCCATCAGCCGCTGGTCGTCGAGCGCGGCCGCATAGACATTGTTGAAAGTCGTGATCTCGTGCTGGAGCAGCAGCGTCTCCAGCCGGATATCGGCCACGGCGGCGGGCGAGGGGCGGGTCATCACAGCACCTTGCATGTCAAAGCCCCATTTCCTGGCGCCAGTGCTTGTACATGGCGCGGATCGCCGCTTCCGAGATCAAGCTTTCGGCGGTGCCGGCCTCGATCTCTGGATCGAGCTTCACCAGATGTTCGCCGTTCGGCACGTGCTGCATGCCGTCCTGCACGAATTTGATCGCCTCGTTGTCCTCTAGGCCGAGGAAGCCGGCGGGACCCATGAGGTTGCCCTGACGCAGCCGATGGCGCGTCATCTCCTCGCTGTCGCCTTCGAAGCCGAACATTGTCCACTTCATGATGAACTCGTTCGGGCTGGTCGGCACGATGTGGCGCACGCCGAGCGTGTTCATCTCGCGCTGGATGATCAGGTTCGGCCAGATCGTCGCCATGGTGACCGACCATGGACTGTCGAACTCGTCGATGAAGTCCATGAAGCGCGGCTCTTCCAGCGTCATGCCTTCGCGATAGGCGCGCATCTCCTTCTTGGTGTCGCTGGCGACCGCCTTGCCGTCCGACTTTGCCGACGCCATTACGCCGTGCCGTCCGGTCGGATCGGCCAACATCAGCGAGCGGTTGCCGGCGACCAGCAGGCCGAAGGTCACCAGGAACGTGTGTAGGAGGGTAGCGTGATAAGGATCCTTGAGGTTCTCGTGATAGAGCTTCCAGTTGCCCGGCAGCGTGTGGCGATAATGGCCGAGTAGCACCGGTTTGCGGCCGTCGAAGGTCGCCTCGAACTCGCGCAGCACTTCGGGGCCGAGATAGTCCGGGAAGGATTCCATGTCGTTGCAATAGGACGCGAAGACGACGCCGCGGTGCGCGGTCACGTTCAGCTTGCGCAGGCCATGGTCGGCGTTCTTGAAATCGGCCGGCATGCCGCCCTTGCCGTTGACGCCGCGGCGGAACGGCACGCCGGCGAGACTACCCTTCAGGTCGTAAGACCACTGGTGATAGGGGCAGACGAACTCCTTGGCGTTGCCGGAGAGCTCGCGGCAGAACTCGGCGGCGCGGTGCGCACAGCGGTTTTCGAACACGTTGATCGATCCGTCCTCCGCACGCGAGACGACCACCGGCGTCGGCCCGACATTGGAGCGGATGTAGTCGCCAGGATTGGGGATTTCGCATTCGAGCGCGACGTAGTTCCAGGTGCGGCCATGAAAGATCTTCTCGATCTCGCGCTGGTAGATGGTCTCGTCGGTGTAGACCCAGTCTGGAATGCGCGTGAGGCCTTCCTCCGGCCACAGATAGCGCTTGGTCAATGCCAGCGAAGGATGGGCATTCATGGCGGCCTCCAACGATGCGTCGGTTGATTCAGTTTCGTCGTCGGCGAGCACGACGGCGGTGGAAGTGTCGAGATCGAAAGGCGTTGTGGCCTGCAGGTCCGTGCGGGCTTGGCGGATCGCCTCGGGTAAGGAAAAAGCGACGACGCCGGTGAGCTTGCCGCTGTCGCGGTCGATGGTGCGATAGATCGTGCCGGCCACGGCGTCGGCCCCGCCTTCGCGCGCGACGATATCTTTCGGGCCGATGCTGCCGATCATCTGAATGTTCAGGCCAAACTGATCGGTCCAGAACCACGGCTTCTTGGCCGGCCCCTCGGGCGCAGCGCCGGCGATCGAGCGCCCAGCGGCGGCGCCTTGCTCCTCGGCATTGTGCCAGCTCTCCAACCGCACGCGGCGTCCGCTGTTGGCGATGGGATGGAGCGCACAGTCGCCAGCCGCCCAGATACCGGGAACGCTGGTGTGGCCTTCGGCATCCACATCGATGCCGCCTAAGACCTTGCAGCCGGCAGCCGCGGCGAGATCGACGTGCGGCTCGAGCCCGATGCCGACGAGCACGGCATCGACCTCGATCGTGTCGCGTTCGGTGACGATGCCGAGCCTGGCGCCGCGCTGCGTGATCTCGCGCACCTCGGCATTGCGGCGCACATCGACACCATGAGTCTCGGCGAGGCGGCGGAAGGCGCAGCCGAGCGGCGCCGGCAACAGGCGCATCATGATCTCGGGTTCGCGCTCGAGCACGGTGGCGGCAACGCCGCGCTTGATCGCAGCGGAGGCAAGCTCAAGCCCGATGAAGCCGCCGCCGACCACGGCGACATGCGTCGCCGCGGCAAGCGCCTTCTCGATCGCTGCGGCGTCTTCGACCGTACGCAGGTGCAGGACACCGGCGCGCTCCGAACCGGGAATGGCGAGGTGGCGGGCACGGCCGCCGGTCGCGATCAGCAGCGCGCCGTAGGGCAGGCCGGTGCCGTTGCCGAGCGTGACCTGTTTCTCTGTGGGATCGACGGCGATTGCCTGCTGGCCGAGGTGCAGGCGCACACCGAGGGATTCGACATCCGCCTGGCTCAGCCGCGTGCACGCCGCCAGATCGCCGCTGCCAAACAGCATGTCCTTCGACAGCGGCGGCCGCTCATAGGGGAGGTGAGGCTCATCGCCAACAAGATCGATGGTGCCATTGAAGCCGGCATTGCGCATCGCACGGATAGCAGCGGCGGCCGCCTGTCCCGCGCCGACGATGACCGCCGCTGTCGCGGCGCAAGCGTCTGTCGGCCTCTTGTCAGCGGCGGAATCCGCCGGCCGCGCGCCGGATTGATCGAGATCGACGAAGATGTCGTCGCCCTCAAGCTTCACTGCGTACGTGCGCAGGTCCTGCGTCAGGGGCGCGCACAGCGCCTTTCCAGTGCGGATGTCGAACCGGCCCTGATGCAGCGGGCATTCGATCTTGCCGTCCTCGACCCAGCCTTCCGACAACAGCGCGAGCGCATGTGTGCAAATGCCGTGCGTGGCATAGATCGCGCCGCCGAGATTGTAGAGCGCGACCGGCGTTCCACCGACATCGCCGCCGATCGCGCCGCCGTCGCGTATCGAACTCAAGGATGCCGCACGTTGCCAGGTCATGGGTCGTCCCGCGCTTATTCGTCAGTGTACATCGCTGTTTCTGGTCGGCAATGGCGCCGCCCCGTGTTCCACCAAGGAATTTATTGCCCTTGTAGTTTAGTCAGTGTACCATCATAAAATAGGATACCGCAATCGAGGAGCGCCGTCATGGCTCAGGAACCGCTCGCGACCAAAGGCAACTACCTGCACATCTACGACTTCCGGGTGCAGAAGGGCCACGAGGAAGAGTTCATCCGGCTGTTCGAGGAATTTGACTATTCGGAGGGCAATCCGATGCACAAGTCGTCGGCGCAGGTGAGCGACGGCGTGCTGTGCCGCGATATCGACGATCCGCAGCGCTTCTTCCTGATTGCCGAGTGGTCGGACATTGAGGAGCACGCGAAAATTCGCAAGATTCTCGCCAACGAGATCAAGCCGGAATTCATCAAGTACATCGAGGGCGGCAAGTTCATCCCGAAATATGTCGAGGTCGTTTCCTCGACGCCGGACGAGATCCTGCAGAAGGCCGCCGGGTAAGCGGCCGTGGCGCGGCATCTCTATACGTTCTTCCGGTCGTCGACCTCCTACCGCATGCGCATCATGCTGGCGTACAAGCGGCTCGATTACCAGCCACATTACGTCAGCTTGCCGAAGATGGAGCACCGCGAGTCGGGCTACCGCGATCTCAATCCGCAGGGGCTGGTGCCGCTGCTGATCGAGGACGGGCGCGGCTATATCCAGACTTTGGCGGTCATTGAGTATCTCGACGAAATCTATCCCGAGCCGCCGCTGATGCCGAAGACGCCGCAGGAGCGCGCCTATGTGCGCGCTTTCTCGCAGATCATCAGCTGCGACATTCATCCGCTCAATAATGTACGGGTGCTCAAGCGGCTCAAGAGCCAGTTCGGCGCCGACGAGGCGGCGACCAATGAATGGTACGCCCATTGGATCGCGGAGGGCCTAAGTTCGCTTGAGGAATATGTCGCGCGAGAAGGCCGATCGGGGCGTTTTGCCCTCGGAGACAGCGTCACCATGGCCGACACCTGCCTGGTGCCGCAGATCTTCAATGCGCAACGCTTTGGCTGTCCGGTCGATGTCTATCCCAAGCTGATGGCCGTCTTCGACAACTGCATGAAGCTGCCGGCCTTCACCGAAACGCAGCCGAGCACGCAGCCCGACGCGTTCTGACGATCAGGCCTTGCTCGGGCTGAAGATGGTGCGGCCGAGATGGTTGTTGCCGTCGATCAGCCGGATCAAGGTGGTGATGAAGGCGTGGCGTTCGGCGGGCAGCAGCGGCTCGAGCAGGCGCTCCTGCGCACGCTGCATCGCGGCGTACATCTCCTTGGTGACGCGCTTTCCTTCCGGCGTCAGGCGCGCGAGCATTGTGCGTTTGTCGGCCTTGCCGCGTCTTCGTTCTATCAGCCCGCGCCGGCTGAGCCTGTTGAGCACATCAGCGACATTGGTGCGGTCGATGCCGAGTTCCCGCGCGATCGAGTTCTGGTCGAGGTCAGGATTGGTCGCCAGCGTCGTCAACAGCCCGTATTGCACCGGCGTAATGTCGAACTGCGCGCATTCCTCGAAGAACAGCGCGTAATGGATCTGGTGCAGGCGCCGCAGAAGGTAACCCGGACGCGCCCATAGCGGCATTTCCGACATCAGGGCGCCGGCAACCGAGTAATTCCGCGGCTCGCCCTTGCGCGTGAGCAGCTTGGTGGGAACGCTGACCGGAGCCGGCTTAACGCGGGTTTTTGCTCTTGTTGCCATGAGGTTTCCTGTGGCGGTCGGTCGATGCGAGAGTGGCGACGCGTCTGAGTCGCACCAATTGGACGTCGCCGGCGCGCCCTTTGCAACTATTTCGAGAAGGCTGTGGGCATTTGGTCGGTCGGTAGAATTCACGCCTGTGATGAAGGCCCGCTCTTGATAGCGCAGTTCGCGGCGAAAGCAAATTCGTCAGTATCACATCATACCTTGTCGAGTTCGAAATTGTCGTGTTACCGTGCCCGTGCCGGTGAATGCCAATGTGCTTATCGAGTGGGGGATGATGATGTCCGCACGTCGTTGGATTGGTCTTGCATTCGCAACGCTCGCCGGATGGTCGCTCGGTTTTCCGGCCAATGCCGCCGACACTCTGAAAGTCAGGCTCGACTGGACGCCGTGGGGCGATCATGCGCCGCTGCACTTCGCCGCGCAGAAGGGGTTGTTCAAGAAATACGGTCTCGATGTCGTGATCGACGACGGCAATGGTTCGGTCGCCACTGTCCAGATCGTCGGCAACGGCGAATACGATATCGGCCACGCGTCACTGGCGCCGATGGCGATCGCGCGCTCGAAGGGCTTGCAGGTCAAGGCTTTCGCCGGCTTCGTGCAGAAGAACGACATCGGTCTGCTCGTGCCCGCTGACAGCGGCATCAAGACACCCGCCGATCTCAGGGGCAAGAAGATTGCCTTCACTGCCGGTTCGCTCGAAGCGCCGTTCATCGACCGCTTTCTGGCCGCCGGCAAGCTGACGCGCAGCGACGTCGAATTGCTCAATGTCAGCGCCGCGGCGAAAGCCGGTACTTACATGTCGGGTGGCGCCGACGGCGCCTTCTCCTCGGTGCCATTCTTCCTGCCGGTCGTTTCCGCCAAGCGGGCCTCGACCAGCGTGAACTTCGTCGACTACGGCCTGCAATTCCCGAGCTTCGGCCTGCTCGCCACCGACAAGACCATCGAGAGCAAGAAGGACGCGCTGCGCCGTTTCGCCAGCGTTGTCTCCGGTTGCTGGGCCTACATCCTCGACGGCCACATCGAGGATGGCGTGCAGGCGATCATCGCCGCGCGTCCGCAGGCCAAGCTCGATCCGGACGTGCTGCGCAAGCAGATCGAGAGCATCAAGGCCTTCGCCAAGACCGAGGCGACCGAAGGCCAGCCCTTCGGCATCATGGACGCCGCGGACTGGAAGACGGCGCTCGAAACCCTCGCCGAAGGCGGCCTGTTGGATCAGAAACTCGCGCCCGACGCGGTCTTCACCAACGATCTGATCGACAAGAAGATCGTCGCCGATCTTTCCGCAGGCAAATTCTAGAGCTGCGCTGCCCGGATGATTCGAGCATCTCAGGTCGTCAAGCGTTTCGGGAGCAGCGACAAGAGCGTCACCGCGCTCGACGGAATCTCGATCGACATCGAGGAGGGCGAGTTCGTCAGCCTGCTCGGCCCCAGCGGCTGTGGCAAGAGCACGTTCCTGCGTTGCCTCGCCGGAATCGAAACCGCGACGACCGGATCCCTGCTCATCGACGGTAAGCCCATCGACGGCCCGCCGGACCGCTTGGGCATGGCGTTTCAACGCGATGCGCTGCTCGACTGGTTCGACGTGCTGGAGAACGTGTTGCTGCCGGCGGACTTTGGCGGCAAGCGCAAGCGCGACTATGAGCCGCGCGCGCGTGAGCTCTTGGCCATGGTTGGTCTCAAAGGATTTGTGAACGCTTATCCGCGCGCGCTGTCCGGCGGCATGCGCCAGCGTGTGGCGATGTGCCGCTCGCTCTTACTCGATCCGCGCCTCATCTTGATGGATGAGCCGTTCGGGGCGCTCGATGCGCTGACCCGCGACCAGCTCAATGTCGATCTGCATCATCTCACGCAGCAGCGGAGGATGACGGCCGTCTTCGTCACCCACAGCATTTCCGAAGCGGTGTTCCTGTCTACCCGCGTGATTGTTTTCAGCCCGAGACCCGGCCGCGTCGTCGCGGATATCCGCATCGGCCTGCCGCGCGAGCGGCGCCTTGCCGTGCGCGAGAGCAAGGAGTTCGGCGATTACACCCGCCACATCCGCGGCCTGTTCGAGAAGATGGGGCTGATCCATGATTGAGATACCCGCGGCGCTGTGGTCGAGCTTCCGCCGTTCTTCCATCCCGCTCCTCGGCGCGCTGGCTTTCCTTGTCATCTGGGAGATTGCCTGCCGGCTGTTTTCCATCCGTCCAATTCTGCTGCCGAGCCCGCTGATGGTTTTGCATGAACTGGCGGCTTCGCCCGCCTGGTTCGCCGAACAGACCATCTATACGGTCGGCATCACGCTCGCCGGCTTTGCGGCGGCGGTCGTCTTCGGTGTTTTGTTTGCGATCCTGATCGTGGAATGGAAGCTGCTCGAACGCCTGCTGTTTCCGCTCTTTGTCGGCCTGAACAGCGTGCCCAAGGTGGCGCTCGCGCCTTTGTTCATCATCTGGTTCGGCGTCGGCGATACGCCGAAGGTGGCCATTGCCTTTCTCATCGCAGTGTTCGCGGTGGTGATCGACACGGCATTGGGCCTGCGCTCGGTGCCGCCGGACACGATCGACCTGGCGCGCACGCTACGCGGTTCTCGGTTGAAGGTTCTGTTGCGGGTGAAACTGTTCTGCGCAATGCCGCATCTGTTTGCCGGGCTGAAGGTCGCGATGTCGCTCGCTTTGGTCGGTGCGATCGTCGGCGAGTTCGTCTCGTCGCAGCGCGGCTTGGGTTACGTCATCCTCAGCGCACAGGGCATGTTCGATACGCCGCGTGTGTTCGCGGCGATAGCGATCCTGGCGGTTGTCGGTGTCGCGCTGATCGCGGCCGTTACCGTTATCGAGCGGCTGGCCATGCCTTGGCATCACAGCACGGAACGTCATGAACACTGGCGCATCACGGGGCCGAAATAAAGGCGGTGTAGCCCCTAAATTTGGGGCCGGATCAAGCTATTTGCCCGCCGGCTGGGCAGACGGCTGCTCAAAAATCGTTACCTAGGCGCATTTTCTGGCGCTGCACACTATTTGACAGCGTGTCGAAATATAATCAGTATAACTACATAATTTGGTCCGGCCGTTGCCGCGGCAGGTGGTGAGGGAGTCATGAATTGTTTCGCGTTCGATGTTCCGTCGCGGTTGCTGGTGCGCGGTGCGCAGCCTTCCGCTCTGGTCCGGCGGAACGAGAATTCAAGACTCAAGACAATGCAGCGGTTGTATCCGCGCGCGCTTGCTGCGCGTGACCCCGCAAACGGACAGCGTGCGTGCTCGCGTCGGTCCTGAACGAACTCAAATAGGGGGAGAACTCCACATGCAGCGACGGACATTCTTGAAAAAGGCGGCAGTTGGCCTGGCGGCGACTACGGTCGCCGCGCCGGCAGTGGCGCAATCGCCAGGACAAGTTCGGTGGCGCATGGCGACGAGCTGGCCGAAGAGTCTTGATACGATGTACGGCTCTGCCGACGAGATGTGCAAACGCATCGGCCAACTTACGGACGGCAAATTCACCATCCAGTGCTTTGCCGCCGGTGAGGTCGTCGGCGGTCTGCAGGTATTCGACGCCGTATCGAACAAGACTATCGAATGCGGTCACACACTGACGTCCTTCTATTTCGGCAAGGACCCGGTCTACGCTTTCGATGCGGGCGTGGCCTTCGGAACCAACTCGCGCCAGCAAGCGGCTTGGATGTACTACGGCGGCGGCCTCGATATTTTGCGCGAAGTCTTCCTCAAGCAGAAGCTGCTCAACTTCCCCTGCGGCAACGTCGGCGTGCAGATGGGCGGCTGGTATCGCAAGGAGATCAATACGCCCGAGGACCTCAAGGGTCTTCGCATGCGCATCGGCGGATTGGGTGGCGTCGTGCTGCAGCGCCTCGGCGCCATCCCGACGCAGATTGCGGCGGGCGATATCTATCCCTCGCTCGAGCGCGGCACGATCGACGCGGCCGAATGGATTGGCCCGTATGACGACGAGAAGCTCGGCTTCCACAAGGTCGCGCCTTACTACTATACGCCGGGCTGGTGGGAAGGCAGCGCCATGATCACCAGTCTGGTGAACACGGACGCCTGGCACGACTTGCCGCAGGCCTACAAGAATGCTTTCGAGGCCGCGGCGAACGAGCAAAACCTGCTGATGCTCGCCAAGTACGACTTCAAGAATCCGGCCGCGCTCAAACGCCTAATCGCTAGCGGCACCAAGCTGCGCGCCTTTCCGCAGCCGGTCCTCGAGGCTTGCTATAAAGCCACGGGTGAGACCTTCAACGAGCTTTCAGGCAAGAGCGCAGACTTCAAGCGCGTCTATGAGCACTGGAAGGAATTCATCAACACGTCGAACCAGTGGTTCCAGATGGCGGAATATCGCCTCGACGCATTCCGCTACTCGTCGACGAAGTGGTAAGAAGAACGCATGGATCGCACGGGTGCCGCCCGACCGGTGCGCGCGGGCGATTGCTCTGCGCGATCTACGCTCAAGGAGCATTGAATGGCTTCAGAGGGAATCGGCGCGCGCGTGCGCCGCAAGGAAGATGAGCGCCATCTGCACGGCCGCGGCCGTTTCGTCGGCGATATCGCGATGCCTGGCCTGCAGGACGTCGCTTTTCTGCGCAGTCCGGTGGCGCATGCCCGGATCGGCACGATTACCAAGCCGCCGCAGGGCGATGTGCTTGTCGCTGCCGATTTCACCGGCATGTTGCCGATCGTCACGCGCTCGGCGATTCCCGGTTACAAGGCTTCCGCCTATCCGTCGGTGGCCGACGGTAAGGTGCGCTTCGTCGGCGACATTCTCGCGGTCGCAGTGGCGCGGACACGCGCGGAGGCCGAAGATCTCTGCGAGTTGATCGTTCCCGAGCTCGAAGAACTGCCGCCGATCGTCGACGTCCATCGCGGGCGCGCCAAGGACGCCGCGCTGTTGCACCAGGAGTGGGGTGACAATCTCTTCCTCGAAACGTTCTTCGACAGCGGCCTCAGCGAGGCTGTGCTCAACGCGCCGATCAAGGTGACGCGCGAATACAAGACCGCGCGGCAGTGCATGCACCCGATGGAAGGCAAGGGGGTGCTGGCCTATTGGGACTTCCAGGCCGACCAGCTCGTGCTCGTAACCTCGACGCAAGTGCCGCATCTCATCCGCACCGGCATCGCCGAATGCCTGCAACTCGACCAGGAGCGTGTGCGCATCGTGACGCCGGATGTCGGCGGCGGCTTCGGCTACAAATGTCTGTTGCAGCCGGAGGAGATCATTCTCGGCTGGCTGGCCTTAAACCGGCGGGCGCCGTTCCGCTGGATCGAGGACCGGCGCGAGCATCTTACCGCCGGCGCCAATGCGCGCGAGCATCACTACAAGCTCACGGCTTACGCCGACCGGCGCGGCCGCTTGCTGGGCTTAGACGCGGAAGTGATGGTGGACACGGGAGCCTATTCGGTCTGGCCGTTCACCGCGTGTCTCGAAGCCGCGCAGGCCGGCGGCAACCTGCCGGGTCCTTACGACTTCCGCAGCTACCGCTGCCGGACCTATTCAGTCGCGACCAACAAGCCGCCTTTCGCGCCCTATCGCGGCGTGGCGCGTCCCGGCGTCTGCTTCGCGATGGAATTGACCATCGACGCGATTGCGCGCGCGGCCGGCCGCGAGGCGGTCGACGTGCGCGCCGAGAATCTCGTGCCGGCGAGCGCCATGCCGTACACCAATGTCACCAACAAGCACTACGACAGCGGGCGATTACGTCGCATCGCTGCGCACGGCCCAGCAGATGATCGCGCTCGACAAGATCCGCGCGCGGCAGAAGACGCCGGAGCCGGACGGCACATTGATCGGCGTCGGCTTCGCCACCTACACCGAGCAATCGGCGCACGGCACCAAAGTGTTCGCCGCCTGGGGTCTGCCGCTGGTGCCCGGCTTCGAGCAGGCGAGTTTGAAGCTGACGCCCGACGGCGGCCTCGAAGTGCGCGCCGGCATCGTCACTATCGGCCAGGGGCTGGAGACAACGCTGGCGCAGGTGGCGAACGAGATTCTGACGATCCCTGTATCGCGCATCAAGGTGAAGCTCGGCGACACCGCGACCACGCCTTACTCCACCGGCGCTTACGCCTCGCGCGGCATCGTCATGGCCGGTGGCGCGGTGTCGCGCTCGGCGGAGAAGCTTGCCGAGCGCATCAAACACATCGCCGCGCACCTGATGCAGAAGCGGCCCGACGAAGTCAAGTTCAAGGACGGACGCATCGAGGCGGGTGGCGCGAGGCTCGACTTTGCAGAGGTCGGGCGCGCCTGGTATCTGCGCCCGGAAACATTGCCGGAGAATGTGGACACCGGCGGTCTGGAAGTGACGGAAGGCTATAAGCCGCTCGTCGACGGCGGCGTGTTCTCTTACGCTACGCATGCCGCGGTGGTGACCGTCGATCCGCGCACTGGCCTCGTCAAGATATTGGATTACGTCGTGGTCGAGGACTGCGGCCGCGTGGTCAACCCGATGATCGTAGAAGGCCAGACCTTCGGCGGCGTGGCGCAGGGCATCGGCACGGCGCTGTTCGAAGAGAGCACCTATGACGGCCAGGGCCAACCGTTGGCATCGACATTGATGGACTATTTGTTGCCCGGCCCGACCGAACTGCCGTCGATCCGCATGGCGCACACCGAAACGCCGTCGCCTTATTCGGCGCACGGCATCAAGGGCGTGGGCGAGGGCGGCGCCATCGCGCCCGGCGCGACTGTGGTGAACGCGATCAACGACGCCTTGCGCTCGCTCGGCGCGGAGGTGTGCGAGATTCCGGCGACGCCGCGGCGCGTGCTCGAGGCGATCGCCGCGGCGCAGAAACAGGCGGCCGCCTGATGAAGCCGGTCGCTTTCGATTATCACAAGGCGCGCGACGTCGGCGACGCGCTCACGGCGCTCGGCGCGCATGACGGCGACGCCAAGCCGGTGGCCGGCGGCTGCTCGCTGGGGCCGATGCTGAACCTGCGTCTGGCGCGCCCGGCAAAGCTCATCGATCTGCGCGCGGTCGGCGAACTGCGTCAGCTCGTGCGCGCGCCGGATCACTTAATGATCGGGGCCTGCTGGACGCACGCCGAGATCGAGGACGGCATCGTGCCGGACGTTACGCGCGGCCTCATGCGCCAGGTGGCAGGCGGCATCGCCTATCGCCCGGTGCGCAACCGCGGCACCATCGGCGGCAGCCTGGCGCATTCAGATCCGGCCGCCGATTGGGTCACGACCATGGCCGTGCTGGACGCCGGCATTCTGATCAGCGGCAGAAGCGGCACGCGTCGCGAGAGCGCGCTGTCGTTCATGATCGGCGCTTACGCCACCACGCTGCAAGCGGACGAGCTGGTGACCGCGGTCGAGGTGCCCGTGCTCTCGGCAGGCGCGCGCTGGGCCTATCACAAGATTGCGCGCAAGACCGGGGAGTTCGCGCTGGCCATCGGCGCGGCGGTGCACGATCCCGCGCGCGATTACGCGCGTGTGGTGTGCGGTGCCGTGGAGGCGCCGCCGCTCTTACTGCCGCGCACGTCGGAAGCTCTCCGGGAGAGCCCATCGGCGGCGATGAAAGCCGCGGAAGCCGAGATCGATACGTTGCTGTCGGCACACGACGGCATCTTCAAGCAACATCATAATGTCGCGATCGAACGCGCTCTTGCGGAGCTTGGCCGGTGAACAGAGAAATCGCTCTGACCGTCAACAAGAATGCGGTGACCACATCGGTCGAACCGCGTCTGCATCTCGCCGACTTCCTGCGCGGCGAGCTCGGCCTCACCGGCACGCATCTCGGCTGCGAGCAAGGCGTATGCGGTGCCTGCACGGTGATCGTCGACGGCAAGCCGATGCGCTCCTGCATCATGCCGGCGGTTGCCTGCGACGGCGCCGACGTCGTCACCATCGAGGGTCTCGACAACGACGAGGTGGCGGGCAGCCTGCGTGAAGCGTTCTCGGCGCACCATGGCCTGCAATGCGGCTTCTGCACGCCGGGGATGCTGATCGCCTCGCGCGATCTCATCCTGCGCCAAGGGGACTGCGAAGAGGCGCGAATTCGCGAGGAGCTGAGCGGCAATCTCTGTCGCTGCACCGGCTATATGGGTATCGTTGCCGCTGTGAAGGCGGCTTCGGCGGGACGCAAACCGCAGGCCGCGTCGCAGGAAGCGGGGGCGCAGCAGGTCGCGACGGCTTCCGCCGCGGCCGCGATGGCGGCGCCTTCGAAAGCGGCTGTCGCGACGGCGCAAACCGTGTCAGGCACCGATGGCTGGACGGAGCTGACGCAGCGCGTGAAGGTGGCTGCCGACGCCGAGACGACGTGGCGGTTCCTGCACGACATACCGCGCGTCGCCCGCTGTTTGCCGGGCGCCGAGATGACCTCGTTCGATGGCGGCAGCATCACGGGCCGCATGGTGGTGAAGTTCGGGCCGATCAAGGCAAGCTTCGGCGGCGAGGGCACGCTCGTTTTCGATGAGGCCAAGCGCTCCAGCATCTTGCGCGGGGCCGGGCGCGATACCGGCTCCGGCTCGCAGGCAAGCGGCGAGGTGATCTACACGCTTCTGCCGGACGCAGCCGGCGCATGCGAGATCGACATTAGGCTGCGCTATCGCATCACCGGCATGCTGGCGCAGTTCTCGCGCGGCGCGCTGATACGCGATCTGGTCGGCCGGCTAACCGAGGCCTTTGCGCAGAACCTCGCGGCCGCAGTCACCGGCCATGAGAGCGCCTCAGCGCCGCGCGAGATCAGTGCCGGTGAGCTGCTTTGGGCTGTTCTGATCCGACGAATTCGCGCTCTGTTCGGCCGACCTTGCACCTGATCAGGCGCTAGCTAGTTCGGCAAGCCCCTATCGACCGTGATGACGTTGAAGCGGGCTGTGGCGCTCGATTCAGCTGAGCTACGGGTCCTCATGCTTCGCCTGCTCTCCGATCGACCAACGATGATCGATGAAATCTGCGTCCCGGCGAGGCTCAGCTCTGTTCGAACGACACGCAGCCTACGCGCGCCTTGTCGCAACTACGCTGTCAAATGCTTACGCGGAGCGAAACAGCCGCATCCGAAAAAGACGTCTAAGTGTCTGAAACTAATGGCGCGCCGTTCAGGATAAAACCACGAACTCTTATGTAATTGAAATTGCGATATAATTCTTGGCCGCGCGGCAGACTGCTCGAGGCCGCAGCGGTGAGCCTGCGGAGAGCTGAGTCCCGAGATAGGGCGACGTGTCGAACCTGCCTGCTTCAATGAGGCGCAGCAGCGATGCGGCGGAGAACCAGGCACCAGCAATGGAGAGCATCTCGTCCATCGCCGCCGCTCCCGCAGCCGGTCAGCCGCCGAGGAATAGCCGCCCGACGTCTGGATCGGCGAGCAGGTCCCGGGCCTTGCCGGCAAGCGCGAGCTTACCGGAGACCAGCACATAGCCGATGTCCGCGAATTCGAGGCCCTTCTTCGCGTTCTGCTCGACCATGACAATGGACTTGCCTTCCTTGTGCTGCAGATCGCCCAGGATTTCGAACACGGCGTCGATAAAGCGCGGCTCAAGCCCGATCGACGGCTCGTCGACAAGTAGCACCTGCGGGTCCATGACCAGTGCCCGGCTGATTTCGAGCAACCGACGCTCGCCGCCCGACAGCACCTTTGCCGGATGTTTGCGGCGCGCGGCGAGCCGCGGGTATTTGTCGAACACCCGTTCGGCGGCGCGCCTGGCCTCCGCCGCACGATCCATCAGATAGGCCCCCATCCACAGGTTCTCTTCCACGGTCATGCCGGGGAATACCGATTTGTCCTGCAGAATGTAGGCGATGCCGGCCGAGCGAAGCTTTTCGCTCGACAACAGGCGGGTGACATTGACGGCGCGGCCGTCCCGCTCTGTCGAGATGGTTCCGGAGTAGATCCGGGTAAAGCCAAAGATCGAATGCAGCACGGTCGATTTGCCGGCGCCGTTCGGACCGATCAGGCACAGCGACTGGCCGCTGCCGACCCGGAGGTTGAAGCCGTGCAGGATTTCCATCTGTCCGTAACCGGCGTGCAATCCTTCGATGGCAAGGCGCGGCTTCGTGCCGGCGAGCGCGTCGAGCTGATCGATGCTGACCTCGCGGGCGATCGCCCTGGCTTGCCGGGCCACCTCGTCGACGGAGATGACGCTGTCGACACCGCCGAACCGGGCTTCGCCGGACATGCTCATCAGTGCGCTCCCAGGTAGGCGTCGATGACGCGCTGGTCGCGCTGGATTGCACCGGGCTCGCCGGAGGTCAGCAGTTCGCCATGCGCGAGGCAATAGATCACGTCGGCCATATTCATGATCACGCGCATGTTGTGCTCGATGATGAACAGCGTAATGCCGAACTCCGTGTTGGCGCGCTTCAGCCGCTCGATCAGGCCGTTGATCAGCGTCGGGTTGATGCCGGCAGTCGGCTCGTCGAGCAGCAGAACGGTCGGCTCGTTCATCAACGCCATGGCGAATTCCAGAAGCTTCTGCTGGCCGAAGGACAGCGAGCCGGCGCGCAGGAAACGCTTGTCGTAGAGTCCGACGAAGGCCAGGAGATGCTCGGCTCGCTCCACGACCTCGCCGCGCTCGCTGGCGAACATGTCGAAAAAGCCCGCCTTGCGGTGAGGGATAGAGATCAGCATGTTCTGCACGCAATTCATCTTGCCGTAAATGCGCGTCGCCTGGAACGTGCGCAACAGGCCAAGCCGCGCGATCTCCTGCACGCGCAGCTTGGAAATCTCCCGGCCTTCGAGACGGATCGAGCCGGAGTCGATCGGGTGGTAGCCGACGATCGAATTGAACAGCGTGGTCTTGCCCGAACCGTTCGGCCCGATGAGCCCGGTGATGCCGCCTCGCGGCACACTGAGCGAGACACTGCGGTTGGCGATCACGCCGCCAAACGACTTGCTGACATTCTCGACCTCGATGATCGGGACGCTCATTCCGCACCTCCGGGTTGCGTCGCCAGTCCTGCAGTGCGCGGTATTTCTTCCGGTTCCTTTGGCGCGATCTGGATGCCGAACCGCTCCGGATATTTCTCCATCACCCAGCCGACGATACCCTGTTGGAAATACACCACGATAATCACGATCAGTAGGCCCAGGGTGACGTACTGCCAGCCGAGGAAGTAGGTCCACGTCACCTCCTTGATGACGTGGAACACCACCGCTCCGACCACCGGACCCCATAGCGTGCCCTTGCCGCCGAGCAGCACCATCAGCACCATGAAGATGTTGAAGGTGGTGGTCGGAAACGCGATGTCGCGCGGCTCGATGAAACCGGTCATGTTTCCGAAGATCGCGCCGGACAGTCCGAGGAAGAAGGCCGCGATGACCAGCGCGGTGCGCTTGTAGCCGCGGGTGTGCAGCCCCATCCCCTCCGCCTTCTCCTCGTCGTCACGGATGGCGTTGATGGCGAGTCCGAAATTCGTGGAATAGAGCCAGCGCAGGAACAGAAGCAGGATGAACGACAGGGCAAACAGCAGAAAATAGAAGAACAGCTTCTGCGTCTCGGGTCCGCCGGGGAATACCGGCAGCGAGATGCCGCTGGCTGCTCCGACCCATTCCCAGGATGAGACCAATTCGGCGGCCGCGACCGCGATGCCCAGCGTGCCGATGGCGAAGTAGGGTCCGCGTAGCCCGAAAACGAAGGAGCCGACGCCGATCGCCAGCACCGCAGACACGAGGCCGCCCGTCACGGTCCCGAGCGCGAACCCCGTGAAGTATTGCGAGTAGCTGAACGCGATATGCGTGGTGCGCGCCGCCGAGGTGTACATGCCAACGTCGTAATACAGCCCGATCTGGGTCACGGCGGACACGTACATGCCGGCGCCGAAGAAGAAGATGTTGCCAAGCGAATTGTAGCCCATCTGGCCGCCGAGGATGTCCCAGGTCAGCGCAAACACGATCATCAGCCAGAGCACGGCGATCTGGTTGGTATAGTCTGGAAACAACATCGGCGCCGCGACGCCAATGAGCAGCAGCAGCCAATAGGTAAGTGGTTGTAGCCTCGCGGAGTTCATTGCACTGCCTGGCGCAGGTGAAGGTTCTGCAACTGGCGGACGGCAAGCACAATCAGTAGCAGCATGACGATGAGTGCCTGCTGGTATTGGGCGCCCAGGATGAAGCCGCCGAATTGCTCGAAGACGCCCATCCCGAACCCCGCGGCGATGACCCCAGGCAGGTTGCCGAATCCAGCGGCCGTCACCACCACGAAGAGGCGGATCGAATACGTGGTCCCCATGAATGGCTGTACGTTCCAGACCACCGCGACCAGCGCGCCGGCCGCCCCGCAGATCGCCGCGTTAAGGCAGAAGGTGAAGGAATAGACTTTCTCGGTGTCGATGCCGAGAACGCGCGCGGCGCGCGCATCCTGGGCGGTGGCGCGAATGGCTTGCCCCATGCGGCTCCGCTTCATAAAGACAATCACCGCGACCGCCAGCAGGGCGGCGAAAACGAAACCGATGGCTCGCGTGGCGGGGATGGTAATCATGCCGCCGGCGAGCTCCCAGGTCGGCAGATCGGCCTGCGCGGATTGCGTGTCCGGTCCGAATGCGAGATTAAGCCCCTGCTGAATCACGATTGCGATGCCGAAGGTGGCGAGCAGCGAGGTGAACAGGTCGCGTGTGATGACCTTGCTCACGACCACCCGGTACAAAAGCCACCCGATGCACCACAGCACCACGCAGGCGACGGGCAATCCGAGCAGCGGATGAAGGCCGTGATTGCCGAGAAACCAGGTGATGTAGCCGCCCGTCATGATGAAGTCGCCCTGGGCGAGATTCTTCACATTCATGACGCCCCAGACCAGTGCGAGGCCGTAGGCCGCGAGTGCGAAGATCGCCCCGATCAGCAGTCCGTCGATCAGCAAACCGAGGTTCAGGATCGGGGCCGCCTCGAGGACGGTGATGTTGCCGATGATCTGTTGCATCGCTCAGCCTCGGTTCCATGCGATCGGAAGGTCGCCCGCAGGCGTCGTGTTGATCGCGGTTCCCAACATCGGCGCCTCCCCGGCGCGATGCCGGGGCAGGCCCATTTTCGGATCAGCTCTTTAACCCTTGGCGCCGCAAGGATTCGCGGCAGCCAGGTGTCAGCGTCCCCTGCGATCAGTAGTTCACGGCGCGCGGATAGACGACCGGTCCGGCGGCCACCGCGGGCGGCGCCACCACGACGAATTTGCCGTCCTGGATCTGACGCATCACGATCGTCTTGCCTGGATTACTTCCATCCTCGGCGAACTTGACGTGGCCGTAGAAGGTCGGCATGTCGGTCTTGATCAGCGCCTGGCGGACCTTCTCCTGGTCGAGCGAGCCGGCTCGCTCGAAAGCGTCCTTCCAGACATAGATCGCCACGCTTGCCTGTGCGGTCTGGTACGGCACGGCCTTGTACTCGGGATGCACGGCCTTGATCTGGTTGTTGTAGTCCATCGCTGTCCCGAACAGTGGATCGCTCGCCTTCATGGTCTCATCCCACTGCGTCGGGCAGACGAAACCTTCGGCGATCTTCGGGAAGTCCTGCGCCACCTTGGCCGATTCGCAATGCGTGACGCCGATCAGCGGCACGTCGGTATGGTGTTCGCCCATCTGGCGAGCTGCGGTCGCGGCGCCCTTTTCGTGCCCCGAGATCAACAGCACGTCCGGCTTCACCGCCTTCACCTTGGTGAAGAACGCGGTAAGGTCGTTGAGGTCCTTCGGCATGCGATCATCGATGATCGCATGCATGTTGTACTTCTTCATCAGGTCGGCAACGCCCTGCCGAACGTCGAGCGAAAATGAATCGTCTTGAAAGATCATCGCGACCTTGACGCTTGACGGATCCTTGCCCGCCTTCTTGGCCTGTTCGGCCGCCATGTCGATTACAGGCGTGAGATATTTCTCCGAGGTCGCCACGATACCAAAGTGATACTTGTAGCCCTGCGTGAACAGCGAGCGCGAAGCCGCCTCCGCCTGCACCACCGGGGTCTTGTACTTTTCGGTGACCGGCAGGATCGCCTTGGTCATCGGCGAGCTGTAGGGGCCGAGCACAAACTTGATATCGTCCTGGCCGATCAGCCGCTCGACCAACTGCGCGGCTCGCGCCGGCGTCGACTCGTCGTCGTAATAGGTGATCTTGAAATCATAGCACTTGTCGCCGATCTTTACGCCGCCGGCGTCGTTGATCTTCTTGACCGCGAACTCGTAGCCCTTCTTGGTGTTATTGCCGTTCGAAGCGTAGATGCCGGTGGCCGAAAGCGCGGCGCCGAGATTGATAGTCCCACAATCCGCCGCCTGAGCTCCCCCGGCGCTGCAGGACAATCCGAGCGCCGCCAATACGGCAGTAATCCTGACGTTGCTGGTCATCGTCGGTCCTCCCTTGGAATCGCGCCGCCCGGTTGGGTCCAAAGCTGACGATTGCAACCCTAGCGCCGCCGAGGAATCCGGGATAGCGGACAGAAAGTAGCAAGACGCAACAAGCGGCGTCCCCGGCGGGCCGGCCGGGATGGCGCAACGGGGCGGGCCCCGGCGGCCAAGGATCTTCACGGGATATTGCGGCGAGCGGGATGCAAGTCGGCGATATCGCCGCCCGGACTCATTTTTTTGATGTGCCGATTGGATGACCGTGGTGCAGCAGCCAAGGCCGTCGTCAAGGCAAGAGTATGCATCTCATCGCAAAACAACGTGAGGCCCGGGCGGCTGATTGCGGACCGCGTCGCTCAGCGCCTCGGCCGGGCGCTTGCCGTTCACTTCCGTATCGAGGCGGTGATGTGGGAGCGCGAACCGCTGGTCGCCTCGCATCATTTACGAGTTTGCGGCGAACTCGTATATCATTGAAATTTCGCTGTAATTTTCCTTACGCTAATTACAACGCGCGGCCGCGTCGATGACGCGACCGAGTACTACCGCACGCCCTCCCCGGGGGATTCGAGATGGAAAAAACAATTTCGCGCGGAGAAGATCATATTCCTGCTGCGGAATTGGCGCCAATCCATCAGGACGACGCCAAAAACCTTCCGATCCAAGCCTCAACCTGACGACCACTACTCAGAGGACATTGATCTATTTGGGTTGGGATCGATCAATAACACCGCTGTCCAGCAATGGCGCAGCATCGATATTCTGCGCATCCATGAGCATGGCCAACCGCTCGACCGCGGCAAGGATCATGGCCTGCTCCCATTGCGGTAATTGAATAAAGCGATCCGTGAATGTCAGATGGAGCAGGTCAGGCGCGTTAGCAACGGTCTCCCTGCCAATTGACGTCGCGGTCAGGAGAAACTGGCGCTTGTCGTTTGCGTTACGCTGGCGCTGGACCAAACCGAGCGTCACAAGCCGGTCCACAATTGTCGTGATCGTTGCCTGACTGAACTGAAGCGCCTGGGCAATGACGCCCGGCGTCGTCTTCTCGCGGGCGTCAACCTCGCGCAGCACGAGCCATTGCGACGTCGTGAGGCCGGTCGCAATAGCCAATTGACGACTGCCGATCTCGGTGGCCCGCAGCACCCGTCGCAGGGCACGCAGCGTCAGTGAGGCGATCTCTGATGTCATGCGCCTTTTCTTAGCGCTGCGGCTGCGCCGAAGCGAATCGTCGCCCAATCCTTCAATTTCTTTAATTTTCATTTGGAAAACGAAATAATTACATCGACTTGCAATGCAGGGATGTGACTATAAATCGCATCGTTGCTATCTAATCCATGGGGAGGTAGACTTTATATCATTCGGAGATCGAAGCAATTAATTCGGAAAACGAAGAAAATATCGGTCATGCGGCTGTCACTTCCGATGGGTTCCCTCAGCGATTTTCGAACGCTGCCCCCAACGGAGTGTTCCGGTTGAGAAAGCCGACCGCCATGGATGGCCCCGCAGTCACACGTCTGATTGCGGCCTGCGCCCCGCTGGACTCGAATTCCGCGTATTGCAACCTCCTCCAGTGTACGCACTTCGCGGACTCCTGCATCGTTGCGGAGCGTGGCGGGCAGATATTGGGGTGGGTTTCCGGTTATCGTCCGCCGTCGGAACCGGACAGCTTCTTTGTCTGGCAGGTCGCGGTCGCGAAGACTGCACGCGGCAACGGTCTCGCCCAGCGCATGATCAACGCGCTCTTGGACCGGCCATTCGCTGAGGGTGTCACGCACCTCATTACCACGGTGACGGACGACAACGCACCGTCATGGGCCCTGTTCAACGGACTGGCCCGCGCGTGGGGCGCTTCGCTGAAAAGAAGCGCGGTGTTCGAGCGCGATACGCATTTCGCTGGTGCGCATACCACTGAATGGCTGGCCCGCATCGGCCCGCTACCAAGCCGACACTCCCGGAATCAAGATCAGGAGACCGGACGACATGACCACACCCACGCTTGTTCGCCAGACGCGACCAAAACCGACCAGCCGCATTCCTGACCGTTCCATCTATGAACGCCGCGAATCCGTCGTGCGGAGCTACGCGCGCGCGATACCCCGTCAGTTCAGCCGGTCCGACAATGTCTGGATGTATGACAACCAAGGCGGACGCTATCTCGACTTCCTGTCCGGATGCTCGACACTCAATTATGGACACAATCATCCTGCGCTGAAGCAAGCGCTGATCAACTACATCTCGGCGGACGGCATCACGCACGGGCTCGACCTGCACACCGACGCCAAGGCGGAATTCCTCGAAGCATTTGAGTCACTGATCCTGAAGCCGCGCGGGCTGGACTACCGCGCGATGTTCACCGGACCAACCGGCACCAACGCGGTCGAGGCGGCGATCAAGCTGGCGCGCAAGGTGACCGGCCGTGAAATGGTGATTGCGTTCACGAACGGCTTCCATGGCATGACGCTCGGCGCGCTGGCCTGCACCGGCAATGCCGCCAAGCGCACCGGCGCCGGCGTGCCGCTCAACCACGTCAGCCACGAGCCCTATGATGGTTATCACGGCCCGGATGTCGACACTGCTGCGCTCTTGGAACGTCGGCTGTCCGATCCGTCCAGCGGGCTCGATGCGCCGGCTGCGATCCTCGTCGAAACGGTTCAGGGCGAAGGCGGGCTCAACACCGCGTCGCCGGAATGGCTCCGCGCAATCGCCGAGATCGCAAAACGCCACGGCGCGCTCCTGATCGTCGACGATATTCAGGCCGGATGCGGGCGCACCGGCAAGTTCTTCAGCTTCGAGGGCATGGGCTTTATGCCCGACATCGTCACCATGGCGAAATCGCTGTCCGGCATGGGGCTTCCTTTCGCGTTGACCCTGTTCCGGCCTGAACTGGATCAATGGTCGCCGGGCGAACATAACGGCACATTCCGCGGCAACAATCACGCCTTTGTCACGGCAACCGCGGCTCTGCGGAAGTTCTGGAAGGATGATGCCTTCGAGCAAGATGTCCAGCGCAAGGGGCAACTGCTCGCGCAGCGCCTGGATGCCATCGCCGCCGAATTCGGGCTTTCGACGCGTGGCCGCGGCATGATGCGTGGCATCGATGTCGGGTCCGGCGAAACCGCCGCAGCCATCACCAGTGCCTGTTTCGCCGCCGGGCTCATCATCGAGACCAGCGGCGCACACGACGAAATCCTCAAGGTGCTCGCGCCTCTCATCATCGATGACGCCGCTCTCTCGGCCGGCCTCGACATTCTCGAGGAAACCGTCCGCACGGTGCTAACCGGGAGCTACGGCGTAGCTGCCGAATAACGAAAGGAAAGAACAATGATCGTTCGTCAACTTCGCGACATTCGCAAGACCGACCGTCTCGTCAAATCGAAAGGCTGGGACAGCGCGCGCCTTCTTCTCAAGGGCGACGGCATGGGGTTTTCCTTTCACATCACGACGATGTATGCGGGCGAAGAACTCAAGATGCACTACCAAAATCATCTCGAGGCGGTTTTCGTGCTGAAGGGGACCGGCACCATCGAGGATCTCGGCACCGGTGAAACGCACAAGCTCGCGCCGGGCGTCATGTACGCGCTCAACAAGAACGACAAGCATATCGTTCGCCCCGAGACCGATATCTTGACGGCCTGCGTGTTCAATCCGCCGGTGACCGGCCAGGAAGTGCACGACGAGACCGGCGCTTACCCGGCCGATGTCGGCGTGGCGCAAAAAGCGGCGGTCAATTCCTGAAACCACTGAAGGAGGGAAACGCTGTGACAAATGTCTATCCGTCCCGGCTCACCTCGGAAGCGCAGATGCTTCCACGCCTCGATCCCGTCGTTCATGGCGACTGGAGCGAGCGCTCGCCACTGACCCGGCAGCAGGCAGAGCAGTTCGACCGCGATGGCTTCCTCATGCTCGAGGATGTCTTCTCGCCTGAGGAAGTCGCCTATCCGCAGAAGCAAGCCACAGCGCTGCTATCGAGTCCCAAAGGTCTCAACCCGGAGACGATTATTACCGAGCCGGGCAGCGACGAAATCCGCTCGATCTTCGAAATCCATGCCCAGAGCAGCGTTATCGAGCGCCTTGCCGCCGATGCTCGGCTGGCCGGCGTGGCACAGTTCCTGCTGAACGACAGGGTCTATATCCATCAGTCACGCCTCAACTACAAACCCGGCTTCGAGGGCAAGGAGTTCTATTGGCACTCCGACTTCGAAACCTGGCATGTGGAAGACGGCATGCCGCGCATGCGGGCGCTCTCCATGTCGGTGCTGCTGGCTGAGAACACGCCGGACAACGGCCCCTTGATGCTGATGCCGGGATCGCACCGCGTCTTCCTGACCTGCATCGGCAAGACGCCGGAGGATCACTATCGCACGTCGCTCAAAAAGCAGGAATATGGCGTGCCCGACAGGCATAGCCTGACCGAATTGGCGCAGCGGCATGGAATCGTGGCGCCAACCGGCAAGCCGGGCACGGTGGTGATCTTCGATTGCAACACCATGCATGGATCGAACGGCAACATCACGCCGTTCCCTCGGGCCAATGCGTTCTTCGTCTACAACGCCGTGAGCAACCGGTTGCAGGCGCCGTTCGGCGCGGAAAAGCCGCGACTAAGCTTCGTCGCCGCGCGCGGCGAGCCCAAGCCGTTGGAGCCGCGGCCCGGCCAACTGATGGAAGACGCTCTCGTATGAGCGGCTGTCATAGCGTCGAGAAGATCGGCGGCACATCCATGGTCGCGACCGGCACGTTGTTCGACAACGTCCTGATCGCGGGGCGCAACGGGGCGGACCTCTACAATCGTGCCTTCGTCGTCTCGGCTTATGCCGGGATGACGGACCTGCTGCTGGCGCACAAGAGGACCGGCAAGCCCGGTGTCTACGCGCGCTTTGTTGCCGACGACGGTGCGGAAGGATGGCGCCAGGCAATGGCCGAGGTGCGCACCGCCATGCATGCTCACAATGCCACGATGTTCACCCGGCCTGATAGCCAGGCGAAAGCCGACAGTTTTGTCGACAATCGAATCGACTCCATAGCTGCCCGTCTCGACGATCTTGCGCGGTTGCGCGGCCATGGCCGCTTCTGCGTCAAGGAACAACTCATCACGATCCGCGAGCTACTGGCCGGCCTCGGTGGGGCGCACAGTGCGCACAGCACGGCACTGTTGCTGCGCGACCGCGGCATTAACGCGCGTTTTGTCGACCTGACGTTATGGGACGAGCATGCCAAGCTCAGCCTCGACGATCGTATTCGCGAAGCAGGCACCTCGGCCGGGATCGACATCACGATGCCGATCGTCACTGGTTATGTGGGGTGCGACGTCAGCATGGTCCGCCGCTATTCCCGCGGCTATTCAGAGATGACGTTTTCGAGGATCGCCGTCCTCACCGGCGCGCGCGAGGCGATCATTCACAAGGAGTTTCACCTTTCGAGCGCCGATCCCAAGCTGGTCGGGACCGACAAGACGCGCAAGATCGGCCGCACCAACTACGACGTGGCCGATCAGCTCGCCAACCTGGGGATGGAGGCAATTCAACCTGGCGCCGGACGTGGACTGCGCCAGACCAATATTCCCCTCCGCGCGCGCAATACATTTGACTGCGAGGACGAAGGGACGCTCATCAGCAGCGCCTACGTCTCCGACGCCCCACGCGTCGAAATCGTCACCGGCATCCGGAGGATGCAGGCGCTACAATTCTTCGAACAGGATATGGTCGGCGTAAAAGGATATGGCGCCGCGATGCTTGAGGTGCCGACGCGCCACAACGCGTGGATCGTCAGCAAATCGTCCAATGCGAACACCATCACACACTATCTGTCCACCGGTTCGGCAACGATAACGCGCATCCTCCCCGATCTTCAGCATCGTTATCTCGATGCATCGATTTCCACCCAAGGTGTCGCGATGGTCTCGATCATCGGAAGCGACCTCGCAAAGCCCGGATTGGTATTCGATGCGCTCCGGGCGCATCAATGATGCACGTGTCGATGTAATCGCGATGCAGCACCAGATCCGTAGCGTCGATGTTCAATTCGTTGTGGACGTCGCCCACTTCGATACCGCCGTCCAGGCTCTGCACCGCGCGTTGGCAGAGGTCGACGACGAGGAAACGGAAGGCCGGCGCGCAGCCTGAGGGCGCGCGTTGCATTCGCCATGTTTGCGGCGATTACCCCGGTTCGCAGTCTGCTTCTGGCGATCTTCATGCTGATGGCGGGCAGCGGCTTCATGGCGACGCTTCTCAGTTTGCGCCTCGAGCGGGCGGGACAAAGCACGATTGTCATCGGTGCGGTGGCGACCGCCTATTTTGTCGGGCTCGTGATCGGAGCCTTGCGAGCAGGACGTGTTGTCCGGCGTGTCGGCCATATCCGCGCCTTCGCAGCGTTTGTCGCCCTTCTGTCCGCGAGCACGCTTGGCTATGTGCCGTTCACCTACCCGTTGTTCTGGTCTGCACTACGACTGATCGACGGCTTTTGCGTCGCCGGCGTCTTCGTCTGTCTCGAAAGCTGGCTGAACGAGCGCGCCGAGGCGAGATCGCGCGGCAGCATTCTGGCGGCCTACATGGTTGCACTCTATTGCGGGCAGGCCGTTGGACAGTTGTTGCTGGGCGCCGGCGGCGACCTGCCCGCCGTTCCATTTCAGTGGGCCTCGATGCTGATTTCACTCGCGATCATTCCGCTTTGCCTGACACGCAACTCGGCCCCGCCACCCGCCGAAGCCACCGCATTCGGAATCCGGACGCTGTTTGCCAGTTCACCGCTCGGCACTGTCGGCGCAGTAACGACCGGCTTAATGTTGGGCGCATTCTACGGGCTGGCCGCGGTGCAGGTGCGCCGGCTCGGATTGAACCTGCCGCAAACCGCCAGCTTCATGATGATCGTGATTCTCGGCGGCGTGGCCCTGCAATGGCCGCTGGGACATCTCTCTGACCGCTACGATCGCCGCCAGGTGATCGTGCTCAGTTTTGCGGCGACCTTATGCGTGAGCCTGGCGATCTCGCTCCTCTCGTCGACCGGCCCGTTGCTGCTGATTCTGGGAGCGATGTTCGGTGGCCTCAGCTTTGCGCTCTATCCGCTATGCGTCGCACACTGCAACGACCGCCTGCATGCGGCACAGCGTATCGCCGCAAGCGGGCGGCTGGTGTTGCTATATTCAATTGGAGCCGCGCTTGGGCCGATCGGTGGCGCCATACTGATGACTGGCTGGAGCCGCGGCGGGCTTTTCCTTTTCATCGCCCTTTGCGCCGGCGGCACCGCGGCCTTCGGAATGTGGCGACAGACGGCGACCGCTCCTGTTCCCACGCCCGAACAGCAGGACTTTCAGATTGTCCCACGCACCACGCCGATGGCTTCCTTGCTTGACCCCAATACGCCCGGCGCCCGCTAATTGGAGAACAGAAATCGTGAAGACGTCTGCTTCCGTGTCTGATCAAACTGTCGACCAAGCCACGCTGCGCCGCGCAATTGCCGCCTCTGCCATGGGCAATGCGACGGAATGGTTCGACTATGGCATCTATGCTTACGGCGTAACCTACATTTCCGCCGCGTTGTTTCCCGGCGACGCCGGAGAAGCAGTGCTTTTCGCGCTGGCCACGTTCGCGATTTCGTTCCTCGTGCGGCCCCTGGGCGGGATATTCTGGGGATCGCTGGGAGACCGGCTCGGCCGCAAATCCGTGCTGGCGCTGACGATCCTGCTGATGTCGGGCGCAACGCTATGCGTCGGCCTCATTCCTTCCTACGATAGCACCGGCTTCTGGGCTCCCCTGTTGCTTGTTCTTCTCCGCATCGTGCAGGGGTTTTCTACCGGCGGCGAATATGGCGGCGCCGCGACATTCATGGCCGAGTACGCCCCCGATGACCGGCGTGGCTTCTATGGCAGCTTTCTCGAGTTTGGCACGCTGGCGGGTTTCTCGCTAGGCGCATTCCTGATGTTGGCGTTCTCGCTTCTTCTAGGTGATCAGGCGATGCACGACTGGGGATGGCGCATTCCGTTTCTGGTCGCCGCACCCATGGGCCTTATCGGCATGTATCTGCGCGCGAGGATGGAGGACACTCCCGTGTTCCGGGCGCACGAATCCGCGACCGAAGCAAGGCCTTCACTAGGCCTGATTGCGCTGATGCGAGGTCACTGGCGTCCTATGCTCGTTGTTGGCGGCCTGGTCGTTGCGCTCAACGTTGTCAATTATACGCTGCTTAGCTATATGCCGACCTATCTTCAGCGCCGCATCGGTTTGTCGCCCGACGAAGCGCTTGCGGTGCCGCTTCTCGGCATGCTGTTCATGATGCTGTTCCTGCCAATTGCAGGCCGGCTCTCGGACCGGATTGGCCGACGTCCGATGTGGCGCTTCTCACTGATCGGACTGCTGCTGCTGGTGACCCCTTTGTACATGCTGATGGGCACAGGCCTTACCGGCGCCTGCATCGGCTTCATTTTGCTCGGGCTGCTCTACGTGCCGCAGCTCGCAACCATTTCGGCAACCTTTCCGGCGATGTTCCCCACCCATGTGCGCTTCGCCGGCTTTGCCAGCGCGTATAACATCTCGACATCCGTCTTTGGCGGCACGGCACCGGCAATCAATAGCGGACTCATCTCAATCACCGGGATTGAACTGATGCCGGCCTATTACATGATGGTGACGTGCCTTGTTGGACTGGTCGCGCTCCGCTTCATGCCTGAAACGGTAGGGCGCACCCTTTATGAAGATCCTTTCGCGCAATAGGTGCTGACGACCTCTCGTGATCAATCTACTTCTCAGCTGCGTCCATCTATCAAGGCGACTTTCTTGCCCTTGAGATCGGCAACGGATTTGAGCGGGCTATCCGGATCCTCGGCAGCAAGGATATCCGCTAAGCCGCCATTGCTGCGGGCAAACAGATCGAGAAGGGAAATGTTCGTGGTTTTGCACCGAAATGGCGCGCCCGGCGCGATTCGAACGTGTGACCTTTGCCTTCGGAGGGCAGTGGCCATCGCATTTGACTAGAGGCATTCTTGAGCGTCCCTTTGGGCATTCAAATCGCGACTTAAGCGAATGTCGGTGGTTGCGCCTCCCCCGCAATCAACGGAAATTTCGTCGGCCGAAATCAATGCAGTCTCAGGAAGGCCAACCCCGGAATAACCCCGGCTACGCCAGAAACGAACGGGGATAATCGTCGGCGAATAGAACCAAAAATCTCGTTTTTTCAATGCTGTACGCAGCAATAACCGGGTTCGGGACGCAGGGGTCGCAGGTTCAAACCCTGCCACTCCGACCATCTTTTTAAGTACTTATAGTTTCGATGCCTTCGTGCGCAATGATTTGAATCACGGCGCCTATGCCTGCTGATCTCAAGGCCACACGCGAGGAACGTCGAGGGCCAGATAACGCAAATCCGCGACGATCTTGCGCCTCTTGGATCATCCGATGAGCCAGCGCCCCTTATGGATATTGAACTTCACCAAGCCGTCCTCTCGCATTTTCAACAGGAGGGATTGGCAAGTTTCCTCATTCGCGACATTGGCGCGTTTCATGACTTCGTAGACTTTAAGCGGCTTCTCGCGGAGCGCGTTCAGGATATTTTCTCGATCATTCAGCACAACGAGAGTCCTACAGTCACTAACGGAATCATTGAGGATACGAAAGCTGATCTTCCGTAACTACTCGCTCAATATTCTCTGATTTACTCTTGATGCGGTATCTAAGCCGCCCGTCTGCCTCAACCGGCATACGCCGAACGATGGTGTAAATCATCGACTGATCAGTTGCGGCACGACCTTGTGGTCCTTGCGACTGGTGGTGAACGTCTTCATTCGGCTTGTAGGCATGCGGCATCTATGTCTTCTCCTACGAGTTGGCGCTGCTCTAGCGTAGACCTCACTGTGACGCAACCGATGAAGCTAGCATACCCCCTATTTTTTGGCCGCTTATTGGTTCGCCGTTTACCGGGCCTTTCGTGAAAGCCGCCATCGTACACGATGCGTACTGCTTCTTGAAAAGTCGGGAGTGGCAAAAGGTTCGACGCCTAGTGCGCAGATCAATTGATAGTGGCCCCTTTATTCCATACCGCAGATTTCGCTTTCCGTCTGGCAGACCTCGCGACCTTGACATCGCCTCAAGTGCGACCGGCGACATTGTCGAGATCAGGAGCGCGCTCGTGGAGATCCGCGGCAAATCGATCCGCTTCCAGCACGAGATGCACAAGCGTCGACGACCATCACACGAGCTTGTAGCTGACTCAGGCCGGCGTGCCGCGCTTGATCGGCATCACCTTCTTGGGATCGAGCCAGTGGTCGATCCGATCAGCCCAATGCTGCATCAGATTCGTGCGCGAGCCGATCAGTGCGAGCGGTCCGTGCTTCTTGTAGAGACCTTCCACAGTAGAGTTGTCGAGATGCGCGAGCTGCAGCTCGACGACATCGCCATCCCATGCCTTGGCGTCCTTGATCTCTTCGTGGTGAGACAGGGTCGAGAAGGTGGTCCGGAATCCGTGGGCACAATAATCGGTCTTGGTGTCAATGCCCAGCAGCCGCAAGCGCTTGTTGAGCGTGTTGTTTGATAGCGGCGCGTCCTTCGAGCAGGAAAACGCATACCGGCGATGGCCGGTCAGCTTCTGAACGCTGCGCAGGATTGCAAGTGCCTGCCGTGACAAAGGCACGACATGGTCCCAACCGGTCTTCATTTTGGCGGCTGGAATAGTCCAGCGTTCGGCATCCCAATCGACCTCGCTCCACTCCATTTCATTGACCATGCCGGGGCGGGGAATGGTCAGCGCATCGAAGCGCAAGGCAAGGCCAACGACGTCACTAAACCTCGCTCTCGTCCACGGTGCGCTGATGAGCTTGAAGACGCGCGTCACGTCGCGTGGTTCGGTGACGCCGGGACGCGGCGTCGAAATGTTGGCAATCATCTGCCCATTCAGGTTGCGGAATGGATTGTAGCCGTCGCCTTCGACGTCGGCATAGTCGCAGATTTGCTCACCGATGCTGCGCACGCGGTCGCGGGGTTCCAGCTTTCCTTCGGCTTCGTATGAACGCATGAAAGCGAGCACGTCCGGACGCCTGATGTCCTGCCTGCACAGCTTGCCGAAACGATCCTTGACGTAGCCGACACGCAGCTCAAGCACCTCGATGGTCTTGGGGTCGCGCACCGCAACGATCCTGCCGCGTTTGACTTTCTCCACCTTCTTCTTCGCGAGCCACTCGTCGGCCCATTGCTCGAAAGGCCGGGCGGCGGCCTGCCTGTGCTTGGCGAGCTGCTTCTCGGTGCTCGGGTCTTTACCTTCCTTGAACAGGTCTTTGGCCTTGTCGCGCTCGCGCCGCGCGTCGGCGAGCGAGAACGTGCCATCCCTGCCGGTGCCGTAAGGGCCGATAGAGTAGGTTTTCTGACGGTTGTGGAAGCGGTAGCCCATCCGCCAGAGCTTGGAGGCAGCGTTGCCGGGCCTGCTCTTGTCCGAAGAGATAGAGGCCGCCGCCGGTCACGTCGGAAATCTTGGCCGGGCTCCACGCGCCGTTGTCGAATTTCGGTCGGGCGGCCCGGCAGTCGACGTCGGTCCGGATCTGCTTGGGGTTGGCGCACGCGCCATCGTTCTTGCGGGCCATCTGCTCAATTCCTTCGTTCGGAATAGCGAAAGTCGCCGTGAACGTTTGTTCTCCCGATACCAACACGGTACCAACAAAAATACCAACAAATCGGACGGCTGGGAGCGGATGAGAACAAACGATGACGAACACCGATGTACGCGCAAGGGCCTATGTTTCAAGGGTTTCCGAGCACGGCGCGGACCGTTGCGAACGCTTTGGAACGGGCTTGAACAGCCTAGTTGGTGCCCCTGGCCGGCATTGAACTTATACGTCGATATCAGTTATGAAAAATCTCCGTTGCTTTTCATAGCCTAGACTTCTCCGACGTTTTCTGTCGTTCGCTAGGGCTCTCCATTCTGCTCTTTGCTTCCGTTGACGTGGAATGCGGCTCGCCCCAATGTAGCTCCTTCGACTGCGAAGGAGGCGTAACCTTGAAACGGCGTGGTCCAGAGCTCGAAAGCGGTATCGAAATTGAACGTGGTGCGGCCGCAGATGAGTTGATGCCCCGCCATCTGAGTCGCCTCCCGTTTGCGCAGCGGTTGACCTGCACCATCGCGGAGGCCTGCGAAGTGACAGGTCTCGGGCGCACTAAGTCTTATGAACTTATCGGGGATGGTCGAGTTACCACGACGACCATCGGTCGCCGTCGGCTAGTCGTTGTTCAATCTCTGTTTGCTCTTGTTGGCGTCAATGCGACATCAGCCGACCGCGGATAGATACGCGGCTGACGACAGCCATGCGAACAGATGCGGAAGCTGACGACCCGGATACCGAATGATCATAAATTAACTCTCTGCCCGAAAAGGCAGCGAAGCGCTTTTGGACTAGAGGCCTCTTACGGATCGGTTTTGGAGGAAAACTCGCCTATTGAGTGTTATCGTAAGACAAGAGCTCTTATTGATCATCCGTGCCCGACCACATTTTCGTCGAGCCTCGAAACCAGCGGTACAACAGCCGCCCGAGCGAGATCTTCTAAGGCTGTCGAGATATATTTCGCGTAGTGCCGCTCGATCATCTTCACGGAAGTATTGTGCAATTTAGCAACGTGCTGAATAGGGAGTCGATTCCGCAAGCCACGGACGATGCTGGAATGCCGCAACGCATAAGGAATGACTTCCGGCAGCTGTGCGCGCTCGCGGATGGCGTGCCACGGGCGACTGAGCTCTGCCGTCTTCCAGGGACCGCGTTCTGACTTTCTCCAAACGATACTACCGGCCTCCTGCTCGTAGCTCCATCGCTCGAACAACGGCGCCTCTTTCGGGCGGTTTAAAATAGGCGATAGGACCTCGATGACATCTTCTCCCACCGGAACCGGGACAGAGCCGCCGTTGCCGCCACGCCCCTTGTAGGAACCTGGCACCATCAAGCGCTGCTCTTTCCGCTGTGCATCACTGACGCGCATCCGTCTTACCTGCGCGAATCGCGCGCCCGTGGCTGCAAGACACACGACAATGCGATATAGATCGCCTTCAAATCCGTGCTCACCGTCGATCTCGCGGGCGGCTCGAAGCAAGATGCCGACCTGCGCATCCGGGAGGATCTGGTTGTCTCGGGCGACAGATATCTCATCATCATCATCGATGCGCTCAGCCTTAAACCCATCTTTCACGATCGAGAGGAATGTTGGGTTTAGCTTCTTTTGTTCGGCCGATAGGCGAGGCCATGCTGCATTCAGCCCCGCCTTCAGGTCGTTTATGAGCCGCTGCTTTGTCGTGGCCTTCAATTCTACAGGAAGGTTCTCTCGCCACATCAAGAGGTCACCTTCCCGTAGCGCGTGCAGATGGATCGCGGCGAGAGAAGCGGCCTCAACTGCTTCCTGGCTACCGCGCTCTTCTTGACCAAGAACGTAGCGCCGCAAGCGGTGACCAGCAAGCCTTGGGTACAGGATGCCCGGTGCGCGCGATGTACGTAGCTCTTACACGGCCTCGTAGGACGCAATCTTCTTGATCTGCGGTGCGAGCACGTCTTCGGCCGTTTCGAGATCGAAGCGTGCCTGCATGTTCATCCAGAACGCAGCGCCGGTCTTGAAAAACTTGCCGAGCCTTAGCGCAGTGTCGGCCGTAACGGGCTTTTCTTCGCGCGCGATGCGTTCGATCCGGGTGCGCGGCACGTTCAGCGCGGCCGCGACTGCATAAGGTGTCAGCTTAAGCGGAACGAGAAATTCCTCCCGCAGGATTTCGCCGGGATGAACCGGCGGAAGTTTCTTTGCCATTTGCGATCTCCTATTCGGTGGCTGCATTCGGCCGATCTGGGCTAGAGCATGATCCGGAAAAGTGTGAAGCGGTTTTCCGAAAAGATCATGCTCAAACAATAACCTAAAGTGCGATGATGATTCATCCTCATCTCATCGCGCTTTAGTGGTAGTCGATTATCTCCACGTCTTCTGGACCCGCGTTGGTCCACCGGAACACCACCCGCCATTGATCATTAATGCGGATCGAGTGCTTACCCGCCAAACCGCCCTTAAGAGCTTCAAGGCGGTTGCCGGGAGGCGAGTTCAGGGCCTCAAGAAGGTCGGCGGAGTCCACCATGATCAGTTTTCGGCGAGCTACCCTGGCGAGATTTGCCGGGAAACCCTTCGGAACCATGCGGCCCTGAAGGATCGGCTCAGCAAATTTCCCCTTGAAGCTCCTGATCACGGGCAATACGTATCCCATCGGGATACGCATTGCAAGGCTTTCGTATCCTGATGAGATACCATTGGCAAAACGCAGCGCCTCCGGATTAAGTGCGGGCGAACAAGGGCGCTGAGCGGATGTGAGGAAGCCGAGGACTCGTTTGGCGTCGCTTGTTTGCCGAATTGGAGGACGTGCCAGGTTATGTGGCGCTCCCTATGGTATCGATTGCACTATATTCTACGACATCGCACGCTGCCGTTCCGGTTCAGGAGTGCGAGCCCGCTCGATAACTGATTGATCGCGCAGGTGGCTCGGCATTTCGCCCCATGCTGATTTGCAATTTGCCGCCGACCTAGCCGGATCTGGCAAATCCGCTCAGAGCAACCCTCCTTAGGGTCGCGTAGGCACCGCTGCCAACTAATATCCCCATGAGAACGAGTGCCATACCGGCGACTAGCTCCGCGGTTAGCGACTCTCCCAACATGACAATCCCCAGCACCATTGCAGCGATTGGATTAAGCGTCAGATATAAGACCGTGGTCGTCGGCGGTAGCCAGCGCAATGCCCACATGAAGAGCGAAAACTGCACAGCTCCAGCGATCGTCCCCAGGAACACCACCGCAATCCATCCTTTAGTACTGAGTACTGGGAGCGCTAAGCTACCCTGGCGGAGTGCGATAGCCGGCGACAAAGCCGCGACCGCGAATGCCATCGCCAATGCTGTCACGAAAAGTGGTCCATGGCGCATCAATGTTGGGCGACTGAAGACGGAATATATCGCAGCACAGAAGACACCGAGAAGCATCAACCCATCACCGACCAGGTAATTGGAATTGCCGCGTCCGAATGCAGCCGTACCAAATGCCACAACAATCCCGGAGAATGCGAGCAGAACGCCGACGACCTTGGCTGCCGTCAATGGCTCTCGTCCAAAAGCAACTGCCACAAGCAGGGTCTGAATCGGAATGGTTGCTAACCCAACCGCGCCGCGTGCCGCAGGGTTGTATTGGAGCGATGCATTGAAGGCCCAAGGAAAGAATACAAAGAAGAGAATCCCGAAAAAGGCGATCTTCACGTACTCCGACGCAGCAAGCTTGTCCCGCGGCCAGATCGTTGGAAGGACCGGCACGAAGCAGACCACCGAGATGAAGTACCGGTAGAACACCAGCGAGACCGGGTCTGTTTCACTGATAACAAAGCGCGTGGCGACAACGGCAGCTCCCGCACTCAACGCCGCCGCGGCGGCAGCAGCGTGTGCGAGCACAATCTTGTTCATGATATCGCGACGTCGATCATGCAGCCCCGCTCTATGGTAACTTTCAAATTGAAAGTTACCATAGAGAAGTCACTTTAAAAATGCAAGTCATCTCGATATAGTGTCGGAAGTGCTTTTCCGGAGAGGGTTATGCCGGGGACGGAGGTGCTTGCGCTGTGGCAAAACATGACTTTCGATCGACTTGCTCCATCGCGCGCACATTAGAACTGGTGGGCGACAAGTGGACCCTTCTCATCGTTCGCGATTTGATGTGGCACGGGAAGCGGACCTTTCAGGCGCTCCAGGACAGTGCAGAAGGCGTCCCATCCAATATCCTGTCCGAACGGCTCAGGAGACTTGCAAAATGGGGTTTGGTGCGACGCGATGCCTACCAGCAAAGGCCAGCTCGATACGCGTATCATCTAACCGAACAAGGAAAATCTTTGGAACCCGTTTTGCTGGAAATCATGGCATGGGGCCACCAGTACCTCGGCGGTGGCCGCTACGACCCAAAGTCAGGTAAGAGCTGGAAACCGGGCGTCGGGCCGTAGAGCGTGCCGCGCGCGAGCGCTTGACGCGTTCGAACGTGCGAGACCCGGGTTGAACTCCGTACGGATGTGGTCGCCGCCGCTACATGGACGGCACTGCGGGCGCGCCTTGATTTTTGCTGCGGCCGACCAGCCCTGAAACGAGACTCGAGCGGGGTCTTCGGGAAAACAGGTTTGGGTGGTCATGCTGAAACCCCATGAAGGTCAATGAGGCGCGCTTTACCCAAATTTTTCGGTAACACTTTGAAATCGTGAGATTCGTGCGCTTCCCTAGGGAGCGCCAATTCGATACAGAGGGTCGGTGCGGTCATCAGGCGGACCGGCGCCATTCTTCCGCTGTCAGAGCTTCCAGCTCAGCGAAATATTTCTCATTCGGATCCCGGTCGGACTTCGGGTCACCCGATTTGATCTCGCGCATCAGATCGTTGAGGTGTCCGGCAAGCACCGAGCCGATCGCATGAACAGCTTCGTGACGATCCAGCCCCTCGGACATCAGTCGCTGGGCCGTGCGTCGCACTGGCAGCTCGGCATCCGCAATCTGGCTCTCGACCACGACGTGAACAACAGCATGCACTTGCTCGCGCGGGAGGCGGATTCCCGCACGTCGGTGATACTCCAATACAAGATCGATCCGTTCTTGTTCGTCCAGCGCAAGCCACTGCTCCGGGGGTGGCTCCGTGAATGGATCATACCCCCGGATCGTCGCTCCTTTCGCTTGCTCAAGCGTGGATCGGGCGGCTTCCTGCGCCTGAGGATCAACTTGGTGCAAGCCGGATGACGGCCTGTTCAGGACTTGTGAATTGAGACAGCACTTCTTGAACTTCTTGCCGCTGCCGCAGGGGCAGGGGTCGTTTCGTCCCACACCTTTGTACAAATTGACCATGGGAGCGCCAGCGACAGAACCCGTACCGACACATTCTCTTCCGAGCGAAGAGACAATATGGACTGGCCGCGTCAGCCAAGCAACCCCAGGCAAATTGCGCAGCAGCCGTCTGCGTTTTCGCTCACCGTCTCAGTTTGCTGAGACCAAATTCTGTCCAAAGCGAGCCGAAGCTGTATTGGCCATCGGGTCATTTGGGTCAGCGGCTTGCGCCGTCCGGTTCTCCATCATCTCGACGGAATCCCTTGGGCGAATGCTCTTCATCATTGAAATCATGAAGGAGAGGTTGACCTCGTCGGGGCTCCCGCCGCTCACGCTGGCCCTTACCAATTGCCGGAGGATGCCATCCATTGCTTCGCGATCGGTTGCCCCCAGCGCGTTCGCCATGGGAGGGGTTTTGTCCCTCCCCGACAAATCATCACTCGTTACGCTGCCTTTTTCAGGATTCCAAGTTGCTGGAGCGCCGTTGCTCCGTCGTCAAGACCGCTTTCCTCAACAATCTTGCCGTCTTTTACGCGGATAACCGTCGTTCCCGTAAAATGCATCTTCTTACCGGATTTTGCTGGCAGCGAACCCGTGACGAAATCGTCGAAAGCAGGACCGGTATGTGTCCCGCCGCCTTCCCAGCGTCCAACCACCAGATCACCCTCCGCTATGAGGTCTGCCGCACCCCAGAATTTGAGATCGGGGAATGCTTGCCGGAAGCCGGTGATGAATTTTTTCACTTCGTCGCGACCGCGACGCGGTTTGTGCAGCGAATACTGAAGAAGCATATCCGGTGCAGCAAGTTCGTCGATGATATTGGGATTCCAGGGATTGCCCCAAAACCCTTCGAACCAACGGGCAACGATCGCCTTGTTCTCCTCTTCCTTTGACATGATAGGCATTCCTCTACTTGATTTGCGTTGACTAAGGGGAAAAGCGCCGATCTTTGATCCGAGCTTCACCGGTTGAAGTTGCGTTCGACCTGCCGGCCTTCTTAAGTCGCGTTGATCTGCTCGTCCGCGGCCTCACGACGGGGCCACACTGGGTTCCGCCCCGCATCCAGTGCCTTCTTACGTTGATCTCCCAGATCGCCTCCCGCGATCAGGATGTTTCTCGCCAGTTCGTCAGGCTGTGAGAAATAGGCCGAGTGGCTGGCGCCGATGCTCAACAGAAAGTCACAAGGGGTCGCCGTGTACATCCGCCGCTGAAACGGCGCCGAGATGGCTCGGTCTTGGCTGAGCTCTATGTATACCTTCGGCACGCTTCCGAAATTTGCGGATGTTGTGCGGATGGCGGTGTTAGTAGGACTGTTCGGTCCGCGTGGCTCCGGAGTAAGTAAGGTGTAGGCCAGAGCAACATCCTCGTCCGAACAATCATGATAGATTGACTCGCGATAAATCTCCGGACGGATCATGTCCCAACCTTCTTGCTCGTTGAAATCCACGTTGGGCCACAAGACTGAGTCAGGATCGGTCCAATCCAACAACCGAACTCCGTTTGGGAGCAGGACGGCGGCAAGATAGACGAGCGTGTGAATTTTCCTTGGACGTGCCTCCACCGCCTGCGTAGCCTGGAGACCGGCTCGGCTATGCGCCACGATCACGACTGGCTCATCCTGTTCGTCGAGGACTTTTGTGATCGTGTCCACATAGTCCTGCATGGTGATCTTTCCCGGCGATCGCCAATCTCGACCGTGGGCCGGCATGTCTGGTGCGATCACTCTGTGACCAGCCAATCGCAGACGTGGGATAATTTTGTACCAGCACCATGATCCGTGCCAAGATCCGTGTATGAGAACGTATGTACTCATTTAGTCAGTCCTCCATTTCGTTCGCTCTCATGTGTCCTCCATTTCACATCTCCGTCGCTAAAGTTCGGAAACGAGAGATGCCCGCTCCATGGTCACTGGGTTTGCCCGCGACCTCACATGTGGAGAACGAATGTTGGATTTCCATGTTCCGATTGCGCGCGTTGGTTTCTCGAATTCAAAAGCAAGAAATAAGCCGCCGTTCTACTTGCGTCGCCGTGACCGCCTAATTTGCAGTCTGCTATTCGCGTAGGCCCTCGGTGTCATGCCAACGGTGGCCTTGAAGATGCGGTGGAAATGGAATCGGCTCATACCTGCGTGGCGCGCCAGCGCATCAAGTGATGGTGCGGAGTCGCTGCTTTCAATCAATTGGCGCGCGGCTTCGATAGCTGCGGCGTGTCTTGCGTTCGCCGACGGCCCATTCGGAGAGCATCGCTTGCATGGACGATACCCGGCACGTTCCGCTGCCGCGCAGTCACCAAAGAAGCGCACGTTTTCCCTTCGCGGCAGCCGAGCACCGCAGCTAGGGAGGCAATAGATTCCGGTAGTTAAAACGGCGCGCAGAAACAATCCATCGGCGCTACGATCACGCCGCAAGACTGCTCTCCAACGCTCATCGTCGGTCGAGAAGGGTGGCACGTCAAAACGTTTTTGATTGCCCAAACGATCAGACTAGCTTACCAAACTCGGCTCTATTGAAAAGTGCCAATTCCAAAAACGACTTAGAGCCAATGCGGATCATGTGGAAGTTGCGCCGAGTGACGCAGGCATGCATCTCATCGGCTGGTTAGCATCCGGTACGGCGGATCACCTCGTTGCGGCTCGCGCTCGCGACTACGATTGCTTCATCCGACCCTTGTCGTGGTCTACGTTGAGGACGGCACCTAGCGCCGATGACACCGGCCGTCCCGGCTGCGGCGGATGCCGAGACTGTCGCTAGACTAAGTGCATCCGCGCGCTGGACAAAAAACATGTGCTGGCAATCTACAAGCGTATGCCGGTAAAAAACTGGCGAAAGTAGTTTCATTCACTCCATCTCTTCCAGCAACCTCCGCGCTTCACCCAACAACGCCCGAATCTGCCTTCGCTCGCCGATCGCATCCCTGGTGAACAGGCCGTGCTTGCGCGCGTTCTGGTTTGACATTGGCGCGCCGGATCCCTGTGCGCCGCCGTGCATGCGGCAGCGCTTCTTGCCGTGCACCGCCGGCGAGCGGCACGCGCCACTGGTGCGGGTTTTGGCGCCGCAACGCGGGCTCGCCAGCATCGGGGCGGTATTTCTGGTGTGATCGCTCATGCCTGTGCTTCCCGCTTGGCGTTAGCGGAATCGGGGCCTCGCTTGGAGCCTGCGGCCTTCGACGCCTTCCGCGCTGCGGAGGCCCGGTTCTTGTCGGAAACGATCACGCTCGCATGCTGCGTGACGTTGCCGACGATGGCCTTGCCGCCGTCCTCCACCTTCACGTTCTGCACGGTGATGGCGGGCTCGCCATGGCTCCGGTAGCGGTTGAGCGCCTCGATCTGGGCGGGAAAGGTGCGCGCGAGCCTGCCCAATGCGCGCGCGGCGCTGTCGTGCTGGGCGAGGTCGTCGCTACTTGCGAGGTGATGGGCACATCGCATCGCCATCACATGAACCGAAACCATCTGCGCCACCAGCATGGCCTCGACGGAATCCCTTGGGCGAATGCTCTTCACCATCGAAATCATGAAGGACAGGTTGACCTCGTCGGGGCTCCCGCCGCTCACGCTCGCCCTGACCAATTGCCGGAGGATGCCCTCCATCGCTTCGCGATCGGTTGCCCCCAGCGCGTTCGCCATGAGCTGTTCGCCGAGCTCCGGATCGGGATGGTCGATGGAGAAGCCCTGTGATGAGAGCCTTATCCGCGGGGCTGCGGCAGCTTTGGTGGGGTCGGTTGCGGCGGTCGTCTTTGGCATAGCGAGGCTTGGGGCGGTGTTCATGTCGAGACTCCCTGGCACGCGCGCGGCAAGCGCGCGCGGTTCGGCCACGCGCGGGCCATCGTTCGCCGCGCGGCGCCGGTTGCAATTTCAGTTGTGAGTGAGGATTCCTGGACCGCAGTCGCAACCGACGCGCCCGCTATTGCGGACCGACGGGCGTTACAGGATTGCGGGATGATGAAGGAATGCCCCTGATTTGCCCGACGTGTCAAGTTGCTGTTCGCGCGCCCGGGGCCGCCTGCACCTTTGCATGGGGTTGTTTTCGATGTTTTGGGAGCGCGCACCTCCGACGGGGAGTTCTCCAACGTCACCCGCAGGCAAAGGCACGGTGCGATACGCATCGGTAGCGGGTATCGAGTTGCAGCGGGATGCGTTCGATCCGGGTGCGCGGCACGTTCAGCGCAGCCGCGCGGCTGTTCAGGCTGAGCGGTCACCTGCGGACCAGGAAAGAGGTGAACTCTTGCAAAACCCATTGGCGTGCCCAATCTTGCGCGTCGAGACCGGGCAATGAACGCGCACTGAGCCGGGACCCCTTGCCGCGGGTCGGGGCGCGGCGTCGATTGGAGAGAGTGCCGAGAATTACGATGAGCCGGAAGAATCAGGTTCCACTAGGCGATCGCGTTGCTAAAGCAGCCGAAGAGGCACTTGCCGTCCGGCACTTTGTCAGCGCCACCGACATCCTCGTCGGGATCGGGTGGCTTGATCCCGGAGCGGTCGAGCGCTGGCAGCGCGGGCAGGTCGATTGCCTGGAGGAAGTTGTCCAGGTCGATCCAGCGCGCATCTCGGAAGCCATGCAGCTATTCCAGTCCTGGGCGACCGCGAAAGAGCTGATCGCAAGCCCGACAGCCTATGTTGACCGCACACCGCAACGCCGGGAGCTGCGCTTCAGTCGAAGCGGAGATCCTGGGATCGAGACGTCATATCGGACACATTGGGTGTCGCCGGAACTCTCCGAGGCGAAGCGCGAACGCCTGGTGGAGAAGGCAAGCCGCGGCCCGGAACTGGTGGTCATCCAGCCATTGAACAGGGAGTGGACATGCCATCGGTGCGGCGGCACCGGCGATCTCCTGATGATGGAGGAGCCCGGCCCGGCGTGCCTGCACTGCGTTGGCCTCGATGATCTCGAATTTCTGCCGGCGGGGGATGCCCTGCTCACGCGGCGCGCGAAGGCGAACAGTACCGGATATGCCGTCGTCGTACGCTTCAGCAGAACTCGCCGCCGCTACGAACGGCAGGGCCTGCTGGTCGAGCCTCGCGCCCTTGCGGATGTGCGGTGATCGCGCACTGACGCTGGCTTGACCTGTGCGGCGAGGATGGCCGCTCGCGACAAAAGAAACGCCTGTCGGTTCAAGTGGTGCACGTCGTGCCAACGGAGAAGAGCCGGCCGATCGGGGAGACGACATCGCTGTCGCCAAGCGCGCTGCTTCACGGGTTGAACAATAGGTTGGGAAGAAAGAGCACAAGGTCAGGCAGTAACACCAATGCGAGGGTTACCAGCGCAACCGCCACGAAGAAGGCGATCGACTCGCGCGTGTACTCACCGATCGAGGTACGCAGAATCGAGCAGACTGCGTACATGGCGGCACCGACCGGCGGTGTGAAGTTTCCGATCGTCGCCGCAATGATGAACACCAAGCCAAAGTGGACCGGATCCCCTCCGAGCTGCTCGATCAGCGGCAGGAATATCGGGGTCAACATGATGATCAGCACCGTGCTGTCGATCACGAATCCGGCGATCAGCAGGAAGACGACAATCAGGATCATCACCAGCTGCAGGTTCTCGGTCAGGCCGAGGATCGCTTGCGAGATCTGGTCTGCAACCTGCTCGTAAACGATCCCGTAGCTGATGATAGCAGACAGCGCGATAAGGAACATGACCGCGCCAATATCGGCGAGGCTTCCCTCCAGCGCATCGAGGAATGAGGCGCGGGTCAGCTTCCTGTGCAGTGCTACGCCGACCACGACGGCGTAGACGACAGCGAAAGCGCCGATCTCGGAAGGCATGAAGACACCGGCGCGAAGCCCCACCAGGAGGAACACCGGGAAGAGCAGCGCCCAGATGCCGCCGCGCAGCGCACTTCCGACCTCCGCGAGAGAGGGCCGTTCCGTGCGTTCTAGCGGGTAGCCACGACGGCGCGCAGTGATCGCGACCGCGATGCCGAGCGCGATCCAGAGGAGCATGGCAGGCACGAAGCCAGCGGCGAATAGCCGGCCGATCGAGACCTGGCCGATGGTGCCGTATAGGATCATGCCGATGCCGGGCGGAATTATTGGCGTCAGCAGCGATCCGAAGGATAGAACGCCCGCGGCGAATCCCTTGGACATGCCACGCTCGAGCATGGCGCTACCGAGCATGCGAGCCTGCATGGCTGCGTCCGCAATCGCGGATCCAGAGACGCCTCCCATCAGCGCCGCGAGCGCCAGCGAGACTTGCCCGAGCCCGCCGCGAAGTCGGCCTGTCATCACCGAGGCGAGCTTGAGGAGCTCCTCTGTGATGCCCGACTTGTTGAGGAAGTTTCCGGCGATGATAAAGAGCGGAACCGCGAGCAGCGCGAAATTCTGCGTCTGCGAAACCGTCACCTGCACGGGAATCGTGAAGGGCAGCTCCGGGTTCTGCAAAAAAAAGAGTGTGCCAGAAATTCCGATCGCGAAGGCGACCGGCATACCCATGAGAACAAGGAGCGTGAAGCCGACGGCGACGAGGAGCATGGATCCACCCGCTTCTTAGGTCGTCGGCGCCGGGGCGATCGCGGACGTGCGACGGAGCTCCAGGGCTTTGATGATCGTCGTGATGAGCAGGAGCACTGCGCCGACCGGCAGGCTCATGGCGATCCAGGAATAGCTGACCTCCGGAATTCCCTGGAAGCTGCGCGCGCGGCTGACCCAGGACAGCCGGAGCCCGGCCCAGATCACGTAAACCAGGAAGCCGCCGATGATCACGTAATTGATCCAGGTGATCGTGCGCCGCGCCTCGTCCGAGAGGCGCTCCGTCACGAGCCCGATCGCCATCAGGCCACCGTTCCGCCATGCGATGTCGGCGCAGAGAAAACAGGCCCACGCGAATAGACAGGTCGCGAGGTCGGTGGTCCAGTTGAGCGGCATATGGGCGAGCCGCGCCACGCCACCAAGGAAGATGAGAAGCACCATAGCGACCAGAAATGCACCGGCGACGATCGCCTCGGCGCGACAGAGCACGCGATAGGCATTCCTCATCTTCAGGCCTCCCTGGGGTGCGCTGCTAGCGACCGATCTCGGCCTCAATGGCCTTTTTCACATCCATCAATCCGAGTTTTTCGTAAGCGCCGTTCCCTGCTTGCTTGAAGGCAGCAAGGTCGACGTCCTCGACGATTGTCATCCCGCGGCTCTTGAGCTGGTTCTTCACGTTGGTTTCGGAGGCGAGAATCTTCTCGGAGGTCTCGCGGCCGGCCTTTCTACATTCCTCGACCAGCACCGTCTGATATTCGGTCGGCAGGCTGTCGAAGAATTTCGACCCGACCACCTGGAAGTTCACCAGCATGATGTGCTTGGTCTCGTTGGCGAATTTCAGCACCTCGTAGAAGCGGCCGCTGGGGATGTTGTTGTAGACGAGTTCAACGCCGTCGATGGCGCGCTGCTGCAGAGCTGGATACATGTCGCCGAAGGCCATCGCGGTCGGCGCCGCGCCCAGCGCACGGATCGATTCCTGCCAGATCGGAGCAGGCGGCGTGCGGATACGCAGACCGGCCAGATCAGCCGGCTTCTTGACCGGCGTGTTCGTGAAGAAGTGGCGATAGCCCTGAACCCAGTCGAAGCATACGACCTTGAGACCGTGCTGCTTTGCGAGTTCGTCTGTTGCCTTGGTGATGGTTGGTGACTTGCCGAGCTTCTCGACATCGTCGAGCGAAGTCGCAAAATACGGGCCATTAACCACGGCGAGGCTTTTGACGTAATTACCGAGACGCGCCGCGTCGGTGTTCTGGCCGATCGCGGCGCCTTGCCGCATCTGCTCGATGATGTCCTCCTCCACGCCGAGTTGCGCGGAGTGAAAGACCTGAATCTTGAGGCCGCCTTTCGTGCGTTGCTCGACGCGCTTGGCCCAGTCCTGGAAACCCCGATGGAAGGGCTCGTTGGGTCCAAGCACGTGGTTCAGGCGCAGCGTGAAAGTCTGCTGGGCATCGGCGGCGGGAGAGCTGGCGAACAACGCAGCCAGTGCGCCGCCAAGCACGGCGGACAGGTGAGCGAGCCTTCTCATCGTCTCCTCCAATATGTTCTTGAATTGGGGCTTCATCGGCCCATTTTTCGCTCCTCCTGCCAAAGATGTTCAATGCATACATTGGCCAATATAATCTACGCAGGGTCAGGACAAGTTGACAAGGCCGCCTTGCAGGGCCGCGCAGCGATGAGGGGAGACCGATGATCGACAGCGGGGGCCGCCGCGTTTCACGCGTACATGCCGACGCTCCGGCGACCGGTGTCGTTCGCCTGCACGATCAGGCCTTCGAAATCCTGGCGCGGCGAATCCGCGCGGGCGCAGTTCCCGCCGGAACGAAGCTCCTGGAATCGTGGGTCGCTGCGGATTTCGGAATCAGCCGGGCCCCGGCCCGCCAGGCCTTGGCTGCCCTCGAAAAAGCGGGTCTTGCAATGCGCAGCGTGGGCCGCGGCTACGTGGTTACCGGTCTTGCGGACGCGGTGGACGGCAGCGCTCCGGCAACCGAACCGGTCCAGCTTTTGCAATCCGCAAGCTGGCAGAGCATCTACGCCGAGATCGAGACAAGCATTGTCGCCCGCACTGCGTTCGCGAGCTGGCATGTCGTTGAGGCCGAGATCGCCAAGCACTACCGTGTCAGCCGAACGGTCGCGCGGGACGTTGTCGCACGCCTCAACCAGCGCGGCATCATTCGCAAGGATGAAAGGTCGCATTGGTACGCGCCGGCGCTTACGCCCGATCACGTGACCGAGCTTTATGAGATGCGCTGGACCCTCGAACCTCTGGCGCTCGACAAGGCTGCGCCATCGCTTCCTCCCGAACTGGTGCGCGTCGCTCTGCAGTCGATCGAAGAAGCGATCAGCCGTGCCGAGACTCTCACGGGCTCTGATCTCGATGCGCTGGAAGCCGAACTCCACGTCGAGATCCTCGGATATTGCGGCCAGCAAACGCTTGTCGAGGCGTTGCGATCATACCAATCGCTCCTGGTCGCGCATAGTTTCCTCTATCGTTGGCTGCCGCCGCTCTATCCATCGGAGCCCTTCCTTCCCGAGCATTTGGTTGTACTGCAAGCACTCAACAAGGGCCGTCGGAAGGGCGCGGTCGCGGCTCTCCGAGCGCATCTGCAGGCCTCGCTGGCGCGCGCTCTCCATCGAATCGAAGCCGTTGCTGCGGAATTTGAGCCGGAGCCCCTTCCGTATCTGCGGCCATATTGACCCGCGTGCTCCTGGTGGTGCACGAATGCGGCCGACTCGTTGTTCTTTCGAGGCCGCCAGGTCACACCGAGTGAACGTGTGGCTCGCGTGTCCAGAACCGCAATTCGCCGCAGCTCTGGATGAATCGGTCAGCGTCCCCAGGCGCTGACAGCAGGAAACAGCCTGCATCGGGTGTCGCTCCCGCCTTGTCGAGCAGCGGTTTCGCCGCATCGACGTACGCGATGAATTTCGCGTGGGCGAAGGCGTCAGCAACGAAATCGCGCGCCGTGGCTTCGACGCCGAGCCGCCTTGCTCCGTCCGGAGAGAGTAGGATCGCGACGGCATCGTAGAGAACTGAAGGGCCGCCGTTGATCTTCTGCTTGGCCGGCCGAACGCTGCCGTCAGAAGCCTTGAAGCCGCCCACGGCCGGCGCAACGATCTCCGTGAGCGCGCCGCGGCGCGCGGCAGCGGAAGTGAGCGCGTCGAGCATGCCGGCGTCGGCGCCGTCGCTGACGAGCACGCCGAGCTTGCGGCCTTTGAAATCCTTGGGCCCGTTCTGCACGATGCTGAGAGCAGGTGAAGGCGGCAGATCCTGGATCACGGGGCGGGCAGGCTGAGCCGCCGTCGGCAATTCGATGCCGAGGCCAGCGGCCACGCCGCGCGCCAGTTCCATATCGACATTCATGAGATGCGAGACCATGCGCGAGCGGATCGCGGGCGTCTCGACCTTGCTGAGCTCGAAAGTAAAGGCGTCCTTGATGTGCGTCTGTTCGACTTGCGTTTGGCTGACGTAGAACTGCCTCGCCTGGCTGTAGTGATCCGCGAACAGTTCGCCGCGCACCCGCAGCTTCTCGCCTGCTTCCGGCGACGGAAACGAATGAAACCCGCGCTCGGGCGTCTCGCGCGGTCCGCCAGCTACACCGCCCCATGAATTGGGTTCGTAATTGGCGCGCCCCTTGGGATTGTAGAGGGCCATGTGTCCGTCCTGCTGCAGGGTGTGAAAAGGACACTTGGGTGCGTTGATCGGCAGATGCGTGAAGTTCGGGCCGCCGAGCCGCTTCAGCTGGGTGTCGAGATAGGAGAAGTTGCGGCCCTGCAGCAGGGGATCGTTGGTGAAGTCGATGCCGGGCACCACATTGCCGGTATGGAAGGCGACCTGCTCGGTCTCGGCGAAGAAGTTGTCGACCGTACGATCCAGCACCAGCCGGCCGACACGCCGGACAGGGATGCGTTCCTCGGGGATGATCTTGGTCGGATCGAGGACGTCGAACTCGAACTCATTGGCGAATTTGTCATCGAAGAGCTGCAGCCCGAGCTCCCATTCGGGATAATTGCCCGATTGGATCGCGTCCCAGAGATCCCTTCGATGGAAATCCGGATCTGCGCCATTCAGTTTCACCGCCTCGTTCCACGCCACAGATTGCATGCCGAGCTTCGGTTTCCAGTGAAACTTGACGAAGGTCGACTTGCCGTCGTCGTTCACCAGCCGGAACGTATGAACACCGAAACCTTCCATGAAGCGGAAGGAGCGCGGAATGGTTCGGTCCGACATAATCCACAGCGCCATGTGGATGGACTCGGGCATCAGCGAGATGAAATCCCAGAAATTATCATGCGCCGTCTGCGCCTGCGGAAAACCGCGATCGGGTTCCTGCTTGGCGGCATGGATGATGTCGGGAAATTTGATGGCGTCCTGGATGAAGAAAACGGGGATGTTGTTGCCGACGATGTCCCAGTTGCCTTGCTTGGTGTAGAGCTTGACTGCAAAGCCGCGCACGTCACGGGCAAGATCGGCCGAACCCTTGTTGCCGGCCACCGTCGAGAACCTGACGAACGCCGGCGTCCGCTCGCCGGCACGCAGGAAGATGTCGGCCTTGGTCAAGTCGGCCAGCGATTGATAGGTCTCGAAGAACCCATGCGCCCCAAATCCGCGCGCATGCACCACCCGCTCGGGAATGCGTTCGTGGTCGAAATGGAAGATCTTCTCGCGGAAGTGAAAGTCCTCCATCAATGTCGGGCCACGGGCGCCGACCTTCAGGCTGTTCTGGTCGTCGGCGATGGGCGCACCCTGCTGTGTCGTGAGGGTTGGTACCTCGCCTTCGGCAACCTGGTGGGTTTCGCCGCCCCGGCCGCGGCGAATGGTGGCATCGGCCATGTGCGCGGGATCGAGTTTGTCGAGTTCGGTGGAGCCAGCCATGACGCCTCGCAATACTATCCAGAGGAATCGTTGAGTTTGACGTTATCTGTGGTTCGAACGCCGGGCGCCAAATAACGATCATTTCTCACGGAAAAAATCTTTGCGAGGTCGGCGGAGCCCGTAACCCAAGTTAAGCTTCCTGGCGCTCGGCGTCCTTGAGTGATCCGCAGGGATAAGAACCTCGCGCACCGCGCCGCGTTTGTCCTGCGAGACCGTGCAACAGGCAAGGTATTCGATCATGACAAAGGCTAGCGGAAAACATCTCGGCCCTGGAACAAGGGCCAAAGGAAAGGGCGACGGGCGCGGCGGCCTGACGAATATGCAGGATCAGTCGGTCGGCGAGAATGAGGTGCTTTCAAATCGCGACAAAGCTGAACACTCCTCCGATCGCGGGCAGGATAGCAAGTGGGCCCAGACCGAACAGTTCCAGGATCATGCAGCCAATAAGGGACGTGGCTGAGGGGAACGTGGTTGGTCGGTGCGAGGGAGACCGACATGAGCAGTGATGGCAAACGCGAACAACTGTGGGGTCTCGCTTGGCCGCGCGCTAAGTGAATTCTTCCAGCTGAGTACCTGGCAGAGATCATACGCAGCGCCGATTGTCATGACCGGGACCGCCAGAAAGCCGACGGCGATGATGCCGACGCTGAACAGCGTGGCGGTGGCGTCGCCGGCGGGGGCGCTTTGGCCGCTTGGGCAGCCGTCTCGATCTCGGCCTGTCCCGCCTGGTGCAGGGTGGCGCCTGTCGACAAGATGATGAAGTACATGATGATATTCGAGAACGCCATGCCGACCAGGATGTCGCGCCGGGAGTCGGCCAGTTCGGCCCCGATCGCGGAGCAATGGTCGTCGGCCGCCCCCGTGATGATTCCGAGGCCCAACGCGCGCGTAAGTTTGGTCTCGCTCCTGCGCGACGTTGCGTCCTGGGCTGCTGCCATCGATCCGATCCATCCGCGAAGGCGTCACCCGCCCAAGCTGTCGCTGCCCTACTGCCGACTTGCGATCATTAATCGGGCGCGCGCTATGCGCGATGTGTCCCGCGAAGCGTGCGCCCGCAGCAGCACCGGCGAGGGTGTCGCAACGCGGAGCGCGAAATAGGCGATGGTCGCCCGCAGGCCGTCCTGCAGTGCGACGCGCGGGCGCCAACCGAGCGCGCGCTCGGCGGTCTCGATCACCGGCTTTCGCCGCTTGGGGTCATCTTTTGGCAGCGGCTCGAAGCGCAACGAGGAGGCCGAATTGGTGCAGGCGAGGACTTCACGCGCGACGGACTCGATGGTGATTTCCTGCGGATTGCCGAGGTTGCAGGGTCCGGTGACGGAGGGCGGACTTTCCATCAGAAGCGCGAGCCCCCGGATGAGGTCATCGATGAAGCAAAAGCTCCTTGTCTGCGTTCCCTCGCCATAGATCGTGATTGGCTCTCCGCGCAGCGCCTGCACGATGAAATTCGACACCACACGGCCATCGTTCTCAAGCATTCGTGGGCCATAAGTGTTGAAGATACGCGCCACCTTCACCTCGACGCCGTGGGTTCGCTGATAATCGAACATCAGCGTCTCCGCCGCCCGTTTCCCCTCGTCGTAGCAGGCGCGCGGGCCGATGGTGTTGACGTGGCCGAGATAGGATTCAGGCTGCGGGTGCACCTCCGGGTCGCCGTAGACTTCGCTGGTCGAGGCCTGCAGGACGCGGGCCGAGTTCTTCTGCGCGAGTTCCAGCACGTTCATCGTGCCGATCACGCAGGTCTTCATCGTTCCGATCGGGTCGGTTTGGTAGTGACGCGGTGACGCCGGGCAGGCGAGGCTGTAGATCCGATCGATATCACCTTCGATACAGAGCGGATCACGCACGTCGCATTCGACAAATCGAAAGTTCGGATGATTGAGCAACGGCCGCACATTGTCGATCGCGCCGGTGAGGAGATTGTCGACACAGATCACTCTTTCGCCCCGCTGCAGCAGCGAGTCGCAGAGATGCGAGCCGATGAAGCCGGCACCTCCGGTGACCAGCACGGTCTGGCTGCGACGGGAAGGCTGAATGCGGGTCTGAAACGTCATGGCATCTCCTCTCATATCTCGGCGACCTGCATCGGCGGGCTGATGGATGGCCGGGTCGATTTCCGGCAGCGCCGCGCAGTTGCCTCGAGATAGTGGGCTTCCAACTGTCGGGCGCGGTGTTCGGGCGTGTGATCCTTCAGGATGCGCCTGCGCGCGCCTTCCGCGATCGTCCGCCGGCGTTCTTCAGGCATCTCGCGAAGGATTTGCACCACATCGCGTGGTTCGGAAACCAGGAGTATCTCCGTCGATGGCGTGAAGATCGTTTCGATGCCCGGCCATCGATCGGAGACGACGGGCGTTCCGCAGGCGGCGGCTTCGAACAGCCGGACGCTGGGCGAAAAGCCGAGCGCGCGCATGTCGGCGCGGGTGGCGTTAAAGGCGAAGCGTTGCTGCGAATAGAATTGCGCGTGCAGGTTTGGCGCGAGATGCTCGATCCGCTCGACGTTTGCGGGCCAGGCGAGATGCTCTGGATATTGCGAGCCAGCGACCGCGAAGTGTTGATCCGGCAGGACTTCGGCGGGCGCGAGCAGTAGCCGCTCCAGCAGCGGCTGCCGATCCTCGCTATAGGTTCCGAGATAACCGAGCGACCACTTTATGTCCGCCTGCTGCGGACGATAGAGGTTCGTATCGGCACTGCAATAGAGGGGGCGGGCGAGCGGGCTGCCGTAGTCATCTTCGATCATTTTCGGCACGGGACCGCCGCTAAAGGACAGATAGAGATCAAAACGCGGAATCATGGCGGCCGAGATGTAGTCGAGCCCTCGATCCAGTCCAGCGAGCGTGACAGGCGTGTCGATGTCGTAGAAGGCGGTTATTCCCTGCGCCTGCGTCGTCACCCAATCCGAGATCGCGATTCCATCCGCAACGTAGGAGCCGATGATGACCAGGTTGGCATCGCGGATCAGCTTGTCGAAGCGCCGGGGAAACTCCGGGAGCGACTGATAGAGCTTGATGGTCCAGGCCGACGGCTTCGCAAGGTCGCGATGCTCGCGGTACCAGGGCGCATCCCGTTCGAGGAACGTGACGCGGTGGCCGCGCTTCGCCAGGGCATCGATCAGGGCACGGTAGGTCGTGGCATGACCGTTGCCCCAGGAAGACGTAACCGAGAGGCCGATGATCACAATGCTGAGATTCATTCTGCTGCCTCGATTCTCGTGTCCATTCCTGCGAAGAGTTCGTTGAACTGGCGCGCCCGGTGGCGATAGGTGTGATGGCTGAGGATGCGTGCCCTTGCGCGCTCTGCGATCGAACGGGCACGCGCGGGGCTCAGTGAATTGAGGTGCTCCACGACCTCGGCGCCGTTCGATGCCACCAGAACCTCGCGCTTCGGTTCGAGGAAGAGGTCGATCCCGTCCCAGTTGTCGGTAATAAGGCACGCGCCGGCGCCGATCGCCTCGAACACGCGCGTTGGCGGCGAGAACCCGTAACGCGCCATGCTGTCGCGATTGACGTTCAGCGTCGCAACGGCGGAGCCGAAGAAGGCATTATGGTCGCCGGTACCAACATGACCGACTTTGCGGACATTGGATGGTGTCTCCTTGCTCTCCCAGCCTGATCCGCCCAGGACAAAGGTCTTGCCCGGCATCCGGGTTGCGACATCAAGGAAGAAACGATCGACGCGCTGTTCGCGGTCGGGCAGACGGTTGGCAAGCAGACCAAGATCACATTCGAACCTGGCGTCGGCCGGCGCCGGAAAATGCGTCGCCGGGTCGAGTGCATTGTAGATCGGAACGCAGTCCCGGGCGCCCATCGCACGATAGGCGGCTGCGACGCATTCTCCGCCACCATAGGTGAGCACGACGTCGTAGTGCGGGATCGCGTTGCGCAGATGATGGTGCGGATGGCTCGACACCGCATCGAGCGTGGCCGGCGCGTCGACGTCCCAATAGACGCGGATCGCGCTTGATGGGATCTCCGCAATCGCTTTCTCCAGTTCGACGTCGAAGACGCCGACCCCGCTGGCCTTGATGAGCAGGTCGGCAGATCCAGCGGCCTCGTCCAGCGAGCGTTGCCATCCTTCCGTCGTCGCCGTATAGACCGCGACCTTGGCCCAGGCGGGATCATCGATATCGCGGTGCGCCTGCCGCTCGAACGCATCGGGCTCGAAGAAGGTGACGTCGTGCCCAAGCGCTGCGATTTCCTTCAGCATGCCGCGATAGTAGGTGGCGGCGCCGTTCCAGTAGGAGGAGACGAGGCTCGAGCCGAAGAAACAGATCTTCATGCGACGGCTCCCTCGTGCTGGGCGGACTGCGAAGACGGCCGTGTGCTTCGAATCTCATCGACAATGTTGAGAAGCTGCACCACACGATGGCCGCAGGTGTGCCGCCTTTGGATGACCCGAAGGCCGATTTCGGCGGTTTCCGCCGCGAACGCCGGATCGTGAAGAAGCGTTGCCAGCGCGCGGGTCATCTGCGCTCCGTTGTCGGCTCGCAGATACGCATTCCGCGGAAACATATTCCCGACGTCGTCCCATGGCGCCGAGACGACGGGAATGCCGCAGGCCATCGCCTCGAACATCCGGATCGTTGGAATGCCCGGCAGCGACCGGGCATAAGGCCCACGCGGCACATGCACGGTAGTATGGGCGGCGGCAAAGGCTGCTGGTGCGCGATGCGCCGGAAGCCAGCCGTGATATTCGATGCCGGCTTGCTCAATCTCACGGAGCGCGGCGTCCGAATAGCGGACGCCATAGATCCGCGCTCGGGCATTCAATTCCGATACCGGTCGAACCAGAAATTCATTGAGCTCGGCACCGCGCTCGCCATCGCCCCAATTGCCGATCCAGACCACGTCGTGGAAACGTGCAACATGCGGCAGCGGATGATAGAGCCTGACATCAGCCGCCTCATGCCACGTGAACGCGCGGTTGGCCCATCCGAGCTCGAGATAGATCTGGCGAAGCGCTTCGCCAAAGGCGAGGACGCCGTCGAATCCATCGAGGTCGAACCGTGCGAGCTCGTCTGGTGCAGTGATGGCGCGATGATGGGTATCATGGAACAGGAGCGTGTAGGGGGCGCCGAGGGCGCGGCGACGGCCGACCGCTTCGATCAGCTCCGGCGGATTCCATTCATGGACGATCACAAGCGCAGCACCATCCAGCGCCTCGTCCAGGTCGAGCGAGCCGTCATATTGGCGGATGTCCATGCCGGGAAAAAGCGCCGCTACCTCGCGAAGCGTATCAGAACCGCCGTCGCGGATCGCATTCATCCGGCTCCAGCCGCCGCTGGGCTCGTACACCACGACCTCGTGGCCGAGCGCGCCAAGCTCGCGTGCGACGCCGCGGAGGAAATGCGCGTTGCCATTGTTCCAGCAGGACGTGAACGCATGACAGAGGAGGATGCATTTCATGCGTGCAGCTCCATCGCACGCGTTGTAACCGGGCGCCGCGCGTTGGCCGCCAGATTCACGTAGAGCTGCAGATAAGCGCTCGCGGTTCGCGCCAAGGAGTAGCGCTGCGAGCGCGTCCTGGCGGCGCGCTGCAGTTGCGCTCGCCTGTCGTCGTCGGCGCACAATGCGTCGAGGGCGCGACGCATGCCTTCGGTATCCGTCGGATCAACGAACACGGCGGCGCCGTTCCACAGCTCCCGGAAGGTCGGAATGTCGGACAGGAGCAGCGCACATCCTGCGGAGGCTGCCTCCAGCACGGAAAGGCCGAACGGCTCGTAAAGCGCGGGACTTGCAAAGACGGCCGCGCGTTGCATCCGCGCGCGCAACTCGTCGTGGGCAAGATAGCCCAGCCAGGAGACTTCCGCCTGCGCGATATCATCGGCGGGGCCCGCGACGTGTAGCGGCCACCGCACGCCTTTCGCAGCCTCGGTGAGCGCCGCGATGTTCTTGGTGCGATCCCATAACCGGCCGGCGGCAAGGATGAAGGCTTCCTTTTTGTCCGATCGAGAGCCGGGCGCGATGCCGTTCCGGATCACCAAGCCCGGCGCGCCAGGATGGTATAGATCGCATATGACATCGTAGAAGGCACAGCTTGGGCTGACCCACGCCTGCGCCTTGCTCAGACCGGCGGAAACGGCTGCTGTGTAACGTCGCCATGCGGGTTCTTCGAGCCACGCGGTATCGCGGCAGGCGAGACCCCACGAATTCACACAGGAGTGCGCCACCACGAGCACGGGTTCATTCCAATCGAACACGGCTTCGCGGAAGCTGTTGAGGTGAACGGCGTCGGGTCCGATGTCTTCTTCCAATTGGGTCAGGATGCGCTCGGCGGCAGGGCGGTCGACTCCTTCGGGGTCTTGCCATTCCAGCGCGAGATCGGTCTCGATCAGGTGGACACGATCGTTCTGCAGCATCGCGCGTTGGTCCGCTCGCGCGCGCGGTCCCATCGTCACGAGATGAACTTCGGTCCCCGACCCGACAAGCGCCGATGCTAGCGCGGTAGAATAGGTCCACACGCCGCCGACGGTATCCGACGTCATCAAGATCCTGAGATTCGCGGACCGGCTCATGACGCAACCCGCAGCTCGAGCGCGGCGAGGGGAACCGGACGTTCCTCCTGCACGTCGCTGAATTGATCGAACATCGTGAGATAGTGCTGGTGGGCCCGCTCCCAGGCGAAATCATCGGGCTCGCCCCAAAGTTTCCGGTAATCGGGCGAACCGGGATATGGATAAAGCGGCACTGGATCGTTGGCCCACACACCGGCATCCTGCATCCGTCGGCGCCAGCGTTGGACCACGGGATCCTCGTCTTCCGGCATCTCGATCAGATTGGCTTGCACGAACGGCACATGCCGCCGCGCTTCGACCAGCCGGTCGGCGAGTTGATCCGTCGTCATCTTGCAGTTCTTTGCCAGCGCCGCGCGGCCTTCCGGCGTGAGGCTTTCGACGCCGGCTTCGATCGACACGCAGCCGGCGCGGCCGAGCAGCTCCAGCATTTCGGGGTGCCACAGATCGATCCGCGTCTGCACGCCGAATTTGAGCCCGCGGGCGGTCAGGCCGTGCAGCAATTCGGCATTGGGCAGGAAGATCTCGTCGATGAAGTAGAGATACTCGATGCTCTGGTCCCGCAAGCGGTCGATCTCTTCGAGAATGACGGCGGCGGGGCGCCTGCGATAGGCGTTGCGGAAATTCTCCTTGGCGCAGAACGTGCAGTTATACGGACAACCTCGCGACGCCTCGACCTCTGCGCCGGGGCCGATCGGATCCGCCTCGAAGCGGTGATGGTGGTGATGATGCCGTCGGATCATCTCGGCTGGCCAGCGCAGTGTTGGCTGATCCCTGAAGTTGACCGCCTGTGGCCCGCCGTTGACGCGAATTGAATTGCCGTCCGTGAAGCACAGCCCGGCGAAATCGCGCTCGCCGTTGGCAAGGCGCAGCAGCGAGTGCTCGCACTCGCCCATCACGACGATGTCGACGCCGAGCTTCTTGAGCGCAGTCTTCGGCGTGGTCGAGCCGTGAGGCCCGACGGCGACCAGCTTCGGTGCAAGCTCGCGTAGCGAAAGTGTGAGCTCTTGCGGAACGCGCAGTTCGGGCGGCGCGCACCGCCAGAACAGGTAGGTTGGCGCGGTCGTGACCACGACGAAGTCAGGCCTGAACGCGCGCATCTCGGCCTCGATTGCGGCAAGCGAAAGATCGAACATATGCGCATCGAGCAGCAGCGTCGGATGCCCGGCTTCGCGCAGATAGTGCTCGGAAATTCCGAGCTCCAGAGGCAGGTGCGGCGAGCGGCACCCGAAATAGATGCTGCCGTCGAAGTTCCAGTTTGGATTGATCAGGGCAACGCGCGTCATGCCGAGGCTTCCCGGTTAGCGAGTCCGAAGCGGCTGTCCAACCATGCGTGCAGCGATTGCAGTCCTTGCCGCAGCGGGATCTTCGGCGCCCAGCCGAGTGCAGTGGAGAGCGCTCGCGCGTCGGTGACGTACCAGGGCTGGTCACCGGGCCGCCAATCTGCAAACGCGTATTTGACCTCACGGCCGGTCAGTTTCGTGATGTGGTCGATCAGCTCGAGCAGGCTCACGGAGTTGCAAGGACCGCCGCCCAGATTGAACACCCGGCCGCGCACGAGCGCGATATGGTCCAGCGCGGATAGCCAGGCATCGACGGCATCGGAGACGTGCAGCGCGTCACGAACCTGATGGCCATCGCCATAGATCGTCAGCGGAATGTTGCGGATGGCGCTCAGAAGGAAATGCGCAATCCAGCCCTGGTCCTCAGTCCCGAACTGCCGTGGCCCGTAGATGCAGCTCATGCGCAAGACGACTGCTTGCAGGCTGAACACGCGCGCATAATCGCGGACATATTGATCGGCCGTTCCCTTGGAGCAGCCATAGGGGCTGTAGAAGTCGAGCGGAGCGTTCTCGGATATTCCGTCCACGAGCATTTCGCTTACGGGCGCATAGCGGGCGCCGGCTCGCGTGATCTGCGTGTCGTCGATCAGCCGGCCGTACACCTTGTTCGTCGATGCAAAGAGCACAGGGGCGGATTTGTTATGCAGGCGCACGGCCTCAAGCACATTGATCGTGCCGCGGGCGTTGATCTCAAAATCTCCGACGGGATCCGCCATGCTGTCGGTCACGGCGACCTGGGCCGCGAGGTGAAGCACGGCACGGGCGTCCCTCACAGCATCGATGACCGGGATCGGGTCGCGGATGTCAGCCACGATGATGTTGATCCGGTCACGATGCCTTGACTTGAGCCACTGCGCATTCTCGCGGACGCCGGCGCGGGCGAGGTTGTCGAGGATGAGGACATTATCACCGCGCTCGGCCAGTCGATCGGCAAGGTTGCAGCCGATAAAGCCGCAGCCGCCGGTGATCAGCACTGGCCTGTTGTTTCTGTTCTTCACGATCATGCGACCAATCCTCGTCGCGACAGTTCCTCGGCGGCCTTCTCGGCCTGGTCATCGGCTATCTGGTCCGCGAGATAATCGGCCAATTCCGCGAGCCCGTCTTCAAAGGCGACGCGCGGCTCGAAGCCGAGCAGAGCGCGGCTCTTGGTGATATCGGCAAAGCAGTGCCGGATATCGCCCGCGCGATATTTGCCGGTGATCTCGGGCGCAAGCTCCGCGCGCCCCATGACGCGGGCAAGATCCTGCGCCACCGAGGCGATCGTGCGGCTTTGGCCTGAGCCGACGTTGAACACGTCGTTGGTCCGGCCGGTCTGAAGAGCGATCCGGCAGGCTCGGGCGACATCTTTCACATGAACAAAATCGCGCCGCTGCAGACCGTCCTCGAACACGAGGGGGCGACGGCCGTTGAGCAGGCGGGCGGCAAAGATCGCCAGCACGCCGGTATAGGGATTCGACAAAGCCTGGCGCGTGCCGAACACGTTGAAGAAGCGCAGCGCGATGGTCGGAATGCCGTAGGCCTTACCTATGATCAGGCACATCCGTTCCTGCGCATATTTGTTGAGCGCGTAGATCGAGCTTAAGGAGGGCGGCTTGGTTTCCGGCGTCGGCACGGGATCAAGAGTGCCGGCCGCGGCATCGCGCAATTCCCATTCAGCGCTTCGGAGCTGGTCAATCGACCGCTCTTCCGGCGCCAGCTCGGCATGATCAGCGGCGCGGTAAAGGCCCTCACCATAGATGCTCATGGAGGAGGCGACGACGAGACGTTCGACCGGACGCCTGGACAGGGCCTGCAGCAGGATCGCTGTGCCGAGTTCGTTGGTCCGCACGTAGGAGTCGATGTCGTACATGCTCTGGCCAACGCCAACTGCGGAGGCGAGGTGCAGGACCATGTCGGCGCCGCGCAAGGAGCGCTCGACGGTAAGCGCGTCGGTCACGTCGCCGACGACAAGCTCCGCCTCGCGGTCGAGATAGGAGGGACGCTCGCGTTCGGCGCCATGAACCTGGGGCGAGAGATTGTCGAACAGCCTGACCTCGTAGCCCGCCGCAAGCAGCGTGTCAGCGGCGTGGGAGCCGATGAAGCCGGCGCCACCCGTAATCAATACTCGTGTCATTCTCTCTCGCTTCCTTGCCAAACGTTGGACCGGGTCCCGCAACCGGCCAGAGATGAAAGTGGGTGCGCGCTCTGATGGTCGATTGACCGACGCGCCTGTCACGTTTGGAGTCAGAAGCAGTGCAACGAATGTTCGTTCCTCAAAAATGTACAAACAATGGTTTCTCTAACTTCGATCAATAACATGAGTAAAGATCCCGGCCGGCATTGGTCAGAATAAGACGCCGTGCCGAAGCGGGCGCAGCTCGAGATGAGCAGCGACTGCGGCGCCGATGTCGGACTAGCCGATGCGCTAGCCGATCGGTGATCTCTGGGTCCTGCATCACGGGGATCAGGACACGCATGTCGGTTCTCTTGCTTCGATGGATGTCGAGGCAGAAGGCGCGAGCCCGGTCCTGGCAGCATAGCGCTCCACCATCCCCGCGCAGAAGTCAGCGAATTCATTCGCGTCAAGTGGCGGGCTGGTATGGTGCGGGGCGACGCCGCGGTGTTCCGGGGTGAAGCAGAAGGTGACGGTGACGTCAAACTCCGCAACCGCGTCCATCTGGCGATCGAACCAGTCGAGCGCGTTGGGACGGAAGCTGTCGGCCCATGACAGGCCGGTCCGCAGATGTCTGACGCCGAGCCGGCGCATCCAGCGCACTGCGTCGTCGAGGCGATGATCCTCGAAATGAAACCATTGGCATAGCCCCATCGCGTGGGAATAGTCCGTGAACAGCTCCAGTCCTGCCTTCGGCGTGCCGTCCTCGCGCAGCAGCCCCATGTGGAAATGCCGATAATAGGAAGAGCCTTCTGCCTCTTTGTGCCGCGTTGTCGCCTCCCAGGTAGAGGGGAGGTCGTAGAGACTGTACCAATGGATCCGCGGCGCGCGGCCGACCAGTAGTTCCGCAGTGCGCTTGAGCCCCCAAGCTTGCACCTCCTCGGCGCCAAATGAGGAGACGCCGACCTCCGTCACCCACACTGGCAGCGAGACGACTGCCTCGATTTCCGCAAGCTTGCTCGGCCATTCGTCGATCTGCCACAGATTCCAGTCGAGCGGAAAGCCGTGTACCGCGACCGCCTCGAAATGATCCAGCACCCCGCGCGCCTGCATGTTGCGCATGAAGGATGGATCGATCGGCGAGATGCCGCCGAGCACCCGCGGCAGGGCCGGATGAGCGGAGTGGATCGCCTTGCCCGCAGCGATCGCGAGTTCGGCGAACTTCGCCCAGTCCGGATCGATCAGGATATCCCAATGCGACTTGTTGTTCGGCTCGTTCCAGATCTTTGCCGCTTCGATCATCTGACGGCCCCCTGCGATGGATAGACCGCTCCCTCGGCCTGCGGCCTTGTCACTCTCCGACAGAGATACACCTCCGCTTCGGGATGAGCGGCAATGACAAAGCCGGCGCTGCGCAGCATCGCCTCGACGCAAGCACGGTTGGGCACCCACCAGTTGGTGCGATCACCGGCATATTCGTTTTCGATGAAGTGCAGTTTCGGGTATCCCGGGCGATCGAACTGGTCCGTCGTCCAGAAATCGTAGTTCCTGTCCAGCGGATCGACGCGGCCGTCGCCGCGCAGCATGGATTGGAACAGCAGGAGATCGCCCGCGACATGCTCATGGATCAGGTCCAGCGCAAGCAACGGATGGCGGAGGTGATAGAGCACGCCCATGAAGATCACGAGATCGAACTTTTCCTGGAGCTGGCCGACGTCGTAGGCGGACAGCTTGCGGAACTCGATCTTGAGCCCGTTCACCTCGGCGGCAAACCGCGCCTGCGCCAGATATTCCTCGTCGGTATCGAGGCCGAGCACGCGTTCGGCGCCGCGTCGCTTCATCTCCATCGCGTAGAAGCCGGCGTTGCAGCCGATGTCGAGCACGGTCTTGCCATCCAGGTTATCAGGGATGACGCTGGAGAAGCGCCGCCATTTCGCGGCGGGATAGTCGCCGAGGAAATGCGACGGCGCTGTGCTGATGCCCTTGAGATCGAGGTTGTGAAACCACGGGCCGAGCGCGTCGACGCGTTGGCGGATTTCCTCCCTGGAGAGCGTGTCGCTCGTCATGCGATCCTTCCATTGCTTACGTTGCGGGTACTCGGACGGCGTCGTTTGGCGAGCCCGCCCATAGATTCGCTCGGCTATCGCTGGCGTCGCTGTCGGCAAGCAGCGCCATCGCCGTGCGATAGCCATCCACGGTGCCGACATCGACATAGGATTCGCCGGCCTTGATGCCGATCCCGTGGCCTCCGGCCTCGAGATAGGCGTTCACCAGCGTTCCGAAATATTCGTCGCGGCAGTGCCGCTGTCGCCAGAGCAGTTGCAGATCGCGAAAGCCGGCCGCGGACATCCTGAAGGCGCCCCAGATCCAGTTCGATTTGGCGCCGGTCTGCTTGACCTGGATCTCCCGCACGTTGTCGCCATCGAGCACGACGGCATCGAAGAATTCGGGATGTTCGACCGGAAACAGCAGAAAAGACAAATCCGCATCCGGCAACGTTTTCAGTGCCGCCTTCGGGAACCATACCGTGTCGGGAAGTCCGACTACGACATCGTCACGATCTCCGACGACTGTATTCGCCCTGAACACCGCATCGCAGAGCCCTGAAGCGTCCGGCTGCACGACGTAGGCGAGCTGAGCGCTGCCATAATGATCGCCAAAATATGCGAGGATGTCGGATTTGCCTGGCGAAATGACGAAGCAGATCTTGTCGGCACCGGCCAGGATCAGGCGTTCGATCAGATATTCGGAGACGGCGCATGGACGGTCGGCGCCATTGTCGCGTCGGCTCCCGACAGGCAGCAGCTCCTTCGAGAATGCCAACGGCTGAATGCGACTGCCGCGGCCAGCGGCCGGAACGATGCCCCACATCTCACGCCTCCTCGGCGTCGGGCTGGCGCGCGCGGCGGTGCGTCGTCTGCTCCAGAAGTGCGATCAGCTCGCTAGCGCGGTTACCCGAGCTATGCTGCGCCAGTGTCCGCTCACGCGCGCGCCTTGCGATGCGCAAGAGCTCGGCGTCATCCATTTGAAGTGCAGCCAGCGTGTCGCGCTTGTCGTGCGCTATCAGGATATCTTCGCCCGGCGTGAAGAATGCCTCGATGCCTGCCCAGGCATCGCTGAGCAGGGGCGTGCCACACGCTGCTGCCTCGAACAGGCGACCCGACGGGCACCAGCCCATCTCCGCCATCGCGCGGCGGGTGACGTTGAGTGTCAGCCGTGACGAGGAAAAGAACGGCGCGTGCTCTGACGGCGGCAGGTGCCGGACGAAATAGATGTTCGGCGACCACGGAAAGCTGTCGGGATATTGCGCGCCGCCGATCAGGAAGCGGAGATCCTGTCTCGCGTGCGCAGGTTCGACGAAGAGGGTTTCGAGGGCGAGCTGGCGATCCTCCGAGTGGGTCCCAAGATAGGAAAGCGCGGCGCGATATTGCGGCTGCGGCGGCACGCGCCGATGCACGTCGGCATCGACATGGCCGTAAAGCGGCTTGACGTTGCTTGCGCCGAGCTTGCGGTGGAACTCGTCTGCAACGCGTGGCCCGCCGGTGAAGCTCAACACAAGGTCGAATCCATCAAGGCCGCCGGGGCCGATATAGGGCACTGCTTTTTCGGCCTGCAGCTTCGCCAGCGTAACCGGCGTGTCGAGGTCATAGAACACCGCGCGTGCGCGGCTCTGATCCAGGATCAACTGGGCTGCCGCGATGGCATCGGGACAATAGGAGGTGACGATCACCGCATCGGCGCTGAGGATATGGTCACGCGCCTTGGCGCGGATGTCGTCCCACGTCGAGAACAGCTCCAATTGCCCGCCCGGCAACTCGAGCAGATCCCTTGCGCCGGCGTAATAAGGAACGTCGCGCTCGAAGAATACGATCGCATGGCCGGATCGTACGAGATGCTTGCACAGGCCACGCCACAGCGTCGCATGGCCATTGCCCCAGGACGACGAGATCGTCAGGCCGAAAATCACGATCTTCACGCCGGCACCCGTTGGTTGATCTGCGCGATGCGAATCCCGGCCTCCTCAACGGCCAAGGTGCTGACGCTGCCTGGATCGACCGCGATCGAGAGAAAATTATCGAGCGGAATCTTCGAGTAATGCAGCAAGGCGGCGCGGATCGGCTCCGCGTGGCTGACGATGGCAACCGTGCCGTCGATCCGGTCGCGGCCGAGCTGTTCCACATGTTCCACAACGCGCTGTTGCAGCGCGCGCATGCTCTCGCCGTTTGGCGGACAGCTCGCCCCCCGTTTCTCATTCCATAGCGTCCAACGCGGATCGTTCGTAAGCGTCGCAACGGGCTGCCCGGTCCAGTCGCCGTAGTCGATCTCGTCAACCGCCGGCACGATCTCGACTGGAAGACGGAAATGCCAGGCAAGAATCGCGGCTGACTGACGAGTCCGTCCCTGCGGGCTCGCCTGGATCGCCGAGGGGATGGGCCGGATTAGATCGGCGCAGTGCGCCATCTGCCGGCAGCCGAGGTCATCGAGCTGAACGCCGGCCATCCGACCACATAGCACCTGTCCGAGCAGCGCGTGGTGGCCGTGGCGAACTAAGTGAATGGTCTGCACCATTGGCTTACGCCTTGTCATCGATGAACGCGCGCGTTCGCCGACGCGCTTCGTCGTCGGTGAACTGGCAGGGCGGGGATTTCATGAAATAGCTCGATGGTCCGGTCAGCGCCCCCGAGAGGCCACGGTCGATCGCGAGCTTGGCGCAGCGGACGGCATCGATCACGACACCTGCGGAGTTCGGAGAATCCCAGACTTCGAGCTTGACCTCGGCCGTCAAGGGGACGCCGCCGAAGGTCGTTCCCTCCAGACGAATGAAGGCGAGCTTGCGATCGGTGAGCCATGGAACATGGTCGCTCGGCCCCACATGTACGTTGTCGGCATCCATCGGCACGTCAAATTGGCTGGTGACGGCTTGTGTCTTCGAGATCTTCTTCGAAGTCAGGCGATCCCGCTCGAGCATGTTCTTGAAGTCGGTATTGCCACCGACATTGAGCTGGTAGGTGCGATCGAGCCGCACACCGCGGTCGCGGAACAGATTGGCGAGCACGCGGTGCAGGATCGTGGCGCCGACTTGGCTCTTGATGTCGTCGCCGATGATCGGCAGGCCCGCTTCCTCGAAGCGGCGCTGCCAGGCGCGGTCGGATGCGATGAAGACGGGAATGCAGTTGACGAAACCGCAACCGGCATCAATGGCACGCTCTGCATACCATTCGCTCGCTCTTTGCGAGCCGACCGGCAGATAGGAGACCAAAACATCCGTTCGCGATCTAGCAAGGACGCTTGCAACATCGGCTTCCGGCGCGTCAGCGATCGGAATATCATCTTCCAGGTAGCGGCCGATACCGTCGAGCACCGGGCCCCGCTGCACGATCACGCCGGTCTTGGTGACGTCTGAAAATCGGTGCGTGTTGTTTGGTGTTGCCCAGATTGCCTCCGACACGTCGCGTCCGACCTTGTTGGCGCTGACGTCGAAGGCTGACGCAATTTCGATATCACTGACGTGATAGCCGCCGACATCTGCGTTCATCAATCCGGGGACCGGTTCGTTCGACTTGGCGTTCCGGTAGTAGCTCAAACCCTGAACGAAGGAGCTCGCGCAGTTTCCAACGCCCACGATACCGACGCGAACGCGCCGTCTGTTTTCAAGACGTGAATGCATCGATCGTGATCCTCCGGGGCAAGCCGCCATGCGACGCGGACGTAAGCAGGTCGGCGAACGTATGAAAGGTATGTTCGTTCCCGCGCCGGCAGTGGGGGTGGAACACGAAGACGGATTCCGTCGAGAAAAATCGAGAAAGCTTAACTCAGGATGGAATCGCCGAGGAACAAAGCGCTTCCTGGATGAAGATGAAGAAGATGATCCTGAAGCATCATTCCGCGGTTGGCCGTAATGATCGTGCGCGGAAGAACCAATCCGGGATCGCGGAGTTTCATGGCGAGCAGGCCTGACGCGAGAGCCTTTGCTGTCGTCGGGTCCAACCATTGGAGGAGCTGCGAATGATTGCGAGCCATACCAGGGAAAGTGAAGCGCATACCACCACCGACCACGAACTGATCCAGGACTGGGTAGAAGAACGGGGAGGCCATCCGGCAACAGTCAAGGCGACCGAGGAAGACAGGCAGGCCGGCATCTTGCGCATCGATTTCGGCCCGAAGGATGAGGGGCTCGACGAGATCGGCTGGGACGAGTTCTTCCGCAAGTTCGACGAATCCGGGCTGGCGTTTCTGTACCAGGACGAGACCAGCGACGGTAAGCTGAGCCGGTTTCATAAATTCGTGCGGCGTTCGTCCGCCGGATGAATCCCGAAGCCGTCGCGCGAACCGATCCGGCCCGTTCATCGCCCGCGGTCGTGTCGCAAGACGGCTGGACCGAGGCAATGCGGGCCGGTGATTTCGAGCGTGCCTGGGCGATCAGCGATCACGATCTGGCATATCTGTGCCGAATGGGGCCTGCGAAGCATACCGGACCGCGTCATCTGCAACGTATCTGGCGCGGCGAGCCGCTGCGCGACAAGCGCGTCCTGGTCCGCTGCTACCATGGTCTTGGCGATACCATCCAGTTTGTCCGCTTCATGCCGGCGCTTCGTGCCGTCGCGCGCGAAGTGACGCTCTGGTGCCAGGCGGAGCTGTTGCCGCTGCTGGCGCGGGCGGAGGGTGTCGACCGCGCGATGCCGCTTCATGACGGCACACCTGACGCCGGGTTCGACGTCGACATCGAGATCATGGAGGTTCCCCATGCCATCAGGGCTGGGAACGACTTGGTCGCGATGCGGAGGCCTTATCTGACGTTGCCAGGCGATGACGGCCGGGCGGCTTGGCGGATCGGTGACGGACTTGCGGTAGGCCTCGTCTGGGAGGTCGGTGACTGGGACAAGCGGCGTGTGATCCCGGCGGCCTTGATGCGGCGTCTCAATGGCGACGGCGTAAGGCTCTATTCGCTGCAGCAAGGTCCTGCGGCCGCGCAGGCGCCCGGGATCGGCGCAGCGGACATCAGTACGCCGGACATCGGCATGCTCGGCCGAACGATCAAGCAACTGGATCTGGTGGTCTGCGTCGACACCATGATTGCGCATCTGGCGGGCGCGCTTGGCTGCGAGGCCTGGGTGCTGCTGCATTCCGATTGCGATTGGCGATGGCCTGCCTCCGGCGACACGACATTCTGGTATCCGAGCCTGCGGCTATTCCATCAGCCGTCTCCCGGAGATTGGTCCAGCCTCCTCGAAGAGGTCCGCCTGGCGCTCGTCGAGCGGGCAAGAACGAAGGGCCGAAACATGCGTTCCCCGACCGATCACCGCGCCTGAGGCAACAACGCGGCGGCCGCCGGACGGCGGTGAGGGGTCACCATCGGTCCGGGCTGCTGTTCGATGGTGTCGTAATCCCGCAGACGCAGATAATCCGGGTCGAACCCGGCCAGGCGAACAAGGCCGTTCCAATCGGTGATCGTGATCGTCTTCGATTGCCACTGCAGGAGATTGCTCCGCCGCAATTCCTGAATGCTGCGGTTGGCGTGAACGGCGGAAAGGCCGCAGGCGGCCGCCAGATCGGATTGCGTGAAGAGAGAAGGAATCCGAAAATCCCTGGCTAGGCCGACGGCGCGGAGGCGGGTCGTGATCTCGCAGAGCAGGTGTGCGACCCGCGTCAATGCGTCCCGGCTCCCCAGATTGACGATCCAGTTCCGCAAGCAGGACGCATCAGCCAGCAGCAGACTCAGCAGCGCGCGCGACATCGACGGCGATAGCGCGGATATCTCGCGAAAATACCTGTGAGGCACGAACGCAACCACGACAGAGCCGAGCGTGAGCAGGTCGTGATCGACCCGGCCGTCATAGACGGTGTGGAGATCGGGCAGGTCGCCAGGCACGTAGATTGACGTGATCTGGGCGTCGCGGCTGTCGGCGTCCTGGCAGCAAAGATAGCCCTGCAGAAGCAGGCAGCAATGGCAGGGCTGATTGTCCTTGTGGAGACGGTGGCGGGGGCCAAGATGGCTGATGCTGCTTGGCATCCTCGCAAGCAGGTCGAGATCGTCGGATGACAGTTCGACGATGCTTGCAAGACGATCGGCGAATTTCGAAAAGGCAAATCCTGTTTGCATACTGCTACCGCGTCCCGCACCACCTCTGCGCTGTAGCGGGAGGTGCATATTAACCTGTGATACCCGATCGGACGTCGGAGCGCCTCGAAGGTGGCGTGTTCATGATTGCAGGATCGACTCGCGGCGAAACTCAAAGTTCCTATTAACCTTGCGCAAGCGACGACCTCATGTGTTGAGAACATGTGCGATCGCGTTCTCGCGGCGCGTTGCGTCCGAGTTTTGCGTCTCGTTTCACCCTCCTCGATATCAGAGGGCGCAGGGAAAGCCGGGTGCCGGTCGCACCCGTGGGCCCCGTGCAACAAAAGGCACGGGGGTAGGACCACAGGTCAACCGGAGCAACACCGGCTTTCCCTGCGCAGTGGTTTACAGCTTACTTCGTGCTCTTCCCGGTGACCGGGCTTTCTTGCCACCGTCATCTCTCGCGCGAATATCTTCGCGCAAAAAACTTAGCGCCAGCGTCGGGGCGCCAGAACCACACGACTTCGCCGTCCGTGAGTGCCGCGCTCGTCAGTCGCAACACTCCCGTCCACCGCATCTCACCGCAACGTTCGTGACGATCGCGAGCCGCCCCTCATCCGCCGTGAGACGCACGGAGTCATAATGCTGATTTGCCCGACGGCGGAAGCGGAATGTTTTTCACGTGAGGGGTGGACAGACTTTCGGTGATTTGCCCGTCGGGTTGTTATGTCGCACCCATTGCGACCATATCATCATTGCGGTCATTCCGCAGCGATGTGTCAGCATCGAGCTCCAGGCGTCCCCATCGTAGCCATCGATCATCGTCGACCAGCGCGAAGCTAATCAGCGGCCACAACGCTGTTAGGAGCGCTTCGCGATCGTGCTGGTTCTCGCCGAGCTGCGCCACTCCCAGGGGATGTCAAAACCGCCGATACAGGTCCGTTCACGAAAGCCGTCGTCTTCGGCTGAACCCGCGATCCGTCGATCACCTCGAGCTCGCCGCAGCGGTTCAGCGTGTGCAACTTCCTGCCTGGCCATGCAGGCCCCGGCTTAAGCGAGTGCCGAACGACTTGTCTGAACGTGGTTGGCGACAGTTCGAGAACTTCCGCAAGACCGAGCGCTGCGCCATATCCGTTGGAGCAATCCTGCACCGGCCGCCACAGGCTTCCATTGATGGCCACAAAATTGCCGGCCGGCCGCGCGCTTGCGCGATCCATCAGGACCGGATTGCTCGCATGTGGCAGCCAGGGGCCGAAGAGCCGCTCGGCGTAAAAGATCGCCAATGTGTCGGAATAGCCTCCGGTCCCGTCGCGCCAGGCTCCGAACAGATAGTACATGCCGTTGTGCCGCGTGATGGTCACGTCGGCCAGTTCAAGCCCTGACAGCAGCGTGCAGTGACGCTCCCATTTGTCTGGAAATCGAATGCATTTGTAAACCGCGACGTCCCGATGCTCCGAGCTTTCCGGGATCATCCACAGCTCATTATCGTGCTCAAACAGAAACGGATAGGACAGATGCCAGGGCTCTTCCAGCACGGGTACGACGTTTGCGGCCGGACCAGTGTGGTCGAACTCGACTGCGGAGATGATACCCTTGCCGACCTTGTGATCGAGATCTTCAAAGAAGACGAATGTTCTGCCGTTCCATTTGATCGGAAAGGGATCAGCGTAGAAGTGATTTCCGGGATCGGCGAGCACCTTCCAGTCCGGCCCTGATAGATCTCCAGTCCGCCACACGTCGACATTTTCGCTGTAGCGCCATCCGATGTGCCAATGAGGCGCATAGCAGCAAAGGCGATATACTTCCTTCGCGATCGACAAGGCCAGGCCGCGCACGACATACTTGGCCGCCGGCTGTGGGGCGCGCGTGCTGGCCGAACGAGCCAGCTCCGGAACAATCCTTGGCGTTCCTGACAGGATAGCCGTCAGCATGGTCAGGGTTCTCGCCATGACTGTTTCGAGCGAACCGCTCAAGCCGACGGTAATCTCTCCGGACGGATGACCGCGATCGAGGACCCTGCCGTCGAGCTCATTGACGATCTCGATAACCGGCAAGTCACCGGCGAGTATGGCTGCCAGCGCGGCGTTTTCCCCTGGTGCTCCATTGAACAGCGGACGGAGATACAGCCGGGCAGAGCAGTCAGGATCCCTTGCGGCGCCTGTAAAATCGACAATCACGTCAGCCTTGCCGGCCTCAGCCTGCGACCGTTCCGGGATGATTTTCAGTTTGTCGGCGCCACTGCGCTTGCCCTTCCGCAATAGCATCCGTTCAAGTTCGAAAAGCGCTTCCAGGCCAGCAGGTCGCGATTCCGCGGTCGCCGTCCACGCGATTTGAATCGGGACATCGTGGTCCTTGACGGGCAGCGTCTGGCGGCACATCCACTGCCGTGCATGCTCGCGTTCGCAGCGCAATTCGATGATCATGTCCGGCCTATCCGTCTAATATGCACCAGATCAAATGGCTTGGCTGAGAAGTTGGACGTATTCGTCCACCATCGTGTCTACCGAATAGCGCGACCTCAGGCCTTTGGCGTTTTGCCGCAGCTCGTCGCTCAACGTCTTGCTTGTTAAGATTGTGGAAACGGCGGCCGACAGCTTTGCATTGTCCGCGGCATCGACAAAGAGCGCTGTAGGCTTTCCTTCGAAAGACAACACCTCGCGCAGAACGGGCAGATCATTCACGACGGAAGGAACACCTGCGTTCGCGGCTTCAACCGCGGCCAGGCCGAAAGTTTCAGCTTGCGTGGGGAATACGAACACGTCGAGGCAGGCAAGAAAGTCCGCCATCCGTCGCGGCGGAATCTCGCCGATAAAATGCACCCTGTCGGATACTTTGAGCTCATCTGCCAAAAGCCCCAGCCGTTCCTGGTCCGCGCCTTGTCCAGCCAGCGCAAGATGCCACGAAGGTTCGCCGGCCAAGAGACGTATCGCCGCATCGAGCCGCTTGTGAGGGTGCAATCGTGCAGCACAACCGAGCAGCACGCGATCCGGTGGCAATTTGAACTGTTGGCGTGCAATATCCTTCGGCAGATCGAGCGATTTGTCGTCGAAGCCGTGTGGGACGTGCTTCATGCGCGCTCGATAAGGAGCAGGATACCTCGCATACTCGCGCTCCATCTGCCGCGAGTTGAGTGTTATGCATTTGAAGAAGCCAACGCTGCCCATGACGATGTCGGCAGCGCGGACCGGCCAGCTCATCGACATCGCGGATGAAACCTGGTTGGCAATCACCGGGGCGCGACTGACGAGGCGCGATACGCCTCCACCGATCACATTGCCAAAGTGCTGGAACGTGAGGACGACATCGGGCCTGATGGCCCTGATATGGCCAGCGAGCTTCCACAGCATCCGCAGCAGCGCTACCGGACTCCCCGGCCGATTCTGCGCGCAGTAGAATGTATTCGGCGGCTCGTCGAAGGAATCGGACTTGCGGAAGAAGAAGAGATTGAAGACCTCGTAGCCGCGCGCGGTCAGGCCGGCGCCGAGCAGCCTTGTGATCTCCTGAGCGCCGGCGTTCTCCGCCTGGGTCTGCACAAGAACGATGCGTCGCTTTGGCTCTATGCCGTTTGACCGATCACGTGACGCTGCCGACGATCGTATCGGTGCCTCGCGCAATTCTGTGCTTGGCTGGTAACGGAACACGGATTCCTCACCCGTTGAGGGACTGGGATTTTTCCCTCACTTTCGAGAGTCGTGACTATCACGCCATGCGCTGTTCTACACCGGCTAGCGCGTAACGGAGTTAATGCAGCACACCTCGCTCGATCACACGTTGCTCACAGAGAAGATGTCGTTGCGGCGCGCGGAAGATAGAGCCGGTTCGTTAACTAATTGGTCATGGCGTTGCCGAGAGAGGGTAACTGCCGATTAACCATAGATATTTACGTTGGGGCAGGCCACTGAACAGTGTCTGCCAGTTGAATTCGAGTCAAAATCCATGATGTTCGGTAGCCGCGCAGGCTCGAGAAGGTCCGGTCCGACGGAGCCCACCGCGGCGTCGTGGGAAGCTCCCCGCCTGCCGCCCGGCGCCAGCTCTGCCGAACGCATTAAGGGATTGCTAACCATCTCAGGCATGCTTTCCTTTTTGCGGGAAAACGGCCGGCGCATCTTGATGCTCGCGGTGAGCATCTTCGCCATTGGTGTCATCGCTCTGCTGCTGATTCCGGTTCGGTATGCAGCAACCGCGCTGGTCGTGGTCGATCCACGAGAGCAGCGTGTGACCACGGATCAGGACGTGTTGCCGGGTATCGGCCAGGATGCCGCCGCGCTTCAGAGCCTGGTTGAAATCGCCAAGTCCGACGGCTTTCTCCGGCCGCTTATCGAGCAGCTCAAGGTTCGGGACGACGAAGACATCGCCGGCGGCCAAACCGACACCACGCGTTTGCTCGAGAGATTCCGCAACCGGCTCGATATTTCCCGCCGCGGGCTGACATACGTTATCGGTTTCAAGTTCACTTCGAACCGCCCTGATCGGGCGGCTTACTACGCCAATGCCGTGGCCGAGGCGTTCGTCGTCAACCAGGGCCGTGCCCGCACCGAGGCGACCGACGAAGCTGCCGACTGGCTCAGCAGCCGGCTCAAGACATTGAACGACCGCTTGAGAGCATCAGAGGATGCCGTTGCCGCCTTCAAGCTGGAGCACAGGATCGTCAATGCGGGCAAGGAGTCCACGACCCAGCAGTTGCGCGTCACCGATCTGACGCAGCAGGTTTCCGCGGCGCGTGCTCGTACCGAGGAAGCAAGAGCCCGCTATGAGCAGGCGCAACGCGACCTCAAGGCGAATGTCGATGGGCCGGTCCGACAGGACCTGCTGAGTGCCCTGCGGGCCCAGCGGTCGGCGCTCAACGACCAGATCGCGCAGAAACGTGCGGTGTTCGGCGACCGTCATCCCGACCTCGTGATATCGTACAGCCAGCTCAACGATCTCAACAGGCAGATCGAGATCGAGCGAAAGAAGAACATCGAAACCGCGAAGTCTGAATTTGAGGCCCAGCGCGAGCAGCAGAAATCGCTGGAAGATCAGCTGAAGGCGGCCGAGTCCCAGATATTGGTTGACGGTCAGGCGCTGGTCAGGCTGCAGGAGCTGCAGCGCGACGCCGAGGCCAACAGGAATATCTACGAGCAGTTCCTGTCGCGCTCCAAGACCACCAATGAGCAGCGCCTGCTGCAGAGCTCGCAGACAAAGATCGCTTCGCCTGCGATCCCGCCGCTTCGTCCGACCCGGCCGCCGCTCCCGCTGCTGCTGGCCGCGCTCGCGGTCGTCTCGCTATTGATGTCGACCGCGATCGTTGCCGTACCTGATATCAAGAGCATCCTGGACAAGCCTGCCCCGAAGGTTCGCCGGGCGAATTCACCTTCGCTCCAACCCGAACCGCCGGCCCAGCGGGAATTGCCGCCGAAGCCGCCGGTCTGGGTCCGCATTCCCGACCTTCCGACACAGGAATCCACCCGAAGCGTCTGGCAAAAGCCGATTGCGGCAACGGCCGAACTCGATCTGAGTGCCTACCTGCGCTCGCTGATCGAGAAAATCGACGCGTTGCCGGGGCCCGGCGGCAAGGTAGCCCTCGTGATGTCGATCGAGAATGGCGCGGGCGGCAGCACCGTCGCGCGCTCGCTGAATCGGTCGGCCGTGAACAAGGGGATGCTGAGCGTTCTGATCGAGCTGCAAACGGATCTCGCTGCTGCAAAACCCGCCGCGGCCCAAGAGCGCGGCATCACCAAGACGGACCTTCACTCGGTAAATGTGCTCTTGGGCACCAGTACACAAACCGGCGAACTCCCTGCCGACGATATTCGCAAGGAGTTCGATCTGATCGTCATCGATGCGTCATCCCTGGCTGCGCAGCCGGACGCGAGAACGCTGGCGGCCCATGCCGATCTGATCATCATGGTGGTTCGCGACGGGGCTGCAGCGCCGGCGGCCATCCAACGGGCGACGTCCGGCCTGTCGAAGTTCGCTGCCGCGCCGACCGGACTTGTCGTCAATCGCGTATCGATCAGCTCGGTCATCGCTGACTCCCAGCGCGAGACGGTGGAGTTGGCGAGCTGAACGGCTTCTACTCCTTCGTGTCGGCGACACGGACCGCGTAACGGTCTGCTTTCGAGGACAACAAGCGAGAGAGCACTAGGATCGAAGGATCAACGCCGGTGCGGCGACGGCACAGCACGTTGAGGGCGATAGTGGCGAGCGCCAGCGAAACCGTGGCCGAAATGGCGGCGCCGAGCACGCCGAGCCAGGGGATGAGCACGAGAAATCCGATCAGCCGCAGGACGACGTTGGCGGCGACAACGGGAACGTAATCGCCCTCGTGGCCGGTCACCTGCAGAATGGCGGCGGACGGACCGCCGGCTGCCTGAAAGGCCGTTCCGAGCGCAAGCACGATCAGGACCCATTGCTGGGCCGCGAAATGAGGTCCGAACAGGCCGAGAAGATGGGACGCGCCGATCCAGACGATGACGAGCCCGGCAATAACGCAAAGCGCGGTCACCTCCGCCATGAGCTGCAAGGTGTGGCCGAACTCCTCGTGGTTCTTGCTGAAGTACAGCGAGGGCAGGCGGCGCGCCCCGAAACTGTAAAGAGCGGCCGAGAGCATGGCGAAGATATTTGCCAGACGCGACGCGGCGAAATAGATTCCGGCCGTGGCCGGATCCAGCATCCAGTAAATCAGGATCACGTCGAAATACTGATTGGCGGCTTCGAGAATGGAAGAAGCCCAGAAGTGAAGCGCGCTCGATCTCCAGCGGGAGTTCTCCGAGCGCGCGGGCACTTTGCGCAGATGCGGCAGGGCGCGCGCAATTGAGGCGACCTGAACGGCGAGACCAATGGCCATGGCGACCGCCATCACGGCGAGCAACTGTGCGGGATCGAGCCGACCATGGCTGAACAATATCGCGACCAAGAACAGCACGACGGCAATCCGCCAGAAAAACTCCCGATTGCCTTCTCCCATCAGAATGCTGATCAGCGATCGTGCGATCTGGCTGCCGAGCATCAGCCCTGCATTCACGGCCGTGAAGGCGAAGATGGCCAGGATCAGCAGCCACGTATCGCCTCGTACGCTCGCGCCCGCTGCGACTGCAGCAATGACGATCAGCATTCCAACCAAGGAGATCTTCAGACTCGACAGCAGCACACCTTTGGTGAGATCGGCCTGGTCTCGCACCTGGTACTCATTCAAGAACCGAACCAGCAGCAGCTCCTGGCCGATCAGTCCCACGACCGATGCGATCTGGGCGACGGACAGCCACATCGCGAAAGCGCCAAACGCGTCGGGCGACATGGCTCGTGCTGCCAGCGAAAACAGTGCGAACGCAAGCCCACCGCTGCCAACCTTGAGAAGGATGGTCCCGGCTACACCGCGCGTCACGTCGCGCCGCATCAACTGGAGAATGAAATCGATCATGCGATGTACAGCATCTTTCCTTTCAAGATGCTCGTAGCCGACACCCGGCCCAAAGCCTAACACGCGCGCAAGCCGAGAGTGTTAATGTTCGGCTGCCAGATGTCCGTCCTTCCCGTCCGGCAAATGCTCCGGCGCAAACTTGCCACGTCCGGCGAAGCTGCGGCCTTGCGTCATTCTGAAACGCCGCCGTCCCGTCTGTCTCCAGACAGGGCATACGATGATGTCCCGGAATAGCCGTGGCGGCGGCATGAAGACGATGACCGAAGCCAGGTCCGCGCAACCACCACCCGTTTGCACGAAAAGGGCTTCCCGACCTGACGGTAAACAACACGCAACCCTACTGTTGAGCAACCGGAGAAGAGATTTCACCATACTCGCCGAGCAAAGCGCGTGCCGAAACGTCGCCTGATCGGGGCCAGTACGCCGACGTTAACCGCGATGCTTAAAAGCGATCGTGCCGGCTCAGCGAAGTGGATATCAGGCGAGAAAATTGCAGGGTCCGCGGCCATCAATCGTCGGAACCGACAACATGATGGTGAACAGGTGATGCAACCGATCGCGGAAGAGGGATGTGAAACCATCACCACAGACGTCGCGATTGTCGGCGGCGGGTTGGCGGGATCGCTCGCGGCCGCAGTCCTTGCCAGGGCGGGACACCGGGTTGTCCTGATCGACAAGCGCGCGGTCTATCCGGAGGAATTCCGCGTCGAAAAGATCGCCGGACGACAAGTCGATATCTTGCGCAGGCTGGGCTTCGCCCGCGAGCTCGAGGCTGTTGCATGTGCGTATGACCGCGTGGCCAATATCAGGGAAGGCAGGCTGGTCGACGTCAGTGCCGGACGGAGCTATGGCCTTCCCTATGCCGACCTCGTTGCCATGGCACGGCGTTTGATGCCGGCGGATTCCGGCTTCATTGTCGATCAGGTTACTGCCGTGAGCTGCAGCGACGACGTTCAACAGCTCGTTCTGGCCTCCGGAAAGCGTGTCAGCGCGCGCCTCATTGTGCTGGCGACGGGCATGGCCGGCGCTCTTGGACACAGTCTCGGAATCACACGACGCGTTCTCGCCGAGCGCCATTCGGTTTCGTTCGGCTTCACGATTGCGCGTCCGAACAATTCGCCGTTCGAGTTCGAGGCGCTAACCTGCTATGGCGAGCGGGCCGCCGACGGCGTCGACTATCTCAGCCTGTTTCCGGTGCGCGCCGGCATGCGGGCGAACCTGTTCATGTTTCGCGATCCGACCGACCCGATCATGCGCGAGCTAAGGCGGGAGACAAGATCAACGCTGCTTCGCCTGATGCCGGGATTGCAAAAATATCTCGGAGATTTCAACGTTGTCGGTCCGGTGCAGAACTGGGTGATGGACCTGTCTGTCGCGGAAGGACATCTGCAGCCGGGCGTCGTGCTGATTGGCGATGCGTTTCAAACCAACTGTCCTGCGGCCGGCACCGGAGTGAGCCGTCTCCTGGTGGATGTCGAACGTCTTTGCACGGAATATGTGCCGCGCTGGCTCGAAACCGGCGGCATGGGCAAGGAGAAGATCTCGCAGTTCTATTCTGACGCCGACAAGATCGCAGCCGACCAATACTCACTGCGGATGGCGCGGTTTCGGCAGGCCCTGATGTCGAGCGGCGACATCAGGTGGAACGTACGGCGCAAGGCGCATTTTCTTCGGCGCAATATCACCCATCGGGTCGACGGTATCAGGCCTGGATGGATCGCGCGCGTCCGTGGCGCGCTTCGTGCCTAGTGCATGATGAGAAGAGGCCGAATTGTGTCCGCCTGGGCGCCGCCTCTCTTCACCTCTCCCGTAGGGAGAGGTGAACTTGGGACTTGGGCCGATTCAACTAAACAACATCCCGCACTAGTGCAGCGCGCCGGCTGGGAAGCGCGCCTAAATTCAAGTGCGGGCCGGCAGCAGCTTGAATTCGGAGATTCGCTTCGCAGCCAGCTTGATCCAGGGCGCCTGTCGTAACGCAAACAACGCAATAGAGCCGGCAATACTGCCGGCCTGGGTCACACTCCACAGCGGCGAAGGCTGGCCGCCAAACATCTTCTTGTATGGTTCGTCGCCAATGGTGAAGTCCAGGACCTGATCGCCGCGCTCGATACAATCCCTGGCAACTTGTTCGAACGTCAGCGCGCCAAGGGATTGGCTCTTGTATCCTGCGATGTCGAACGCGCTCATGATCACGAGGAAGCTGCCGCGGTGGCACAATCCCAGCACTGCCGCAATCAGGTTTCCGTCCATCTTCATGGTGTGGAGCCGGACAAAGGCACCTAGACCGCGGAGCGCAACGCTGGAATAGAAGTCGAAATATTCGGGACGTTGCAGCAGGTCGCCATCGCCCTGCGCTCGAAAACGCGGGCCGCGAAATTTCTTCATCATCTCCATCGCGGCCATGACGGATGCACTGTCGTCGCAGCATGAAAAGCCGAGCGCGCCCTTCTTCTGGAGCTGGCGCTGCTTCTTTGCGAGCTCCTTCTGATAGGAGCGGCTCAGCGCGCCCGCCCGCCATTGCTCGAACGGGGCGACAAGGGCGGTCGAGTACGCGTTCGTTTCCGTGAAGGTGCGGCGAGGCGCAGCCAGGAGATTTTCGATCGGCATTCTTCCATCAGGAAGCTTGGACATTCGCAAGAGATCGAAGGGCCTGACGAGCTGCCGCAGCGTCTGGCAGGCTTCCTCGTCCTGGAGCAGATCGGAAAATACCTTGGCCGTGCAGACAGGAGTCAGATAATCGGACACGCGGAGATCGGCGAATTCAACCGTCTGCAACGGTCCGCGCCGCACCCGCAGCAAAGGCAACACCGCTGCCAGCGTTCCGCTTGCGCGGTTGCGGATCACGATGACCAGGGGTGTTGCCGCCGCGGCGGGTGCGAGCTTGTGATAGAGCGTGTCAAGCCACACCGGATGCTGGAAGGCTGTGGCGTCCGAGCCATCAAACAGGTCGGCGTATTCTTGAGACAAAAAGTCAAATGCGTCGTCGATGCAGACATCGAACGCGTCGCTGCTATTCTTGTTCATAGTGCGATCAGACGGCCCGGACTTGTTCAGGGGCGCCGGTTGAGCCGGAGCTGCGACCTTTTAGCAGAGGGAAGTTGGCGGAGACACAGGCAAAGCGCGATTTGTATTAACGCATCGTGGTTGCCGCCGGCGCCGGGCTTCTTGCCAAACGCTTGATAACGGGCCGATCCTGCGGCCACCGCGCGGGCGCGTCACCCTTCGCTATGGTTAGCGAGCAGCTCACAACTTTCACGTTCGATTAACCAGCTCATGCAGCGTCGAACGGCAGCAGGCCGTCCGCGCCGCCGCTGGACCGCATATTGCACTTGCAGTGGACGATAATCGGAATCTCCAACTGAAGCCCTTGAGTCATGATGAAAGAACGAATTTTCGACCCGATTTCGACGTCACGGGACGCGGGCGCGCGCAATGGGCGTGTCGGTTTCGGTCGGACTGTCTCGGCTGTCCGGATTTGTGACATTCCGCGGGGAGCGCCGACACGGTCGTCGACGGGCTCGGCCTCGGTCCATCAACCGTCAGAGAAAGACAACGGGAGAGAACGCCGCTCGAACCCGATCGGAAGAGAGGCTACAGCGGGCGTGCCGCGTGTCACGGTCGGAGGGCTGCGGCTCGCTGTGCTCGATCTCGAGCAGACCGCCGATTTCATGATCGGACAGGTCTGGCCGAAACGCCGCGCGCGCCGTCCGCTTTACCTGACCTCGGCCAATGGCGAGGTGGTGGCGCGCTGCTCGACCGAGCCGATGACCGACCGCCTGTTCCGTGCTGCGGACCTCATCAATGCCGATGGACAGCCGCTGGTTACGGTATCGCGGTTCAAGTCGGCGCGGCCGCTGCCGGAGCGGGTCGCGACCACCGACCTGTTCCACGTCGTCGCCCGCAAGGCGGAGGCGGCCGGGCTTTCGTTCTACATGTTCGGCGCTGACGAGGCGGAGAATGCGGCCGCCGTCGCCAACGTCCGCAGGATGTATCCGAAGCTGAAGATCGTCGGCCACTCGCATGGCTATCTGCGCGGCGAGGCGTTGCGCGCCAGGGTCGACGAGATCAATGCGCTGGCGCCCGACTATCTCTGGGTCGCGCTCGGCGTGCCCTATGAGCAGGCCTTTGTCGAGGAGTTCACGCCGCGGCTCTCCAATGTCGGTGTCATCAAGACGTCAGGCGGGCTGTTCAATTTCCTCTCCGGCAGCCGCCCCCGCGCGCCGCAATGGATGCAGAATGTCGGGCTGGAATGGGCCTGGCGGGTCTGGCTCGAGCCGCGCCGGCTGTTCTGGCGCTACCTCACCACCAACCCACGCGCGCTCTATCTGCTGTTTAACGGCAACCAATCCACGGCAGCCAGGCGCGACTGACGCGGCGTGGCCGTCCCGAGCGGCTGCGATAGCAAATAATTAACCGTGCTTCACGAAGCTCATTTCATGACGGAAGCACAAATTCAGATGGATGCGGACGCGCTTGACGGCGCAATCCGGCAAACGCGCGGTATCGACATCGAGCGGGCCGCAAAGGCCATCATGAATTGGTCCATCACCATCAATGTGGTCGCATCGATGGGGACCTTCAACACTGCACTAGTGGCGATGGAACAGACCTATCTGCAGCAATTCGCTGCTCTGTCGATGTGGTTCGTGCTGATCTATGCAAGCGCGTTTGTGCGTCCCAATCTGCGGCTGCAATTCAACCCCGACTTGATCGCGATCGTTTCATTTTACGTCCTCGCCGCCATTTCCGTGCTTTGGACCAATCTGAGCCTCGCAGCGATCATGAAGAGCGCGGCGCTTGCGATAACCACCTTCGGCGCACTCTGTCTCATCACGCGACTTGATATCGACGACATCGTCAAATCGATCACTCGGGGCCTCTTTATACTGGTTGCGGCATCCGCATTTTGCGCGATCTTCGTGCCGGATATCGGCGTAGACCATAGCTGGATGCACAATGGTCAATGGCAAGGCATTTTCGAATCCAAGCAGACCCTGGGTTTCGTGGGCGCCTATCTCATGTTCTTTGCCTATTATCGAAAGACAGCAGGGCAGAGCTGGCTTCCCTTCCTGGTTACATTCCTGCTCGCCTCGACCTGCGTCCTCGCTTCGGGATCGCGCGGCGCCGGTGCCGTGGCGTTGGTGGCTTGCGGCTTGCTTTTCACCTCCCTGGGGTCGGTGAGATGCATGAAGATCTACGCTGTGTTGCCCTTTGTCATGTGCATCATGGCGAGCGTCCTGATCCTGTATTTTTACGTGACCGGGTACGACTCCATTCATCTCTTTGACACGACAATCGACTTCACGGAGCGAACTTTCATTTGGCAATACGCGATAAGCCACCTCGACGATGCGCCCCTGCTCGGTTTCGGCATAAACGGATTTTGGACGACGCAATCGATTTACGACTACTTCGAGCAGAACCACGGCTGGGTGCTCGACAACTATCACAGCGGCTACATCGCCATTCTCATGGAAACGGGATTTTTGGGTTTCGTGCTGTTTTCGGCAAGCGTTTTGCTGTTCTCGAACAAGGTGCTTTATCTGATTTCATCCCGATCGATCGATCGGTTTCACTGCGCCCTCATCATCGGATTCTCCGTCCTCAGCTTTCAGACGAATTTCACGGAGACGATATTTCTTCGTTCCACGATGTTCACGTCGGTGCTCTTGCTGGTCTTCTTCCTCGCGACGTGTCGGCCGGTGTCGCCGGAAGATCCGCAGCTATCGCGAGTTGGCGCAGAATGATCGCGATACTTGCCCGCTGGCCAAACGCGTTCAAGCTTCCACTGCTGGCAGCTGTCCTTGCAGCATGGGTCCCATGCGCCTCAGGGGCTGAGCAGGGCGCGTTTCGCGACGCGGCGGGGTTGCGGCGCGGCATCAATGTTCTGGGATACGACGGCATCTGGGAAGGCGGCCAGAATGCGCCGTTCCGCCTGGAGAACCTGACGGCAATTCAAAAGGCCGGCTTCTCGCACGTCAGGATCAACTTCTTTGGCTTCAAGTATATGGATTCGGAGAACGTCCTTGATGAAGCTGTGTTGAGACGTCTCGATACAGTCATCGAAGAGGTCCTTGCAAGGAAGCTCGTTCCCATCCTTGATGAGCACGATACCAATTTTTGCCAGCGTTATATCTCGGCATGCGGCGAGAAGCTCAAATCGTTCTGGAAGCAGATTGCGTCGCGTTACGCAGGGAAATATCCCGCGCTGATATTCGAGATTCTGAACGAGCCCGGGGGACACATGACCTCGGCCGAATGGAATGCGCTTCTCAATGAATGCCTTGGCATCATCCGCGTCACAAACCCCGAGCGAACTGTCATTGTCGCTGTTCTCAACACCGACGATGCGCCAATTGGCGAACTGGTCCTTCCGGCCGGCGACAGAAAGCTGATCGTGACCTTTCACTATTACGCGCCCATCAGGTTCACGCATCAGGGCGCGCCTTGGTCACGAACATTTTCGACGATTGGGCCGCTGGAGTGGGGCACGGCGGAGGACGAAGCGAGAGTTGTCGCTGATTTCACCAGGATCAATCTCTGGTCGCAGCGGGAAAAACGTCCGATCTATCTTGGCGAGTTCGGGGTTTATGAGCGTGCCCCATCTGCAAGCCGCCTGAGGTACCTGTCGTTCGTGGCGAGAAACGCCGACCGTTTTGGCTGGGCATGGGCCTATTGGCAGTTCGACCATGATTTCGCTGCATTCGATAGCGCCCGCCAAGCCTGGAATCAGGACGTTTTACATGCTCTCATTCCGTCTGCGCATTGAAAGTTAGGCGACGCATCCGTCCGGGCGAGACGCAGGCCAAGATTGGCCTCAGAGACGATCGCGGATTTCGTCGTCGCGGGTTTGGAGAAGAAAAATGAGTGGAAGCGCGGAGAGCCGAGCCAAGGATGACGTGGCCGCCTATCGGGCCGTCGAACTGATATACCATTCCTATCTCACGGGCCTCATCCTGATGCTGTCGTCCCGCGCCGGCGCCGCGCGCGCGGCGGAGGTGGTGTTCCGCACCTTCCGACGCCAGCAACTGGCTCGCTTCGTTCCGGGATTGAAGAAGCTCGGGCTCGATAAGCTTCCGCACGCAGTGGCCTGCGCGCAATACCACTATCTCTCGAACCAGGTCGGCGGCGTGAAGGTCGAGTATGTCTACGAGAGCGACCAAAAGGCCTGGGTGCGATATCCGCCGCCACGGTGGATCTGGTCGGGCACCGCGATTTGCGGCATTCCATCGGAGGTGTCGCACGCGATGCTGCGAGGATGGCATGCCAATAACGGCGTCGTCCTCGGCAATCCGCGACTGGGCTTCGTCTGCACGGGACAGACGGTCGACGGACAGCCCGGTCTGGAGGGCTACTACAAGGAATGGGATCACGACCTCACTCCCGATGAACGGCTGCAATTCTCGCCCGGCGAGCAATGTCCCCCGTTTCGAGCCGATCTTGCGCCACGGCTTCCGGAAAACACCTGGCCTGAAGAGCGCCTGCAAAAGGTCCTGCGCAACTACGCGATGGAATACATCACCTCGATCGTGCCGGAAACCATCGCGGTGCTCGGTCCCGACGAAGGCGGTCACCTTGCCGGCGCTGCAGCGCGGCTGGTGGGGATGCATACCTTTGATGACGTCGCGTCTCTGCTCGGCGGTGTCGGTCCCGGCGCCCTGGGCTTTGCTAGCGCCTTCGCTCGCATTGCCCGCGGGCAGGGCGATGACGCCGAGTTGCGCGCGCAGGGCACGACCGCAAGCGTACGGCAGACCTCATGGCGCCTGATGACGGAGCGGGGGCCGCTGTCTCCGGCGGTGTTCGATGCCTGGAACGAACTTTGGGTCGGCGCCGCGCTCGCACATGATCGTTTCATGCGTGTCGAAATCACGGAGCGTCGCGATCGCGGCGATCCGTTCTGGTGCTGGCAATTCCGCTAACGAGGCAGCGGGCGCCGAAAAACCGAGCTGCTGCGGTGGATTGTCAAATCGACCGGATGACGGCAGCAACGCCCAGCAGAAAACCGACCTCGAACACCTGCTCGATCGCCCCGAGCACGTCGCCGGTATAGCCTCCGATCAGCCGTCGCGACCACAGCGTGACAGCAATGGCCAGTGCGATGCCGCATGAGATGCCGACAAGGAGCGTGAACGGAGCATGCGTGCCGGAGGCCGCGGCGAGTAGCGTCAGCGCGAGCAGCACGACAATCGTCGCGAAACCGATTTCGCCTGGCCGGAGCGGAGAGGGCGCATAGGCCACCTTCATCGCGGAGGTGTTGCCCGCATATTTCATCCAGCCGACGACCGGCAGGACCACGGCGCGGCCGGCGGCTCCACTTGCAATCAGCGCCGCCGCGCCGGTCCAGGCCGGCATCTCGGCGAGCGCCGCGACGCGCAATGCGATTGCGAAAAGCAGCGCGAGCGTGCCGTAGGTTCCGATCCGGCTGTCCTTCATGATGGTGAGACGCTGTTCGACCGTCCAGCCGCCGCCAAAGCCGTCCGCGGTATCGGCGAGGCCATCCTCGTGGAATGCGGAGGTGAGGAGAACGCTTGCGAGCACTGCCATGAGCGCCGCGATTACTGGTCCTAATACGAGGGATGTGAGCAGAAGGGCCGCCGCCGAAGCGAGGCCAACGATCGCACCGACCAGCGGGAAGAATTGCGACGAGCGGACCAGCCACTCGGAATCGGGCGCATCCTTCGAAGCGCCCACAGGGATGATCGTCAGGAATCGGACCGCGTCGCGAAAACGATCCAGGCTCATCTAGATCCTACCCTCCAGCACGTCGCTGAGGTCGGCGACGTCGGCCAGCAGGCGGGACGCGGCCCGCACCAGCGGGACCGCCAACAACGCGCCGGTGCCCTCGCCAAGTCTCATCTCGAGAGCGAGCAACGGCCGCGCCTCAAGGACCGCCAACACAATGTCGTGACCCTTCTCAGCCGATCGATGCGCGAAAACGCAATAGTCGCGTGTCGCCGGCGCCAGCCTGACGGCAACGAGCGCGGCAGCGGACGAGATAAAACCATCGATGACGACCGGGCGGCGACGCGCGGCTGCGCCAAGCGCTGCACCCGCCATCATCGCGATCTCGAGGCCGCCGAATTCCCTGAGCACATCGAACGGCGCCGTGACGTCGTTGCGATTGGCTGCCTTGTGGATGGCTGCGCGCTTACGCGCCATGCCAGGCTCGTCCTGCCCGGCGCCAACGCCGATGCAGTCATTCAGTGGAGCAGGCGCCAGCCGATGCACCAGGAGCGCCGAAGATGCCGTGTTGCCTATTCCCATCTCGCCGAGCGCGATGATGTCGGCCCCCGCCTCGATTTCACCGGAAGCGATGGCAAAGCCGGAAGCGAGCGCCTTGTGCGCTTCCGGGGCCGACATGGCCGGCTCGCGCGCAGAATTCGCGGTGCCGGCCCGAATCCTGATGCCGAGGAGGTCGGGATGGGAAGGGAGCTCGCTGGCGACGCCGGCGTTCACGACGCGGATGCTGACGTCGGATGCGGCCGCAAAGGCGTTGGCGCTGGCGCGACCTGCGAGGTAAGTCCTCACCATTGCGGCCGTCACGGCGGACGGATATTGCGAAACGCCTTCTTCCGTCAGCCCGTGATCACCAGCGAACACGAGCAGGACGGCCTTATGCAACGCTGCAGCGGATGGATGGGCGATCATGCCGAGCTGCACAGCCAGGTCTTCTATGCGTCCCAGCGAGCCCGGCGGCTTGGCTTTGCCGTCGATTCGCGCGCGCATTGTTGCGGCAAGCGTCTGATCGATTGGAGTAATCGTGGGGATTTGCCAGTCGGGCGGGATTTGGAAGGTCATGGGCGCCTCGTAAGTGCGCCTTAAGTGACCGAAGGAGGCGGGCGGGTCAACTGCGGTTGACCGCCGTCGCGGGGACAGTTAGCGTGGCGGCGATGGTCCTTCCTTCGGGAAGGTGAAAAAGGGAAGTCGGTGCAATGCCGACGCTGCCCCCGCAACTGTAAGCGGCGAGCCAAAGCCGAAGCCACTGGGATGACCGGGAAGGCGGCGAGAGGCGACGACCCGCGAGCCAGGAGACCTGCCATCGCGCATTGTGCTTTGGAGGTCCGTCGGGCGGGGTGCACCGGACGGGATGAGTTCGATGGTCGTTCCACCATTGAACGCGATCCAACAAAGCTCGCGGCCGTCATGGCCCTGACTTGAGCACCGTGATGGATCGCAACGACTTCGATCAGCAAGATCCCGATCCTCGCCCGGATGAATCTTTGCCGGCGAGTGTGCCCGGCGATCCTGTCGTCGTGAGCGTCTGTGTCACCTGCAAGGCGTCAGAGGGCGCCTTGACGGGGCCTGCCATGTTCGACGCGATTTTGCTTGCAAAACGCGAACGCGATACTGCCGTTCATGTCCGGCGCGTGCAGTGCCTCAGCGTGTGCAAGCGGCCGACCACGGTCGCGGTTTCGAGTTCGGACGGCTACACGTTCCTGTTTGGCGACCTCCAGCCCGAGGGAGCGCGTGCCGTCATGTCATTCGCCGAGTCCTATCGCAAGTCGTCGTACGGCCTGGTGCCGTGGCGCGAGCGCGCCGACATTCTGCGCAAGGGAATGGTGGCACGGCTGCCGCCCGTTCGCTGGTCGCCCGAAGATGGGAGCGCCCCGAAATGATTTCCCTTTCGACCACGCTGGTGCTGGGGGGCGCACGTTCGGGCAAATCGGCCTTTGCCGAGCGGATGATTGCTGAAAGCGGCCTTGCACGCGTGTATCTGGCAACAGCGACCGCTGATGATGCAGAGATGGAGGGCAGGATCACGCATCATCGCAGCCGGCGCGGTTCGGATTGGACCACTATCGAAGAGCCGCTCGCGCTCACCGATGCCTTGACACAGGTATCGCGGCCTGGCCGTGCGGTCCTGGTCGATTGCCTGACGCTTTGGCTCTCCAACCTGATGCTCGCCGGGCGTGATCCCGATGTCGAGGCAAAACGGCTCGCGGAATTTCTTGGCGTCGCCGCAAACCCTGTTGTCCTGGTGTCGAACGAGGTCGGTCTCGGCATCGTGCCCGAAACCAGGCTCGGCCGCGAATTCCGCGACGCGCAGGGCCGTCTCAATCAAATGGTCGCCTCAAGCGTTCCCAATGTCGTGTTCGTCGCGGCCGGCCTTCCGCTGTGGCTCAAACGTTCCTCTTAAGGAGTCCTGAAATATGTCCCGTGTTCCAGTCACCGTGCTCACCGGTTTCCTCGGTGCCGGAAAGACGACGCTGCTGCGCTCGCTGTTGACGCAGGCCGACGGCCGCCGCATCGCCGTCATCGTCAACGAGTTCGGCGACGCCGGTTTCGACGGCGGCCTGATCGAGGAATGCGCGGCCAAGGCCTGCGCGCCTGGCGACATCGTCGAGCTGACCAACGGCTGCATCTGCTGCACTGTCGCCGACGATTTCATTCCGACCATGGACAAGCTCCTGACCCGCGACGAGCCGCTGGATGCGATCGTGATCGAGACCTCCGGGCTGGCGCTGCCGCAGCCACTCTTGAAGGCGTTCGCGTGGCCTGCGGTCCGCACGCGCGCGACCGTCGACGGCGTTGTGACGGTCGTCGACGCGCTGGCGCTGTCCGAGGGACGGGTCGTGCTCGACGAGCAGGCGGTCGCGGCTCAGCGTGCGGCGGACGAGGAGATCGACCACGACGACCCGATCGAGGAAGTGTTCGAGGATCAGCTCGCCTGCGCCGACCTCGTGGTCCTCTCCAAGAGCGATCTGGTGTCGCCAGCTGTGCTCAGCGGCATCGAACAGCGGCTTGCTGCGCAACTAAGGCAAGAGGTTCGCATCGTCCGCTCGCACGGCGCTCTTGCACCGGATGTGCTCATCGGGATGAAGGCCGGTGCCGAGAGCGATCTCGCCGCGCGGGCCGGTCATCACGGCGAGGAAGAGGAGCACGATCACGATGATTTCGACAGCATTGTCGTGACGCCTGCGGCGGCCGAGAGCGTGGAGGCGATGCGCGCGCGAGTTAATGACGTCCTGCGTCTCGCGGGCGTACTGCGCGTCAAAGGCCATGCCCGGATATCCGAAAAGCCTGCGCCGATTGTGGTGCAGGCGGTCGGCAGTCGTGTTGAACTGGCGTTCGCGCGGCCCGACGCCAAGCAGGCCGAGCATCTGGTCGTGATCGGCCTGAAGGGGTTCGACGCCGACGCGGCCCGTCGCGCGCTTGCGGGATAGCCTCTTGAAAGGCGAGCATGCATCTGAAACTCGACAGCGGCGGCAGCATCGACGACGGCGATGTTGCTCGCGACCTTGGGCAGGAAACCGCCGATATCGTCATACTGTCCGCGGCGGACAGTGATTTGGCGGCCTTCGGCGCTGCGCATGCGGCATTGCCTTCAAACTTCCCAAGTTTGCGCCTGACCAATCTGTTGGCCCTAGGCCATCCCGCCTCCGTCGATCTCTATGTCGAACGCACGCTTAGCGAAGCGAAGATCGTCGTGCTTCGGATGCTCGGCGGGGAAAGCTATTGGCCGCATGGTGTCGAGAGCCTTCGCCGCGACGCGATTCAGCGCAGGACGAGGTTCGCCTGCATTCCCGGCGAAACCGACTGGAATGCGACGTTGGCTGCGCGCGGCACGCTGGGCGCCGACGACACCTATGAACTGTGGCGCTACTGCACCGAAGGCGGCATTGACAACGCGCGGTTGGCGCTCCGCTTCGCCGCGCATCTGATCGGGCATGGCAGCAAGCCGCCGTCGGCGCGGCCAATGCCGGCGGCCGGCTTCTGGAACAACGAGCCTACCGTGGACGAACGCCCCAACGCCGTCGTGATCTTCTACCGCGCGCTGGTCGCAGGCGGCGACACGGCCGCGATCGATGCGTTGTGCTCTGCGCTGACGGCGCGTGGGCTCGATGCAGTCGGGCTTTATGTCACAAGCCTCAAGGACGAACGCTCGATCGCATTCCTCCGCACGGCGCTTGCCGCGCATCCGCCCGAAATCATCGTGAACGCGACGGCCTTTGCGACGGCGACCGCGCGGGAGAATGCAGGGGTATTGTCGGAGACCGATTGTCCCGTGTTGCAGGTCGCGCAGGCTGGCATGTCCCGCAGGAATTGGGAAGGCTCGACCCGCGGCCTCAACCCGCGCGATCTTGCTATGCATGTGGTGCTGCCGGAGGTCGACGGGCGCATCTTCGCCAATGCCATCGCGTTCAAGGAAGCAGGACCGAGCCTCGGTTCCTTCACGCCGACGACCTTCCAACCGGTCGAAGATCGCGTGCAGGCGACAGCCGATCTCGCTGCGGCGTGGGTGCGGCTGCGACGCACGCCTGCGAGTCGGCGGCGGGTTGCTATCGTCCTCGCCAACTATCCCAACCGCGACGGCCGTCTTGCCAACGGTGTCGGTCTGGATACGCCGCAAAGCCTGATCGGGATCCTCGCCGCGATGAGGAACGAGGAATACGAGATTTCCGGCGCTCCTTATGATGCGGCCGACATGATGCGGCTGTTGCAGGAGGGACCGACCAATGCGCTTGAGGGCCGTGCCTTACGTCGTGGCGGCGCATCATGGCCGCTCGCCGAGTACGAGGCGGCGTTTGGTGCACTCCCTCTCAATGTTCGTCGTGCGGTCACGGAGCGTTGGGGCAACCCGGCGCGTGATCCGCATGTCACCGATGGCGTGTTCCGTCTCGGCCTGCATCGCTTTGGCAACATTGTCGTCGGCGTGCAGCCGGCGCGCGGCTACAACATCGATCCCAAGAGCACCTATCACGATCCGGACCTCGTTCCGCCCCATCACTATCTGGCGTTCTATCTTTGGCTGCGGCGCGTCTTCGACGCCCACGCGATCGTTCATCTCGGCAAGCACGGCAATCTGGAATGGCTGCCGGGCAAGAGCACTGGACTTTCTGCCGATTGCCTGCCGGATGCGGTGCTCGGGCCGTTGCCGCACCTCTACCCGTTCATCGTGAACGATCCTGGCGAGGGCATCCAGGCCAAGCGCCGCACCTCCGCCGTCATCGTCGATCATCTGACGCCGCCGATAACGCGCGCCGGATTGCATGACGATCTGGCGCGGCTGGAATCGATGGTGGACGAATATTCGGTCGCGACCGGCATCGATCCGAAACGCGCGGCTGTTATCGCCGAGGACATTCTTTCGACGGCGCGGGCGCAGCGGCTCGATGCCGATGTGAACCTGACGCGGGACATGCCTGTCGGAGAGGCGTTGCGCGCGCTCGACGCGCATCTCTGCGACATCAAGGAGATGCAGATCCGCGACGGGCTCCACGTATTCGGGCATGCGCCGGATCCGAAACAATGCGCCGATCTGCTCGTGTCGATCGCGCGGGTGCCGCGGTCGGACCGCAAGGCGGAAGACGCCTCGTTGCATCGCTCGCTGGCACTCGATCTCGGTCTTGCCGATTTCGACCCGCTGACCCGCGACCTCGCTGGCACATTCACAGGACCACGACCGGCAGTCCTGGCCGAGTTCGGCTCGCACGTGTGGCGGACGACGGGAGACACGGTCGAACGAATCGAAGAGCTGGCGTTGCAGCTGGTGTCGGGTGGGATGAAGCCGGATCCATCGTGGGTGCGCACCAAAGCCGTGCTGAACTGGATCGAGACGAGATTGCGCCGGTCCATCGATGCGAGCCCGGCGCAGGAGATGGCGGCATTGCTGCGCGGTCTTGACGGCCGCTTCGTACCTCCTGGTCCCTCGGGGGCACCGACGCGTGGCAGACCCGACGTGCTGCCGACCGGCCGTAACTTCTTTGCGGTTGATGTGCGGGCGGTGCCAACTCCCTCGGCCTGGCGGATCGGGCAATTGGCGGCCGAACGGCTCGTCGAATCCTTCTGGCAGGAAACCGGCGAATGGCCGCGCACGATTGCGTTGTCGGCCTGGGGGACCGCCAACATGCGCACCGGCGGCGATGATGTTGCGCAGGCGCTTGCCTTGCTCGGCGTGCGACCGACATGGGAGGAGACCTCCGGACGGGTGACTGGCTTTGCGATCACGTCCCTGTCCGAACTGAAGCGTCCGCGCATCGATGTCACGTTCCGCGTCTCGGGCCTGTTTCGGGATGCGTTCCCGACCCAGATGGACATCGTCGCGAGCGCGGTGGCGGCGGTCGCGGCGCTCGACGAACCCGATGACGCCAATCCCATCGCTGTCAATGTTCGCCAGCGACGGCAGGCGTTGGAAGCAAGCGGCATCAGCCGTGAGGTGGCCGAGCGCCGCGCGAGCAATCGCGTGTTTGGCTCAAAGCCGGGCGCCTATGGCGCGGGGCTGCAAGCCTTGATCGACGAGGGGGGCTGGGACGATCGCGCCGATCTCGCTGACGTCTATCTGGATTGGAGCGGCTATTCCTATGGCGCTGGCGCCGAGGGGAGCGCTGCCCGTGATGATCTTGTCGCGCGGCTGGCCGACGTTGACCTGATCGCGCAGGCCCAGGACAATCGCGAGCACGATATTCTGGACTCTGACGACTACTATCAGTTCATGGGCGGACTGGCGGCAACTGTGTCGACATTGCGCGGGAAGGCAGCCCGCATTGCGCATATCGATACGTCGCGGCCCGAGATGCCGGCGGTACGGCCGCTGGCGCATGAGATATCGCGCGTCGTACGGGGCCGCGCCACCAACCCGAAATGGATCGCCGGCGTCATGCGACACGGCTACAAGGGCGCATTCGAGATGGCAGCCACGGTGGATTATCTGTTCGGCTTTGCCGCCTCGACCGATGCGGTCTCAAATCATCACTTTGATCAGTTGTTCGCGGCCTATCTCGAAGACGACCGGGTGCGAATTTTCATCGAGCAGTCCAATCCGGCGGCGCTCCGCGAGATGGCTGCCCGGTTCGCCGAAGCCATCAGGCGCGGATTATGGACGCCACGCTCCAATCGCGCCGCCGACCTGATCGCCGAAAACCTGCACGAAGCAAAGAGAGAGATCGCATGACGAATCCATCCCACGCGACTGACGACGAGAACGCCCGCCATCGCGAGAAGGCCCGCAAGCACAAGGCCGCGCGCGACAAGATCATGGCGACCAAGACCGGGGAAAAGGGCCTGCTGATCGTCCATACCGGTACCGGCAAGGGCAAGACATCAGCCGCGCTCGGAATGGTGTTTCGGCACATCGGTCACGGCTATCCCGTCGCCGTGGTGCAATTCACGAAGTCGCCGAAATGGGACACGGGAGAAGCGCGGCTATTGGCCAGGTTTCCAGACCTCGTGACCTTGCATGTGATGGGGGAGGGCTTCACCTGGGAAACCCAGGATCGCGAGCGCGACATTGCAGCCGCCCGGAAAGGCTGGGAGCGCGCCAAGGAGTTGATCCGCGACGACCGCCATCGCATGATCCTCTTGGATGAGCTCAACATTGTCCTCCGTTACGATTATCTTCCGATCGACGAGGTCCTCGCCTTTCTCCGTGACGAGAAGCCGGCCGACAAGCACGTCGTCATCACCGGTCGCAACGCGCACGCCTCGCTGATCGAGATGGCCGATCTGGTGACCGAGATGACGCTGGTCAAGCATCCGTTCCGAGCCGGTGTGAAGGCCCAGAAAGGGGTCGAATTCTGATGGCACGGCCGACACCGGCGCTGATGATCCAGGCCACCGGATCGAATGCGGGGAAGTCGACTGTCGTCGCGGGCCTGGCGCGGCTGCTGGTGAGGCGCGGCCTCAAGGTCGCGCCGTTCAAGCCGCAGAATATGTCGAACAATGCAGCCGTCGCAGTGGATGGCGGCGAGATCGGCCGCGCGCAGGCGGTGCAGGCGCGCGCCGCGCGGATGCCGCCCAGCGTTCACATGAACCCGGTGCTGCTGAAGCCCGAGACCGACACAGGGGCGCAGGTGATCGTGCAGGGCAAACGACGCAGCACGCTTCGCGCGGCCGACTATCTCGGAAAGAAGGCGGCGCTGCTGCCCGCGGTGCTCGACAGTTTTGCGCATCTCGCTCGCGCCGCAGATATCGTGCTCGTCGAAGGCGCCGGCAGCCCGGCCGAGATCAATCTGCGCGCTGGCGACATCGCCAACATGGGATTCGCCACGGCAGCCGATGTACCGGTGGTGCTGCTCGGCGATATCGACCGCGGCGGCGTCATCGCAAGTCTTGTGGGGACCCATCTCGTGTTGGAAGCGGAGGAGCGCGCGCGGACTCGCGGCTTCCTGATCAACAAGTTCCGCGGCGATCCCAGGCTGTTCGACCAGGGACTTGAAGCCGTGACGCGTCTGACCGGTTGGCCCTCGCTCGGCGTGGTGCCGTGGCTGCCTCAGGCCGCCTGGCTGCCTGCCGAGGACGCCATTGATCTCGATCGCGCGCAGACGTCTTCCGCGCAGAAGGTCATCGCCGTTCCCGTGCTTGGACGTATCGCCAATTTCGACGATCTGGACCCGTTGGGCATGGAGCCCGGCGTCAGGCTGGTGTTCGTGAGGCCAGGCGAGCCGATCCCGGCTGACGCCGATGTCGTGATCCTGCCCGGCAGCAAATCGACGATCGGCGATCTCGCCTTCCTGCGCGCGCAGGGCTGGGATATCGACATCAAGGCGCATGCCAGGCGCGGCGGGCAGGTGCTCGGCCTGTGCGGCGGCTACCAGATGCTCGGCCGGACGATCGCCGATCCCGATGGCATCGATGGCCCGGCAGGCACGGTGGAGGGGCTCGGGCTGCTCGATATCGCCACGACCATGGGTGCCGACAAATCGACGACGCTCGTGCGGGGTATTCATTGCGCCACAGGCAGCCCGATCGAGGGCTACGAGATCCATCTTGGCCGCACCGGCGGTGAAGATTGCGTGCGCCCGGTGGTCATGATCGACGGTCGTCCCGATGGCGCCAGCTCGGCCGATGGCCGCGTGCAGGGGACGTATCTGCATGGGCTGTTCGTCAATGACGCTTTCCGAAAGGCGTGGCTCGCCAATCTCGGGGTCGCCTCGTCTGTTGCTTACGAGGCAAAGATCGAGGCCGCGCTTGACGCGCTGGCCGATCATCTGGAAGCGCATCTCGACATTGACCGCATGTTGGAGATCGCAAGGAGCCGTCAAACCACCAGCGCCAGCGCGGCATAGATCGCTGCTTCCAGCGAGCAGGCGGCAATCAGCAAATTGAGTGCGCGGCGGATGTCGGCAGCACCGGCGTCAAACCGCGCGCCGGCGTTGAGGAAGGGATCATCGACGAGGCGATCGCCATAACTGCGGGGGCCAACCAGGGCGAGACCGAGCGCGCCCGCCATGGCGCTTTCCGGCCAGCCCGCGTTCGGCGAGCGGTGCTTTGAAGCGTCGCGCCACATCACCTTGAAGGCCTGCGCCGCGGAGCCACCTGCGATCGGCGCCACCAGCGCGATCAGCACAGCAGCCAATCTTGCAGGCGCAAGGTTGAGCAGATCGTCAAGCCGCGCCGCCGCCCAGCCAAAGGATTCATATTGGGCACTGCGATGGCCGATCATCGAATCCGCGGTATTGACGACCTTGTAGACGAGCAACCCCGGCAGCCCCAGCAGAGCAAGCCAGAACAGAGGCGCGACCACGCCGTCGGAAAAATTCTCCGCGCAGGATTCGATCGCTGCACGCGAGACGCCGCTGGCATCGAGCTGTTCCGGATCGCGGCCGACGATCATGGAGACCGCGCGCCTTGCCTCGGCAAGTCCGCTGTCGGTGAAAGCCGAGACGACCCGGCTGACATGCTGATAGAGGCTCCGCTGCGCGATCAGGATGGAGGCCAGGAGTCCCTGGGCTACGTGTCCGAGCGGCGTCGATCCCAGCGCGGCTTCCAGCAGCAAGCCGAGGCTTCCGCAGGTCGCGACCAGCACGCCGGTGGTTAGGCAGCCCGCGGCCTTGCGCTGTGCGGCCGACCATTGCTCGCGGTTCAGCGTGCGATCGAGCAGGTTGATGGCCAAGCCCATCAGAGCTACCGGATGAGGGAAGCGGCGCCACAGCAAATCCGGATCGCCGATCAGCGCATCGAACGCAATCGCCAGCACAACGATCAAGATCGTGTCGCTTCCAGTCAGCATCTCATCGCGCCACGCGGTTTAGTTCGGCGACGAGGCGTTCCAGCGCGTCCGAAAGCATCGGCCCGCCGCAGACGGTCAGCCTGTCGGAAACGACCAGGCGTTTCGATGGCGGATAGAAGCGTTCTAGCGCCGGATGCAGCAGGAATGCTTGGCCTTCGTCTTCCGCGAAGTCGCCGCTATCGGACACGAGCAGCAGATCGGGTCTGAGGTTGACGATCGCCTCCAGCGACGCGAAGCCTCCGAGCTTGTTGCCGAGGTCACTTGCCGCGTTCTTCAAGCCAATCGTGGCGAGCATGGAACTGATCAAGCTGCCACCACCCGAGACCCAGCCGCGCCGCGACAAGGCCAGCACGCGATAGGGTCGCTGCGATACCGCCTCCTTCGCATGCTGGATTGCCGTATCCAGTCGCCGTATTTCGGATGCGGCGCGATCCATCTGGTGCAGGAGTTCGCCCATCTGCCGAATCTGGCTCTTCGCGTCTGCCAGCGAACGCACAGCATCGAATTCGACCACGCGGACGCCGCTGTCCTTCAGCAGTTCGCGCGTTGCACGCTTGGTGAACCTGCCGGCGACTACGGCGTCCGGTTGCAGGATCAGGACATCTTCGGCTTCACCCGACAGGCGAGGGTAGGCTGCGGCCGTCTTCGCGTTCCAGGAGCGGGCGGGGTCGCGCGAATAGGGACTGAGGCCAAGAATCTGGCTTGGATCGGCCAGGGCCAACAGCAGTTGGTCCGTGCAAACATTGATGGAAGCGACGCGTGGCAGATCGCTTGCATGAGCGACATGGGCTCCGAACAGTGCTGCGGTCAACGAGAACGTTGCGCAAACAAGGGTCTCGCGCAGGACCGCGATTGATGGCATGAAGCGATCATGAAGCACGGCGGTGATCTGACGGAAGCCATTGCGCGCCATGGCGGCGAGCCTGCGGACTGGCTCGACCTGTCGACCGGCATCAATCCCTGGCCGTGGACCATTCCGCACCCGATTCCAGGGAGTGCATGGACGCGCTTGCCATCGCGTGCCGACGAGCAGGACCTGCTCGCCGCCGCGCGCGAAGCCTACGGTGCGCCCGACGATGCGGGTATAGCGGCCGCCGCCGGCACCCAGACTCTCATTCAGTGGATCCCGTATCTCGCCGGTCCCGGAGCGGTTGCGATCGTCACGCCAACCTATGGCGAGCATTCGGCCGCGTGGAGCAGCGGAGGCCGGGAGATCATCGCCGTGAATGATCTCTCCGCACTGCCTGAACGCGCCGTTCACGCTGTCGTCGTTAGTCCCAACAATCCGGATGGACGTGTCACGGATGGCGAGGCGCTCCGGCGCACCGCCGAGCGGCTCGATCGTCGCGGTGGCTGGCTGGTCGTCGACGAGGCCTTTGCCGATGTCGATCCCGGCGTCAGCGCTGCCGCGATGAGCGCCGAGCTTCCCATCCTCGTGCTGCGCTCCTTCGGCAAGTTCTATGGGCTCGCCGGACTTCGTCTTGGTTTCGTAATCGGCCGACGCGATATCGTCGAGCGTATCGCCGCGGCGCTGGGTCCATGGCCGGTATCCGGCCCGGCGCTTCATCTCGGTACGGCCGCTCTGCGGGATCGATCCTGGGCTGATGCGATGCGTGCGAAGCTCGCTCGTGAGGCCAAGAAGCTGGATCATGTTCTGACAGCGGCCGGCCTTCAGCTTGTCGGAGGGACCACGCTCTTTCGCCTTGCCTCCCATTCCGATGCTCCGACTTTGCACGCCGAATTGGCGCGGCGACACATCTGGTGCCGCAGCCTCGACGGGGCGCGCGAATGGCTGCGATTTGGCCTTGCGTCGGACGATGGTCTCAATCGCCTGGCCAGCGCGCTTCATTCGATCAAATAGCATATCCCGCGCGTCAATCATCACGTCCGATTCACCAGTGGGCACTAAAGCCGGCATATGCAGCGGGGCCGGTCGTGCCATAGTTGAACACTTCCTGATAGTGCTCATTGAAAATGTTCTCGCCGCGCATGAACACCTTCCAGGTCTGGTCGATCTTGTATTCAGTATAGAGATCGACGCGCACGTAGGGGTCAAGCGGCAGCGTCTCGTTTGAACCGCTGTAGCGCTTGGATACCGCAAGCACGCGGGGCTCGATCAGCCAGTCCTTGATCGGTGTGATCGGCAACGAGAATCGCGCCAGGTTTTCCGGCCGGCGCGACAGCGTCAACCCGGTCGAAAGATCCTTGGCCTGCAGATAGGTATAGGCGGCGTTGAATCGCAGGAAGCCCGGCAGGATATCGACATTGACGCCAAGCTCAACTCCGTCGGTTTCGGCACGCGAGACGTTCACATAGTGCCCGAGCGGATGTGCCGTATCGATCACGAAGTCGATCAGGTTGCTGAACCTGTTGCCGAAGCCCGTCAGCGAAACCACGACGCGGCCTCCGAACAGGTTTTGGTCGATGCCGGCGTCGTAGCCGAAGCTCTCTTCGGGGCTAAGCGCGGAATTGCCGTAGGTCGGCGCATAGAGCTGATAGAGCGTGGGGGCCTTGGCGCCTGTCCCGGCGCTCGCATGCAGCTTGGTGTTGGTCTCCGCGATCGTGTAAGCCGCGGTGGCTCGCCATGTCTCGAACCGCGCGACGTCGACGACGTCGTCGACCCGGCCGCCCATCGTGATGTTGAGCCGTTCGCCGATCGGCAGTTGCCAGAGTGCGAAGACCGAATTCGTGTCCTGCGTCCCCGCGAGCTGTGGCGTCGGCGCTCCGGGAATCGGCAGCAGTTTGGTGGTGGAGGTGCTCGCAGTTTCGTGCTGCACGCGCGATCCGACGATGATCGATCCGAGCGGGCCGACCTTCAGGTTGCCCTGATATTCCAGGCCGGTGCTGTCGCCGACGAAATTGGAGAGGATGGACGTGGTGTTCTGCGGCAGCTTGTTGATCTTGTAGGTGACATCGTCGAACGAGCGGTCGATATGCGTCTCAAATGCGCTCACGCTGTGGGTGAGAATGCCGCCAAACGTGTCGAACGAGGCGCGTCCCCAGACCTGTTCGAGAAGGCGCGTCGCGCTCGACGGCGTGTCCGGGAACGTTCCGCTGGCCTGGTCGTAGGCGGACCGCGTGAACGAGGCCAGCATGCCCGTCTCCAGGCGTACGCCTTCGCCGGCGTCGTAGCCGACGCGTGCCGAACCGCCGACGCGGTCGAAGCCATCGCGCTCGAGCGGGCCATACTTCGCCTCGAGCGCGGGGATGCGATAGCCGTAGCGCGAAAAGCCGTTGCTGTGCTGGCCGCTTCCCGTGAATGCGTAGGACCACGGCCCCGAGGTTCCGATCAGCGATGCGCTGCTGGCCGCCGTGCCGTAACTTCCCCCCTCGGTGCGAACGTCGAATTGCGCCGGACCGGTGCCCTTCTTGGTGATGATGTTGACCACGCCGCCCATCGCATCCGACCCATAGAGTGCGCTCTGCGGTCCCTTCAGCACCTCGATTCGCTCGATCGCGCTCGGGGCGAACATCGCAAAATCGAAATCGCCGCTGGCGGCGGTGGGATCGTTGACCCTGATACCATCGATCATGACCAGCGTCTGACCGGTATCGGCGCCTCGCAAGCGCACATTGGTCGTCGCGCCCGGTCCGCCGCTTTCGGTGATATCGAGCCCGGGCACTGTCCGCAGCGCGTCGACGAGCGAGGTCGGATTGCTGGTCGCGAGCATTTCGTTCGTGACCACGCTGACCGAGCTTCCGGTCCGGCTCGTGGGCTCCAGCGTCCGGTCGGGGGTGACAACCACCTCGGAAGCCGCCGGACGAGCCTCGCTGCTTGGCGCCGGGCGCGCAGGATGAGTCGTTGAAGACGTTCGCTTGTTCCTCGAGGCTGGCTTGGACCGGGCCTCTGGATTGACGATGACCGCAGGGAGTTGTTCAGGACGCGATTGAGCCATCGCGCCAGTGTGACCGCATGCAGCAACGGCCGCACACACGGCAAGAAAACGCCGCAAGCCCATGAATGCCCTTTCCGCCGACCCACCGTCGAACGAGTTTGATACCCGTCAACGGCCGGTCTCCTGGCTCGCGGTCGTCTCGCGATCCGCCTTCCCAAGCCTGCTTGGCAGGCCCAGTGGCATCCGGATCGCAGATATCCGCTTACAGTTGCGGGGGCAGCCGCGGCATTGGGAAGAGTCCCGCACCGCGTTCCCGTTTCACCCTTTGAGGGCACCGATGACGCCGGCAAAGAAGCACAAGGCCGAGCAAAATTCAAACCTGATAACGATCCTTCTGAAGCCGCGCTGCTCGCGACCTCGCGTTCGGCCGAACGAGCGTCGAGGCTGCATCGCAGGTGAGGCGCACGGCGCGGCCTGCAGAGATGGCGCCGGCTGAGGCGATGTCATCCATTGCCGGTCAAGCGCTGTCACGCGGTTTTCGCAAAGCCAAGTTACTGTCCAAAGGTTCAACCGGTAGCGGGGTGGGGCCTTGGCTCGAACAGCCGTGTTGTTCGTCGTCGAGCCGATCGATCAATCGTGACACCAGCAGTGACTCTCTTGCGTAGGCGCAGCATTCAATGCGTGCTGGTGGCGGGGTTGATTTGGGCGGCGGCAGGTTCGGTTCTTGGTGCCCAGCAATTGCCGTCGGTGCTCCGACAGTCCGATCAACCGACTGCATTCGACTTTCCTTCCGAACCCTTGGCGGTTGCGCTGGAGCGCCTCATGGCGGCGAGCAGCCTCGCGATCATCGTCGCTAGCGGGTTGACGGACGGGCGACAGTCCTCGTCGCTCAAGGGTAGCTTTACGCCTGAACAGGCGCTGCGCCGGATGCTTGCGGGCACTGGCCTTGAGGCGCGCGCCGTCGGAAGCGGTCTCTTCACGCTTGTGCAGGGAACGGCAAGGCCCCCGCTGCCGCGTTTCATCGATTTTGCGGCTGCCGTCCAGGCAGCGGTCACAGACGCTTTATGTCGGCGAAGCGACGCGCGCCCGACCTCCTATCGCACCGTGATGCGTCTGTGGTTCGACCCTGCAGGCGTCGTGACGCGGGCAGAGCTTGGGCATTCGACGGGCGACCGCAAGCTCGACATGGCGGTGACGAGCACGTTGCAACACCTCGATGTCGGAGCGCCCCTTCCGTCCGGGCTCCCGCAACCCGTGAAGCTCGCCATCATGCCGCGCGCAACGGAGAGCGCGGCTTGTCCGGCGGAACGCCCAGGCCTTCGCGCGCAAGACGATTTCCGTTCGGTGGCGCAGGGAGCCGGCCGGTGAAGCTGCGTCAGCTTCTGGAGCAGAACTATGGCAAGCTGAGAGATCGGCTCACGCGTCGTTTCGGTTCGGCCGACTTCGCCTCGGAGGTGTTGCATGATGCCTATCTCCGACTGCATGCCGGCGACGCAGCCGCCTCCATCCGAAGCCCGGATGCCTATCTCTACCGTGTGGCGCTCAATGTCGCGGCCGACCGCCGCGAGGCCGACCGCATCTGGGTCGACAAGGCGACGATCGAAGCTTTGCGACGACGCGACGATCATGAGCTCGATCCGGAGGAGACAGCAGCGGCGCGCGAGGAGTGGAGAGCGCTTCTGCGCGCCATGGATGAGCTGCCGCCGCGCCGGCAGGCCATCTTCATCGCCGCCCGCCTCGACGAGCTTCCGCATCGCGACATCGCCGCGCGCCTTAGCATCTCGGTCGATACCGTGGACCGTGAACTCAAGGCCGCTTTCGAGTTCTTCGCCAAGCGCCTGGGAAAAAAACGCCCGTTGCGGCGCGGTTCTGGCTCCGCCGAACCGTCCTAGAGTGTGGAAGCGGCCAATGATTGCAGTTGCGCATGGTTGAGAAGGGACAGTCAGGCGACGTGGAGAGTGGTGGCGGAGCCGCGTCTTCGGAGGAGCTGCAGCGCGAGGCCCTCGACTGGCTGCGGCGCCTCACTTCGGGTGAGGTGACTAGCACCGACATCGAAGCGCTCGATCGCTGGCGTGCGCAAAGCCGGGCGCATCGCCGCGCCTTCGCCCGCGCGAATCTGCTTTGGGATGTTCTGGAACCGGTTGCGCGCGAAGGCGGCAAGCGCCGCCCGCAAACCGTTCTTCCTTCGCGCCCCCTGGGGCGGCGCGCGTTTCTGACCGGCACTGCGGCAGCTGCCGCTGCTGCCGGCCTGGCCTACGTCGCGATCCAGCCGCCGCTTCATCTTTGGCCTGCGATCTCTGAGCTCACGGCCGATTACCGCACGGCGACCGGTGAGCGACGAGAGGTCTCGCTCGCCTCTGGCGTCACGGTCGAGATGAACACGCGGACGAGCCTGGCGGCGCGCGGGGCAGATCGTGCTCACAGGGTGGAACTCATCTCCGGCCAGGTCGCGGTCGATGTGCGGGGCGACGCCTCGAGCCCAGTCATTGTTGCGGCAGCGGACGGACAGGCGCTGGCGGACCATGCGCATTTCGATATCCGCAGAGACGACAGCTCGGTCTGCGTCACCTGCAGCGAAGGGACCGTCCAGGTGACCTGTCGTTCGTTTGCAGCGGTACTCGGCTCCGGCCAGCAGGTGCGCTATGATGCGCAAAGCCTCGGGCCCGTGGTTGCTGTCGATTCGAACATTGTGACGTCGTGGCAGCGTGGGCTGTTGCTCTTCCGTGACGTGCCTCTCACCCAAGTGGTCGAGGAGGTGAATCGCTATCGTCCCGGCAAGCTTGTCCTGCTCAACGATGATCTGGGCCGACGCAAGGTCGTGGCCGGGTTCCGCATCGACCAGATCGACGATGTGGTGGCTTATGTCAGCCGGACATTCGGTGCGCGGACGCGCTCGCTTCCCGGCGGGATCGTGCTGCTGAGCTGACGAACGGACTTTGGTCGCTTGAGTCGGTAACCGGCGCGGAAAAAGCTTGGGCCAAGCCGAAAAAAAGTTTGCGGCTTTTGCGTGCGATCTCCCGACTAGTGAGATGAGAGACCAAGGATGGGCAACTGGCTCATTGGACTCTCGGAAACCCGCAGCTGCGGGCGCCGGCCGCAATCCGTTTGTCATGAAGGTGCATGATGCCCTCTCACAATTTCGAGCTCTTCACCTTCCGTTCGTATCGCCCCATTTGTCGTTCGCTCTTGCTCGCGGGCGTGAGCGTGGCTGCGCTTCTCGGGACTGCACCCGGAGCCGGCGCGCGCCCACTTGGTGCGTCGGCGGCGGCGGTCGCAGCCGCAGCTGCGCAGTCCAGCGCGGAGGAAGCGGCACGTGCGGCAAAGCAGGCGCAGGATTCACTGACGCGTGCGACGCAAGCGATCCAGGCCATGCAGGCGGCGCAGAACGCGGCGCGCAGCGTGGCACAGCAGGCATCGAGCAATATACCTAATGGACTGACAGCGGGCGGATTGCAGGTCGCGCCTGGCGCCGTGCCGGGCTCCAGCCTGTGGCAGGGTGCACACTTGCCGACGCAAGCCGAGGTGAACGGCCGGACGCAGGTCGATATCCAGCAGACCCAGCAGAAGGCGATCCTCAACTGGCAGACGTTCAATGTCGGCAGGGAGACCACGGTCAATTTCGATCAGCACGGCAATGCCTCGTGGGTCGCGCTCAACCGCGTGCTTGATCCCACCGCAAGTCCCTCGCGCATCGCCGGCCAGATCAAGGCCGATGGGCAGGTCTACATCATCAATCGCAACGGCATCATCTTCACCGGCACCAGCCAGGTGAATGTCGCGGGCCTGACGGCCAGCGCGCTCGACACGCCGGACGCGAAATTCCTGAGCGGCATCGTGACGCCGCGCTGGGAGGTCGACGCGAGCTTCGCCGCGGCCGCGGGGGTCACGGCGGGTCCGGTCAAGGTGGAGGCGGGCGCGCGCATCGAGGCGGGCGCCCAGGGGCAAGTGCTGCTGCTCGGCGGCTCGGTCGAGAATGCCGGCACGATCCGCACGCCGAACGGCCAGACGCTCTTGGCCGCGGGCAATGCCGTCTATCTCAAGGCGAGCACCGACGCCGCGCTGCGCGGCTATCTGGTCGAGGTTGACGGTGAAGGCGCGGCGGTCAATCGCGGCGACATCCTCGCCGAACGCGGCAACGTGACGTTGGCTGCGATGGATGTCTTCGCCGGCGGTCGGATCGGCGCCACGACCAACGTGACGGCCAATGGCTCGGTCACGCTGCATGCCCGTTATGGGACGATCCTCAGCACCCAGGAAGGTGATGGAGAACCCGTGCGTCAGGCAGGGCATACCGGTACCGTGATCGTCGAAGACGCTGCGCTGATCGATGTGCTTCCCGACCTCAGCGATCCCGAAACAGTGGCGGCGACGGCGCTGCTCAATCCTTCGATGGTCGACATCTACGGAAAGGCGATTGTCTTTGGTGCGCAATCGACTGTGGTGGCGCCGGGCGGCGTCATCAATGTCGCTGCGCGCGAGAATCCTTTGCTGGATGTTCAGCCGGGCGCAACCGACGCCAGCCGCATCTATGTGGAGGCCGGAGCGACGATCGATGTCTCCGGCACGCGCAATGTCGCGTTGTCGGTCGAGCGCAACTTCATCGAGGTGGAGCTGCGCGGCAATGAGCTGCGCGACAATCCTTTGCTGCGCAACTCGCCGCTCTATGGCAAGAAAGTCTGGATCGATATCCGCGATACCGGCACCTTCGACGATCCACTGATGCAGAATGTCGAGTGGTTCAGCGGCCAGCCCGGTGTCTGGTATGGCTCGCAGCTATTCGATGCGTCCGGCTATATCGGCCTGATCCGTCGCGGCATCGGCGAACTCACGTCGAGGGGCGGCAGCATCGCCATGGACGGTTACGGCGACATCGTCGTCCGCAATGGTGCGACGCTCGATGTCAGCGGCGGCACGCTCGATTTTGCCGCGGGATATGGGCAGGTGACGCGTCTGCTTTCACACGGGCGGATGGTGAGCGTCGGGGCGGCGCGCTGGGGTGACGCCTATGACGACACCGCTGGGAGCTTCACGCGCAATCACGCGCGCTGGAACGTCTCTGAAACCTGGACGTCACCGCTCGTGTCGGGTCGACGATACGAATCCGGCTATACCCAGGGTCAAGCGGCCGGCACCGTGACACTGAATGCGCCGCGCGTTGCATTGGACGGCCTCATCGCCGCGCACGTCGACCCCGGCACGCGGATCAAGCCCAGCCAATCCGCTCCGGTTGGCGGCACGCTGGTGCTCGGCGATGCCGATGCTACGCCGGACCTGAGCCGCCTCCTGGACTACCGCCTGCAGGCGGTGCGGATTCAGAACGAGATCGGTGGCTTGGCCGCGAATTTCGAGCCGGGCACCGCTCTGGCCAGCGATTTCGTCAGCACGGTTTCGGCCGAGCGGCTCGTGGAGGGCGGGATTGGCCGGCTGGAAGTCTACGCCAACGACACGGTCGAAGTGGCGGCCGGGACCAAGCTCGAGGTCAATGACGGTGGCGTGGTCAAGCTGACGGCCAATGCATTGAACGTGAACGGCGCGGTCAGCACACATGGCGGCACGATCACGCTTGCCACCGCCTACACCCACAATTCGCTGGCATCGGCCGAGCAGCAGATGATCCGCGTCGGTAGTGCAGCGGTGCTCGACACCTCGGGACGCTGGCTCAATGATTTTGGCCGCCTAGTGGTGACGGCCGCCACTCGCGACGGCGGTAGCGTGTCCATCACGGCGGGGACACCCGGCGAGGTAGGTACCCGCACGGAGCTCGGCGCGATAAATCTGGCTGAAGGCAGCCTGATCGACGTCTCAGGCGGCGGCTATATGGGTTTCAATGGCGGCATCGTTTTAGGCGATGCCGGCTCGATCGCCATCGCCTCGACCGATGTGGTGCTCGGCGCCGAGCTGCGCGGCCATGCACTTGCAACACCGCTGTCCGCAGGTCAGGGCGGCAGCTTGTCGCTGACCACACGCCAGATCGTCATCGGCGGCGAGCCGATCCTTCCCGACGGCATCTTGGTGATGGGCGAGCCCAATCATTTCACGCCGGACTTCTTCCGGCAGGGCGGCTTCGCGAGCTATGCGCTGAATGGCACTCAATCGGTCGTCGTCGCGGCAGACACGCACCTTGCGCCGGTTGCCGCGACCCGTCTGATCGCCGGCGGCGGTCTCGCCTTCGCCAGCGGAACCGCGCTCACCGATCTCGGCACCATCTCGGTGCAGCCCGTCGGTGTCCGCAAGGCCGTAAACCTCAGCCTTGACTCCAGTCAGGCGCAATATGCGATCGTCAGCGGCGTTGTCCGCAAGCTCGACGCGACCGGCGTGCTGACGGTGGAGAAAGGCGTAGTCATCGCGGTCGATCCGGGAGCGTCGGTTTCGTTGACCGCTGCCGGACGCGTCACCGTGGCCAGCACCATCGAGGCGCCGGGCGGTGCGATCCATGTCGGAATTTCGGAAGCTGCGGATCGCAACACACTGACCCAATCCGGTGCGACGCCCTTCAAACAGGACCGCGCCGTCTGGCTGACGGAGGATGCGCGCCTGCTGGCCGGTGGCACCGTTGTGCTGACCCCGAACATGTATGGCCTGCGGACCGGATACGTTCTCGATGGCGGGACGGTTACGGTCGATGCGTCGTGGAACGGCTATGTCGTCACCGAGGCCGGATCGCTGATCGACGTGTCCGGCGCCTCGGCCACGCTCGATATCCGCAATCCGGTCAGGGCGACCTTCGGCGGCGCACTGAATCAGGCCGGAAGGTTCGGCACCCGTCCCACCGAAGTTTGGAGCGATGCCGGCAGCATCGTGATCTCAGCCCGCGATGGCGGCTATGTCGGGGGCTCCTACCTTGCCCAGCGCGCACATCCGCTCGCGGCCGGCGGTTCGTTCTCCCTTGTGAGCAATTATCGCGGAGCGACGGGATCCATCAACGGGCTGACGACCGAGATCGTGTTGCGCGGCTCCGGCACACGGTTGCCCGACGGCCTCAACGCCGGCGACCCGATCGGAACCGGCACGATGCCGCTCGGAAAACTTCATCTGGCTGCCGATACGATCCTTGCCCCTGGTTTCGACGAGATCAGCCTGTCGGCGGATGCTGCGGTCGATTTCGAAGGCAGCATAGCGCTTAGCGCTGGACGCGAGCTGCAGATCGACTCGCGTGTCCTGCGCGCGATTGCCACCGCCGATGCGCCCGCACCTGTGATCCGCTTGAGCGCGCCCTATCTCGCTCTCGGCAATTTCCAGCCGTTCCGTCAGAAGAACGTGGACGCGCCAACAACCGGTCCCGGCTCGCTCGTGGTCGACGGAGCGCTGGTGGATCTCGCCGGCAACATGCACCTGCAGGGAATCGGGAAGGCGGATATCCGCAGCACGGGTGATCTGCGCTTCGTCGGGACGACAACCTGGGATGCGCCGCTGTTCGACGAGAACGGCGACCCGGTGCTGAACGAGTCCGGCAATCAGATGCTATCCTACATTCCGACCGGAGCGTTCAGGATTGCCGGCGCGCTGACGCTGGAGGCGGCGCAACTCTATCCGACCATGCAAGCCCAGTACACGATCGAGGCGACGGGTGCGAACGGCTCGGTCACCTTCGGCCGCGCCGTCGGCGCGGGGGACGCCGCGGTGCCGTTCTCGGCCGGCGCTACCTTGACGGTGAAGGCGGCGACCATCACCCAGGGCGGCATCCTGCGCGCGCCGTTCGGTGCGATCACGCTCGACGCCGGCGCGAATGGTACGGTGACGCTCGCATCGGGCAGCATCACCTCGGTGTCAGGCGATGGACTCCTGCTTCCTTACGGCATCGTCGAGAACAGCGAGACCTGGGAGTTCGTCACTGGTCTGACGAGCCAGGGGGGACTTGCGGTCAACCTGATCGTTGCGCCGAAGGCGAAGCGACTGACACTCAGCAGCAAGACCGTCGACTTCGTCGAGGGCGCCGTCATCGATCTCTCGGGTGGCGGCGATCTTCTGGGAACGGAATTCGTCCCCGGGACGGGAGGTTCGCGCGACATCCTGGACAGCTCTGCCGGCGCGCCGGTTTTTGCCGTGCTGCCGGGTTATCGCGGGCCGACGCCCGTCGATCCCGACGCCGGCCATAACGTGCCGCTCAAGGTTGGCGACAGCGTTTGGCTCTCCGGCGTGCCCGGCCTGGCGGACGGGTATTACACGTTGCTACCCGGCCGCTATGCGCTATTGCCCGGCGCGTTCCGCGTCACGCTCCAGAGCGAGGCGGCGGACATGCCGCTCGGTGCCGTCGCGATGCCGGACGGCTCCTGGGTCGTTGGCGGTTACAGGGCTGCCGCCGACGGTGCGGTGCGCGATGCGCGCACGTCTCTGTTCCGTGTCATGTCCGGCGATGTCGCCCGCAGCTATACGGAGTATGTCGAGCACAAAGCGAGCAGCTTCTTTGCCCAGGCGGCGGCTGATCTCGATCTCATGGCGCCGCGGCTGCCGATCGATGCCGGCCAGGTGGTGTTCAATGCATCCAGTGTGTTGCGGCTTGGCGGCACCAGCCATTTCGACGCCGCCGCAGGCGGTCGCGGCGGCCTTGTCGACATCGTTGCCGAGTCGATAGCCGTGGTGCGGACCGGCGATGGTCCGGTCGCTGGTTACGGATTGACCATCGACGGCGCCGCGCTCACCGGGCTTGGCGCCGAGAGCCTGCTGCTCGGCGGTACACGGCGTGTCTCTGCCGCCGGCAACGTGATCGATGCCGCCTCCGATCGCATCCTCATCGCCAATGACGAGGCTTCGGCGATTGTCGCGCCCGAACTCCTGCTGGTTGCCCGCGGCGACGTGGCTGACTCATCGACCGGCTCGATCGTTGTCGCGTCCGGTGCCGTCATTCGGGCCGAGGGAGCTGTCGCGGGCAATGGCGTCACGAGCTTCCGCATTGGAACCGAGTCGCAGGCAACCGGCAGCGGCAATGGCGCCGTACTCATCGTCAGCAACGCTGAGACCGTGACGCTGACGCGCGCCGACCGGCTGGCCGATGCCGATGGCCGGGAGCCCGGGCGGCTGACCGTCGCCGACGGTGCGGTGGTGCAAGCGGACGGCACGGTCATTCTGGACGCCACCAGCGATACGATCGTCTCGCCTGGAGCTCGGCTCGTGACTCCGTCGCTGGAGGTCGCCTCTAGCCGGATCGGCTTCGGCAATGCGCCGTTCGGCACCGGTGGGCTGGTGCTCGACAACGCCGCTCTCGCCCGGCTCGGCGATGCCCGCCGACTGATCCTGCGCAGCTACAGCACAATCGATCTTTATGGGGCTGCCATCGTCGGTGGCATGAACGCGGACGGGACGGCATTGCTGGGGGATCTGGTGCTCGACGGCATGCTGGTTCGTCGCGCCGCCGGTGATGCCACCATTCAGGCTCGCATGGTTACGTTGCGCAACAGCGGTGGAATCACCGTGGCGGATGATCCGGCCTCTGTCGGTACACTCACCGTTGCGGCTGAATCGATCGTCATTGGCGATGGCGCCAACCAACTGCGCGGCTACGGCACCGTTGCATTCCGTGCGGCCAAGGACATGACATTTGCGGGCGTTGGAGGTCTTACGGTCGGCAGCGACACCGCCGCGTCCGACGTGACGGTGTCTGCGGGCTGGATCGCCGGCGGCCATGGCGCCACGCAAGGTCTCGTGGCGACCGGCAACCTAGCCGTTCTGCCTGGAACGACCGAAAAGCCACAAACGAGCGATGCGTTCGGCGCGTCATTGACGCTTGCCGGGCGCAATGTGCTGATCGGTGGCACCATCGATCTGCCGTCGGGCGCCCTCACTCTCGATGCGACGGAGACGCTCACCATCGACGGCACGGCGCACTTGGTGACCGCTGGGCGCGAGGTGGCGTTCTTCGACCAGACCCGATTCGTGCCGTCGGGCGACGTGACGCTGATCGCGCGGACCGGCAACGTGAACGTGTTGGCCGGCGCTTTCATCGACCTTTCCGCCGGTGCTGATAGCAGCGACGCAGGCACGCTCGCGGTGCAGACGCCGAACGGAATCCTGAACCTTGCCGGAACGGCGAGGGGTGGCAGCTTCTCGCTCGATGCGGGCGCAATCCCGGGCTTTGGCAGCCTCAACGCGCTGCTCAATGCCGGCGGCTTTTCCGACAGCCGGTCGTTCCGCGCGCGTGCTGGGGACGTGGTGCTCGACGGCATGACGCGGGCGGAGACGCTGAGCGTCACGGCCGATGCCGGCAGCGTCACGGTTGCGGCCGGAGCCGTGATCGATGCCGACGGGGCGAAGGGAGGCAGCGTGCGCCTGGTGTCGGCGGGCGATCTCACGGTCGCGACCGGCGCCTCGCTCCTCGCGCGCGGATCGGAAGGCCGCGGTGGACGGGTCGATCTCATTGCCGGCGCCGGCGATCTCGCGCTGCGGGCGGGCTCGGTGATCGATGTGACGGGCGTCGATGAAGCGGGGCACATTCATCTGCGCGCCGGGCGCGACACGGCGACGTCCGGTTTCCGGCTGGTTGATGCCTCGGCCACGTTCATCGGCGCCGATCGCGTCGATGCGGAGGCCGTCTGGAGCTACGATGGTGTCACCAGCCTGACCGCAACGATGCTGAACACCGCGCTGGCCGACGCGAACGCTTTCATGGTGGCGGAGAAGAGCGCGATCCTGTCGCGTCTGGGGCGGATCGGCGACCCCAATTTCCATCTCGTCTCCGGCATCGAGTTCCGCTCTTCCGGCGACATGACGGTCGCCGAGAATCTCAATCTCGCCGGCGCGCGGCCGGGCGGGGAGGTTGGCGTGCTGACCCTACGTGCGGCGGGTACGCTCAGGATCGACAAGTCGATCAACGACGGCTTCGATGGCTTCGGTTGGCTCGGTAACGCCAGCAACGGCTGGACCGTTGCGGGTACACTGCGCGCGGACGACAGCTGGTCGTACCGGCTTGTCGGCGGTGCCGACACCGCCTCGGCAGATCCTCTGGCGCTTCAGCCGGTGTTCGACCTCGCGGACGGCAGCGGCAACGTGGTTCTGGCGACCGATGTGATCGTTCGTACCGGCACTGGCGACATCGATCTTGCCGCCGGCCGCAGCATCGTCTTCACGCCGCCGAAGAAGTTACAGCTTCAAAGTCCCACCGACCCCACGCAGGTGATCGACATCGATCAGGCGATCGGTCCTAATGGGACGCCGTTGCTCGCCTATCGCGACTGGGTCCCGGTCGGCGATCCAAATGATCCGAGCCTCTTCCATCCGGCCGCCATCGTGTATACCGCCGGCAAGCTCGCCGGGCCGGGAAATGTGACATTTGGCTCCATGGGCGATGAGTGGGCCTTGTGGGGGCTTGGTCCATGGGGGCAGTATGTCTACAATCCGGCCGTCAGCTTCGCCGACCAGGGCGGCGACCTGCGTCTGACAGCGCAGCAGGACGTCAAAGGACCGCCTCGCGATTTGGGTTGGAGCTGTGCATTCAGCCGCGCGGCCGGCACCTGCTTCCGTTTCAACACAACCTACAACAACGCTTTCCCAATGCTCGGTCACCAGTTCGTCGCCGACTGGCTGATGCGCCAGGGGCAATTGTCGGCGGACGGCCAGCGCTTCGCGGTCTCGGGCTCGTTCATGTATGCGCCGATGACCCTGAATACAGCCTGGGCGGTCGATTACAGCAAGTTCAAGGAGGGCGTCGGTACCTTGGGTGGCGGCGATGTCACTGTGACCGCGAGCGGCCGTGTCGACGACATGACCATCGTCGCGGCCCAGGGCGGATGGCTTGCGGCGGGCAACGGCTCCGATCCGTCCGCGAGGGCGACCATGCCGTCCAACGCGACCCTTCTGACCTATGGCGGCGGCGACGTCACCATCCGCAGCGGCGGCGATACGAGCGGCGCGCTGATCTATGTTGGCGAAGGCCACGGCAATCTCGACATCGGTGGCGCCTTCGGGGGATCGAAGCTGAATACCGGTGTCATTTTCGACAATGTGCTCGCGCTGGGCGATGCGACCTTCGATATAGCTGCGCGTGGCGACATCAATATCGGCGGCGTGTTCAATCCGACACTGCTCGGCACGATCGATCCTGGCATTTTCTCGGCGCTCACCGACTACGAAGGCATCTACTTCTCGACCTACACCGAAAGAAGCGCAATCAAGCTGCAATCGGCGGCCGGCGACGTCAATCTGTCGACCATGCTGCGGGGCTCGGCTGTTGGGCAAGTAACAACCGGAAGCACGCTGAGGGGCTTTGGTGATCCCATCGCCGATCCCAACACCGGCGTGAGCGACGAACAGAAGCGGACGCGTAGCTGGGCGTATGCCTTCAACTACTACCCTGGCACGGTGGAAGCAGTGGCCTTCGGCGGATCGGTCTTTGTCGGTGCGCCCGCGGACCGGGGCGCTCGGGAGGTGGGTGGCACCATTGCGCTGTGGCCGGTCGCTAATGGCAATCTGACGATCCTGGCGGCGGACTCGATCAATCTCGGCCGGTCGGAATCGTTTATCAGTGGCGGCGGCATCCTTGTCTCCGACGCCGATCCGGCACTGATCGCCGGCATCTTCAATCCGGCCTGGAATTTCCATCAAGGCGTTACGAGCCGCCTGGTGGACAGGATGGATGCGGCCGCCGGGGTCTACGGCACCGATCGCACGCTGCTTCACGCCGTCGATCACTATCGAGCCGCCGATACCGATCCCGTCCGCCTCTATGCGCGCGACGGCAGCATCTATTTCGGCGTCCGGAGAGACGGGACGGTGCTGTTTGCGCCCAAGCCGGCCACCATCCTGGCCGGCCTCGACATCGTGGACATGCGCTTCGAGGGCCAGCATTTCTCGGATGACCAGGTCACCGTGATCCGCTCGGGACGCGACATCGGGCGAATCGCGCAGCTCAATGCCGCCGGGCATCTCGTCGATCCTGAAGCTGGTGGCGGCGAGGGTGCCACCATCATCCTGGGTGGTCCCGGACTGCTCGACGTCACCGCCGGCCGCGACCTGAACCTGAGGGAGGCCCACGGCATCGAGACAGTCGGCAACCAGCGCAACCCGTTCCTGCCAGAAAATCGCGGAGCGAACGTCGCGTTGACTGTCGGCGCTGGCACCAAGGGTCCAGACTATGCGGCCTTCGCCGCCACCTATCTCAATCCGGCTTCTTCCGGGAGCGTGACGCGTCACTATGCCGAAGACTTGCTGACGTTCATGCGCAAGCGAACGGGCAACGGCGCGCTGACCGAGGAGCAGGCCTGGGCCGCGTTCTCCATGCTTCCAGAAAGCATACGCAATGCCTTCATTCGCGAAGTCTTCTATCGTGAGCTCGCCGCCGTCGGCCGGGACGCGGCGGTGTCACGCAACTACAACGCAGGATACGACGCCATCGATGTGCTGTTCCCGACGCCAGAGGCTTACGCCGGCGATCTGTCGATGATGTACAGCCAGGTGAAGACGGTGCAGGGCGGCAACATCAACATTCTGGTGCCGAAGGGCCGGATCGACGCCGGCCAGACGGTGCAGCCGCGGGCGAGCCAGGCCAGCGCCAAGACCGCCGACCAGCTTGGCATCACCACCGTGCGCGGCGGCTCGGTCTCCATCATGCTCGATGGGGACATGACGGTGAATTCGTCGCGCGTGTTCACGCTCGGCGGCGGCGACATCCTGATCTGGTCGTCGAATGGCGACATCGACGCGGGCAAGGGCGCCAAGACGGCGCTGCTTGCTCCGCCGCCCAGGATCATCTTCGATCCCGCAACCGGCACCTTCACGACCGAATTCACCGGTGAGGCGACCGGCAGCGGCATCGGCACCCTGATCACGGGCGCAGCTCAGGAGCCGGGCAACGTCAGCCTGATCGCGCCGCGCGGCCGAGTGGATGCGGGCGATGCCGGCATTCGCGTCTCGGGCAACCTCGTGATCGCGGCGCTGGAGATCCGCGGCACCGACAATATCCAGGTGAGCGGCATGACGCTCGGGGTGCCGACCAATACCACCGACACCGGCGCGCTGACGGCGGCTTCCAACACCGCTGCCGCCACCCAGCAGTCCGGTCTGCCGGCACAAGCCGCAAACTCGGACCGGCCCTCGATCATCGTCGTCGAGTTCCTCGGCTTTGGCGGAGGGGACGGTGAGCCCGGCCAGAATCCGCAACAGGACGATCAGCGCCGCAGAACCCAGAGCCAGCACTCCTATAATCCCAATGGCAATGTGCAGGTTCTTGGTTATTCGACGCTCAGCGACCCGGAAACGGTCGGTTTGACCGAGGCGGAGAAACAGGCCATCAGAGACTAGGCAGTCTAGATCCAGCCACGAACGCCAGGGGCGCTATCGAGGAAATCGAGACTGCCGGTATCAACATATTGTCGTCGCCTTTTGAGCGTCACTCTGACCATGATGATGCAACCGGAACGCGCGCCCGTGCACCAGTGATTTTGTCGCTTCGATCGGTCTTGATATATCTTCTGTCGCTGGCGATCCTTCTCGTCTGCAGCGCGGTCCGCGCGCAAGGCGTAGCCCCTGACAAAGAATTGGTGGTGGCGACCAAGGAAGCCCCGCCTTTCGCGATGAAGCAGCCGGATGGGAACTGGGGTGGTATCAGCATTGAGCTCTGGAGACGGATCGCTGATGACGCGCATCTGCGTTTTCGTCTGGTTGAGACCCCGAGCGTGCAGGACCTGCTCGATGGCGTCGCGAAGGGCGACTTCGATGCCGGCGTCGCAGCGGTAACCGTGACCGCTGCCCGTGCACGCAATGTCGATTTTACTCAACCTTTCTACAACACGGGGCTCGGGATAGCGGTGCCGCTCAATGAAAGCCCCTGGGTCTCGATCGGGCGCGCGCTTCTCTCTTTCGGCTTCTTCCAGGCTGTCGGTCTGCTGCTTTGTTTTGCAATGGCCGTCGGCTTCCTCATTTGGCTATTCGAGCGTCGGAAAACGGAACATTTCAGCGGAGGCGCCAAGGGGCTCGGCACCAGCTTCTGGTGGTCGACCATTGCCATGACGCAGGCGGGAGCTGCCGCGAATGCACCGGCAACGCTTCCCGGGCGAATCGTCGCGACCGGCTGGATGATCGCTTCCGTGATCGCGATCGCCGTGTTCACTGCCGGGATCACCTCCACCCTTACGCGCAGAGAGCTGCAAGGCGCCGTTCACAGCTTCAACGATTTGCGGTCCGTGCGCGTCGGTGCCGCGGCGAACTCTGCGACAGCCGACTACCTCACGCGTCAGCAGCTTTCCTTCCGGGCATTTCCAGATGCTCAAAGCGGCTTGTCCGCCATGAGCCGCGGCGAGATCGACGCTTTCGTCCATGACAAGCCGCTTCTGGCCTGGATCGTTCGTAACGACTTCTCAGGCTCGATCAGAGTCGTCGACACCAGCTTCAGCAGCGAGAGATATGCGATCGTGCTGCCGAGAAGCAGCGCCTTGCGGCCGGTGCTCGATCTCGCCGTGCTCGATCAAATCGAAAGCGATCGGTGGCAACAGACGCTGTTTCTTGCCCTTGGTAACGCCCGATCTCCCTAACGCCACACGCAGATTCCATCCGCTTTCGGCCCGCGGGTGTGAGTTATCTCACACTGCCGGACCGGGTGTCTCGGATAGCATGGGCGTGCGCTGAGGGGGCGTGTTGCCAGCTGCGATGAGCCGAAGCCGGTGTGACCCAGGAGAGCGTCATGCGTACCGTCAGGATGTTTGGAATGCTCGCAATGATTCTAGCGGCGACCTGCTCCGTCACGCCGGTCTTCGCGTGTCCCGCGGGCTATGTCGCCTGCGGTGGTGCTTGCTGCCCGGGCCGATAGCCCGCGTCGATGCACGTCTGATCCGGATATGATGGCAGGAGGTAGTCATGCGCACCATGACGATGATTGCGCTGGCCGCAGTGCTCGCGACGGTGGCCGTTCCATCGACAGCGTATTACTTGACCAGGCCCAGCGAGGATCCCCTCGGCGATACGTTGCGCCGATATAGCTTTGTGCCGATCAATCCCCCCTCCAATCTCATGGAGGTCGGATCGCTCTACTACGTCGATGCCGAGGTGAAGGAGTTCAAGGCCATCTGCCACGCCGACAAGGCCGACCTGGAGGGTGCCGTCGTGTCGTCGCCGAGCTGGGAGATGCAGGAAAGCCTTGAACGAAACGGACGCTTCAACACCGGTGTGAAAATCGATCTTGGCTGGATGCTGAACGGGAGCGCCGAGAGGAATTATGTCGTCAAGGTGCACGCCTCGCTGAACGACGTCCTGCTCGAGGAGATTCCACTCGGCCCGAACTGGCTGATCTTCACCAAGCTGATGGAAAAGCCGCAATGCAGCCAGGTCGCCATGCAATACCTCCATGCCGGCGGCTATGTGTGCCAGGGGCAAAAGATCCTGCAGGCGACCGCCGAGTTCAAACTTGACCGCGACGCGCACGACAGGCTTGCGGCCAATGCGAAGACCTCGCCTGACGAGATCAAGACCATCATGAAGCTCGCGGTCGAGTCGCAGAGCGATCAGAGCGTCGTCGACAGGGAGGGGCGCCTCTTCGCCGGAGCGGCATTGAAGTATGGCGTCTCGATGAATCCGATCTGCCTCGCGCCCCCGGATGGACGCTTCCGGCGAGTCCTGCCGCGGACCGCGCTGGGACGCGTGACCAACTTCGTGCTGTTCAATGTCGTGGAGCCGATGCTCCCGTCCAGGTCGGAGCGTGTGGAAGTGGCGCAGGACACTCACGCGGCGGAGAGGCCGAAGTGACGCGCGGCCCGTCCCCGCGCCGCAGACCGTATTTCTCCGCAGCCGATGCGACTGCATGTCGGCTGCTATCATGCGCGCCGTGGCTTCCGCTCCGATGGCAGTCCTTGCTCGATGCCTTGGAAGCGTAGCGGTGCGAGGGCGACGGCGCGTTCCCACCAGTCCGTCACACGCTCGTCGAGCGCGGTTCTGCCTCGGCCCTGGCCGGGGAAGATCCTGATGCGCCTGACGGCTTCGGCCTGATAACAGCGCGCGAGGCGGGTGATCTTGATGACGGTGCCTGCTCTGCCGCGCCTGGTCAGCGGGATCAGCAGACGGCCGTTGCGGCGGAGCGATTCGATCCACAGCGGATGCGGATGATTGAAGCCCGCATGGACGATGATCACATCGGCAGGGCCGCCTACGTCGCTGCGGCCGTCGCCGTGGATGACTTCGACGTTCTTGTATCGCCTCAGATTGGAGGCGGCACGGCCGGCCAAGGCCTGGTCGCAGTCGATGGCAAGCACCGTTCCTTGCGCGCCGACGATCCTGGATAGGATCGCCGAATAATAGCCGAGCCCGCAGCCGATCTGCACGACGCGCTCTTTCTCCTTGATGTCGAGCACATCGAAGAAATGCGCCCACAGGCTCGGCAATCCGGTGTCGAGGCTGCGGCGTTCATCGATCGCCACCAGCACGTCGTCATAGAGACGAACGGGATTGGCATCCGCGGTGGAGCAGTAGCCGCGTCCGGCCTCGCGCCGGATGCGCCAGGGGCCATCGTCCGCAAATTGCTCGCGCGGTACCGCGGCGAAAGCCCGCAGCACGCGCGGGGAGGAGATTTGTTCGCGCTGGGTGATCGCTTTCGCGTAGCGTCGTCGTGCGGCCGCGAGCTCGCTCATCCCGCTCGGTGGAGTCCTGTCTGGTCGGCCCAAGGAGGCTGCCTTGATGGATTCACGCCGAGCTCCTCCATCAGATTCCATGCCTCCTTCAAGTCCGGCGTGCGGAAGCCTTCGGCGAACTGCGCCGTAACAGGCACAAGCAGTTCGGCGGCCTGCTCGCGCTTGCCGGCATCGCGCCAAAGGCGCGCCAGGCTGATGGCGGACCGCAGTTCCCATGCGAGTGCGCTCTGTTGGCGGGCCAGCTCCATCGAACGACGGAACAGTTCCTCGACGTCATCTGCCACCGCCAGTCCGCCCTGCGCAAAGGTCGTTTCACCCTGCAGGCGATAGACCTCGGCGAGGAAGAAATGATCGCCAGTCCGCTTCGCGACCGCCAGAGCGCCGTCCAATGTCCGCAGCGCTGCTTCCAGCCGGCCGGCTTTCGCATAGGCCGTCGCAAGCAGGCTCCTGAACCAGCAACTGGCGAGCCAGGAGTCCATGGCTTCGTAGCCGTCGAGTCCGGCCCGCATCTGCTTCAGCCCTTCGTCGATCTCGCCGAGCTCGGCCATCGCCCATCCGCGCAGGATGGCTGCCTGCTGCTTCCAATGCAGGAAGCCATGTTCCGACGAGACCACCATGGCGCGGTCCGCATAGTTCATGGTCCCCTCGACATCACGCAGGTGCTGGCAAAGATAGGCGCCGAACTCGAGGGCGAAGGCGAGCGTGAACGGATGACGCAGCTGTTCCGCGTTGAGGATCGCATCCTCGCTGTGCTGGCGCGCCGCATCCGGTCGGCCGAGAAACCACTGGAGATATCCGAGATAGGACAGCGAGACGACGCCGGGATCGATGCCGTGCCGTTCGGTCAGTTCACCGTGCAGATCGGGCGTGTAAAGCCCGATGCAGCGCTGCAGATGATAGTGCGAAGCCGCAAATCGCCCGCGATAGAGCATGGTCATGGCGATCGCCCTGTGGGCCTCGATGAGGTATCCGACCTGCTGCTGCGTCGATTGCGCGGTCGCGTCCGGGCGTACTCGCTTGGCGAACTTCAGGAGTTCGACGCTGAGATCATGGGCGCGCTTCAGATCGGCGCGGATGAAGTGGCACACCCAAAGTCCACGGGTCGCCGTGAACACCATTGCTTCGTCGTCGAGCTGACGGCCGAGCTCGAGCGCCTGGGCATAGTTTTCCTCGACCTCCTGCACGGCATAGCCCTTGGCGGCGATCAGGGCGTTGCCCAGGGCGGTGCGGAGTTCCAGCTCCATTTCGTCGCGTCGCGGCATCTTGGGGTGGCTTTGCGTGACGCTGAGGCCGCGCCGGAGATGGCTGATCGCTTCCAGATTGGCGCCTGCCCTGGCGGCCTGCTTGCCCGCCTTCAGCCAGAAACCGGCGGCCGGTTCACTCTGGCCGGATTCGGTCAAGTGATAGGCGAAAAGCTCGGGTTCGCGCTCGGTACGTTCCGGATAGAGGTCGGCGATCACCTCCGCGATCCGCGAATGCAGCCTTCGTCTTTCGCTGTGCAGGAGGCTCGAATGCGCCGCATCCTGGATCATCACATGCTTGAAGGCATAGACCGAATCTGGCCGATGGCCGCGGCGGACGATCAGCCCCGCCTGCTCGAGGTGATCAAGCGCCGCCTCGATCTGCTCCGCCGGCGCTTCGGCGACCGCGCGAAGGATCTCGTAGGAGAACTCACGGCCGATCGTGGCCGCGATCTGCGCGATCTTCTTGAACGGGCCCATGCGATCGAGGCGCGCCATCAGCGAGTCGGTGAGGGTGGCCGGGATCGAGAGTTGGCGCCATGGTCCGGTGAAGACGTAGCGCCCATGCCGCTCGGTGAGCAGGTTGGATTCGATGACGGCCTTGGTCAGCTCTTCCAGGAACAGCGGCACGCCATCGGTCTTGACGATGATCTCCTCGACGACCTCCCTCGGCAGCTCCCGCCGGCCCGCGACGCGCTCGACCAATGTCGTCCGTAGTTGCCGGCTGAGCCGGTTGAGCTTCAATGCCCTGATATGGCGATCCGCATTCCAGCTCGCCTTGAATTCCGGGCGGCAGGTGACGATCACGAAAATGGTCGCGTTCTGAGCCTTCTGGACCAGCAGGTCGAGCACTTCCCGCGAGGTAGGATCGATCCAATGGGCGTCCTCCAAGGCGATCATCAATGGCCGGTCGCGCGCAAGCCCGATCAGATGGTTCACCAGCGCGGCGACCGTCACATCCTTGTGCTGCTGCGGCGAAAGCTCCGGCAGCGCATGCCGATCGCCGGTTGAGATCGACAACAGCGCCGCAAAGATCGGCACGACCTGCTGCACGTTGCCCTTTGCCGCGGCCACCGCCGCCTCGAGGCTTGAGAGCGCCAGCACCGAAGAGCTTTCGCGATCAAGTCCGATCGCGAATTTGAACTGCTCGATAAACGGATGGAACGCAGTGCCGGTGTAGTAGGGAGAACACTGGAACGACAACTGCCCGTGCGGCTCGCCCGCGATCCGCTCGTGAATCTCCTGGAAGATGCGCGATTTGCCGATTCCAGGCTCTCCCGACAGCAGGACGACCTGGCCGTGACCCCGCTTGGCCTGTTGCCAGCGTCGCATCAAGAGGGCGATCTCTTCCTCGCGGTTGACGAGCGGTGTCAATCTCGGGCCCATTGCCGCGGCGAAGCGCGTTTCCGTGCGCGCCCGCCGGACCACGCGCCAGGCCTGGACCTTCTCGGATATCCCCTTGAGCGCGTGAATGCCGAGATTCTGGTAGTCGAACTTTCCCCTCAGCAGGGATTGAGTCGAGGACGCAATGACCACCCCATTGACGGGGGCCAGCGGCTGCAGCCGGGCAGCGAGGTTCAGCGTTTCGCCGACGGCGGAGTCGCGTTCCTCGGTGCCCTGTCCTATCAGGTCTCCGACGACGACGAGGCCGGTCGCGATTCCGATGCGAACAGCAGGCGTGTAGCCGGACGCCACTCGCTGCTCGCCGCCTTGCGCGGACGACAGCGCCTCCACGATCTCAAGCCCGGCGCGCACGGCACGCTCAGCGTCGTCCTCATGCGCATGAGGGTAGCCGAAATAGATCAGGATGGCATCGCCGATATAGCGCGCGGCGAAGCCGTCATAATACTTCACGATCCGGACGCAAGTCTCCCGGAAGCGCGCGATGATGTCGCGTACATCCTCGGGATCGAACTGCTCGGAGAGCGACGTGGAGCCCACCATGTCGCAGAACATGGCTGTGAGCTGCCGCCGTTCGGCGGCGTTCGCCGTTCTCGGCGTGACGCTGCGACCCGCTACCGGTGCGATCGGGGCTAGCGTACCGATCGCGCGCTGCAGGCGCCTGCGATCACCCATCGGAAGACCAAGCTTCGCCAGATCCTCTTCGGTCAGATCCGGGAGGACGTCGAAGCCGATACGGTGCTGAATGAAAAGATCGCCGTATTGGCCGAGGCCGATCTCCTCAAGCCAGTGCTTCAAGCCGCCTGTCGTTTCAGAGCTTGGCTTATTCTCCGGCATGATTATCCGTCAGGCTGCATCTCGGGAGAAGGATGTGTCTCCGTCGTCTGGGTGCGCACATTTGGGGACTTTGCCCGACCTCGGTCTGGACGGATTTGCGAAGTTCGAGGACAATAGCTCAATTCGAGCAAAAAGGCACTGCCTTGTCGGACGTCGCAGCTTCACCGTCGCAGGGATCGGCCGGCAGCAGCACCGGGGGGCGGGTCTTTTCGTGCATCGCGGACATCCTCGACTTCTATTCTCGTACGGCGTCCGCTCGGACCGCGGTGCTTGCTCCCGGGCGCGGTGCGGCGACCTATGCCGATCTTGCCACGCGCACCGATAATACTGTCCGTCAATTGCGCGGGCTCGGCATCGCCCAGGGCGATCGCGTCGCGGTGGTATTGCCGCGGGGCGTGGATAACGCGCTGACCCTTATTGCGGTGGCAACAGCAGCGGTCTGTATCCCAGTCAATCCGGACCTGACCGGGGACGAACTGCAGCGCTATTTCAGCGAGCTGAAGCTTGCCGCCATCGTCACGTCTGCGGAAGCGAGCAAGGCAAGCCGGGCAGCCGCGCATGCGTTGGGGATTCCAGTGATCGACCTCTCGCCGCGGCTGAGCCAGGGCCTCGGCGCTTTTGACTTGGCGGGTTCGGCGGCTGGACCTGCCGTTGTCGGTGGTGCCGCGCGCGGTGACGATGATGCCTTTATCCTGTTGACCTCAGGCACGGCGTCTCGCCCTAAGATGGTACCGCTGACGCATGCAAGCGTGTGTCTTTCGGCCTACAATGCCGGAGCCGTGCTCGCGCTTGGGCCTCAGGATCGCCTGCTCAATGTGCTGCCGCTGTTTCATGCGCACGGCCTGATATCCGGTCTGCTTACGGCGCTCGCAGCCGGATCCAGCGTGATCTGCACCGCGGCCTTCGATCCCGCGTCCTTCTTCACCTGCCTGAAGAAGTTGGAGCCGACCTGGTACACCGCGGTGCCGACCATTCACCGCGCGGTGCTGTCCGCTTCCGAACATGACACGCGGATGACACGAGCGTCCTCGCTGCGCGTAATCCGCTCGGCATCCGCATCGCTCGCACCCGCCATCCTGCAGGGACTGGAAGCGCGGTTCGGCGTTCCCGTGATCGAGACCTACGGCATGACGGAAGGTGCATCCCAGATTGCCGCCAATCCTCGCCACCGGCGCAAGCCCGGCTCGGTCGGACTGCCCGCCGGCCCCGAGATCGCGATCATGGATCAAGAAGGCCGGCGGCTGCCAGCCGGTGAGCGCGGCGAGATCATGCTGCGCGGCCCCACCATCAGCAGCGGCTATTACAACGATCCGGAGGCGACCAGATCGGCCTTCCGGGACGGTTGGTTCAGGACCGGCGACCTCGGCTATCTCGACGCAGACGGTTATCTCTTCATCGTCGGCCGCATCAAGGACGTCATCAACCGCGGCGGGCAAAAGATCTCGCCTCTCGAGGTGGAAGAGGCGCTGCTGAGCCATCCGGACGTGCTCGAGGCCGGCGCCTTCGGCATTCCCCACCAGAAGCTTGGCGAGACCGTCGCCGCCGCGATCGTGCTGCGGCCGCAGTCCGGCGCGACCGCGCATCAGCTTCGGCAATTCGCGCGGCAGCGGCTTGCCGCCTACAAAGTCCCGAGCCTGATCCGGATGGTTCAGGCCTTGCCGAAAGGGGCGAGCGGCAAGCTCAAGCGAAGCTCGCTTGCCGAACTGGTGTCGGCTGGACCGGTTAGCGAAGACAACGAACACAGGCGTTCGCCGCGTTCGGAGCTGGAGCGGCAACTGGCCGAGATCTGGGCGAGGCTCCTGGAAGTGGGTGAGGTCGGTATCGATCAGGACGTGTTCGCGCTCGGCGCGGATTCGCTCGCAGTCACGCAAATGCTGTCGCGCCTGCGCGAACAATTCGGCGCCGATCTCTCATTCAAGGATATTTTCGACGCGCCGACGGTCGCTGAACTTGCCGGGCGGCTGCAATCGCGTGCGGCGGGCCGTGACGTCGTGATGCCGGGCTGGCGGAAGACCGCGATGGAGGGAAGCCGTGCGCCGCTCTCGTTCCAGCAGCAGCGGATGTACGTCCTCACCCGGTTGGACCAGACCAAATACAATTACAATGTTGTGGAAGTGGCGCGCCTGTCCGGCCGGCTCGACGTTGCTGCGTTCGAGGCAAGCATCGCGGCGCTTTGCGAACGGCACGAGATCTTGCGCTCGACCTTTTCCGAATGGCTGGGCGAACCCGTGCAGCGCGTTGATGCGGAGATGCCGCGGCTCGGACATATCGACTTGAAGGGATGCGCGCAGGCCGAGCGCGAAACTGCGATCCGGCGCGAAGCTTTGAGGCTGGCCCACCACCAATTCGATCTTGAGCATGAACCGCCGCTTAAAGTCAGGCTGCTGCGCTTTAGTGCGACCGATCATGCGCTGGTGATCAACATCCACCACCTCGTCACCGACGGCTGGTCGCAGCGGCTGTTTTGGCAGGAACTCGAAGCGCATTATGCGGCGCGCCGCGCGGGACGCGCTGCCGCGTTGTCTCCGCTCGCTTTCCAATATCGCGATTTCGCTGCGTGGCAGCAGGCTTGGGCGGAGACACTGGCGGCGAAGGAGCAGTTGAGCTATTGGCGCAGGCAGCTCGATGGCGTCACGACACTGCCGCTGCGCACCGATCGCCCGCGTCCACAGACCTGGAGCGGCCGCGGTGCCCGGCACTACATCGAATTCCCGCAAGGCCTGTCGGCGCGGCTGAGGTCGCTGAGCCAGGCGAAGAGCGTCACGCCGTTCATGACGCTGCTCGCTGCGTTTCAATGCGTTCTCCATCGCTACACCGGCCACGAGGATGTCGCGATCGGCTCGCTGATTGCGAACCGCAACCAGATCCAGACCGAACGCCTGATCGGGCTGTTTGCCAACACCGTGATCCTGCGCACCGACTGCTCCGGCGATCCCACCTTCGGCGAGCTGCTGCGGCGGGTGCGGCAGGTCACGCTCGATGCCTATCGCAACCAGGATCTGCCCATCGAGGAGGTGTTGCGGGCGCTGCAGGTGTCGCGCAGCCGCGACGGCAATCCGCTGTTTCCGGTGATGTTCATCCTGCAGAGCGCTTCGATCGAGGCGGCCACGTTTCCTGGATTGTCGACGCAGCGCCTCGAGGTCGATCCGAAAGTTTCGCGGTTCGACATCACGCTCGAGCTGGTCGAGACCGACGGCCGCTTTTCGGGTTTCTTTGAATACAGCACCGACCTGTTCGACGCTTCGACGATTGCGGGAATGGCGGTGCATTTCGAGCGGCTCCTGAAAGCAGTCATTGCCGATCCCGAGGAGCGGATTTCGCGATTGCCGCTGCTGTCGCCGGCCGAGCGTCGCCGTGCACTGGCGGATTGCAGCGGTGTCGAAGCCGATTTCAGCGCATTCCAAAATCTTGCTGAGAGCTTCGACCGGCAGGTCGCGCGTGCGCCGGAGGCGGTCGCGGTCTCCGCAGGCGAGGTGCGTCTTAGCTGCCGCGAGATCGCCCGCCGCAGCGCCGCAGTTGCCGCGCGGCTCGTGCAGGAGAAAATTGGCGCAGAGAAGGTGGTCGCGCTATTTGGCGAGCGAAGCCCGGACTTAATGGCTGCGATGATCGCGGTACAGCGCGTCGGGGCTGCCTTTCTCTGTTTGGACCCGGCCCTGCCCGCCGCACGGCTGGCCGAAATCCTGAAATCCAGCGGCGCGCATTTGGTGTTGGTCGGAGCAAGTTGCGCCTCTGCGTTACAGGAAGTTCTTTCCCGCTCATCCACTCAGCAGCACCTGCCTGTTGTCCACCTGCAGGGCCTGGGCTCCGCCGCCAATCCCGTAAAGCCGGCGCGGCGCGCGCCATCGAGCCTCGCCTATGTCATCTTCACTTCGGGCTCGTCGGGAACGCCGAAGGGCGTGATGATCGAGCAGCGCGGATTGTCCAATCATCTGGCGTCCCTGATCTCCGAGCTTGGCCTGTCGTCTGCTGACGTCATCGCGCAGACCGCGCCGCAGAGTTTTGTGATCTCGGTCTGGCAATTTCTCGCCGGTCCTGTGGCCGGTGCGCGCGTTCACATTTGTGCCGACGAAATCGTGCGCGATCCGGACCTGCTGGCGCAAGAAATCGAGCGGGCAGGGGTGACGGTGCTGCAGATCGTGCCATCGCTGCTGCGGGCTGTTCTTGAACGAACCGACGAAGCGACGCTGCGCGCCTTCTCGCGCCTGCGCCTCTTGATCTCGACCGGCGAGCCGCTCGCCGTCGATCTCTGCCGCGCCTGGTTTCGGCGGTTTCCTGATGTGCCGCTGGTCGATGCTTACGGCGCATCGGAGTGCTCCGATGACGTCGCGCTCAATCGCCTCTGCGAACTGCCGCCGTTCGCGGCCAGCGTTCCGATCGGCGGCCCCTTGCCCAATACGCGCCTCTACGTGCTCAATCCGCATCTGCAGCCGGTGCCGGCCGGGATTGTGGGCGAGCTCTGCGTCGGCGGCGCCGGTGTCGGGCGCGGCTACATCAATGATCCCGGGCAGACGAATGCGCGCTTCCTGCGCGACCCATTTTCGCAAGCCGCGGACGCGCGCCTGTATCGAACCGGCGATCTCGCCTGGCGCCGCGCCGACGGCACCATCGAGTGCCTCGGCCGCATCGACGATCAGGTCAAGATCCGCGGCTATCGGATCGAGCTGAAGGAGATCGAGCATGTTCTGCTTGACCATTCGGACATTCGCGCCGCCATCGTCGAGTCGCGAGGTGAAGCCGGTGGCGAGGCCCAGCTGGTCGCGCACATCGTTGCGGCGCCGGGCAGCCGGCCGGATGCCGGCGCGCTGCGCGACTTCCTCAAGCGCAGGCTGCCGGGCTACATGGTGCCCGCGGCGTTCCTCTTCCTCGAACGCATTCCGCTGAACAATCACGGCAAGGTCGACCGTTCCGCGCTGAGGGGCGCGTACCAATCCGAGCCGACGGCCGCCGGCGTGACGGTGCCGGCGCGGCGCGGCACCGAAAAGACGCTGACCGACATCTGGATCGATCTGCTGAAAGTCCCCCGCATCGGCGTTAGCGACAATTTCTTCGACCTCGGCGGCCATTCACTATTGGCGGGCCAGGTGATGGCGCGCATCGCGCGGGCATTCGGCGTATCGTTGCCGATCAAGACGATCTTCGAAGCGCCGACCGTGGAAGAACTTGCGCAGCGGATCGACGAAGCATTGGCAACGAAGCCACAGCAGGTTGCGTCGATCATTCCGGATGTCGCGGCAACGGGTCCGCGCCTGCCGTCGATCGCGCAGGCCCAGATGCTTGACATCGAACGCGAGCTTCCGGGGCTTCCCTTGTTCAATCTGCCCTTTGCACGGCGGCTGCAGGGACCGCTCGACCTGGTCGCGCTGAAGAAGAGCCTTGGTGAGGTCATGCGTCGTCACGAGTCGCTGCGCTCCGCGTTTGGCTGGCATGGCGACGGGCCCGTGACCGTGATCACGCCTCCTGGCAAGCGCGCCGCGCAGTTGGACGTCGAAGATCTGACGGTTCGCCAGCCGTTGAAGCATAAGCGGGTCAGCCAACTGCAACTGAGGAAGGCTAGGCTCCGTGCTGAGCAGGAAGCTAGAGCGCCGTTCGACTTGACATGCGCGCCGCTATTTCGGGCCCGCCTGTTGCGACTTGGTGCGGACGATCATGTTCTGCTGCTCACGATCCACCATGCCATCGCCGATGGCTGGTCGATCGGAATCCTCTTTGACGAGATATCGCAACGTTATGCGGCGCTCATGGATCGCCGATCGGGACCAGCGCTCGAGCCGATCTTGCCGTTCTCTGACGTGGCGCGCCGTCAGCGCGGATGGTGCGCCACAGACGCGGCGGAGCGGCAGGCCAGCTATTGGAAGGAGAACTTGCGCGGGGTTACGCCTGTCTTCGATGCTGCCGACGTCGCCCCAGTTCCACCCAGCGATCATCAGCCGGTGCGCCTGTCGGGCGATCTGATCGCAGCGCTGACCGCCTTTGCAAGCCGGGAAAATGGCACGCTGTTCATGGCGTTGTTGACCGGATTGAAGACTCTGCTCGCGATGCGAACCGGCCGTGATGACATTTGCGTTGCCACCGCGATGGCAAATCGCTCCCTGCCGGACACCGAGCGTTTGATCGGGCCGTTCGAAAACACCGTGATCATCCGCACCAGCATCGATCCGGGACTTTCGTTCCGGCAGGCATTTTCCCGCGTGCGCGCTGGCGTCCTCGAAGCCCACGCCAGGCAGGAATTGCCCTTCTGCGTCCTCGCCGCGCGGCTTGCAGAAGCGGGCATCGACCCGGCTTCGCTGATCCAAGTCTATTTCACCTTGCAGAATCCGTTGCGCCAGCCGCTGAAGTTTCCAGATGTGAAGATACGCACGTTTGGCAACGCCTACCGGGAAGGACAGCCCGTGATGTCCGTCAATCAGACCTGGCTCTCGCTGATGCTGAAGGAGCGGCCGAGTGGCATCATCGGCTCGTGCAGCTACAAGCGCGACCTGTTCGGACACCGCGCGATTCCACAATGGATGGAGGATCTTGTTGCGATCCTCACGCGCGCTGCAGCGCAGCCCAATGCGCCGCTGCAACGCTTGCTCCGTCGCCGCGTGGCATGAGGCGTGTCAGTCGTCAGTCACTCCGAGGCTGTAGCGATCAAGAAAACTACCTTGATTATTTGTCGCTTCGCGAGCAACATTGTTGTTGCGCCTGACAAGGGGTCGCGGGAAACCCGGGGTATTTACTATGGGATTTGTTCCGTATCTTGATTTCGATAAATTGACACCCGACGAAAGAAGAAAGCTGAGGGACTTGCTCAAACGCGAGCGGGATCAGCTCAGAGAGGCGTTGGCCCTGACCGAGAAAGGCCTGGCGAAGTTGGGCAAGGCGACCAAGGCCAAGAAGAAAAAGAAGAAGAAAAAGTCCCGCTAGACGCAGCAAGGCTCAAAGCCATGCGCGGTTCGAACGCGTATCGCTCCTGGATGTCTGTTCGAAACGCCGACCTAGAACTCGCAGCGTGCGCTTCCGGCGGACCTCGCCGGCAGCCCGCTCGTTGCTGTGCGACGCGGTGAGCAGAGATGGGGCAGCGCGCTTCACCACAACTGCAGATCGCGGGTCGTAAGATCGAGCTCTGCGTCGGATTACTCGACGTCGTCGATACGCCGCAGGCCTATGAAATGTGCCTGGCAACGTTGTCGTCGATGGAAAGACAGCGTGCTGCACGCTTCGTCCATCGGCGCCACCAGCGGGAATATGTCCTTGCGCATGGGCTGCTGCGCTTCGCGCTGTCGAATTTCGTGCCTGAGGTTGTGCCGTCCGCCTGGTCGTTCACGACCGATCGTTTTGGTCGGCCGTTTATCGCCGCCGGCGCAACTGCGGAAACGGTCCATTTCAGCCTTTCCCACACTGATGGATGCGTGGCGTGCATAGTTTCCGCTCATCAGGCGGTCGGCGTGGATGTCGAGCGCATTCGCCAACGGGCAGACATGCAGGAGGTCGCGTGCAGTATGTTCTCTCCTGGCGAAATCGAAGCTCTGCGTGATCTTGCACCGCGCGACTTTGTGGATCGCTTCTTCGACCACTGGACCCTCAAGGAGGCCTACATCAAGGCGAAAGGCCGCGGGCTCGACTTGCCGCTCGATCAGTTCTCGATGCTGATCTCCGGCCGAAAGATCGGTATCGGCTTCGGGCCCGGCATCGCCGATGATCCGCGGCGCTGGCACTTCACGCAAAGCTCTCCCTCGCCGATGCACAGGCTTGCGATCGCGGATGGCACAGGCACGGCTGGAGGTCTTCCCGTGCTGCGCCGCCCCTGGCCGCTTGCGTCCGGCGCTTCCGCGGCATGACCGCGAGCAAGCGCAGATCCCGGTCGGGTGAATCGTCGGAGCGTTCGGCGACCAAAACCAGGCTTCATGTATTCCCTGCCGTTTCACGCAACCGCGACCCCGCAAAATACGCCGACGAGCTGATGCGGATCGCGCATTTCGCCGACGGCAGCGGCTTCGAAGGAATCCTGCTGTTCGCCGGAAACGACGTGTTCGTCGAGCCGTGGTCAATGGCCCAACATATCCTCGCGCACACGCAACGCTGCGCGCCGCTGATCGCAGTCAACCCGGTCTATCTGCATCCGTTCACCGCGGCGAAGCTGATCTCTTCCTTTGCACTGCTCTACGGCCGGAAAGTCTACCTCAACATGATCACCGGCACTGCGCTCAGCGATCTGCACGGGCTCGGCGACGAGCGGTCCCATGCCGAGCGATATGCACGGCTTGGCGAGTTCATCGCCGTGGTGCGCCAGTTGCTCGCGAGCTCGCGGCCCCTCAGTTTTCGCGGCAGGTTCTACACCACGAACGATCTGCAAATCTGGCCACGCTTGCCGGCGGATTTGATGCCGGAATTTTTGATCGCCGGCCAATCGGACGATGCCCGCCGCGTGGCGGCGGAGATGCAATGCCTGATGATGCAGATGCTCCCGCGAGATCTCGAGCAGGGAATAAGAGCTCCCGGATTGAATTTCGGGATCTTTGCGAGGGAGGGACGCGAGGAGGCGAGGCGGGCCGCAAAACGTCGATTTCAGGACAGCGACGACAATCGCGAATTGTTCAAGCTGACGATAGAGAACACCGATTCCGTCTGGAAGCGGCGGCTCGGCGACGATGAGCAGGATGGCGCGATCCACGACAACGGCTATTGGCTGCTTCCATTCCTGACCTTCCAGGCAGATTGTCCGTATCTCGTCGGCAGCTATGCCGAGATCGGCGCGAAGCTGCGCAGCTTCGCCGAATTGGGCGTCGGCAACATCATCCTCGATGTGGTCGCGGACGAACAGGAACTCGAGCACGTCCGCAAAGCGCTGGCATTGAGCGGCGTGTTCTGACAGCGCCGTGTGCTCAATTCACTTTGTCGGGCGGCGTCCGGTGCGAGCGTTGAGCGGAGCGGTCGGTGGTCGCCGCAGCGCTTCCGGCAGGAACGGTTCCTCCGGCACAGGGGAGGGGTCGGAACGGACGTCGGCGGCGGTCTGCGCCCGTTCATGCGGGCTTTGATTATCCCTGAACTTGCGTTTCACGTCCACGCCACTGACGGGATCGTTGACGCCATGCCGGATGTCCCTGCTGTCAGTCACGATCTGCCTCCAGTCCCTGTGCAATCCGCTCGTCTCATTCAAAAACGTCGGCGCGCACGTGGTGTTCCATCGGGTTCCGGATGCAAGCGAGGGAACACGCGGATCAAAAGGAACTGGTTGTCGGCCGCTCGATTGATACCGAAGCAATTGACGAACCGGGAGCTGCAACGATGCACGACAGCACCGTCAAGAAGGTATCGGAAAAGACCTCGCCGAAGGGCGTGATGGGGCAGACCTATCTGGTGTCCGGCAAGCGCGTTGCTATGCGCTTATGGGACAATGAGCGGCCGCAAACCGACCTGCCGCACCGACGCGAATACGAGACCGTCGGCTATGTGATCTCCGGCCGTGCCGAACTGCTGCTGGAGGGACAGACGATCAAACTCGCGCCCGGCGACTCTTGGCTGGTGCCCGCCGATGCCGAACATAGCTATCGCATCATCGAACCGTTCACCGCGATCGAGGCGACCTCGCCGCCGGCGCAGGTGCACGGTCGCGATGAGATGATGCGATAGGAACCTGACGCGGTCGAGGTGTAGGGGCCGTTCGCCTCAAACCCCGATCGCGTTCTTTGCCAACACGTCGCGATAGAATTCCGCGCTCAGTTTCGGGACGCGGGCTTGCGTCTCGAAGTCGACGCGGTAAAGCCCGAAGCGCTTCCCGTAGCCGAAGATCCATTCGAAGTTATCCATCAGGCTCCAGAGGAAGTAGCCGCGCACCGGGACGCCTTCGGCCGTGGCGCGCTGGAGCTGCGCCAAATAGTTGCGCAGATACATGATGCGATCGAGATCATAGACTTTGCCATCGGCCGTAAGCTTGTCTTCGGATGAGGTGCCGTTCTCACTGATAAAGATATTCTCGATGTTCCAGATCTTCGCGGCGAGCCTCGGCGCCCAATAGATCGTCTCCGGGCCGATCCGCAGCCACTCCGAATTCATATGCGGAAACGAGGCGGGGAACGGCAGCACGTTGAAGTGCGGCTTGCGGTCCGAAGCGGTGATGTAGAATTGCGGTGCGTAGATGTTGAGGCCGACGAAATCGGTCGGCGAAGCGATGATCTTCAGTTCCTCGGACGTGAACTTCGGCGCGTTGGCCCCCGCATATTCGAGGAAGCCTTCGGTGTATTTGCCTTCCAGGATCACGCCGAGGAAGCCCGCGTTCAATTCGCGCGTGGCGATCTCGGCGGCACGGATGTTGTCCGGCGTCGCGATCGCGGGCACGCAGGCTGCGATGTTCTCGGCAACGCCAACCTTGGTGCCGGCACGTCCCTTGGCGCGGATCGCCTGTACCGCAAGCCCGTGGCCGAGGGCGACGTGATGGCGGACCTGGTTCAATTGCGCCGTCGGCAATTTGAGTCCGGGGGCGTCGATGCCCCAGCCATAGCCGAAATTGACGAAGCGGCCCGCTTCGTTGACGGTGAAGATGTTCTTCACCCGGTCGGTGATGCGCTCCGACACATAGGCGGCGTAGTCGCCGAACGCCTTTGACGTCTCGCTCGATTGCCAGCCGCCGACGCGGTCCTCCAGCGCTTGCGGCAGGTCCCAGTGGTAGAGCGTGGCGTAGGGCTCGATGCCGTTCGCGAGCAATTCGTCGATCAGGCGGTTGTAGAAGTCGAGCCCTTTCGGGTTCGGTGCACCCGTGCCTTCCGGGAACACCCGCGGCCAGGCGATCGAGAACCGATAGGCCTTTGCGCCGAGGTCCCTGATCAGCGCCACGTCTTCCTTGTAGCGGTGATAGTGCTCGTTGGCGCGGTCGCCATTGCTGCTGTCCTCGATCTTGCCTGGCGTGTGGCTGAACGTGTCCCAGATCGAGCGGCCGCGGCCATCCTCGTTGACCGCGCCCTCGATCTGGTAAGATGACGTCGCGGTGCCCCAGACAAAGCCGGCGGGAAACGGGCCGGGTGCGTGCGGGTCGGCGGCCGCAGCCTGCGTCGCGTTGCTCTCTGCGGCGGTTGCGGGCGCCGCCATGCCGAGCGCGGAAATGCCCGCGAGCTTGGCGAAATGCCGGCGCGAAAATCTACCGAACATCGGCCTCTCCGGTCGGGTTGGCATCGATCTGATAGGCTGAGATCCGGTCGATCTCGAAGGCGACGCTTTGGGGCGAACTGCCATCGACGAAGCCGACGCCGAGAAAGAACTTCGATCCCATCGCAAGATTGACGATCATGTACATGGGATCATCATATCCTATGGGGACTCTGATGTCGGATACCGGCTTGCGGTCAATGAAATAGATCAGCCGGTCCTCTTCCCACAACACACCGTAGTTGTGGAATTCGGATTCCGCACCTCGCAAGGTGAAATCAAACCCGCAGGACTGGATGCGCTGAGTCGACGGAATCCGCCAATGCGTCGTCATCACGATATCGCCTGGCCGCTCGCCCCGTCCTTCCACGACGTCGACTTCCGGGGGCCAGCCGCCGTCGTCGGCGAGCATCCAGAACGCCGGCCACACGGCGCGGCCGATCGGGATCTTCGCGCGGATTTCGAAATAGCCATATTTTTGCGAGAACTTGCTCTGCGTCGTCAGGAGGCCCGAGATGTACTCACTGTCGAACAGCGCCGGCTTCAGGTCCGGCGGCGTGCGGCTGGCGACGATCGACAGCACGCCATTGTAAACCTTGAAGGGATCAAGCCCGAGCGGGGTGCTCATCCTGCCGCCATAGCGGGGATCGACATAGATTTGCTGCTCGCCATTGGCGCTGGTCTTGCGTTTGAAATCGGAGCCGTCGCCGCCCCAATAGCGTGCCTCGGGCCACGCCGCGCCTCCGGCATAATGCGGCACCCACCTTCCGTCCGCCAGCGGATGTGCGTTGAAATCGTCGTTGAAGGTCCGGTGCAGCGACCGGAAGTCAAGCGACGTAGGCGGTTGATCTTCAACCCGGCGGCATTCAGTGGTCGTGGGATCGGTGGTCACCTGCAAAGTAAGCGCTGCCGGCGCTGCTTCGAGATCGTCCTCGGCCAGGGCGGGCGCCGTCATGGCGATATAACCGATCGCGAGCAGAACTCTCGGGGTCAATTCGCCGATCATCTCCAGCCTGCAGCGGGTGGGTTAATCCACGTTAACCTTTCGTGACGCTGCCGGGCAAGACGCAGGGGTGCGGCATACGGGACACCATACGGGAATGTGACGGATCAGTGATCCCGGAGGCTGGGAAGGATCGGTGGCCTATTCGGAGACGCTCGAATTTGCTCATGAATGGATCGCGGAAGCGCTTCAACCGGGTCCCCCATCACGTTCGCGGCCAACTGCAGCCGCGCCGCATAACGCTTTGCCGGCAACCGGCTCGCCCGTATAGTGATGTCTCAAAAGATAGAATTGGTCCTGAGAGGTCACGTGACTGCACCAAATCCTGCAGCAGGCAAGCCGGTGGATTCTGCTTCGCTTGCGAACATTCCGCGGCTCGTCACGGCGTATTTTGCATCGAAGCCGGATCCTGCTGATGCCACACAACGGGTTTCGTTCGGCACGTCGGGTCATCGCGGTTCCTCGCTGCGAAACTCCTTCAACGAGGATCATATCCTCGCGACCACGCAGGCGATCTGCGACTATCGCCGCGAGGCCGGGGTGACCGGACCGCTCTTCATCGGCATCGACACCCATGCGCTGGCCGAGCCGGCGCTGGCGAGCGCGGTCGAGGTGTTCGCCGCGAACGGCGTCGAGATCATGATCGACGAGCGCGGAGGCTATACGCCGACGCCGGTCATCTCGCACGCGATCCTGACCCATAATAAAGGCAAGACCTCCGGCCTCGCGGATGGCGTTGTCATCACGCCGTCACACAATCCGCCGGAAGACGGCGGCTACAAATATAACCCGCCGCATGGCGGGCCCGCCGATACCGATGTCACCGGTATCATCGAGAAGAACGCCAACCGCTATCTGGAAGCCGGGTTGAAAGGCGTCGCGCGGATGGCTTACGACCGCGCGCGCAAGGCGCCGTCGACGCATCTCTATGATTACATCACGCCCTACGTCGCCGAGCTCGGCAACACGGTCGACCTGGCGCTGGTCAAATCCGCCGGCATCAGGATCGGCATCGATCCGCTCGGCGGCGCGGCGGTGCATTTCTGGCAGCCGATCATCGAGCGTTACGGGATCAACGCCAGCGTGGTGAACGATGCGGTCGATCCGACCTTCCGCTTCATGACCGCGGATTGGGATGGCAAGATCCGCATGGATTGCTCCTCGCCTTACGCGATGGCGAGCCTGATCCAGATGCGCGAGAAGTTCGATGTCGCGTTCGCCAACGACACCGATGCTGACAGGCATGGCATCGTGACGCGCTCGAACGGCTTGATGAACCCGAACCACTTCCTCGCGGTGTCGATCGCCTATCTGTTCGGCCAGCGCCCGCAATGGGCCACGAATGCCGCGATCGGCAAGACCGTCGTCTCCTCCTCGATCATCGACCGCGTCGCGAAGAAGCTGAACCGCAAGCTGGTGGAGACGCCGGTCGGCTTCAAATGGTTCGTCGAGGGGCTTGGCACCGGCGCGTTCGGCTTCGCCGGCGAGGAGAGCGCCGGCGCCTCGTTCCTGAAGCGCGACGGCTCGGTGTGGACCACCGACAAGGACGGCATCATCCTGGGGCTGCTTGCGGCGGAGATGATCGCCAGGACCGGGCGCGATCCGAGCCAGCTCTTTGCCGATCTCACCGCCGAGCTCGGCGTGCCCTTCTATGAGCGCATCGACGTCGCCGCGACGCCGAAGCAGAAGAGCGCGCTCAAGGCTGTCGGCCCCGAGCAACTCAACATGAAGGAGCTCGCCGGCGAGCCGGTGCGCGCGGTCAGGACCAGGGCGCCGGGCAACGACCAATCGTTCGGCGGCATCAAGGTCGAGACCGACTCAGGCTGGTTCGCGGCGCGGCCGTCGGGTACCGAGGACGTCTACAAGATCTACGCCGAAAGCTTTCGCGGAGAGGATCACCTGAAGCGGATCCAGAGCGATGCGCAGGCGGCGATCGCGAAAGTTTTCAGATAGGGGCCAGCCGTCATCGCCATGCGTATTCTGCTCACCGGTTCCTCCGGCTGGCTGGGGCGCTTCCTTGCGCCGAGACTACGGCAAGCCGGCCATCACGTGATCGGCCTCGATATCGTCGCGGGCGAAGCGACTGACGTGGTCGGGTCGGTCGCCGACTGCGCCGTGGTCGAGCGGGTGTTCGCCGATCACGGCATCGAGGCCGTGATCCATGCGGGCGCGTTGCACAAACCTGATATCGCGCGCTTTTCGCAGCAAGCCTTTATCGACGTCAACGTGTCAGGCACGCTCAACCTGCTTCAGGCGGCGGTTGCGGCGCGGCATGATCGTTTCATTTTCACCTCGACGACATCGTTGATGATCTCGCAGGCGATCAGGGAAGGCGAGGGACATGCCGCGGTCTGGCTCGACGAGATGGCGGGGCCGCTGGAGCCGCGCAACATCTATGGCGTGACCAAGCTTGCGGCGGAGGGACTGTGCCGCGTCTATAGCCGGGAGCACGGGCTGAACTGCGCCGTGCTGCGCACCAGCCGCTTCTTTCCCGAGGAGGACGACAGCGAGCGGGGCCTCGAAGGCGAGAACCTCAAGGCGAACGAATTCCTGCATCGCCGTCTCACCGTCGAAGACGCTGCGGACGCGCATCTGGCGGCGCTCGACAGGGCCAAGGGTTTCGAGATCTTCATCGTCAGCGCGCCACCGCCTTTTGTGCCGGCCGAGGCCGAAGCGCTGAAATCGGACGCAGCCAGCGTGATCGCGCGCCATTTCCCGGACGCTGCCGCGCTCTATGCCAGGCGGAATTGGCGGTTGCCGCATAGCATCGGCCGCATCTACGATCCCGCCAAGGCCGAGCGTTTGCTCGGCTTCCGCGCCCGGACCGATTTCGCTGAGGTGCTCGAGGCGTTGCGCAGCGGCGCGCCGCTTCCCTTCGCGCACGATCCCGATTACGTCTCGCCGTCCACGAGGTCTAAGCATGGCTGATTTCCACGGCGTCTTTCCCTATCTGGTCTCGCCGCTCGATCCCGCCGGCCATATTCGCAGCGAGGTGCTGGGCCGGCTGTGCGATGACCTGATCAAGGCGGGTGTGCACGGATTGACGCCGCTCGGCTCGACCGGCGAATTCGCCTATCTCAACAATGCGCAACGCGCGCAGGTCGTGCATACGACCATCGAGGCCGCTAATGGCCGCGTGCCGGTCGTCGCCGGCGTCGCTTCGACCTCGACGGCGGATGCGGTCACGCAAGCCAAGGCCTATCAGAAGCGCGGCGCCGACGGCATCCTCGCGATTCTGGAAGCTTATTTTCCGCTGCCGGATGCACAGGTTGAATCCTACTTCCGTGCCATTGCGGACGCGGTCGATATTCCCGTGGTGATCTACACCAATCCGCAATTCCAGCGCTCAGATCTGACGCTCGACGTCATCGAGCGCTTGGCGGCCCATCCGCGCATCGGCTACATCAAGGACGCCTCGACCAACACCGGCCGGCTGCTCTCGATCATGAACCGCTGCGGCGACAGCATCAAGGTGTTCTCGGCCTCCGCCCATATTCCCGCGGCCGTGATGCTGATCGGCGGCGTGGGCTGGATGGCAGGCCCCGCCTGCATCATCCCGCGGCAGAGTGTCGAGCTCTATGATCTCTGTCGCCGCGCGCGCTGGGACGAGGCGATGGCGCTGCAACGAAGTCTCTGGCACATCAACGAGGCCTTCGCCCGGTTCAACCTCGCCGCCTGCATCAAGGCCGGCCTCGCGATCCAGGGCTACGACGTCGGCGATCCGATTCCGCCACAGGCGCCGCTGATGGACGATCAGCGCAAGGTGGTGGCGGCCGTGCTGCAGGAGTTGGTCTCGTAAGCGTCAGTTATTGCGCCCTCTCCCTTGTGGGAGAGGGCTACTCCGGCGCCGGTCAAGAGTTCGCTTGGGTGAGGGGTTCTCTCCACGAACACACACGCTCGTGGAGACAACCCCTCATCCGGCGCTTCGCGCCACCTTCTCCCACAAGGAGAGAAGGAAGGACGCGCGCGGGCTCACACCGCCCGCAACGTCTCCTTCGGCGTCTCCCGGACCAGCGCTTCCAGGTCGCTCTGCTCCAGCGTCTCCTTCTCCAGCAATTTCTTTGCTGCCCGGTCCAGGATCGCGCGGCGCGCGTTCAGGATGCCCTGGGTGCGCTCGAACACACGCTCGACGATCGCGCGCACCTCGTGGTCGACGACGGCCGCGGTCTCCTCCGCATAGTCGCGTTCGGGCGTGGGGTAGGGCCGGTTGGCTCCGGCCAGGAAATTGCCGGGCTCGCGGTCATAGGCGATGCTGCCGAGCTTCTCCGACATGCCATAGCGCGTCACCATGCTGCGGGCGATATCGGTCACCCGCCGCAGGTCGTCGGCGGCACCGGTGGAGAGATGGTCGAACACGATCAGCTCGGCGACGCGGCCGCCGAGCAGTACCGCCATCTTGTTCTCCAGTTCCTCCTTCGTCATCAGGAAGCGATCTTCGATCGGACGCTGGATGGTATAGCCGAGCGCGCCGACACCGCGCGGAATGATCGAGACCTTATGCACGGGATCGACGCCCGGCAGCGACAGCGCCACCAGTGCATGACCCATCTCGTGATAGGCGACGATTTCGCGCTCCTTCGGGTTGAGCAGCCGGTTGCGCTTTTCCAGCCCGGCCACCATGCGCTCGATCGCATTGTTGAAGTCGCTCATGGTGACGGCCTCGCCGCCGCGGCGCGTTGCGAGCAGCGCGGCCTCGTTGACGAGATTGGCGAGATCAGCGCCGGTGAATCCCGGCGTCAGCGCTGCGACCGCCTCCGGATCGACGCCAGATTCAAGCTTCACCTTCTTGATGTGGACCTTGAGGATGTCGGTGCGTCCCTTCTTGTCCGGACGGTCGACCAGCACCTGGCGGTCGAAGCGGCCGGCGCGAAGCAGCGCGGGATCGAGGATTTCCGGCCGGTTGGTGGCCGCGAGGATCACAAGGCCGGAACGCGAGTCGAAGCCGTCGAGCTCGACCAGGAGCTGGTTCAGCGTCTGCTCCTTTTCGTCATGGCCGCCGGCGAACGGGCCGATGCCGCGGGCGCGACCGAGCGCATCGAGCTCATCGATGAAGATGATCGCAGGCGCCTTCTGGTGCGCCTGCTGGAACAGGTCGCGCACGCGTGCTGCGCCGACGCCGACGAACATCTCGACGAATTCGGAGCCGGAGATCGAAAAGAACGGCACCTTGGCCTCGCCGGCGACTGCCTTGGCGAGCAGCGTCTTGCCGGTGCCGGGCGGGCCGACCAGAAGCACGCCCTTGGGCATGCGCCCGCCGAGCCGGCCATAGTCGGTCGGGTTCTTCAGGAAATCGACCACCTCGCGCAATTCGTCCTTGGCTTCGTCGACGCCGGCGACATCGCCAAAATTCACGCCGGTGTCAGCCTCGACATAGATCTTGGCCTTGCTTTTGCCGATCGCCATCAGCCCGCCGCCGAGGCCTCCCCCTTCTGCGGCGCGCCTGGCGATGAACCACCACAGGCCGAAGAACAGGAGCACCGGCATCACCCATGAGAGAAGATCGCGCAGGAACGTGCTCTCGATCTGCCCGGTGAAGCGGACGTTATATTTCTCGAGTTGTTGCGCGACCTCCGGATCGACGCGCGTGGTGATGAACTGCTTCTGTCCGCCAGGCAGCGGCTCTTTCAAGGTGCCCTGAAGGGTGCGGTCGGAGATGCCGACGCTCTCGATCTTCCCCTCGCGCAGCAATTGCTGATATTCGCTGTAGGGGATCGTGGCGATCTTGCTGGCGCTGACATAGACATATTGAACAATCAGGATACCGAATATCGCCGCAATCGCATATCCGACATTGAAACGCATCTTGTCGTTCATGACCGCTCTCCGATCAACACCGATATGGGCCGGTCCAAGCGTCGGTCCGATGGCCTTGGACGTGCCCCCGAGCGGGCAGCCGACACTTTACACCATGGAACAGCTAGCGCGCGGCGGCCGGGTTTCAACCCTCAGCGCGACAAATGGCACCGCGCCGCAAGCGTGAAAAACCCTTTAGGAGCATGATCGGAAAGGTGGAAGCCGGTTTTCCTGAAAGATCATGCTCAAACAAGGGGATCCGGTGCGACGTTGTGGTGACTTTAAGCACTAGAAACCTCCGGCCAGTTGTCGCGTTTGTTGCCGGGGAGATTCGATGCCGATGAATCGTCGCTATCTTGTTATTCTCGCTGTGGTTGCGGCCGTGATGGCGGCTTTGACCGTCAGCAACATTCGCAATGCGCCGTGGACAACCCCGGCCGCCCGCTCTGTCGAGCAGCGTGGCCCGCTTTCCGACGCCGAACGCGCCAATATCGAGATTTTCGAGCGGGTCTCGCCTTCGGTCGTGCAGGTGGCGGCGCAGTCCGCCGCCAATCCGTTCAGCGAGGAATCGGAAGGCGGCGCATCGTCAGGGACCGGATTCATCTGGGACAGTGGCAGTCATGTCGTCACCAACAATCACGTCGTGCAGCAGGCAAGCACGGTCGCGATCCGCTTTGCCTCGGGCGAGGTGGCGCGCGCCGAGCTTGTCGGCACCGCACCGAATTATGACCTTGCGGTGCTGCGGATCAGGAGCGCGCGCACGCTGCCGCCGCCGGTTGCGATCGGCAGTTCGTCCGACCTCAAGGTCGGCCAATTTGCGTTTGCGATCGGCAATCCCTTCGGTCTCGACCAATCGATGTCCAGCGGCATCATCAGCGCGCTCAAACGCCGACTTCCGACCTCCACCGGGCGCGAGATCGCCAACGTGATCCAGACCGATACCGCGATCAATCCCGGCAATTCCGGCGGCCCGCTGCTCGATTCCGCCGGACGGCTGATCGGCGTGACGACGGCGATCCTGTCGCCATCGGGGTCGAATGCCGGCATCGGCTTTGCCGTCCCGGTCGACGTCGTCAACCGCGTGGTCCCCGAACTGATCCGCAATGGCCGGGTGCCGACGCCGGGCATCGGCATTGTCGCCGCGAGCGAGGCAGTTGCCACCCGCTTGGGCACCGAAGGGGTGATCATCGTGCGCACGGCGCCCGGTTCTCCGGCAGAACGTGCCGGAATCCACGGCGTCGATTTCACCTCAGGCAATCTCGGCGACATCATCACGGCGGCCGACGGCAAGCCGGTCCGCCGCCTCTCGGACCTGACTGATCAGCTCGAGCAGATCGGCGCTGGCAAGACGGTGCGGATCAGCCTGAAGCGAGGCTCGGAGACGCGCGATGTCAATGTCGACATCGTCGATATCGGCCGCACGCAATAAAATTCCTGTCATCGCTCTGCGAGCAAGGGTTCGCGCTCTTATGCGCGGGCGGGATAGCGCATCTGCGCCCGTTCGCCATCGGTTGTCTCGCGGCAAAAATCCGCTAAAACGCGCACCATCTCAGGAAGACTTTGAAGGACGAACTGATGAACATTCTTCCCGGCAATTTGCGTTTCGGTGCGGGCCAGCCGGTCAAGCGTTTGGAAGACCAGAGACTGCTCATTGGGAAGGGACAGTTCATCGACGACAAGCCCGAAGACGGCGCGTTGTGGCTGCATGTGCTGCGCTCGCCGCATGCACATGCCAGGATCGTCTCGATCGATACCAAGGCGGCCAGGGAGATGCCGGGCGTCGAGGCGGTCTATACCGGCGCCGATCTCGTGGCCGACAATATCGGCACCATCCCGACGCTTGCGATCTTCAAGCGGCCGGACGGCTCGCCGATGACGGTTCCGCCGCGCCGCCTGCTCGCGCATGAAGCGGTGCGCTTTGCCGGCGAGCCGGTGGCGGTTGTAGTCGCCACGTCTCGCGTGCTGGCGCAGACCGCATCCGAAGCGATCGTGGTCGATTACGAGGTGCTGCCCTCGGTGGTCGATCCGGTCGAGGCGATCAAGCCCGGCGCGCCGCTGGTGTGGCCGGAAGCGCCCGACAACATCGTCGCCGCCATGAGCTATGGCGACGCCGCCAAGGTCGAGGAAGCCTTCGCAAGAGCGGACCACGTGGTCTCGCTCGATCTCGTCAGCCAGCGCCTGGTGCCGTCGGCGATGGAGCCGCGCTCGACGATTGCCGAGATCGAAAAGAAGACCGGCCGCCTGATCCTGCATGTCCAATCGCAGACGCCCGGTTCGACCCGCGACGTGCTGGCGGACGCGGTCCTGAAGCGGCCGAAGGAGAGTATCCGCGTGCTGGTCGGCGATATCGGCGGCGGCTTCGGCCAGAAGACCAACCTCTATCCGGAGGACGGCATTGTCGCCTATGCCGCCACCAAGCTGAACAAGAAGATCCGCTGGCGCGGTGACCGCACCGACGATTTCGTCGGTGGCACGCATGGCCGCGATCTCACCTCGACCGGCGAGTTCGCGCTCGATGCCAAGGGCCGCGTGCTCGCCTATCGCGTGCGCTCGATCGGCGGCACGGGTGCCTATTCGGCCGGCGCGGGCAACATCATTCCGCTGGTGCTGGGGCCGTTCGTGCAGACCGGCGTTTACGATCTGCCGCTGGTGCACTTCGAAGTGAAGTCGGTGATGACCCACACCGCGCCGGTCGGCGCCTATCGCGGCGCAGGCCGGCCGGAAGCGGTGTTCATCGTCGAGCGTCTGTTCGACGCCGCGGCGCGCCAGATCGGCATGGATCCGCGCACGATCCGAAAGGTGAACTACATCAAGCCGGCGCAACTGCCCTACACCAACGCGGTCGGCCAGGTCTACGATTCCGGCGCCTTCGCTCACATGCTCGAGCGCGCCTCCGATCTCGCGGATTGGAACGGCTTTACCGCGCGCAAGAAGGCCGCGAAGAAGAAGAGTCTGCTCTATGGCCGCGGATTGACCAGCTATATCGAGTGGACCGGCGGCCGCGCGCACACCGAGAAGGTCAGCCTGCATGCGACCGCGGAGGGCCGCATCATCCTGCATTCCGGCACCATGGCGATGGGGCAGGGGCTGCAAACCACCTACACCCAGATGATCTCGGACACGCTCGGCATTCCCCTCGACAAGATCGACGTCGTCCAGGGCGACACCGACCTTGCCACCGGTTTCGGCAGCGTCGGCTCGCGCTCGCTGTTCGTCGGCGGCACGGCCGTGGCGGTCTCGACTAACGACATCATCAACAAGGCGCGCGAGAAGGCCTCCAACCTGCTCGAGACTTCCGTCGAGGACATCGAGTATCGCGACGGTTTTCTTACCGTCATCGGCACCGACAAGCGCGTCAGCCTGTTCGAGATCGCCAAGAAGGAAGGTGGCGCGCGACTCTCCGTCGACAGCCAGGGCGAGGTCGACGGGCCGAGCTGGCCGAACGGCACGCACATTTGCGAGGTCGAGATCGATCCGGAGACCGGCGTCACCCGCGTGGTGCGCTATACCACCGTTGACGACGTCGGCATCGCCGTCAACCCGATGCTGGTGACGGGCCAGATTCACGGCGGCGTCGCGCAAGGCATCGGGCAGGCGCTCTATGAGGGCGTCGCCTATAGCGAAGAGGGCCAGCTTTTGACCGCGACCTATCAGGATTATTGCGTGCCCCGCGCGGCCGACATGCCGCCGATTCGGGTCACGCTCGATCCGTCCGCGCCGTGCAAGACCAATCCGCTCGGCGCCAAAGGCTGCGGCGAGTCCGGTGCGATCGGCGGCCCGCCCTGCATCACCAACGGCGTGATGGACGCGCTGAGTGAGCTCGGCATCACCACGCTCAACACCCCGCTGACGCCGGTAAAGATCTGGAAAGCGATCCAGGACGCCAAGGCGAAATCTTAAGCTCTGCTCCCTCCCATGCGTCATTCCGGGGCGCGCGCAGCGCGAGCCCGGAATCCATCGTGCAGCAGATGCGAGCGGTGAAATGGATTCCGGGCTCAGCCCTGCGGGCTGCCCCGGAATGACGAGGGGCCATTCGTCGCGGGATAAACCGGCAACAAAATCAGATCCCCGGACTCTTGCGGGATTCGCGCGAATCAAGCCCAATAGTTGCGCTAAGCGATGACTCAATTGGAACTTGAGAGGCGAAGGCATGTCCGCTCGCGTAATCGTTATTGGCAATGAGAAGGGTGGGTCGGGGAAATCGACCATCGCCATGCATGTGGCGGTTGCGCTGATCAAGTCGGGCCAAGCGGTCGCCACGATTGATCTCGACACGAGGCAACGCAGCTTCACTCGCCTGGTCGAGAATCGGCGCGCGTGGGCCAGGCACCTGCAGCGCGACGTCGGCATTCCCGAACACTTCTGTTTCGGTCAGCTCGCATATCCTTCTGCGGAAGAGGAGGCGGCAGGCTGCAAGGCGCTTGAGGAGACTGTCGAGACACTGGCCGGCCGCTATGATGTCGTCGTCATCGATACACCGGGCCACGACGACTATTTGTCGCGCATGGCGCATGCACTGGCCGACACCCTGATCACGCCGCTCAACGACAGCTTCGTCGATCTCGACGTGCTCGGCACCGTCCACCCTGAGACCTTCCACATTACCGGCACCAGCCATTACGCCGACATGGTCGAGGAAGCGCGCGGCCGCCGCCGCGTGGCGCATCACGGCGCCATCGACTGGATTGTCTTGCGCAATCGCCTGTCCGCGCTCGGCTCGCGCAACAAGCGCCTGGTCGGCGACGGCCTGCAGCAGCTCTCGCATCGGCTGCAGTTCCGCTGCGTGGATGGCCTCGCCGAACGCGTGATCTTCCGCGAATTCTTCCCGCGCGGGCTCACAGCCGTCGACGATCTCGACGAGCTCACGCTCGGCGCGCGCCCGACCATGTCGCATGTCTCCGCACGGTTGGAGATGCTGAAACTGATCACGACGATCGGGCTCGGCAACGCTGTGACTGCTGGCGAAATCGCCGACAGCCGCCAGGCTGTAGCCTGATTCCAGTTTGACCCAAACCCTCGTCATTCTCTCGTCATTCCGGGATGCGCCCTCTTGGGCGCAGGCCCGGAATCCATCCGGCTGCATGCACCGCGGTGAAATGGATTCCGGGTTCGTGCTACGCACGCCCCGGAATGACGAAAAATGTGCAGTCGGCCGCGACCGATCTGGTACTCTGGCGCTGCAAAGCAGACCGGGAGAATTGCGATGCGGAAATTTTGGAGCGTGCTGGCGGCGCTGGCGACATTGAGCCTGACCAATTGCGGCTACAACGCGATCCAGACCAACGACGAGCAGGTCAAGTCGAGCTGGTCGGAAGTGGTCAACCAGTATCAGCGCCGCGCCGATCTCGTGCCCAACCTCGTCAATACCGTGAAAGGCTTTGCGCAGCAGGAGAAGGACGTGCTGCTCGGCGTCACCAACGCGCGCGCCAAGGTCGGCAGCATCCAGGCGACGCCGGAGGTGCTGAACGATCCTGCCGCATTCCAGAAGTTCACGCAGGCGCAGGGCGAACTCACCGGCGCGCTGTCGCGGCTTCTGGTCGTCACCGAGAATTATCCGCAGCTCAAGTCCGATGCGCTGTTCCGTGACCTGGTGTCGCAGCTCGAAGGCACCGAGAACCGCATCACGGTGGCGCGCAACCGCTATATCAAGTCGGTGCAGGACTATAATGTCGGCATCCGCACCTTCCCGACCAACCTGACCGCGATGCTGTTCAGCTACAAGGAGAAGCCGAACTTTACGGTCGAGAACGAGAAGGAAATTTCGGTCGCGCCGAAGGTCGACTTCAACCCGTCGCCATCGCCATCGCCGGCGAAATAGTCCAACGCGCGATCCGCTTCCGATGAACGCTGCACGCGCCATCCTGCTTGCGCTGCTGGTGGGCTGGATTTTTCCGGCCTTCGCCGAAATTGCGGTGCCGCCGCTCACCGGCCGCGTTGTCGACGAGACCGGCACGCTGTCGTCGAGCGAGATCGCCTCGTTGACGCAGACGCTCGAGGACCTTGAGAAACGCAAGGGCAGCCAGATCGCCGTGCTGATCGTGCCGACCACGGGCGAAGAGACCATCGAGCAGTTCTCGATCCGCGTCGCTGAAGCCTGGAAGATCGGCCGCAGGAAGATCGATGACGGCGCATTGCTCGTCATCGCCAAGGACGACCGACATCTGCGCATCGAGGTCGGTTATGGCCTCGAAGGCGTGCTCACGGATGCCACCACAAGGCGCATCATCGACGAGGTCATCGCGCCGAAGTTCAAGTCCGGTGATTTTGCGGGCGGTGTCGCGGCCGGCGTCAGCCGGATGATCCGCCTGATCGACGGCGAGCAGTTGCCGGCGCCGGAGCCCGAGCATTGGCAGGCGCCTAACGTCTTCAACCAGATCGATCCGTTCAATCCGTTCGTTATTGTCGGCATCTTCGTGCTGGGCTCGTTTCTGCGTACCATGCTGGGCCGGCTGCTCGGCGCCGCCGCCACCGGCGGCATCGTCGGCTTTTTCGCCTGGCTGCTTGCGGGTTCATTTGCGGCCGCCGTGCTGCTTGCGATCATCGGTGTCGTCATCACTTTGTTCGCCGGCAGCTGGGGTTGGGGTGGTCCGGGCGGCTATCGCCGCGGCGGCTGGCCAGGTGGCGGCCATGGCGGCTCCTGGTCCGGCGGCGGCCGCTCGCGCGACAGCGGCGGCTTCAGCGGCAGGGGTGGCAGCTTTGGCGGCGGCGGCGCATCGGGGAGCTGGTAGCATGGACATCCGGCGCATCGGCAGGCACCTCATCGAACACCGCTGGCGGCTGCGACAGCTGTTTCCGCCGCGCGTGCTCGACGCGATCGAGCAGGCGATCAAGGCCGGCGAAGCCACCCATTCCGGCCAGATCCGCTTCGTCGTCGAAGGCGCGCTCGACGGCGTGCCCTTGTTGCGCAACCAGCCGGCGCGCGAGCGCGCGCTCGATGTCTTCGCGCATTTGCGTATCTGGGATACCGCACACAATAACGGCGTCCTGATCTACCTCTTGCTCGCCGACCGCGACGTCGAGATCGTCGCGGACCGCGGCATCCACGCCAAGGTGGGCGCGGAAGGTTGGGAGGCGATTTGTCGCACGATGGAAGAAGATTTCCGTGCCGGCCACTTCGAGCAGGGCGTGCTCAAGGGCGTCGAGGCCGTCTCGCGCGAGCTTGCGAGGCACTTTCCCTCGCAGGGCGGACCGAACGAACTGCCGGACACGCCGGTTGTGATGTAGACACCCGTCACTCCGGGGCGATGCGAAGCATCGAACTATGACGTGCAATTGCACATCAGAGAATCCATCGGGCCGCGGGCGCGGGTGGTAGAATAGATTCCGGACTCGCGCGGCGGCGCGCCGCCGTCCGGTCATGTCCGGTTCATCCAGCCTTCCTCAAAAATGACGTCATCTGCCTGACAGTCTGCAGGTCGTGATGGCCCGGAAAGTTCCTTAAATTTCGGTAAGCCCTCCTGCCAGTAACGATTTCGCAAGCAATAAAAGTTACCAAATCGTCAACCTAATCTGGAGACTTTGAACGTGAGTGAGCAAGAGCCTGCCCCGACCCAAGCTGAAGCCGGAGCGAGCGGCGCCGGGGCGGCCGCTCCGTCCCCCGCAAGCGAACCCGTGTCGGCGTCCGCGTCTTCAGCCGATATGAAAGCACCGGAGATCGCAGCCAACCAGGAAGAGACGTCGCCCAAAGCGGACGCTCCCAAATTCGAGGCGCCCAACTTTGAAGCGCCGAAGTCTGACACTCCCAAGTTCGAGGCGATCAAGGCGGAAGCGACCAAGGTGGAGCCGACCGGGAGCGAGCCGGCCGCAGCAGAAGCGCCCCGAAGCCCCGGCAAGCTCATGATCATGTCGCCCGGTGACCGCATCTGGGATGACGAAGGTGTGGCCGCCAACCCCGCCAACGACGAGAAGCCGGCAGCGTCGGGCAAGCGCCGCTTCGCCGCGATGGCGGCGGTCGTCGTGCTCGCGACCGTGGCCGGCGCCATCGGCGGCGCGCTCGCCACGGCGGGTCTCGGCTTTTACACGAAGCCCGCGACGGCAGCAGCTCCTCCGCCGAAGGACGTCGCGCTCGAAGCCTCGATCGCGCGCATCGATGCCGATGTCGTCGCGCTGAAGGCCGGGCTCGAGCACGCCTCCAAGACGGGAACGAGCCAGTTCAACAAGACCAGCGACCGACTCGACAAGCTCGAGAAGGCGCAGGCCGAGCCGGCTGCGAAACTCGCCAAGCTCAGCGAGATTGTCGAGAAGCTGAAGGCCGCTGCAGCCGCACCGGCCTCCGTCGCCGCGGCTCAGCCCGCCGCGGCCAGGGATGTGACCGGCAGCGTGACGCCGCCGGCGGCCACAGCGGCTGCAGCGGCTCCAAAGCCCGAGGTCGGCCGTCTGCCGACCGTGGAAGGCTGGGTGCTGCATGGCGGTGCGTTGATCCAAAGCCGCCGCGGCCTCTACGAGGTCTATGCTGGCGATCCCGTCCCCGGCCTCGGCCGCGTCGATGCGATCCGCCGCCAGGACGGCCGCTGGGTGGTCGTCACCAGCAAGGGCCTGATCGTCGCGCGCTGAAGTGCAATGAGATGAAATCGAGCAGCATCCACAATGGGTGCTGCGCGCCCTTTCCCGCTTCCGGGGAGGGCTGGGGTGGGGCTGCCGCCGCCGGCGAGACCCTTCATGTGGAGAGAACCCTCACCCGGATCGCATCTGGCGATGCAATCCGACCTCTCCCACAAGCGGGAGAGGTGAAGCCTCTCACCGCGATGTGAGGCGGCTTTTGACTTGAATACGCCGCGCCGCACGGTGTTAGTGGGGCATGAGCCGTGTGCTGCGTCTTCTTGTGATCCTGCTCGCCCTGTTGTGTGGCGCCCTGGCGGCGCGTGCCGCGCAGGATAAGGCGCTGGAACGGGGCACCGCGATCACTGATCCATCAGCGCTCCGTGATCTCGATCGCGGCAGGTTCGGTCTCGGCCGCATGCTGTCGCCGCAGCGCCCCGCCGATCTTCCGCTCGACGACGCAGAACTGTTCGCGCTGCCGTCGATGGCGCCGATCCGCGCTGCGCTCGATCGTGAGTTCGATCGCTACGTCGCGAAGCACAAGCAGGAGCTTCCGAACGAATCCATCGGCGTCGGCGACAGCTTCGCTTTCCAGCTGTTCGATCGCGCGCAGCTCTACTCCGCCGGAACGCGCTTCGTGCTGGCCGGCATCGTCAACCGGATGGACCGCGCCTATGTCTCGCCCGAAAGCTGCGGCGAGATCCGCCTGATCTACCGATCGACGCGCGTCGATGCGCCCGTGATCGGTGAGAACGCGGTCTCGCAGCGGCTGCCGATGACGCTCAATCTGGTCTTGAGGGCAAAGGGCGAGGGCGCACGCGACCGCAACGGTGTCGCGATCACCTGCCGCGAGATCGCGCGCCGCTGGCTTGCGGTCGGCGACGTCTCCTCGGCGGGCGAGGGCGCACTTGAAAAGCTCACCGGCAAGGATGGCCCGCTCGATTTGATCGGCTACCAGAATATCGAGCAGATCGAGACCAACCTGCAGATCGCCCACGTGCCGAAGTCGCCAACGCGCGATTTCCGCACCGACTATCTCCTTAAGGTGTTCAACTTCAACCACGACACCGGGCGTTTTGAGGAAGCGCCGCTGGAAAACCAGATCGACCGCGATCGCATCCTGGCCGATGAGGACCTGAAGCGCGAGTTCAAGAGCTGGCTGCTCGATCCCAGGCATTTCGCCGAGCTCGATCGCGGCACGATCCTGATCCCGGACAAATTCCTCGCCAGAGCTGCGATCGCACCGACACCGGTCGGCTTCGACCTGTCGGACCTGCAGCCCGAATATGGGATGATGCGGGATGAAAGCAGCGTGGCTGCATTCGATGACAACGACGTCGTCGGTGCGTTGAAGAAGGCGGCGGAAGACGGCATCAGGCTGCAGAACATCCGCTCGGTCGCCGGCTTCGAGCGCAGGCTGAACGATATCACCTGTGCCGGCTGCCATCAGAGCCGTGGCATCGGCGGGTTCCATTTCCCCGGCGTCGACTGGATGGCGGCCAAGCCGTCGAATACGACCGTGGTGCCGGCCTCGCCGCATTTCGTCGGCGACCAGGTCCGCCGCCGCGACATCCTCGCCGCGTTCGCCCGCGGCGCGCAGCCGGATTTGTCCCGCGGTTTCTCCAATCGCCCGCAGCTACGCAGCAGCACAGAGCTCGCCGGCACCGAGTATGAGGACGGCTGGGGCGCCCATTGCTATCAGCAAAGCGCAAAAGCCGCGGACAACGACCGCAGTTTCCGCAGCTGGACCTGCGCCGAGGGTCTCGCCTGCCAGGCCGCCGGCAAAACTTCGCGGATGGGCATGTGCTTCATCAAAAGCCCGTAAACCATGGTATGCTGTTCATCGGAGGCTGCCCATGAGCGCATCCGACGACAAGCAGCGCAACCGCGAGATCGCCGAGAACGAGGCCGAACGGCAGATGATCGGCGCCGTCCGCGTCAGCACATGGGCGATCGCCGTCACCATCATTGTCGCCGCTATCGCAGCCGGCATCGTCTGGGCGTGGCTCAGCCGCTGATTGCTGCGCCATAGTTCGTTGATGTGCCCTCGCCCCTTGTGGGAGAGGGCTGCTCCGGCGTTGACAACGAACTCGCTTGGGTGAGGGGTTGTCTCCACAAGCACCATCGCCCGTGGAGAGAACCCCTCATCCGGCGCGCATTTCATGCGCGCCACCTTCTCCCACAAGGGGAGAAGGGAAAGGTGGGTGCTTAATTTACGCCACCGCACCGGCAGCGCGCAGCTTCTTGATCGCGGCCTCGTCATATCCCGCCTGTCGCAGGATCTCGTCAGAGTGCTCGCCGACTTCCGGCGGCTTGCGCGGCTGCACTTTCTTCTCGCCGTTAATGAAGATCGGGCTGTTGACGGTCAGCATGGTGTCGTTCTCGAACCGCACCAGCACCTCGTTCTCGATCATCTGCTTGTCGGTCGGGATGTCGTCGAGGATGCCGACCACGCCGAACACGAGGCCATTGCCGTCGAGGATCTTGCGCCATTCGGCAAGGTCCTTGGTCGCGAAGACTTCATCGAGGATCTTGATCAGTTCGACCGAGCGCGCATGGCGGCCGGCCTTGGTGGCGAAGCGCTCGTCGGCGACGAGGTCCTCGCGGCCGAGGCAGCGCGCCAGCGTCGGCCATTGCCGCTCCTCGTTGAGCAGGGACAGGATGATCCAGCGGCTGTCCCTGCACTTGTAGTGGTTGGTCACCGCATTCAGCGCCTCTTCACGCGGCTTGCGCTTGGAGAATTTCGCGCCGCAAAGTTTGGCCTGCGCCAGCACGCTGTTGGCCCAGACACCATTCGCCATCAGATTGGTCGAGACATGCGAGCCTTTGCCGGTGCGCTCGCGCTTGAACAGCGCGGTGACGATCGCGCCGTAGAAGGCCATCGCGCAGGGGTGGTCGCCCATGCCGGCGACGGAGCGTGCCGGCGTGGTGTCCTCATCCGCGCGCACCAGGTCCATCAGGCCGGAACGCGCCCAATAGGCGTTGCTGTCGAAGCCCGGCTTGTTGGCTTCCTCGCCCTTTTCGCCATAGCCGGTGAAGGAGGCGTAGATCAGGCGGTCGTTGAGATGAGCGAGATGGTCATAGGTGATGCCGAGCTTGGCGCGCACCTGCGGCGGCATGTTGGTGATGAAGACGTCGGCCTCCGCGACGAGCTTGTACAGCACCGCCTGCGCCTCCGGCTTGGTGAGGTCGAGCGCCAGGCTCTTCTTGTTGCGCGCTTCCAGGAGCCAGGCGAAATTATGCTCGGTATGGGGATAGCCGGGCAGGTTCGGCAAATTGCGGTAGGGATCGCCGACCCCGGGCGGCTCGATCTTGATCACGTCGGCGCCGAAGTCGGACAGCACGGTCGCGGCCGCCGGCGCGGCAATGAAGCTCGCGCAATCCAGAACCTTCAAGCCTTCAAAGATACCTTTTTCCATCGTGCCGTCGCTCCCGTGACGTTTGTTGCTGTTGTTCGTGAGGTGGAATTACCGCTGCCGATGATCCCGAGGAAGCGACATTTGACCTATGTAGGGCGGGGGATGCAACGGGTTCCCGACGACCGCAGTGCCGTAGGATGGGTAGAGCGAAGCGAAACCCATCGGCGCTGGTCACGCGCGGCGTGAATGGTGGGTTTCGCTTCGCTCTACCCACCCTCATATGGGGATTTGTGAGTCAAGGCCTTTCGATTGGCTTGAGTGAGGTTGGCACGGTGCGAGGGCGGCGCGCGGAGCCATGCGTAGCGCAGCGCGCCGACCGTGTTCCGGGCGAGGATTGGCTTCCGAAGATTTCTGCAGCTCACTGCATCACCTCATATCCGGTCGGACTGGTGTGGTCCGGACCCACATTCCGCATGCTTGCGGCGAGGAAGCCCTGAGGATGAGACCCATCTACAAAACGGCTGTTTGTTCGGCCCATGGGTGGCACGGTCATCATCCATCCCGCGC
>NZ_JAGKJI010000111.1 GCF_020329485.1 Bradyrhizobium cenepequi
GCGGCCCGGACTGCTCTCATCCGCGCTGGATCGCGTGCGCAAAGTTCTGCCCGCGCTCAGACCTCGGCCCGGTTTCGAGGTGTGGAGCGGAGAACGCCCGGCTACTCCGGACTCCTTGCCGATCGTCGAGCAGGTCCCGGGCCATCGTTCCATCTTCGTGTCCTGTGGTCACGGACACCTAGGACTCACGTTGGCTGCGGTCACAGCACGAGTCGTTGCCGATTTGGTCACCGGCAGTTCGTCTGGCTACTCGAGACAGCTCAGTTCGCAGCGATTCCGTTTGAGGGGCTACGCTGTCCTGCGGTCGCGAGCGGCATCGCGAAGCTGAGAGCTTCCGCAACTGCTACAAAATAACGGAAGTACCTGATGTCCATCTATTGAACATAAAACTACAAAACCCGACATCAAGGCTGAGAGGACACATAACTGGCGACCAGACCGCATGACCGCTGGACGATGGTTAGTCTTTATCTCCCGGAGCGAAGCGTCCTAGGAATGATCAATCGCGAGTTCCGGTCCCGATCTGGCATTGAGCCGGTGATCGGCGATTTGAAATATGGCGCTCATCTCCCGATTCTAGCTCAAAGGCAGAGACAATTATGATGCCGCCGACCTCGTCCCTCTCCGCCAACGGATACAATCTTCGCCTTGTTCTCCGCCGGATTGAGTAAGCTGTCGCGCCGAGCCTTGGCCGTCGTATCGCGCTTGCTCGTCGCCCAAACCGTGTTCGCACCGGTCTCCTAACGGACGGGTACGTACTACTTCAGCCGCGCTTGCGATCACCGGCAGCTCTTCGGCGCCCGAGTGGTCGGGCGTGTGGGTCGTGTGCCGAGTATGAACGACAGCTTGGAGGTGGAAGTCCTCTATCCAGCCTGATGGCGGTGAAGGATTAACGAAGCGCAAGGGCGTCATCGCGAGGTTGGGTCTGAAGAAAGCGTGGAGCAAAGCCGCGGCCTGATGGACAAACACCGGATAACGAGGCCTACCCGGTCGGACGAGCGAGCGACTGATCGCGAAGTCCACGGTCATCAAGGATCGGGGTGGTAAATTCGGCGGGCGTGCGGTGAAGGCGGTCGGTCTTACCTCGGGAGGTCTGCGCTGTGTCTCGGCAACGGGACTGAGGCCGTCGCAAGGCAGCCTGACCGCAGCGCAGAAGTCAGCAGAGGGCATAGTAGGCGGCAGCGTACCGCCGAAGGCCCAAACGGTGGAAGAGGCCAGTAGAGCGGCGATCTCGCGCAAGCCATGCGGCAGAAAGATCAGGTTGAACTGAACTTGGGCACCGGAGGGAGGGGTGAAGCCCTGAGAGCCGCCGCCCAAGAGCTCGAACCCTGCGCGGCGAAAGCCTGTCTCGAACGCCCGGCGGTCGCAGGGCCGTTGATGGAAGCAGTAGTCGAGCGTGAGAACTTGAAGAAAGCGTTGGCGCAAGTGAAGCGCAACAAGGGTGCGGCAGGTATTGACGGGATGACCGTCGACGCGCTGCCGACCTACCTGAAAGAGCACTGGCTCACGATCCGGGCCCAATTGCTTGACAGCAGTTACCAACCGCAACCGGTGCGGCGCGTCGAGATACCAAAGGCATCGGGCGGCCTACGGCCGCTCGGCATCCCGACGGTGCTCGATCGCTTCATCCAGCAGGCGGTGATGCAGGTGCTGCAGGCGGGTTGGGACGGAACGTTCTCCGAGATGAACTTCGGCTTCCGGCCCGGGCGCTCGGCGCATCAGGCGGTAGAACGGGCGCAGGCGTATATCGCATCCGGGCACGCCGTCGTCGTGGATATCGACCTGGCGAAGTTCTTCGAGCGGGTCAACCACGACATCCTGATGGGGCTCATTGCCACGCGGGTTGCTGACAAGCGCCTCCTGAAACTGATCCGCGGCTTCTTGAACGCGGGTGTGCTGGAAGGAGGTCTGGTCAGTCCGACGGAGGAGGGCACCCCGCAAGGTGGCCCGCTCTCGCCGCTGTTGTCGAACCTGATGCTGGATGTGCTGGACAAGGAACTGGAGAAGCGCGGCCACCGCTTCGTGCGCTACGCCGATGACTGCAATATCTATGTGCGCAGCCAGAAAGCGGGCGAGCGGGTGATGGCTGGCATCGAAAAGTTCCTGGCCAAGCGCCTCAAGCTCAAGGTCAACAAGGCCAAGAGCGCGGTCGCCAAGCCGAGCGTTCGTAAGTTCCTGGGCTTCGGCTTGACAAGCAGGAAGGAGCCTCGGCGCCGGATCGCGCCGCAGGCGCTCGCCCGCTTCAAGGCGAAGGTTCGGGAGCTGACGCGGCGCACGGGCGGACGAAGCCTCGCGCAGGTCGTCAAGGAGCTGTCCACTTACCTTGTCGGCTGGCGCGGCTACTTCGGCTTCTGCCAAACCCCGTCGGTGCTGCGCGCACTTGACCAGTGGACAAGGCGACGGTTGCGCGCCATCGCCTGGAAGCAATGGAAGTACGGACACGCTCGCTTCGCTGAGCTGCGACGCCGCGGCGTCGGCCGGGACCTGGCGGCACAAACCGCCGGAAGCCCGCATGGCCCTTGGCGGCTCGCGAACAGCCCCGCGCTCACCATCGCTTTGCCAAACAGCTTCCTCGTCTCACTCGGCCTGGCTTCCGTCGCGCACCAAGCGACCGCATAATCCGCCGAACCGCCGGATACGGACCCGTACGTCCGGTGGTGTGGGAGGGGGCGCGTCGCAAGACGCCCCCCTATCCCGATTTTCCAGCGTACCGAACCGAACGGGCACTCCAGCATACGGCGGACGCGGACCGGGTCGGGGCCGATGTGGAAGGCTATCGCCTGCTGCTCCGTCGCGCGCTCCGGCTGAGTAGAGCGATTGCGGTGGCGGAGGTAATCGAGCCAGGTCGGGCAGTGATAGCGCTCGGTCCACAATTCGGCATCGGCAATGTCGCGCGCAATCGACCAGCCATAGGCGCCGTTCCGCTGGCGGGACATCTGCACTTCCTGCATGACGTTGTGGAACGCACGAGCATTCTGCTCCGCTACGCGATACTCGATCTCGACCGCCAAGGGCCCCGCTGCGCCCGGTCAGCGCCAGCCGCACCTCCGGATCGTCAAGCACCTCGGCCTCCTCCTCCCTCCGAGCGCTGATGCGCGGCATGGGGAGCCACAGGCCAATGAGTAGAGAGGCAAGGGTCAGGCCGGCCGAGACCAGTAGCGCCGTTTCCACACCGGCGGCATCGGTCAGATGGCCCAGCCCCAGCTGCCAACAGCAATGCCCACCGATCCCGCCGCTTGGTACGCCGCGAGCGCGCGCCCGGCCACCCAGCGAGGGGCCAACAGCTGCACGCTGATATTGAACAGCGCCGCCGCCATCACCCACACTGCTCCCGCCACAACCAGCGCGGCCGCCGTCAACACCGGCTCTCGGCTCAGCGCCATCGCAAAAATCGCACCGCTCATGGACAGCGTGCAGGCGCGAATAGCCGACTCACCGCTTACCCGCTTCCGCATCTCGGTGATGCTGAGCGCACCGATCACAGCGCCCAGGCCAAAGGCGCTGTAGATGATACCATAGATCTGGGCGCCACCATGCAGGAGATCGCGCGCCACCAGAGGCATCAGAGCGACGATCGCCCCGCCGCCGACGCCGGTGACCATAGTACGGGCCAACAGGATTTTGATCGAGGGCGAATTGTTAATGTAACGCAGGCCGGAAACCATGGCGCGGCTGAGTTTCTCAGGCGGCAGCCGCGACGGCTCGGCGACGCGCTTCCACATGAACAGCGCGGCGATCAGCGGCAGATAGAGCAGCGCGTTGACCGCGAACGCGGCCACTGCGCCGGCGCTCGCCACCACGATGCCGCCGATGGCCGGGCCAAAGCTACGGGCGATGTTGTAGCTGATGCCATTCAAGGCGACCGCGCCCGGCAGCGCCTCCGGCGGTACCTGCTCGCTTACGGACGATTGCCAGGCCGGTACCATCAAGGCCATGCCGCTGCCGACGACAAAGCAAAGCGCCAGCAAAAAGTTCGGCGTAATCAGACCCAGCCACGCGAGCGTGGTCAGCGCGGTCGCGCCGACGAGCGCAATCGTGAGCGAGACTAGTATCACGATGCGCCGCTCATACATATCAGCGATCGCGCCGGCGGGCATCGAGATCAGCATGACCGGCAGCATCGCCGCGGTTTGCACCAGCGCGACCTTGTCGGCCGACGACGTCATCTGCGTCATCGCCCAGGCCGCGCCGACACCCTGAATGAGGATACCCAAATTGGAGAGCAGGCTCGCGAGCCAGATACGTCGGAAACTGGTATGGCGCAGCGGAGCGGTAATGCCGTCGGCGCTAAACCCCTGAGGCTTGGTCGCGTCGGTCATACTGGCTCCTGGCTGGCCCTCTATGAGTTGATTCCTTGCTGGATCAAGGTTCCGGGACGTTCGCCTACGACAGCCTCATGAGGCCCGCAAACGTTCCGACGCTGCTCGCGAGGCGAGCGAGATCGCGTCGCCTGGCGACCAGTCAACCCAACCTTGGTTACCAGGTTCGAGCATGGGAATTCCGGAGCCGCTATTATGCAAAGCTGTTAAACGCTGATCATCTACCGAAATCGTATATCGAATCGCATGCCCTACGAACGCACGATCTTGAATGACACATCGCATTCCAAATTCACTCGGTTGATCGAAACGAGATAGCCGGACAGAATCTGGCCTGACCATCACCTTGATCTCATCGCCGGAGCTAACATTGCCCTGCAATGTGCAACACATCAGCGATCCATCATTCGTCCGAACGCGAGCAACATCACCGGATGAGTGCTCTACAGTTCCTGGTATCAGATTAGAATCGCCCAAGAAATCTCCCACGAACTCGTTCGTCGGCCGAAAATAAAGGTCATTTGGAGTGCCGACTTGCTCAACGTGAGCTTGGTTCATGACACAGATCCGATCGGATAGAACGAGCGCATCCTCCTGATCGTGAGTGACGTAAAGAATTGTCACGCCGAGTTCTTTGTGGATCTTCTTGATCTCGAACTGAAATTGCAGCCTTAGCTTCCTATCAAGAGCTCCGAGCGGCTCATCCATCAGGATAAGTTTGGTTTATAAACGAGACATCGCGCAATCGAGACGCGTTGCTATTGCCCTCCCGACAACTCCTTCGGTTTGCGTTGCGCGAAATCTCGCAAGCGGACCAAATCGAGCATAGCCATTACAGCGCGCTCGACATCGCACTTGGCGAACCTACGAATGCGAAGCGGAAAAGCGATGTTATCAAAAACAGTCATATGCGGCAGTGGCGCGCAATTTTGGAAAACCATGCCTAGGTTCCGCTCGCGGGGGGCGATGTCAGTGACATCCCGGCCATCCATCAGTACCGCGCCACTGGTTGGCAAAGTCATCCCCGAGGCGCTGTTGAGCAAAGTCGACTTGCCGGATCCACTTGGCCCCAACAGTGTCAGAAGCTCCCCGGGCGCAATTGACAGGTTGATCCTGTCGAGCGCGACAACCCCCTCCATTCACTAGTGTTGTGACTCTAACGCTTGTTTCGCGCGGGGGACTTTTTCGAGGATTTCACCCGCGGATTTGGTCCAGATAAAGGGCTTTGGGGCGGCGTTGTGGTTTTCCAGGTATTCCATGATCGCACGCTTGAGCTCGGCGACGCTCTCGAAGGCGCCGCGGCGGATGCGGTTTCGGGTGATCTCGGCAAAGAAGCGCTCGACCATGTTGAGCCAAGAGGCCGAGGTCGGCGTGAAGTGCAAATGGAAGCGTGGGTGTGCCTTGAGCCAACGCTTTACGGCTGGTGTCTTATGGCTGGCA
>NZ_JAGKJI010000112.1 GCF_020329485.1 Bradyrhizobium cenepequi
GAACCGCCGGGGCCGCCAACCTTGGAGGTTTTCCTCCGGCCTGGGCTGAGGAGTCGGCCGGAAGCCCTAAGTTGACTCCCGGCAAGCCGGCTTCGTTCCTTAAGGCCGGTCTCGGCTCCCGCTCAGTGATCTCGCGGCAGCGCCGGCCACCAGGCTGAGGCGGCCTTACTCTTTCGGATCGGGATGTAGCTCGCGCTTTTGCGCCTCGTACCGCTCTATCAGCAGCGCTATGCCCGATTGGGTCAACTGGTCTGTCACGCGGGCCGAGAGCGTCTTATACCGTGCGATCTTCTCGTCAAGCTCAGCGCACTTCTCGCACATGGCGGGGCATTCCAACGAGGGCAGTTTTGCAGCAACTAGCCCATGTCGGGATTCGTTCCAAGTTAGGATACCAGGTTGAATTTGGCAGTGGCCTAATTTGTTCTCGGCTTGCGACGATTGGCTACTTGTTGGGAAGGCCATTTGTGACTGTGCTGCGATCTCAACGGGGAGGTTGCGACAATGAACGTTTGGACCGGAATTATCTCACTCGGCCTGGCGCTGGTTTTGATCTTGGCAGGCCTTCCCAACCGCGACGGCGTGCACTGGAGATTTCTAAGGTTCCATGCCGCTATGGTTCTCTATCCACCGCTCGTTTTGGCGCTCCTCGCGTTTGGTGTCGCGGCTATCGTTTCTGGCTTGCTGACAAAGTAAGGTTGCCTCAGTTGGCGGGTTAGGCTGGCTTCGAGGCGACGCTGAAATGCCGGTCATGCCGGAAGGGCCGCTACGCGCCGCTGGTCCACATGATCAAGCTGACGGAGACGCGTCGGATCTTGCCGTACAAGTGGGTTCGGCCGGAGGAGGAGAGATTGAACCGCCTCCGCTCCGTCTCATTTCTGCTGGTCGGCCGCATCCCAAATGTAATCCAGACTAAATTCTTTCCGGAATTGCAGCCGTTCAATGAGCTGGTTCGTCCAGAATTGTAAAACTCCATCAAAAAACTCCGGTACCGGAATTCGCGTTTTCCCATCGTAAATCGCGATCGATCGCTTATAGCGCCGCTCAGATGGATAGCGCGAAGCCGGCACCCTGGCTTCAGGGTTAGATTAAATGTGCGAAGAAGGCCTCCGGCTTGGACGGAGGTTTGGGATGGGATTGGACGGCAAAAAGGACGTCCATTTGGACGGCTCGTCGGTTGGGGCGGTCAGCCGGCTTGAAGTGCTTGAAGGACCGTCCGGGCGTCGTGTGCGTTCGGAGGCTGAAAGGGCGCGGATCGCCGCCGAGAGTCTGCTGCCCGGCGCTCAGGTGTCGGAGGTGGCGCGCAAGCGAGGGGCAACGCGCTGGCAGGTTTACGATTGGCGACGACGCTTTCGACAGCGAGGCGAATTGCCGTCGTGCGAAGCGTCGCAGCCGTCATTCGCGCCGCTGGTTGTGGAAGGGCCGTTAGAGGAGCGCCACGTTCCGACAGTCAAGCTCGAGATTGCGATCGGCGACGTCGTCGTGCGGACGGATGCGGCGATAGATGGGGAGCAGCTGTCTCGGGTGATCCGCGCGGTGCGGGCGTCACGATGATTGCCCCGGCGCCGAGTTGAATCCACGTCACGGCGTATATGCAATGATGGCGATATCGCCCAATAGCGCCTAGTCTGGGAAGGGGCATCTCAAAGGAAGCAACCTTGCCAGCCTTCCACGCGGCGAAATCCGATTGGGCCTCAGCTCTTCTCGGCTCTTCGCTGTCCGCCTTCTCTGCCGCACGAATAGACCGATGATTTTTCGGCGCGCGATGCTCGCGAACGAAAAAGTTGACATAACTATCGTGCTTCAGACCAATTTGTTGCTAGTTAATCGCTCTTCCATCGCTGCCTCGGCGCTGCAGAAGGGCTCCCGAAATCGCGAGCATGTCGTGGATGGTGGGCTAGTCAGCTTCGGTGTTGATCTTAGCTGGTGTTTCCAACGCGCTGCGTACTTCGCAGCGAAAATCCTTCAAGGTAGTAAGCCGGGTGACCTACCGATAGAATTCCCAACCAGCTTCTGGCTCGCGGTCAATCTGCGTACACGGGAAGGCTCGGTGTCATCGTTTCCCCGAGGTTGCTCGCCCGCGCCGACGAGGTGATCGAATGACCGCTCTTGGCCCCAAGCCGAGGTCCAGTAGGATTCTGAAATTGTCTGCTTATCGGGGTCGACCGGAAGTGACTGGCCAATCCTCTAAATGGTGCTTTTGACCCGTTGCGGAAGTGGGGTCGGCTTTAGGGGCGCACTCCCCTAAACCTTCGTATCATTCCCTGGCTCTTTGGATGGCCGGCGCATTACCTACGTTCAATTGAGCGGCTACCGCGATCGTCCTAGGCTGCACGCGTAGGAAAAGCGCACAGGGAGCGACCTTGGACATCGTTCTAATATTTCAGTTGGTAGCGGCGATCATCATTGCGTTGGTCGTCGCATACAACTTTCTTCATTACATACTTTTTCTCTTGGTGACTCAACCGAAGGACGCAAGCAAGATCGGCCACGAGCTGAATCAATTCGAGCAGCGCCAACTGGTCGAGTGGACGCCGCAGCCGAACGACTTTCTCAAGCACGATGACGAGAAACGTACATATGATGACGTGTTCGGCGCGTATCGCGACGAGCAAGCGAACTACAGCACGTGTGTGTTTCCCCGAGCGGCATTTTCGCGCCCTTACGAAGCCGAATACCTACTTCTGAAGCCGAAGGACGGGATGCGGCTGTTGGATCTGGGGTGCGGATCCGGCGCGGCGGCCGAATACCTCGTCAGTCGGTGCAACATCGAAATTGTGTGTGTGACCAATTCATCAGTGCAAGCGGAGATCTGCCGGCGGAAATTTGCGAAACTTGGTGGGCGGGGACAGGTGATCGTCACGGACTTCGACAGCCTCGATCTCCCGAGTGAAAGTTTTGATGCCATCTATGCGCTCGAGTCGATAGGCTACACCAAAGACTTGGACGCTTGGCTCGCGCGATGCTGGCGAATGCTCAGGCCCGGAGGTCGCCTGTTAATCCGCACACCAGGGTCGCTTGATCATTGTCGCTGCAAGGAAGATTATTTAAGCGTCACCGCCTTCTTCGAAAATTGGCGCTACAATTTTGTCGGCGCCAATCTTCTCGTCTACAAGATGCGCCAACTCGGTTTCGATCCGATTCGTTATCGACGCCTGCCATTCTGGGCCTGGGGGGTCACCTGGAACTTCATTCAACATCTGCTGTTGTGGAAGTACCGGCTGAAGATGCGCACATTCGTGGAATTGGAACGGATCATTTGGCGCACTTCGAAGGTATTTGTATTTGGCAACCCGTACAACACAGTGCTGGCCACTAAGCCCAAGGCAGGATGTCGATCGGCCTCCAAATTTTGCAGGCAGGACGGTTCAACGACGCAGGGGTCCCTCAAATGGCACTTGCTGCTTGTACTGAGGCTTCTCGTGTCCTATGCCGGGGTTCCACCACAGCATTGAATAACCGGGCATCCTCATTTCTTACGCACTGGCCGCCTGCGCTGACGAGGTGATCGAACAGGGACGCAATTGCTGCACCGCATGAGTCCCGAAGTGGCTCATCACGTCGATCCGGGGATTGATCGAAACGGTCGCTATCAAAGGGTAAACGGACCACCCCGCAGAATCGGAAAGACAGCCACCGTGAGGCATAGGGGGATCGTAGGCCGTCACAGATTAAACGATTGGAGCGCTCAGCGGGCTGCAGCCTCATAGCGCCACGGCGAACGAATAGTGCCCATCTTCATCGGCCGTGGCGCGCCACTCCGGCATAAGCTGCGAACGCCAGCCGCCGCCGATTCTACACTCGCAGCGCCGTATCGGAGGCGCCAGGCTCGATCGGTACGAAAGCGCTCGTTTCATTGCCTGCATCAAGCCGGCGGTCGCCGATCGGGCTGGATCTTCTCAAGTAGTGCGCTCCAACTGTTCCGTTGCGGACCTTCGCCCCACACAATCTCAAACGTCGCTCGTGAGGCGCTGGGGTGCTGCATGGCTTCAACGAACGCTTCGGCGACATCTGCCCGTGTAATGCGGTTGCCAGGCGCCAATGGCAGTGCACCTTGGCTGACATTGACCGCATGCTCGCCACCCGGGCGGTCGAGGAGGAAGCCGACGCGGATAATCGTGTAGTCCAACCCGCTGCTGCGGATTTTATCTTCGACGCGCCGCCGCCAGACGAACGTATTCCTCTTAAGCAGGTTAATCAGAAAGGCCGCAAGCGAGGGGGTCTTGATGCCGACCGTGTTGAGATAGACGAAGCGATCCCCGAGCCCAGCGCTTTGCGCCGCGGCGAGCGTGTCGATGACGCCTTCGTAGTCTGTCGCCTTGACCAGGCTCTCCGGAGCATATCGTCCACTGGGCGCGCCGGCCGTGAAAATGATGTGGTCCACATTTCGTAATGCGGGAGGAAGCGTGTCCGCTTTCGTTAGATCTCCGGCGACCACCTCAAACGCGGCGCCCAGCTCGGCCGAAGCTTTGGCAGGATCGCGCGCAAGCACGCGGACTTCATAGTGTGTGTACCGAAAACCTAATCCGAGTTGATGACGTGATGGAATCGCCTAAGCTGGCGGAATGATCAGGCTGTTCTGTTTCGCTCTGGCCGTCCTGGCTTCGCCCTTCAAGTCGAAGTTGCGCCTTGAAGCGGAGAACGCGGTGCTCCGACATCAATTGATTGTCTTGAGGCGGAAGCTGCATGGTCGCGTCCGGCTGACGAACCATGACCGCTGGTTCTTGATCCAACTGTATCGCTGGTTTCCAGCGATCCTGCAGGTCCTCACGATCATCCAGCCCGAGACGCCGTGCGTTGGCACCGGGCCGGCTTTCGGCGCTACTGGCGTTGGAAGTCGTGCCCACAGGGAGGGCGGCCGCCGATCGATACCGAGCTGCGCGCACTGATCCAACAGATGAGCATGGGGAATTCGCTTTGGGGCGCGCCGCGTATTCATGGCGAACTTCTCAAGCTTGGGTTCGAGGTCGCGCAATCGAGCGTTGCCAAGTACATGGTGAAACGACGAGGGTCACCCAGCCCAGGGATGGCGAACCTTCTTGCGCGGCCACGCTCCGGACATCGCCGCCATGGACCTCTTCGTTGTTCCCACCATCGGGTTCGACCTGCTCTATGGCTTCGTCATCGTCCGACTAGGGTCTGTTGGGATTCAGGATTCTCATCCGGGCTCGGTTGTGATTCAAGCTATGGATGGACCGATTCGTTTTGACTGATGCCCAATGGGCGAAGATGGAGCCGCTTTGTCTTGGCAAGCCAAGCGATCCCGGCCGCAGTGGCAAGGACAACCGACGGTTTGTCGAGGCCGTGCTGTGGATCGCGCGAACCGGCAGTCCCTGGCGGGATCTGCCGCCCTCGTTCGGCCACTGGAACAGTGTCTTCACGCGCTTCCGCGACTGGGTGAAGGCGGATATCTGGAAGCGGCTGTTC
>NZ_JAGKJI010000113.1 GCF_020329485.1 Bradyrhizobium cenepequi
GCGGTGAGTTCTACTCGATCGCGATCTCGAACGGCTACCAGCAGGTCGACAGCGGCACCAAGATGCTTCATCTCGGCAAGAACACCTCGAGCCGGATCATCTCCAAGGGCATCGCCGCTGGCAAGTCGCAGAACACCTATCGCGGCCTCGTCACCGCGCACCGGAAAGCCACCGGCGCGCGCAACTATACCGCCTGCGACTCGCTCCTGATCGGCGACAAATGCGGCGCGCACACCGTGCCTTACGTCGAGGCGAAGAACTCGTCGGCGACGTTCGAGCACGAGGCCACGACCTCGAAGATCTCCGAGGACGTGCTGTTCTACTGCACCCAGCGCGGGCTGTCGCAGGAGGAGGCGGTCGGCCTCGTCGTCAACGGCTTCGTCAAGGACGTGCTGCAGCAGCTGCCGATGGAGTTCGCGGTCGAGGCGCAGAAGCTGATCTCGATCTCGCTCGAAGGTTCGGTTGGATAATCCTCATCCTTGGCGGGCCTGCCGCAGCGGCGCCTTAAGGATGACACCCTAGGAAAACTGTAATGGCATTGCTTGAAGTGAAAGATCTCCAGGTTCGTGTCGAGGATCGCGAAATCCTCCACAGCCTGTCGTTGACCGTGAATCCAGGCGAGGTGCATGCGATCATGGGGCCGAATGGCTCCGGCAAATCGACGCTCTCCCACGTGATCGCCGGGAAGCCAGGCTATGAAGTGACGGGCGGACAGATCCTATTCCGCGGCGAAGATCTCTTGGAGATGGAGCCGGATGAGCGCGCCGCCAAGGGCGTGTTCCTCGCGTTCCAGTATCCGGTCGAAATTCCCGGCGTCGCCACCATGAACTTCTTGCGCACCGCGCTGAACGCGCAGCGCAAGGCACGTGGAGAAAGCGAGTATTCGACGCCGGACTTCCTGAAGAAGGTCCGCGAGGTCGCAAAGTCGCTCAACATCCCGCAGGACATGCTCAAGCGTGGCGTCAATGTCGGTTTCTCCGGCGGCGAGAAGAAGCGCAACGAGATCCTGCAGATGGCGTTGTTCGAGCCGAACCTCTGCATCCTGGACGAGATGGACTCAGGTCTCGACATCGACGCGCTCAGAATCGCGGCCGACGGTGTCAACGCGCTGCGATCGCCCGAGCGTGCCATGGTCGTGATTACCCACTACCAGCGACTCCTGAACTACATCGTGCCTGACGTCGTGCACGTGATGTCGAAAGGACGCGTCGTGAAGAGCGGTGACAGGCAGCTTTCGCTGGAGCTCGAGGCCGCCGGGTATGCCCAGTTCGAGCACGCGGCCTAGAGGGCGCAAGGGGTTTTGGATGAACCTGGTTCTGGCAAAAACCGATACCGGACCTGCGGTGGGCAATGTGTTCGTCAGGACCCACGGACGGCTGCCGGGCGCAGGCCCTGTCGCCGACATCCGCGCGAGGGCATTCGAGGCTTACAAGCGCGCAGGCTTGCCGCACCGGCGGATCGAGGAATGGAAATACACCGACCTGCGCGTACTGATGCGCGACGTCCTACCGCGTGCGCCGCAACCGGATACGGCTGCGCTCGCGCGGGCAAAGGCTGCGGTCGAAAAGGCGGCGATCGAGGGCGCAGCGAAGCTTGTGCTCGTCGACGGCTTGTTCACGCCCAATCTCTCCGACATCGTCCAGCTGGGCCAGGGCGTCGACGTACGCACACTGCGCGAAGTTCTGGAGAATCCAGCTAACGAGGGGCGAGGCGACCTGCTGCTTACCGCCACGACGGATGCGGTGATCTCGCTCAACGCCGCGATGGTGACCGACGGCGTGGTCATCACGGTCACCGACGGCACCGTGCTGTCCCGGCCGATTCAAATCGTCCATGTCGCAACTACCTCGTCGGCGTCGAGCTTCACGCGCTCGTATCTGAGGCTTGGCAAGGGCGTGCAGGCGGCCGTGGTCGAAAGCTTTGTGGCGGCCGAAGGCGCCCGCGCCTACCAGGCCAATGATGCGGTGATCGTCTCGGTTGGTGACGCGGCCAATCTCGCCCATCTGCACGTGGTGGCGGACGAGGCGGACGCCACCAACATTTCCTCCGTATTCGTCGCGCTCGGGGCGAAAGCGAAACTCAATTTGTTCAACATGATCTGTGGCGGTGCTGTCAGCCGCTACCAGGGATTCATCACATTGGTGGGCGAGGGCTCCGCGCTCTCCGTCAACGGCGTCAACTTGCTCAAGGACAAACAGCACGGCGACACGACATTGGTCATCGACCATGCTGTGCCGCACTGCACGAGCCGGGAGAATTTCCGCGCGGTCGTCGACGACCGCGGCCATTCGGTATTCCAGGGCCACATCATCGTCCGTCCCGATGCACAGAAAACCGACGGCAGGATGATGACGCGTGCGCTCCTGCTCTCGGACGAGGCCGAGGCCGACAACAAGCCGGAGCTCGAGATCTTTGCCGACGACGTGACCTGCGGCCATGGCGCGACCACCGGTGCGCTGGACGAAAGCCTCTTGTTCTATCTGCGTGCGCGCGGTCTCCCCGAGAAGGAAGCGCAGGCGCTCCTGATCCAGGCCTTTGTCGGCGAGGCCATCGAATCCATCACGAACGATCAGCTGCGCGAGCACGTGATCGCGGCGGCAGAGCGCTGGCTGGAGGCAAGGGGATGAGCACGCATCCGGCGGTCGCCAACGGCTCCTACGATGTCGCGCGGGTGCGCGAGGATTTTCCGGCGCTGGCGTTGAAGGTCTATGGCAAACCGCTGGTCTATCTCGACAACGCGGCCTCCGCGCAGAAGCCGAATGCGGTGCTCGACCGCATGGCCGAAGCCTACAAGACCGAATACGCCAACGTGCATCGCGGTCTGCATTACCTCGCCAATGCCGCGACCGAGGCTTACGAAGGCGCCCGTACCAAGGTGGCGCAATTCGTCAACGCCCGGCGCAGCGAAGAGATCATCTTCACCCGCAACGTCACCGAGGCGATCAACCTGGTTGCCTCCTCATGGGGCGAGCCCAATATCGGGCAGGGCGATGAGATCGTGCTCTCGATCATGGAGCACCATTCCAACATCGTGCCCTGGCATTTCCTGCGGGAGCGGCATGGCGCCGTCATCAAATGGGCGCCGGTCGATGACGACGGCAATTTCCTGATCGAGGAATTCGAGAAGCTGCTGACGCCGCGCACCAAGCTGGTCGCGATCACGCAGATGTCGAACGCGCTCGGCACGCTGGTTTCGGTCAAGGAGGTCGTCAGGATCGCGCATGACCGCGGCATTCTCGTGCTGGTCGACGGCGCGCAGGGCGCCGTGCACCTGCCGGTCGACGTCCAGGACCTCGATTGCGATTTCTACGCCTTCACCGGCCACAAGGTTTACGGCCCGACCGGCATCGGCGCGCTCTATGCCAAGCATGAGCACCTGGTCGCGATGCGGCCGTATAACGGCGGCGGCGAGATGATCCGCGAGGTCGCGAAGGACTGGGTCACCTACGGCGACCCGCCGCATAAATTCGAGGCTGGAACCCCGCCGATCGTCCAGGCGATCGGGCTGGGGGCTGCGATCGACTACGTCAATTCGATCGGCAAGGCGCGCATCGCCGCCCACGAGCACGGCCTGCTCACCTACGCCCAGGAACGCCTGCGCGAGATCAACTCGCTGCGGCTGATCGGCACCGCACGGGAGAAGGGGCCGGTGATCTCCTTCGAGATGAAGGGCGCCCATCCCCATGACGTCGCGACCGTGATCGACCGCCAGGGCATTGCGGTGCGCGCCGGCACCCATTGTGTGATGCCGCTCTTAGAGCGGTTCAATGTCACAGCCACCTGCCGGGCCTCGTTCGGCATGTATAATACCAGGGAAGAGGTCGATGGGCTGGCGGGCGCGCTTATCAAGGCGCAGGAGCTGTTCTCATGAGCGAAGGAGCCGGCCCTAGGCCATGAGGCGCGTCGTGTATACGCGAATTGCTGCCGCGATGCGCTAAACCTTATATCGCAGGACTTCCGCGCGGACGAGTGGTTCCGCTCCTTGACGCTGATTAAGAACGACGCATGCGTCCGCACAAAGATGTCGGCGCGCCGCTGGTCTATCCGCGACACCGGAATCGTGCGGTAGAGCTCGCGCTTTATTCGTGATCTCTACTACACTCTTGAGTTCATGGCGCAGGCCGTCTTCGTCATCATTCGCGCTCACGAGGTGGTTCGTCCCGGCGAGAGGGTGTATCTCTCGGCATAGTCGAGTTATCAGACCTAATGCGTCAAGGCGCATCAGCTAGTGTTCCGTCATTGACAGACGATTCACAAATTGGCGCAAACCTGCGAGTCTGCGCCGATGAGGAAGCTCGAGCAGATTGCGGTCAGCACAGCCGATCGCGAACGATTGGCGCGGCTGGTCCGGGACCGGAACACGCCGCAGAAGGTGGTTTGGCGAGCACGGATCGTGCTGCTGGCGAGCGATGGGTCGACGGCGGAGGCGATCGCGGCAGTGGCTGGCAAGAGCCTGGCGCCGTCGCTATGTGGCGAAAGGTGTGGACGGACTTCTGAAGGACGCGACGCGACCCTCTCGCGTCAAGCCGTTGCCGTCCGAAAAGATCAAACAGGTGGTGCACATGACGCTGCACGGGAAACCGCCGAATGCGACTCATTGGAGCGTGCGCAGCATGGCGAAGGCTGTTGGCATCTCTTACAGCAGTGTGCAGCGGATCTGGCATGCGCATGGGCTGAAGCCGCATCTGGTCGACACTTTCAAAGTCTCGCGCGACAAGAACTTCGCCGCCAAGGTGGAGGACGTGGTCGGGCTCTACCTCAATCCGCCGGACAAGGCGCTGGTCCTCTGCGTCGATGAAAAGAGCCAAATCCAGGCCCTCGACCGTACCCAGCCCGGCCCGCCGATGAAGAAGGGCCGCGCCGGTACCATGACCCACGACTACAAGCGCAACGGCACCACGACCTTGTTCGCGGCGCTCAACATGTTGGACGGCAAGATTATCGGCACCTGCATGCCTCGGCATCGGCACCGAGAGTTCCTGCGCTTTCTTAAGCTGATTGATCATCAGACCCCGCCTGGCCTCGATCTCCATCTGGTCGTTGACAACTATGCCACCCATAAGACACCAGCCGTAAAGCGTTGGCTCAAGGCACACCCACGCTTCCATTTGCACTTCACGCCGACCTCGGCCTCTTGG
>NZ_JAGKJI010000114.1 GCF_020329485.1 Bradyrhizobium cenepequi
TCGAACAGCCGCTTCCAGATATCCGCCTTCACCCAGTCGCGGAAGCGCGTGAAGACACTGTTCCAGTGGCCGAACGAGGGCGGCAGATCCCGCCAGGGACTGCCGGTTCGCGCGATCCACAGCACGGCCTCGACAAACCGTCGGTTGTCCTTGCCACTGCGGCCGGGATCGCTTGGCTTGCCAAGACAAAGCGGCTCCATCTTCGCCCATTGGGCATCAGTCAAAACGAATCGGTCCATCCATAGCTTGAATCACAACCGAGCCCGGATGAGAATCCTGAATCCCAACAGACCCTAGCCCGGTTCGATTAAATTCTAACCTCACTTGCGAACCTGCCAGCGCGCTGGTGATCAGGCGAAGGCCAAATCCGCTTCGTTTAGGCTCGCTCGCTTCCGGCCCTCCGCGCTCGTTCCACTGGATGGCAAGCTTCCGTCCATCACAATCGGCGAGTAGAGTCCAGCGCAGCTCCACGCTTCCGGTCGGAGAACTCAATGCGCCATGCTTGGTGCCGTTGCTTGCGAGCTCGTCGAGGATCATATGGAGAGAGAGGGCGAGGCGCGGTTCAAGATCGATTTCGGGTCCTGCAGCATAAATTCGATCTCTCGTTACCGCCGCGTGTGGCGTCAACGTCCGTTCAAGGATCTCAGTCAATGAGATGCGGTTCTCGCCCGCGCGCTCGATTAAGCTGTAGGCATCCGACAGAGCCGAAAGCCTTTCGCTCAGGGCAAGACGATAGTCAGCCGTAGTTGCCGCGTCTGTCTGCTTGACGAAGCACTGAACGACAGTCAGCAGATTGCGGATACGATGCTGAAGTTCGTGGACTACAAAGCCGAGCGAACTGTCTACTGGGCCAACGGAGCTCTCGCAAGCCGCTGGTCTAGATTGTGGAGCGCCGACCTTTGTTCTATCTGCTACGGTTGATACCATGAATTTTTCTCATTTCAGAACGCATCGGGTCTTATCTCGACCAAATGAGGAGCCTAGGGAAGTGGCGATCGTTAGCAGCGACGGCAGATGATAATCCGTCGATCGAGCTTGGCATCCATGAGCTGCTGTGTGGCGTTAAACCTCGAGATCTGCTTCTGCACGACGTCATCTTCGGCAGAATTTGGTGCAAAGGCACGTCCTCGCGGCTGGACATGAACGCTTTCTGGAGTGTTCGGCGCGAGTGGGGAAATCGCAACCATGGGTGATTGGGCGAGGACGACGGCTGGCGTAAAGACGAGAGAGATCGCTACCATTAACAAAGTCTGATGCATCGTTGGCTCCTTTTGAGTTACCGGTCTAGGACCATTTGCTGCGTGATGATGTGGAGGGCACTTCGTTGTCCCGCGAAATGCCCTTGCGCCAAGCCGGTGGGTAATGAGATCGCTCGTGTGGCTCGATGTCTGCCCATGGTGAAAAAGACAGGCGTGCGGTAGTTTGCTTTTCGAAGAACGAGTGAAAGTTGTGCTCATCGCGACCCAGCGGTGCTACGTGGTGATCCACTACTTGGTTAAGTAGCAGCATCCGCAAGATCCGCTTTGCTGGATTTGTTGCGGCTGAGCCAATATTGCGGAATTGAAGATCGAAAGAACTTAGGCGGTCTTTGTTGAAGTCACTCGCTTTGAGGCCTTAGCCACTCTCGTCCGCCCAATGAGCTTGAGCGCAGCCGGCGGTTGACTGAGAGCAGGCACTTTGAAACGAGGGAAGAGTGCCATTTCGCGAGCACCGGCACTTTCCGTTTGCCGTATCGGGCGCCCGTGCCGCTCTTTCCTTCGTGGCCGCACATATAGTCGCACAATTCCGGCGTCATCCTAGTGCCGCGCACGATCTCACGCCAAAGGTGCCGCCACCCATGATTGGGCTGCACGTCCGTGACCTTCAAGGATTTGTGTACCCATTCCCCCAAGCGCTCGGCAACCTTCTGCCACTGAGGGGTCGCATTTTTACCGCCTCGAGCGCGCGCCGGTTCGTAGAACAGCGGCTTGCTGATACGCCGGCGCTCCTCACCGTATTTCAGGAAGGCCCATCAATGAGGTTGTGTGTACCGAAAACCTTGTCCGAGTTGAAGCCGTGATGGAATCGCCTAAGCTGGCGGAATGATCGGGCTGCTCTGTTTCGTTCTGGCCGTCCTGGCCTCGCCATTCAGGTCGAAGTTGCGGCTTGAAGCTGAGAACGCGGTGCTTCGACATCAGCTGATTGTCTTGAGGCGGAGGCTGCATGGTCGCGTCCGGCTGACGAACCATGACCGCTGGTTCTTCATCCAGCTGTATCGCTGGTTTCCGTCAATCCTGCAGGTTCTCACGATCATTCGGCCCGAGACGCTCGTGCGATGGCATCGGACCGGCTTTCGCGGCTATTGGCGTTGGAAGTCGCGGTCGCTGAGAGGGCGGCCGCAGATCGATACTGAATTGCGGGCGCTGATCCGGCGGATGAGCATGGAGAATCCGCTTTGGGGAGCGCCACGCATCCACGGCGAACTGCTCAAGCTCGGGTTCGAGGTCGCGCAATCGAGCGTTGCCAAGTACATGGTGAAACGACGAGGGTCACCCAGCCAGGGATGGCGAACCTTCTTGCGCAGCCACGCGCCGGAGATTGCCGCCATGGACTTGTTCGTTGTTCCCACCACCGGCTTCGACCTGCTCTATGCATTCGTCATCGTCCGACTAGACCGCAGAAACCTGGCCTGGATCAACGTCACAAAGAATCCGACCGCGGAATGGGTTGCACGTCAGATCACGGAAGCCTTTCCTTGGGATCAGGCCCCAAAATACCTCATTCGCGATCGTGACCGTAATCTATGGCAGCCTCGTTACGCGGCGATTGCGCGCCATGGGCATCCGCGACAAGCCTGTTGCACCAGCCTCGCCGTGGCAGAATGGCTTTGCCGAACGGTTGATCGGATCGATCCGCCGCGAGTGTTTGGACCACATCATTGTCCTGAGCGAGATGCATCTGCGTCAGATTCTGCGATCTTACGCACGCTATTACAACGACATCCGAACGCACCGCTCGTTGAACAAAGACGCGCCGGTTGCTCGCCCGGTTCAGCGGACCGGGGCATCAAATCGTTCCCCATCCTCGGCGGACTCCATCACCACTACGTCCGGGTTTAGGTTTTCGGTACCCACAGGTGGTGAACTGGAAGCAACGCTCCGCATTGCACGGGGCTTCGAGCTGCTCGGTGGCATCGGCGTCACGCATGCAGAACTCGTCAATGTCCCGCTTGGCGGTGCCACTGGTGCGAAGGATGGCGGCCGTGTTCCGAACGTGCCGCCGTTGACCGCCAATATCGGCTTCCAGTACCAGGTTTCGGCCGCGTCTCTTCGGCTCGCCGGTGACTTCTTCGTTTGGGGCAACTACCAGTTCGTCGGTATCCGCGCCGCGGACGTCGCCAACAGCTTCGACCTGCCGTCCTACGGCGTCGTCAACGGCAAGCTCGGCTGGAAGGCGCAGAGCTTCGACGCCTACGTCTTCGCCAACAATCTGCTCGACGAGCGTTACGAAGTGTTCGGGCAGAGCTTCGGACCAACCGCGCAATCCGTTCGCGTCGGCCAAGGCCGCCTTGTCGGCATTGGCGCGACCGCAAGATTCTAGCTTGGCGACTTGAAAGGTAATCGTAATGAGAACAGAGGATTTCAAGCTGCACGACGTCTCGCGCTTCCCGGTCGTGGTCTTGCACGGCCGCGGTCTGCCGCCGGGCTACGCGCCGAACTGGGCGAGCGAGATGGAAGCTCTGTTGGGCCAGGAACGTCCATTCGTGATGATCTTTCCCGACTCGGTGGAAGATGAGGCGCACGAGGATCAGAAGCTTCGCACCGTCTTCCTGAAGGCCAACAAGGCGCGTCTTGCCGCGAGATGCCAAGGCATCTTCAGCGTGGAGCCGAACAAGGCCAAGCGCCTTCTCAAACGTGCCCAAGGCGCAGTCATCGCCGCGTCCTTCGGACTGAGGTTTCGGATCGTCGGTACCCTCGAGGAGGCGGAGCGTCTTGCCGGCCTGGCCTTGGCCGGAAATCCCGTGCCTGACGATGTCGAGCAGGACTGACGCGACGTCCGCTTATCTACGTATCGGCAAGAGGCACCTCCGCATCCCGAAGCGTCGCGGCATCCGCATCGCGCTTGGTATCGCTCTTCCTGTCCGCGGAATCCTGCCGCCGGCTGGATTCATACTGCTGCCGCCGGCTCTTGCACTGCTCTCGATCGACGTTCCGCGGTTCCGTCGATGGCGCCGACGGATGATCGTGTGGCTCGGTCGGCGGCGCAGAGGTGATCGCCCACTGAACTCGGAGAGTAGCTCTAGTTGCTCTGCACGGTGATTATGACTCTTTGGAAGTGTCGGGATAGGCTCGGCCCATTTTGGCGCGGGCCTTGTCTGTAGTGAACATCCATTTGATGCGGCAGCGTGCGGCGTTCCTCTGCCGTTCCCAAGCGATGATTTCGCGGCGCAGTCGCTTGGGGTCGTCGATCCTGCGACCGAGGCACTGTCCCCGCAAGACGCCGACCTCGATCTCAACCATGTTGAGCCAGCTTGCATGCTTGGGGGTGTAGTGGAACTCGAGCCGCCGCAAGATCCGCCTGGCTTCGGCGGGCG
>NZ_JAGKJI010000115.1 GCF_020329485.1 Bradyrhizobium cenepequi
ATCCCGATTGGCCGCCCGATCGCGAACACTAAAGTTTATCTGCTTGACGGTCATGGCGCGCCGGTTCCGTTTGGGGCGGTCGGCGAGCTCTACATCGGCGGGGCGGGGGTGGCGCGTGGGTATCTGAACCAGCCGGAGCTGACGGCGGAGCGGTTCATCGCCAGCCCGTTTGTGGACGGCGACCGGCTGTACAAGACCGGGGATCTTGCGCGGTACTTGCCGGACGGCAATCTGGCGTTTTTGGGCCGCAATGACGAGCAGGTGAAGATCCGCGGCTTCCGGATCGAGCCGGGTGAGATCGCGGCGCGGCTCCTTGAGCACGCCTTACTGCGCGATGCGGTGGTGGTGGCGCAACAGGATCGCACGGGCGAGCCGCGGCTTGTCGCCTATGTGGTGTGTGCGTCCGAGGCTGGTTCGGATCGGCTGGATGGAGGCGAGCTCGCCAGCATCTTGCGCACGCATGTAAGTGCGCGGCTGCCGGAGTACATGGTGCCGTCGGCGTTTGTGCGGCTTGCGGCGCTGCCGCTGACGGTGAACGGCAAGCTGGACCGCAAGGCGCTGCCGGCACCGGAGGATGAGGCCTATGCGCGGCGCGCTTATGAGGCGCCGCAGGGGCCCATTGAGACGCAGCTAGCGACGATCTGGGCCGAGCTTCTGGGGTTGGCGCGGGTCGGACGGCACGACAACTTCTTCGCGCTGGGCGGCCACTCGCTGCTGGCTGTCAAGTTGATGGAGCGTCTGCGGCGGCTGTCGCTGGGGATCGAGGTGCGGACCTTGTTCGCCAAACCGGTGCTGGCGGATCTGGCCGCAAGCCTGGGCAGCCATCATGAGGTGGCGGTCCCGGCCAACCTGATCACGGAGAGCAGCACGGCGATCACGCCGCAGATGCTGCCGCTGATCGAGCTGGCGCAAGGAGAGATCGACCGGATCGTCGCCACGGTGCCCGGTGGCGTCGGCAACATCCAGGATATTTATGCCTTGTCGCCGCTGCAGGACGGCATCCTGTTCCACCATCTGTTGGCCAGCCGGGGTGATCCGTACCTGCTCATCTCGCAGCTGGCGTTTGCCGACCGTGGGTTGTTGGAGCGCTATCTGGCCGCGGTTCAGCGGGTGGTGGACCGGCACGACATTCTGCGCACCTCATTTGTCTGGGAGGGCCTGTCGCGCCCGGCGCAGGTGGTGTGGCGGAACGCGCCACTGCTTGTGACCGAGGTTGAGCTGGAGGGGTCTGGTGGTCCTGGCCACGAGCAGCTCAGGGATCGGTTTGATCCGCGCCAGCACCGGATCGATCTTGGTCAGGCGCCCTTGTTGCGGTTTGTGATTGCACGCGAGCCCGGCAGCGGGCGCTGGCTGCTGCTTCAGCTGCAGCATCATTTGATCGGGGATCACACGACCTCGGAAGTGATGCATGCCGAGGTGCAGGCCGCGCTTGGCGGGCGCGAGCATGAGCTGAGCGCGCCGCAGCCGTTCCGCAATCTGGTGGCGCAGGCGCGCCTGGGCGTTGGTGCAGACGCGCATGAAGCGTTCTTCCGCGCGCGGCTGGCCGATATCGACGAGCCGACCACGCCGTTTGGGCTGAGTGAGGTCCACGGCGATGGCCGCGGGGCTCGTGAGGCGCGGCGGATGCTGCCGCAGCAGCTGCACCAGCGGCTGCGCAGCCAGGCGCGGCGTCTAGGTGTGAGCCTGGCGAGCCTGTGCCATCTGGCGTGGGGGCAGGTGGTGGCGCGCAGCAGCGGGCGCGAGCAGGTGGTGTTCGGCACGGTGCTGTTCGGCCGCATGCAGGGGGGCGCCGGCGCCGACCGCACCATGGGCCTGTTCATGAACACCCTGCCGCTGCGGCTTGATCTGGACGGCACCGGAGTCGCGGCGAGCGTGCGGACCACCCACGCCCGCCTGGCCGAGCTGCTGGCGCACGAGCATGCCTCACTGGCGTTGGCGCAACGCTGCAGCGGCGTTGCGGCGCCGGCGCCGCTGTTCAGCGCGCTGTTGAACTACCGCCACAACACGCCGGCGGCCAGCTGCGGACCGGATGATGTGCTCTCGGGCGTGGAATGGTTGGGCGGAGAGGAGCGCACCAACTATCCGCTGACCTTGTCGGTGGAGGATTTTGGCGAAGCGCTGGGTCTGACGGCGGACGCGGCGGAGCCGGTATGTCCGGATCGGGTCTGCGGCTACATGGAGCGGGCGCTCGAGCGACTGGCCGACGCGTTGGAGCATGCCCCCAACACGCCGGTGCGGCAGCTAGAGATCCTGCCGGCCGAGGAGCGGGCGTATCTGTTGGAGGAGCTGAACCGGACGGCGGCGCCGTATCCTGAGCAGCGGTGCATCCATGAGCTGTTCGAGGCGCAGGTGCGCCAGGCGCCGGATGCGGTGGCGGTGATCGATGCGGACGAACGCCTCAGCTATGGCGAGCTCAATGCGCGGGCCAACCGCCTGGCGCATCATCTGATCGCGCGCGGGGTCAGGCCGGATCAGCCGGTGGCGATCTGCCTGGAGCGCAGCCCGGCGATGGTGGTGGGGGTTTTGGCGATCCTGAAGGCGGGCGGCGCCTATCTGCCGCTGGATCCGGCCTACCCGTCTCAGCGGCTGCGCCAGGTGCTGGGCGATGCGGCGCCACGACTGCTGCTGGCCGATGCGGCCGGTCGCGCCGCGCTCGGCACCGAGGCGCTGGCCGATGTGACGGCGGTCGATCTGGATACGGCCACCCCGCCCTGGGCCGGGCTGCCTGCCTTTGATCCCGAGCCGCGCGCCCTCGGCCTCACCTCGCGCCATCTCGCCTACGTCATCTACACCTCAGGCTCAACCGGTGCCCCAAAGGGCGTCATGGTCGAGCATCGGGGGATGACCAATTATCTGTCCTGGGCCTGCGAGGCTTACGCGCCCAGGTCATCCTCCCTGGTCTCCTCTTCTTTGGCCTTCGATGCCATAATCACGAGCCTGTTTGCGCCTTTGCTCTGTGGTGGCCATGCACAGCTTGTCAGGGAGGGAGATGAGGTCGAGGGGGTAAAGGAAAAGATCAGCTTGGGCTGCGGGCTCATCGATATCACCCCCAGCCATCTGGATGTGCTTGGGCAACAGATGTTGGCAGACTCGGCCGCCAGCCAGGTTGGACTGTTTATCATCGGCGGTGAAGCGCTGTCGCATTCGACAATCGAGCTGTGGCGCAGGATCCAGCCGACGGCCAGAATGGTGAATGAATACGGCCCAACCGAAACGATCGTCGGCTGTCTCTTCTATGAAGTTCCGACAGGGCCAGCTGTATCTGCGAACGTCCCGATCGGCCGTCCGATTGCCAACACGCGTGTGTATCTGCTGGACGGCCATGGCGCGCCTGTGCCGTTTGGGGCGGTGGGTGAGCTTTACATCGGCGGGGCGGGGGTTGCGCGTGGCTATCTGAACCGTGCCGATCTGACGGCGGAGCGGTTCATCGCCAGTCCCTTTGTGGACGGCGATCGGCTGTACAGGACCGGCGACCTGGCGCGCTATCTGCCCGATGGCAATCTTGAGTTCCTGGGCCGCAATGACGACCAGGTGAAGATCCGCGGCTTCCGCATCGAGCCGGGCGAGATCGCCGCACGGCTTTGCGAGCACGCCTGGGTGCGGGATGCGGTTGTGGTGGCGCGCCAGGACCGGTCCGGCGACAAGCACCTTGTCGCCTATGTGGTGGGCGCACCCGAGGCTGGCTCGGATGAGGACGATGGAGGCGGGCTGGCTGGCGCCTTGCGGGCGCACTTAAGTGCGCGGCTGCCGGACTACATGGTGCCGTCGGCATTCGTGCGGCTATCGGGGCTGCCGCTGACGGTGAACGGCAAGCTGGACCGCAAGGCACTGCCGGCGCCGGAGGATGAGGCCTATGCGCGGCGCGCTTATGAGGCGCCGCAAGGGCCCATTGAGGCGCAGCTAGCGACGATCTGGGCCGAGCTTCTGGGGTTGGCGCGGGTCGGACGCCACGACCACTTCTTCGAACTGGGCGGCCACTCGCTTCTTGCCGTGCGATTCTTGAGCCGGCTGTCGCAGGCGCTGGGTGTACAGCTGCCGCTGACGACGCTGTTTGCCAAACCGGTGCTGGCGGATCTGGCGGAAAGCATCGTCGAGATGATGAGCCGCTCCGGTCCGCAAGATCTCCCGGCGATTGCCGCCGTGTCGCGCGATGCGCCCCTTGTGCCGTCGTTTGCGCAGCAGCGGCTATGGTTTTTGGCGCAGCTGGATCAGGGCAGCACGAACTATCACATGCCACTGGCGTGGCGGCTGCGCGGCGTGCTCGACCGCAGCGCATGGCAGCGCAGCCTCGACCGTGTGGTGGCGCGGCACGAGGCGCTACGCAGCATTTTTGTTGCCTCGGAGGGGGAGCCTTGGGTTGAGGTTCTGCCGAAGGATGCGGGGCTGCCAGTTGTGCAGCACGATCTGCGGGGCCGGGGAGATGCGGACGCTGCGCTCGCGGAGCTGTGCCAGGAAGAGGCACGC
>NZ_JAGKJI010000116.1 GCF_020329485.1 Bradyrhizobium cenepequi
GAATCACGCAGTGCACAACCCGACACTTAGCTTTGGGCCGTAACACCAGAGCAGAAGGAGCTAACAACATGGCAGATAAGACCTCTGATGCAAAACTTTTCGCGCGCGACCCACAAAGGCGCATCACCGCAGCGACAGCAATCGGTATGAATGTCTTGAAGCCAATTATGCACTTTCAGATCTCAATGCTAAGGATGTGGGCCGACAGCATCGAGAGGTTCGCGGGCAATTACGAAAAGGGGTTGGACGAAACCGCGACCACTGTCGAGGAACAGTCAGACAAGGAACGCGCCGCGTAGATTAACGCGAATGGTTAGGCGGAGTTCGAGTTGGGTCAAAAGCCGCCGACGTCGGCTGAACTGGGCTATGCTCGCTCTACCTCTGTGAACCGACGTTCCAATGGCCAGAGGGACTTTCGGCTAGGGGCCCCTGAGCCGAACGACACTTAAGTCGTTGTCATGTCGGCTGTCAGTGGTAGACCAGACCCCGGCCCATGCTCGCATGCATCGCTGTTCCAGCTCCTTAACCAATGCTCGCTGGAGTACAGCAAGCCTGGCAAACAACGCTTTCTTGTTCGTGTCGGTCGCGAGCTTGCTGATTAACTTGCACTCGTCGGCTTCATTCCGAAGCTTCTCCAAATGCGCCTGCATGTCTTTCATTCGTCTTTTCCTCCCTGCCCGGGAAGATTAGGCAATGGAGGAGCCAGAGGGCAATAACCTAGAAGAATTAGGGCTGCGCCTTTGTGGGCCCTAGACGTCGTGCAATGGCTTCGGTTGCAGACCTAAACTCCATCGCCTCGCGCGTAGTCATAAATCGGGCGCCGCGATTCAAGGCACGTTTGACGTCCGCTATGCCCTTAGTAGTTGGCGGGAAAGCCGACACAGCTGGAGGTCCGAGACGGGCCAATAGGCGACATCGTCCGCCAACCAGAGCGCCAACTAAGGCTCTAAGTGACCGAAAATCAGTCCCCCATTCACCAGCCTTCGGACCTTCGGTGGGGCCGCCAGCCGGACGACTGGGCGACGGCTGTACGATTTGTCTGTACGCCATCTGCGCAGCGCCGAACGAACGCGACATCGCGTCTGGCGCAACCGTCGAATTCAAATCGTTACGAACCCGTAATGAAAATGCGTCTTGTTGCATAAGGCTTTGCGTCGCCCGATCATCACCCTTGGATCGCACGAAATTCATTCGAAACTTTTCGCGGCTCGCGCGATCAAGGCCTTCGCAGCATTCAGCAATGACGCTGAACCTCTTCAAAAAAATATGGGAAGTGAACATGCTCAAGAGGTTACTCGGAGCGGCCGCAATGGCTGCCGTTGCATACGCCGCCGTTCCAGCCTGCGCCGCGAAACCGGGAGGCTGCATCCAGCTTCGCCCGCGGCGGAGATCAAATCAATAAAGTGCAACGCCGCTTTTATTGCTCGGTCGCCAGCGTCAACAAGTCCGACTTGGGCACTTGCGCCCGGCCCAATGCGCTCCCAAGTCAGCGCTCACGGGGACAGGCAGACTCCCGTTTAGACGAGTACCGTCCAAGCTCTGCGCAACGCTCGACGCCTCGAGGAGATTGCGCATGGACGGAAATCTTTTGGTGGAACTGCGACACCCACCGGCTGCGGCCGCTCCTTCGCGGCCCTCTCGGCCTCCGACCGGCACCGCGCTCGCGAAAAGCGATGCCCCGGCCAAAATCCGAACCTCGTGTCTGGAGCCGTGGACCAATTCGGACGGCGTGGTGGTCGTCTACTCCTCCCGCCTGGGAGGGCCCATGTACGCCCACGAGCAAGTTACCCTGTCGATCGTTGCCGAGGCGATTGCTCAGATCAAAGGCGCCAAGTTTGCGGGTCTCTACGACAGCGCCAAGAGGTATCCAGGAAATGTGTTCTTCGTTCCCGACGATACATTGGTGCTGGACGAGGCATCGTGCCTCGGCATTCGCCGTCCCACCGATCTCTTCGGCGCTGTCGTCCCCTATCCTTTCGCGAAAACCAAGGCCATCACCCATCAGCTGCTCGATCCCAGGGCGGATCGACCGGAAGGTTGGTCTTCCGCCTATGCGGAATTGGTCCAGGACGTCGTGTTGCCGGGTTACACCGTCTTCAGCGTGGATGACGCCCGGACCGCGGCGGGACGTCTCTTGGGCTCCGGGCCAATCCGGATAAAAGAGCCGCTCGCGGCCGGAGGCGCAGGCCACGCCGTTGCCACGACGATCGCTGAAGTGGAAGCATTCCTCGAGGCGTTTCCCGAGGCCGCGATCGCCGCCCACGGGCTGGTGGTCGAGTCGAACCTCCGTGACGTCACGACGGTGAGTATCGGGCAGATCACGGTCGATGATATGACCATCGCGTATCACGGCAAGCAGAGGGTTGCGACGAACAATGCAGGATGCCGAGTTTATGGCGGCTCCGCTCTGGTCTGCGTGCGCGGTGGCTGGGAGGCGCTGGCGCGGCTGCCGATGCCCGGCGCGATCTGCCTCGCTGCCTCTCAGGCCAAACTGTACGAGGATGCCATGCGTGAGTATCCGGGCTTCATAGTTTCGCGCCGGAACTACGATGTTGCTCAGGGGCTCGACGGCAAAGGCCGGAGACGATCAGGCGTTCTGGAAGCGTCGTGGCGCTCGGGCGGAGCCAGCACGGCCGAACTCGCAGCGCTGAGGGAATTTGTGCGGGATCCCACGCTGCACGTCGTCGAAGCGTGTGCCGTGAAGCTCTTTGGCAAGGGGCACGAAGCACCCCGAAACGCCGTCGTACATTATCGGGGCGATGATCCTGAAGACGGCCCAATCACGCGATACACGATGGTCACAGGAAAATTGAAGCGGAACGATGCAGGCTACGGCACAAGACACGCTGCGATGCTCGAAGCAAGGCTAGTCTTCTAGCCGATGCGTCACCCGAGGGCTCGCCCCGTGACCATGTGTGCCATGCCGACCGCGGATTCGTGGGTCGTCCGGTGAAGCGCACCTTTCGTTCGCTGAGCAGCTTTAACTACCGGGCGTGGGCCGGCGGGGCACTGGTCTCGAATGTGGGAACCTGGATGCAGCGCACCGCCCAGGACTGGCTCGTGCTCACCCAGCTGACCCACGGCAATGCGGCCGCGGTCGGTGTGGTGATGGCGCTCCAGTTCGGACCCCAAGCCCTTTTGCTGCCCGTGAACGGTTTTGCGGCCGATCGTCTGGACCGGCGAAAGCTCCTGCTCGGCACCCAGGCGGCGATGGGAGCGCTCGCCCTTGGGCTGGGCATCCTCACCGTCGCAGGGATCGTCCGGTTGTGGCATGTGTACGCCTTTGCGCTTCTGCTGGGCTGTGTAACAGCATTCGATTCGCCGGCGCGCCATACCTTCGTCTCGGAACTGGTCGGGGAAGCTGATCTGTCGAACGCAGTGGCACTGAATTCCACCTCGTTCAACGTCGCACGGATGATTGGCCCGGCCCTGGCCGGCATCCTCATCGCGACCACGGGCTCCGGCTGGGTGTTCTTGATCAGCGCCGCCTCGTTTGCCGCCGTGCTCTGCGCGCTGGGGCTCCTTCGCGTCGGTGAGCTTCATCCAAGGGATCGAGCCCTCCGGGCCCGCGGGAGCCTCGCCGAGGGGTTTCGCTATGTGTGGAAGAGACCCGACCTGAAGGCCGTGCTTGTCATGTTGTTTTTGATCGGCACGTTCGGACTGAATTTTCCGATCTTCATCTCCACCATGTCCACCACGGTCTTTCACTCCGGCGCGGGCCAATACGGGCTCCTGACTTCGATCATGGCGGTCGGATCGGTCGCCGGCGCGCTCGTCGCTGCCAGGCGGGAGAAACCCGGCATGCCGCTTTTGCTCGGTGCCGCGGCAACCTTCGGGTTCGGCTGCGCGTTCGCCGCGGTCATGCCCAACCGCTGGCTCTTCGGGTTCGCCCTCCTCGTTATCGGCGTGTCCTCCCAGACCTTCACCATCTCGACGAACAGCTTGGTGCAACTGTCGACCGAGCCCGTCATGCGCGGGCGTGTGATTGCGATCCTCCTCGCCATCGCGTTGGGCGGCGCCCCCATTGGCGCGCCGATCGTCGGTTGGGTCGCTGATCGGTTCGGCCCGCGCTGGGCGCTCGGCGTCGGCGCTGCCGCGGGCTTGGCCGCGGCGATGGTGGCGATCTGCTACCTCGCAAAGTACGGTCACCCGCGCGTGCGCATCGACCCTGAACGCCTCCGCTTCATCCCGAGCTCTCGGCCTGAAAACTCCGCCTGCGGTGCTCGCCCGCGCCGACTAGGCG
>NZ_JAGKJI010000117.1 GCF_020329485.1 Bradyrhizobium cenepequi
AGCCCATGGAAGGACCGATCACTAACAATCGAACCGTCACCATTCCTTGAATTTTGGCTCGATGCACCCCCCGCAAACCCAAGGAAAAGTCCAATCCGCGGTACGCTTGGCGCTGTCGGGGATGTACCTGCTCCAGGCTTCCGCTCGGATCGGATTGATTGACTGCCAAATGACATCAAAGGTCCCGGAAGGATTTATTTTGCCTATCATGACTGGCTTGGAAAGATGATGATTGGTGTTCATTACAACCTCGAAGCCGCTCGGTGCCTTGATTCGTTGACCGTACATGGCTTGCCGGACCGCATTTACGTCGGTGGTGCCCGCTTGGGCAACGGCTTGCACCCACATCCTGAAGCCAATGAAGGTGGCTTCCATCGGGTCATTTGTGGTTTTGTCTCGTTGCTCGTTGAAATCCGCCCACATTTTGATGAACGCTTCGTTTTCTGCTGAGTTGATTGACTGGAAGTAACCCCAGGCCGCCAAGTGCCCGACGGGTGCGGCGTCCGCACCGAGCAGTTCGCGGTCGCCGATGGAGAAAGCCATGACTGGGATTGCGCTGGCGTCTACCCGTTGATCTGCGAGCTCCGCATAGAAGTACGAATTTGCGTCTCCGTTGATGGTGGATATCACCGCGGTCTTTTTTCCCTCCGAACCGAAGGCTTTGATCCGCTCGACGATCCCTCGCCAATCGGAATAGCCGAACGGTGTATAAATCGTCATGATGTCGTCTGGCGATACCCCCTCTGCGGTAAGATACGCGCTCAAGATTCGGTTGATCGTGCGCGGATAGACGTAATCGGTACCGAGCAGAACCCATCTGCGAACTTCTCCTCCTTCCTTGCCCATCAGATATCTGACGGCGGGAATTGCCTGCTGGTTGGGCGCGGCTCCCGTGTAGAAAATGTTACGAGAGCTCTCTTCACCCTCGTACTGCACAGGATAGAAGAGCAGGCCGTTCAATTGCTCAAAAATCGGAAGCACGGACTTGCGGGAGGCGGAGGTCCAGCAACCGAACACGACCGCGACCTTTTCCTTTGTGAGGAGTTCTCGGGCTTTTTCGGCAAAGACGTCCCAGTCGGATGCCGGATCCACGATGATTGGTTCCAGTTTCCGTCCGAGCAGCCCGCCTTTCTTGTTTTGGTCTTCAATCAGCATGAGGACCGTGTCCTTAAGCACCGATTCGCTGATTGCCATGGTGCCGGACAGAGAGTGCAGAATGCCGATTTTGATGGTGTCTTCGTCTGCGCGAGCCGCTGGGACGGCGACGAGCATGAGCTGCAAAACGAAAAATCCCAGCAAGATGCATCGGGGGACCCAAACTGACTTCATGTCGATGTCCCTACAAGCTCGAAAATGCGCGTTTCCTTTGTCATCCCCTTGGCAATGACCGCATCGAAGGGTTTGAACTGGAAGCAGTGCCGTACTCGCAAATAGACGTCTTCGCTAGCAAGGATAGCGGTCCCAAACTGCTTGTTCAGGCCTTCGAGACGTGCCGCCAGATTCACCGTATTGCCGAGAGCCGTATAATTCATGCGCTCCATCGAGCCCAAGTTGCCGACGACGGCCTCTCCGACATGAATGCCAAACCGCGTGAAGAATGGCTTCAGGCCCTCCGCTTCGAATTGAGCGTTGAGCTTTTCGCACGCCATTCTGCCCGCAAGAACTGCGCGGCAAGCCCGCTCGATATGGTCGGGCTGTGGATTGGGTGCGTTCCAGAACACCATCACCGCGTCGCCAATGAACTTGTCGATTGTTCCGCCTTCGGCGAGGAAAGCCTCTGTAAGCACCGAGAAATACCGCGACGTTTGCTGCATGAGCATGTCGGGGGCAACGGACTCAGCGATGGTCGTAAAGTCTCTAACGTCGGTGAAAACGACGGTAACCTCTTCTCTAACTCCGCCAAGCTCAGTAGATATCGAATTGTCCATGACCCCTCGGACGATTTCCTTAGGGACGAAGCGCGCAAACGAACGTATGGTGCGCTGCGCGAGATTCACCGTACTACCGAGTTCGCAAATTTCCTTAATGCGTGATGTGACTGGTGAAGGGTCGGGTGCAGCCAGCTTCTGGAGTCTAGCGGCCTGTGCCGTGATGTCTTTCAAGGAATGAGACATTCCGTTGCCAAATATCCAAACAACCGGAACAAACGCGGCGCCGGCAACAACTGCGACGATTAATCCAGTGAACTGTAGCCTCCGAACATTTTGGACAAAGTCTCCTTGAGCCGCCAGCAACAATATCTTGGCGCCGTGCTGCTCACCCAGGGTGAATTTTGCTAGCCTGAATAGGTAGCTGTTGCCTTGGTCGTCACGGATATCTCCATCGTAATAGTCGCGGCCATGCGACCCTCGCAACACAGCCGCTGCGACCCCCGAGTTGACCTCCTTGATGTTGGGTAATTGCGGTTGGGATGGATGTGTCATCGCGCTGGTAATAAATTGTGCAAAATCGGGGTGGGCGATGAGCGAGCCAGCCGCGTCGAAAATCAAGACGATACCGTGCTCTCCAGGCCGTTGCGCTTGGACGAAATCGCTGAAAGTGTCGAGCTTGAGATCGGCGGCAACGACGCCGTGCACCTTGCCTCGCAGGGGTGTGCTAATCGTCATCACCGGTGCCCCGGTATCAAACGAAAGATAAGGCAAGGAGACCAGCGACCGGTCGGCCCTCAGCGTCTTGTGATACCAGGGCCGCTTGCGGGGGTCGTATCCGTATTTCCATAGATCCAGTTGTCCGACATCGTTGCCCTGGCGATCTTCGAAAATCCGCCGCATGGGCAGTTCGCCATCGGGGCGGGGGTGGATCAGATCGATGGCAATATCAGCGCGAAGTGGCGCACGTAACCTCTCGCGCTGATTCTCGTTGAGGTCACTGGTCCGCCGCACCTCCAACCAAGCGCCGTTTTCGAAGCCGGCATAGATGCTGTCCATCTGGGGCAGTTCCTGCAGTGTGGCTTTGAAAAGTGCGATCGCACGGCTGGTCTCGATCATTTCATTTGAATCGGCTACGCTGGCGCTGGTTGCCAGTACACGCACCAGCGACGCTATAGTGGCTATCTCCGTCTGAAGACGTCCCAACGCCTTCGCGCTGGTCGCGTCCATATAGGCGGACGCAGCTTCCTGCGTTGCCGAATGAAGAGCCCGGACCTGAATAGTGATCAGCAGCGCGGCTAAAGCGATGATAAACGCCATCACCGCGAAGGTAATTGAAGTGCGAAATGTTAGCGTCCACCGGTCACCGGGCCGTATTTGTGCTTCGAGCTCAATCTCCTGGGTCGCCATACCTGCTCTATCTCTGTTAGTTCGTTCGCCCGGCCGGTTTGGTTGCGGCCGGCTGCCACCAGCCGTAGTCACCACCAGCCGTAAGAGAGGCCGGGATAGTAATAGGTCGGATAGCTCCAAATGAATTATAGGTCGGATAGCCCCAATACGAACTATAGGCGGGATAGCCCCGGTACGAATTATAGGTGGGATAACCCCGCCGCACCCGATAGCGCACGTCCGTCGTCACGGCTGGTATTGATCGGCGCAACAGGCGATTTGGCCGTGGCGGCCACTGTGATAGAAACAGCAATTGCGAACGCAATCGCGAGGCTGCGGACTTGAATCTTCACGGTAGTTCCTGTTCGTGTCAAACATGACAATCCACCGCTTGACGAGAATGACCTTGCAATGCCGGCGAGGGAAATCACCTCTTGCCATAGAGTCGATAGACGATCGTTATTGCCGCCACGCCGCCTGATGCCGTAGCGAGGAATGCCACCAGCCGCATCTGCAGAGACTTCTAAACCCGCTGCCGC
>NZ_JAGKJI010000118.1 GCF_020329485.1 Bradyrhizobium cenepequi
GCACCCGTGGGCCCCGTGCAACAAAAAGCTCGGGGGTAGGACCACAGGTCAACCGAAGCAACTCCGGCTTTCCCTGCGCAGTGGTTTACGGCTTACTTCGTGCTCTTCCCGGTGACCGGGCTTTCTTGCCACCGTCGCCTCTCGCGCAAACTTGCTTCGCGCAAAAAACTTAGCGCCAGCGTCGGGGCGCCAGAACCACACGACTTCGCCGTCCACGGATAGTCACGCTCGTCAGTCGCAACACCCGCGTCCACCGCATCTCACCGCACGTTCGTGACGATCGCGAGCCGCCCCTCATTTCGGGTGAGACGCGCGGAGTTAAATCACTGATTTGCCCGACGGGTTAAGCGATTTATTTTTCGCGCGAGGGCTGGACGACCCAAATCACGTTGGAATCGCGGACGAATTTTTCTCCGCCGTCATTCCGGGGCAATGCGACAGCATCGAGCCCGGAATCCATTCCACCGTCTGCACATGCGGCCCAATGGATTCCGGGCTCGCGACTTCGTCGCGCCCCGGAATGACAGAGCGAAGTGCTCAGCTTCCACTAAATGAATTGTAGCCCTGGTCTTCCCAGTAGCCGCCCTTGTAGTCGTTGGTGACTTCCATCGAGATCACGTATTTCGGGTTCTTGAAGCCGAGCTTGGTCGGCACGCGAATCTTCATCGGATAGCCGTAGGCGCGCGGCAGGATCTCGTCGGCGAATTTGAAGGTCATCTGGGTCTGCGGATGCAGCGCGGTCGGCATGTCCAGCGGCGAGTTGTAGCCGTCCTTGTCGGCGCACTGGAACCAGACATATTTCGCGCGCGTATCGGCGCCGACAAGCTTCAGGAAATCGCGCAGCGGCGTGCCGGTCCAGCTTCCGATCGCGCTCCAGCCCTCGACGCAGATATGGCGCGTGACCTGTTTGACCTGCGGCAGCTTGTAGAGCTCTTCCAGCGTCCACGGCTTCTTGTTCTCGACCAGGCCGCGCACCTCGAGCTTCCAGTCCTTGCCGTCGATCTCGGGCGCCTCGTCGACATCGTAGTAGCCGTTGAACGGAAACGGCTTTGTGATGGCGCTTTCCGGAAATGTCGGCGCCAGCGCGTTCGGATTGAAAATCCAGGCCTGCACCGCATCGTTGAATTTCGAAACCTGCGCCAGCATCGTTTCCGCCGAGGAACTGTCGAGGACATCGCAGCCGGTGAGCAGCGTCAGCGCCCCCAAGCTGGCGCCGCCGGTGATGAAGCGCCGGCGGGTCAGATCAGGCATCAGTTTCACGGCGTCCTTGACCAGGAGCTTCTTGTCGACGCCGGGGATCAGGAGCTTGCGACGCATCATCTATCTCCCTGGATCTAGCGGCCGATGACCATGGCGCGCAGGCTCTTCGGAACCAGGATGGCCAGCACGACGTGAACAGCGAGGAAGGCGACGATCAGCGCCATGCAGATGAAGTGGACGTAGCGCGCGACGTCGTAGCCGCCGAACAGTGCGGTCAGCCACTGCAACTGCACCGGTTTCCAGATCGACAGGCCCGACAGCACAATGAGAACGCCGACGACGATGATGCCGGCGTACAGCAGCTTCTGCACGTAATTGTACTTGGCAAGGTCGTCGTGCGAGAGCTTGAAGGTCAGCGCCGCCTTGGTATCCGAGACAACGCCAGCGGGCGTGATCGGCAACAACTTCCTGCGGAAGCGGCCGGTGACGAAGCCAAGGATGAGATAGACCAGGCCATTGACCATCAATAGCCACATCGCAGCAAAATGCCAGAGCAGCGCGCCGGCGAGCCAGCCGCCCAAGGTGATGCTGCGGGGGAACGTAAAGTTGAACAGCGGCGAGGCGTTATAGATCTGCCAGCCCGACATGATCATCAGGATCATCGCGACCGCGTTGATCCAGTGCACGATCCGCACCCAGGCGGGCTGGATCACCTTGGCTGCGCTGGCGGGGGCATGCTCGTTGCTCACTGCTAGGCTCGACATAGCTGTTTCCCTGCTCGGGTTTGTTACCGACTTATACGCCCGGATCGGGCGCCTTGTTACCGCGACGCCGGCTATCAATTCGATACTTACGGCGTATCGCGGTCACAAAAAAGCGAGCCGGGTTTCCCCCGGCTCGCTGGTCTCACGCTTCCTGTCCGGGGCTGAAACAGGCGCGTTACGAGGCCGGCATCAACACGGTGTCGATCACATGGATCACGCCGTTGGACTGATTGACGTTCGAGATCGTCACCGTCGACCAGTTGCCCTTGGCATCGCCGATCCAGACCTTGCCGTCCTGCTTCTTCACCGTCAGTTCCTCGCCTTCGACGGTCTTGAGCTTCTTGCCGTCGGCAAGGCTGGAGGCGTCATACTTCCCGGGCACGACGTGATAGGTCAGGATTTTGGTCAGCGTCGCCTTGTTCTCCGGCTTGACCAGGGTATCGACGGTGCCGGCCGGCAGTTTGCCGAACGCCATGTTGGTCGGCGCGAACACCGTGAACGGGCCCTTGCCTTCCAGCGTGCCCACGAGGCCAGCGGCCTTCACCGCGGCGACGAGGGTGGTGTGGTCCCTGGAATTGACCGCGTTCTGGATGATGTTCCTGGACGGGAACATCGCCGCGCCGCCGACCATCACGGTCTTTTCCTCGGCGCGAACCGGCGCCATCACGGTCGCGGTGAGCGCCAGCGCGCTAAACGCTGCGGCGGCGAGAAGTGCTGTACGTTTCAACATGGACAATCTCCCGTTTGGCTGAAACTGACCGGCGGAGCTGCCGCCGGGGATGAAAGGCAACGACGGTGCGGCTATTCGATTGCGCCGTCGTTGGCCGCAGCTACGGGAGGATTTGGGACGCGGTTTCGCGGGATAATTTATCGTGATGGCTGAAACTATCTGCAGGCGTGGCCGTGGGGTAGGCACACCCTCTCGCCCCTCATGGTGAGGAGCGCGCAGCGCGTCTCGAACCATGAGGCCCCGCCGGTGGCCTCGCCCTTCGAGACGGTCGCTGCGCGACCTCCTCAGGGTGAGGAGAAAGATTGGAATGCGCGGCATGCGTAGGCTGGGCAAAGCGACGTCTTGCGCCGTGGTCAACACAGGCGAAGTCGGAAGCGTGCCCACCCTCATATGGGGATTTGTGAGTCAAGGCCTTTCGATTGGCTTGAGTGAGGTTGGCACGGTGCGAGGGCGGCGCGCGGAGCCATGCGTAGCGCAGCGCGCCGACCGTGTTCCGGGCGAGGATTGGCTTCCGAAGATTTCTGCAGCTCACTGCATCACCTCATATCCGGTCGGACTGGTGTGGTCCGGACCCACATTCCGCATGCTTGCGGCGAGGAAGCCCTGAGGATGAGACCCATCTACAAAACGGCTGTTTGTTCGGCCCATGGGTGGCACGGTCATCATCCATCCCGC
>NZ_JAGKJI010000119.1 GCF_020329485.1 Bradyrhizobium cenepequi
CCGCTTCGCGCGCCAGGTTCGAAAGCTGCTCCGCGATCTGCCGTTCCGCTAGCCTGTCGTCCAGCGTGGAATCCATTTGGTGCTCCGTATCCAAATACAATGGCACCCCGCCTGAGAACGATCCGCGCATCTGCGCTACATCGAGCAAACGGGACGCAGACGGTTTTTGAACCTACGAAGGTTCCCAGGGATGGGCATGCAGCTGCATGTCACGTTCGTCTTTTTTACCAGCTCGCCCCAGAACCGTAACAACTATGTTCTCGGCCGGAACTACGGACATGAACCTGACCCTTCACGAGCGTGCCGCGTTTCGTCGCTTAGAAAGCCTTGGCGGCGGCGCTTCCCCGGGTCCGCATAAGGACGATCGGTGGTGAACTTTATGCCGCTGCCTTGTCTTCCTTGTCGGGGCCGCGCATGACGATCTTCAGCACATCGTCAGGCAGTGGCCGTTGCAGCGCCTTGGCCTCATCCCATGGGGCGCGCAGCCAAGTGTCGCGCTCCTCATCTGTCGTCAGGATGACCGGCATTGCCTTGGGATGGATCGGCTCGACAATTGCGTTCGGCTCGGTGGTGAGGAAGCCATAGACCATGTGGGGCCCGGGGATCGGTTTCGATTTGGTGCCTCGCTCGCCCCGAAATTCGGTCCAGATGCCGCCGAAGGCGCAGAGCGGCCGATCATCGTTCAGCGCGAACCAAACGACATCCTTCTTCTTCGTCTCCGGGTTGGGCTCGGGCGCGTATTCCGCGAAGCTGTTGAACGGGACGAGGCAGCGGTTCTCTGGCTTCAGCCAGCCGCGCCAGTGCGGCGAGCTGGTGTTCCGGATGTTGGTGACGGGCGGGCCGCCGGCGCGCGGTGGCGGCGGCATTCCCCCAGCGCATCAGCACCATCGCGCGGCCGTCGCTACCGTCAGGCGCCGGATAGTCGGGAAAGACGCCGGGCATCGGCGGCAGGTTGCCACTCTGGCGCGTTGGCTTCGCTTTCGGGGAGGGCGGTGACATAGTTCGCAGCATCGCGGAGAACGACCAGGCGTCGACCGTCCCGCAGTGTGATCGGCTCGTTGAACTTGCGGCCCCAGCCGGCGTTTCGTTCTGCCATTGCTCCCCCGAAACATCCAACCGGAGGCGAGGGCGCGGCGCAAGGCCGTGACCGTTCGCGTGTGTGAATTGCGACACAAGATAGAAGCGCGAATCGCTGTAGGCTTAGGGGGCGTCCTCAGACGCGCCTCCCTAACCTTGAGCCCGTCGTAAATGGCGGGCTTCCTTCAACAAGGTGGTGCTCCCACCGGTGCGCACCTGTGCTCACGGGTGGGGTCTCCGCTTTCTTACGGACGACGACGCTCGCCTATATGGCCGTGGGCGCCGATCGCGAAACGATCTCGCCGGAAATGATCGCACTCGAGCCGAGTTCAGTAAACTGGGTACCCCCGGCTGAATGGTCCGGCACATTCACTGGAAAAAAACTCGCCGAACGGGGTCCGAGACATAAGGCCCAGCTTAACCGCCGGGCCCTTCCTCGGGTGCAGGTAGCGCCGTCGACCATTACTCGCCCCTCAGCACAGGAGAATGGAAATGCAACAATCTTACGATCCCATCTTCGCCGCGATCGGTGCTCATGCAAGGGCCTCCGACACGCCCTTGAGCATCCATGAAGAGCTTCTCGCTGCGCCCGGCAACTCTCTCGGATCATATCCCGGTGGAGGCCGCCATCGCGGCTTGTTTTGAGACCGAGGTGGCATTGATGGACGCGGCACCGACGACGCGGGCCGGTCTTAGGGCACTGGAGGCGCATCTTCGCGAGGATCGCCATAAACATGCTCGCTGGCGTATTCCCCGGCGAGTCAAGACTGGAAAAAACTGCCCCTTCTCGACCCATATCGACAGCCTCGAAGGCGTCGACTGGCTGATCGCGAAGCGCTCTGCAGAGATTGATAACGCCGCGCGATGCCGGATTGCGGCACCCAGGCCCGGCCTCACCGCCGGGCTTTTTCATGGCAACAACGCGGAGGGATAGCGGCGTTTGAACCCAGTCCCTTCACGCCGGCGTGCCAATCCAGTCAAAACGGCAAGCCGGAGCTGGAGGACTGGCCAAGCTCTGCAGAGCCAATCTTTCCTCCTTCAGGCGCCTTTCGACGAACCCGCGCTCAAGGTCCGAGAGCCTGGTCTCAAGTAGGCGCCGATATCGGTTGATGTTGTTGTCATGGGCCCGCAGACGGGCGATTTTCTCGTCAGTCATCGAGATCCGTCGCAAAGAGGATTGTTTGAAAGCTACTGAAATACCGTTGCTGTTTAACACTTTTATGAAAACTTGCCCGTTCCTGGCGGCTCGGTCTGAATGTTTGATCGCCGCCGCGCTCGACGGGTTTTTCTTGCCGTAGACCGTCCAGTCCCACTAGGATACCGCCATTGATTCAAAAACGGAGTGCCGACGTGGCAACGGGTGTTGTGAAGTGGTTCAATGCAACAAAAGGTTATGGGTTTATTCAACCCGACAACGGCGGCAGGGATGTGTTCGTGCACATCTCGGCCGTCGAAAAGGCAGGACTGAGCGGCCTCAATGAGGGCACCAAGGTGAGCTACGAAGAAATGACAAACAGGGGCAAAACGTCCGCTGAAAATCTAAGAGTCGGATGAATTTCAGATCCGCCCAGCTTCGCGCTGGCGGGCCGCTGAGGTCAAAGCGGTAAGTCAAAGCCCGGCCTCACCGCCGGGGCATTTTCTTGCGCGCTCTCGCATGTCGGGCAGGAGAACCGCCCCGAACTGCTAGACTAGGGGGCAGTTGCGCACACGGCTGGTGATCGCGTTGCGCGGCTTACAACCTCACCGCGATGCCGATAAGGCGCGAACGGTAGCAGGACGGATTGCTACCATTTTGCTACCGAACTGCTTGGGACGACCCGGGATAGGGGAAGACGAAAGGGGTCCGAACGAGGGAAATTCTCTTTGTTTTCAGGACCCACTGGACCATCCCGGCACAAGCCGGGACAGCCATTCCAGAATTTCAGGTCCGGAATGGCATAGGCAAGGTTGGTCACGTCATAGCGCAGGAACCCCAGTTTCGCGAGGTCTCCATCGAAGCGGTACAGGGCGGTGCCGGCGCCGCCGTCGATATTCAGCGCGCGCTGCTCAATGGTCGAGTGCGGCAAGCGAGGCGAGGCACCGAACATCGCCGGCGGGACGGTTTCGCTCCGACTCACGGTGATGCGGGAAAACGAATTCCAGCGATCGTACGCAAGGTCGGCCGGCGTTTCCACGTGATCTTTGATGATCGTCGGTCGAACGCCATAGGTCGTGAGCGTGT
>NZ_JAGKJI010000120.1 GCF_020329485.1 Bradyrhizobium cenepequi
CCCCCGCCCGGCCTCAAAGCCCCGCCGCTCTCCTTCGCCACCCGCGTCGACGATCTCCTGTTCATCTCGGGCGGCTTCGGCGATGGCCGCGAACTGCCTGAGACGTTCGAGGCGCAGTTCGGCAATGTCGTCACCAACTTCAAGCGGGTGCTGGATGAGGCGGGCGCGACGGTTCGCGATCTCGTCAAGGTTAACGTGCTGCTGACGCGCGCCTCCGACATCGCCACGATGAACAGGCTCTATGCCGAGGCGTTCGGGCCGGCGCCTTATCCTGCACGTACCACCTGCGTGGTGGTGGCGCTGCCCGATCCGAAGATGCTGATCGAGATCGAGGGCGTCGCACACCTTCGCGCTCCATGAGCGACGCTGCTGCTCGCGAACGGCTGCCCGACCAGCTTGCCGCCGATCTGCGCCTGGTCTTCGTCGGCACCGCAGCAAGCCAGCGGTCAGCGGACCTCGGCCATTACTACGCGCATCCCGGCAATCGCTTCTGGCGCACGCTGCATCAGGTCGGCATCACGCCGCGCCGCTTTGAGCCGCATGAATTTCCGGCGCTGCTCGAATTCGGTATCGGCTTCACGGACATGTGCAAGACCGGCGCAGGCACGGACCACCAGGCGCTCGCCTTCCCCATCGATATCGAGGCGTTCCGCGAGAAGATGCTGACCTACCGGCCGAAGACCATCGCGTTCACCAGCAAGAAGGCCGCATCCCTGTTCTTCGGACGACCGACGACGGTGATCGCACTCGGCCGGCAAGCTCGGCTTTCGAATTTTCCAGATATTTTCGTGCTGGCGTCGCCATCGGGCGCAGCGTCGGGAAGCTGGTCGTTGCGACCGTGGCAGGAATTGGCCGATTGGCTGCGGTCCGATGAGAGCTCGCGTCACGAGAAAGACTTCAAGACCGGCTGATACTGCTTCAAGGCGGCGTCATGTCCGCTCTGCCAGGGGAAGCGTCCCTCGCGATCCGGCCACACGATCTGCAGGCATGGAAACGGGCGCCGGCACTTGTAGTAGAACCAGATCGCCGTTCCCAGATATCGGTCATACGCCTGCAACGGCACCTCTGCGAATGCGACCTGGCGGTCGTCCAGGATATCATCGCAGATGTCCCCAGCGACGTAGCTCCGTCCTGCGGCGGCCCGGTCGCGAACATCATTGATGATCGAGGCAGAATCACTGGACGCTAGGCCGAAGATCATCACCTCGGCGTGGCCATAGTTGAGAAACAGGCCAACTGAGAACGCATATTTCGGATTGGCGTCCCAGATGCTCACGATATGGCATCCGTGCTTGCGAATATTGCGGATAATCGTCTCGTCCGCCTCGCCTTCGATGTCAGGCCATTTGAAATCGTCAAGCATCGGCATGTCTTGTTGAGGGGAAGACGGAGGCGGCGCCTGACACCATCCTATTCCGGATCGGGCCGGATGCAATCAAAGCAATGCATCCTCTCCGTCATTGCGAGCGGAGCGAAGCAATCCATGCCTCCGCTTGCGGCACTATGGATTGCTTCGCTTCGCTCGCAATGACGATGTGGCTGTTTGAGTGCGACAAATCAACCCGACGGGCAAATCACCAAAAGTCTGTCCAGACCTTCGTGCAAAAATAAATCGCTTAACCCGTCGGGCAAATCAGTGATTTAACTCCGCCCGTCTCACCCAGATGAGGGGCGGATCGCGATCGTCACGAACGTTGCGGTGAGATGCGGTGGACGCGATGGGTGTGACTGACGAGCACGCGCATGGCGGACGGCGAAGTCGTGTGGTTCTGGCGCCCCGACGCTGGCGCTAAGTTCTGTGGATTAAGTGTCCGCGGAGTGACGGTGGCAAGAAAGCCCGGTCACCGGGAAGAGCACGAAGTAAGCCGTAAACCACTGCGCAGGGAAAGCCGGTGTTGCTCCGGTTGACCTGTGGTCCTACCCCCGTGCTTTTTGTTGCACGGGGCCCACGGGTGCGACCGGCACCCGGCTTTCCCTGCGCCCTCTATCCGATGAGAGGGTGGAAAGAAACGCAAACCTCGGGCATCTCGTGCCGCGAGAATGCGAACTCACATCCGCCGTTTGAATCAGACGTAGGATGGGTAGAGCGCAGCGAAACCCATCATTCGCGCCACTTGCTTCATCGTGATGGGTTTCGCTGCGCTCTACCCATCCTACGGGCCCGCTGTTTGACAATTGAATCTGAACCTCCCCGTCGTCTTGGCGAAGGCCAGGACCCATAACCACAGGCGTTTGTAATGTGCTCCGCTGCAACAGCTTGCTCGCATCACAACGACTACCTGTGGTTATGGGTCCCGTCTTTCGACGGGACGACGGCGGTGCGTTATTGCGAGAAGAGTAGATGGGGTAACTACAACGCGCTACTTCATCGTGATTGCAAGGCCGCTCAAATCCGCGTTCGCCATCAATCCGACCTGGTGGCCGGCGAGTTCGAGCACGGCGCCCTTCTGGTTGGTGAGCACGATGGCACGGGCGCCGCCGCCTATTGCAAGGCCCGCGCCGGCTGCGCCGTAGACGCCGGCAACATCGCTCGGACGAGTGATGTTGCTGACGCGGCCGCGCAGCACCGTCTTCGAGCCGCCGAACACCAGGCCGTAGTCGAGACCGCCGACCGACAGCGGATATCGGCGCCCGCGAAAATTCAGCACGCCGCCACCGCCGGAGCCGCCGATGATCCAGCCCGCCTTGTAGATCGTGAGCGAGACGGTGCCGCTGTCGGCATGGGCGGCCGAAGAGAGACTGGCGCCGACGAAGGCGGTCAGCGCGACCAGCACGGCACGAAAGGCGGATGGCATTTTCATAGGAAGGTCTCCGGGATTTTCTTTGAGGCATCGATGGCGATGCGGATCGATTCGCACGCTGGGAAGTGTAGCCCGGAAGGAGGATCGGCGAAGCGCATTCCTGAGCGAGAATGCGTAGCAACCATTAGATCGATAGGTTGTGGGCAATTGGATTGTCCGACGGCCGTTGAGCATGACGCCGTGCTCGCGGCCGTCAAGGCGTGGCCTGGCGGCAGCGTGGCGAGGGGAGAGATTGAGGCAACGGCCATCCTTGACGGCCACTGCGCGCGCCGTCGTGGAGACGGCAGGTCGGGACGAAGAAACGGTGCTCCGGTCGAACAAAGAAACTGGGTCAGGCAAGAGATGGGATCGCGGCTGCGGCCGCCGCCGGGGGCTTGTCGTGCCACGGCGTGCCGCGCGCCACGACGGT
>NZ_JAGKJI010000013.1 GCF_020329485.1 Bradyrhizobium cenepequi
CGAACGTGCGGTGAGATGCGGTGGACGCGGGTGTTGCGACTGACGAGCGTGACTATCCGTGGACGGCGAAGTCGTGTGGTTCTGGCGCCCCGACGCTGGCGCTAAGTTTTTTGCGCGAAGCAAGTTTGCGCGAGAGGCGACGGTGGCAAGAAAGCCCGGTCACCGGGAAGAGCACGAAGTAAGCCGTAAACCACTGCGCAGGGAAAGCCGGAGTTGCTTCGGTTGACCTGTGGTCCTACCCCCGAGCTTTTTGTTGCACGGGGCCCACGGGTGCAACCGGCACCCGGCTTTCCCTGCGCCCTCACTTCGATGAGAGGGTGAAGACGATGCAAAGCTCGGGCGCAACGCGCCGCGAGAATGCGAACTCACATCCGCTGTTTGAATCAGACGTAGGATGGGTAGAGCGAAGCGAAACCCATCATTCGCGCCGCTTGTGACCGAAGCCGATGGGTTTCGCTTCGCTCTGCCCATCCTACGGGGCTGCTGTTTGAAATTTGACTCAGAACTCACCCGTCATTGCAAGCGCAGCGAAGCAATCCATCTCGCCACTTCCGGAGGCATGGATTGCTTCGCTGCGCTCGCAATGACGACGCTGGAGAAATCGCGATCGTCCTACGCCTTCACCTCCAGCTTGCGCTGGAACGCCGACAGGATCGCGCCGAGCGCCAGCATCGCGGCCGATATGTTCAGCGCGAACGACAGGCTGCCGACCGCGTCGGTGATGGCGCCAACGACAATCGGACCGATGGTCTGGCCGATGCCGAATGAAATTGTCAGCGCGGCGATCGCGGTCGGCCAGGACTCCGGCGGATAGTTGAAGCGCACGAACGCGGTGGTCGACCCCACCACCGCGAAGAAGGCGACGCCAAACACCAGCGCGGAGACGGCGAGCAACAGCGGCGAATGTCCGAAGATCGGCATGCTGGCGCCGATCGCGTTGACGCCCAGGATGATCGTGGTGGCAAGCCCGCCACGGTTCAGCCCGAGCACGCCGCGCCACACCCACGGTGTCACGAAGGCGGAGAGCCCGATCAGGCTCCAGAACGCGCTCTGCGCGAGCGCGCCGCCGCCGGCATCGCGCACATAGGCGATCATGAAGGTCATGTAGGCGATGTAGCCCGCACCGAACAGGAAATAGCCGGCCAGATAGATCGCAACCGGTGCGATCGCGAATTTCCTCGAGGCCTCCTGCTTGGTCATGGCATCGGAAGGAAAGGACGCGAGCCACAGCGGGACGATCATGACGACGGCAAGCAGCGTCATCGCCCACCACACGATCCACCACGAGCCCGGGCCGAACCATTGCAGCACGAACGGCGCCACCAGTCCCGACAGCAGGATGCCGCTGCCGGGGCCGGCGTAGAACAGGCTGAGCAGGAAATTGGCGCGCTCGGGCCGCGTCTGCGCGATCATCGCCGCCAGCGCGCCGCCGCCGACGAAGCCGGCCGCGGCCCCGACGCCGGCGAGCAGTCGCGCGAAGCTCAGCACCACGAAGTTGCCGGTGAGCGCGCACAGCGCCAGCGACACCACGCAGGCCAGCGTGCCCCAGCGCACCGACGCCACCAGCCCGAAGCGCCGGATCAGCCGCGCGGCGAGCAGCGCGCCGATCAGATAGCCCGCCGCATTGATGGTGTTCATGAAGCCTGCCGCGGAATAGGACCACGCCAGCGCGTCGCGCATATCGGGCAGCACCAGCGAATAGGCGAAGCGGCCGATGCCGAGCCCGGCGGTTGGCGCCAGCGACAGGACCAGGATCAGCCGCGCGGGGTGCGCGTAGGATGTGGGAAGTTCGGGGGCTTTCACTGAGAACTCCGGCAGGACCACATTGTGGCAGGCCTTGCCGCGTCTGCACAGGGTGCGCGGCGGGAATGGTGTCTTGCCAACCGCGCAACAGCGTTTTAGCACTCCGCGCGGATTTCCTTATTCTCAAGGCGAACACCCATGGCGACCCAAAAGCTCCTGCTCCTGCCCGGCGACGGCATCGGCCCCGAAGTGATGGCGGAGGTGAAGCGCCTGATCGGCTGGTTGAACGCCCAAGGGATCGCGAGCTTCGAGACCGAGGAGGGGCTGGTCGGCGGCGCCGCCTATGACGCGCACAAGGTCTCGATTTCGGAAGGCGACATGGCCAAGGCGAAAGCCGCCGACGCCGTGATCTTCGGCGCGGTCGGCGGTCCGAAATGGGACAGCGTTTCCTATGAGGTCAGGCCCGAGGCCGGCCTGTTGCGGCTGCGCAAGGATCTCGGACTGTTCGCCAACCTGCGGCCCGCGGTGTGCTATCCGGCGCTCGCCGACGCCTCCAGCCTGAAGCGCGAGGCGGTCGAGGGGCTCGACATCATGATCGTGCGCGAGCTCACTGGCGGGGTCTATTTCGGCGAGCCGAAGACCATCACCGATCTCGGCAACGGCCAGAAGCGCGCCATCGACACCCAGGTCTACGACACCTACGAGATCGAGCGCATCGCCCGCGTCGCCTTCGATCTTGCCAGGAAGCGTCGCAACAAAGTGACGTCGATGGAAAAGCGCAACGTCATGAAGTCGGGCGTGCTCTGGAACGAGGTCGTCACCCAGGTGCACAAGCGCGAATATCCCGACGTGACGCTGGAGCATCAGCTCGCCGATGCCGGCGGCATGATGCTGGTGAAGTGGCCGAAGCAGTTCGACGTCATCGTCACCGACAATCTGTTCGGCGACATGCTGTCGGACATCGCGGCGATGCTGACCGGCTCGCTCGGCATGCTGCCGTCGGCCTCGCTCGGCGAGATCGATGCCAAAACCAGGAAGCGCAAGGCGCTGTACGAGCCGGTCCACGGCTCGGCGCCCGATCTCGCTGGCCAAGGCCTCGCCAACCCGATCGCGATGATCGCCTCGTTCGGGATGGCGCTGCGTTATTCCTTCGACATGGGCGCGCTGGCCGACAAGCTCGATGCCGCGATCGCCGTGGTGCTCGCGAGCGGCTTGCGTACCGCAGACATCAAGTCCGAAGGCACGACATCAGCCTCAACCACCCAGATGGGCGAAGCGATCCAGAAGGAATTGCAGAAGCTGCACGCTTAGGCCGCAGCACCGGTGTCATCCCCGCCTTCGCGGGGACGACCAATGTGGGGTCAGCTCAATACAGCGGGAACCTGGTCGGCTCGCCGCCCAGATCCGACGGCGGGTTGAGCGGCTGGCGGTCGATCGGCCGGTTGAGGTTCTCGCGGCCGAACGACGGATAGCCGATCGTCGGCGGGAAGGCGTAGTCCGAGAACTTGCGGTCGCCTGGCAGCACCTCGGTGCCGGCATCGAGCCAGGAACGGGTGGTCACGAAGACGCGGGTGCGTGGACCCTGCTGGTAGGAACGGTTGGGCCCCTGCGCTCCGTAAGTGACCCGGCCGTCGCGGTCGTAACGGAGCTGGTGCTGACGCCGGCTCTGGGCGTCGGCCGGGCTGGCGAGGAGACCGACCACGGCAGCGGCGGTAGCAAGAAATACCGCGAGCCTGGTCGCAGCAGGAAATTTGGCAGTCATTTCATCCTCGTCACTGTGCCCGCGCGGGGCTGGCAGATCGCCCATCTGATTTGGCCACATTGTAGCCTTGGCGCAACTGCCGCCACTAGGTCAAATGCGCCACACCCGCGTGCAATAATGCCGCGCCAAGCGCAAAAGTTTCATGAAAACCAGTGCCTTGCCGCGATGTCGCCATTATCCGCGAGCGCCCGCAGCCGGTGGCGCCCGGCGCCGGCGTGACTACATGATCTCACCTGAACAGGCGGCCGGACCGGCAAAGCGCCACGTCTAACGTTGTCTTAACGGCGTTTCTCGCATAGAAGCGCTGCGCTTCCTTGATCCGCCGGATGCGGCAGGCGAGCATTTTTCCTCGGAGAGTGAATGATGGGTTACAAAGTCGCGGTGGTGGGTGCGACCGGTAATGTCGGGCGGGAAATGCTCGGCATCCTGGACGAGCGCAAATTCCCGGCTGACGAGGTGGTGGCGCTGGCCTCGCGCCGCAGCGTCGGCGTCGACGTGTCCTATGGCGACCGGACCCTGAAGGTCAAAGCGCTCGAGCATTACGATTTCTCCGACATCGACATCTGCCTGATGTCGGCGGGCGGCGCGGTGTCGAAGGAATGGTCGCCGAAGATCGGCGCCGCCGGTGCCGTCGTGATCGACAATTCGTCGGCCTGGCGCATGGATCCGGATGTGCCGCTGATCGTGCCGGAGGTGAATGCAGATGCCGCGACAGGCTTCACCAAGAAGAACATCATCGCCAACCCGAACTGCTCGACCGCGCAACTCGTGGTTGCGCTGAAGCCTCTGCACGACAAGGCGACGATCAAGCGCGTCGTGGTCTCGACCTATCAGTCGGTCTCGGGCGCCGGCAAGGACGCGATGGACGAACTGTTCTCGCAGACCAAGGCCGTCTACACCAACGACGAATTGGTCAACAAGAAATTCCCGAAGCGCATCGCCTTCAATGTCATCCCCCATATCGACGTGTTCATGGAGGATGGCTACACCAAGGAAGAGTGGAAGATGATGGCGGAGACCAAGAAGATTCTTGATCCCAAGATCAAGCTCTCCGCGACCTGCGTGCGCGTGCCGGTCTTCGTTGGCCATTCGGAAGCGGTCAATATTGAGTTCGAGAACCCGATCTCCGCAGATGAGGCGCGCAACATTCTCCGTAATGCGCCGGGCTGCCTCGTCATCGACAAGCAGGAGCCCGGTGGTTACGTCACGCCCTATGAGGCGGCGGGCGAGGACGCGACCTATATCAGCCGCATCCGCGAGGACGCGACAGTGGAGAACGGGCTCGTGCTGTGGTGCGTGTCGGACAATTTGCGCAAGGGCGCCGCGCTGAATGCGGTCCAGATTGCCGAATGCCTGATCAACCGCAAGCTGCTCACCGCCAAGAAGAAGGCGGCTTGAGCGGCCGCGGCAGGTGGTGAATGGGGAGGAGCCGGAAGCGATGACCGACGAGCCGGCTCCTTACCGACCTGATCCCAGGGTGAAGCGCATCGAAGACGGCTTCGAAAGCCTGATCTTCAACAGCCGCTGGCTGATGGCGCCGTTCTATTTCGGCCTCGTCGTCAGCCTCGCCGTGCTGCTCTACAAGTTCGTCGCGCTATTGTGGGAGTTCATCCTGCACGTGCCGCACGCCAAGGAATCCGACATCATTCTCGGCGTGCTCAGTCTGATCGACGTGTCGCTGACCGGCAATCTGATCCTGATCGTGGTGTTTTCGGGCTACGAGAACTTCGTGTCCCGGATCGATCCCGCCGGTCATCCGGACTGGCCGGAATGGATGACCAAGGTCGATTTCGGCGGGCTGAAGCAGAAGCTGCTCTCCTCGATCGTGGCGATCTCGGCGATCCAGGTGCTGAAGGCCTTCATGAACATCGATGCGATCTTCGACGCGCAGAAGATGGGATGGCTGGTCGGCATCCACCTGGTGTTCGTGTTCTCGACGCTGATCCTGGCGCTGTCGGACCGCTGGGGCGCCGGTCACGGGGCGGATTAGCGCTGCAAGGCGTCGCGCACGCTGAGGAACTCCTTCGTCGCCCGGTCGAGCACGAACAGCGAGCCTTCGGCAACGCCGAAATAGGCGCCGTGCAGGTGCATCTCGCCCTTCTGCACCCGCTCGCGCACGAATGGGAACGTCATCAGGTTCTCGAGCGAGCGGAACACCGCGGCCTTCTCGATCCGGATGGTGAAATCCTGCATCGTCTCGTGCTCACGCTGCTCGACCACCTCGCCGGGCTTGATGAACATCTGCATCCATTTGCCGATGAAGTCGCCGGGCGACAGCGGCTGGATCTTGTCGATAAACGCGCGGATGCCGCCGCATTGGGCGTGGCCGAGCACGACAATGTGCTTCACCTTGAGCACGCTGACGGCATATTCCAGCGCCGCCGAGACGCCATGGGCGCCGCTGTCGGGCTGGTAGACCGGAACCAGGTTGGCGACGTTGCGCACCACGAACAATTCACCCGGGCCTGCGTCGAAGATCACTTCCGGTGAGACGCGGGAATCGCAGCAGCCGATCACCATCACCTCGGGTGACTGGCCGCGCTCGGACAATTCGCGGTAGCGCGACTGTTCGGTGGGCAGGCGCTGCGTGGCGAAAGCCCGGTAGCCGTCGAGCAGATGTTGCGGGAAGAGCTCCATGGCTTTGCCTAACCACAAGCCGATCGCCGGAACAAGGCTTTCGGACCGATGGCCGAAATGATAGGGCGGAAGGAACTGACCGAAAGGAAACGACCATGACCCGTCCGCGCCGCAGCCCGTTGTTCATGCCCGGATCCAATGCGCGGGCGCTGGAAAAAGCGCGCAACCTGCCGGCGGACGGCATCATCCTCGACCTTGAGGATTCGGTGGCGCCGGATGCCAAGGGCCTGGCGCGCGACCAGATCGCGGCCGCTGTGGCGGCCAAGGGCTTCGGCAAGCGCGAGGTGCTGATCCGGATCAACGGCCTCGATACGCCGTGGTGGGTCGACGACATCGGCATGGCCGGCAAGGCGCAGCCCGACGGCATCCTGGTTCCCAAGGTTTCCAGCGTCGCCGACCTCAATGCGATTGCCGATCGCCTGAGCGACATCAACGCCCACGCCTCGATCCGGGTCTGGGCCATGATCGAGACCGCGCGTGCAGTGCTGCATGCCGAGGAACTCGCTGCGGCCTCAAAGGACTCCGAAACCCGGCTTGCCGGCTTCGTGTTCGGCCCGAACGACATTTCGCGGGAGACGCGGATCAAGATGCAGCCCGGCCGTGCGATCATGATCCCGATGATCACGCATTGCATTCTGGCGACGCGTGCGCATGGCTTGGAAATCCTCGACGGCCCCTATAGCGACTTCGCCAATGTCGACGGCTTTGCCGCCGAATGCGCACAAGCGCGTGATCTCGGCTTCGACGGCAAGACGCTGATCCATCCGGGCCAGATCGAAGCCTGCAATGCGATCTTCACCCCGCCGGCGGAAGAAGTCGCGGAAGCGCGCAAGATCATCGCCGCGTTCGAGCAGTCGGAGAATGCCTCGCGCGGCGCGATCCAGATCGACGGTCGCATGGTGGAGCGGCTCCACGCCGAGATGGCGCGGCGCACGATCGCGATTGCGGATGCGATCGCGGCGATGAAGAATTGACCTTCAGCCAAATCTCTCGGACGCCCACGCATAGAGGCTGCCCGGGATCGGCGCTTCGCCGCCGCGGCCCTTCGGCGAGATGTGCAGGCCGATGACGTCGGGGTTGCCGAGCAATTTCGAGAAATCGCGCGGCTCGAAGAACAATTTCGGCTCGGCATGCACGGCATAGAACGACTGCTTCGGCAGCGCGTATTGCAACTCACCTGCGCGACGGGCGAGGGCGGTGAGTGCCGGCGGGCCGTAGAGCGAGATACGGATGTCGGAGAGGCGATCGGAGACGCCGCGCAGGCGCCGCAGCGCAAAGACGACGCGATGACGGAGCGCGAGCCACTCAGGCGTCAGCTCCTCCTGCTTCATCAACTCTTCGAAAGCGCGCACGATCGAATCGTCCGGCGGCAGATAAAGCACGGAGTTGCCGAGCTGGCGCGGTCGTTCCCACGCAAAGTAGGGTTTGGCCGGATCGATCTCGATCGGCTTCAGCAGCAGCACGTCGGCATCGAGCCAAAGGCCGGCACGTTCGGCCATCAGCCGCATGCGAAAAAAGTCGCTGAACTGCAGCATGGTCCAGCCGCTCCAGCTTCCATCCGGTTGCGGTGGCCGCAGCTTCTCTGAGAACGCATGCGGCAGGATCGCTTCAGCCTCGGCATTGCCGACACCGTCGGGCAGGCGGGGCAACGGATCGAAACTGTAGACGGTGATCTTGTGGCCGGCGGCGACCTGCGAACGCAGGCAGGTCAGCCGCAGCCGGTCGAGCGGACCATGCCAGAAGGTGACGACGTCCGGACGCATGCGCCGTCCCTGTCAGCGAGAGAGCCTCGGCATTGGAATCGAAGCTCTCTCAGTAGAAATCAGGCCCAGGCGCGCTCGCGGCTGGCCTTTGCCTCGTAGTCGTCGATCGACGACTTCTTCTCCATCGTCAGCCCGATGTCGTCGAGGCCGTTGATCAGGCAGTGCTTGCGGAACGGGTCGATCTCGAACTTCACGGTGCCGCCGTCGGGACCGCGGATTTCCTGGTTCGCCAGGTCGATCGTCAGCGTCGCATTGGCGCCGCGCTCAGCGTCGTCGAACAGCTTGTCGAGGTCTTCTTGGGCAACGCGGATCGGCAAGATGCCGTTCTTGAAGCAGTTATTGTAGAAGATGTCGCCGAACGAGGTCGAGATGACGCAGCGGATGCCAAAGTCGAGCAGCGCCCAGGGCGCGTGCTCGCGGCTCGAGCCGCAGCCGAAATTGTCGCCGGCGACAAGGATCTTGGCGTTGCGATAGGCGGGCTGGTTGAGCACGAAATCAGGATTCTCGCTGCCATCGTCCTTGTAGCGCTGCTCCGAGAAAAGCCCCTTGCCAAGGCCGGTGCGCTTGATGGTCTTGAGGTACTGCTTGGGGATGATCATGTCGGTGTCGACATTGATGATCTTCAGCGGCGCCGCAACGCCCTCCAGCCTGGTGAACTTTTCCATCGATCGCACCTCCCGGTTGAGATGGGGTGGCGGGTATTTATCCCGAAAGACCCCCGGGGAAAAAGGCCAATTTACGCATGGGCCCTTGTCTGACGCGTTTTCTTCACGCGAACCGGGGCCACTTCGCTCGAAAACGCTTTAGCCTGCGGCCGCCTCGATTGCCTCCATGTCAGCGTCCGAGAGACCGAAATGGTGGCCGATCTCATGGACAAGGACGTGCCGGACAATGTGGCCGAGCGGCTCCTCGTGCTCGGCCCAGTAGTCGAGGATCGGCCGGCGGTAGAGCCAGATCATGTTGGGCAGGCGCGGGATATCGCCATGGCTCTGGTGCGGGAGACCCACGCCCTGGAACAGGCCCAGCAGGTCGAATTCGCTTTCGCAGCCCATCTCGTCCATGACCTCGTCGCTCGGAAAATCGTCGACGCGGATGATCACGCCTTCGCAAAGACTGCGAAAGGGTTTGGGCAGGCGCCCGAAAATGTCATGCGCCATGGCCTCCATTTCCGCGAGTGATGGCGCTTTGGCTGTGCTCCACATGGCCGCCTGTTTAGCGCGAGTTTCGCACGGGGCGCCAGCGCTGTTGACCTTATCGCGGCAATCGGAGACCGTAACCGCCATCGAACGGGATTTTGGGTGGGCGTGATGCAGCGGATCGTGATGGGAACGCTATTGGCGGCTTTGGCGGGATTCTCACTGCCAGTCGCAAGCGCGCAGGCGCAAACGGCATCGCCGAGGCCGGCGGTGCAGGCGGCTGCACCCGCGATCTCTGATATCTCCGCGCAACGTCGGCGGCCGCTGCGGCGGATTCCGATCTACCGTCCCGACCATTGGGAACCGGACGTCATCCCGCGTTACAATCCCGGTCCCAACGCCGTGCGCAATTGCACGGCCACTTATGTGCAAGAGTACCGGCCGAGCGGCACCGTGATCACGCCGCGCATGAACTGCTACTGGCGTCCCGGCTAGCTTCCAGCGTTCGGTGCCGACGCCAACGACCAGTCCTCCGGACAGACAGTCAGAAATGCTGACTTTCTCAGGGAACTGAAACGCGCAGTCCGGCGTTCACGTGCGCGGCGCAGGTTTATTCCCTCCACATTCACGTCGTCCGCTTCTGCTCGCGATCTGCGTCGCGGCAGCCTGAGACTGATTCGGTTCGGGTCCATGGTTGCAGACGTGACATCCGAGGACGTTGGAGACAAAAAATGAAGGTGACAAAACTTCTGGGGCTCGTTGCCGCCGGTTCACTGCTTGCGCTTGCCATGCCAGGTGAGCGCGCTCACGCGGTCTCGCTGCATAGCCCCGGTGCTGCTGCCGCGGTTCAGGATGCCCCAAAGCAGATGTCGGAGACGACAAAGGTGCGCTGGCACTCCCGCCGCTGGCATCCTCGCCGTCACTGGCATCCTCGCCGCCACTGGCGCCGTTGACGGCGCGCGGCATTTCAACGCAGAGCGCACAGGCCCGTGAGCAACGGGCCTGTTTTTCATTTCAGCCAAGAAAGTTTCCATTTCAGCCAGGAAACAGGCATGATCGCTGCCGTTATTGCCCGCTCGATTGCTGAAGGAGCCGTCTCATGAAGGGTTGGACCGGTGCAGCCCTGGTTGCAGGTGTCATGGTATTGGCATCGCCGGCGTCAGTGACGACGGCCGCGGCATCGCCGCAGCGGTCCGTCACGCAAAAGGCTGATGCAGGGGCCACCGATTTCAGCGCGCGCCGCTACCATCGGCGCCATTACCGCCACCACGGTTACGGGTCATACGCCGGCTTTTACTATCGACCCTATCCTGCCTACTACTACGGACGGCCTGACTACTACCGACCCTATCCGCAACCCTATCCGTACTACGCACCTTATGCGTACGGCTTCCGGTACGGTCCGCTCGTGTGGTGAGGCGTTGAGCGCCTCCCAAACAGACGGTCGATTGCAATCCTTTCCTGGCGCCTCTCGCATTCATGGTGCGTTCAGTTCGCTATCCCTAACGTCGTGATGGGAGCGACCGAACACGCACGCGACGACACACGCCGTCTAGGCGATGCAATTGTCGTTGCGCGCTTCAGGGAGGTTATCCGAATGAGCAGACGACAATTCGCGCGCGGCGTGATCGGCCGCGTCGGCCTTGCGGCTGCCGCGGCGTTCGTGTTGGCGACCGTGACGCAGCGCGCCGAGGCGCTGTCACTGGCCAGCCCGGGTGCCGCGCCGGCGACGAAGGCGGCGGCTGAAGGGCTCGCCACCGAAGTGCAGTTTCGCGGCCGTGGCGGCGGTGGCGGCGGCTTTCGCGGTGGTGGTGGATTCCGCGGTGGCGGTGGATTCCGCGGCGGTGGTTTCCACGGTGGCGGCTTCCGGGCTGGCGGCTTTCGCGGTGGCGGTATCGGTTTCCATCGCGGCGGTGGCTTTCGCGGCGGCGGCGTGGCCTTTCATCGCGGTTTTCGCGCAGCACCGGCTTTCCGTGGCGGCTACCGTTACGGCGGCTTCCGTCGCTACTACGGCGGCGGCTATCGCCACGCCTACCACCGCCCCTTCTTCCACCGGCGTCATTTCCATCGCCGGTTCTTCTATGCGCGGCCGTACTACTATCCGCGCCACTATTACCCACGCCGTTGCCGGATCGTCTGGACGTATTACGGCCCCCGCCGGATCTGTCGCCCCTGGTGGTATCGCCACCACTATTGGCGTGCATACTGGTAGGGCTGAGTGGTCTCAGTGCGTAGCCCGGGTGAAGCGCAAGCGTAACCCGGGACCGCCCTCAATGCTGATGCAGGTGTTCCGGGTTGCGCGTTCCGCTCCACCCGGGCTACGAAGTTAGTCCCAGTCTCTGAACTTCCAGGACCTCAGCTTCCATGGCGTCAGAGTCTCCATCCGCCATTGCGCCCAGCGATCCGGCGGCCAATGGCTGAGACGCGACGTCGCCTTCACGACGGGTGCAGGGTCGACCACGCGCGGCACGGTTCGGCGCCGATTCTGGCGCGTCGCCTCGCTGATTATATCGACATATTCGCGCTTGTCGGCCATGGCTGGCTCCTGGCGAAGGGTGCATTCGCAAGGAGGCAGTCTGCGCCCCGCTGCTTAACGAGGCGTTTCCCCGGATCGATGGAGTTGAGCGAAAGGCGGTTTACCGCCACTCCCTCACGTCGACGAAGTGCCCGGCGATTGCCGCGGCAGCCGCCATCGCCGGCGACACCAGGTGGGTGCGGCCCTTGAAGCCCTGGCGTCCCTCGAAGTTGCGGTTCGAGGTGGAGGCGCAGCGCTCTTCCGGCTTCAGCTTGTCGGGGTTCATGGCCAGGCACATCGAGCAGCCCGGCTCGCGCCATTCGAAGCCGGCCTTGATGAAGATCTTGTCGAGACCTTCTGCCTCCGCCTGCTCCTTCACGATGCCGGAGCCCGGCACGATCATCGCGTTGACGTTGGCATTGACGTGCTTGCCCTCGGCGATCTTGGCGGCGGCGCGCAGATCCTCGATGCGGCCGTTGGTGCAGGAGCCGATGAAAACACGGTCGAGCTTGATGTCGATGATCTTCGTGCCCGCCGTCAGGCCCATATATTTCAGCGCGCGATGCTTGGAGAGACGCTTGGCCTCGTCCTCGATCTTGTCGGGATCCGGCACGAAACCAGTGACCGAGATGACGTCCTCCGGCGAGGTGCCCCAGGTCACGATCGGCGGCAGCTTTGCCGCGTCCAGCCGGATCTCGTGGTCGAAATGCGCGCCATCATCGGAACGCAGCGTCTCCCAGTAGCGCATCGCGGCATCCCAGGCCTCGGCCGTCGGCGCCTTGGGGCGGCCGCGCAGGAAGTCGAACGCCTTCTCGTCGGGCGCCACCAGACCGGCGCGCGCGCCACCCTCGATCGACATGTTGCAGACGGTCATGCGGCCTTCCATCGACAGCGCGCGGATTGCCTCGCCGGCATATTCCAGCACGTAGCCGGTGCCGCCGGCGGTGCCGATCTCGCCGATGATGGCCAAAATAATATCCTTGCCGGTCACGCCTTCGGGCAATTTGCCGTCGACAGTGACGCGCATGTTCTTCGCCTTCTTCTGGATCAGCGTCTGCGTCGCCAGCACATGCTCGACTTCGGACGTGCCGATGCCGTGCGCGAGCGCGCCGAACGCGCCATGGGTCGAGGTGTGGCTGTCGCCGCAGACGATGGTGGTGCCGGGCAGGGTGAAACCCTGCTCGGGCCCGATGACGTGGACGATGCCCTGGCGCTTGTCGAACTCGTTGTAATATTCGATGCCGAATTCCTTGGCGTTCTCGGCGAGCGCCTTGATCTGCTCGATGCTCTCAGGATCGGGGTTGGGCTTGGTGCGGTCGGTGGTCGGCACGTTGTGATCGACGACGGCCAGCGTCTTCTGGGGTGCGCGCACCTGGCGGCCGGTGGCGCGCAGACCTTCGAACGCCTGCGGCGAGGTGACCTCGTGCACCAGATGGCGGTCGATATAGAGCAGGCAGGTGCCGTCTTCGGCCTCGTGCACCAGATGGTCGTTCCAGATCTTGTCGTACAGGGTGGTCGGTTTAGACATGAGCGTGAGCTCCAGCAATGTTGTGGTAGCGGATCGGCGCGTTACGCGCCGGGGCAAACGAAAGGCCGGCGCAGCATCAAGCTGCGCGCGTAAGCTCTGACGTTGCCGAGGTCGCAAAACGCCCGAAGAACCGGCCAGGCAAACGCGAGCGATCATCGATCACGATGCGCTTGATGGGCTCGATGCTGGTCTGATCTAGAACCATTTCAAATTTCTAACACAGGGCCTGCCGCGGCGACAATCAATCGATGCGCGGGGCACCCCACCGTCATTGCCGGGCTTGACCCGGCAATCCATTAGTCTTGAGCAAAATGCCTTTCTCGATGGATGCGCGGGTCAAGCCCGCGCATGACGAGTTAGGCAAATCGGCCACCAATAGCTAAGTATGCCGCAATGAAAAAGCGCGGGGACCGGCCCCGCGCTTCCGTTACATCCGCGTTTTGGCGGAGGAGGCTTACTCGTTGACGGCGGTGGGCCGGTCCTGCTTCTTCTCGACGATGCGGGCCGACTTGCCGCGCAGGCCGCGCAGATAATAGAGCTTGGCGCGACGCACCTTGCCGCGGCGCACCACCTTGATCGAATCGATCATCGGCGACATCACCGGGAAGACACGCTCCACGCCCTCGCCATAGGAGATCTTGCGCACCGTGAAGCTCTCGTTGAGGCCGGAGCCGGAACGGCCGATGCAGACGCCCTCATAGGCCTGCACGCGGGTGCGCTCGCCTTCGACCACCTTGACATTGACGATCACGGTGTCGCCGGGGGCGAATTCCGGAATCTGCTTGGTCGCGGCAAGCTTGTCGTACTGCTCTTTTTCGAGCTGCTGGATGAGGTTCATTGAAATCTCCATCGGCGGCGCGCCCAGCACCGGCGCGGGCTGCGCAAGAATCCCGTCTATCCTGATTACGGATTTGGGCGCCCGTATAAGGCAAAGCACGGGCTTTGTCACCCGTCTGTCGTGCTTTTTGTGCCGTGCCGCGCAGCCCACAAATCCGGCCGCCTGGCCCGGGTCAGGGCTTCGGATTGGGCGCGCCGCCAGGCCGCAACCTTGGCGTGATCGCCGGACGTGAGGATTTCCGGAATCTGGCGGCCCTCGAATTCCTGCGGGCGGGTATATTGGGGGTATTCCAGTAGTCCTTCGGAGAAACTCTCATCCATCCCCGAGGCCTGCTTGCCCATCACCCCCGGCAATAGCCGCACGCAGGCATCAATCAGGGCCATGGCGGCGATTTCCCCGCCAGACAGTACATAGTCCCCAATCGAGACCTCCTGGAGCCCGCGGGCCTCGATCGCCCGCTCGTCAACCCCCTCGAAACGTCCGCAGACGATAAGCGGACCTGGTCCGGCCGCGAGTTCCGCAACCAGCGACTGGGTCAATGGCCGACCCCGCGGGCTCATCAGCAGCCGCGGCCGGCCCGGCGTGATATCAGTGGCATCGATGGCGGCAGCCAGGATGTCGGCACGGAGCACCATGCCAGGCCCGCCGCCGGCAGGGGTGTCATCGACGCTGCGATGCTTGTCGGTCGCGCAATCCCGGATGTCCCGCGTCTCCAGAGTCCACAGGCGGGAGGCGAGCGCCCGCCCCGCCAGGCTGACGCCCAGCGGTCCCGGAAACATCTCCGGGAACAGGGTCAGCACGGTGGCGCGCCATATGGTCTGAGCGGTCATCGGGTTCCGTTACGGCACCACGGCCGTGAGGTCGAGGCCCTGCATCAGTGCGGCGGCTTCCACCGCGCCCTTGAAGTCGGCGAGCGTAAACGCCGTGACGTTGATCTGGCGGAGCTCGAGCAGGTTCTCTGCCGCCAGCGCTGCCAATTGGCCAGGCGCTGTTCGCTCGTACATGAATTGTCCGACCACTTCCCAATCGTTCGCCAGCATTTCGCGGAACGAGAGCTCAAGCGGCACCTCCGCGCTGCCCATCAGCACCAGCCGTCCGCCACGCTTCAGCGCACGCAGGCAGGACAGTGTGGTCGAGGTGCTGTTGGCGTTGCCGAGCAGGTCGAGCGCTGTGTCAGCGCCGCCGCCCGCGGCGCGACGGATGATCGGAACATCCTCTGTGATATCGCCGGTGACCACAGCCGGAATGACGCGTGGACCGAGCTTCTCGCGCAGCATCTCCAGCGCCGCCTGCTTGCGCCCGACCGCGACCACGCGTCCTGCGCCCATCGCGACCGCCAGCATCACCGCGCCCGAGCCGAAATAGCCCGACGCGCCGTTGATGACGATGGTCTGTCCGCCGCGCAGGCCCGAGCGCTGCAATCCGCCGAACGGCACGATCAGCTTTGCGAGCCCGATCAATTCGGTCGCGGGCCTGTCCTCAAGCCCCGATAGCGGCGTCACGCAGGAGGCCGGCCAATGCGCGACCTCGGCAAAGACGCCGTCGCGCCAGCGTGTCTGCAGCGCCAGCGCGGCCGGCGTGGTCGTCATCGCCGTAAGCCCGATCAAGATCTGTGGCGGCTCGCGCTCGGGCACGTCGCCGCGTAGATGCGGGCTCAGGAACACGCGGTCGCCGGCTTCGACATGACTGACATGGTCGCCAACTGCGACCACGCGCGCAATGGCGTTGGTGCCGGGCACGAATGGCATCGGCGGCAGGCTGTAGGGCACCGCGCCTGACAGCACCTTGGCCGTGTAAGAAAGCACCATGCCGGCTTCGATGCGGACGACCACGCCGTCAGGCGCGGGCGCCGGTGTCTCCACTTCATCGAGGCGAAGATCGTTATGCGCATGCAGGCGCCAGGCTTTGTGGATGTTTGCCATCGCGACGATTCCCAATCGGTCGTCTCGGCTGACACCGAGACCCATGGCCACCAATGTCTATGGTGTGCGGAGTTTAGGCGCCTGCCGATGCAACAACAAACACCTGTGGTTATGGGTCCCCGTCTTCACGAGGACGACTCGGGGAGGGTTCCTCGCCCTCGATTTCACCCGGCAGTTCGATGATCACACGTCTGCCGGCGAGGTCGACGGTCGGCACGACGGCGTTGGTGAACGGCAGCAGCATGGTCGCGCCTTGCGGGGGCGCGATCTCGATGATGTCGCCGGCGCCGAAATTATGGATTGCTGTGACCTTGCCGAGCGGCTGGTCACCGGTTGTCACCGCGGCAAGCCCGATCAGGTCAGCGTGGTAGTATTCGTCATCGTCGGTTTCGGGCAATCGTTCGCGGGGAACGTAGAGCTCGAGGCCGTTCAGCCGTTCGGCTTCGTCGCGTGTGGAAACGCCCTTGAACGTCGCGACCAGATGGCCCTTCGCTTCACGGACATGCGTTACCTCGAACTGGCGCGCGCCGTCCTTGGTGAACAGCGGGCCGTAGTGTTTCACGGCCAGCGGGTCTTCGGTGAAGGTCCAAAGTTTGACGGCGCCGCGCACGCCATGCGCAGCGCCGATCCGAGCGACGCAAACCGGTGCGGACACCGTCGTGCGCTTAAAGGCTTACGCCTTGGCGGCGGCTTCGGCCTGGGCCTTGCGCTCCTTGCGCGGCACGGCCTTCTCGGGATTGTTGCGCGGCGTGCGCTTCACGACGCCGGCGGCATCGAGGAAGCGAGACACGCGGTCCGACGGCTGCGCGCCCTTGGCGAGCCAGACCTTCACCTTGTCCATGTCGAGCTTCAGCCGCGACTCGTTGTCCTTCGGCAGCAGCGGATTGAAGTGACCGAGCCGCTCGATGAAGCGGCCGTCGCGGGGAAAGCGCGAGTCGGCGACGACGACGTGATAGACCGGACGCTTCTTGGTGCCGGCGCGCGCGAGGCGGATAACGACTGACATTTGGTTCTCCTGATAAGTGGTCTGATTTGGGTGTTGATGAATTAGCCCGTCATTCCGGGGCGCGAAGCGAGCCCGGAATCCATCGGGCCGCGGATGCGGGCGGTGAAATGGATTCCGGGCTCGATGCTGCGCATCGCCCCGGAATGACGAATGGAGAGAGGTTCCTCATTATTTCTTCTTCCCCGGGAAGCCGCCGAGGCCCGGCAGCGTCGGCTTGCCGCTGAGACCGGTGAGTCCCGGCACATTGGGCAGTCCCTGGCGCAGGCCGACGGGAAGCTCCTTCGGCAGGTTCGGCAGGCCGCCGCCGGGCGCGCCCTGCATTTTCTCGGCCAGCGCCTTCATCTCTTCCGGGGAGGGCGGCTTCATGCCGCCGCCAAAACCCATCGCCTGCGCGATGCCGGCGAGCGGTCCGCGCTTGCCCGAACCCATGGCCTTCATCATGTCGGACATGTTCCGGTGCATTTTCAGCAGCTTGTTCACCTGCTCGACGTTCTGGCCGGCGCCGGCGGCGATGCGCTTCTTGCGGCTGGCTTTGAGGATGTCCGGGCTCTTGCGCTCCTGCCGCGTCATCGAATCGATGATCGCGACCTGGCGCTTAAGGATCTTGTCATCGATGCCCGCAGCGGCGATCTGGTTCTTCATTTTCGCAATGCCCGGCATCATGCCCATCAGGCCGCTGATGCCGCCCATGTTCGCCATCTGCGTCAGCTGCTCGCGCATGTCGTTGAGGTCGAACTGGCCCTTGCGCATCCGCTCGGCGGTGCGCGCGGCCTTCTCGGCGTCGATGTTGGCAGCGGCGCGCTCGACCAGCGACACCACGTCGCCCATGCCGAGGATGCGGCCGGCGATGCGGCTCGGATGGAAGTCCTCCAGCGCGTCGGTCTTTTCGCCGGTGCCGATCAGCTTGATCGGCTTGCCCGTGACCGCACGCATCGACAGCGCGGCACCGCCGCGGCCGTCGCCGTCGACGCGCGTCAGCACGATGCCGGTCAGCCCGACGCGCTGGTCGAACGAGCGTGCGAGGTTGACGGCGTCCTGGCCGGTCAGGGAGTCCGCGACCAGGAGCACTTCATGCGGATTAGCGACCGCTTTGATTTCGGCCGCTTCCGTCATCATCTCTTCATCGAGCGTGGTGCGGCCGGCGGTGTCGAGCAGCACGACGTCGTAGCCACCGAGCTTGCCGGCCTCGATCGCGCGCCGCGCGATCTGCGGCGGCTTCTGGCCGGCGACGATCGGCAGCGTCGGAATGTCGAGGTCGCGGCCGAGCACGGCCAATTGCTCCATCGCCGCCGGGCGATAGACGTCGAGGGAAGCCATCAGCACCTTGCGCTTGTCGCGCTGGACCATGCGGCGGGCGAGCTTTGCGGTCGTGGTCGTCTTGCCGGAACCCTGCAGACCGACCATCATGATCGGAACCGGCGGCACCGTGTTGAGGTCGATGGTCTGGCCATCTGAGCCAAGGGTGGCGACCAGTTCGTCATGGACGATCTTGACCACCATCTGGCCGGGCGTGACCGACTTGACGACGGTGGCGCCGACCGCCTGCTCGCGTACGCGGTCGATGAAACTCCTGACAACCTCGAGCGCGACGTCGGCCTCGAGCAGCGCGCGGCGCACTTCGCGCATCGCGGCGTCGACATCCTTTTCGGTGAGCGCACCGCGCCCCGTCAGCCGATCAAGGATGCCACCAAGCTTTTCCGACAGATTGTCGAACAATGCCGTTGTCCTGTTGCTGCTGTCCTCACCCTGAGGAGCGGGCGAAGCCCGCGTCTCGAAGGGTGCGATCACCGTGGCCTCATCCTTCGAGACACCGCTTCGCGGCTCCTCAGGATGAGGGTTTTTCCAAACACTTTCGCGCCCGAGGGCGCACAGCGCTGTCGGGCGTTAACCTCCGGCCTCACGAGCCGGTCGGCGGGTCGAAAAGAACGATCTTTCCGAGAAAGTGCCCGCGTTAAACCCCCGCTGGCGCCGAAAGTCAAGGAAAAGTCGGGTGAGGTGGTCCGAATTGAACCTGTAACGACATGAAAATACTTATGTTTTGGCTGTCAGTGTCGATTTGCGCGGGCGCCACCATATAGTTCCCGGTACCGTCCGTTCCATGATCCCTTGATTGAGCGCCCGTGCCCATCACCCGTCGCCGCATTTTTGGACTGTTCGCCGGCGCCGCCGCTGTGATCGGCGCGCCGTCGGTTTGGATTACCCGCATGAAGACCTATGATGGCCCCATCTCCGATCATTTCGATGGTTTGCGCTTCTTCGATCCGCACGGCGTGTCGCCGAAGTCGCTCGGCGAGGTGCTGCGCTGGCAATTCGGCGGCGAACGGAAGCGTGTGGACTGGCCCGACTGGGTGCCAAGCCCCTACGCCGATACGCCGCCGCCGCGGGTCGAGGGCGACAAGGTGCGGCTGTCCTTTGTCGGCCATGTGAGCTGGCTGATCCAGACCGCGAGCCTCAACATCTTGGTCGACCCGGTGTGGTCGATGCGCGCCTCGCCGTTCTCGTGGGCGGGACCGAAGCGGCGCAATGATCCCGGCATCGCCTTCGAAGCTTTGCCTGAGATCGACGTCGTGCTGGTATCGCACGGCCATTACGACCATCTCGACGTCGCCACGCTGTCGAAGCTTGCCGCCAAATTCTCGTCGCGCGTGATCACGCCGCTCGGCAACGACGTCACCATGTGCGAGGCGGATCGCGCGATCAAAGCCGAAGCGTTCGACTGGCAGGATCGTGTCGAACTTGGCCATGGCCTTGCGGTGACGCTGGTGCCGACGCGGCACTGGTCGGCGCGTGGGCTGCTCGACCGCAACAAGGCGCTGTGGGCGAGTTTCGTGCTGGAGACGCCGGCCGGCAAACTCTACATCGTCTGCGATTCCGGCTATGGCGATGGCGGGCATTTTCGCCGTGTCGCCGAAGCGCACGGCCCGCTCCGGCTCGCGATCCTGCCGATCGGCGCCTATGAGCCGCGCTGGTTCATGCGTGACCAGCATATGAATCCCGCCGATGCGGTGAAGGCGTTCGCCGATTGCGGCGCCGCCCAGGCACTGGCGCATCACCACGGCACGTTCCAGCTCACCGATGAAGGCATCGACGCGCCGGCGATCGCGCTTGGAGAGGCGCTGGACCAGGCGGAGGTGCCGCGAGACAAATTCGCAGCGCTCAAGCCGGGGCAGGTGTTTGAGATTTAGCGTCGTCCCGGCTCAACGCCGAGACGACGGCTTATTCCTTCGGCTTGATCGCCCAGGACACGTTCACCGTGACCGACAGCGTCTCCTCGCCCGGCGCAACGGGCGCTGCTGCGGCCATTGGCGCGGCCACCTTGCCGCGGAAGAAGGGCGTCGGCGGTGGCCCGCCTTCCGAAATGCTGAGCGCGTCGCCGAGCGTTACGCCGGCCGCCTTAGCGTAGATTTCCGCCTTGCGGCGCGCGTCGGCGATGGCCTTTTCGCGTGCGTCATCGAGCAGCTTCGAGGCCTGCGAGACCATGAAGCCGATACCGCCGATCTCATTGGCGCCAGCGCCGACCAGAGCATCGATCAGGCTCGCGATCTTGGTGATGTCGCGCACCTTGATGGCTACGCGGTTGGTGGCGCGATAGCCGGAGATCGTTGCTGGTCCGGGTCGGCTTGGTGCGGGCGGATATTGCGGCTGCAGCGACAATCGCGAGGTCTGGTAGTCCTTCTCCTCGATGCCGGCGCCTTTCAGCGCCGTCAGCACCTTGTTCATTGCGGCGTTGTTGATGTCGGACGCCTCGCGCGCGGTCTTGGCTTCCGACGTCACGCCGGCGTCGATCTCGGCCTGGTCGGGAACGGCCGAGATCGTGGCTTCGCCGCTCACGGAGATCGCAGGAGGCGGAGCGGTCTGCGCCAGGGCAGGCGATGCCGCCAGCGCCAGCGCCAGCGCCGCGAGGGCAACGAACTGTTTCATGGATTTCACTTCAGCGGCACGTAGACGTTGATCACCAGCTTGTCTTCCGCCGTCTTCAGCGGATCGGTGGTGTATTCCTCGATAAAGGTGTCTTTTGCCTCGAGTTTCTTGTCGTCGAGGTGGTTGGTGATCGCCTCGTAGGTATTGTCCATGTTGTCGTAGGAGCCGCGGTGCACGAACTTCAGGGCCTTGCCGTCGGGCGAAGTGCCCATGCTCATGTTCTTGCCGAGGTTCTTCACCTCCTGGTCGACGGGGACTTCCGCGATGAAGGTGAAGCCGGTGTCGTCGGTCGAGGTGTAGACGATCATCGGATTGCCGGTCGGCTTGATGTTCTGCTTGTCAAGCAGCGCCGTCAGCGCCTTCAGCGAGTCGACCAGGGCATCGAAGGCCGCGTCCCAGGTGGCGTTGCCCTTCATCGTGACGACCTTTTTCGGCTCCAGCGTGAACTCCTCGCCGAAGGGATCGGCCGTTTGCGCCGGCGCAGGGGCGGGGGGCGTTGGGCTCTGGCCGGCTGAAGGGGTGTCGGCCGGCGATTTGGTCTCAGCCGGCGGTGGGGCCGGAGAAGCGGCAGGTGCAGGCGGTACCGGCGAGGCCGAAGGCGCCGGCGAAGGCGAGGCTGCGGGAGCCGGCGCCTGCGCCAGCGCCGCGCTCCCGAAAAAAATCGCGACTGCCGGGATCAGCGCGACCAAGCCGCCGCGGAAACCGTTGAACCGAATCATCTTGATATTCTCCATCCCCATCCCGAGCGGCCGCCTTTTTGTCCCGGCTGACGTCCGCAAGGTGCGATAGTCCTAACACGCAAGTTCCGCTTTCGTCCCATGACACTTGCGCTATGGGCGGCCGCGAGTGCGGAATGAATAGTGTTTCTTTGAGACATCATTCCGCTACATCTTTCGTTTGAGCGGAATCTTTTTCGGAGATCGCCGCCGCTTTGCGCGGGGCGCTGCATTCCGGGTCCGGATCATGCTCTGGCCAATTCGGCTCCATTCGCCATATAAGGCAGGCATAAATTGGGAAATTCCATGAGCGCGCTCGCCAACCACGCATTCGCCAAGATGAACGGCATCGGCAACGAGATCGTCGTGGTCGACATGCGCGATTCGAAGGCACAGGTGAAGCCGGACGACGCCCGCGCGGTGGCTGCCCCGGCTGGCGTGCCCTACGACCAGCTCATGGTGCTGCAGCCGCCGCGGCTGCAGGGAACGGAAGCCTTCATCAAGATCTACAATAATGACGGCTCGGAAGCCGGCGCCTGCGGCAACGGCATGCGCTGCGTGGTGCGTCGCGTGTTCGAGAAGACCGGGCAGACCGCGGCGACCTTCGAGACCCGGGCCCGGCTCATCAATTGCTGGCAGGGGCCGGCGCCGGATCTCTACACCATCGACATGGGCGCGCCAAAATTCGGCTGGCAGGAGATTCCGCTGGCCGAGGAGTTTCGCGACACCCGCTATATCGAATTGCAGGTCGGGCCGATCGATGCGCCGATCCTGCATTCGCCCTCGGTCGTCAGCATGGGCAATCCGCACGCGGTGTTCTGGGTCGAGGACGTCAACGCATATGACCTTTCCCGCTTCGGGCCGCTTTTGGAAAATCATCCTGTTTTCCCGGAGCGCGCCAACATCACGCTCGCGCATATCGTCGATCGCGATCACATCACGATCCGGACCTGGGAACGCGGGGCGGGCCTGACCAAGGCCTGCGGCTCGGCGGCCTGCGCGACCGCGGTCGCAGCGGCGCGGCTGAAGCGTGCAAATCGTGCCGTCGAGATCACGCTGCCCGGCGGCAAGCTCAGCATCGAATGGCGCGAGCGCGACGACCATGTGCTGATGACGGGGACGGCGACCTTCGAATATGAAGGCTGCTTCGATCCAGCGCTGTTCGCCGGCGTCGTCTGATATGACCGTCGACGTCGTCACCTTCGGCTGCCGCCTCAATGCGTTCGAATCGGAAGTGATCCGGCATGAGGCGGAGAACGCCGGCCTCGCCGACATCATCGTCATCAATAGCTGCGCGGTCACCAATGAGGCGGTGGCGCAGGCGCGCCAGTCGATCCGCCGGTTGAAGCGTGAGCGTCCCGATGCGCGCATCGTCGTCACCGGCTGCGCGGCGCAGACGCAAGCGCAGATGTTCGCTGATATGGTCGAGGTCGATCGCGTCATCGGCAATGACGAGAAGACGCGAAGCGCAGCCTGGCGCGATGCGCGCGCCGCGTTCGATGTGGGCCTTGAACTAGCGGCGAGCGAGAAGATCGCGGTCGCCGACATCATGGCGGTCAAGGAGATGGCGCCGCATCTGCTCGAAGGCTTTCAGAAGGGCCTGCCGCGGGTGTTCGTGCAGGTGCAGAACGGCTGCGATCATCGCTGCACCTTCTGCATCATCCCGTTCGGCCGCGGCAATTCGCGTTCGGTCCCGATGGGCGCGGTGGTTGACCAGGTCCGTGCGCTGGTCGAACGCGGCCACGTCGAGATCGTGCTGACGGGCGTTGACCTCACCAGCTATGGAGCCGACCTGCCGGGCGCGCCCAAGCTCGGCACATTGAGCCGGCAGATCCTCAAGCACGTGCCGGAGTTGAAGCGCTTGCGCATTTCCTCGATCGACTCCATCGAGGCTGACCGTGACCTGCTCGATGTCATTGCGGACGATTCTCGGCTGATGCCGCATCTGCATCTGTCATTGCAGTCCGGCGACGATCTGATCCTGAAGCGGATGAAGCGGCGGCACTCGCGGCAGGACGCGATCGCGTTCTGCGCGCAGGTGCGGCGACTGCGGCCGGACATGGCGTTCGGCGCCGACATCATCGCGGGCTTTCCCACCGAGACCGAAGAGATGTTTGCGCGCTCGCTAGCTTTGGTCGAGGAATGCGATCTGACCTTCCTGCACGTGTTCCCCTATTCCAAGCGTCCGGGCACGCCGGCGGCGCGGATGCCGCAGGTGGCCAGTGGCGAGATCAAGGAACGCGCGAAACGATTGCGCGCGACGGGCGAAGCGGCGTTACGCAAGCGGCTTGCCGCCGAAGTCGGTGCGACGCGCCAGGTCCTGATCGAGAGCGACAAGCAGGGCCGCACGGAGCACTTCCTGCCGGTCGCGATCAGCGGCGCGACGCCAGGCACGGTGCGGGCGCTTGCGATCAGCGGCCATGACGGCGCGCGGCTTCTTCCTCCTCCCCTTGTGGGAGAAGGTGGCGCGGACGAAGTCCGCGACGGATGAGGGGTTGTCTCCACGGGCACAGGTGTTCGTGGAGACAACCCCTCACCCTAACGAGTTTGTTGCCGACAGCGAAGCCGCCCTCTCCCACAAGCACCGCGAAGGTCTTCTTTTCCCGAGAGAATGCCCTACTCCCCGTTCCAGCTGCACGCCCGCAGCCGTTCATGCATATGGGCCGGCGCAGGCGCGACTACACGGATCGGCTCCTTGTTCTTCGAGATCGGAATCAGCAGCTCGCGCGAGTGCAGGTGCAGGCGCGGTTCGCCGAAACGCGGTCCGTTGCCATAGATATTGTCGCCGACGATCGGCCAGCCCATGGCGGAAGCATGCACGCGCAACTGATGGGTGCGGCCGGTGACCGGTTCCATTGCCAGCCAGGCGAGATCGTTGCCGCGGCCGAGCACCTTCCAGTTTGTCACGGCTTTTTGACCTTCCGGGTCCGGCTTCTGCCACCAGCCGCGCTCGGCGTTCTTGCGGCCGAGCGGCAGATCGATCGTGCCTTGATCTTCGGCAGGTCCGCTCTCGACCACGGCCCAATATGTCTTTGATATCTTGCCGTGCTTGAACAACAGGCCTAGCGAGGCGGTTGCCTTGCGATGCCGCCCAAGGACGAGGCAGCCGGACGTGTCGCGGTCCAGCCGATGGGCCAGCACCGGCGGTCGCGGCAGGCCGAAACGCAGCGCATCGAACGAGGCTTCCAGGTTTGGGCCGCCCTTGGGGCCGCGATGCACCGGAATCCCAGCCGGTTTGTCGATCACCAGCATCAAACCATCGCGATGGAGCACGCGGGCCTCAATTTCCGCCGGCGTCAATTGTGGAACATCGTTCACGCGTCGAGACTTTCGTTTGCAGGGCGAAACGGCTAACACACCCTTGCCATGAACGATACCACTGCACCCAAACTGAGCTGGTGGAAGCGGCTCTCCAACGGGCTGAAGCGGACCTCGAGTTCGATCGGCGCCGCCGTTGCCGGCCTCGTCACCAAGCGCAAGCTCGATCGCGCCATGCTCGATGAGATCGAGGATGTGCTGCTGCGCGCCGATCTCGGTACCGATGTCGCAGTACGCATCGCAGACGCCGTCGGCGCCGGACGCTACGACAAGGAGATCTCGGCCGACGAGGTCAAGGCCGTGGTCGCGACCGAGGTCGAGAAAGTGCTGGCGCCGGTCGCCAAGCCGCTCGAGATCGACGCGGCGAAAAAGCCATTCGTCGTCCTCGTGGTCGGGGTCAACGGCTCCGGCAAGACCACGACCATCGGCAAGCTCGCGGCCAAGTTTTCAACCGAAGGCCGCAAGGTGATGCTGGCCGCCGGCGACACCTTCCGTGCCGCCGCGATCGAGCAGCTCAAGATCTGGGGCGAACGGACGAAATCGCCCGTCGTCGCCGGCGCGCAGGGCTCGGATTCCGCAAGCCTCGCCTTCAATGCGCTGAGCGCGGCGAAGGAGCAGCAGCTCGACGTGCTGCTGATCGATACCGCCGGCCGGCTGCAGAACAAATCCGAATTGATGAACGAGCTCGAAAAGATCGTGCGCGTGATCCGGAAGGTGGATGCCACGGCGCCGCACGCGGTGTTGCTCGTACTCGATGCCACAGTGGGACAAAATGCGCTGTCGCAGGTCGAGGCCTTTCACCGTACTGCTGGGGTCACCGGGCTTGTGATGACGAAGCTCGACGGCACCGCGCGGGGCGGCATTCTGGTGGCGCTGTCGGAGAAGCACAAATTGCCGGTGCACTTCATCGGCGTCGGCGAAGGCGTTGATGATCTTGCCCCCTTCGCCGCGCGCGATTTCGCCAAGGCGATCGCAGGGATCGAGTAATGGACAAGAAAGCACCGCATCCTCTGTTCAAGCTCGCGACCGAGCTTGGCCCGCTGCTCATCTTCTTCTTCGTCAATGCCAAATCGAATCTGTTCGTCGCCACCGGCGTATTCATGGTGGCCGTGGTGGTGGCGATAGCTGCAGCTTACCTCGTGACGCGGCATGTGCCGCTGATGGCAATCGTCACGGCGGTGGTCGTCGTCGTGTTCGGCACGCTGACGCTGATCTTGCACGATGAGACCTTCATCAAGATGAAGCCGACCATCGTCTACACGCTGTTCGCCGCTATCCTCGGTGGTGGGCTGCTGTTCGGCCGCTCTTTCATCGCGATCATGTTCGACCAGATGTTCAATCTCACCCCGCATGGCTGGCGGATTCTCACCTTTCGCTGGGCGTTGTGGTTCCTGGCCATGGCGGTGGTGAACGAGATCGTCTGGCGTACCCAGAGCACCGATTTCTGGGTCACCTTCAAGGTATTCGGCATGGTGCCGCTCACGATGCTGTTTGCCGTCACCCAGATGCCGCTGATCAAGCGCTATCAGCTCGAGCCGGTCTCGCTGGAACGAAGCGAGGCGGAGGCAGGGGACGTCAGCAAGGGGTGAACTCTCCCCGTCGTCATTCCGGGGCGTGCGGAGCACGAGCCCGGAATCCATTGCGCCGCGGGCGCAAGTGGCAAAATGGATATGGCGCTCACGCGGAGCCTGTCATCGGGCCGCGCCTTGCGCGGACCCGTTGGCGTGCCCCGGAATGACGGAGAAAACTACGTCCCGGCTTTCAGCGCCCTCTCGATCTCGACCTTCAGCACACTTTCGAAATTCTGCGGCGTTACCGGCCCGACCATCTTGTAGACGATGGTGCCCTCGCGGCCGACGATGAAGGTCTCCGGCACGCCATAGACGCCCCATTCGATCGAGGCGCGGCCGTTGGCGTCGACGCCGACCATGCCGAAAGGATTGCCGTAGCGGCCGAGGAAGCGGCGGGCATTGTCGGGTGCATCCTTGTAGTTGATGCCGACGAGCTGCAGGCGATTGTCCTTGGCGAGCTCGGTCAAAAGCGGCGCTTCGTCATGGCATGGCACGCACCAGGACGCCCAGACATTGACAAGGCTGACCTTGCCCTTGAAGGCAGTGGGATCGAGCCCGGGCACCTGCGTGCCATCCCTGACCAGCCCCTCGAGCGCGGGCAGCGCGGTCTGCGGCGCCGGCCGGCCGATCAGCGCCGATGGAATCTTCGAGGGATCGCCGCCATAGAGTCGCAGCAGGAACAGTGCCGCAAGGGCGGCAAAGACCACCAGCGGCAGCACCACCAGCCAGCGCCGGCTCCGTGGCGCGGTTTCGGCAACAGGTTCGCTCATAAGATCATGATCCGATTAGACGGGATCGGATCATGATCTCGTCTCTTTGTTTGAGCATGATCTCCGCGCAAATGCTTCGCGTTTGTCGCGAGGAAAACCGGTTTCCACTTTTCCGGATCATGCTCTAGATCTCCGCTGCGCCGCGCCCGGAGCGCCTGACGACGCCGCTGGCCTCGAGCTCGCGCAGCCGCGCCGTCTGCTGGCGATAGTCGACGATGATCCAGACGATCAGCAACACCACCACGGCTGTCACCAGCCCATAGGATGTCACGATAAAGGAAGCGTAGGGGCCGAGCGCTGCCATCACGCCGCCTTTTGATTGGCCTGCATCATCTGCAGGCTGCGCACCCTGCGGCGCAGGATTTCGTTCCGCATCGCCGCCAGGTGCAGCGTGATGAACAGAAGCGAGAATGCGATCGCCATCACCAGGAGCGGAATCAGGAAGGCATTGTCGAGCGTCGGTCCGCCCATCCGGATCACGGATGCCGGCTGGTGCAGCGTGTTCCACCAGTCGACCGAGAATTTGATGATGGGGATGTTGATCGCGCCGACAAGCGTCAGCACCGCGGCGGCGCGCGCCGCGCGGGAGGGATCCTCCACCGCGCGCCACAGCGCAATCAGGCCGAGATACATCAGGAACAGGATCAGCACCGAGGTGAGCCGGGCGTCCCATTCCCAATAGGTGCCCCACATCGGCCGACCCCAGAGCGAGCCGGTGACGAGGGCGAGGAAGGTGAAGGCGGCGCCGATCGGGGCCGCAGTCTTGGCCGCGACGTCGGCGAGCGGATGTCGCCATACCAGCGTGCCGAGCGAGGCGACGCTCATGATGCCCCAGACGAACATCGACAACCACGCGTTCGGCACGTGGATGAACATGATCTTGACCGTCGCACCCTGCTGATAGTCGTCCGGCGCCATCGCCGACTGGTAGAGCCCGATCAGGAGCAGGATCGCGGTCGCGCCCGCCAGCCACGGCAGCACGCGCGCGGTCAGCGCGAGGAATCTCGTGGGGTTGGCGAGGTCGATCAGGCTCATGGCTTTCTCTGATAGTCGCGGCCGGCGTCGCAGGCAATTGGCCCAAAACCTCTCGTGAAGAGTTGATTGACCTCAATCCAGCCCGTGCCGCAGGCTGGCGGCTGCGGCAAAAGGCCCGACCACGAAGCTCACCAGCGACAGCGCGCACAGGATCGAGAACGGGGTTCCGAACGACAGCGGGCCCGTGATTGCGGCCTGCGAGGCCGCGACGCCGAAAATCAGCACCGGAATCGACAGCGGCAGCACCAGCACGGCCAGCAGCAGTCCGCCGCGGTGCAGCGTGACGGCAAGCGCCGCCCCGATCATGCCGGTAAAGGTGAGCGCCGGTGTTCCGGCCAGCAGCGTCAATGCCACCGCCAGAGTGGCGGTCCCGTCCAGATTAAGCAGCAGCCCGAGCACCGGGGTCGCTACGATCAGCGGCAGCCCGGCGGCGAGCCAATGCGCCAGCGCCTTTGCCGCACAGGCAAGTTCCAGCGGTGTCCGGCTCATGACGATGAGATCGAGCGAGCCGTCCTCATGGTCGGCCATGAACAGCCGGTCGAGGGTCAGAAGGCTCGCAAGCAGCGCGCCGAGCCAGAGGATCGCCGGTCCCAGCCGGGTCAGCAGCGCCAGGTCCGGCCCGACTGCGAAGGGCATCAGCACAGTGACCGTGAGGAAGAACAACACGCCGATCAGCGCACCGCCGCCGACGCGGAGCGCAATCCGGATGTCGCGCCGAATCAGTGCCGAGAGCGCGGTCATGGCGCGGCCCTCATGCGCATTTCCGTTGCGTCGATGCCGAGCGGGGTGTGGGTGGCGGCGATCACGATACCGCCGCGTGTGAGATGATCGCGCATCAGGCCAACGAAGACGTCCTGGCCTTTGGTGTCGAGCGCGGAGGTCGGTTCGTCCAAAAGCCAGACCGGCCGCCGCACGACCAAAAGCCGCGCGATCGACAGCCGTCGGCGCTGGCCGGCCGAAAGGTAGGCCGCCGGCAGATGCGTGGCGTGGTCGAGGCTGACCGACGTGAGGCATTGGCCGACGTCGTCCGCTTCGCCGCCGAGAAAATCCCGCCAGAAGGAAAGATTTTCGAGCACGCTTAAGCCCGGCTTCAGCGCGTCGCGATGGCCGAGATAGTGGGCCTGCTCGGCCACCGTCAGTTCAGCCTCGCCGCCATCGAGTGTGATCGATCCTTCCGAGGGCACCAGCAGGCCGGCGATCACGCGCAGCAGAGAGGTCTTGCCGGAGCCGTTGGGGCCGGTGATCGCCAGCGCTTCGCCAGAAGGCGCGGCAAAGCCGAGACCGGCAAACACTTCGCGGCCGCCCCGCACGCATCGCAAGTCTTTTCCGGAGAGCCGCATCATGCCCCGTCAACGCCCTCTAATAATCTTTCGCTAGCCGTTGAGAATTTTTGGGTGGCGCAACGCTGCGGCACGCTTGTCGGTGTGGCGGCGCTTCTAGAAAGATTCTATAAGCCCCGGAACTTGATGCAGCACACACCAGCGGTCCCCGCAAGCCGGGAAGCCGACCTCGCCGCTGCCGGTAGAAAAATACCCTTACCGGGTATAACGGAATAAGTGGGATTTCCTCGCATGACCTCGCTCGACAGCTTCAAATGCCGCAAGACCCTGAAGGTCGGTGGCAAGACCTACGTCTATTACAGCCTGCCCACGGCAGAGAAGAACGGTCTGAAGGGCATTTCGAAGCTGCCATACTCGATGAAGGTGCTGCTTGAAAACCTTCTGCGCAACGAGGACGGCCGCACCGTCAAGAAGGACGACATCGTCGCAGTCAGCAAATGGCTGAGGAAGCGCAAGCTCGAGCACGAAGTCGCGTTCCGCCCCGCGCGCGTGCTGATGCAGGATTTCACGGGCGTCCCCGCCGTGGTCGATCTCGCGGCGATGCGCAACGCAATGCAGAATCTCGGCGGCGATGCGGAGAAGATCAACCCGCTGGTGCCGGTCGATCTCGTTATTGACCACTCCGTGATCGTCAACTTCTTCGGCGACAACAAGGCCTTCGCCAAGAACGTGGTCGAGGAATACAAGCAGAATCAGGAGCGCTACGAGTTCCTGAAATGGGGCCAGAAGGCGTTCTCGAACTTCTCGGTGGTGCCGCCCGGCACCGGCATCTGCCACCAGGTCAATCTCGAATATCTGGCCCAGACGGTATGGACCAAGAAGGAGAAGATGACGGTCGGCAAGAAGACCGGCACCTTCGAGGTCGCCTATCCCGATTCGCTTGTCGGCACTGATTCGCACACCACCATGGTCAACGGCCTCGCCGTGCTCGGTTGGGGCGTCGGCGGCATCGAGGCGGAAGCCTGCATGCTCGGCCAGCCCTTGTCGATGCTGCTGCCCGAAGTGGTCGGCTTCAAGCTCAAGGGCCAGCTCAAGGAGGGCGTCACTGCGACCGACCTGGTGCTAACGGTGACGCAGATGCTGCGCAAGCAGGGCGTAGTCGGCAAGTTCGTCGAGTTCTTCGGGCCTGGCCTCGACTACCTCTCGGTCGCGGACAAGGCGACGATCGGCAACATGGCGCCGGAATATGGCGCGACCTGCGGTTTCTTCCCGGTGGATGCCGCGACCATCGATTACCTGAAGACCTCCGGCCGCAAGGCGGACCGCGTCGCGCTGGTCGCCGCTTACGCCAAGGCACAAGGTCTGTTCCGCACGGCGAAATCGACAGATCCGGTGTTCACGGAAAAGCTGATTCTCGATCTCAAGGACGTCGTGCCGTCGATGGCCGGTCCTAAGCGTCCCGAGGGTCGCGTTGCGCTGCCGGCGGTTGCGACCGGTTTCGCGACCGCGCTGACCAGCGAATACAAGAAGGCCGATGACGCGGCGAAGCGCTATCCGGTCGAGGGCCGCAATTTCGATCTCGGCCATGGCGACGTCGTGATCGCCGCGATCACCTCCTGCACCAACACTTCCAATCCCAGCGTCCTGATCGGCGCCGGCCTGCTCGCGCGCAATGCGGTTGCCAAGGGCCTGAAGGCGAAGCCGTGGGTGAAGACCTCGCTTGCGCCGGGCAGCCAGGTGGTGGCGGAATATCTCGCCAATTCCGGCCTGCAGGCCGATCTCGACAAGGTCGGCTTCAACCTGGTCGGCTTCGGCTGTACCACCTGCATCGGCAATTCCGGCCCGCTGCCGGAAGAGATTTCGAAGTCGATCAACGACAATGGCATCGTCGCCGCAGCCGTGCTGTCGGGCAACCGCAACTTCGAGGGCCGCGTCAGCCCCGACGTGCAGGCGAACTATCTCGCCTCGCCGCCGCTTGTCGTGGCCCACGCGCTGGCGGGCACCGTGACCAAGGATCTCGCGGTCGAGTCGCTCGGCGAGGGCAAGGACGGCAAGCCGGTCTACCTGAAGGACATCTGGCCGACCGCGAAGGAAATCAACGCCTTCATGAAGAAGTTCGTCACCGCGTCGATCTTCAAGAGGAAATACGCCGACGTGTTCAAGGGCGACACCAACTGGCGCAAGATCAAGACGGTCGAGAGCGAGACCTATCGCTGGAACATGAGCTCGACCTATGTGCAGAACCCGCCCTATTTCGAGGGCATGAAGAAGGAGCCCGAGCCGATCACGGATATCGTCGAGGCGCGAATCCTCGCCATGTTCGGCGACAAGATCACGACCGACCACATCTCGCCGGCCGGCTCGATCAAGCTGACTTCGCCCGCCGGCAAATTCCTGAGCGAGCACCAGGTGCGGCCCGCCGACTTCAACCAGTACGGTACGCGGCGCGGCAATCATGAGGTCATGATGCGCGGCACCTTCGCCAATATCCGCATCAAGAACTTCATGCTCAAGGGCGCCGACGGCAACATTCCGGAAGGTGGAAATACCAAGCACTGGCCCGACGGCGAGCAGATGTCGATCTACGATGCCGCGATGAAGTACCAGGCGGAAGGCGTGCCGCTGGTGGTGTTCGCCGGCGCCGAGTACGGCAACGGCTCCTCGCGCGACTGGGCCGCGAAGGGCACGCGCCTGCTCGGTGTTCGCGCAGTGATCTGCCAGAGCTTCGAGCGCATCCATCGCTCCAACCTGGTCGGCATGGGTGTGCTTCCACTCACCTTCGAGCCGGGCACGTCATGGCAGTCGCTCGGCATCAAAGGCGACGAGAAGGTCACGATTCGCGGCTTGCAGGGCGATCTGAAGCCGCGGCAGATGCTCACGGCGGACGTCACCTCCAGCGATGGTTCAGTGCAGCATGTCCCGCTGCTTTGCCGCATCGATACGCTTGATGAGCTCGACTACTATCGCAACGGCGGCATCCTGCACTATGTGCTGCGCAAACTCGCAGCCTAGCGCGGATTTGTGATCGGTGTCTCACTGCTACGTGAATGGCTAGAGAAATGCGGGCGGCCTATGAAAAAGGCCGCTTTCGCACGTCAGGGGCATACTCTCCAGGGTCGTCTCTCATGCCCCGTACAAGTACGGATGGAAATCATCACGATCGGTCCTCACTATGACAGCGATGATGGCCTATAATCGTCTTTCGCTTTGGTCCAGTGCGCTGAGTGTTTGCGCCATTATCGCGATCATCCGACCCGCCCACGCCGATCCGCGTGCGGTCGTCGAACTGTTCACCTCGCAAGGTTGTTCGTCCTGCCCGCCCGCCGACAAGATCATCGGCGAGCTTGCCAAGGACCCGAGCGTCATCGCGCTCAGCATGCCGATCGACTATTGGGATTATCTCGGCTGGAAGGACACGCTGGCCGATTCGCGCTTCAGCGCGCGCCAGAAAGCTTATTCTCACGTGCGCGGCGACCGCGACGTCTATACGCCGCAAGTCATCGTCAATGGATCGGCCAAGGTGATCGGCAGCGATCGCGCCGGCATCGAGACCGCGATGAAGGATACTGCGACCGAGGGCGTAATGTCGGTGCCGGTAACCATGTCGCTGTCCGGCAAGCAGATCAATGTCTCGGTGGCGGCGAGCAGCGCGCCGCGTGTCAAGCATGGCGAAGTCTGGATCTGCTCGATCTCGAAGGCGGTGCCGATCTCGATCGGGCGCGGCGAGAATCGCGGCCGCGAGGTCACCTACCACAACGTGGTGCGTAGTTTCCTGAAGGTCGGCGATTGGAATGGCAGCGCGGGAAGCTGGACCGTGCCGATCGAGAACATCTCGCGTGAAGGCGTCGATGCCGCCGTTGTCTATGTCCAGGACGGCAATCGCGACAAGCCGGGCCCGATGCTCGGCGCAGCCATGACCTCTCTTCGGTAAAGATCGAGCTTAGACCCTTTCGTCATTGCGCGTTTAACGCGAGCCTCGAACCTCGCTCCATCACATCTGGATTACGGATTCGCGCAGAGCCGGCCGCTCGGCGGCGCAACGGGTCGGCCGCCTATGAATGGCGTTTGGAGACAAAGCTGGAAGCGGTGGAGCCCAAAAAAGAAAAGGACCAACTCTCGTTGGCCCAGTCAAAAGGGAGTTAACTCCCCTGCGAACAGGCCCGATCCCGACGACCCCGGGGGGCTGGGGGCTGAGGAATCCGGAACCGAAAGGACCGGGCCAACGCAGGATTTCCTTCTCGCAAGGCAGCGGGGCGGGCGATGGGCGGAAGTGGGGCAGCAATAAGATTCTTTCTAACGATACTGTGACTCTGCAAAATTCTCCCACATCGTCGCGTGGCAGCCTCGAACCCTTGCGGTGCTGGCTGGTTAGCGCAATCATGTCAGTCGGATGACAGGAGGCGCTTGATGATATCGGAGGACACCGATCCAAGCGGGCTTCGCGCGGCGGCGCGGCCCGCCGCCATAAGCCCACTACAGAACCGCGTCACGTTCAATCGTTTCGAACTCAACCGCATCCTCAATCTCTATGGCCGCATGGTCGCCGATGGCGAGTGGCGTGATTACGCCATCGATTTCCTGAGGGATCGCGCCGTGTTCTCGGTGTTCCGCCGCTCCTCCGAAGTCCCGATCTACCGAATCGAGAAGGACCCGCGGCTCGCCCGCAAGCAGGGCATGTACAGCGTGATCTCGGCGACCGGCCTGATCCTGCGCCGCGGCCATGAGCTGGAGCGCGTGTTGCTCGTGATCGACCGCAAGCTGGCGGTCGTGTAGCGAGCTAACGCCGTCCCGGATCCCCGGTCGGCACCGTGGTCGCGCCGTCGCCGAGCGCGCGCTGCATCATCACCGTGTCGAGCCAGCGGCCGAACTTGAGGCCGACGCTGGGGTGGGTTCCGATCAGCGTGAAACCAGTCCTGGCGTGAACACCGATCGAGCCGGCGTTGGCGGAATCACCGATCACCGCGATCATCTGCCGGTAGCCGCGGGCCTCGCATTCGGCGATCAGTCGCTGCATCAGTTGCACGCCGATGCCGCGGCGCTGGATCGAGGGATCCAGATAGATCGAGTTCTCCACCGTGAAGCGATAGGCCGGGCGTGGGCGGTAGGCGCCGGCGTAGGCGTAGCCGCCCACGCGTCCGTCAAGGACGGCGACAAGATAGGGGAAGCCGCCATCTGCCAGCGCCCGAAAGCGGCGCGTCATCTCTGCCAGGTCGGGCGGGGCCAGCTCGAACGTCGCGGTGCCGAAGCGCACGGCGTGCTCGTAAATCGCGGTGACGGAGGGAAGGTCGGCCTCGGTGGCGGGCCTGATCTCGGCTGAGGACATGGCGGCAAGATAGCAGCGGACCTGCGGGGATCAACGCTCTTCGTTCCCATCCTGCCCCGTCATGGCCGGGCTTGACCCGGCCATCCACGTCTTTCTCGCCATTGGCTACAAAGGAGTGGATGCCCGGGACGAGCCCGGGCATGACGGACAGAGTGCACAAACAAAAGCCCCGGCGGTGAGGCCGGGGCTTCGATCGATGGTTCTAGCGGAGACGCTTAGTCGCGCTGTCCAAGGAGCTGCAGCAGCAGCGTGAACAAGTTGATGAAGTTCAGATAGAGCGAGAGTGCGCCGGTGATCGCCGCACGCTCGGCCATCGCGCCACCCTGCGAGGCGTAGCCGTAGATATAGTCGTTCTTCAGCCGCTGGGTATCCCAGGCGGTAAGGCCCGCGAACACCAGCACGCCGACCACCGAAACGACGAACTGCAGGGCCGAGCTTGCCAGGAACAGGTTGACCAGGCTCGCGATGATGACGCCGATCAGGCCCATGAACAGGAACGAACCCATGCCGCTCATGTCACGCTTGGTGGTGTAGCCGTAGAGGCTGAGCGCACCGAAGGTCGCCGCGGTGATGAAGAACACCCGCACGATCGAGGTGTGCGTGTACACCAGGAAGATCGACGACAGCGACAGGCCCATCAGCGCCGAGAACACCCAGAACAGGAGCTGGGCGGTCGCGGGCTGCAGCCGGTTGATGCCGGCCGAGATCACGAACACCATCGCCAGCGGCGCCAGGATGAACAGCCACTTCAGCGGGCTGACGAACATCGCATAACCGAACTGCGTCAGATAGGCGCTGCCGAACTTCGCGACGGCTGCGGACGGATCCCCCGTCACCGCCGCCATATAGACGCCGAGCGCGGCGAGGCCCGTGATCGCGAGGCCGATGGTCATGTAGTTGTAGATGCGCAGCATGTAGGCGCGCAGACCGGCGTCGACCGTCGCAGTGTCAATGCGACCGGCGGCCCGGCCGAAGGGAGAAGCATAGTTACGGTCTAGGTCCGACATTGTCGAATTCCCGTGGTTGTTCCGGTCGCAAGGGATTTGCGGCGCCGGCTGTAAATCTATCTCAGATGGCGCGGCCTGCGGACATTAAAATCCGTGTCATCAAACCGTCCATCCGACCCAAGCTGTATGTGGGAAACTAACACAACCGCCGCAAGCTTCCACGCGCGGCTGAATGTCGCTCTGGGCCTCGTTTCGAGGCAAAACCGGCATTAACGCTCCTCGTTCCCCGCTTCAAATTGTCACAAATTCCGCAACACTGCGGCAGGCTTCCGGTTCAAGGCGAGCAGCGTGCCGGCGAGCCCCAGCCCGATCGTGACGATCAGTGCCGCGACCACGACCGCCGCGGCGCTGCCGGCCTGCCAGACGAAGCTCAGCGTCATCAGGCGGGTGACGATCAGCCAGGCGGCGATCGAGCCGGCGAACACGCCGAATAGCGCGGTGGCAAAGCCGATCATCAGGTATTCGAGCGCATAGGCACCCAGCAGGCGGGCGCGGGTGGCGCCGAGCGTCTTCAGGATCACGGCGTCATAGACGCGGTGGCGATGGCCGGCGGCGAGCGCGCCGCCCAGCACGAGGATGGCCGAGATCAGCGTCACCGCGCTGGCGCCGCGGATCGCCAGCACGAGATTGGTGACAACGCTGCCGATGGTCTCCAGCGCCTCGCGGACCCGAACGCTCGTCACCATCGGAAAAGCGTCGGCGACCTGCTTGATGATGCGGGCATCGTCGGAAGGAGACGGATGCGCCTCGGTCAAGGTCGCCACATGGCTGTGCGGGGCGCCCTTGAAGGCGTTCGGCGAAAACACCAGCACGAAATTGATGCCAAGTCCCTGCCAGTCGATGTTGCGGAGGTTGGCGATCTTCGCCGAAATGTCGCGGCCGAGCACGTTGACGACGATTTCGTCGCCGATTTTGAGCCGCAGTCCGTCGGCGATCTTCTTCTCCATCGAGACCAGCGGCGGGCCATGATAGTCGGCACCCCACCATTCGCCCTCGACAATCTTCGAGCCTTTGGGAACCTCGCCGGTGTAGGTCAGGCCGCGGTCGCTCTGCAGCACCCATTCGGCGTCGAGCGATGGCTTCAGCTCGTCCGCCTTGACGCCGCGGGCGGCAACGATGCGCCCACGCAGCATCGGGACATCTTCGACCGTGCCGTCCGGCGTGGTCTGCTTGAGGAAGGCGCTGAACCGGTCGGCCTCGGTGGAGGGAATATCAATGAAAAAGAACGACGGTGCGCGATCGGGCAAGGCGGCCAGGAACTGCCGGCGCAGATTGCCATCGATCTGTGTAATGGTGACGAGCACCGCGAGCCCTAGGCCAAGCGAGAGCACAACTGATGGCGTTAGCGCGCCGGGACGGTGGATGTTGGCAACGGCCAGCCGCACCATGGTGACGCGGCTGCGCGGCAGACGCCGCGCCAGCGCCATCAGGCCGGCAGCGATCAAGCGGAGCAGCACGAAGACTGCGATGGAGGAGGCGACGAACACGGCGGCGACGCGCTTGTCGTAGGAAAGTCCGATCGCAACCGCGATCAGCAGCGCGATCACCGCTGCCATCAGCGCCACATAGCTCCAGCGCGGCCAGTGCCATTCACTCGCTACCGCGTCGCGGAACAGCGCCGCCACTGGCACGTCGTGCACCCGGCCGAGCGGCCACAGCCCGAACGCCAGCGCGGTCAACAGACCGTAGACGAACGACAGTGCAAGTTCATCGGGATGCAGTGCCGGGACCACGGGCAGCGGCAGCAGCTTGCCGAATACGCCGACAATGACGAACGGCAGCGCCGCGCCGAGCACAAGCCCGATCACCGAGCCGATGGTGGCGAGCACGATCACCTGGGTCAGATAGATCGCGAAGACGTCGCGGCCTGTGGCGCCGAGCGCCTTGAAGGAAGCAATAACGTCGCGCCGGCGATCGATGTGACTTTTGACGGCGTTGGCGACGCCGACGCCGCCGACCAGGAGCGCGGCGAGACCGACCAGAGTCAGGAACTGGGTGAAGCGGTTGATGTTGCGTTCGAGCTGTGGCGAGGCGTTGTCGCGGCTGCGGATCTCCCAGCCGGCTTCGGGCAGCGCATCGCGCGCGCTATCGATGAAGGTGGCGGTCGCGCGGTCGTCATTGGCATTGGCCGGCAGCTTCACACGGTAGATCCAGCGCACCAGGCTGCCGGGCTGCAGCAACCCGGTTGCACGCAAGCCCGCCTCGTTGACGAGAAAGCGGGGTCCAAGGCCGACGCCGCCAACGAGCTTGTCCGGCTCGGCTTCGATCATGCTGCGAATCTGGAACGTGGCACCGCCAATGGCGACGTGGTCACCGAGCTTCAGGTCAAGCCGCGCCAGCAAGGTCGAATCGACGCCAGCGCCGAACACGCCGTCACGCTCGGCGAGGAGGTCGGGGACCGGCATCTTCGGATTGAGCGTTAGTTGGCCGAGCAAAGGATAAGATCCGTCGACGGCCTTGATCTCGACCAGAGCCAGCGTGCCCGCGCCATTGCGCGCCATTGCGCGCAGCGTTGCCGCGACCGAGACGTCGCCATGCGTGCGCAGGAACGCGATTTCGGCTGGCTTGGCCTCGCGCTGCATCAAGTAAAAGCTGACGTCGCCGCCGAGCAGCGTCCGGCCCTCGCGCGTGAGCCCTTCGCTCAGGCTTGCCGCCACCGAGCCGACACCGGCGATGGCCATCACGCCGAGCGCGATGCAGGCGATGAAGACATAGAAGCCGCGCAGGCCGCCGCGCAACTCGCGCAGCGCGTAGCGGAGCGCAAGCGACGGTGCGCGGCTTGTCGTAGCGGTCTCGACGGCAATGCTCATGTTGCGGACTGTCCGTCGATCCGTCCGGAGCGTAGCCGCACCACGCGGTCGCAGCGCTGCGCCAGCGAAGAGTCGTGGGTGACCAGCACCAGCGTCATGCCGCGCTCGGCATGCTTGGTGAACAAGAGATCGATGATCTGCTTTCCGGTCGTCTCATCAAGATTTCCGGTGGGCTCATCGGCGACCAGGATCGCTGGATCGGGCGCCAGTGCACGCGCCAGCGCCACGCGCTGCTGCTCGCCGCCGGAGAGCTGCGTCGGATAGTGGTGCAGCCGGTGCCCGAGTCCGACCGATGCCAGTTCCGCGGCGGCGCGTTCGGCGGCATCGGTATTGCCGGCGAGTTCAAGCGGCACGGCGACATTTTCCAGCGCGGTCATGGTGGGGATCAGATGGAACGACTGAAAGACGATGCCGACCTGGCGGCCGCGGAAACGCGCCAGCGCGTCCTCATCCAGTGTATTGAAGGGCGTGCCGTTGACCACCACCTCGCCGCTGTCAGGGCGTTCCAATCCAGCCATTACCATCAACAGCGTCGACTTGCCCGAGCCTGACGGGCCGATCAGTCCGATCGCCTCACCCGATGCCACACGAAGGCTGATATCTTTCAGGATATGAACGCGGGCCGCACCGCTGCCGAGCGAGAGATTGACATTGGAAATAGAAATGGTGTCCGGCGCGACGCCGGAAAGCGATGAGGGTTCGATGAGACTGTCCATGGCTCGGTCATATGGCACTTCCGCCGCGCGGGTCGAGGGCCGGATTGCGATGTTCGTGCACATACTTGTGTTGATTGTGGCCTTGATGACGGCGGGCGCGGCGTATGCAGAGGGACAGACGGGAGGGGCGGCCAAACCGGTCAAGATGGTGGTGCTGGGCGATTCCTTGAGCGCCGGGCTTGGTCTTCCAGCCAATGCCGCGTTCCCCGCGAAGCTGCAAAAAGCTTTGGAGATCAAGGGGATAAAGGTCGATATGACCAATGCCGGGGTGTCCGGCGACACCGCCTCTGGCGGCCGCGAGCGGCTCGACTGGTCGGTGCCCGAGGGAACCGAGGCCGTCATCCTCGAACTCGGCGCCAACGACGCGCTGCGCGGCACCGATCCCGCGGTGACCCGTGCCGCGCTCTCCGACATTCTGTCGCGGCTGAAGGCGCGCGGAATCGCGGTGCTCATCTGTGGCATGGTTGCGCCGCCCAACTACGGCAGCGACTACGCGGCGCGCTTCAATGCTATTTATCCGGAGCTTTCGAAATCTTTCGGCGTGCCGCTCTACCCGTTCTTTCTTGAAGGCGTCGCGGCGGACGCCAAGCTCAACCAGGCCGACGGCATGCATCCGACATCCGACGGCATCGACATCATCGTAAAAAACATTCTGCCCACGGTGGAGGCATTTGTCGGCGCGATCTCCGGGCAGCGGAGTTGAAAAACGAGCAGCGGACAAGTCTGGCTTGCGGGTTCTCCGTAGGTTTACGAGCTGTTAATGTCGCATGCTTCGCAGAGTCATATAAGTCGGCTAGAAATAATCACCGGTGATTCGCTGCCGGGTCTGCTCTCAGCGAGGGCTCTTCGAGCTCAAGCTACCGCATCGAGGATTTTTGCGATGCCGCGTCTGTTCACTGGACTGGAAATCCCGGCCGAGATCGGCCAGACCCTTTCCGACTTGCGTGGCGGCCTTCCCGGCGCACGCTGGATCGATCCCGAAAATTACCACGTCACCTTGCGCTTCATCGGCGATATCGACGGCATCTCGGCCAACGAGATCGCGTCGATGCTGCTGCGGATCAACCGCAAGCCGTTCGAGGTCAAGCTGCAGGGGCTGTCGAGTTTCGGCGGACGCAAGCCGCGTGCGGTCGTTGCCTCCGTCGAGCCGAGCAGGCCGCTGATCGACCTGCAGGCCGAGCACGAGCGGTTGATGCAGCGGATCGGGCTCGATCCGGAAGGGCGCAAATTCACGCCGCATGTCACGCTGGCGCGGCTGCATGACGCCTCCAGTCAGGACGTCGCCGACTATCTCTCGGTGCGCGGCTACTTCCCCAGCCGCACCTTCCTGGCTTCGCGCTTCGTGCTGTTCTCCTCACGCGCCTCCACTGGCGGTGGGCCCTATGTGATCGAGGATTCCTACACGCTGAGCGCGTGACCGCCTCCCGCTTCCGGTCAGGACGCGAATGACGACGTGAGAATGTCCCGGGCCAACCACCGGGGCATGACCGCCGTTAGAATTTGTCATAGCCCCGGCCCCATTCACGGCTTGCAATTTTTCGTCCCATAGGGCCGTAAGGAGGCATGCTGTCCACCTCGCCGAGTTCCTTCCGCGCGCATTATCAGGCTCTCGTTGACTCCGGGGCGATCGAGGCCGATCCCGAACAGGCCCGTGTCGCCGACGCCTTCGGCGCGCTCGAGGACCGCCTTGCAAGCTACAAGCCCTCGCGCAAACAGGGCCTGCTTGGACGGTTGTTTGGCGGCGACAAGAACGGGCCGCCGCACGGGCTGTACGTGCATGGCGAGGTCGGCCGCGGCAAGACCATGCTGATGGACCTGTTCTTCCAGCAGTGTCCGATCGAGCACAAGCGCCGCGCCCATTTTCATGAGTTCATGGCGGACGCGCATGAGCGAATCTACGGCTACCGGCAGCAGATCGCGCGCGGCGAGATCGCCGATATCGACGTGATCGCGCTCACCGCGCAGGCGATATTCGATGAGGCTTGGCTGCTCTGCTTCGACGAATTCCACGTCACCGACATTGCGGACGCGATGATCCTGGGGCGGCTGTTCGCGAAACTGTTCGAGCTCGGCACCGTCGTAGTTGCAACTTCCAACGTCGCGCCGGAAGATCTCTACAAGGGCGGCCTCAACCGCGCGCTGTTCCTGCCCTTCATCGCGCAGATCTCCGAGCACATGGACGTGCTGCGGCTCGATGCGCGCACCGATTTCCGCCTGGAAAAACTTGCCGGTGGGAAGATGTGGCTGGTGCCGGTCGATGAGGAGGCGGAGGCTGCGCTGAATACGGCCTGGGCCAGGATGACCGGCAAAGCGCCCTGCAAGCCGCGCGATATTCCGATCAAGGGACGCATCCTGCGCGTGCCCTGCTCGTCGCATGGTGTTGCGCGTTTCAGCTTTGCCGAGATTTGCGAACAGCCGCTGGCCGCCTCTGATTATCTGCGGCTCGCGCACGACTATCACACCATTCTGATTGATCGGATTCCGGTCATGGATCTGGCCGATCGGAACGCCGCGAAGCGCTTCATCTCTCTGATTGATACGCTCTATGACAATGCCGTGAAGCTGATGGCGTCCGCCGAAGCGAACCCGGTGTCGCTTTACCTTGCGACCGAGGGCGTCGAGGCCGACGAGTTCAAGCGCACGTCCTCGCGACTGATCGAAATGAGTTCGGCCTCCTATCTGGCGCTCCCGCACGGGAAGCGAAAGGATTCCACGGCCAGCGGCTCGAGCACGGGGCTGGTTGAAACCTGAAATGCTCCAGGCCGACGGCAGCTGGTATGCCTGTGATCGGGATGCGGAGCCGGCCCGACAATTGGGCATGGCCGCGACTTGAACCGATCATTCGAAAGGGATAACCAGCGATCCAGTCTGCTATCCATCCTCCTCTTTGTGCTCAAAGGACAGATTTCCCATGGCGCGCGACAAGATTGCTTTGATTGGCTCCGGCCAGATCGGCGGAACACTGGCTCACCTGGTCGGCTTGAAAGAGCTGGGTGACGTCGTGCTGTTCGACATCGCCGAGGGCGTGCCGCAGGGCAAGGCGCTTGATATTGCGCAGTCCTCGCCGGTCGACGGTTTCGATTCCAGCCTGATTGGCGCCAATTCCTACGAGGCGCTCGACGGCGCCAAGGTCTGCATCGTCACTGCCGGCGTGCCGCGCAAGCCCGGCATGAGCCGCGATGATCTCCTGAGCATCAATCTGAAAGTGATGGAGCAGGTCGGCGCCGGCATCAAGAAGTATGCCCCCGATGCCTTCGTCATCTGCATCACCAATCCGCTCGACGCGATGGTCTGGGCGCTGCAGAAGGCCTCCGGCATGCCGAGCAAGAAAGTTGTCGGCATGGCCGGCGTGCTCGACTCCGCGCGCTTCCGCTATTTCCTCGCCGATGAGTTCAACGTCAGTGTTGAGGATGTCACCGCCTTCGTGCTTGGCGGCCATGGCGACACCATGGTGCCGCTGGTGCGCTACTCCACCGTTGCCGGCATCCCGCTGCCCGATCTGGTCAAGATGGGCTGGACCTCACAGGCGCGCATCGACGAGATCGTCGACCGCACCCGCAATGGCGGCGCCGAGATCGTCAACCTCCTCAAGACCGGTTCCGCCTTCTACGCGCCGGCGGCATCCGCGATCGCGATGGCCGAGAGCTATCTGAAGGACAAGAAGCGCGTGCTGCCCTGCGCCGCCTATCTCAATGGCGAATATGGCGTGAAGGACATGTATGTCGGCGTGCCCGTGGTGATCGGTTCCAAGGGAGTCGAACGCGTGGTCGAAATCGAGCTGGCCGGCAAGGACCGCGAGGCCTTCGACAAGTCGGTCGGCGCGGTGCAGGGTCTGATTGACGCCTGCAAGAAGATCGCGCCCGATCTGCTCGGTCATTGATTTCGTTTAGTTTTCGGCCCCAAACGGGGCCGAAAGCGCTTCTTGGTTGCGGTTCTATTGGTATGTGGTATGCCAACTACCAAGGTGAACTGTAGAACTCGCCGTTGTAGAGGGTTTGGGGAGCGTCCCGATGAATATCCACGAATATCAGGCCAAGGCGCTGCTGCACGAATTCGGCGTGCCGATCTCGCGCGGCGTGCCCGTGCTGAAGCCTGAGGATGCCGAGGTGGCAGCCAAGACGCTCCCCGGCCCGATCTGGGTGGTGAAAAGCCAGATTCACGCTGGTGGCCGCGGCAAGGGCAAGTTCAAGGAGGCTTCCGCCGGCGACAAGGGCGGCGTGCGGATCGCCAAGTCGGTGGCTGAAGTCGCCGCTTTCGCCAAGCAGATGCTCGGCGCGACGTTGGTGACGCTGCAGACCGGCCCGCATGGCAAGCAGGTCAACCGCCTCTACATCGAGGAAGGCTCCGACATCGACAAGGAGTTTTATCTTTCGGTGCTGGTCAATCGCGAAACTAGCGAAGTCTCGTTCGTGGTCTCGACCGAAGGCGGCGTCAACATCGAGGACGTCGCGCACTCTACGCCGGAAAAGATCGTCACCTTCTCGGTCGATCCGGCCACCGGCATCATGCCGCATCACGGCCGCACCGTCGCGAAGGCGCTCAATCTTTCCGGCGACCTCGCCAAGCAGGCCGAGAAGCTCGTGAGCCAGCTTTATACGGCGTTCACCGCCAAGGACATGGCGATGCTGGAGATCAATCCGCTTGTCGTCACCAGGCAGGGACAGCTCCGCGTGCTCGATGCCAAGGTGGCGTTCGACGACAATGCCTTGTTCCGCCATGCCGAGGTGGCGGCGCTGCGCGACGAGACCGAGGAAGATGCCAAGGAGATCGAGGCATCGAAATACGACCTCAACTATGTCGCGCTCGACGGCACCATCGGCTGCATGGTCAATGGCGCCGGCCTTGCCATGGCGACCATGGACATCATCAAGCTCTACGGCATGGAGCCCGCGAACTTCCTCGATGTCGGCGGCGGCGCCAGCGTTGATAAGGTGGCCGCGGCGTTCAAGATCATTACCGCGGATCCCAACGTGAAAGGCATCCTCGTCAACATCTTCGGCGGCATCATGAAGTGCGATGTGATCGCCGAGGGTGTCGTCGCTGCAGTCAAGCAGGTCGGCCTCAAGGTGCCGCTGGTGGTGCGGCTCGAAGGCACCAATGTCGAGCAGGGCAAGAAGATCATCAACAACAGCGGTCTCAATGTCGTGCCTGCTGATAATCTCGATGACGCCGCGCAGAAAATCGTGAATGCCGTCAAGGGAGGCTAGCAATGGCCCAGGACCATCTTGCCGCACCATCACCGCTTCCGGAGCACAAGAAGCTCGGGGTATTCGCGGGTGAATGGGCCGGCGAGGAGGTGGTCTATCCCTCGCGCTGGATCGCTGGCGGTCCTGCCACCTCGCATGTGGTGGCGCGCATCGATCTCAACGGCCTCTATCTGATCCAGGACAGCCGCCAGACGCGCGACGGCCAGGAGATATTCGCGACCCATGCCTTGTTCACCTACGACCGCGACGACCGGCTCTACAAATTGTTCTGGCACGATTCGCTCGGCTACTACCCGCCATCGCCGGCCTCCGGCAGCTGGGTCGGCAAGACGCTGACGCTCGTGCGCGGCTCGCTGCGCGGCAATGCGCGCCACGTCTACGAAGTCGTCGACGACAACAGCTACACCATGAAAATCCAGTTCTCGCCCGACGCGGAAGGATGGGCCGACGTGCTCACCGGCGTGTATCGGCGTGTCCACTGAGCATGAACCGGAAAAGCGGGGTGCCGGTTTTCCGAGAGAATCATGCTCAAACAAGTAAACCTGTCACCGGCGTTTCGCGAAAGCATCTGAAGACATGTCCATCCTGATCGACAAGAACACCAAGGTCATCTGCCAGGGTTTCACCGGCAAGAACGGCACCTTCCATTCGGAAGCGGCGATCGCCTACGGGACCAAGATGGTCGGCGGCACCTCGCCCGGCAAAGGCGGCTCGACCCATCTCGGCCTGCCGGTGTTCGACACGGTGCGCGAGGCGCGGGAGAAGACCGGCGCCGATGCGTCGGTGATCTATGTGCCGCCGCCGGGTGCGGCGGACGCGATCTGCGAGGCGATCGATGCGGAGATCCCGCTGATCGTCTGCATCACCGAAGGCATCCCGGTGCTGGACATGGTGCGCGTCAAGCGCTCGCTGTCGGGATCGAAGTCGCGGTTGATCGGGCCGAATTGCCCGGGCGTCATGACCGCCGGCGAATGCAAGATCGGCATCATGCCGGCCAACATCTTCCGGCCTGGCAGCGTCGGGATCGTTTCGCGCTCGGGCACGTTGACCTATGAGGCCGTGTTCCAGACTTCGCAGGAGGGGCTCGGCCAGACCACCGCGGTCGGCATCGGAGGCGACCCGGTCAAGGGTACCGAGTTCATCGATGTACTGGAAATGTTCCTCAAGGACGAGGCGACCAAGTCGATCATCATGATCGGCGAGATCGGCGGCTCGGCAGAGGAGGACGCTGCCCAGTTCATCAAGGACGAGGCCAAGCGGGGCCGCAAGAAGCCGATGGTCGGTTTTATCGCCGGCGTCACAGCTCCTCCCGGCCGCCGGATGGGCCATGCGGGCGCGATCATCTCCGGCGGCAAGGGCGATGCCGGTTCCAAGACCGCGGCCATGGAATCGGCGGGAATTACTGTTTCTCCGTCGCCTGCACGGCTCGGACATACCCTTGCCGAAAAATTGAAATCTTGATTCGGTCCTTGGTTCTTTTCGGCGCGAAGTTTAGGATTAAATAGGGTAAACCATCCTATCTCAGTCGGCCGGCCTTCCGGGCCGGCTGCTTGCGCCATGACTTGCGCGCGAACCGAAATCACCAGGACGCTATCATGTCTCGCCAGGATGCGAACGCCGCTTTTGCTCTCTCCTCCTTTTTGCAAGGTACCAACGCCACCTACATCGACGACCTCTACGCCCGCTACGAGCAGGACCCGGCATCGGTCGACACCGATTGGCAGGAATTCTTCAAGAGCCTGAAGGACACCCCCGCAGACGTCCAGAAGAACGCCAACGGGCCATCCTGGAGCCGCCCAAACTGGCCGGTGACGCCGCGCGACGACCTGACCTCGGCGCTGGACGGCAACTGGGCGCAGGTCGAGAGGGCCGTCAGCAGCAAGATCGCCGCCAAGGCGCGGGCCAAGGGTGCTGAGCTCTCGGCTGCTGACGTCAACCAGGCGACGCGCGATTCGGTCCGTGCGCTGATGCTGATCCGCGCTTACCGCATGCGTGGCCATTTCCACGCCAAGCTCGACCCGCTCGGCATCGAGGCCCCGCGCGACCGCGAAGAACTCGATCCGCGCACCTACGGGTTCACGGAAGCCGATTTCGACCGCAAGATCTTCCTCGACCATGTACTCGGGCTCGAATACGGCACGCTGCGCGAAATCGTCGCGATCTGCGAGCGCACCTACTGCCAGACGCTTGGCGTCGAGTTCATGCACATCTCCAATGCCGCGCAGAAGGCGTGGATCCAGGAGCGCATCGAAGGCCCGGACAAGGAGATCAGCTTCACCCGCGAGGGCCGCCGCGCCATCCTCAACAAGCTGATCGAAACCGAGGGCTTCGAGAAATTCTGCGACGTCAAGTTCACCGGCACCAAGCGTTTCGGCCTCGACGGCGGCGAATCGCTGATCCCGGCGCTCGAGCAGATCATCAAGCGCGGCGGCAATCTCGGCGTGAAGGAGATCGTGGTCGGCATGCCGCATCGCGGCCGCCTCAACGTGCTGACCCAGGTGATGGCCAAGCCGCACCGCGCGCTGTTCCACGAATTCAAGGGCGGCTCGGCCAATCCGGACGCGGTCGAAGGCTCCGGCGACGTCAAGTATCACTTGGGCGCGTCGTCCGACCGCGAGTTCGACGGCAACAGCATTCATCTGTCGCTGACTGCAAACCCCTCGCATCTCGAGATCGTCGACCCCGTCGTGCTCGGCAAGGTGCGCGCCAAGCAGGACCAGCATGGCGATCCGCCTGACATGCGCATTTCGGTGCTGCCGCTCCTGATGCATGGCGATGCGGCGTTCGCCGGCCAGGGTGTGGTGGCGGAATGTTTCAGCCTGTCCGACCTGAAGGGTTATCGCACCGGCGGCTCGCTGCACTTCATCGTCAACAACCAGATCGGCTTCACCACCTATCCGCGCTACTCGCGCTCCTCGCCCTATCCGTCCGACGTGGCGAAGATGATCGACGCGCCGATCTTCCATGTGAATGGCGACGATCCGGAAGCGGTGGTGTTCGCGGCCAAGGTCGCGATCGAGTTCCGGCAGAAATTCCACAAGCCGGTGGTCATCGACATGTTCTGCTACCGCAGGCATGGCCACAATGAGGGCGACGAGCCGGCTTTCACCCAGCCGGTGATGTACAAGAAGATCGCTTCGCATCCGTCCACGCTGGAGATCTATGCCAGGCGGCTGATCGCCGAGGGGGTCGTCACCGAGGGCGAGGTCGAGAAGGCCAAGGCTGACTGGCGCGCCCGGCTCGATGCCGAGTTCGAGGCCGGCGCCAGTTACAAGCCGAACAAGGCCGACTGGCTCGACGGCAAATGGGCCGGCTTCAAGTTCGCCGACCAGGAAGAGGACGCGCGCCGCGGCGTCACCGGCGTCGATGTCGCCGTGCTCAAGGACATCGGCCGCAAGATCACCAAGGTGCCGGATGGTTTCCGCGTCCACCGCACCATCCAGCGCTTCCTCGATAACCGTGCGAAGGCAATCGACAGCGGTGCCGGCATCGACTGGGCGACCGGCGAGGCGCTGGCGTTCTGCTCGCTGTTGGAGGAAGGCCATCACGTCCGCCTGTCCGGCCAGGATTCGGAGCGCGGCACCTTCTCGCAGCGCCACTCAGTGCTGATCGATCAGGAGGACGAGAGCCGCTACACGCCGTTCAATCATCTCGGCGGCGACCAGGGCCATTACGAGGTCATCAACTCGCTGTTGTCGGAAGAAGCGGTGCTCGGCTTCGAATACGGCTATTCGCTCGCGGAGCCGAATGCACTGGCGATCTGGGAAGCGCAGTTCGGCGACTTCGCCAACGGCGCCCAGGTGGTGTTCGACCAGTTCATCTCGTCGGGTGAGCGCAAATGGCTGCGCATGTCCGGCCTCGTCTGCCTGCTGCCGCATGGCTATGAAGGCCAAGGGCCGGAACACTCCTCGGCACGGCTTGAGCGGTACCTGCAGATGTGCGCCGAGGACAATATGCAGGTGGTCTATCCGACCACGCCAGCCAACTATTTCCACGTGCTGCGGCGGCAGCTGCACCGCGAGATCCGCAAGCCGTTGATCATGATGACGCCGAAGTCGCTGCTGCGGCACAAGCGCGCCGTCTCGCGGCTCGAGGAGCTCGCCAAGGGTACGACCTTCCACCGCATCCTCTACGATGACGCCCAAATGCAGGCTGACGAGAAGATCAAGCTGCAGCCGGACGCCAGGATCCGCCGCGTCATCCTGTGCTCGGGCAAGGTCTATTACGACCTCTACGAAGAGCGCGAGAAGCGTGGCATCGACGACATTTATCTGCTGCGCATCGAGCAGCTCTACCCGGTGCCGCTGAAGGCGCTGGTGCAGGAGCTCGGCCGCTTCAAGGGTGCCGAGGTGGTGTGGTGCCAGGAAGAGCCGCGCAATATGGGCGCCTGGCATTTCATCGAGCCTTATCTCGAATGGGTGCTGAACCAGATCAACGCGCCGAACCGGCGCCCACGCTACGCGGGCCGCGCAGCGGCCGCGGCGACCGCCACCGGGTTGATGTCGAAGCATCTCGCGCAGCTCAAGGCGCTGCTGGACGAGGCGTTGAACTAACATTCAATCCGTCATGCCCCGCCTTGTGCGCAATCGCGCACTGGGGCGGGGCGTCCAGCAGTTCGCGCCGCCGGTCCTGATTGCCGCCGCCACGGGTTATTGGATTCCCCGCCCCAGTGCGTCACTGCGCACAGGGCGGAGCATGACAGCCAGAATTTATGACCGTACAGGTTGTTTTAAGGAAACGAGACCATGACTGAAATCCGCGTTCCGACGCTAGGCGAATCCGTGACCGAGGCCACCATCGGCCGCTGGTTCAAGAAGGCCGGCGATGCCGTTGCCGTCGATGAACCCTTGGTCGAACTCGAGACCGACAAGGTCACGATTGAGGTGCCGGCGCCTTCCGCCGGCACGCTGGGCGAGATCATCGCCAAGGACGGCGAGACCGTCGCGGTCGGCGCGCTGCTCGGCCAGATCAACGATGGCGCCGCAGGGGCTGCCGCCAAGCCGGCCGCTGCACCGGCGCCGGCCAAACCCGCGGCTGCACCGCCGCCGCCTCCCTCGGCCACTGCCGCGCCGGCGCCTGCGCCATCAGCGCCAAAGGCAACGCCTGCGGATGCACCGGCGGCGCCGTCAGTGCGAAGGCTCTCGGCTGAGAGCGGGATCGATGCCTCGACCGTGCCGGGCTCCGGCAAGGATGGCCGCGTGACCAAGGGCGACATGCTGGCGGCGATCGAGCGGGCGGCTTCCGCGCCGACGCCGGTCAATCAGCCGGCGGCTTCCGTGCAGGTGCGTGCGCCGTCGCCGGCGGATGATGCTGCGCGCGAAGAGCGCGTGAAGATGACGCGGCTGCGCCAGACCATCGCGCGGCGGCTGAAGGACGTGCAGAACACGGCGGCGATGCTGACGACCTTCAATGAGGTCGACATGAGCCACATCATGGCGCTGCGTGCCCAGTACAAGGACGTGTTCGAGAAGAAGCACAGCATCAAGCTCGGCTTCATGGGCTTCTTCACCAAGGCCTGTGTGCAGGCCTTGAAGGAGATCCCGGCGGCAAACGCCGAGATCGACGGCACCGACCTGATCTACAAGAACTATTATCACGTCGGCATCGCCGTCGGCACCGACAAGGGCCTGGTCGTGCCCGTGGTGCGCGATTGCGACTATAAATCGATCGCGGAGATAGAAAAGTCGATCGCCGACTACGGCCGCAGGGCCCGCGACGGCCAGCTCAAGATCGAGGAGATGCAGGGCGGCACCTTCACCATCACCAATGGCGGCATCTATGGCTCGCTGATGTCGACGCCGATCCTGAACGCGCCGCAGTCCGGCATCCTCGGCATGCATAAGATCCAGGAGCGTCCGGTCGTGGTCGGCGGCAAGGTCGAGATCCGCCCGATGATGTACCTGGCGCTGTCCTACGATCATCGCGTGATCGACGGCAAGGAAGCGGTGACCTTCCTGGTGCGCGTCAAGGAGAGCCTGGAAGACCCGGCGCGGCTGGTGCTGGATCTCTGAAGCTTGCTTTCGCGCGGCGGCTGAACTTGTTCGGCCGCCGAAACCGTGTTGCGTGAACGTTTAGGGGGCGGATGTGACGGATAAGGTCGTTGTCATCACCGGCGGTAGCCGCGGCATCGGCCGCGCCACCGCCATCGCTGCGGCGGCGCGCGGCTTCAAGGTCGTCGTGGGCTATGCCAACAATGTGGCGGCGGCCGATGAAGTCCTGGCCAACATCGAAGCCAGCAACGGCAAGTCGATCGCGGTGAAATGCGACGTCGGCAGCGAGGCCGATATCCTCGCGCTGTTCAAGGCGGCGGATGAGTTCGGCACGCTTGGCGCACTGGTCAATAATGCCGGCATCGTCGGACCCTCGATACGAGTCGAGGACATGTCGGCCGAGCGCATCCAGCGCATGATGGCGGTCAACGTCACCGGCAGCATCCTGTGCGCGCGCGAGGCGGTGAGGCGGATGTCGACGCGTAACGGCGGCAAGGGTGGCGTCATCGTCAACCTGTCGTCGGTCGCCGCCAAGCTCGGCTCGCCCAACACCTATGTCGATTATGCCGCGTCGAAAGGCGCGGTGGATTCCTTCACCATCGGCCTCGGCCATGAAGTCGCAGCCGAGGGCAGTCGTGTCGCCGCGATTAGGCCGGGCCTGATCGACACCGACATTCACGCCTCTGGCGGCGAGCCCGATCGCGCCCATCGCCTCGCCCACATGGTACCGATGAAACGCGTCGGCACCTCGGAGGAAATCGCCAACGCCATCGTCTGGCTGATGTCGGACGATGCTTCATACGTGACAAGCGCCATCCTTGATGTCTCGGGCGGCCGCTAATACCTGTCACGAACTTCAGCTACAGGACTTTTCAACATGGCCTCTTATGATCTCATCGTCATCGGCACCGGGCCCGGTGGATATGTCTGCGCGGTGCGCGCGGCGCAACTCGGCATGAGGGTCGCGGTCGTCGAGAAGGACCCGACACTCGGCGGCACCTGTCTCAACGTCGGCTGCATGCCGTCGAAGGCGCTGTTGCATGCGTCGGAGATGTTCGAGGAAGCCGCGCATTCCTTCGCCAAGATGGGGGTCAGCGTATCGGCGCCGAAGCTCGATCTGCCCTCGATGATGAACTTCAAGCAGCAGGGCATCGACGGCAATGTCAGGGGCGTCGACTTCCTGATGAAGAAGAACAAGATCGACGTGCTGAAGGGCACTGGCAAGATCCTTGGCGCGGGTAAGGTCGAGGTTTCGGCCGATGGCAAGGCGCAGACCGTCGAGACCAAGAACATCGTCATTGCGACCGGCTCCGATATCGCGCCGCTGAAGGGCATCGAAATCGATGAGAGGCGCATCGTGTCGTCAACCGGCGCGCTGTCGCTGGAGAAGGTGCCGGAAAGACTTTTTATCATCGGTGCAGGCGTGATCGGACTCGAACTCGGCTCGGTGTGGAAGCGCCTCGGCGCAGAGGTGATGGTGGTCGAATTCCTCGACCGCATCCTGCCCGGCATGGACGGCGAGATCGCCAAGCAATTCCAGCGCATCCTCGAAAAGCAGGGCTTTGCGTTCAAGCTCGGCACCAAAGTGACCGCCGTGGATACCACGGGCAAGACGCTGCTGGCCAAGGTTGAGCCTGCCGCGGGCGGGGCCTCGGAGACGATTGAAGCCGACGTGGTGCTGGTCTCGATCGGCCGCGTGCCGTACACCGATGGTCTCGGATTGAAGGAGGCAGGTGTCGCGCTCGACAATCGCGGCCGCGTCCAGATCGACCCGCATTTCGCGACCACCGTGAAAGGCATCTATGCAATCGGCGATGTCGTTGCCGGGCCGATGCTGGCGCACAAGGCCGAAGATGAAGGCGTGGCGGTCGCGGAGATCATCGCGGGCCAGGCCGGCCACGTGAATTACGACGTGATCCCAGCCGTCGTGTATACCACGCCGGAAGTGTCTTCGGTCGGCAAGACCGAGGAAGAGCTCAAGCAGGCTGGTCTTGCGTACACCGTCGGTAAATTTCCATTCACTGCCAACGGCCGCTCCAAGGTCAACCAGACCACGGAAGGATTCGTCAAGATTCTCGCGGATGCGAAGACCGATCGGGTGCTTGGCGTGCACATCATCGGTCGCGAGGCCGGCGAAATGATCCACGAAGCCGCGGTTCTCATGGAATTCGGTGGTTCCGCCGAGGATCTGGCGCGCACCTGCCACGCCCATCCGACCCGCTCCGAAGCGATCAAGGAAGCCGCGCTTGCGGTCGGCAAGCGGGCCATCCATATGTGATCGACGCCCGGCCTGAGCAGGATCCGTAAAGGATTATGCTCGAACGTAAACTCTGGCCGGGGTCGAGACAACAGATGCTGCGCCGCCTGCTTCAGCCTTTCTGGGTCCTGCTCGCGATCATCTTCCTGATCGAGGCGTGGCTTTGGGATCACCTCGAGCCGATCGTGGCGCGTGTGGTGGCGATGATCCCGCTGCGCACGTTCAAGCAGTGGCTTGCGGATCGGATCGACTCGCTGTCGCCGGCGATGACGCTGATCGTGTTCATCGTGCCTGTGATCCCGCTGTTTCCGCTGAAGCTCGTCGGCCTTTGGCTGCTCGCCCACGAACATTGGCTGAGCGCGATTGGCACCATCCTGTTCGCGAAGTTTCTCGGCGTCGGCGTCACTGCTTTCATCTTCGACGTGACCCGGCCGAAGCTGCTGGAAATGCGATGGTTCGAAGCACTTTATGATTTTGTGCTGAGGATGCGCGCGAAGGCGGCCGCGCTGGTCGATCCGATCAAGCGGCGTATCCTCGAAATCCTGCGCGGCGACGGCAGCGGCTGGTCGGCGCGAACGCTGCGGCTGATCGCGCGCTTCCGCAGAAGCGTGCAGCAGGCGCGGTGATTGCTCGTCGCAAACCCTAGCCACGGGCTCGGTTTCACCTCTCCCATAGGGAGAGGTCGAATTGCGCAGCAATTCGGGTGAGGGGATTTGCTCTATCGTGGGACCGTAACCCCTCACCCGCGCCTGCGGCGCGACCTCTCCCTTCGGGAGAGGTGAAGGAGAGTCCGGCAATCAGTGACTCAATGCAAATGCAGCAGATGCGGCGAGTACAGGCCGAGCGCGGTGATGACGATGCCCGCCAGCGTCAGCAGGCCTGAAATCCAGGCCAGCGCGAGGATGCCGGTGATGATGGTTGCCGATGCCAGCACGATCGCGATCTGGAAGGCGGCGGAGGCGATCTCGAAGTGATGGTATTTTGCCGTCGCCTCGTCGCGTTCGTGCTCGGCATGCTTGGCGCGCTCGGCGAGCTGCTCGGTGCCTTCGCCGGTCTCGGGCTCGGAGCGATAGCGCGCCGCGGTTTTCTGCCAGTCCTCGATCTGCTTCTGCACCGCCGCCCTGGCGGCGTCGTCAGTGATGGTGGCGAGGCTCAGCTTGGTCTGCTCGGCGGTGGTCTGCACCGCGGTGCGGCGGATGCTTTTGGCCTGGAAGAATGCCCACAGGTTCGAGGCCTCGACATTCTTGCTGATGGATTCGGTCTGCGCCCCCTTGCCCAGCGTTTCGGATAGCGCCAGGAACAGCGCGATCACGGCAATCAACAGCGCGATCTTCTTGTTCTCGCTGGAAGCATGCTCAGCGTGCTCCGCATGCTCCATACTCTCATGTGCGCTCATGATTCCCCTCCGATAGGACCCGCTGCCACGGTTGCCGAAACGACATCACCTACGCAAGTGCCAAGCGGATGTGACGCGAACGTGTCAGGATGAACACAGTGTCGCGCTCCGCATGAGGAAATACGTCAACAAAGAAGCGAAATTACCCCCGCGGATGCGCGGAGCGATAGACCTCCAGCAACCGCTCGGAGTCGATGCCGGTATAGACTTGCGTCGTCGAAAGCGAAGCGTGGCCGAGCAATTCCTGGATCGCGCGCAAATCGCCGCCGCGGCTGAGCAGATGGGTTGCGAACGAATGCCGCAGCGCATGAGGCGTGGCGCTGTCGGGAAGGCCGAGCGCGCCGCGCAGCCGCTCCATGGCAAGCTGGATGATGCGCGGGCTCAAGGGGCCGCCGCGTGCGCCGACGAACATCGGGCCCGTGGGTGGCAGCGGATGCGGGCAGATCGCCGCGTAGTCGGCAATCAGCTGCAGCACGTTTTGCAGCACCGGCACCATGCGGGTCTTGTTGCCCTTGCCAGTCACGACCAGCACGTCGCCTTCGCCGGGCTTCGGTACGTCGCGACGTTTCAAGCCGAGCGCTTCGGAGATACGCAGGCCAGAGCCATAGAGCGACGCCATCACGGCGGCGTCGCGCACCAGCACCCAGGTCTCCCGGGCTTCGCCGGCTCGCTCGTCGGCATCGGCAAAGCGTCTTGCCGCTTCCACGCGGATCGGCTTCGGCAGGCTCTTTGCAACCTTGGGTGCGCGAATCGCGGAGAGCGCGCCGACCTTGCCTTTACCTTCGCGTTCGAGGAAGCGGCCGAACGAGCGCAGGCCCGCCAGGGTGCGCATCAGCGAGCGCCCGGCGATATCCTCGGCGCGGCGCATCGCCATGAACGCCCTGACATCGCTGGCCTCCAGCGCCGCAAAAGCCTGCAGCGTCACCTGCGCGCCCCAGTGCCCGGCGAGGAAGGCGAGGCATTGGCGGACGTCGCGGGCATAGGCCTCCAGTGTTTTCGGCGACAGCCGTCGCTCGGCGCGCAAATGGGATAGCCAGTGCGCCATCTCTTGCGTAACCGTTTCGTCGGCGCAGTCGAGTTCGATCGAGGGAACGGCGGGAAGCGCTTTGGCCATGAACCTGATCTTATGGACGTGCCTTGGAGGCGATGGTTTAAGCCATTATATCGCATCGCTTTCGTTTACCGTTCGCTAACTCGCGCCAGCGGCTCTAACCTCACCAGCAATCGGAACTTACGATCTCCTGAATGGACACCGCGCGCAGCCACGCTTCCTCTGCCAATCCGACCTCCATGGTCGATGTGCTGGTCCCGGTCGCGCTCGATCAGACCTATTCCTATCGCGTGCCGCGCGGCATGGAGCTCAAGGCCGGCGATGTCGTTGCGGTGCCGCTCGGTCCGCGCGAGGTGATGGCGGTGGTGTGGGCGGAAAACGCAAAGCCGGATCCGCGGCTGCATAACCGGCTGAAGGAGGTCAGCGCAAAGCTCGATGTGCCGCCGCTAAAACCGGAGCTGCGCGCGCTCGTCGACTGGGTTGCCAATTACACGCTGTCCGCTCGCGGCATGGTGCTGCGGATGACGCTGCGCATGGGCGAAAACCTCGGCCCCGAGCGGATGCGTCTGGGCGTGCGGCTGGTCGGTGAGCCGCCGCGGCGGATGACGCTGGCGCGGCAGCGGGTGATCGAAGTGCTCTCCGACCGCCTGTTGCATGGCAAATCGGAAGCGGCGAGGGAAGCCGGCGTGAGCGGTGGCGTGATCGACGGCCTCGTCGATGAGGGCACGCTGACGGTCGAGCCGCTGCCGCCGCCGGCAGCGCCGCCGGCGCCCGATCCGGATTACGCCCAGCCGGAATTCTCGCGCCAGCAGCGTGCCGCCGCCGATGCGATGCGGACGCTGGCGGCCAGCGGCAATTTTCATGTGGCCCTGCTCGATGGTGTCACTGGATCCGGCAAGACCGAGGTCTATTTCGAGGCGATCGCGGAAAATGTCCGCCGCGGCCGGCAGTCGCTGATCCTGATGCCTGAGATTGCGCTGACCGGCCAGTTCCTCGATCGCTTCGCGCAGCGCTTCGGCGTGCGTCCGCTGGAATGGCATTCCGAGCTCTCGCCGCGCACCCGCGCCCGCAATTGGGCGGCGATCTCGGGCGGCGAGGCCGCGGTCGTGGTCGGCGCGCGCTCGGCGCTATTCCTGCCCTACGCCGATCTCGGGTTCATCATCGTCGATGAGGAGCACGACCAGGCCTACAAGCAGGACGACGGGGCGCGTTACCATGCCCGAGATATGGCCGTCGTGCGCGCGCATATCGCAAAGATCCCGATCGTGCTGGCCTCCGCCACGCCGTCGATTGAGAGCGAGGTCAATGCGCGCAAGGGGCGCTATCAGCGCATCGCGCTGCCTTCGCGCTTCGGTGGCCAGCACATGCCGCATATCGAGGCCATCGACCTGCGCCGCGAGCCGCCGCCGCGCGGCCGCTTTATCTCGCCGCGGCTCGCCGAGCAGATCCGTTATGCGGTGGAACGGCGCGAGCAGGCGTTATTGTTCCTCAATCGCCGCGGCTATGCGCCGCTGACGCTGTGCCGCGCCTGCGGACACCGCTTTGCCTGCACTATCTGCGACGCTTGGCTGGTCGATCACCGCTTCCGCCAGCGCCTGGTCTGCCATCATTGCGGCTTCTCGATGCCGCGCCCGAACATCTGTCCGCATTGCGCAGCGGAAGAATCGCTGGTCGCGGTCGGCCCCGGCGTCGAGCGGCTGCAGGAAGAAGCCGCAGCGCTCTTTCCCCGCGCGCGCACCATGGTGCTCTCCAGCGACCTCATCACGTCGATCGAGACCATGCGCACCGAGCTCAACGAGATCGCGGAAGGCCGGGTCGACATCATCATCGGCACGCAGCTTGTGGCGAAAGGCCACAACTTTCCGCGTCTCAACCTGGTCGGCGTCGTCGATGCAGATCTAGGCCTCGGCAACGGCGATCCGCGCGCCGCCGAGCGCACATTCCAGCTCCTCAACCAGGTGATCGGGCGCGCCGGCCGCGACCAGGGCCGCGGCGTCGGCTATCTGCAGACCCATCAGCCCGAACATCCCGTGATGAAGGCGCTGGTCGCCAACGACCGCGAGGCGTTCTATGCAAGCGAGATCGAGCAGCGCGAGCGCACCGGCTATCCGCCGTTCGGGCGATTGGCGAGCCTGATCATCTCCGCGGGCGACCGGCCCACGGCGGAGGGCTTTGCGCGCAAGCTGGCCTCGGTCGCGCCATTCGACGAGCGCATCCAGGTGCTCGGCCCGGCCGAGGCGCCGCTTGCCGTCATCAAGGGCCGCTATCGCTTCCGCCTGCTGGTGAAATCGCTGCGCTCGGTCGATCTGTCGCAATACTTGCGCGAATGGCTGGCGGCCGCGCCGAAGACCACCGGGAACCTCAAGCTCGAGGTCGACGTCGACCCGCAAAGCTTTTTGTAGTTGCTTCTGTCATTCCGGGCTCGATACTGCGCATCGCCCCGGAATGACGATGGAAGCGACATGAAAAAAGCCTGCCGTCATTTCTGACGGCAGGCTCTGATCGGCACGGAAAGTTCCGCTACCGCTACTCTACGCAACGCTTACCGAAACTGGTCGGAAACGGCGCCTGAAGGGCATCGTTAAGAGACGACCTCGGCGGTGACACGGCCGACGCCGGCACCAGTCAGGCCGATGGCACGGGCGGCGCCCGTGGAGAGATCGAGGACGCGGCCACGAATGAACGGGCCACGATCATTGATGGTGACGATCACGCTGCGGCCGCCATGGGTCACGCGCAGCTTGGTGCCGAACGGCAGGCTGCGGTGGGCTGCGGTCAAGGCGCTCTGGTTGAAGCGCTGACCGGATGCGGTGCGGCTGCCCGACTCGTTGCCGTAGAAGGATGCCACGCCCGAGAAGCTGCGCCCGCCCGTGCTGGGGGCAAACGCCGCATTGGCGTCGCGGAAGGATGCCCCATCGGTGGCGGCGCGGGCGTGGTGATGATGGTGATGGCGATGATGGTGATGGTGGTGCCTGGATTTGGCCGACGCTTCGCTGATGCCACCAACCAGGAATGTTGCGGCGACGACAGCCAGCGCCGCGCGCGACGACCGGGTTGCGTTGCCCGGAGCCGACTTCTTGTATTTCAGCATTCAAGACCCTCAATCAGTATTGCCACATGCGTGACAAATGGAACCCCCGTCCCTTCGTTGACGAGGGTCGTGTGGTTTCGCAATGAGGCATGAATTGGGCAGTAAATCCGGAATGTATCAGGCTGAAATATCTTGTTACTGCCGCCGCGCCGTCTGACAGCGTCCGCTCGTCTTTGACTTTAACCAATCTTAACTGAATGAATACTTACGAATACTGTTGACTTACGTCCCGGTAAGGTTTGCGCAAGTAATCACGAAATGGAGAGCAGGCAGCGTTTTGTTCCGCGATGGGAACGCAAAATTTCGCCCTGGCCACATGCGTTCGCAGATGGAACGATCGGCCGGCTTCTTGCTCGCCGGACAAAATTCCTGCACGCAGAATTTTGCTCGGGCAGAGGTGCCGGCGCTTCGCGGCGCCGTGCGACAAGGCATCACCCAGATGTGACGTCATGTTGCACCTGCGCGCCCGCCATGCTAGCAAAGCCGCGATTTTAACGATCCCGGCACTCTCTGGTGCCGGTCGGAAATCGAAGTCCCGCTTGAATTCCAAGGGCTTGGATCGCTAGGCGCCGCTATCGTGGCGACGGTTTTTCCCTTGCGAGTTTGACAGCTAAAAAGAGCGCGTCTGTGGCTGCTGAACATCCGTCCGTCTCGGGAGTTGCCGGTCGTTATGCGACCGCGTTGTTTGAACTGGCTCGCGAGGAAAAGTCCGTCGATGCCGTCAAGGCCGATCTCGATAATTTCGATGCCCTGCTGAACGAGAGTGCCGACTTGAAGCGCCTGGTGCGCAGTCCGGTGTTCTCCGCCGGGGCGCAGTTGAAGGCGCTCTCCGCGGTGCTCGACAAGGCCGGTATATCCGGCACCTCGGCAAAGTTCCTCAAAGTGCTGACCGGCAATCGCCGGCTGTTTGCGGTGGCGGGCGTGATTCGCGCCTACCGCGCGCTGGTAGCGAACTTCAAAGGCGAGGCGACCGCCGAGGTCATCGTCGCCGAACAGCTCAATGACAAGAATCTCGACGCGCTGAAGGCCGCACTGAAATCGGTGACGGGCAAGGACGTCGCACTCAACGTGAAGATCGATCCCTCCATCATCGGCGGCCTCGTGGTCAAGGTCGGTAGCCGCATGGTGGATAGTTCGCTTCGCACCAAACTCAATTCGATCAAGCACGCGATGAAAGAGGCAGGCTGATGGACATCCGCGCCGCGGAAATTTCCGCGATCCTCAAGGACCAGATCAAGAATTTCGGCCAGGAGGCCGAGGTCACCGAAGTCGGACAGGTGCTGTCGGTCGGTGACGGTATCGCCCGCGTCTACGGCCTCGACAATGTCCAGGCCGGTGAAATGGTCGAGTTCGAGAACGGCACCCGCGGCATGGCGCTCAACCTCGAAAACGACAACGTCGGCATCGTGATCTTCGGCGCCGACCGCGAGATCAAGGAAGGCCAGACCGTCAAGCGCACCCGCGCCATCGTCGACACGCCAGTCGGCAAGGGCCTGCTCGGCCGCGTTGTGGACGCGCTCGGCAACCCGATCGATGGCAAGGGTCCGATCCAGGCAGAAAAGCGCATGCGCGTCGACGTGAAGGCGCCGGGCATCATTCCGCGCAAGTCGGTGAACGAGCCGATGGCGACCGGCCTGAAGGCGATCGATGCCCTGATCCCGATCGGCCGCGGCCAGCGCGAACTGATCATTGGCGACCGCCAGACCGGCAAGACCGCGATCGCGCTCGATACCATCCTCAATCAGAAGCCGCTCAACGCCCAGCCGGACGAGAGCATCAAGCTGTATTGCGTCTACGTTGCGGTCGGCCAGAAGCGTTCCACCGTCGCGCAATTCGTGAAAGTGCTCGAAGAGCAGGGCGCGCTGGAATATTCGATTGTCGTCGCTGCCACCGCTTCCGATCCGGCGCCGATGCAGTACATCGCGCCGTTCACCGGCTGCACGATGGGCGAATACTTCCGCGACAACGGCATGCATGCGGTCATCATCTATGACGACCTGTCGAAGCAGGCCGTTGCTTACCGCCAGATGTCGCTGCTGCTGCGCCGCCCGCCGGGCCGCGAAGCCTATCCGGGCGACGTGTTCTATCTCCACTCCCGTCTGCTCGAGCGCGCGGCGAAGCTCAACAAGGAGCACGGTTTGGGTTCGCTGACCGCGCTGCCGGTGATCGAAACCCAGGCCAACGACGTGTCGGCCTACATCCCGACCAACGTGATCTCGATTACCGACGGCCAGATCTTCCTGGAAACCGACCTGTTCTTCCAGGGCATCCGCCCCGCGGTTAACGTCGGTCTGTCGGTGTCGCGCGTCGGATCGTCGGCGCAGACCAAGGCGATGAAGAAGGTCGCAGGCAAGATCAAGGGCGAGCTTGCGCAGTACCGTGAAATGGCGGCGTTCGCGCAGTTCGGCTCCGATCTCGACGCCTCGACCCAGCGCCTGCTCAACCGCGGCTCGCGCCTGACCGAACTATTGAAGCAGCCGCAGTTCTCGCCGCTCAAGATGGAAGAGCAGGTGTGTGTGATCTGGGCCGGCACCAACGGCTATCTCGATCCGCTGCCGCTCAACAAGGTGCGCGCCTTCGAGGATGGCCTGCTGTCACTTCTGCGCGGCAAGAACGCCGACCTCCTCGACGCCATCCGCGAAAGCCGTGACCTTAACGACGACCTCGCCGCCAAGCTGAAGAGCGTTGTCGAAGGTTTCGCCAAGACGTTTGCCTAAACGTCGTCGCGGCCGGGCAAGGCGCGAAGTGGTCTTCGCGCTGCGGCTCCCGGCCGCCGAGATGCGGATGCCCGGCGCAGGCCGCCGGACAGAACAATGGGATAGGCTAGCGGTCGGATCGCCTGATCGGATCGCCGGGGTGGACGAAGAATGGCGTCACTGAAAGACATGCGGGTCCGCATCGCCTCGACCAAGGCGACGCAGAAGATCACCAAGGCCATGCAGATGGTGGCGGCGTCAAAGCTGCGCCGCGCGCAGACCGCTGCCGAGGCTGCCCGGCCGTATGCAGACAAGATGGGCGCCGTGATCGGCAATATCGCCAGCGCCGCCGCGGGCTCGCCCGGTGCGCCGGCGCTGCTCGCCGGGACGGGTAAGGACCAGGTGCATCTGCTGTTGGTCTGCACCGGCGAACGTGGCCTTTGCGGCGCGTTCAACTCCGCGATCGTGCGACTGGCGCGCGAGCACGCGCTGTCGCTGCTTGGTCAGGGCAAGGAGGTCAAATTCTTCTGCGTCGGCCGCAAGGGCTATGAGCAGCTTCGCCGCCTGTTCGAACGGCAGATTGTCGAACATATCGACCTGCGCGCGGTGCGCCAGCTCGGCTTCGTCAACGCCGAGGACATCGCCAAAAAAGTGCTGGCACGCTTCGATGCTGGTGAATTCGACGTCTGCACACTGTTCTATTCGCAGTTCAAGTCGGTGATTGCGCAAATCCCGACGGCGCAGCAGGTCATTCCGCTGGTGGTGGAAACGCCGGCCGGAAACGGCGGCGCGGCAACCGCTTACGAGTACGAGCCGGAAGAGGACGAGATCCTCACCCGCTTGTTGCCGCGCAACCTCGCGGTGCAGGTATTCCGCGCGCTCCTGGAAAACAACGCCTCGTTCTACGGCGCGCAGATGAGCGCGATGGACAACGCGACGCGCAATGCCGGTGAAATGATCCGCAAGCAGACGCTGGTCTACAATCGCACCCGCCAGGCGATGATCACCAAGGAACTGATCGAAATCATTTCCGGCGCCGAGGCGGTCTAACCAAGGGAGCGCGACATGGCATACGTCACATCGGCTACCACCAAGGGCGGACGCAACGGCCGTTCCATGCTCGACAGCGGCGGGCTCGCGCTCGCGATGGCGCTGCCGAAGGAATTGGGCGGTGCCGGCGACGGCAATAATCCCGAGCAGCTTTTTGCACTGGGCTATTCGGCTTGCTTTGGCCAGGCCATTCTCGTTGTCGCCAAGAACCACGGTGTCGACGGCCAGGCGGCCGAGGTCACCGCTGACGTGACGCTCAAGACTGACGGCGGCTTTTCGCTCGCGGTCGAACTCAAGGTTTCCATTCCCGGCGCCGACAAGGCCAAGGTGCAGGCGGTCGTCGATGAAGCTCACACGGTGTGCCCGTATTCGAAGGCCACCAAAGGCAATATCCCGGTCAAGCTGACCGTGGTCTGAAATTCGGATCGAAGGAGACAGAGTAAATGGCTACAGCAGCCAACCAGATCGGTCGCGTCACCCAGGTCATGGGCGCCGTCGTCGACGTCCAGTTCGAGGGCCACCTGCCGGCAATTCTCAATTCGCTGGAGACGACGAACGGCGGCAGCCGTCTCGTGCTCGAGGTGGCGCAGCATCTCGGCGAATCCACCGTGCGGACGATCGCGATGGACACCACAGAAGGTCTGGTGCGCGGCCAGGACGTGACCGATACCGGCCAGCCGATCAGGGTGCCGGTCGGCGTTGGCACGCTCGGCCGCATCATCAATGTCATCGGCGAGCCCATCGACGAGGCTGGTCCGATCAAGGCCGAAGACCTGCGCGCGATCCACCAGGAAGCGCCGACCTATACCGACCAGTCCACCGAGGCGGAAATTCTCGTCACCGGCATCAAGGTGGTCGATTTGCTCGCGCCTTACGCCAAGGGCGGCAAGATCGGCCTGTTCGGCGGCGCCGGCGTCGGCAAGACCGTGCTGATCCAGGAGCTGATCAATAACGTTGCGAAAGCGCACGGCGGTTACTCGGTGTTCGCCGGCGTCGGCGAGCGCACCCGCGAAGGCAACGATCTCTATCATGAGTTCATCGAGTCCAAGGTCAACGCGGACCCGCGCAATCCCGATCCGAGCGTGCAGTCGAAATGCGCGCTGGTGTTCGGCCAGATGAATGAACCGCCGGGCGCGCGCGCGCGCGTCGGCCTCACCGGCCTCACCGTGGCCGAGCACTTCCGCGACCAGGGTCAGGACGTGCTGTTCTTCGTCGACAACATCTTCCGCTTCACGCAGGCCGGCTCCGAAGTGTCGGCGCTGCTCGGCCGTATCCCGTCGGCGGTGGGTTACCAGCCGACGCTTGCGACCGACATGGGCGCGCTGCAGGAGCGTATCACCACCACCCACAAGGGCTCGATCACCTCGGTGCAGGCGATCTACGTGCCGGCCGACGACTTGACCGACCCGGCGCCCGCCACCTCGTTCGCCCACTTGGACGCGACCACAGTGTTGAGCCGCGCGATTTCGGAAAAGGGCATCTACCCGGCGGTAGACCCGCTCGACTCTACCTCGCGCATGCTCTCCCCGCTCGTCGTCGGAGAGGAGCACTATCAGACCGCGCGCATGGTTCAGCAGGTGCTGCAGAAGTATAAGTCGCTGCAGGACATCATCGCCATCCTCGGCATGGACGAACTCTCCGAAGAGGACAAGCTGACGGTGGCCCGCGCCCGCAAGATCGAGCGCTTCCTGTCGCAGCCGTTCCACGTCGCCGAAGTCTTCACCGGCTCGCCCGGCAAGTTCGTCGAGCTCGCCGACACCATCAAGGGCTTCCGCGGCCTGTGCGAAGGCAAGTACGATCACCTGCCGGAGGCTGCCTTCTACATGGTCGGCACCATCGAAGAGGCGGTCGAGAAGGGCAAGAAGCTGGCTGCCGAGGCAGCCTAAGGGGCGAATGGCGAAGTAGGGAGTAGCGAATAGCGCTGCTCCCTGACTTCGCCACTCACCATTCGCTATTCGCTATTCGCAGGTACACCATGGCCACCTTCCACTTCGATCTCGTTTCCCCCGAAAAGCTCGCTTTCTCCGGTGAGGTCGATCAGGTGGATATTCCCGGCCTGGAAGGTGATTTCGGCGTGCTCGCCGGTCACGCGCCGGTCGTCGCGGCGGTCCGTCCGGGTATCCTGACCATCACGGCTGGCGGCGCGCATCAGAAGATGGTGGTGCTCGGCGGTTTGGCCGAAGTCTCGGACAATCGCCTGACCGTGCTCGCCGATGTCGCGACCTCGATCCAGGAAGTCGATCGCGCTCAGTTCAGCGAGACCATCGCCGAGATGGAAGAGAATCTGAAAGAGAAGGAAGGCTCGGAGCTCGACCACGAGATCGAGCGGCTTGACCACTTCAAGAGTATCGAGCACATCCTCAACGCGACAGCCATGCACTAGGCCCCGGTGCACTGCGCCGGGGCCGAGCAAAAATTTTGAACGACCCGACGCCCGTCATCTCCTGGCGGGCGGCAGTTTACTGATCGCCGAATTCAAGCATCGCGGTTCCTTAACGCCGCTTTGTCCTGCTTGAGATCGCGGCATTCGCATGCCACCGCTGCAGCCGTGCCAGCCATGGCACGGCGATCACCGCGGATGCTTGATTGATCAAAGCGAGCGCCAAAATTGATGGCGTCAGCATGGCGAAGGGCGAGGCGCGGGCTTTTGGTCGCCGCCGAGAGATTCCGCAGCGGGAAAGACACCGTTGTAGTTGAGAAAGGCGGCGCAGGGGCACCGCCTTGCCATGCTATTGCTTGTTGATCGGGATGCGTTTGACGTTTTCTCGCACCTGCTCCGTTTTTGGCAGCGTGATCTTCAGCACGCCGTCGCGGAACGAGGCCTCAGCCTTGTCCTCTGCGATGCCCTCCAGCGGGATCTGCCGCTCGAACGCGCCGTAGTAGCGCTCGGAAAAATACCTTTCCTCGTCCGTCCGCTCAGCCCTCTTCTCACCCTTGAGCGTCAGCACGCCGTTGGCGATTTCGACCTGGACGTCCTTCTCGGTCAAGCCGGGGAGTTCGGCGGAAACGGTTAGCGTGTTGTCGGTCTCGCTGAGCTCGATCTTCGGCCAGCTGAACCGGCCCTCCATCAGCGGACTGCCGACGCGGCCGAACGAACCGAAGCCGCGGAAGGCGTCGTCGAACAGCCGGTTCATCTCGCGGTGGAGCGTGAAGAATGGATCAAACGGGTCGCGCGTCGGCGCAAGCTCCTGGTTTCTCGACCAGGGAATAAGATCACGAAATGCCATGTTTATCCTCCTGTCTAGCATGAGATCTGTGGCGCGGACTCCGTAGTCCGCGAGCCTGCCCTCATTCCCGCAGCGGCCGACGTCGGGCCGCCTGCTGCGCTCGATCGGCCGAGAGGATCCGGCGTCCCCGATACCGATCGTGCTCGATCCGTTGCTCAGGCGCGCGACCAGGTCCGTTCCCGACCGGGGTTTGGGCCGATCAGAAGTCCATCGGCGACGGTGTGGGGGTCTGCTCGGACTTCTTCGGCTTGTCGGCGACCAATGCTTCCGTCGTGATCAGGAGCGAGGCAACGGATGCCGCGTCCTGCAATGCGGCACGAACCACCTTCGCCGGATCGATCACGCCAGCCTTTACCAAGTCCTCGTACTCGCCAGTCGCGGCATTGAAGCCCCAGTTATAGTCGCCGCTCTCGAGCAGCTTGCCGACCACCAGCGAACCGTCCTCGCCGGCATTCTCGACGATCTGGCGCGCCGGTATCTGTAAGGCGCGACGCACGATATCGACGCCGGCCTTCTGGTCGGCGTTGGCGGTCTCAATCTCGTCCAGCACCTTCAAGGCGCGAAGCAGCGGCACGCCCCCGCCGGGAAGGATGCCCTCCTCGACTGCTGCGCGGGTCGCGTGTAGCGCGTCCTCGACGCGGTCCTTCCGCTCCTTCACCTCGACCTCGGTCGCGCCGCCGACCCGGATCACGGCGACGCCGCCGGCGAGCTTGGCGAGTCGCTCCTGCAGCTTCTCGCGATCATAGTCGGAGGTGGTTTCCTCGATCCGCGCCTTGATCTGGGCGGCCCGCGCCTCGATGTCCTTCTTGGCTCCGGCGCCATCAACGATGGTCGTGTTCTCTTTTTCGATCACGACCTTCTTGGCCCGGCCGAGCATGTTCAACGTGGCATTCTCGAGCTTGATGCCGAGATCTTCCGAGATCGCGGTGCCGCCGGTGAGGATCGCAATATCCTCGAGCATCGCCTTGCGGCGATCGCCGAAACCCGGCGCCTTCACCGCGGCGACCTTCAGGCCGCCGCGCAGCTTGTTGACAACGAGCGTCGCCAGCGCCTCGCCCTCAATGTCTTCCGCGACGATGAGCAGCGGCTTGCTCGACTGCCCCACCGCCTCCAGCAGCGGCAACATCGATTGCAGCGTGGTCAGTTTCTGCTCGTGGATCAGAACGTAGGGCTCTTCGAGCTCCACCTTCATCTTCTCGGCATTGGTGACGAAATATGGCGAGACATAGCCGCGGTCGAACTGCATGCCCTCGACCACTTCAAGCTCCGTGTTCAGGCTCTTCGCCTCCTCGACCGTGATCACGCCTTCATTGCCGACCTTCTGCATGGCATCGGCGAGGAAGCGGCCGATCTCCGCATCTCCGTTGGCGGAGATGGTGCCTACCTGGGCAATCTCGTCGTTCGAGGTGATCTTCTTGGCATGGGCTTCGAGGTTGTCGACGATCGCGTCGACGGCGAGGTCGATGCCGCGCTTGAGGTCCATCGGGTTCATGCCGGCGGCGACCGACTTGGCGCCCTCCTTGACGATCGCCTGCGCAAGCACTGTCGCGGTGGTGGTGCCGTCACCTGCGAGATCGCTGGTCTTGGACGCGACCTCCCGCACCATCTGCGCGCCCATGTTCTTGAATCTGTCCTCGAGCTCTATCTCCTTGGCGACGGTGACGCCATCCTTGGTGATGCGCGGCGCTCCAAAGGATTTTTCCAGCACGACGTTGCGGCCCTTCGGTCCGAGCGTGACCTTGACCGCGTTCGCCAGCAGATCTACGCCACGCAGCATGCGCTCACGGGCTTCGGTTGAGAACTTCACGTCTTTCGCAGCCATGACGTTTTCTCCTCTCCCCTTGTTTCTCCTCTCCCCTTGATGGACCAACTGCGTTCTATCGTCTTTGTTTGAGCATGGTCGGGGAAAGCGGTTTCGATCTTTCCGGATCATGCTCTAAGTGGCCTTCCGCGAGGCCCTGGTCGTCCCGCTTCAACGGCGTCACAGGACCGGCGCTCGGAACCAGTCCAGGGCGGAAGTCGAACTAGGAACGTAGAATTCCGATTCAAGAGGGCGAGACGAAATTTTTCGCGGCGTGCAGGGCCGTCCGGCTACGGACAGAGCCGCCGCGGAAGCGCAGCTAGCCACCAGAGGAACGATGGCGACGTAAAAGCGTTCACTTGATCCAAGGGCACGCCATCCGATGGATAGATCAGCGGCCGATCGTGAGCTCGCGCAGGCAGCGCAGTTGCTGCGGCGCTCCGCCGTTCGAGAAGGCAAGCCAGTTCCCTTCGGCGCCACTTGGGACGGCCTTGGCGTCAACTTCGCGCTGTTTTCAGCGCACGCCTCCAAGGTGGAGCTGTGCCTGTTCGATAACGCAGGCGAAACCGAGATCGAGCGGATCGAGCTTCCCGAATATACCGACGAAGTCTGGCATGGCTATCTGCCGACCGCGCGCCCAGGATTGGTTTACGCCTACCGCGTCCATGGTCCCTATGAACCGGATGCCGGCCATCGCTTCAATCCGAACAAGCTGGTGATCGATCCCTACGCCCGACAACTGGTCGGTCAGTTGCAATGGGGCCCCGAGCTGTTCGGTTACAAGATCGGTGATCCCGACAAGGACAAATCCTTTGATGACCGTGACAATGTCCATCTGGTGCAGAAGTGCCGGGTCATCGATCCCGCTTTCACCTGGGGGCGTGACCGCAAGCCCGCGACACCGTGGGAGCGCACCATCATCTACGAGATGCATGTGAAAGGTTTCACCAAGCTGCATCCATTGGTGCCGGAGGCCGACCGCGGCACATTCGCGGGCCTCGCCTGCCCGAACGTGTCAGCGTATTTGCGCTCGCTCGGCGTCACCAGCGCCGAGCTGTTGCCGATTCACGCTTTCGTCGACGACAGCTATCTGGTCGACAAGGGCCTGCACAATTATTGGGGCTACAACTCGGTCGCCTTCTTCGCACCCGATCCGCGCTATCTGCGGACGCCCTGGCCGAACGAGTTCAAGGAGATGGTCAACCAGTTCCATGCCCACGGCATCGAGGTGATCCTCGACGTGGTTTATAACCACACGGCGGAAGGCAACGAACTCGGACCGACGCTGTCGTTTAAGGGCATCGACAACGCGAGCTACTATCGGCTGCTGCCCGATCAGAAGCGCTACTACATCAACGATACCGGCACCGGGAATACCGTCAATCTATCGCACCAGCGCGTGCTGCAGATGGTCGCCGACTCTCTTCGTTACTGGGCAACGGAGATGCGCATCGACGGCTTCCGTTTCGATCTTGCCACCATTCTCGCGCGCGAGCCCTACGGCTTCGATGAGGGCGGCAGCTTCCTTGATGCCTGTCGGCAGGACCCGGTGCTCTCCAATGTCAAGCTGATCGCAGAGCCGTGGGACATCGGCCCCGGCGGCTACCAGGTCGGCCAGTTTGCGCCGGGCTGGGCGGAATGGAACGACAAATTCCGCGATACCGTGCGAAGCTTTTGGAAAGGGGATGCCGGACAGGTCGCCGATTTCGTCAAGCGTATTAGCGGGTCAGGAGACTTGTTCAACAAGCGCGGCCGCAAACCCTGGGCGAGTGTCAACTTCGTCACTGCCCATGACGGCTTCACCCTCAACGATCTCGTCTCGTACAACGACAAGCACAACGAGGCCAATGGCGAGAACAACAAAGACGGTCACTCCAACAATCACTCGTGGAATCACGGCGTCGAAGGTCCAACGCAGGACGCGGAGATTGTCGCGCTGCGCGAACGGCAGAAACGCAATTTCCTGGCCACGATGATCTTGTCGCACGGCACGCCGATGCTGCTCGCCGGTGACGAGTTCGGTCACAGCCAGAAAGGCAACAACAACGCCTATGCGCAGGATAACGAGACCACCTGGCTCGATTGGATGAAGATATCGCCTGAAGGCCGCGCCTTGCGCGAATTCACGCGAAAGCTGATCGCGATGCGCAAGGCGTTTCCAATCCTTTATCGGAGCCGCTTCGTCGTCGGAACACACAATGAGGAGCTTGACGTCAAGGATGTGACCTGGCTCGCCCCGTCGGGCGAGGAAATGGTCACCGAGCAATGGCAGGATGGCAATGTGCGCTGCTTTGGGATGCTGCTCGATGGTCGCGCTCAGGAGACCGGCATCAAGCGTCGCGGATCGGACGCGACCCTGCTGTTGATCTACAACGCCCATTTTGACGTCGTGAACTTTACGCTGCCGAAGGTCCCGCAAGGGCAGCATTGGCAGGGGCTGATCGACACCAACCAGCCGGACGGGCACCTGCCGACCTTTCCGTTCGGCCACGCCTATGCCGTGACCGGACGCTCGATGCTGGCATTCGGTCTCGCGAGCGAAGACAGCGCCATGCGCCGCCTGCGGCATGGCATCGGCAGCATCCTTGATGTCGCCGAGCTCCCGCTATCGGAGTAGCGCAGTTGCTCAGATGAGGCGCGGCGTTCTGCAATCCGTCTTCAGTGCCCTTGCGCAAAGCCGGCGAAGCTGCGGGCGACATGCCGGTACACTTCGCGCCGGAACGGCACGACGAGGTCGGCGACGCGGTCGAGCTGTTCCCAGCGCCAGCCATCGAATTCGGCCGGTTGTCCGTTGCGCAGTGTCAGCGGATCGATCTCCTCGTCGCGCCCGGTGAATCGCAGCGCAAACCACTTCTGCCGCTGTCCGTGGAATTTGCCGAGGCGATGTGGCGGTCCGTCGTAACGCGGAAACTCGTAAATGATCCAGTCGGTCTCGCCGAGATAGTCGGCGGAGACCGCCCCCGTCTCCTCCCAGAGTTCGCGCATGACCGCCTGGCGCGGTTCCTCGCCTGGATCGATGCCGCCCTGCGGCATCTGCCATTCGAGCCCGGGGAGGATGATTTCCGGGCCATCGTCCCTGAAGCGATGGCCGATCAGCACGCGGCCGGACCCGTTGAACAGGGCGATCCCGACATTGGGGCGGTACAGCTTTTGCTCGGGCATTCTTATCGACCCGCGAGCCTGGAAAATTCCCGCACCACGCGCTCGTAGACGGGCCGCTTGAACGGGACGATCAATTCGGGGAGATTCTTCATCGGCTCCCAGCGCCAGTTCGAGAACTCGGCCTTGTGGCCTCCGCCGCCGGGATGCTCGACGTCGATCTCATTGTCCTTGCCGGTGAAACGCACGGCGAACCATTTCTGGCGCTGGCCGCGATAACGGCCTTTCCAGGTGCGCCCCGCGACCGTGCGCGGAATATCGTAAATCAGCCAGTCGTCGACTTCGCCGAGCTTCTCGACCGAACGGACGCTGGTCTCCTCATAGAGCTCGCGCTTGGCGGCTTCCCAAACCTCTTCACCAGGGTCCACGCCCCCTTGCGGCATCTGCCAGACATGGGTGTCGTCGACATGCTCGACGCCGCCGGCGCGGCGTCCGATAAAGACCAGCCCGTCTCGGTTGAGCAGCATCACGCCGACGCAGGTCCGGTAAGGCAGCTCCTCGTAACGCGTCATTCGATCAGGACCCCCAGAGCGTGATCCGGAATAGTGGGATCGGTTCTCCCTCGCGACAAACGCGAAGCGTTTGCGCGGAGATCACGCTCCAATAAAAAGACGAGACCATGACCCGATTCATCCGAGCGGATCATGATCTGGTCCGAAGTCCGAAATCGCGCCATCAGGTCGATGCTCTAAATTCTTGTTTTGATACGTTTTCTTCACGCGAACCGGTGTCCACTTCGCTCGAAAACGCTCTAGCCCGATTTTGATTTCAGCATCGCGGTTGTCAATGGCACAAGCAGGATGCCGCGGGCCTCCAGCGTCCTGGTCCAGGCTGCGATACGCTCGATCGAAATCGGCAGCGCCGAGGCGACGCCGACCGCCAAGCCGCGTTCCTTGGCGAGCGTCTCGAGCTTGACCAGCACACGGTCGATCTCCACCGAAGTCGGAACCGCGTCGATGGTAAAGTCGGCTTTGGCAAACGGCAGCGCCTGACCCGCGGCGAGCGAGGCCGCGGCGCTGCGTGGCGTAGCACCGTCGTCGAAATAGCTGAGGCCGCGCTTGGCCGCTTCCCGCATGATCGGCTGCATCGCTGGGTCGGTCGCCACGAAACGGGCTCCCATGAAATTGGCGATGCCGGCATAGCCCTGGAAGCGGCTGAAGTGCCAATAGAGCCGGTCGAGATTCTGCTCCGTGTTCAGAGTCGTGAGCAGGGTCTGGGGGCCCGGATCATTGTCCGGGTAATCGAACGGCTCCATCGGGACCTGCAGCAGGATTTCGTGGCGCTGCGCCCGTGCCCGTTCGGCCAGCTTTGTCGGATCGGCGCCATAGGGCGTGAAGGCCAGCGTGACCGCTGGCGGCAGTTTCATGATCGCATCGGTCGTCTTGGCGGCGCCGACGCCAAGCCCGCCAATCACGATCGCGACCACGGGCATTTTTGCCGCCTTGGCGCGGTCGGCATCCGCCGCATAGACTGTGAACGGCTTCAAGCCGTCTGCGGCCACCGGGATCATGCCATAGCGCGATTTTTCCAGAAGGCGCTGGTCAATACCGGCCATTGGCCCCGGCGCGGCGTCAGTCTCGGCCTTGTCGGCGGCACCACTGCCAATCACGACGTCATGCCGCGCGCCGCTTGAGCCGTCGATGATGGTGACTGTCCTGCTCTCGCCGGCAGCAGCCTGCTTGGGCGACGATTTGGCCGCAGGCTCGGCGGTATGGCCGGCCGCCGCCGGTTTTTCCTCCGCCACCGGCGTCTTGCGCAAGGTAATATGGGCGATCGGCTCGCCGCCGAGTGGATCGTCGTTGAACAAGGCGACGCCGGCGAAGGTGAGCAGAATCAGCCCAAGCACCACCGCCAGCATGGTCGTGAACGGCACCTGGAACCGGCGCTTCTTGGCCACGGTTTCCTGTCCGAGCGGTGCGCTCAGCTCGTCGGCCGCCTCTGCCATAGATCCCCCGAATCACCCAGCGCCGACGATAGCATGAGCGAGCCGGTTCGGGCGGAGGACGCGCCAGTCAGAGCTGGTGCCTCCCGGGGTACCCGCAAAGCAAAAAGAGCGGCCGACTGGCCGCTCTTTCCGCAAAATCGTTCTCAGCCGATCAGTTCGCGGCCTTGCCCGGCTTGTTGTCGACAGCAGCCTTGTCGCCGCTCGCGGGCGGCGGAGCTGAACTCGCCGTGGACTTGATGCCGTGCAGGAGGTCGTCGGCCAGCTTGAGCGCCTTGTCGTCCTTGGCGTCCGGCGGCACGTAGGACTGCGAGCCAGTCTTTTCGTCACCGTCGGATTTCAGGTGGCCGCGCAGCGACGCCTCACCCTTGGTGTCGGTCCGGGCCTTCAGTTCGTCCGGCACATCCTGCAGCACCTCGATATCAGGCACGATACCCTTGGCCTGGATCGACTTCCCGGACGGCGTGTAGTAGCGCGCCGTGGTCAGCCGCAGCGCGCCATTGCCGCTGCCGAGCGGGATGATGGTCTGGACCGAGCCCTTGCCGAAGGAACGGGTGCCGACCAGCGTCGCCCGCTTGTGGTCCTGCAGCGCGCCAGCGACGATTTCGGAGGCCGAGGCCGAGCCGCCGTTGACCAGCACGATCACCGGCTTGCCCTTGGTCAGGTCGCCCGCATGGGCGGCGCGGCGCTGGGTTTCCTCAGCATTGCGGCCGCGGGTCGAGACGATCTCACCGCGCTCCAGGAAGGAGTCGGAGACCGTCACGGCTTCCTCCAGGAGACCGCCGGGATTGTTGCGGAGATCGATGATGTAGCCCTTGAGCTTGTCGCCGATCTGGCTCGAGAGGTTGGCGATCTCCTTCTTCAGGCCCTCGGTGGTCTGCTCATTGAAAGTAGTGATGCGGATATAGGCGATGTCGTCGGCCTCGACGCGGGCGCGCACCGAGCGGACGCGGATGTTGTCGCGCACCAGCGTGACTTCGATCGGATTGTCCTGGCCCTTGCGGATGATCTTCAGCCGGATCTTGGTGTTCACCGGGCCGCGCATCTTCTCGACGGCCTGGTTGAGGGTCAGACCCTGCACCGCCTCATCGTCGAGCGTGGTGATGATGTCGTTGGCCATGATGCCGGCCTTCGACGCCGGGGTGTCATCGATCGGAGAGACGACCTTGATCAGGCCGTCTTCCATCGTGACCTCGATGCCGAGCCCGCCGAACTCGCCGCGGGTCTGCACCTGCATGTCGCGGAAGCTCTTGGCATCCATGTAGCTCGAGTGCGGATCGAGCCCGGTCAGCATGCCGCTGATCGCGGATTCCACAAGCTTGCTGTCATCGGGCTTCTCGACATAGTCGCTGCGCACGCGCTCGAACACGTCGCCGAACAGATTGAGCTGGCGGTAGGTGTCCGAGGTCGCGGCGCGCGCGCTTGATCCCATCAGCACGGCGCGCGGTTGAGTAACGAACAGCGTCAACGCTGCACCGCATGCGGCGCTGAGGAGAATTACAGAAGTCTTGCGCATCATCCGCGAACCTTTTCGCCTTCATTTGCGGCCCACCATGGGCCTGGATCGATTGGAGTGCCGTCCTTACGGAACTCGACATAGAGCACGGGTTGGCTCGCGCTTGTCGCGAAAATGGATGCAACCTGGGATGTCGACCCCATGGTCGCGACCGGCTCTCCCGTAAGTACAAACTGGCCGATGTTTACCGAAATACGCTCCATCCCGGCGATTAAAACATGATACCCGCCCCCGGCGTTGAGGATCAAGAGTTGACCGTAACTTCGGAAGGGTCCGGCATAGACGACCCAGCCGTCACACGGGGTTGTGACCTGGGCGCCGGGCCTGGCTGCCAAAGAAATGCCTTTTTGCGCGCCGCCAGCACCGTCGGACGCGCCAAAATCACGAATTTTGGTGCCGTTGACTGGGTAGGCGAACAGGCCCTTGGCGGAGGCAAAGGCCACAGCCGGGCTCAGCCGCGCCGGATCCTTCAACGCGCCTAAATTGGGCTTGCCGTTCGGGGCGGCGGGTGTGCCCTGCAGATTGGCGGTGGCGGCCGCCTTTGCCGCGCTCTTGAGATCTTGTTCCATCTTGGCGATCAGGCCCTGCAGGCTGTCGACCTGCTTGGACAGCGCGATGGCGCGCGTGCCTTCCGCTTCCATGTCCCTCTCGATCGCGCTCTGCTGGCGCTGCCGCTCCTCGACCAGCGCAGCCAGCCGGACCTGATCTTCCCGGAGCTTATCGCGGTCGCGCGCCAGCGCGTCGCGCTCGCTGGCGATGGTCTTGCGCAATGCAACCAGCTCGCCGAGGTCGGCGGTCAGCTTTTCCGCGCGCCCCCTCAATTCAGGTACGACCGCGCCGAGCAGCATCGCGGTCCGCAGCGACTGCAGTGCGTCTTCTGGTCGCACCAGCAGCGCGGGCGGCGTGCGCCGGCCGGCACGCTGCAGCGCCGCCAGCACCTCGATGATCTCGGCGCGGCGAGAATCGAGCGAGGTGCGGATCTCCTGCTCGCGGCTGTCGAGCGGCCGCAGCCGCGCCTCCGCATCGGCAATTCGGCCTTCGACCCCGCGCACCTGGCCTGCAATGTCGATGATCTGCTGGTTGAGCTTGCTGCGGTCCTGGCCGATCGCGGCAATGTCGGCCTTCAATTTCTCCTGCAGCTCGGTCGCTTTTCGCTGCTGCTCGCGGGCGGCTTCAAGTTCCTGCTCCCGCTGCCTGATGATATCGGGCGAAGGCGCGGTTGCCGCCGTCTCCTGCGGTTGCGGCGGTGTTTGCGCGATCGCGACTGTGGCAAGGCTCGCCGACAACAATAGGACCGGCAGGGGGAGCGAGGACGCCGGACACCGGCCACGGTGCGCGGTGTCGGGATAACAGGGAAGGTCGCGCGGCGACAGCATCGGATTGCTCAGCGCTTTCTCTTGTCGGTTCACGCGCGGTGATAGGGGTGGCCTGCCAAAATGGTCGCCGCCCGATAAATCTGTTCCAGAAGCATGACTCGGACCATCTGATGCGGCCAAGTCGCCGCGCCGAATGCGACGCGCAGCTTGGCATTGCGCCGCAAATCAGGCGAAAGTCCGTCCGCGCCGCCGATGACGAAAATAGTGTTAGCCACCGATTGGTCCCGCCAGCGCCTGAGATACCCGGCAAATGCCGCGCTGTCGACGTTCTCGCCGCGCTCATCCAGCGCCACGAGCACATGTTTTTCGGGCATCAATGCCGAGATCGCCGCCGCTTCCTCGGCCATCCTCGTTGCGGCGTCGCGTGCGCGGCTTTCCGGAAGTTCATGAATGTCCAGGCCGCGAAAGCCGAGCTTGCGGCCGATATCATCGAAGCGCTCGCGGTAGCGCTCCGCTAGTTCACGCTCCGGGCCTTGCTTCAATCGGCCGACTGCGATGACGAGTAATCGCATTAACGCATGTTAGCATGCGCATCGGCCGATTTGCATCGGCTCAGAGGTCTAGACCGCCGCGACCGGGCTTTGCGTCCACAACCGCTCGAGATTGTAGAACTCGCGCACCTCGGGCCTGAACACGTGCACGATCACATCGCCGGAATCGATCAGCACCCAGTCGCAATTGGGCAAGCCTTCGACATGGATTTTGCTGACGCCGTTTTCCTTCAGCGCTTTCGTGACATTCTCCGCGATCGCACCGACGTGCCGGTTGGCCCGGCCCGAGGTGATGACCATGTAGTCGGAGTATGCTGATTTGCCGCGAAGGTCGATGGTGACCGTTTCTTCCGCCTTCATATCGTCGAGGCGGGAGAGGATCATATTCAGGGTCTTGTCGGCGTCGCCTTGCGCCTTCAAGGCCGCAGTTTGGGTCGATGTTTTACGCGCAGGTTTCGCTGCCTTGTTGGCTACCTTGGGTAAAACAGACTTGGACAATACAGATGTGGCCAGGGACCATTCCTTTCACTGTATCGCGAACGCCGCGAATCTCAGCGTCCGCCTCCTATACTACGCATGTGGGGTTAAAGGTTTCAATATTCCAGTAAGCCCCACTTCGCTTGCCGCATGATCCAGCCGATCATGCGCTAGACCGTCCTCCAGCTTCCATCAGGGTTCCGAAGGCCGGTCGACGACAGATTGGATTTCATGCCGGTGAGAAAGACCCAGGCCGGCGCCGGCTGATCCGCCAGCCGGGGCGCCTGATTCTCGGGCAGACGATAGCGGGCGAGTGCCTGGGCGGCGGGCGCGGCGAGCGCGCGGAAACTTTGTGGCGGACGGTCGATCACGGCGATCGGCACATCGGAGGCGATGCGCCGCCAGTCTTTCCAACGATGGAACTGCGCGAGATTGTCGGCGCCCATGATCCAGACAAAATGCACGCCGGAAACGCGGCGCCGCAAATGGATGATCGTTTCGACAGTGTAGCGCGTGCCGATGACAGCTTCGAGACAGCTCACATCGATACGGGGATCGTCGGCCACTTTCAGTGCGGCTGCGGCGCGCTCCGCGAGCGCATGCAAGCCGTCGTGATTCTTGAGCGGGTTGCCGGGCGTGAGCAGCCACCAGATGCGGTCGAGCTGCAACCGCTTGAGCGCGAACAGGCTAATGGCGCGATGCGCGGCATGTGGCGGGTTGAAAGAGCCGCCGAGCAGGCCGATGCGCATCCCGTTGGTGTAGAACGGAAGCGCCCGCGCGGCGGATGGCGACGCGATCTGGGCTGGCTTCAACGGGATCACAAGGTTGGCTTCACGGCCGCGTCTGTCCGGTGCCGTGGATGCGATATTTGAAGCTCGTCAGCTGCTCGGCGCCGACCGGCCCGCGGGCATGGAATTTGCCGGTGGCTATTCCGATCTCCGCGCCGAAGCCGAACTCGCCGCCGTCGGCGAACTGGGTCGAGGCGTTGTGCAGCACGATCGCGGAGTCGACCTCGTTGAGGAATTTCTTCGCCACCTCGGCATCCTCGGTCACGATCGCATCTGTGTGCCGCGAGCCGTGATGGTGGATATGCGCGATCGCCTCATCGACGCCGCTGACGACGCGGGCCGCGATGATCGCGTCCTCATATTCGGTGTCCCAGTCTTCTCCGGTCGCCGGCTTCACGCGGGCATCGACGTGCTGCACCGCCTCGTCGCCGCGCACCTCGCAGCCGGCGTCGATCAGCATCTCGATGAGCGGCTTCAAGCTGGTGGAAGCGCCGGCGCGGTCGACCAGAAGAGTCTCGGCGGCGCCGCAGACGCCGGGACGCCGCATTTTGGCGTTCAGCACGATCGACTTCGCCATCTCGAGATTGGCGTAGCGGTCGACATAGACGTGGTTGACGCCCTCGAGATGGGCGAACACCGGCACGCGCGCTTCCGCTTCCACCCGCGCGACCAGGCTCTTGCCGCCACGCGGTACGATCACGTCGACGCCGCCGTTCAGGCCGGTGAGCAATAGCCCGACCGCGGCGCGGTCGCGGGTCGGCACCAGCGTGATCGCGGCCTCCGGTAGATCCGCCTCGCGCAGGCCCTGCGTCAGGCAGTCGTGGATCGCGCGGCAGGAACGGAAACTGTCCGAGCCGCCGCGCAGGATCACGGCGTTGCCGGATTTCAAGCACAGCACGCCGGCATCGGCCGCGACATTGGGACGGCTCTCGAAGATCACGGCGATAACGCCGAGCGGCACGCGGACGCGTTCGATGGTCATGCCGTTCGGTCGCTGCCAGCTCTCGGTGACGGCGCCGACCGGATCAGGAATGTTGCGCACGGTGGCGACGCCATCGGCCATCGCATCGATGCGCGCCTGCGTCAGCGTCAAGCGGTCGATGAAGGCCGAGGTGGCGCCGCTCGCACGCGCTTCGGCGACATCCTCGGCATTGGCGGCAAGGATGGTCGGCGCATTCTCGCGGATCGCGCGCTCGATCGCGGCGAGCGCGCGGTTCTTTTGCTCGGGCGGCGCAAGCGCCAGCACGCGCGCAGCCGCGCGCGCCTGCGTCGCGAGTTCATTCATCAGGCTCGGCAGATCGGCGTTGCCGTCGATCGCCTTCAGCGGCGCAGTCATGGAATGTCCCAGCGTTCTGTTAAGGCCATGGTCTAGCACGGAATTCGGGGCCTTGGCGAGGTGAGGAACCAGCATGGCAGGTCGAACCGGGCGGTTTCGCCGGCCGCTGGGAGTCCACAGGAACTCGGCCAATGGCCTATTTGATCGAGATAATCCCGGTCGGGCCCACCACCAGATCATCCCGGTGGATCATCTCCGCCCGGCCGCTGATGCCGAGGATGGCCATCACGTCGGGGGAGGAGCGGCCCTTGATCTTCTCGGCATCGTCAGCGTCGTAGGCGACGAGGCCGCGGCCGATCTCATGGGTGTCGGGACCGCGGACGATTACGGCGTCGCCGCGGGCGAACTGGCCGTCGATCCGGATCACCCCGGCCGGCAACAGGCTCTTTCCGGCGCGTAGGGCGGCCACCGCGCCGGCGTCGATGGTCAGCGTGCCCTTCGGCTCCAGCGAACCCGCAATCCAGCGTTTGCGCGAGGTGATCGGGTTGGCCGGCGTCAGGAACCAGGTGCAGCGCCCCCCGTCCGCGATCGCCTGCAGCGGATGCTCGATCTTGCCGGAAGCGATCAGCATATGCGTGCCGCCGGTGGTCGCGATCTTCGCCGCCTCGATCTTGGTGCGCATGCCGCCGCGCGACAGTTCGGATCCGGCTTCGCCCGCCATCGCCTCGATCTCGGCGGTGATGCTTTCCACGACCGGGATCAGTTTTGCGTCGGGGTTGCTGGCCGGCGGCGCATCATAGAGGCCGTCGATGTCGGACAGCAGGATCAGGAGGTCCGCGCTCGCCATGGTGGCGACGCGGGCGGCGAGGCGGTCGTTGTCGCCATAGCGGATCTCGTTGGTGGCGACCGTGTCGTTCTCGTTGATCACGGGTACCGCGCGCCATTCCAGGAGCTTTGCGATGGTGGACCGCGCATTGAGATAGCGGCGGCGCTCCTCGGTGTCCTGCAGCGTGACCAGGATCTGCCCTGCGCCGATTCCGTGGTCGCCAAGCACTTCCGACCAGATTCGCGCCAGCGCGATCTGGCCTACGGCGGCCGCGCCCTGGCTTTCCTCGAGCTTCAGCGGTCCGCGCGGCAGCTTCAGCCGACTGCGCCCGAGCGCGATCGAACCGGAGGAAACGATCAGGACCTCGCGGCCTTCCCTGTGCAGCTTGGCGATATCGGCGGCGAGCGCAGACAGCCACGACGCCTTGACCTCGCCCGCCTCGGAATCGATCAGGAGCGATGAGCCGACCTTGACGACGATGCGACGGAAATTGCTCAGTTCGGGACGGGCCATGGGCGCGCAGCATTAGGTCTGTAAAGGGAGACGGCGGTTCGTTATCCGGCGCCGATGCGATCTGCTTTTGCAGCAGGACGGTGGCCGGCGCAAGGCAGGTTCAGTCGGAATCAGCACCAGTGCCGGCCTTGTAACGATGTCGCTGCGTCGCTTTAATGGGCGATCAGAAGGATGGGGGAAATACAGTGGACCGCCGCAAATTCGTTGCCGGATGCCTCGGGTTGCCTTTGCTGGGAAGCGTTCATGCGGCGAGCGCCGAATCAGGGCCGCTCACCAAGATCATCTTTCCGTTTGCCGCCGGTGCCGGTGGCGATACGCTGTGCAGGCTCGTGGCCCAACAGCTCGGGCCGCTGCTTGATCGCACCATCATCGTCGAGAACCGGACCGGCGGTGACGGTCTGATCGGTATCAAAGCGGTGAAGAACGCAAGTCCCGACGGCACCACCATCCTGGTGACTACCGGTCCCACCATGTACCTGCTGCCGATGGTGGAGACGCAGCCGAGCTTCAACACCGCAAAGGACTTTGTGCCGGTTTCGCTGCTCGCGCGGTTCGAATTCGGTATCGTTGCCGGCCCCGCTGTTGACGCCAAGGATTTTGCGCAACTTGTCGCCTGGTTGAAGGCCAATCCGGGCAAAGCGACATTCGGCGTGCCGAGCAATGGCACGATTCCCCATTTCACCGGCTCGCGGCTCGAGGACGCGCTGAAGATTCCGCTGCAGCGCGTGCCGTACCGCGGCAGCGCGCCCATCATCAACGACCTCGTCGGCGGCCACCTGCCGTTTGGCATCACCACCATTGCGGATGCAATCCCACAACATCGCTCGGGCGGCCTCAGGATTCTCGCGGTGAGCAGCGCGACGCGTTCGCCCTTCCTGCCTGAGGTGCCGACGCTGAAGGAAAACGGCATCGATCTGGTGGCGGACGGCTGGTATGGCATGTGGTTACCCGCAAGCAGTTCGCCTGATTTTGCGAACAAGTTGAGCGCGGCAGCCGCCGCAGCGCTCGCGAGGCCAGAGGTGAAGGAGAAACTGACCGGCATCGGCCTGATCCCGGCGGGCACGACGCCGGAAGGCCTTGCCCAGGAACTCGCCGCCAACACCGAGTTCTGGCAGCCCGTCGTGAAAGCGACGGGCTACAAGATCACGAATTGATCTCAAATGACTTGTCGTCTGACAATCACAGTCTCGCGCGCTGCGCGATCTGCTCGCGGATCACGGCAAGCTCCGCCTCGTCGTAGATGCCGATCAGGATGCCGCCTTTGACCTGGAGCTGATTGTCGGCATATGCCGCAATCTTCTCGCGGCTGGTAGTGATGTGGTCGTTGGGGTGCAGCGCCCAGTCGAACAGCGCAGCCTGCAGTCGCGCGATCACATCGGCGCAGGATGGGTCCTGGCCGCGATCGATGTATTCCGGCGGATCGGTCTTAAGGTCATACAGCATCGGGCGGAAGCCGGAGGCATGGACGTATTTCCAGCGTCCGTCGAACACCATGAACAGGCGGCAGCGCTCGATCGGCTGGTTCAGCTTCAACCGCACGTCTTGCATGGCATAGTCGTATTCGGAGAAGACGACCTTGCGCCAGTCATCGGGCTTTTGACCGCGCAACAGCGGCATCAGGGAGCGGCCCTCGAGGATGTGATCCGGCACTTTGCCGCCGAAAAAATCGACAAAGGTCGGCGCAAGGTCAATCGCCTCGACCAGCGCATCGCAGGTCGTGCCTCTCTGCGCGTCAGCCTCGGGCGAAGGATCGATGATGATCAGCGGGATCTTGGCAGACTGCTCGTGGAATAGATCCTTCTCGCCCATCCAGTGATCACCGAGATAGTCGCCATGGTCGGACGTGAATACGATCAGCGTGCTGTCCAGAAGGCCGCGCGCTGTCAGAAACTTCATCAGCACGCCCATCTGGTCGTCAATCTGCGTGATCAGGCCCATGTAGGCAGGGATCACCTTCTCGCGCGCGTCGTCGCGGGCCATGTTCTTCGAGTAGCGCATATCCATGTAGGCGGCGAACACCGGATGCGGATCTTGCCGCTCGCTGTCCGAACGGATCACCGGCAGCATGTCTGATGTCGCGTACATGCTGGCGTACGGCTCGGGAGCGATATAGGGCCAGTGCGGCTTGATGTAGGAGAGGTGCAGGCACCAGGGGCGACCGTCCGCTTCGGCCTCACCGATGAAGTCCATCGCGCGGCGCGTCATGTAGGGCGTCTCGGAATGCTGCTCCGGGACGCGCGCGGGCTTGTCCGCGTGCACCAGCAGCCAGCCGTTCTGCAGGCTGCCGTCCGTCGCTTCTCCGGAATTCGCCCAGTGTTCCCAGGGGTTTGCAGCCTCGAATCCCTGTTGGCGCAGATATGCATCGTATTTTGGACGTGGGCGCCCGGTCGGATGCAAGCCATCGTCGCGCTCATAAGGCTCAAAGCCGCATTCGGACACATGCACGCCGATGATCGATTCCGGCGGGATGCCGAGCATCTTCATGCCTTCGATGTCCGGCGCCATATGGGTCTTGCCGACCAGCACATTGCGCACGCCGATCTTCTTCAAGTGGTCGCCGAGAGTCGGCTCTCCGACGCGCAAGGGCCAGCCGTTCCAGTGCGAGCCGTGTGAGCGCATGTAGCGGCCGGTGTAGAATGACATCCGCGAAGGTCCGCAGATCGGAGATTGCACATAAGCGTTGGTGAAGCGCACGCCGCGCTTGGCCATGGCATCGATATTGGGAGTCTTCAGGGTCGGATGTCCGGTGCAGCCGAGATAATCATAGCGAAGCTGGTCGCACATGATCCAGAGAACGTTTTTGGTGCGCGCCATGCTCCTGCCCCGGTGTTTTCTTGATGATCGAATGCTGCGCTATCGGGGCGCCGCTGGCAAGCGTGCGCCTGCGTGGCTTACGCCGTCCACGGCTCGATTTCGGCGGCGCTCTTGGCCTTGCTCGACACCGGCGCTTCGCCGATCACCTCGACCAGCGTCTTCAACGCTTCCGGCACGCCCTCGCCGGTGGCGGCGGAGAGCAGCAGCGGGGTCTTCTTCGCCGCACGCTTCAGCCGGTCCTTCTGTTTCTTCAATTCGTCCGGCGCGACTGCGTCGATCTTGTTCAGCGCGACGATCTCGATCTTCTCGGCAAGATGGCCCTCGTAGGCCTCGAGTTCGGTGCGCACAGTCTTGTAGGCCTTGCCGGCATGCTCGCAGGTGGCGTCGATCAGGTGCAACAGCACCCGGCAGCGTTCGACATGGCCCAAGAAGCGGTCACCGAGGCCGGCGCCCTCGTGCGCGCCCTCGATCAGCCCGGGGATGTCGGCGAGCACGAATTCGCGGCCCTGCGCACTGACGACCCCGAGCTGCGGGTGCAACGTGGTGAAGGGATAGTCCGCAATCTTCGGCTTGGCGGCGCTGACCACCGAGAGGAAGGTCGATTTGCCGGCGTTCGGCAGGCCGACCAGGCCCGCATCCGCGATCAGTTTCAAGCGGAGCCAGATCCAGCGCTCCTCGCCGGGCAGGCCGGGGTTGGCGTTGCGCGGGGCGCGGTTGGTGGACGACTTGAAATGCGCATTGCCGAAACCGCCATTGCCGCCTTCGGCCAGCACGAATTTCTCGCCGAGCTTGGTGAAATCGTAGATCAGCGTCTCGCGGTCCTCGTCGAACACCTGGGTTCCCACCGGCACCTTCAGCACGATCGGCTTGCCGTTGGCGCCATGGCGGTCCTTGCCCATGCCATTGGTGCCCTTTTGCGCCTTAAAATGCTGCTGGTAGCGGTAATCGATCAGCGTGTTCAGCCCGTCGACCGCCTCGATGATGACGTCGCCGCCGCGGCCGCCATTGCCGCCGGAGGGGCCGCCGAACTCGATGAACTTCTCGCGCCGGAACGCAACGCAGCCGTTGCCGCCGTCGCCGGAGCGAATATAGACCTTTGCTTCATCGAGGAATTTCATGGGTCTACCATAGCGTTTTCGAGCGACGTGGATACCGGTTCGCGTCAAGAAAACGCGTCAAAGACAAAGCCTAGAGCCTTGGTTTACCGAGGCTCTAGGTAAGGCAGGGGGCCGGATGCGGCAACCCTGTTACATCACGGAAACCTGCGAGAAGCCTTAATTCTTGGAACTACGCCGCCGGCTGGGCGGCGGCGTTTTCGTCCGCGAGCAGGTGCAACAGCGCGCTCTTGATCGCGGCCTGCCGGGTCGGCGCGGTGATCTGCGCGCCCAGGAGGTCGGTGACGTAGAACACGTCGCGGGCGCGCTCGCCGAAGGTCGCGACATGGGCGGAGGCGATATTGAGGTTGAGCTTCGAGATGGCGGTGGTGAGTTGATAGAGCAGGCCGGGGCGGTCGAGACCGGACACCTCGATCACGGTGTAGCGGTCCGACCACTGGTTGTTGATTGTCACTTCCGGCTCGACGGTGAACGCCTTTACCTTATTGCCGCTGCTGCGATGGACGGCGCGGCGCGCCATCGCCTCGGGCAGACGCAATTTGCCTTCCAGCACATCCTCGATCATCTCGCCGATCCGGGTGGCGCGGCGGCCTTCATCCTCGTCGCGGTCGTATTCGCGGGAGATCGCGATGGTGTCGAGCGCGCGGCCATCGGTCGTGGTGTAGATCTGGGCATCGACGATATTGCCGCCCGCGGACGCACAGGCGCCGGCGATGATCGACAGCAGCCAGGGATGGTCGGTCGCCCAGATCGTCAGTTCGGTGACGCCGCGCGCCTCGTCGAACCCGACATTGATCGCAAGCTTATGCCCGGCCTGCTCACTGGCGCGGATGAACCGCGCCTGGCGGATCTTGCGCGGCAGTTCGACCTTAAGCCAGTAAGCTGGATAGTGCCGTTCGATATAGGCGTTGAGCTCCGCTTCGGGCCACTCGGTGAAGGCGTCGCGGAATTCGGCCTGCGCCATCGCGATGCGGCGGGCGCGGTTCACTTCCGAGAAGCCGCCGGTCAGGACCGGCTCGGTCTCGTAATAGAGCGTGCGCAGGAGCTGCGCCTTCCAGCCGTTCCAGACGCCGGGGCCGACGCCGCGGATGTCAGCGGTGGTGAGGATCGTCAGCAGCTTCATCTGCTCGACCGATTGCACGACGGCGGCGAAATTCTCGATGGTCTTGCGGTCGGAGAGATCGCGCGACTGGGCGACCGTCGACATCGTCAGATGCTCCTCGATCAGCCATGCGACGAGCTCGGTGTCGGCGTTGCTGAAGCCGAGCCGGGGGCATAGCCGCCGCGCCACCTTCGCGCCGGCGATCGAATGATCTTCGGGCCGGCCCTTGGCGATATCGTGCAAAAGGGTCGCGATATACAGCACCGGACGATGCTCGGGCCGGATCTTGCGAAACAGGTCACTGGCAACAATGAACTCGTCATTGCCGCCGCGCTCGATCTCCTGCAGGAAGCCGATGCAGCGGATCAGGTGCTCGTCCACCGTGTAGTGGTGATACATGTTGAACTGCATCATCGAGACGATCTTGCCGAAAGCGCGGATGAAGTGACCGAGCACGCCGGTTTCGTTCATTCGCCGCAGCACGATCTCGGCATTGTCTGATGTCAGGATTTCCATGAACAGCCGGTTGGCTTCCGCGTCTTCGCGAAGCTGCGTGTTCACGAGCTTCAGCGAGCGCGTCACCGTGCGCATCGCGTCGGGATGGAAGGCGAGGTTGTTCTTCTGCGCCAGGCGGAAGATGCGGATCAGGTTGACCGGATCGTGCTTGAACACGTCGGGCGCGGCCAGGTTGATGCGGTTGTTGTCGACGATGAAGTCGTCGCTCTCGGGCACGCGTCGCTTGGTGCCGCCCGGCCGCAAGCGCGCCACAACGCGGCTCAGCACCGGAGCCGGCTTCTTCTGCTCCTCTTCCAGCTTGGCGCATAGGATCGCGGTGAGGTCGCCGACGTCCTTGGCGATCAGGAAGTAGTGCTTCATGAAGCGCTCGACGTCCTGCATGCCGGGATGCGAGGTGTAGCCGAGCCTGATCGCGATCTCGCGCTGGACGTCGAAGGACAGCCGCTCCTCGGCGCGGCCGGCGAAGAAATGGATATTGCAGCGGACCGACCACAGGAAATCGGCGCAGCGGCGGAAGGTGCGATATTCCTGCGCGTCGAACACGCCGCGTTCGAGCAGCTCGTCAGTCTGGCGCACGCGGTAGACGTATTTTGCGATCCAGAACAGCGTGTGCAGGTCGCGCAGACCGCCTTTGCCGTCCTTGACGTTGGGCTCGACCAGGTAGCGCGACTGTCCCGCGCGGCGGTGCCGCTCCTCGCGTTCGGCGAGTTTGGCGGTGACGAATTCGGCCGCGGTGCCCTGCACGACGTCCTTGTCGAAGCGCTCGACCAGCTCGTCATAGAGCGGCCGGTCGCCGGTCAGGAACCGCGTCTCCAGGATCGCCGTGCGGATCGTCATATCGCCGCGCGCCTGTCGGATCGATTCATCGACCGAGCGGGTGGCGTGGCCGACCTTCAGTCCCATGTCCCACAGGCAATAAAGGATCGCTTCGGCGACCTGCTCGCCCCAGGCGGTCTGCTTGTAGGGCAGGATGAAGAGCAGATCGATGTCCGACTCCGGCGCCATCAGGCCGCGGCCGTAGCCGCCGGTGGCGACGACAGCCATGCGCTCCTCGCCGGAGGGGATCGGCGAGTAGTAGAGATGCTTGGTCGCCGCCGCATACAGGATGCGGATGATCTCGTCCTGCACGAAGCAGAGCCGCTCCGCGCAGCGCCGGCCGTGGCGGTCCTTGAGCAGCACCGCCTGCGCCGTCGCCCGCGCGGCGATCAGTTCCGCCTTGAGCAGTTGCGCCATGGCCGAGCGGAATTGGTCCTCGCGGCCCGCGTGTTTCTCGGCGAGTGCGTCGACCGCGGCGGTGATCCGCGCAGTATCGAAACTTTCATCCACTTCCGGGCGGGGTTCGGCCACGACACTATCCATGGTCTATCCCGATAAAGGACCGCGCCTGCACTGTCACGGGACATTGTGGCCCTGTGATCGCTCTGTGCTGAATTCCAGCTGATTTGAGCAAAGTCATTCTCGCATTGCCGCCTTCAGGGTGCGGATTTTCTCATTGACCTTCCGACCTAACTCATTGAGATAAAATGACGTTTTTCATCACCTGGAGGCTGAGGATGGTCCGGATTTCACGGCGCGCTATGGCTGCGATGATTGCAGGTCTAGCGCTTGCGCCCGCGGCAGGTTTTGCGGCGGAGCCGCCGAAGGAGATACGCATCGATTGGGCGACCTACAATCCGGTCTCGCTGGTCCTGAAGCAGAAGGGGCTCCTGGAAAAGGAGTTCGCCAAGGACGGCATCAGCATCGTCTGGGTGCAATCCGCCGGCTCCAACAAGGCGCTCGAATTCCTCAATGCGGGCTCGATCGATTTCGGCTCGACAGCGGGCTCGGCCGCGCTGGTCGCCAAGATCAACGGCAACCCGATCAGGTCGATCTATGTCTATTCGCGTCCTGAATGGACTGCGCTGGTCACGGGCAAGGACTCCAAGATTGCCTCGGTCGCCGACCTCAAGGGCAAGCGCGTCGCGGTGACCCGCGGCACTGACCCCCACATCTTCCTGGTCCGTGCGCTGCTCGATGCCGGCCTCTCCGAAAAGGACATCACGCCGGTGCTGTTGCAGCACGCCGACGGCAAGACCGCGCTGATCCGCGGCGACGTGGACGCCTGGGCTGGCCTGGATCCGATGATGGCGCAGGCGGAAGTCGAGGACGGTGCAAAACTGTTCTTCCGCAAGGCGGACGCCAACACCTGGGGTATCCTCAATGTGCGCGAGCAGTTTTTGAAGGATCATCCCGACATCGTCCGCCGCGTGCTCGCGGTTTACGAAGATGCGCGCAAATATTCGCTCGCAAACTACGATGACCTGAAGAAGACCTTCATTGCCGTGACGAAGCTGCCGGAGGCCGTGGTCGACAAGCAGCTCAAGGAGCGCACCGAGTTGACCCACAGCCGGATCGGCGCCCCGCAGCGCGATTCGATCCTCGCCGCAGGGCTTGCGCTGCAGCAGGCCGGCGTGGTCGACGCCAAGGTCGACGTGAAGGCGGCGTTGAACTCGCTGATCGACGACCAGGTCCCGCTGCCGACGAACTGATCGCTAAACCCTCCCCTGCCTTTCAGGGGAGGGTGGCATCCCACCTTGCAATTCGGCGCGGGAAAGGGTTCTTGCCGTGGCCATGACCATCGAAGCGCCAGTGCTGGAACGACCCGACGCCGCCGTGCCGTCTGCGGCATCGGCGCGCCTGTCGCGTTTTGCGCGGCCGGCGCTGGGGCTGCTTTTACCTGTCGGCCTCGCTCTCGGCTGGGAGCTTGCGGTTTGGCTCGGTTATTCCAACGGCCGGCTGGTGCCGCCACCCACCAAAGTCTTCGCCACGATCGTGGAACTCGCAAAAAGCGGTGAGCTGTCGCGGCACATCATCACGACGCTCTCCCGCGTCGCCGCGGGCTTTGGGCTTGGCGTCGTCGCCGGCACGCTGCTCGGCGCTGTCTCCGGCTATTGGGGGGTGGCGCGGCGGCTGCTCGATCCGACCGTGCAGGCGCTTCGCGCGATCCCCTCGATCGCCTGGGTGCCGCTGTTTATCCTTTGGCTCGGCATTTTTGAAACTTCGAAGGTTGCCCTCATCGCGGTCGGCGTGTTCTTCCCGGTCTATCTCGGCGTGATGGGCGCGATCCACTCGGTCGATCGCAAGATCGTCGAGGTCGGCCGCATCTTCCGCCTCTCCGGCCCTGCGATGATCCGCCGTATCCTCTTGCCGGCGATGTTGCCGGCTTATGTGGTAGCGCTTCGTGTCGGCCTTGGTCTGGGCTGGATGTTCGTGGTTGCCGCCGAGTTCATGGGCGCCTCCGAAGGGCTTGGCTATCTCCTGATCGATGGCCAGCAGCTCGGGAAGCCGGCGCAGATCGTCGCCGCGATCGTGATCTTCGCGATCCTCGGCAAGACCACCGACTGGCTGATTGAGCTCGCTACCGCGCCGCTCTTGCGCTGGCAGGATGCCTTCGGCCGCGAGCGTGGAGCCGCCTGATGCTCGCGCTCGACAGGGTCGGCAAGACCTATCCCAACAGGGTCCATGCGCTTTCGCGCTTCTCCGCCGAGATCAGGCCGGGCGAGATAGTCGCCATCATCGGCGGTTCCGGTTGCGGCAAGTCGACGCTGCTCCGCGCCATCGCGGGGCTTGATCGCGCCACATCAGGCACGGTGACGCTCGATGGCGCCACCATCACCGCGCCGCACGCCAAGATCGGCATCATCTTCCAGGAGCCGCGGCTGCTGCCCTGGCTTAGCGTCGCCGACAATATCGGTTTCGGACTTTCGGACCTGCCAGCCGATGCGCGACGTGAGAAGGTAACCCGCGCGCTGGCCCGCGTCGGCCTCGCTGACAAGGCCAACGCCTGGCCGCGCGAGCTTTCCGGCGGGCAGGCGCAGCGGGTGGCAATCGCGCGTGCCTTGGTGCCGCAGCCGGAAGTGCTGCTCTTGGACGAGCCGTTCTCCGCGCTCGATGCCTTCACCCGGCGCGACCTGCAGGATCATCTGCTCGACCTCTGGGCCGACACAAGACCGACGCTGATCCTGGTGACGCATGACGTCGACGAGGCCGTGGTGCTGGCGGACCGCGTGCTGGTGATGCGGCCGCGGCCGGGCCGGCTGTTCGAGGAGATCGCGATCAATCTGGCGCGGCCGCGTGACCGCAACTCGCTGCATTTCGACAATTTCAAGCGCCGCGTGCTCACCGCGCTCGACCGCTCGCTCGATCGCAACGTGCCCGACAGCGAGGCGGCCGCGAACGCCGGCGAGGCGATGTGGTGGTGACAGCACCGCGCTCAGGGAGTACATCGAAGGCGAGAGCGTTTTCGAGCGAAGTGGAGGCCGGTTCGCGTGAAGAAAACGCGTCAAAACAAAGAGCAAGAGTCTTATCGCTTCCGATCAGAAGCGATAAGACTCTAGAACATCCGGGAGAACAACAATGGACGCCACCGAGCTCCGCGCGCTGCAAGCCCCGATCAAGGAACGCTACAAGGCTGATCCCTCCGCCGCCGTCATCACGCTGAAAGCCAAAGGCTCGATCGAGAACGAAGGCATCGCCTGCAAGGTCGAGACCGGCCGCGCGCTCGCGGTCGCCGGCCTCCATCCGGCAACCGGCGGCTCCGGACTGGAACTGTGCTCCGGCGACATGCTGCTAGAAGCGCTGGTCGCGTGCGCCGGCGTGACGCTCAAGTCGGTGGCGACTGCGATCGAAGTGCCGCTGCGGAGCGGCAACGTCTTAGCCGAAGGCGATCTCGATTTCCGCGGCACGCTCGGCGTCGACAAGGAGGCTCCGGTTGGGTTTGCCGAGATTCGCCTGCGCTTCGAGGTCGACACCGACGCACCGCAGGACAAGCTCGACCTCTTGCTCAAGCTCACCGAACGCTATTGCGTGGTCTACCAGACCATCAGGCACGGCCCGCAGGTCGCGGTCTCGATGAAACGAGTGTGATGCTTTCTTTCCACCTCTCCCATGGGGAGAGGTCGCGCCGAAGGCGCGGGTGAGGGGTTTCGCTCCCTCGAGGGACCTGAAACCCTCACCCGATTTGCTGCGCAAATCGACCTCTCCCTATGGGAGAGGTGAAAGCGGCCGTCGCTGCACTGATCCGGCAAAAAATTCTTCTCGCGCCCGATGTCCCCCGAATTCATCTTCCTGCTGACGCTGCTATTGCGCATGGCGATCACGGCAGCGTTTGTCGTGACCGCCTCGATCATCACCGAGCGTTCGGGGCCGATGATCGGCGCGCTGGTGGCGACGCTGCCGATCTCGGCGGGACCATCCTATGTCTTCCTCGCGCTCGACCATGATGCAGCCTTCATCGCCGAGGGTGCGCTCGCAAGCCTGCCGATCAATGCGGCGACCATCTATCTCGGCTTGACTTATGTCGTGCTGGCCCAGCGCCATAGTGCGCTGCTCAGCACGACCGCGGCAGTCGCGGTATGGCTTGCGCTCGCGACCATCTTTCGCCAGTTTCAGTGGACGCTTGCCGCAGGGCTGATCGTAAACGTCATCACCTTCGCGATCTGCGTGCCGCTGTTGCAGCGTTATCGCCATGTGAAGAAGATGCCGCTGATCACGCGCCGCTGGTACGACATCCCGCTGCGCGCCTCGCTGGTCGCGACATTGGTCGCGATCGTGGTGACGTCCTCAGGCTGGGTCGGCCCGCAGGTCAGCGGCATCATCGCGCTGTTTCCGGTCGTGTTCACCTCGATGATGCTGATCCTGCATCCGCGCATCGGCGGTCCGCCGACCGCTGCCGTGATCGCCAACGGCGCCTGGGGCCTGATGGGGTTTGGAATTGCGATCGCCGTGTTGCACCTCGCTGCGCTGCAGTTCGGCTCAGCGATCGGCTTGAGTCTCGCGCTCGCCACCTGCGTGACCTGGAATCTCGGCCTGTGGTGGCGCGGGCGGCGACAAGTGCGCGTCGGTTAGTTTCGTCATTGCTTTGGCAGGATGCCTAGGGTGGGCAAAGGCGCGTCAGCGCCGTGCCACCATCCACGTTTTGCTGGCGATGGTGGGCACGCTGCGCTTTGCCTACCCTACAGCAGTCGTTACTGCTTCGGCAGTTTCGCTTTCAGTGCGTAGAGTGCCTCCAGCGCCTCGCGCGGCGACATCTCGTCGGGATGCAGTGCCTTCACTGCTTCCATCAAAAGCTCCGCTTCACTCGGCGGCGCGGCCTCTGCGGCGGCGCGTGAGGGGACGGCGAACAGCGGGAGGTCGTCGACCAAAGCGCGTGCGGTCTGGCCGCGGTCCTGCGCCTCCAGTTTCGCCAGCACCGACTTTGCGCGGCTGATCACGGCCGGCGGCAGGCCTGCGAGCTTTGCCACCTGGATGCCGTAGGAGCGATCCGCCGAGCCCGGCAGCACCTCGTGCAGGAACACGACGTTGCCCTGCCATTCCTTCACCCGCACCGTGGCATTGAACAGCCGCGGCAGTTTTGCCGACAGCGCGGTGAGCTCGTGATAGTGCGTTGCGAACAGTGTGCGGCAGCGGTTGTTCTCATGCAGATGCTCGATCGCGGCCCAGGCGATCGACAGGCCGTCGAAGGTTGCCGTGCCGCGGCCGATTTCGTCGAGGATGACCAGCGACCGTTCGCTTGCCTGGTTGAGGATCGCGGCGGTCTCGACCATCTCGACCATGAAGGTCGAGCGCCCCCGCGCCAGATCGTCAGCAGCACCGACGCGGGAGAACAGGCGGTCGATGATGCCGATCCGCGCCCGCGAGGTCGGCACATAGCTTCCGATCTGCGCCAGCAGCGCAATCAGCGCATTCTGGCGCAGGAAGGTCGACTTGCCGGCCATGTTCGGACCGGTGAGCAGCCAGATCTGTCCGGATTTCTGCGCCGGTCCTGGCGACAGATCGCAGGCATTGGCGATGAACGGCTGGCCGTTGCGCTTCAACGCCTGCTCGACCACGGGATGGCGGCCGCCTTCGATCGCAAAGCCAAGGGAATGATCAACCTCGGGCCGCACGTAGTTCTCGTCGACTGCGAGCTTTGCCAGCGCAGTCGCGACATCGAGCAACGCAAAAGCATGCGCGGCGGCGCGCAAATCATCGCTTGCCGCAAGCGCCATGGCGCAGAGCCGGTCGAAGATCTCGAGTTCGAGGTTGAGCGCGCGGTCTCCGGCATTGGCAATCTTGGCTTCGATCTCGCCGAGCTCCGATGTGGTGAAGCGGATCTGGCCGGCGAGCGTCTGGCGATGGATGAAAGTCGCGTTCAAGGGCGGCGTCATCAATTTGTCGCCGTGCTGCGCGGTCACCTCGACGAAATAGCCGAGCACATTGTTGTGCCGAATCTTGAGCCCCTTGACGCCGGTGTCCTCGGCATAGCGCGCCTGCATCGAAGCGACGACGAGGCGTGAGGCGTCACGCAGGTTTCGGCTCTCGTCGAGCGCAGCCTCATAGCCCTCGCGGACAAAGCCGCCGTCGCGCTTGATGAGCGGCAATTGCTCGGCGAGGGCGCGCTCGAACTCGCGCGCCAGCTCGCGCGAAGGACGCCGCAGCGCCTCCATCATGGCCACGACTTCGGTCGGTGGCTGATCGAGCTGCGCCAGCCGCGCCAGCGCCTGATCGGCGGCGAGGACGCCGTCACGGAGGCCTGCGAGATCGCGCGGGCCGCCGCGGCCGACCGAGAGCCGAGCTAGCGCGCGGGACATGTCGGGCGCTGCGCGCAGCACGCTACGGATATCCTCGCGCGCAGCACTATCCGCGACGAAGGCCGCGATCGCATCGAGCCGCCGCGTGATTGCGGCGCTGTCGGTGAGCGGCGCCGCGAGCCGCTGCGCCAGCAGGCGCGAGCCGGCGGCGGTCACCGTGCAATCGATCGCATCGAGCAGCGAGCCGCGGCGTTCGCCGGCGAGCGTGCGCGTCAATTCGAGATTGGCGCGGGTCGCAGGATCGATCGCCATGGTGGTGCCGACCGCCTCGCGCGCGGGCGGCGACAGCGGCGGCCGTCTCCCCACCTGCGTGCGGTCGATATAGGTGACGGCGGCCGCAGCCGCAGTCGCTTCCAGCCGCGACATCGCGGCAAGGCCGTCCATGGTCGCGACCGCGAAATAGTCGCACAGCCGCCGCTCGGCGGTGGCACCATCGAAGACGTCTCGGGTGAGCGGCGTCACCGCCGGCAATTCGCGCAAGTGTGCCCCGAACTCGACGTCGTTGTAGAGCGCGTCGGTGACAATGGCTTCATTCGGATTGATGCGCGCCAGCGTTGCCGGCAACTCAGCCGACGAGCATTCCGTCACCATGAATTCGGAGGTCGAGATATCGATCCAGGCAAGCCCGATGCGGTCACCGCCGGACGAGCCGCGGGCGCGGGCGATCGCCAGCAGGTAGTTGTTGGTGCGGGCATCGAGCAGCGTGTCTTCGGTCAGCGTGCCCGGCGTCACCAGCCGCACGACGTCGCGCTTCACCACGCTCTTGTTGCCGCGGGCGCGCGCCGCCGCCGGATCCTCGCTCTGCTCGCACACGGCGACGCGATGTCCTGCCGCGATCAGCCGGTGCAGATAGTCCTCGGCGCGTTCCACCGGCACGCCGCACATCGGGATGTCCATACCCTGATGCTTGCCGCGCTTGGTCAGCACGATGCCGAGCGCCTTCGAGGCGATCTCGGCGTCCTCGAAGAACAATTCGTAAAAGTCGCCCATCCGGTAGAACAGGAGCAGGCCCTGATTGGCGGCCTTGATCTCGAGGTACTGTTCCATCATCGGCGTGATGCGCGTAGGCGCCTCCGCATTCGACGTCGCCTCGGGTGGAACAGGGATTGGCTGCTGGACGGTCATGAGGGGGCGGAAACTACAAAATTTCGTCTGCCCGTCCCACCGCTTTGCCCGAGATGGAGGGGTTTTCCACTCTCTCCACGCTGTGAGAGCGGGCGAGGGGCGCGTTCCCGTCAATTGACCTCTTGCCGGCCCGCTCCTAAAACTCGCCATCAATCCAAGCCTCTAACGCCCAAGTCCGCGGCAATCAGGGAGAGAATCGATGCGTGATGTGTTTATTTGCGATGCCGTCCGGACCCCGATCGGCCGCTTCGGCGGATCCCTCGCCAAGGTGCGCACTGACGATCTCGCCGCCACCCCGATCAAGGCGCTGATGGCCAAGCATCCGAATCTCGATTGGTCGCAGGTGGATGAGGTCTTTTTCGGCTGCGCCAACCAGGCTGGTGAAGACAACCGCAACATTGCGCGCATGGCACTGCTGCTCGCGGGCATGCCTGATACGGTTCCCGGCCAGACGCTGAACCGGCTCTGCGCCTCCGGTCTCGACGCGGTCGGCGCCGCGGGCCGCGCCATACGTGCCGGCGAGATTGATTTCGCGATCGCCGGCGGGGTCGAATCGATGACGCGGGCGCCATTCGTGATGGGCAAGGCGGCGGAGGCATTCTCGCGCTCGGCTGAAATCTTCGACACCACCATCGGCTGGCGCTTCATCAATCCGTTGATGAAAGCGCAATACGGCGTCGATTCGATGCCGGAGACGGGCGAGAACGTCGCCGAGGAATTCCAGGTCTCGCGCGCCGACCAGGATGCGTTCGCGATCCGCTCGCAGCAGCGCGCGGGTGCGGCGATCGCGGCCGGCTATTTCGCCGAGGAGATCACGCCGGTCACTGCGCCGGGCGGCAAGGCGGGCCCGATTACCGTCGACAAGGATGAGCATCCGCGTCCGGAGACGACGCTGGAAGGCCTCGCCAAGCTCAAGCCAATTGTGCGCAATCCCGGCACGGTGACCGCCGGCAACGCCTCTGGCGTCAATGACGGCGCCGCCGCCATGATCCTGGCGTCCGAGGCCGCCGTGAAGAAGCACGGGTTGACGCCGCGGGCGCGCATCCTCGGGCTTGCGTCCGCCGCGGTGCCGCCGCGCATCATGGGAATCGGCCCGGTGCCTGCGACGCGCAAATTGATGGAGCGGCTCGGCCTCAAGATCACTGATTTCGATCTGATCGAGCTCAATGAAGCCTTCGCCTCGCAAGGGATAGCCTGCCTGCGTCAGCTCGGGGTCAAGGAGGATGCCGACTTCGTGAACCCGCATGGTGGCGCGATCGCGCTCGGCCATCCCTTAGGGATGAGCGGCGCGCGGCTTGCCTTGACCGCCGTGCATGGCATGGAGAAGCGAGGCGCAAAGCTTGCCTTGGCAACCATGTGCGTCGGCGTCGGCCAGGGCGTCGCTGCAGCGATCGAGAAGTTGAACTAAGTGCTTGACCCTCATGGTGAGGAGGCGCGAAGCGGCGTCTCCGGACGATGCTTAGCATCGCCGGGCGAACCATGAGGCCCGGACCGTGGCCTCATCCTTCGAGACGCGCGTGCCGCGCTCCTCCGGATGAGGAGAGAGAGGTAACCCGGAAGAGCAAAACAGCGCTTTTCCGGGTTAGTTATATCCTATAATGATCTGGCGGAAGGCTCGCCGGCAAAGGCGCCAGGGAGGAAATCATCATGACCTTGCTCTATCCGCTGCAATCGCTTGCGGCGCATCCACCGCGGCTGTCGCCGGCCTATCGCTCGACGGTCAAGCGTGCGCCCTCGAAGCCGCTGATCCCGATGCGGCACACGCTCTCGGAACTGACCGGCCCGGTCTATGGCCACGAGACCGTACGCGAGAATGACAATGACCTCACCATCCAGCACAAGGGCGAGCCGCTCGGCGAGCGCATCATCGTGCACGGCCATGTACTCGACGAGGATGGCCGCGGTGTGCCCAGCGCGCTGGTCGAACTGTGGCAGGCCAATGCCTGCGGCCGCTACATCCATGTCGTTGACCAGCATCCGGCGCCGCTCGATCCGAACTTCACCGGCGCCGGCCGCGTGCAGACCGATGCGAGCGGCTATTACAGGTTCATCACCATCAAGCCCGGCGCTTACCCTTGGGGCAATCACCACAACGCCTGGCGCCCGGCCCACATCCATTTCTCGGTGTTCGGCCATTCCTTTATCTCGCGCCTGGTGACGCAGATGTATTTCCCGGGCGATCCCCTGTTTCCGTTCGATCCGATCTTCAACTCGGTGACGGACGAGAGGGCGCGGGCGCGGATGATCTCCTCGTTCGATCTGGAGAACACCCAGCCGGAATGGGCGCTGTGCTACCGTTTCAACATTGTCCTGCGCGGCAGGAACGCGACGCCGATGGAGAATAAGCAGTGAGCGAGCAGCGGCCGGACGGCATCACGCCATCGCAGACGGTCGGCCCGTATTTCAAATACGGTCTGACGCCGAACGGCGAATACGCGTGGAACGACGCCTTCAGCAACAACCTCGTCACACCGGACGTCTCCGGCGCGCGCATCCGCGTCGAGGGCGTCGTTTATGACGGCGATGGCGTGCCGGTGCCGGACTGCATGCTGGAGATCTGGCAGGCCGACGCGCAGGGCCGGTTCTCCGACCCGCAGGATGCCCGCGCGCTGCCGAACAATTCCTTCAAGGGGTTTGGCCGCATCGGCACCGACGCCAAGGGCGGCTATGCCTTCGACACCATCAAGCCGGGGCAGGTCGCCGATCCCGACGACAAGCCGCAGGCGCCGCACATCGTGCTCGCGGTGTTCGCGCGCGGCATGCTCTTGCATCTCTACACCCGGATTTATTTCGACGACGAGGAGGCCAACGCCACCGATCCCGTGCTGGCGCTGGTGCCGGCCGATCGCCGCGCGACACTGATCGCCCAGCGCAAGGCCGGTGCGACCAATCCGAGCTACGTGCTCGACGTCCACCTGCAAGGCGACAACGAGACGGTGTTCTTCGAGGTGTGAGATTGCACCGCGGCGTTCTCTCTCGTCATGGCCGGGCTTGACCCGGCCATCCATCTTCAATGAGTCGTTTGCGAAAATGGATGGATACGCGGGTCAAGCCCGCGTATGACAGCGCCTGTTGCGCGGCTGCCTCACCGCACATTCGGCAAATAGCGCGATCCCTCCTTTCCCAGGAAATCCAGCATTGCCTGCGCCGGCGGCAGCAGGATCTTGTCGGCGCGGCGGATCGCGTGCCATTGGCGCATCACCGGCAGGCCTGCGACTTTGAGCATCACCAGCCGGCGTTCCTCCAATTCGTGGAACACCGTGTGCTGGGAGATGAAGGCGATGCCGAGCCCGGCCATCACGGCCTGCTTGATGGTCTCGTTGCTGTCCATGGCCATACCGACCATCGGCTCGATCCGGTGGTTCTGAAAGAACTGCTCCATCAGCATCCGCGTGCCGGAGCCATTCTCTCGGGTAATGAAGGTCTCGCCAGCGAGGTCGGCAGCGGCGACGCGCTTCTTTCCATTGAGCCGATGATCGGCGGCGGCGATGATCACATGCGGATGCCTGCCCAGCGGGCGCATCTCGACCTCGATGTCCGCTGGCGGCTGCCCCATCACGGCGATATCGAGATCGTAGCCGCGCAGCGCGTCGCGGATATCCTCGCGGTTGCCGATCCTGAGCGTCACGTCGATTTTCGGGAAGCGCTGCGAGAATGCCGCGATCGCGAACGGCACGAAATATTTCGCGGTGCTAACCGCGCCCATCGCGACGCGTCCGCCGCTCTTGCCCGCGATCATGTCGAGCGACTGTTCGCAGTCGGCGAGCGCCGATTCGATGCGCTCGACCAGCGCGAGAACGGTGCGGCCGGCGTCGGTCAGCGCCATGCCGTCGCCGGTGCGCTGGATCAGCGGCAGGCCGGCGAGCTCCTGCAGATTGCGAAGCTGCAGGGTGACCGCCGGCTGGGTGAGGTTGAGCCGGTTCGCCGCGCCCGTGATCGAGCCCGCTGCGTGCACGAAAGCCAGCGCACGGAGCTGACGAATGGTGAGGTCGCGCGAGAAATGTCCCGGCATTGGCGCCTCCATAAGAAATACTTCGGTCACACTTAAGATATTAAAATTTCACTAATCCGGCAATTCGCGCGTTGATAGTGGCGACAGCGACTCCAGCCCGGAGCCGCGTCAAGCAAGGCCCCGTCGAGAGGGCAGGGTGAATGGGAGAGCGGCCTTGGATCATCTTCCTGCATTGCATGCCTATCTCGACGACCCCGCGCGTCAGGACACCGTCCGCGCCGCAGCCGTCGCGGTCGTCGAAGCGCTCGCCGCAGCCGCGATCGAACTTGCAGGCATCATCGCCTCGGGGCCGCTGGTCGGCATCACCGGCCGGGATGGCGCGGTCAATCCCGACGGCGACATCCAAAGGGACATCGATGTTGTCGCAGATCAGCTGATGCGCGATGCACTGCGCACCGCGCCGGTCGCCGCCGTGCTCTCCGAGGAAGTAGAGCTGCCGGAGACGCTCGATGGCGAGGCGCCGCTCTGTGTCGCGATCGATCCGCTCGACGGTTCGGCCAATCTCCAGAACAACATCTCGATCGGCACCATCTTTTCGATCCGGCCCAAGGCGCGCGACATCCTGTCGACCTTCTTCGAACCCGGCACTGCGCAGATCGCTGCGGGCTTTTTCATCTATGGTCCGCAAACCGTGCTGGTGCTGGCGTTGGACCGGCGTGTCGATATCTTCACGCTGTATCCCCCGAGGCGCGAATTCGTGCTGACCAGGCGCGGCGTCCGGATTCCGCCTGACACGCCAGAGTTCGCCATCAACGCCTCCAACCGCCGGCACTGGAGCGGCGCGGTGCGCGGCTACATCGATGAATGCCTTGCTGGCGCCAATGGCGAGCGCGGCCGCGATTTCAACATGCGCTGGATCGGCTCGCTGGTGGCCGAAGCCTACCGCATCCTGGTCCGCGGCGGCGTGTTCCTCTATCCAGCCGATGCGCGCCCAGGCTACCGCGAGGGCCGCTTGCGCCTGCTCTATGAGGCCCATCCGATGGCGCTGATCATGGAATGTGCTGATGGCGCTGCCTCCAGCGGGCGAGCGCGCATCCTCGAGCTTTCGGCACGGACGCCGCACCAGCGGGTGCCCCTGATCATGGGATCGCCGCGCACGGTGCGCGACATCGATATCATCCATCAGGCGGTTGAGCCGCTGTTCGAAAATGCTGACGCGCCGCTCTTTGCGCGCCGCGGCCTGTTCCGCTGAGGAGGCACGTCATGTCGCGCTGGCACCCTATCATCTCGATCACTGGCTCTTCAGGAGCCGGCACGACGTCGGTCAAGAAGACGTTCGAGAACATCTTCCGCCGCGAGAACGTTGTCGCGGCCTATATCGAGGGCGATGCCTTTCATCGCTACGATCGCGCGGAAATGCGTCAGAAGATGCTGGAGGAGGCGGAGCGCGGCAACAAGCATTTCAGTCATTTCAGCCCCGAAACCAATTTGTTCGAGGAACTGGAGAAACTGTTCCGTGACTACAGCGAGTCCGGCACCGGAACGACGCGTCATTACATCCACGACGCTGAGGAAGCGAAGCTTTACGACGCCCAGCCCGGCACCTTCACCCAATGGGAGCCGCTGCAGGAAAGTTCGGATCTGCTGTTCTATGAGGGTCTGCATGGCGCCGTCGTCACTGATAAAGTGAACGTGGCGCAATACGCCGACCTCAAGATCGGCGTCGTTCCCGTCATCAATCTGGAGTGGATCCAGAAGCTGCATCGCGATCGCAGCCATCGCGGCTACTCCAAGGAAGCCGTGACCGACACGATCCTGCGCCGCATGCCGGATTACGTGAACTACATCTGCCCGCAGTTCTCCGAAACCGACATCAACTTCCAGCGCGTGCCGACGGTCGACACGTCGAATCCGTTCATCGCGCGCTGGATCCCGACGCCGGACGAATCGATGGTCGTGATCCGGCTGAAGAATCCGCGCGGCATCGATTTCCCCTATCTGCTTTCGATGATCCCGCACAGCTTCATGTCGCGCGCCAATTCGATCGTGATCCACGGCGCCAAGCTCGATCTGGCGATGCAGCTCATCCTCACCCCGCTGATCCTGCAACTGATGGAACGAAAGAGGCGAACGATATGACCGCACTTGCGTCTGTGGCCAGCCGCGCCGAAGTCAGCCATGCCGAGTTGGCGAACGCCATCCGCTTCCTCGCCATCGATGCCGTGGAGAAGGCGAAGTCCGGTCATCCCGGCATGCCGATGGGCATGGCCGATGTCGCGACCGTGCTGTTCTCGCGCTTCCTCAAATTCGACCCCGACGATCCGGCCTGGCCCGATCGCGATCGCTTCGTGCTCTCGGCCGGCCATGGCTCGATGCTGCTCTACGCGCTGCTGCATTTGACCGGCTATGAAGCGGTCACGCTCGACGAGCTCAAGGCCTTCCGCCAATGGGGATCGACGACGCCGGGGCATCCCGAATATGGCCACACGCCCGGCGTGGAGACGACCACCGGTCCGCTCGGGCAGGGCATTGCGACCGCGGTCGGCATGGCGCTCGCCGAGCGATTGATGAATGCCCGTTTTGGCGACGATCTCGTCGACCACTTCACTTACGTCATCGCCGGCGACGGCTGTCTGATGGAAGGCATCAGCCAGGAGGCAATCTCGCTCGCCGGGCATTTGCGGTTGAACCGGTTGATCGTGCTGTTCGACGACAACCGGATCTCGATCGATGGCGCGACCTCGCTGTCCTGTTCGGACCATCAGCTCGCGCGCTTCAGGGCATCCGGCTGGTTGGCATGCCGGATCGACGGCCATGATCCGCAAGCGATCACGAGGGCGATCGATGAAGCCAGGAGGAGCGACCTGCCGTCGCTGATCGCCTGCCAGACCGTGATCGGCTTCGGCGCGCCGAGCCGCCAAGGCAGCGAGAAGGTTCATGGTGCACCGCTCGGAGCGGAGGAGGTGGCCTGCACACGCGCCGCGCTCGGTTGGCGCTACGAGCCTTTTGAGATCCCGACGGCCGTGCTTACAGAATGGCGCGAGGTCGGCGCGCGCGGCCGCACCGCGCGCCGTGCCTGGATCGAGCGTTCTCGGCGCGCCTGCAACGGCGGCGGCAGGTCGCCGTTCCACGATGCGCTGAACAAGAAGCTGCCTGGCGCCTATGTCGAGGCAATGACGAAGCTGAAAGAGCGTTTCGAGCTCGAGCGTCCGAAGCTTGCGACGCGGCAGGCATCGCAGCAGGTGATCGATGCGATCGCCGAAGTGCTGCCGAACTTGCTCGGCGGCTCGGCGGACCTGACGCACTCCAATCTCACGCTGGCGAAGTCGCAAGTGCCGGTTCGCGCGGGCTGGCTGCACGGCAGCTATATCCATTACGGCATCCGCGAACATGCCATGGCGGCGGCGATGAACGGCATCGCGCTGCATGGCGGCTTCATCCCCTATGGCGGAACATTCCTCGCGTTCGCCGACTATAGCCGCCCTGCGATCCGGCTCGCCGCGCTGATGGGCATCCGCGTCATCCATGTCATGACGCACGATTCGATCGGGCTGGGCGAGGATGGTCCGACGCATCAGCCGGTCGAGCATCTCGCGGCGCTGCGGGCAATCCCTAATCTCCTGGTGTTCCGCCCCGCCGATCCGGTGGAGACAGCGGAAGCCTGGGATTGCGCGCTGAGGACAGAGACGTCGCCGTCGATTCTGTGTCTGTCGCGGCAGGCGCTGCCCGCCTTCCGCGATGCGACTGATACCAACTACGTTGTGCTTGGCGCCTATGTGGCGATCGAGCCGGACGGAGGCCGTGACGTCACGCTGATCGCGACCGGCTCGGAAGTATCGATCGCACTCGAAGCGGCGAAGTTGCTCGGAAGCGAGAATATCCGCGCTGCCGTCGTCTCCGCGCCGTGTTTCGATTTGTTCCGGAAACAGCCGCGCGACTACCAGACCAAGGTGCTGGGCAGTGCTCCACGCGTCGGCATCGAGGCTGCGGTCGAGGGTGACTGGGCGCGCTGGCTCGGCGACGACGGCGAGTTCGTCGGCATGAGCGGTTTCGGCGCCTCTGCGCCGGCCGACGTGCTCTACCGCGAGTTCGGCATCACGCCCGCCGCCGTCGCTGCCGCGGCGAAGCGCGTGATCCAGCGGGCAAACGAAGGGAGATAAGCATGGCGCGTATAACCCTGAGGCAACTATTGGATCATGCCGCCGAGCGCGGCTACGGCGTGCCGGCTTTCAACATCAACAATATGGAGCAGGGCCTTGCGATCATGGAGGCGGCGTCCTCCTGTGACGCGCCAGTCATCATCCAGGCTTCGCGCGGCGCGCGCGCTTACGCCAACGACATCATGCTTGCGAAGATGATCGATGCGCTCGAGGAGATGTATCCGGGCGTACCGCTCTGCCTGCATCTCGATCATGGCAATGAGGAATCCAGCTGCGCCACCGCGATCCGGTACGGCTTCACCTCTGTCATGATGGACGGCTCGCTGAAGGCCGACGCCAAGACCGCGGCCGACTATGACTACAATGTCGACATCACGCGACGCGTGGTCGAGATCGCGCACTGGGTCGGCGCCTCCGTCGAGGGCGAGCTTGGTGTACTCGGCTCGCTCGAGCATGGTGGCGGCGAGCAGGAAGATGGCCATGGCGTCGAAGGCAAGCTCGGCCACGATCAGCTGCTGACCGATCCCGACCAGGCGGTCGATTTCGTCCGTGCCACCAAGGTGGATGCGCTCGCGATCGCAATGGGCACCTCGCACGGCGCCTACAAGTTCACGCGGCGGCCCGATGGCGACATCCTCGCGATGCGCGTGGTGGAGGAGATCCATAAGCGGCTGCCGAATACGCATCTGGTAATGCACGGCTCGTCCTCGGTGCCGCAGCCATTGCAGGACATGTTCAACCAGTTCGGCGGCGAGATGCCGCAGACGTGGGGCGTGCCGGTCGAGGAGATCGTCCGCGGCATCAAGCACGGCGTGCGCAAGGTCAACATCGATACCGATTGCCGCCTCGCGATGGCGGCGGCCTTCCGCAAGGTCGCGAGCCAATCGAAAAGCGAATTCGATCCGCGCAAATTCCTGAAGCCGGCGATGGATGCGCTGCGCGACCTTTGCCGCGATCGGTTCGAGCAGTTCGGCACCGCGGGCAATGCTGCAAAGATCAAGGTGATCCCGCTGTCCGAGATGGCCAGGCGCTACCGTGCCGGCGCGCTCGATCCGCAGATTGGGGCGATGACCGAAGCAGCCTAAGGGACACGTCACGAAATTTCAGGAGGACCACATGAACTTTCAGTCGACGACCGTTCGCGGCAAGGATCGCTACAAGTCCGGCGTGATGGAATACAAGCGCATGGGCTACTGGGAGCCCGATTACCAGCCGAAGGACACTGACGTCATCGCGCTGTTCCGCGTCACCCCGCAGGACGGCGTCGATCCGACCGAAGCCTGCGCCGCGGTGGCCGGCGAATCCTCGACTGCGACCTGGACCGTGGTGTGGACCGATCGCCTGACGGCCGCGGAAAAATATCGCGCGAAATGCTACCGCGTCGATCCGGTGCCGAGTTCGCCCGGCAGCTATTTCGCCTACATCGCCTACGACCTCGATCTGTTCGAGCCGGGCTCGATCGCCAACCTGACCGCGTCGATCATTGGCAACGTGTTCGGATTCAAGCCGCTGAAGGCGCTGCGGCTCGAGGACATGCGGCTGCCGATCGCCTATGTGAAGACGTTCCAGGGACCGGCGACTGGCATCGTGGTCGAGCGCGAGCGGCTCGACAAGTTCGGCCGGCCATTGCTGGGCGCCACCGTCAAGCCGAAGCTCGGCCTCTCCGGCCGCAATTATGGCCGCGTCGTCTATGAGGCGCTGAAGGGCGGGCTCGACTTCACGAAGGACGACGAGAACATCAACTCGCAGCCGTTCATGCACTGGCGCGAGCGCTTCCTCTACTGCATGGAGGCGGTCAATCGCGCGCAGGCCGCGACCGGCGAGATCAAGGGCACCTATCTCAACGTCACCGCGGCGACGATGGAGGACATGTACGAGCGCGCGGATTTCGCCCGCGAGCTCGGCTCCGTCGTCATCATGATCGATCTCGTGATCGGCTACACCGCGATCCAGTCGATGGCGAAATGGGCACGCAAGAACGACATGATCCTGCATCTGCACCGCGCCGGCCATTCCACCTACACCCGGCAACGGTCGCACGGCGTCTCGTTCCGCGTCGTCGCCAAATGGATGCGGCTCGCGGGCGTGGATCACATTCACGCCGGCACTGTTGTCGGCAAGCTGGAGGGCGATCCGAACACGACGCGCGGCTATTACGATATCTGCCGCGAAGACTTCAATCCGATGCAGCTCCAGCACGGCGTATTCTTCGACCAGCATTGGGCCAGCCTTAACAAGCTGATGCCGGTGGCCTCGGGCGGCATCCATGCCGGCCAGATGCATCAGTTGCTCGACCTTTTGGGCGAGGATGTCGTGCTGCAATTCGGCGGCGGCACCATCGGTCACCCGCGAGGTATCCAGGCGGGTGCCACCGCCAACCGCGTCGCGCTGGAAGCGATGATCCTCGCCCGCAACGAGGGGCGCGACTACGTCCATGAAGGTCCGGAGATCCTGGCCAAGGCCGCGCAAAGCTGCACGCCGCTGCGTGAGGCGCTCGATGTCTGGAAGGACGTCACCTTCAACTACGAATCGACCGATGCCCCGGATTTCGTTCCGACGCCGAGCATCGCGGTCTGAAAGGAGCACATCATGCGCATAACCCAGGGCTGCTTCTCCTTCCTGCCCGATCTCACCGACGAGCAGATCACCGCGCAGGTCCAATACTGCCTGGACAAAGGCTGGGCCGTTAACATCGAGTTCACCGACGATCCGCATCCGCGCAACACTTATTGGGAGATGTGGGGCCTGCCGATGTTCGACCTGCCCGACGCCGCCGGCATCATGCGGGAGCTCGCCGAATGCCGGCGCGTCTATGGCGATCGTTATATTCGGATATCCGGCTTCGATTCGAGCCACGGATGGGAGTCCGTGCGCATCTCCTTCATCGTCAATCGCCCCAAGGACGAGCCCGGCTTCCGCCTCGACCGGCAGGAAGCCGTCGGCCGCAACCTCCGCTACTCGACGCACGCTTATGCGGTGGAGCGGCCTGAAGGCGAGCGCTACGCTGATCGTTAACCGCGTCCGGTCGAAGCCAGGCGGATGGCTCCCTCGGCCGACCTGGTCCGGATGCACTTCTCCGTCGTCGCTATCGCGGCGACGGAGCTTTTCGATACGAGAGGACAATGACGATAGCGAAAGAAAAAGAGCTCGAAGCCCCGCTGGAGACCGTCGATGTCAGGCGCGAATTCGCCGACCTCGGCATCGGCGCCGTGCTCGACCAGCTCGATTCCGAATTGATTGGTCTCGCGCCAGTGAAGACGCGCATCCGCGAGATCGCAGCGCTGCTGCTGGTCGAGCGCATCAGGCAGAAGATGGCGCTCGCCACCACTTTTCCGACCCTGCATATGTCCTTCACCGGCAATCCCGGCACCGGCAAGACGACGGTGGCGTTGCGTATGGCGAGCATCCTGCATCGGCTCGGCTTCGTGCGCCGCGGTCACGTCATCAGCGTCACCCGCGACGATCTGGTCGGGCAATATATTGGCCACACTGCGCCGAAGACCAAAGAAATATTGAAGAAGGCGATGGGCGGCGTGCTGTTCATCGATGAGGCCTATTACCTCTATCGCCCCGACAATGAGCGCGACTACGGCCAGGAGGCGATCGAGATCCTGTTGCAGATCATGGAGCAGCAGCGCGAGGATCTGGTCGTGATCCTCGCCGGCTACGGCGAGCGGATGGAAAAATTCTTCCAGAGCAATCCGGGCTTCCGTTCCCGCATCGCCCATCACATCGACTTTCCCGATTATTCGGATGTCGAGCTTCTGGCGATCGCGGAATTGATGCTGCAACAGCAGAACTACCGGCTTTCGTCGTCGGCGCGCGACGCCTTCATCCGCTACATCGCTGTGCGCAAGACCCAGCCGCTGTTCTCCAACGCGCGATCGATCCGCAATGCCTTGGACCGCATCCGGCTCCGCCAGGCCAACCGCATTGTCTCGCGGCTCGACCGGGTGCTGACGGCCGATGACGTGATGTCGATCGAGGCCGGCGACGTGCTGGCAAGCCGGGTATTCTCGAAAGGCGCGATGGACAAGGAAACATGAGCGAGGCGCTGACAGCCGTGCGGGGGGCAGCCTTCGGGGACCTCATCGCCCGCGCCCACGCCCTGATCTTCGATGTCGACGGCACGCTGGCCGAGACGGAGGAGGTGCACCGCCGCGCCTTCAACGATGCGTTCTTGCGCGCAGGCCTCAACTGGCACTGGGACCAGGCGACCTACGGGCAATTGCTGCGTGTCGCCGGTGGCAAGGAGCGCATCCGCGCCTTTGCCATGCGCAAGCGAACCATGCCCCTGCTATCCAATCGCGAGATCGCAGAGCTGCACCGGATCAAGACCGCACGTTATGCCGAACTGATCGCAGCGGGCGGCTGCCCGCTGCGGCCCGGTGTGGAAGCCTTGCTCCGGAGGGCACGACGTCGCAGCCAGCGGCTGGCGATCGCGACCACGACCTCGCGTGCCAATATCGATGCGCTGCTGTCGGTTGCGCTGGGCGACGACTGGGCCGAATGGTTCGAGGCGATCGTCGCGGGCGACGATGTGCCCGAGAAGAAGCCGGCGTCCGACGTCTATCTCATGATGCTGACGCGACTGTCGCTCCCCGCTTCCCGCTGCATCGCCATCGAGGACTCGCGCAACGGATTGCTGGCGGCCTCGCGCGCCGGCATTCCCGTGCTGTTCACCCGCAGCGCCTACTTCCGCGACGATGATTGCTCGGAGGCGCTGCTCGCCGTCGATGAACTGACCGAGATTGAGTTTGAGTGCGGTAGCCCGGGTGGAGCGCCAGCGTAACCCGGGGCCGCTCGCAAACGCGGGCGCAGGTGTCCTGGGTTGCGCGTTCGCTCCACCCGGGCTACGTGCCGCTCGACGCGCTTGCGTACCGGCAGGCGTCAGGGAATGATATGTTCGTTCCGCAGACGGGCGAAGAGATCGAAGAAGCTGTCGTCCGTTGCCTGGTAATCCAGGAAACCGAGCTTCCGGCTCTTGCTCATATCGGTGACGACCTCGATCGGGCGGCTGAGGTCGGCGTCGGTGTGCCAGGCCGAAGCGAGCACTCCGATATCGGGCTCGGCCAGCCGGTGTTTTCGCGCAATATCGGACCAGATCGGGCCCGCATCCTCCAATTGCCGCTCCAGCGGGATCCCTTCGCCCGGAAATGGGGCTGGCTTTAGTCCGAACCAGTCGGCCAGCCGCTGCCACATCCAGCTCCAGCGAAAGACGTCACCATTGACGATGTTGAACGCTTGATTGCGGGCGACCGGTGTTGTCGCCGCCCATTCCAGATGGCGTGCGAGCAGCCGCGCATCCGTCATATCGGTCAGACCATTCCACTGCGTCGCGGAGCCGGGAAACAGGAATGGCCGGCCGGTTTCTCGGCAAATGGTGGCGTAGACGGCGAGCGTCACGCCCATGTTCATCGCGTTGCCCAGGGCATAGCCGATGATGGTGTGCGGCCGATGGATGCTCCAGCCAAAGCCGTCGCGACTAGCCGCGGCGAACACTTCGTCTTCCTGGGCATAGTAGAAATTCTTGATATCGAGCCGTGGCTGGTCTTCCCGAAACGGCGTCGCGGGCAGCTTGCCCTTGCCGTAGTTTTCGAACGGACCAAGATAGTGCTTGAGCCCGGTCACGAGCGCGACATGCCTGACCGAGCCTGCAGGCGACAACGCGTCGAGCAGGTTGCGCACCATCGCCGAGTTGACCCTGATATTTTCGGCCTCGGTGTTCTGCCGCAACCACGTGCTGATGAACACATCCGTCGGTCTCAACCCCTGCAGCGCCTGGCGAACCGATGCGGGATCCAGCAGGTCCGCCGCCACAGGCTGTACGCCGTCGATGTTTGCCGGCGGTCGACGCGCCAGCCCGTAGACCTGCCATCCCTGCCGACGAAGGTGCCGGGCTAGATTATTGCCGACGATACCGCTCGCACCCACGACCAGCGCTGAACCCGCCATGTTCCAATCTCCTCGAATCCGGGTGAGGAGATAAGACTGCTTGGTGCATCGGCCAGAGCGGCCGCGCCGGAGGTAACTGCTTCGTGAGCGAGTCTGGGCTACTCCATCACCGCCGCATGGTCCGATGATGCTTGCGACTGCGACCGCAGCGTCGCCTTGGTTGAGCCGATCATGATCGCGAGCGGGATCGAGGTCAGGATGAACACCATCACGAGCTGGTAGTCGTGGGCGAACGCGATGATCTGCGCCTGCGCCGCGACGATCTTATCCGCCATCGCGCGGCCGGAGTCGGTGTTGAGGTTGATCATGCCGGCAACGTCGGGCATCTGCAGTGCGTGGTTGAACGGGTTGATGTGCTCGGACAGCGTCGCATAGATGCGCCGGGAGCCTTCCGTGAGCTGCGCGATCACGATGGAGATGCCGATCGAACTCGCGACGTTGCGCAGCAGCGTCAGCATCGAGGTGCCGTCGGTGCGCAGGTGATGGGGCAAGGTCAGGAACGCCACCGTCGAGAGCGGCACGAACACCAGTCCGAAGCCAAAACCCTGGACGATGCTCACGACCACGATCTCGCTCGAGCCGGTCTGGTCGGTCCAGCCCGTCATCACGAACAGTGACGCCGCCGTCAGCGCCAGCCCGGAGATGATCAGCGTGCGCGCCTCGATGAAGCGCATCATGCGTCCGACCAGCATCATCGCGACAAAGGTGCCGCAGCCGCGGCTCGCCAGCAGCACGCCGGCGGTAATGATGGGATAGCCGATGACGTTCTGTAGATAGGGCGAGGACAGCGCCATGGTCGAGTAGAGCACGAGCCCCATCACGGTCATGAACACGCAGCCGCCGACGAAATTCTTGTCCTTGAACAGCTCGAACTGGATGAACGGCTTCGATGTCGTGAAGGAGTGGGCGAAGAAGTAATAGAAGCCGATGCCGCAGATGATGAATTCGGCGATGATCTCGTTGGATTCGAGCCAGCCGAGCTGCTCGCCGCGGTCGAGCGCAAGCTGCAGCGAGCCGATCGCGACCGCGAGCGCGCCGAAGCCGAACCAGTCGAAGCGCAGGTTCAGATCCTGCTTGGTCTCGTCCATGAAGATGATGAGGCCGAGCACGGTGATGGCGCCGAACGGCAGGTTGACGAAGAACACCCAGTGCCAGGAATAGGTCTCGGTCAGCCAGGCGCCGAGCGAGGGGCCCATGATCGGCCCCATCATCACACCCATGCCCCAGATCGACATCGCCTTCGCCCGCTCATGCAGCGCGTAGGAGTCGAGCATCACGGCCTGCGACAGCGGCACCAGCGCTGCGCCGAATACGCCTTGCAGCAGGCGGAACAGCACCATTTGGCTGATGTCCTGCGCAAGGCCGCACAACACGGAAGCCAAGGTGAAGCCGGCGGAGCAGATGATGAAGATGCGCTTGCGGCCGAACCGGTTGGCGATCCAGCCCACCGGCGCGGTCATGATCGCGGCTGCCACGATGTAGGACGTCAGCACCCAGTTGATCTGGTCCTGCGACGCCGACAGCGTGCCCTGCATATAGGGCAGCGCCACATTGGCGATGGTGGTGTCCAGCGCCTGCATGACGGTTGCCGTCATGGCGCAGACCGTCACCATGTTCCGGCGGAGGCCGGGCACCATGCTGGGCGAGTGCGCCGCTATTGACATCGCAGTTCAGTCCTGTTCGTGGGTTGCCGCGGCCGAGGACAGGCCGAGCAGACCGGACAGCGTGCGGCGATGGTTGGTGTCGATGGTCGCGTAGACGCTCATGCCCGCCTTCAGCTTCTTCACCATCCTGTCGTTCTTGTCGAAATAGATACGGACCGGCACGCGCTGCACGACCTTGACGAAGTTGCCGGTCGCGTTCTGCGGCGGCAGGATCGCGAACTGTGCGCCGGTGCCCGGCGAAAGCGAGCCCACCGTGCCCTTGAACAGGTGGTTCGGGAATGCGTCGACCTCGAGCTCGACCGGCTGGCCGATCGCAACATAGGTGAAGTCGGATTCCTTCGGGTTGGCGTCTACCCAGGGGTTCGCCACGTCGATGATGGAGAACACCGGCGTGCCGGCGGCGACGAAGCGGCCGAGCTGGATCTGTTCGACCTGAGTGGCGACGCCCGCCATCGGCGCGCGCATCACCGTATGGTCGAGATTGCGCTGGGCTTCATCGAGCTTGGCCTTTGCCTGCGCATAAGGCGGGAATTGCTCCAGCGGCAGGTCTGGATTGCCGAGCAGTTGCGCTTTCGAACTGGAGATCTGCTGCTTGATGAACTCGGCCTGCGCGCTTGCGGTGACCAGCGAGGTCGCGGCGTTGTCGAGGTCGAGCTGCGAGCCGAAATTGCTCTTGACCAGTGACTGCTTGCGGTCGACATCGCGTTGTTTCAGGTCGACGCCGCGCTGGGCCAGATCGAGCATCTGTCCGTAGATTTTGATATTGGCGACCAGATTGTCGTAATTCGTGCGCGCCTGGTCGAGCGCGCCCTTGGCCTGGTCCACCGCAAGGCGAAACGGCACCGGGTCGATCTCGAACAGCACGTCGCCTTCCTTGACCTGCTGGCCTTCCTTGACCACGACCTTCTCGATCTTGCCGGAGATGTCGGGCGTGATCAGCACCTTCTGTGCGCCGACATAGGCGTCATCGGTCGACACGTAGCGGCCGCCGTTCAGATAGAAGACGACGCCGCCAACCAGTGCCACCAGCGGCAGAACGACGAGGAGGAGGAAGCGGCGATGGCGCCGCAAGCCCGCCATCAAGCTGCGGCGCGGCTCCTCGGTCTTCGGCGGGGATGAGGCAGGATTGTCTCTTTGTTCGGGCGCGAGTTTCAATACGGGATCAGCCATAGCGCTGCTCTTTTCTGGGCGGTTCGCCGGCTGGGGTTTGGATCGCATTGCGGACGTTTTCCTTGATCGATTCGAGTTGGGCGAGCAGGCGGTGGGCATCGGCGGGATTGATGCCGTCCAGCGCTGTTGCGGTGAGTTCGGAGCGAAGGCCGGCAAGCTTGGCGAGCAGCGGGCGCGCCGCCTTGCGCAGATAGAGCCGGTTGACGCGACGGTCGTTCTCGTCGCCGCGGCGTTCGATCCAGCCATTGTCGCAGAGCTTGTCGATCAGCCGCGTCAGCGTGATCGGCTGCATCTCGAGCAGCTCGGCAAGCTCGGTCTGCTTCATTCCCTCGCTGCGCTCGACCTTGGCCAGTACCGCCCATTGCGCGCGGGTAATTCCGTAGCGCGCGGCCTCCTTGTCCGCGTAGACGCGGATCAGCCGAAACAACTCACCAAGCGTGAACATGAAGTTCGCATCAACGGAACCGGCCATAAGCCTACCCTCCATAAGCTTGCAATATAATAAGCAAGCTTATGAATTCTGCATGCCGGGTTAACGGAAGGCAGCTCCGCTTCCAGAACATGGCTGGGAACGCTGCCCGCGTCGGGCTTTGGAATCGTCGGTCAGGCTGCTAAAATGGCGTATATGACGTTGGCAAAACCCACATTTCCCGCACCTGACCACGATCACGGCCGCTGCACGGCGGAAGGGATCGCGCATGCCGAGGAGGTCTGCGCGCGACGTGGGCAGAAGTTCACACCGATCCGCCGCCAGGTGCTCGAGGCGCTATTGTCCAGCCACCGGCCGCTCGGCGCCTATGAGGTGATCGACGAACTCGCCAAGTCGATGCCGCGCCCGGCGCCTATCACCGTCTACCGCGCGCTCGATTTCCTGATGGAGAACGGCCTCGTCCACCGCATCGAAAGCCGCAACGCGTTTCTGGCCTGCGCCCATGACCACGACGAGACCTCGATGGTGGCGTTCCTGATTTGCGATCGCTGCGGCGCGGTCGGCGAAATTCCGGCGGCGCCTGTGGCACAGAGCCTGAAGGCCGCGGCGCGTGCGGCGGGCTTCGCGCCGAAGCTGTCGGTCGTCGAGATCGCCGGCACTTGCGCGCATTGCCAGAAAGAAGCCAAGGCAGTTCTCTGAGGCAGTTTCTGATCGAATTGCAGCCGGAAGCCCCCCTGTTCCGGAATTCCAAACGATAACACGGCGCCAAGCCGGAAACTGAGGCAACATGTCAACGCAAGCCATCTCCAGCGTCGCCGCAGCCGGGCGCGCGCTCACCCCGGGCGCGGTCGCGATCATGCTGATGCTGTGCGTGAGCTGGGGGTTCAACCAGATCGCGGTCAAGCTCGCGCTGCCGGACATTCCGCCGATGCTGCAGGCGATGTTGCGCTCCGCCGGCGCCTTGCCGGTGATGCTGATCGTTGGCTGGTTCCGCGGCGTCAAATTCTTCGAGCGCGACGGCACGCTTCTGCCCGGCCTGGTCGCGGGGTTGATGTTTGGCGTCGAGTTCGTGCTGATCTTCAGCGGGTTGGTGTTCACCTCGGCATCGCGCGCGGCGGTATTCCTCTACACGGCACCGTTCTTCGTCGCACTCGGCTCCTATCAGTTCCTCGGCGAGCGGCTCTCGGCTTTGCAGTGGAGCGGGCTTGCCTTGAGCTTTGCCGGCGTTGCGCTCGCGATCGGCGTGCCGCAGCCGGACGTCGACGCAAGAGTGTTGCTGGGCGATCTGATGGTGGTTGGCGGCGGCGCGCTATGGGCGGCCACCACGCTGGTGGCCAAGGGAACGGCGCTGCGCAAGGCTGCGCCGGAAAAGGCGCTCGGCTATCAGGTCGCCCTGTCAATTCCGATCCTGGGTATCGCCTCATGGCTTGCGGGCGAAACCGTCACCCATTTTCCCAGTCCGCTGTCGCTTGCCTTGATGACGTATCAGGCGATCTGGGTGGTCGGCTGCACCTTCGTGATCTGGTTTGCGATGGTGAAGATCTATTCCGCCAGCAAGCTGTCGGCCTTCACCTTCATCACGCCCTTGTTCGGCGTCGTCGCCGCCTACATCATCATGCACGACACGCTGACGCCGGTGTTCGGCGTCGCAGCGCTGCTGGTGATCGTCGGCCTCTATCTCGTCAACAAGCCAGATCCGAAGGTGACCCCGGATCCGAATGTGCCGGCGTGAGCCACCACCGTCATTCCGGGGGCGCGACGAAGTCGCGAGCCCGGAATCCATCGGGCCGCAGGCGCAAGTGAAGAAATGGATTCCGGGCTCGATGCTTCGCATCGCCCCGGAATGACGAGTGTGTATTGAGGTAAGTCTTTCCCCCGTCATTGCGAGCGAAGCGAAGCAATCCATGCCTCAGCAAGCGGCGCCATGGATTGCTTCGCTCCGCGAGGACGCAATGACGTGGAGAGACCCGCGAACCCGATCCTATCCCCGCTCGATCGGCAGCGTCTCGTCCTTCGCCCATTCGCCCATCGAGGCGTCATAGAGGGTGAGATTCTCGTAGCCGAGCCGATGCAGCTGAAACAAATCGATGGTGGCGGAAATGCCGCCGCCGCAATAGGCGATCACGCGCTTGTCCTTGCTGATGCCTTGGCTCGCGAATTTTGCCTCCGCTTCCACCGGAGGAACGAAGGTCTTCGCCACCGGGTCAAGCAATGCCGCCGCCGGCATGTTGACACTGCCGGGAATGCGCCCCGACCGGCCGTAGCGGCTCGGCTCCAGTCCTTGATGGAATTGCGGACCCAGCGCGTTGACGGTGACGGTGCGCGGGTCCGCTCGTGCGGCGAGCACGTCATCCTTGCCGACGAAGAAACCCGTTCGCGGTTTCGCGGCAAACGTCGCCGGCGGATAGCCCTTGGCGGGGCCGGTCTCGAGCGGACGGCCTTCCGCTTTCCATTTGTCCAAGCCGCCGTCGAGCACGGCGGCCCCGTCGAAGCCCAGCGACTTCAGCATCCACCAGAATCGCGTCGCCCACATCGGATTGCCCTGCGAATACAACACCACCCGGCCGTCGGGGCCGATCCCGTGACGGCCGAATGCGGATTCGAGCTGCGCGACGTCGGGCATCATGAACCGCAGTTCCGTGTTCGAATCGGAGAACTCGCCCTGCAGGTCGAGGAAATCCGCGCCCGCGATATGGTCGGCCTCGAAGGTCTCTCTCCCCGGCACGACGATATAGGGGACGCCGCTGCCTTCGGGCGCAGGCTCCAGATAGGTCGTGCAGTCGAACAGGCGGAGATCGGGCTGGTGCAGAATGTCGGCAAGTTCCGTCGTGATGATAAGCCCATCCCGCGTCGCCATCTGCGCCTCCCGCATTTGCCTTCACGTCAGGCTATGGCGCGCAGCCGGAGATGAAAAGGCGGGCTTTCCGTGTTTCCTTGCCCTTTAATCCTCCGAATCCGGCCCGATATACCCTGCAGCCGCCCGTTCGCACTTTACCCGGCTTTAGGCGCAACCTGTTGAATCTTCGTTAGAAAACATGTGATCCGATAAAGCGCCAGCACAGCTTTGTGCCCCCCTTGGTGAATGTCACCAAAACCTGATATTCGAGACGCCATGAACAAGCCCGAACTCTTGAGCGATGTCGCTGGCCCGAAGCCCCGGCATCAGACAACCCAGGTCATGGTCGGCCACGTCGCCGTCGGCGGGGGCGCCCCGATCGTCGTGCAGTCGATGACCAACACCGACACCGCCGATGTCGATGGCACGATTGCGCAGGTCGCAGCCCTTTCGCGCGCCGGCTCGGAGATGGTGCGCATCACGGTCGACCGCGAGGAAGCCGCCGCCGCCGTCCCGCATATCCGCGACGGTCTGCGCAAGCGCGGCATCACCACGCCGCTGATCGGTGACTTCCACTATATCGGCCACAAGCTGCTCGCCGAATATCCGGCTTGCGCCGAGGCGCTCGACAAGTACCGCATCAATCCCGGCAATGTCGGCTTCAAGAACAAGCGCGATTCGCAGTTCGCCGACATCATCGAGATCGCCAACAAGAACAACAAGCCGGTTCGCATCGGTGCGAACTGGGGTTCGCTCGACCAGGAATTGCTCACCAAGCTGATGGACGAGAACACGGCCTCGCCGAACCCGCGCGATGCCCGTGCGGTCACGCGTGAAGCCATGGTGCAATCGGTGCTGTTGTCGGCCGCCCGCGCCATCGAGCTCGGCATGCCCAAGAACCGCATCATCTTGTCGGCCAAGGTCTCGGCCGTGCAGGATCTGATCGCGGTCTATCAGGAGCTGGCGCGCCGCTCGGACTACGCGATCCATCTCGGCCTCACCGAGGCCGGCATGGGATCGAAGGGCATCGTCGCCTCCTCGGCCGCGCTCGGCATCCTCCTGCAGGACGGCATCGGCGACACCATCCGCATCTCGCTGACGCCTGAGCCCGGCGGCGACCGCACGCTGGAAGTCCAGGTCGCGCAGGAACTCTTGCAGACCATGGGTTTCCGCACCTTCGTGCCGCTGGTTGCGGCCTGCCCGGGTTGCGGCCGCACCACCTCGACCACGTTCCAGGAACTGGCACGCTCGATCCAGGATTTCATCCGCGACGAGATGCCGTCCTGGAAGACGAAGTATCCCGGCGTCGAGCAGCTCAACGTCGCTGTCATGGGCTGCATCGTCAACGGCCCCGGCGAATCCAAGCACGCCAATATCGGCATCTCGCTGCCCGGCACCGGCGAAGCGCCGGCCGCACCGGTTTTCGTCGACGGCAAGAAGTTCCGCACGCTGCGCGGCCCGACGATTGCCGCGGATTTCAAGGCGCTGGTGATCGACTATATCGACCAGCGCTACGGCCAGGGCAGCAGTGCGCTAAGCACGGTGACCGCGGCGGAGTAGGCTCTCTCCCGCGTCGTCCCCCGCGAAAGCGGGGACCCATAACCACAGGATTTTGTGGTTAGGCAGGCTGTCACTCCGAGTCATCGCAAAACGCAATCCTGTGGTTATGGGTCCCGGCTCAAGGCCGGGACGACGGATTGATTGCGCTTCGCTCCATCCGAGATACGATGCTCCCAATAACAACCATTGGGAGCACCGCCCATGAGCTCGCTGTCCGGCAAGCAAGGTCCCCGCTACAAGCATCTCGCCGACGAAAGCGAACCCTACGAGACCATCAGTGTCGAGAAGCTGACGCCGATCATCGGCGCGGAGATTTCCGGCGCCGACATCGCACAGCTCGTCTCCGACGATGCTCGCTCCAATCGCCAGATGGACGAGATCCATCGCGCGCTCGCCGAGAATCTTGTGATCTTCTTCCGCGATCAAAGCATCACGGCGCAAGACCATCTCGCCTTTGGTCGAAAATTCGGTGAGCTGCATATCCACCCTGCCGCGCCGCATGAGGGCGACGATGCCGCGCTGATGAAGATCTACGCCGACAAGGATTCGCCGCGTGCCAATGGCGAAGGCTGGCATTCGGACGTGTCCTGCGATCTGGAGCCGCCGATGGGCTCGATCCTCTACATCAGGCAGTGCCCGCCGCACGGCGGCGACACGCTGTTCGCCAACATGTATGCGGCCTATGAGGCGCTGTCGGAGCGGATGAAGGCCTATCTCGACGGGCTCACCGCGCTGCATGACGGCGAGCCGATCTATCGCGGGCTCTACGCCAATTACGGCGTTGCTGACAGGCCGAGCTATCCGAATGCCGAGCATCCGGTGGTGCGCACGCATCCGGTGACGGGAAAGAAGGCGCTCTACGTCAATCGCGGCTTCACCCGCCACATATCAGGCATTCCGCGCGACGAGAGCGACGCCATCCTCGCCTATCTCTACCAGCACGCGGAAAACCCGCTGTTCCAGTGCCGCTTCCGCTGGACCGAAAACGCGATCGCCTTCTGGGACAATCGCTGCACCCAGCACCGCGCGATGTGGGACTACTGGCCCCACACCCGATCAGGCACGCGCGTCACGGTGAAGGGTGAGCGGCCGGTGTAAGCGGAGATGCGTTGACGGTTGGTCTTCTCTGCGCCAAGCTTCGTCACAACCAAAACAAAAATCGGAGGACGCCCCATGCTCCGCGCGGAAGACAACAAGTTCCTGACCGAAAGCGGGCCGGGCACGGGAATGGGCGAGCTGTTGCGCCGTTTCTGGCTGCCGGTGCTGTTGTCGGAGGAACTGCCCGAGCCTGACAGCGAGCCGAAGAAGATTATCGTCCTCGGCGAGGAGCTGCTCGCCTTCCGCGACTCACGCGGCGTCGTCGGCGTCATCGACCAATATTGCCCGCATCGCGGCGCCAATCTCTGGCTCGGCCGCAACGAGGAATGCGGCATCCGCTGTGTCTATCACGGCTGGAAGTTCGACACCGACGGGCGCTGCGTCGACATGCCGACTTCCTATCCCGATCTCAACGCCAAGGATCACATCCGCATCAAGTCCTATCCGGTGCGCGAGTGGGGCGACATCATCTGGGCCTATATGGGTCCGGCCGACCTCGTACCAGAATTGCCGGCGCTGGAGATGGCGCTGGTGCCGCCGTCGCACCGCTACGTCAGCAAGAAGTGGCAGGACTGCAACTGGGTGCAGGCGCTGGAAGGCTCGATCGACACCGCGCATTTCACCTTCGCGCATCTGTCGTTCGAGAAGGAAGAGAACGAGATCCTCGACATCAAGAAGCATTTCGTGAACCCGCTGGTGCGCGTGGCAACCGACCACATGCGCTGGATCGCCGAAGATCCGCGGCCGGTGATCAAGATCAACCCGCATGACGCGGGGCTCGCGATCGCGGGCGGGCGTCTCACCGGCACCGACAATATTTATTGGCGCATCGCCCAGTTCCTGATGCCGGTTCACGCTTACGCGCCGAGCGCGATGCCGGGCGAGAACATCTTCGGCCAGAGCTTCGTGCCGGTCACCGACACCAACTGCTGGATCTACACCTACGCGTGGAATCCGGAGCGGCCGATCACGCAAGCCGAGCGCGACGCCTATGACCGCGGCAACGGCGTGATCGCCGAGGTCGACGAGAATTATGTGCCGCTGCGCAACAGGTCGAACGACTATCTGATCGATCGCAAGCTGCAGAAGACCAAGAGCTACACCGGCATCAAGGGTGTCTCCGAGCAGGACGCCGCGGTGCAGGACAGCCAGGGCCCGATCGCCGACCGCACCCGCGAGCATCTCGGGCCGACCGACCTCGGCATCATGCATTTCCGCAAGCTGGTGATGGACGCGGCCCGCGCGCTGCAGCAGGGCGAGGTGCCGCCGCATGTTGCGCATCAGGATCGTTACACCGTCCGTTCCGGCGCCTGCGTCACCAGCAAGACCAAGGATCTGGCGGCAGTCATGACCGAGCGCTTCGGCGATCCCGCGGGCTTCGTCGGCGGTCCCGGCCAGAACGCGGCGGCGGAGTAGGGCGTAGCCCTGCGTGATGTGAACGAGACCGATCCCGGATTGCGCTTCGCCGCATCCAGGCTACGATGCCGGGTGTGTGGCGCCACCGTCCGATCATCATAGGTTCGATCGTCATATTGTCGCTCGTGTCGCTCGACGCGGGATATGCCGCATGGGCGCGCGGAATTGTCAGGGCCGCGCCGAAGATCGCGCCTTCGAAATGCGAGCGGTCCAAGTTCAAAGTCATCCTCGATGTCGGCCATACCGCCGAAGCACCCGGCGCGAGGAGCGCTCGCAACATCCCGGAATTCGACTTCAATCTCCGTCTCGCCAAACGCATCGAGGACAGATTAAAGTCGGAAGGCTTTGCGGAAACCAGCCTCCTGGTGACGGAAGGCCCGGCCCGGCCGAGCCTGTTCAAGCGCGCCGCTGTCATCAACGATTCAAAGGCCGATCTGGTGCTGTCGATCCACCATGACTCGGTGCCTGATTCCTTTCTCGAAGAATGGGAGTTCGAGGGAGCGCAGAGCCATTTCAGCGACCAGTTCAGCGGTTATTCGCTGTTCGTTTCTCACGACAATCCGAAATTCCGGACCAGCCTGAGGTTCGCCCGGTTGCTCGGCAAGCAAATGAAGGCCCAGGGGCTGCGATATGCTCGCCAATATGCGCAGCCGTTGATGGGGCGGTATCGGCGAAAACTGCTGGACAAGAGGGTCGGGGTCTATCGATACGACCAGCTCATCGTGCTCGCACAGACCCGCGTGCCCGCCGTCCTGTTCGAGGCCGGCTCGATCATCAACCGGGACGAAGAGATGGCAATGGAGTCCACGGAGCGTCAGGACATGACCGGCGCCGCCGTGGTCGGTGCGGTGAAGGAATTCTGCGCCTCGCGGTAGCGTGCCCCTACAACGGTATCTTCCGATGCTCGCGGTTCGCCAGGCTCGCTTCTTCCAAATCAAGATCGCGCTCGATCCGGCGCCGCGTCTCGTCGGTGATCTTGCCGTCGCGGAGCAGGGCGTGGATGAACTTGCGTTCGGTTGCGATCAATTCCCGCGTCAGCTCGGTGCCGTTGGCGGAGACGTCATTCTTGTCGGGGTCGAGCGCGGCCGGAAGCTGGCTGGTGCGGATATCGTGCCGCGCCCGCAGCAGCTTCACGACCTCGTCGGAGAGCTCGCGCTCGTCGGTGATGGCATCGAGCGATGCGAGCGCGGCCGCCAGCGCCTCGCGCCGGGCGGCAATTTCGGCTTCATGTTCGGCGACACTCTCGGCGCGGCCGTCCTTGGCGATGTTGAGCCACCCCACCACGGTGGGCAGGGTCGAGCCGAATCCCACCAGCGTGATGAAGATGACGCCGAAGGAAACGAACAGGATCATGTCGCGATAGGGAAAGGGATCGCCGCTGGCGAGCGAAAGCGGCAGCGCCAGCGCGGCGGCCAGCGACACCGCGCCGCGGACGCCGACGAAGGAGATCGTGAATACCCATTGCCAGCGCGGCTGCGGATCGCGCTGTCGCACGCGCTCGCTCAGGATCCGCGGCAGATATGTTGCGGCAAATACCCAGGCAAAGCGCGCGATGATGATGACCGCCACCACCAGCGCGATGGTGGAAAGGATGTCGTCGAGCGGGAATGCCTTCGATCTCTCGTAGAGCGAGCGCACCTGAAAGCCGGTGAGGAGGAACAGGACGCCTTCGATCAGGTAGATCACCAAGTCCCAGAAGAAGATGCCCTGCAGACGGGTGGCGGAAGGGATCAGGAGCGGCCCGTTCCAGCTCACATAGAGGCCGCAGGCCACGGTGGCGATCACGCCGGAGCCGCCAAGGTGCTCCGGCAGCCAATAGGCCACATAGGGCGTGATCAGCGAGAGCGTGATCTCGATCTGCGGATCGTGCGAGCGCTGGCGGGCGCGCAGGCTCAACCATCCGACCACGATGCCGAATGCAACCTCGCTGACGACGATGGCCGCGAACTCGCCGATCGCGATCGGCAGCGAAAACGTGCCGGTGACGATGGCCGCGATGGCGAAACGATAGAGGATCAGCGCCGTGGCGTCATTCGCCAGCCCCTCGCCTTCGAGTATGACGAGGACACGGCGGGGGAGGTGGAGCCGGCGTGCGATCGCAAGCGGCGCGACCACGTCGGGCGGCGCCACGATCGCGCCCAGCAGGAACCCGACCTCCCAGGGCAGCCCTATCAGGTAGTGGGTAGCGGTCGCCACCGTCGCCGCCGTGAAGATCACGCAGCCGACGGCGAGCAGCACGATTGGACGAAGGCTGTTCTTGAACTCGCGCCAGCTCATCGCCACCGCCGCCATATAGATCAGGGGCGGCAGCACCAGGAGCAGCACCAGTTCCGGCGGCAATTCGATGCTGGGCATGCCCGGCACGAAGGCGAGCGCGATGCCGGCCAGCATCAAGAGAATGGCGGGCGCGACATTGATGCGCCGGGCCAACAGTGCCGTGCCCGCCAGCACGCCAAGCAGGATCAGGAAGGTCTGGAATCTGGCTTCCATGGCCGGTCCAATTGGCCCGGAAGCACAGGCAAGGTCAATGCGCGATGGACGGCTCGATCGTGCGAGATCGAAAAAACCGGCCGCCGATCCGCCAGGTGCGGGCGGGCCTACTCCCGCAGGTCGTAACGATAGGATTTCGAGACGATCTGCCAGCCGTCTTTCAGCTTCATCGCCACCAGATAGTCGGTGAAATAACGCGGCGGCAATTGGCAGCGGACCTTGATGAAGGCGGTGGAGTCGTCCGAGCGGTCGATGGTGACGATGAAATCCTCGCGCGGCTTGCCTTCCGCCTTCGCCGACGGCCGCTTGCGCACCCGGTCGAGCCAGTCCGGCACGGTCAGCACCTGCAGCTCGCCCTTTTCCAGCCAGCGCAGGTCGGCGGACGGGTGAAAGATCGTGCCGAGCTTGTCGGCGTCGCCCTCATAGAGCCCATCGAAATAGTTCTGCACGACGGCTTCGACGGTTGATCGGTCCTGGCTCATGGTTGGTTCCTCCCTTGTGGATCCCCTGGTAGCCCGGGTGGAGCAGAACGCGCAACCGGGGGCATCTGCGCCACCACTACCGGGCTGGCGGCCCGAACCATCGTTCGTCCCGCGGTACTAAAGCTTATCGGCTGGTGCGGCTCGTTTCGTGACCTGGCTCACCAAACCCGGCCGGGGCGTCTGATAGGCTTTGCTATCATGCTGAACAGGCATTTTTTTGAAGGTGCGATAATGAAATCGATTGGATTTCCGGGATTGCATCGCCTCATTCCGGCGCTGTTCCTGCTTCTGATGTGCCAGCCGGCCTTCGCCGAGAAGCGCGTGGCGCTGGTGCTCAGCAACTCCGCCTATCAGAACGCCGCGCCGCTCCCCAACCCCATCAACGACGGCGCGCTGATCGCGGCGAAGCTGAAGGCCGCCGGTTTCGACGTGGTGGATTTCCGCCGCGATCTTCCAGCGGTTGAGACCCGCCGCGTGCTGCGCGACTTTGCCGACCGTAGCCGCGATGCCGAGATCGCCGTGGTCTATTACGCCGGCCACGGCATCGAGGTCGATGGCGCCAACTACCTCATTCCGGTCGACGCGAAGCTCGAACGCGACACCGACGTTTATGATGAGGCATTTTCGCTCGACCGTGTCCTGATCGCGATCGAGCCGGCCAAGAAACTGCGGCTCGTCATCCTCGATGCCTGCCGCGACAATCCCTTCGCCAAGACCATGAAGCGTACCGTGGCCTCGCGCGCGATCGGGCAGGGCCTCGCCAAGGTCGAGCCGACCAGCCCGAACGTGCTGATTGCGTACTCAGCCAAGGCCGGCTCCACCGCCGCCGACGGCGACGGCAAGAACAGCCCCTTCACATCAGCGCTCTCGAAGCATCTGACAACGCCCGGGCTCGATGTGCGGCGCGCGTTCGGCTACGTCCGCGACGACGTGCTGAAGCTGACCAATAACCGCCAGGAGCCGTTCGTTTATGGCTCGCTCGGCGGCGAGGACGTGCCGCTGGTGCCGGCGCCGGTCAAGGCGGCGGCGCCTGCCGCGCCTGCACCTAATCTGCAAGCCGACATGCGCCGCGATTACGAACTGGCGCTGCAGGTCGGCAACAAGAGCGCGCTCAACGCCTTCCTCGCGCAACATTCCGACGGCTTCTATGCGAGCCTGGCCAAGCTCCAGCTCGAGAAGATCGCTGCCGAAGAGGCCCGCGTCGCCGCCACGGAGAAGGCGCGGGCGGCGGAGCAGGAGCGTGCCCGTCTCGCCGCCGAAGGGGCCCGGCGGGCCGAGCAGGCGAAGGCGGCCGCCGACGCCAGGGCCGCCGAACAGGCGCGTCTCGCCGCCGAAAAAGCCAAGCAGGTCGCGCAGGATCAGGCGGCGGTCGCCGAGCAGAAGCGGCTCGCGGCCGAAAAGGCATTGGCCGACAAGATCGCCGCCGACAAGGCTGCCGCGGATCAGGCGGCAGCCGCGCCTTCCGACAAGGACAAACCGGTGAATGTAGCCGCGCTCAGCACCGGCTCGCCGCAAGTCGACGTCACCAAGTCGGTGCAGGCCGAACTGCGCCGCGTCGGCTGCCTCACCAGCGCGGCCGATGGCGAGTGGAACGCCGCCTCGCAACGGTCTCTGACGCTGTTCAACCGCTATGCCGGAACCAGGCTCGACACCAAGGTGGCCAATGTCGACACGCTCGATGCCATCAAGCTGAAATCCTCGCGCGTCTGCCCGCTCGTCTGCGAGCATGGCTACAAGGCTGATGGCGACCGCTGCGCCCGAATCGTCTGCGGCCAAGGCTCATTCCTGAATGACGAGAATGAGTGCGAGAAGCGGCGCGAGAAGAAGCCGGTTGCCAAGCGCGATTCCGACGATCGTCCAGCGCGGCGCGAGCGCGAACGGCCCGCTGTCCGCATTCCCCGACCGATAGCCTCTTCAGGCGGCGGGGGCGGAGGCCAGATCGTGTGTGACCGCGGCGGCTGCCGCCCGGTCGCCCGCGGCTGCCGCCTCGAATTCCGCACCACCGCGCAAGGCGGCCCTTACGAGGGCGGCGGCGGCAACGTCCAGGTTTGCAACTAGATTGCGAGAAATAACGATGGCGGTGCGCTCCCTCTCCCGCCTGCCTGCGGGAGAGGGCCGGGGTGAGGGTGCCTCCACGATGGGACTCTCCGTGGGGAGAGAGCCCCCCGGCGCTTCGCGCCGACCTCCCCCGCAAGCGGGAGAGGTGAACGAATTCGCGGATCGGCCGCTCTCAAAACTGTAAACCCTAGATCGCGCTCGCCGCGATATTGACCATCAACGCCAGCAGCGCCGTGTTGAACACGAAGGAGATGATGCCGTGCACGGTGGCGGTGCGGCGGATGATCCTGTCGGTGATGCCGACGTCGGAGACCTGCGCGGTCATGCCGATCACGAACGAGAAATAGACAAAGTCCCAATAGTCGGCTTCGACATGGTCCTTGCCGCTGGGAAACTGCAGACCGCCGGCTTCCTTCCCGCGATAATATTCGTGCGCATAGTGCAGCGAAAACGCAGTGTGGATCAGCGCCCAGGATAGCGCAATCGTGACGATCGCGAGCGTCAGCGCTTCCGGGCTGTTCTTGGAGGCGCCGAGCTCGAAGATGATCGCGGCAAGGCTCGCGAAAGCGCCGAGCGCGGTGACAAGCAGGATCAGGAAGCGGCCGTCATCCTGCAGGATCGCATTGCGGCGGATGTAGGCGATGCTGCACTTGGACATCATCGTCAAGGCGAGGGCGAGATAAAGCGCGACGAAGATGTCCCAGCCGATCAGGAGCCGCGTCACCGGCCGCCACGAGGCCGGTAGCACGAAGAACGCGGCGACGCCGACTACGACCGAGATAAAGGTGCGCGGCCGCGAATACACCACGCGCACGAGGCTCGGCAGTTTCCGGAAACGAACAAGGTGTTCCTCGAATTCCTTGCTCATCGTCCGCCTCGTTGCCATCAAACCTGATGGTTGCCCTTGGAGATCAAGAAGCGGGCTCGGATGCACCTGGCCCCGCTTGCGGGGAGAGGTCGAAATTCAAGCGCAGCTTGAATTTCGGGTGAGGGGGAGTCTCCGCGCATTCATCTCTCACCGTGTTCGCGGAGAGAGTCGCTCACCCCGGCCCTTTCCCCGCAAGAGCGGGCGAGGGAGAAGTTCCGTCACAAAACCGTCTCTCTCTCTCTCTCTCTAATTCTTGCGCTCCGCGACGAACCGCGCTGCCGCGCGCAGCACGTCGCCCTTTGCTCCGAACACTGACAAGGCGGCATCGGCGCGCGCCAGGAGATCGCGGACGCGCTGCTTGGCGCCCTCGATGCCGAGTTGGGTGACGAAGGTGGTCTTGCCGAGCGCCGCATCCTGGCCGGTCTGCTTGCCGAGCGCGGCAGCGTCGCCCTCGACGTCGAGCAGGTCATCGGCGATCTGGAAGGCTTCACCGAGCGCGCGGCCGAAATCGTCGAGCGCCTGGTATTCCCTCTCGGAGGACTGGCCGAGGATGGCGCCGGCGATGCAGCCGAAGCGTAGGAGTGCGCCGGTCTTCATCTGTTGCAGCCGCGCCACGTCCACCGGCTCGCGGTCGCCGAACCGGCCCTCGCCGGCAAGGTCGAGCATCTGCCCGCCCGCCATGCCGCCGACGCCGGAGGCGCGCGCCAGCGCGCGGGTCAGTGCCAGCCTGACGCCCGCATCGCGATGGATCTCGTCGCGCGTGATGATATCGAAGGCAATCGTGAGTAGGGCGTCGCCGGCGAGGATCGCGGTCGCATCGTCATAGGCCTTGTGCAGGGTGGGACGGCCGCGGCGCAGATCACTATTGTCCATCGCCGGCAGGTCGTCATGGATCAGGGAGTAGCCGTGGATGCATTCGAGCGCAGCGCCTGCCATCAGCGCAGCGTCGCGCGGCACGCCGAACACAGCAGCGCTTTCGACCACCAGGAACGGCCGCAGGCGCTTGCCGCCGCCGAGACTCGAATAGCGCATGGCCTCGATCAGCCGCTTCGGGCGAACGATCTCGTCCCGCTCCACGGTGTCAGCCAATAGTTTCGCCAGCAGGGCCTCGGTATCGTCAGCGGTCTGGTCCAGCCGCTTGGCGAATTCTGCAGTACCGGTCGTCATTAAGAATTGCTCCAGGTCGGATTCCGGGGCGGACAATCGTTGATGGCACCGGCTTCGTCAATTCCGCTAGGCCGAAGGCTGCGCCTTAAAAGCGCTGGAAAAACCACCCAAATGTCGCGAAATCTCATCCGAAACCGGCCAATATTGCCGGCAGCGCCGACCCGCTTTCAGCCGGAACCTCCAATTTGCGTATTGTCCGGATCCTTTTGCTGCTGCTGGTGGCTGGGCTGCTCGTGCCCTACGTGCTGACGCCGCTTTACCGGTCCGGCCATCCGGTCTCGACGCTGATGGCGTGGCGCACCCTGAAGGGCGCGCCGGTTAGACGGCAATGGGTCGATTTCAACGCGATCTCGCCGTATCTCCCCCGCTCGGTGGTGGGGGCGGAGGATTCGAGATTCTGCAGCCATCGCGGCATCGACTGGGACGCGCTGCAGGATGCGATCGACGATGCCGAAGACGGCGCGCCAGGCCGCGGCGGCTCGACGATTACCCAGCAGGTCGCCAAGAACCTATTCCTGTGGCCGGGCCGCAGCATGGTCCGCAAGGCGCTGGAACTGCCGCTTGCCATGTGGATCGATTTCGTGCTGCCAAAGCAGCGGATCCTGGAAATCTACCTCAACATTGCCGAACTCGGTCCGTCCGGCCAGTTCGGGGCCGAGGCCGGCTCGCAATATGCCTTCGGCCGTTCGGCGGCGACCTTGTCGCCGCGCGAGGCCGCGCTGCTCGCGGCGATCCTGCCCAACCCCGTCAGGCGCAGCGCCCGCAATCCCAGCCCCGGCGTACGCCGCCTCGGCGCGACCTATATGGCCCGCGCGAGCGCGGTTCAGCGCTGCTGGCGCGAAAATCGCGGCCTTTGAGCTGATTTTGGGCTGTTTTTGGCGCGTCAGGCTCTAGCCTTACACCATCCGTTCCTCTATAAGCGCGGCCTTATCGGCATCGCAGCTCGCTTTTGACGCGCGTCCTTCATTTCGGACGATGCCTCCGCAACACCGCTAAAGGACCGTTATGGCTGTTCCCAGAAGAAAAACCTCGCCGTCGCGTCGTGGCATGCGCCGCTCGGCGGACGCGATCAAGAAACCGACCTATGTCGAGGACAAGGATTCCGGCGAACTGCGTCGCCCCCACCACCTCGACCTCAAGACTGGCATGTACAAGGGCCGGCAGGTTCTGAAGAAGAAAGAATCCTGATCCCGGCGGATCGAAGACATTTGGATTCCCGGCTTTGCAACCTGCAAGGCCGGGTTCACAATTGATTGGGCCCGCCTGACATCGGCCAATGAGTGCGATACGGTTTGCGTCGGCACGTAGAGCGTGATCCGGAAGGCGTTTCGCTCTTGGTTTCCATCGCTAAGGCCTCGCTCGCATGGTCGGTTTTCCGCTGCTGCTGATTCCGCTCGCGGTCTACAACATCATCGTCTTCCTGATGCCCGGCGTTTCTCTCGCCGATCCGTTGCTGACGGTGACGCTGATGTCGGGGGCGGAATGGCCGGTGACGCTGAGCGACATCCTGCTCGCGCTCGGCATCGTGCTGCTGCTGCTCGAGGTCATCAAGGGCGCGCGCCCAGGCGCCAAATTCGTGATGGATCACTTGCTGTCGCTGATCGTGTTCGGCGCGGCAGCCGCCGAATTCATGCTGTGGCCGAAATTCGGCACGTCGACCTTTGGTTTACTGACGCTGCTGGCGCTTGTGGATTTCATCTCCGGGATTGCGCTGCGCACCCGCCGTGCTGCACGTGCTTCCGCAAGAGGGGTGCAGCAGGTCGAGCCGGAGCCAGCGCCGCCGTCGCGACCCGCGCCGGCCCCAGTCCCGCAGCCGGCTCCTGCGCCGGCGCCATCACCAGCTGCCTCAACAGCGCCCGCGAACACGGTACCGGCGGCAGCGTCGGTCGCCGAATCGGTGCTGCAGGATCATTCGAAGCCGACGCACCCCCAACCCACGGTCGCCTCCCCCGACCTGCAGCCGGGCCGCAATCCGCCTACCGAGCCCGATCACGAACGGCGCTGACTGGTCGACTGTAGGATCAGCGCGTTCACCCTCCCCTGAAAGGGGAGGGTCGGATCGCATGTAGCAAAGCGAAATGCGAACCGGGGAGGGGTTAACTCTCTCCACTCGGGCAGTATATCAGCGGAGAGACCTGACCCCTCCCCGCCGCTCATTTCATTCCCGTCGACCCTCCCCTTTTAGGGGAGGGTTAAACCTGACCGGCCATCAGATGATCTGGCGCGTGCGGCGCACCACGCCGCGCCTGCGGGCGGGGGGCATAGGCGGTCCGCGCATCCGCAAGCGTCCCGCGCCGCAGCGGACGGGTCTGCGGCGTCAGCGCCGCGGTCGCGATCAGCTGGGTCACGAAGCCCGCATCAGGTCGTGGCAGCGGCCGTTTGGATACGTAGTGCAGGGATTCGGTCACCGGCACGAGTTCAACGGAGGCGACTGTGGCACCGGTCGAAACCTCGCCCTCCAGCACTTGCCTTGATCCGCCGGCTTCCGGCATCGTTAATCCCGCTCGATTGTCACGTTTCGGGACGCTACCATCCCCTTCAACCTGAACTCGCAAGGTCCATGCCGGCGCACGAACTTTTGTTCCCGGCGTCGGCAAAACGTGGTTTCCAGATTATTTATGAACTTTACCTAAGGTCTGACAGGAAACAGAGGCACACTCCAAGCTTGGAATCACTTACCCACTGTCACGTGCGTCGGTCGTATCCACTTGGCCGTGTCCTGAAACGAGGCGACAGCAGATGCCTTCCATCCCGCCAGCCGCCGACATCCTGGCTTCGCTCGGCCAAGTGACGTTTGTCTGGGACATCGCCTCCGATGCGCTGGTCTGGAGCGACAATGTGGCCTCGGTTTTCCCTGATCTTGCGCCGGAGGCGCTTGCGAGCGGCGCGTCCTTTTCCAGGCTGATCGAGCCCTCGCACACAATTCGCTCCGATGCGCTCCTCGGCCAACCTGCGCCGTTGCGCAGCGGCGAAGGCATGCCCTACCGCATAGAATATGGCGTGCGCGCCAGCACCTCGGCGCCCGTGATCTGGATCGAGGAAACCGGCTGCTGGTTTGCCGGGCGCGACGGCCGGCCGGTGCGCGCCCAGGGCGTGATCAGGATCGACAACGAGCGCCATGCCCGTGACGAGCAGCTTGTGAAGCTGTCGCGGCACGATCCGCTCACCGGCGAACTCAACCGCACCCACCTGATCGCCTCGCTCGCCGCGGCGATTGAGGAAGCTACGCGCTTCCGTTCGTCCTGCGCTTTCATGCTGATCGGCATCGACCATCTGGCGCGCATCAACGACGCCTTCGGCTTTGATGTCGCTGACGCCGTGATCGCGGAAATCGGCAAGCGCATCCGCGCCCGCCTGCGCGGCGGCGACGTGCTGGGGCGATTCTCCGGCAACAAGTTCGGGCTGATCCTGCGCAACTGCACCGCCGACGATACCAATGTTGCCGCCGAGCGCTTTCTCGCGGCCGTGCGCGAGGAGATCGTGCCGACCAAGTCCGGCCCCGTTTCGGTGACGGCGTCGATCGGCGCGGTCAGCGTGCCGCGCCATGCCCGCAATGCCGATGAGGCGATCAACCGCGCCCAGGAGGCGCTCGACATCGCCAAGAGCCGGCGCGCCGGCTCGTTCCTGCTTTGGAAGCCGAATGTCGAGCGCGACGCCCAGCGCCGCGTCAACATCCGCGTCACCGACGCGATCGTCACCGCGCTGAACGAACGGCGCATTGTGGTGGCGTTCGAGCCGGTGGTCGAGGTGCAGTCGCGGCAGCCCGCTTTCTACGAGTGCCTGGTGCGCATGCAGCAGGAGGACGGGCAGGCGCTGTCGGCGCCCGACATCGTGCCGGTTGCCGAGCGCCTCGGCCTGATCCGGCTGGTCGATCACCGTGTGCTCGAGCTTGCGGTAGCCGAGCTTGCCGCTTCGTCCGAGGTTCAGCTCAGTCTCAACATCTCGCCGGACACCACCATGGATCCGGACTGGCTCTCCGGAATCGAATCGCTGATGGCCGCGCATCCCGGCATTGGCGAGCGTCTGATCGTCGAGATCACGGAGACGGTGGCGATCCGCAATCTCGACGAGGTGCGCGGCTTCGTCACGCGGTTGAAGAATTTCGGCAGCCGGATCGCGATCGACGATTTCGGCGCCGGCTACACCTCGTTCCGTAACTTGCGCAAGCTCGGCGTCGATATTGTCAAGATCGACGGCGCCTTCGTGCAGAACATCGCGCATTCCGCCGACGACCGCGCCTTCGTGCAGACATTGCTCGACCTCGCGCGCCGGCTCGGCATCAAGACCGTTGCGGAATGGGTCCAGGATGAAGCGTCCGCGACAATGCTCCGCGACTGGGGCTGCGACTACATCCAGGGCCGCCTGATCGGATTGGCCTCTCCGAAGCGACCATGGGACGCGGCGGACAAGGCGATGCCGGCGGCAGGCTAACGGCCTGTCATTCCGGGGCGATGCGATAGCATCGCTCCCCGAATCCATTCACCCGTTCGCGCAAGTGGCCCAATGGATTCTCTGATGTGCAATCGCACATCATAGTTCGCGCGGAGCCTGTCATCGGGCCGCGCTTTTGCGCGGACCCGATGGCACGCCCCGGAATGACGAACTCAGTGGCAGAGTTGGAAGACCCTATTCTTCCTTTTTTGTCGTCGTCTCGCGCGACATCCGCTCGAGGCGCTCCTGCATCTCTTTCATCTGACGGCGCAGGTCGTCGATGTTCTTTTCATCCGGCGGCGGCTCCGGCACTTTCTCGGGCTCGGGCGTTGCGGCTCCTGTGCGCGGCGGCGCGAATGGCTTGAACATGGAGAAGGTCTGCTGGAACAGCTCCATGTTGCGCCGAACCTGTTCCTCGAGCGGCGCGAAGGGAGTTCCGCTCAGCGTGCTTGCGATCTGCTTGCGGAACTTCTCCTGCTCTTTGGTCAGTGTGTCGATCGACTGCTCGAGATATTTCGGCACCACCATTTGCATGCTGTCGCCGTAGAAGCGGATCAACTGCCGAAGGAAAGTGGTCGGCAACAGGTTCTGGCCGGCCTTGTTCTCCTGCTCGAAGATGATCTGCGCCAACACCGATCGGGTGATGTCGTCGCCGGTCTTGGCGTCGTAGACGAGGAAATCCTCGCCCTCCTTCACCATTGCGGCGAGATCCTCGAGCGTCACATAAGTGCTGGTTCCGGTATTATAGAGCCGCCGGTTGGCGTATTTCTTGATCGTCGTAGGGTGTTCTGATTTTGCCATGGGGGCTCACATATCAACACCAAGGGGGACCCTTTGCAGCATTGCTGCAGGGGTGATGCACACGCATCGCAGCAAAGGTAAGCATTTTCAAAGCCGCTCGGCAACGATTTGTGCGGCACGGTTAATTCCAAAGCATAGTTATTGCTCAGGAAAGCTCCAGCGGGGTCAATTTAAGTGCGCCGCGGCAGGATTCGGCTGTCGGGCCGATTGACATGCATCAAGGACGTTAACAGGATGAGGTCGAAAGACAGGCCCGCGTCCGGCCGCCGCCCGCCGCCAAGCTATCCGAAGGCCAAAACCTCAAGCTTCTTAGGAGATGCCCATGTCAGACGATGTCGTCATCGTCAGCGCCGCCCGCACCCCGGTCGGCAGTTTCAACGGTGCGTTTGCCAACACTCCCGCTCATGACCTCGGCGCCATCGCCATCAAGACAGCGCTGGAGCGTGCGGGCGTCGAGCCGGGCCGCGTGTCCGAGGTCATCATGGGTCAGATCCTGACCGCCGCGCAGGGCCAGAACCCAGCCCGCCAGGCCTCGATCGTCGCCGGCATTCCGGTGGAAAGCCCGGCCTGGGGCGTCAACCAGCTCTGCGGCTCGGGCCTGCGCTCGGTCGCGCTCGGCTACCAGGCGTTGGTCAATGGCGATTCCGAGATCGTGGTCGCCGGCGGCCAGGAATCCATGAGCATGGCTCCGCACGCGCAGCATCTGCGCGGCGGCGTCAAGATGGGCGGGCTCGAGCTCGTCGACACCATGATCAAGGACGGCCTGTGGGACGCCTTCAACGGCTACCACATGGGCAACACGGCCGAGAACGTGGCACGGCAATATCAGATCACCCGCGCCCAGCAGGATGAGTTCGCCGTCTCCTCGCAGCAGAAGGCCGAAGCCGCGCAGAAGGCTGGCCGGTTCAAGGACGAGATCGTCCCCGTCACCATCAAGACCCGCAAGGGCGACGTCGTGGTCGACACCGACGAATATCCACGCCACGGCGCTACGCTCGACTCAATGGCCAAGCTCAAGCCCGCCTTCGAGAAGGACGGCACGGTGACCGCCGGCAGCGCGTCCGGCATCAATGACGGCGCCGCCGCCGTGGTGCTGATGACGGCCAAGCAGGCGGCCAAGGAAGGCAGGAAGCCGCTGGCGCGTATCGTCTCCTGGGGCCAGGCCGGCGTCGATCCGAAGATCATGGGTACCGGCCCGATCCCGGCTTCCCGCAGTGCACTGAAGAAGGCCGGCTGGAACATCGGCGATCTTGACCTCATCGAGGCCAATGAGGCGTTCGCGGCGCAGGCCTGCGCGGTCAACAAGGACCTCGGCTGGGACACGTCCAAGGTCAACGTCAACGGCGGCGCGATCGCGATCGGTCATCCGATCGGCGCATCCGGCGCCCGCGTCCTTGTGACGCTGCTGCACGAGATGCAGAAGCGCGACGCCAAGAAGGGCCTCGCCACGCTGTGCATCGGCGGCGGCATGGGCATCGCGATGTGCATCGCACGCGACTGAACAAGAGGCAGCATGCCGGGTTGAATGATGAAAAGATCGTCTGTCAACCGTAGTGCAAGCTGATAAGAAAAATGCCCGGTCTCGTGCCGGGCATTTTGCATTTTGGAGCATGACTTGAATTTCAAAAGACCGGCACAATGTCGGCTTACAAAAAGGCGACCAAGGAGGAGACGGACATGGCACGTGTTGCATTGGTAACCGGAGGCACGCGAGGCATCGGCGCTGCGATCAGCAAGGCGTTGAAGGCGGCCGGCTACAAGGTCGCGGCGACCTATGGCGGCAATGATGCCGCGGCGGAGAAGTTCAGGGCGGAGACCGGCATTCCCGCTTACAAATGGGACGTCGCCTCGTTCGATGCCTGCGTCGCCGGGATCAAGCAGGTGGAGGCCGATATCGGCCCGATCGACGTGCTCGTCAACAATGCCGGCATCACCCGCGACACCGCGTTCCACAAGATGACGCTGCAGCAGTGGAACGAAGTGATCAACACCAATCTCGGCTCGCTCTTCAACATGACGCGCCAGGTGATCGAGGGCATGCGCGCCCGCAAGTTCGGCCGCATCATCAACATCTCCTCGATCAACGGCCAGAAGGGCCAGTTCGGCCAGGTCAACTATTCCGCGGCCAAGGCCGGCGACATCGGCTTCACCAAGGCGCTCGCGCTGGAGAACGCCAAGGGCGGCATCACCGTGAACGTGATCGCGCCCGGCTACATCAACACCGAAATGGTGCAGGCGGTGCCGAAGGATGTGCTGGAAAAGAACGTGATTCCGCAGATCCCGGTCAACCGCCTCGGCGAGCCCGAGGAGATCGCGCGCGCGGTGGTGTTCCTGGCTGCCGACGACGCCGGCTTCATCACCGGCTCGACGCTCACGGTGAATGGCGGCCAATATCACGTGTGATGTTCGCTCGCGTCATTGCGAGCGATAGCGGCGAGGCAATCCAGCTTTTCTGATATAGAAGCCGGACTGCTCTCGCATTCGCTCACAATGATATCAATGACCGCCCGCACCGCTACCCTGATCGGCCTGACCGCGATCATCATGTGGTCGCTGCTCGCCGTGCTGACGGTCGCGACCGGCAAGATTCCCGCCTTCCAGCTTGCAGCGATGACGTTCGCGATCGGCGCGCTGGTCGCTTTCGCGACCTTCATCTTTCGTCCCTCCGCGTTCGGCGCGCTGAAGCAGCCGCCGGCTGCCTGGGTCGTCGGTGTTGGCGGCCTGTTCGGCTATCACGCGCTGTATTTCCTGGCGCTGCGCTTTGCGCCGCCCGCGGAAGCCGGGCTGTTGAACTATCTCTGGCCGCTGCTCATCGTGCTGTTCTCCGCGTTTCTGCCCGGCGAGCGGCTCGCGCCGCATCACATCATCGGCGCCATCTTAGGGCTTGTTGGGACGGTGCTGCTGTTCGCCGGCAACACCAGCGGTTTCACACCGGGCCAGATCCCCGGTCTTGCCGCGGCGTTCGTCGCGGCCTTTGTGTGGGCCAGCTATTCGGTGATGTCGCGCCGGCTCAAATCGGTGCCGACGGATGCGGTGGCCGGTTTCTGCCTTGTCACCGCGCTGCTCGCGGCAATCGTGCATGAGATGGTTGAGACCACGGTCTGGCCGGAGACATCAGGGCAATGGCTTGCCATCGCGGCACTCGGGGTCGGTCCGGTCGGCGCCGCCTTCTTCACCTGGGACATTGGCATGAAGCGCGGCGACATCCGCGTGCTTGGTGCGGCCTCCTATGCAACGCCGCTGCTCTCGACCGCGTTCCTGATTGTCGCCGGCTTCGCGCAGCCGACCGCTACGATCGCCATCGCCGCGGCCCTGATCGCGGGCGGCGGCCTGATCGCCGCGAGGGATATGTGGAGAAAGCGGTGAGCATTCTTGCCGCTCGTCATTCCGGGGCGATGCGACAGCATCGAGCCCGGAATCCATGTCTCCAACTGCGCGTACGGCCTGATGGATTCCGGGCCTGCGCCTTGCGGCGCATCCCGGAATGACAGCGGACGGAGTGCTGTTGGCGGGCATGCTACGCTTTGCCCACCCTACGGCGCCACGAAGCTATTTGGGCTCCCAGCCCTTCGGCGCCAGCTCGAATTTCGCGAACTCGAACGCCGGCGCGACGGTGCATCCGACCAGGGTCCAATCGCCGGTGCACTCCGCAGCCTGCCACGCATGCGCCGGCACGATCGCCTGCGGCACTTCGCCGGCTGCGAGATCGGGTCCGAGACGAATCTCGCGCTGTCCGTCCGCATCGGCGATCCGCAAGGTCAGCGCATCGCCTGAGTAATAGTGCCAGATCTCCACCGCATCGACGCGATGCCAATGTGAGCGCTCGCCGTGCGCGAGCAGGAAATAGATCGCGGTCGAGCGCGCTCGCCCGCTCGCATCCGCCTCGTTATCGCGAAACGTCTCGCGGTAATGGCCGCCCTCGGGATGCGGCTTGAGCTCAAGCTGTGCGATGATCTCGGCGGCGGGGGGCTTGGGCATCAGGATTTGTTCTTGCGCTCGCGCAATTCGCCGAACACCTGCGCTCCCTCGGCGCCCTTCATGTGCAGCTTGGCGGCCACCGCCGGCTCGTCGGCGCGCAGGAAGACGTTGGCTTTCTTCTCCTCGCCAAGCAGCGTCGGGATCGTCGGCTTGTTCTCCGCGCGCAGCCGCGTCACCTCCTCGGCGCGCGCATTCAGCGCGGGATTGTCTGATTCCACTGTCAGCGCGAACTTGACATTGGAGGCGGTATATTCGTGGCCGCAATAGAGGCGGAAATCGTCCGGCAGCGCGCGCAGCTTCAAAAGCGAATCCCACATCATGGGATAGTTACCCTCGAACACCCGGCCGCAGCCGATCGAGAACAAGGTGTCGGCGGCAAACACCGCCTTCTCGCCGTCGAACACGTAGGAGATGTGGTCAAGCGTATGGCCCGGCGTCTCCAGCACCCGGGCGAGCAGGCTGCCGACCTTGATCACGTCGCCATTGGCGGCGCGCAGGTCGACATTGGCGATCGCCGTGGTCTTGTCGTGCGGCGCGACGACGCGGCAACCATATTTCTGTTTGAGTTCGGCAACCCCGCCGACATGGTCATGATGATGGTGCGTGATCAGGATGTCGGTCAGATTCCAGCCCTCGCGCTCCAGCGCCGCGATGATCGGGCCGGCTTCCGGCGCATCGATCGAGGCGGTGGCCTTGGTGGCGGGATCGTGGACCAGATAGCCGAAATTGTCGGTCAGGCAGGTGAAGAGACGGATTTCAGCAGTCATGATAGCTCCCGCGAACGGCCAAGGCGTTAAGGCTAACACGCCCTATATGTGCGGGAAATATGGCGTTGACGCCCCCGCGACAATGCAATTTCCGGGAACATGCGCGTGACGGCGCCGCATGATCCAACCGCGGAGGGGCGCGTTGGCGCAAGGCGGGTACCGGTTTTCCCTCGCGACAAACCAAAGCGTTTGCGCGGCGATCATGCTCAAATGATCCAATTTCCATCTGATCGGATCATGCTCTAGGTTGGCTGAATGGACGTCATCGATCTCCGCGATTTCTATTCGCAGCGCCTGGGCATCGTGGCGCGCCAATTGATCAATCGCGGCATCCGCGAGCGATGGCCGAAGGCCGAAGGCCAGCGCGTGCTTGGACTCGGCTATCCCACCCCCTATCTCGGGCTGTTCCGCGAGGGTTGTGAGCGATGCATCGCGTTCATGCCGGCGTCGCAGGGGGTTCTGAAATGGCCGACAGGCAGGCCGGCGCTGGCGACCCTGGTTGACGAATTCTCGATGCCGCTCGCGGACGCCGCGGTCGATCGCGTGCTGCTCGTGCACGCGCTCGAGATGTCGGATGATCCGGAGCGGCTGCTCCGCGAGGTGTGGCGGGTGCTGGCGCCGTCCGGCCGGCTGATTGCGGTGATCCCCAATCGCCGCGGCGTATGGACGCGCACCGACAACACGCCGTTCGGCCATGGCCGGCCCTATTCGCGGGCGCAGATCACGCAGTTGCTGCGGCAGACCTGGTTTACGCCGACGGCCTGGGGTGAGGCGCTGTTCATGCCGCCGGTTGCGGGCAGTTGGTTCCTGCGCTGGGCGATGGCGTGGGAGCGCCTTGGTGCGGCGCTGTCATTGCCGTTCGCGGGGGTCCACATCGTGGAAGCAACCAAGCAGGTCTATCGCGCGATCCCCGCGAACCGCGAACGCGCACGGCTCATCCCCTCGCTGCAACCGGTGCTCGTGCCGTCGCCGTCGCGCGGCTAATTAACGTTGAAGAGTAGAATCGGGTGGGCAAAGCAAAACGTGCCCTCCACCAAGTGCTGCGCTCGTGGTGGTGGGCACGCTTCCGTCGTTATTCGTGGATGGACCGCGGCGTGGAAGTCGCTTTGCCCACCCTACTTTCTTGTCGCGGGCTAACTACTCATTCCCCGGATTGAAGTCTTCGCTCGGCTGCGGCTGTGCGGCGATGTCCGGGCGCGGGCCGTGTGGGCGGCGACGACGGCGCGGGAAGCGCTCGCTACGTTCGCTGCGTTCTCCGCCGCCAGTGCCCTCATGATTGCCATTGACCTGCGGCTGCGCGCCTCCGGTGATGAAGGAGGGCAGGCGGTCGACGCCGCCATTGTCTGCGATCACCGGCTGCGGCTGGTTCTGCGGAAGCGGCTGGTATTGCGGCTGCGGACGATGCTCGCGCTCGCGATGTTCTCGCGGCTGCTGGTCGCGATGATAGGGTTGCTGATTGTTCTCGCGCGCATAGGGCGGTTGTGGCACGAAGCCTGGCTCCTGCCCGAAGCTCGAATAGCCGTCGTCATCGTCGCCCTCTTCGGTCGCCACATCGTTGTTGTCGACGCGGGGCGGCTGCTGCTGATTCTGCCGAAGCTGCTCCTGGGCCGCGGCGATGATGCGGAAGTAGTGCTCGGCATGCTGATAGTAGTTCTCAGCAGCGACCGGATCGCCGGACGAGCGTGCGTCACGCGCCAGCTGAACGTATTTTTCCGCAACGTGGGAAGCGGTGCCGCGGATCTTGATGTCGGGTCCGTTCGATTCGAACACCCGCGTCAACGGGTTCTGACCGCGCCGGTTGTTGTTGTTATTATTGTTGTTCCGGTTGCGCATCCGCTTGTTGTTCTGACCGTTTCTCATGTCTCGCCTTTGTATTCCAGCCCTAAGTTACCAGCGTTGAAATTGCCGTTGCGGTGGACGTTGTCCGTTCAACCGGCGCACACGCCAGCGCGCACCGCATCACGATGCCATTCGGATCAATGTCGAAGTTCGCCAACCATCGCGTTGAGCAAAGACGCGTTCCCCAACCGCCGGCCGGTCGGCCTGCGGATCAATTATTCAGCCTGCCGAGGCAAGCCCAGTTCTCTGACGTAAGTCTTCAAGCGCAATACAGGCTTTCGTTCGCTTGGCGGTCGAGAGCAGCACAGCCCCGGCTATTGCGCTCAAACAGACCTGCGTTTTGGAACCTTTGATCGGCGGGCTCTCGGTGAGAACCCTGGTCTTCACCCGTTAAACGTACGGGGCCAAACCGATGTCATGAGTGGAACGTAGTCGTTCCCGTGGGATATTCCAAGAGGTTTTTTTGCGTTCCAATAGGACTTTATCGCGGCAATTTGCGGCACGCCACCGCCCGTGGGATGCCTGCCAGATCGGCCCTTGGTGGACCGGCCGGGACGAGCCTAGCTGCCGTCATCAAAGCTTCAATCGCCTCGCTCTGTCCGATGCCTGATTCGACAACCAGGGCAGCGCCAGGGACCAGCAAACCGGCGGCCTGCGGGATCAGCGCGCGATAGGCATCCAGCCCGTCGGCGCCGCCATCGAGCGCAGCAAGCGGGTCATGCTGGCGCACCTCGGTCGCGAGGCCGGCAATATCCACAGACGGGATATAGGGCGGGTTCGAGACGATCAGGTCGAAGTGGCCGGAAAGGCTTGAAGCATAGTCGCAGGCGATGAAGGCCGCGCGACCGCCAAGGCCCGACGCCAGCGCATTGGCGTGCGCCGTCTCGAGTGCCTCCGCGCTGATGTCGGTGCCGATGCCCTCCGCCGCAGGAAGCTCGGAAAGCAGCGCCAGCAGGATGGCGCCGGTGCCGGTGCCGAGATCGGCGATCCGCAGCGGCTTTTCCAAAGCTCCGTCCGCACGCAGGATCGAAAGCGCGAACTCGACCACGGTTTCGGTGTCGGGTCGCGGCACCAGTGTCGCAGCGGAGAGTTTTAGCGGCAATCCCCAGAATTCCTTCTGCCCGAGGATGCGCGCGACCGGCTCACCGGCGAGGCGACGGCGAGCGGACGCCTCCAGTTCTGCAGCTTCGCTCCCCGTCAGCGTCCGGCCTGCCGCCGTGATCAGGCCGGTGAGATCGAGCTTGAGCACCGCGCCGAGCAGCATGCGCGCATCAAGCTCGGCTGAATCGATCGCCGCCGATTTGAAGCGCGCCGCGAGCGCGCGTCGTGCTGTTTCGATGGTCTGTCCGGCGAAGTCACTCATGATCCGTAGCCCGGATGGAGCGCAGCGCAATCCGGGACTCGCGCAACCCGCTCCGTCGGCCCTGGATTATGCTGCGCTTCATCCGGGCTACGAGAGCCATCACGCCGCCGCGCCCTGCGCAGCGAGTTGCGCCGCCTGATGCTCGGTGGTCAGCGCGCCGATCAATTCGCCGAGCGCTTCGCCCGAGATCACCTGCGGCAATTTGTAGAGCGTCAGGTTGATGCGATGATCGGTGACGCGGCCTTGCGGGAAGTTATAGGTGCGGATGCGCTCGCTGCGATCGCCGGAGCCGACCTTTTCCTTGCGGTCGGCAGAGCGCGCCGCCTCCGCGCGCTGGCGCTCTGCATCATAGATGCGCGAGCGCAGGATGTTCATCGCGGATGCCCGGTTCTTGTGCTGCGAGCGGCTGTCCTGCATCATCACCACGATGCCGGTCGGGATATGGGTGATGCGGATCGCCGATTCCGTCTTGTTGACGTGCTGGCCGCCGGCGCCCTGCGCCCGCATGGTCTCGATCCGCAAGTCTTCGTTCTTGATGTCGACATCGACGTCCTCGACCTCGGGCAGCACAGCCACCGTGGCGGCGGAGGTGTGGATGCGCCCCTGCGTCTCGGTATCGGGCACGCGCTGCACCCGATGCACGCCGGATTCGAATTTCAGTTTGGCGAATGCGCCGCGGCCCTGCACCTCGGCGATGATTTCCTTGTAGCCGCCGACCGTGCCTTCGCTCGCCGAGATCACCTCGACCTTCCAGCCCTGCAGCGCGGCGAAGCGCTCATACATGCGGAACAGGTCGCCCGCGAACAGCGAAGCCTCGTCACCGCCGGTGCCGGCGCGAATTTCCAGCACGACGTTGCGGTCGTCCATGGCATCCTTCGGCAACAGCGCGATGCGGATCTTCTGCTCGAGCTCGGCAAGGCGCGCATGCAGTGTCTCGAGCTCGGCCTCGGCCATGCCGCGCATGTCTGCGTCCGTTGAGGGATCGGCGATCAGGCTCTGGATGTCGGCAAGCTCGGTGCGCGCGGCGCGATAGGCCTTCACCGCCTCGATCAGCAGATTGAGCTCGGCGAGCTCGCGGGTGATCTGGACGTAGCGTTCCGAATTCACCTGGCCGAGCAGTTCCGCCTCCAGCGAGGCGTGATGGGCGAGCAGGACATCAAGTTTGGCTTCGGGTAGCATGGACAGTTCTCAATCGACGGAAAGGGCAGGGCGGCGTCTCTGGCGAGAGCGTCGCTACAAGATGAGCCCTTCGGCTTCCGCAAATTCCGTCAGCTTCTCGCGGATGGACACGCTGCCGGTCGGCGCGTCCAGAAGCGGGTTGATCATCGCTTCAGCTTTGTTCGCGTCGAGCTCGAGGATCATCGCCTTCACCGGGCCGTGCGCGGTCGCCGACAGCGACAGCGAGCGATAGCCGAGCGCAATTAGCGCCAGCGCGCCGATCGGCTTCGATGCCATCTCGCCGCACAGCGAGGCGACCTTCTTTGTGGCCTGCGCCTTGCGCACGATGTCGCGCAGCGCGCGCAGGATCGGCGAGGACAGGGTGTCGAACCGCTCCGAGACCTTGGCATTGCCGCGGTCGACCGCAAACAGGAACTGGAACAGATCGTTCGATCCGACCGAGAGGAAATCGACCCGCTTCAACAGCTCGTCGAGCTGATAGAGCAGCGCCGGAACCTCGACCATCGTACCGACGTCGACGCGTTCGGGCAGCGAATGGCCGTGCTGGCGCAGATAAGTCAGTTCCCGCTCGACAATAGCCTTGGCCTGATCGAACTCCGTAACGTCCGATATCATCGGGAACATGATCTTCAGCGCACGCCCGCCAGCAGCGCGCAAGAGCGCACGGATCTGGCCGCGCAACAGTCCCGGACGATCAAGGCCGAGCCGGATCGCGCGCCAGCCGAGCGCGGGATTCTCTTCGACCACGGTCTCCATATAGGGCAGCGCCTTGTCGCCGCCAATGTCGAGCGTGCGGAAGGTGACGGGTTTCGACCCCGCCGCATCCAGCACGGTGCGATAGAGCGCGAGCTGGTCGCTGGAGCGCGGCAGGTTCGGGCTTACCATGAACTGCAGCTCGGTGCGGAACAGGCCGATGCCGGCGCTGCCGGTGTCGTCGATATGCGGCAGGTCGATGGTCAGGCCGGCATTGATCAGGAGCTCGATCGGCTGGCCGTCCCTGGTCACGCAGGGTTTGTCGCGCAGCGCCGAATATTGCGCCTGCCGCCGTGCCCGGAACCGGACCCGCTCGGCATAGGCGGATTCGATCTCGGCCGAGGGGCGGACATAGATCTCGCCCGAGAGGCCATCGACGATGATGGCATCGCCAGGATCGGCGATGCCGGGCGCATTCGGCACCTCGCCGACCGCGGGGATGCCGAGCGCGCGCGCCACGATCGAGACGTGCGAATTGGCGGTGCCTTCCTCCAGCACCAGGCCGCGCAATCGCTTGCGGTCATAGTCTAGCAGCGCTGCCGGGCCCATCGCGCGGGCGATCAGGATCGCGTTGTCGGGCAACTGTTCTCGTGACGGGGCGTGGTCCTGGCCGACCAGTTGCCGCATCAAGCGATGGCCGAGATCCTCGAGGTCGTGCAGCCGGTCGCGCAGGTATGGATCGGTCGAGCGCAGCATGCGCGCGCGGGTGTCGGACTGCACGCGCTCGACCGCGGCTTCGGCGGTGAGGCCGGTGGCAACCGCCTCATGCAGCTTGTGCGACCAGCCCTGGTCGTTGGCGAACATGCGATAGGCTTCCAGCACGTCGCGATGCTCGCCGCCGTCGGCGACGTCGCCGCGCTCCAGGAGCCGGTCGAGATCGGCGCGCAGCTTGGTCAGTGCCGCATCCAGCCGCTTGATCTCCTTAGGCAGATCCTCGGCGATATAGTTGGTGATGACGACGCGCGGCTCGTGCAGCACCACATGGCCGAGCGCGATGCCCTCGGAGAGGACGGTGCCGGTCTTGTGCAGCGAGTGCCGCGCCGCCGGCTCGGCGCCCGGCTGCGCCAGCGCCGCCAATTCGCCGGAGGCGATCATCTCCGCCAGCACCATGGCGGTGGTCTGCAGCGCCTCGACCTCTTCCTCGACGTAAGTGCGCTTGGCGCGGTTCTGCACCACCAGAACGCCGAGCGTGTTGCCAGCGCGCAGGATCGGCACGCCGAGGAACGAGTGATAGATCTCTTCGCCGGTCTCCGGGCGATACGAGAAGGCGGGATGGCTTTGCGCGTCGCTCAGGTTGAGCGGCGTGGCTTCACTGGCGACGAGGCCGACCAGGCCCTCATGGGCGCTCAGCACTGTCCTGTGGACGGCGTCGCGGTTCAGACCTTCGGTAGCGTAGAGCTCGAGGGTGTTATCGACGCGCAGCACATAGCACGAGCACACCTCGGCCACCATGTTGGCCGCGATCAGGACCACGATCTTGTCGAGCCGCTCCTGGGCCGAGACCTGCTCCGCCATGGTTTCGCGGAGCCGTCTCAACAGGACGCGGGGACCTCCCGAAGCGCTCCGCATAGATTGAAACCCTCCCCCACATGGCCAGCAAGCCATGTGGCCGGTAGCTGGCGAGAAATTCGACTAATCCAACAATTTTATCCATCGGCGCCGCCGCAAGCTCGCAACCCGGCCGAATCGGATTCGCCAAGACTGTGACACAGTTTGCGGCACCTCCGATCAGGCCGTATAGCCAATCGAGCCTTGTTTTGCCAAGCAAAACGCCTGCCAAAATATATAACGTCTCTGTCAGCCCAATGCTGCGGTAGCTAAGAGAAATTCTTACTCGCAACCGCGAGAAACGTGGGTTGGATCCGCGCGGCAGCTCCGTTCACCTCTCCCATGTCACGTCTCCCATGGGAAGAGGTGGCGGCCAACGGGTGGCGCCGAAGGCGCGCCCGATGACAGGCTCCAGCGCGCGTGAGGGGTTCCGCTCTATCGAGGGACCCCTCACCCGAATTCTCGCTTCGAATTCGACCTCTCGCTTCGGGAGAGGTGAAGATCAAGCCTGGTCGAGGCTGTAGAGGGTGTGCAGCGTGCGCACCGCGAGCTCGGTGTAGGCGGCATCGATCAGCACCGAGAACTTGATCTCGGAGGTGGTGATGGCGCGGATGTTGATGTTGCGCGCGGCGAGCGCGGCAAAGGCCTTGGCGGCGACGCCGGCATGGCTGCGCATGCCGCTGCCGATGACAGAGACTTTCGAGACGTCGGTGGCGCTGTCGAAGCGCTGGTAGCCGATCTTGCTCTTGGCCGCGGTGATGGTGTCGCGGGCGCGGGCGTAGTCGGTCGCGGGAACGGTGAAGGTGAGGTCCGTGGTCTTGCCGTCCTCGGAGACGTTCTGCACGATCATGTCGACATTGATGTTGGCATCCGCGAGCGGGCCGAAGATCGCGGCCGCCACCCCCGGCTTGTCCTCGATCTGGCGCACGGAAATCTGGGCTTCGTCCTTGGAGAAGGCGATGCCGGTGACGACGTGCATTTCCATGATTTCCTCCTCGCTGCAGATCAGCGTGCCCGGCGGCGTGCCATGCGGGTCGACATCTTCAGGCTTGTCGAAGCTGGAACGGACGAAGATCGGCATGTTGTGCACCATGCCGAGTTCCACTGAGCGAACCTGCAGGACTTTTGCGCCCTGGGACGCCAATTCCAGCATGTCCTCGAACGCGATTTTCTTGAGCCGGCGCGCTTTCGGCACCACGCGTGGATCGGTGGTGTAGACGCCATCGACGTCGGTATAGATATCGCAGCGGTCGGCCTTGACGGCCGCCGCGATCGCCACCGCCGAGGTGTCGGAACCTCCGCGGCCAAGCGTGGTGATGCGGCCGGTCTCCGGGTTGATACCCTGGAAGCCGGCAATGACCGCGACCTCCTTCCGCTCCTTGAAGCGGTTCATGATCTTGGTGCCGTCGATATCGAGAATGCGCGCCGAGGCATGCGCATCGGAGGTCTTGATCGGGATCTGCCAGCCTTGCCAGGACCGCGCCTGGATACCCATGCTCTGCAGCGTGATCGCCAGGAGACCCGAGGTGACCTGCTCGCCGGAGGCCACGATGGCGTCATATTCGCGCGCGTCGTGCATCGGCGAGGCTTCGCTGCACCAGGCCACCAGCTCGTTGGTCTTGCCGGACATGGCCGAGACCACCACGGCTACATCGTGCCCGGCATCGACCTCGCGTTTGACATGGCGTGCGACGTTGCGGATTCGGTCGATATTGGCGACGGAGGTGCCGCCGAACTTCATCACGAGGCGGCCCATGACGACGCGTGCATTCCTTGTGAGGATAGGTAGATTGCCCGCGCTTTAATCCAAGCGCGGGGGCTGAAACGCGCGTATACATAGCGAAGCGGCCGGGGGCAAGCGGGTTCCTGCGGCGCTCGGAATCGGCCATGGGGGTGGCTCTGGTGCGGGGTTAACTGAGGCGTTTCCATGGGGCGCTATATCGACGAAATTCTGCAGGCGGACGAGCGGGTGCTGTATTCGACCAATGCGCACTGGGTGTTCTATCTGCCGGCCATCGGCGCCTGGATCGTGGCTGCGATCCTGCTGGTGTTGTCAGGCATGACGACCAATGACGCGCTTATGAAGATCTGCCTTGTGGCAGCGGCAGTGGCGGCGGTCCCGGCGCTCTACTGGACCGTCAAGGCCTGGTTCCATCGCTGGACCACCGAGACCGACGTCACCAATCTGCGGGTCATCCACAAGACCGGTTTCATCACCCGGAAAACGTTTGAGATGAGTCTCGACAAGGTCGAAAGCGTCGATGTCAGCCAAAGCATCATGGGGCGTTTTCTCAACTACGGAGACGTGATCATCAAGGGCGTGGGCGAAGGCAGACAGAAGATCGAGACGATCGCCTCGCCGCTGGCGTTCCGCAATTCCATCACGGCGCGATAGGGGCAACGTGCATCATGGCCATGCAATCTGACTTTTCCGGCACCACGGTCGATCCGGCCGAGGTCGCAAAATTCTCAAAACTCTCGGCGGAGTGGTGGGACCCGCGCGGCAAGATGGCGCCGCTGCACAAGATCAATCCGCTGCGGCTCGGCTACATCCGTGATGCCGCTTGCCGCAAGTTTGACCGCAACGCCAGGAGCCTCAGCTGCCTGTCCGGCTTGCGTATCCTCGATATCGGCTGCGGCGCCGGGCTGTTGTGCGAGCCGCTGGCGCGTCTCGGTGCGCAGGTGATCGGGATCGATCCCTCCGCCACCAACATCGCTGCCGCGAAATTGCATGCCGACAAGGGGCACCTGGCGATCGACTATCGCTGCACCACGGTGGAGGAGATCGACGCGCGCGAGCGCTTCGACATCGTGCTGGCGATGGAGGTGGTCGAGCATGTCACCGATGTCGGCGTGTTCGTAAGGCGCTGCGCGACGATGCTCAAGCCCGGCGGGCTGATGGTGCTCTCGACGTTGAACCGCAACTGGAAGAGCTTTGCGCTCGCGATCGTCGGCGCCGAATATGTGCTGCGCTGGCTGCCGCGCGGCACCCATCAATGGAGCAAGTTCGTCACCCCCGACGAACTCGCGCATCACCTGCAACAGAACCACCTCACCATCACCGACCAGGCCGGCGTGGTCTACAATCCGCTCGCCGACAAATGGAATATCTCATCGGATATCGACGTGAACTACATGGTGGTCGCGGAGGAGGGGTAGGGGCTGATTGCCACACACACGGTGTCCTTGCTGCTTTCGCAGGGCCGACACCGTTTATGCGGCCCGAGCGCAATCCTGTCATGCGCCGCCCGTGTTGACCGCGCGGGCGGCGCCCGCCACGGTGCTTCCGTTTTGCCAGCCCGCCCACGATTCTCCCGCAAATGCTAACGATTTCCTCGCTCTGGATTCCCTTTACCGTCGTCGCCGCGCTCGGACAGGTCGCGCGCAATGCGATGCAGCGGTCGCTGACCGGGCCGCTCGGGACCTGGGGCGCGACCAATATCCGCTTCCTGTTCGGCTTTCCGTTCTCGGTCCTGTTCTTTGCACTGGTCATAACGGCGACCGGCGATCCGCTTCCCTGGCCGCCACAGGTGTTCTGGCCGTGGCTCCTGCTCGGGGCGCTCAGCCAGATCGTCGCCACCGGCTTGATGCTGCTGGCGATGAACGAGCGCTCCTTCGTGGTGACCACGGCGTATCTGAAGACCGAGGCGATCCAGACCGCGATCTTCGGCTTTGTCTTCCTCGGCGATCACCTGACGCTATTGAAGGTGATCGCGATCCTGATCGCGACCATCGGCGTCGTCATCACAGCGCTGCGGCCCGGCGGCGAGAAGGGGTTTGCGGAGGTGAAGCCGACCATCATCGGCCTGGTCGCGGCGGCCTGCTTTGCGCTGTCGGCGATCGGCTTTCGCGGCGCGATCATCACCGTGCCCGGCGTCTCCTTCGTGACGGCGTCGACCTACACGCTGGTGTTCGGCCTGTTCGTGCAGACGCTGGTGCTGTCGATCTATCTGCTCCTGCGTGCGCCCGGTGTGCTCAAGGCGATCCTTTCGCTCTGGAAGCCTTCGATGCTGGCGGGCTTCACCGGCGCGTTCGCCTCGCAATTCTGGTTCCTCGCCTTCGCGCTGACGGCCGCGGCGAATGTGCGGACACTGGCGCTGATCGAAGTGTTGTTCGCGCAAGGCGTGGCGTACTACTCGTTCAAGCAGCCGATCTCGCTGCGCGAGCTTTCCGGCATCATCCTGATTGTGATCGGTGTAGCGCTCTTGATCGCGGCGTGAGCCAGAGCGTTTTCGAGCGAAGTGGGTACCGGTTCGCGGGACGAAAAACGCGTCAAGATAAGAAAGAGCTTCAGTTGCGGTCGTCCGGCAGCGCCGGCAGTGGCGAGATCTCGACGCCTTCCTCGACCAGCGAGCGCGCCTCCTCCGGCGAGGCCTCGCCGTAGATCGCGCGGTGTTCCTTGTCGCCGTAGTGCATGGCGCGGGCTTCATTGGGGAAGCGGTCGCCGACATTGTCGGCGTTCTTGACGATGTGGTCGCGCAATTCCTTCAGCTTGGCGCGCAATTCGCGCTCCTGCGCCATCATCAGCGGCGTGGCTTCGCTTGCTGTCGGCTCCGCAGCCGTAGCCGGCGCAGGCTCGGGAGCAGGTTTGTCCCGGCCCTTCCGGCCAACAATCTGCGGCGCCATAATCGCCTTCTCGACCTTCGCGGTGCCGCAGGTCGGGCAGGTCACGAGCTTGCGGCGGACCTGGGAATCATAAGCCGACGAACTCTGGAACCAGCTTTCGAAGGCATGGCCCTGTTCGCAGCGCAGGTTGTATCGGATCATGCCGAGCCCCGGACGAGGTGCAGATGCTCCGGACCCGCCTTGGGGTCGGCGACGGTGAAGCGCCGCCCATGCTGCAGCGAGGGGATCGCCCGGCGCGCGGTCACGACCTTGGCGGGATCGATCTTCGCCAGGAACACGCCCGGCTCGGCGCCGCCTTCGGCGAGGATTTCGCCCCAGGGGTCGATGATCAGCGAATGACCATAGGTCTCGCGCTTGTTCTCGTGCAGGCCTCCTTGCGCGGCGGCAAACACGAAGCAGCCGGTCTCGATGGCGCGGGCGCGCAGCAGAACGTGCCAATGCGCCTCCCCAGTCTTGCGAGTGAAGGCGGAGGGCACGGTGAGGAAGGAAGCGCCGCTTTCGGCAAGCGCGCGGTAGAGCGCCGGGAAGCGCACGTCATAGCAGATCGTCAATCCGATCCGGCCCCACGGCAGGTCGGAGATCACGGCGGTCTCGCCCGGCTGGTAATTGGCGGATTCTCGATAGCTCTCGCCGCCGGGCAGATCGATATCGAACATATGGATCTTGTCGTAGCTGGCGAGCAGATTGCCGTCGGGGCCGATCAGGAAGGAGCGGTTGACCGCCTTCTCCGGCGAGAAGCGCAGCGCCAGCGAGCCGATATGGAGATGGATCTTCAATTCCGCCGCAAGCGCGCGATAAGCCTTCAGCGACTTGTCGTCTTCTTCCGAAGCCAGATGCTCGAACAGCGCCTTGCGGTTCAATTGCATCATGTTGCTCACTTCGGGCGTGAGCACATAGTCCGCGCCTTGCGCCGCCGCCTCGCGCACCAGCTTGATGCCCTGCTCGAGGCTCGGCTCGGGCAGAAGCGAGGTACGCATCTGCACCATGGCGGCGGTGAAGGTGTTGTCGGCACTCATTAAGCCACGCCTTCGCTGGCTAGGAGATCATCGAGCTTGCCCTCGCGGTCGAGCGCATAGAGATCATCGCAGCCGCCGACATGGGTGTTGCCGATGAAGATCTGCGGAAAGGTCGAACCGGCGCCGGCCCGCTGGTACATCTCGTCGCGATAGGACGGATTGCTGGCAATGTTGAACTCGGTGAACGCCGCGTTCTTGCGGGTCAGAAGCGACTTGGCCGCGGTGCAGTAGCCGCAGCCCGGGCGCGTGTAGATTTCAATCGCAGCGGTCATGGAGCGCTCGGTTGTGAGATTGGTCCGGATTATATGGGAGCTTTGTGGCTATCGACAACCCGGGCGAACACCAGCACGTCGACCTGCGCGGCTTTGGCGCGCAACAGCGCCCGCGCGCAGGCGTCAACCGTCGCGCCGGAGGTCAGGACGTCATCGACCAGGATCACACGGCGGCCCTGGACTTCGGCGCCACTGTCCGGCGCCACCTTGAACGCGCCCTGGACATTGGTCGCCCGCTGCGCCCGCGACAATCCGACCTGCTGCTCGGTCGACCGCACCCGGCGCAGCGCATCGGAGGCGAGCGCAACGCCGCTCTGGCGCGAAATGACGCGGGCAAGCGCGCCGGATTGGTTGTAGCGGCGGCTCCAGCCGCGCCGCCAGTGCAGGGGAACCGGCACCAAAACATCGGCGTCGCACAGCAATTCCTTCCCCGCCCGCGCCATCCAGCGGCCGATTGCCGGCGCCAGATCGGTACGGTCCTGGTATTTCAATGCATGCACCAGCGTGCGCGCAACGTCGTCATAGCGCACCGCGGCCCGGGCGCGCTGGTAGGCCGGCGGATTGGCGATCGCTTCCATCGACAACAGCTGAGGCCCGGGATCGTAGACGAAGGGGATGCCGAGCCGCGGGCAGAAGGGTGGAGCAATGAACGACAATTTGGCCCAGCAGGCGGCACAGACGCCCTCGCCATCGACCGGCTCGCGGCACGAAACGCACAGCGTCGGCAGCGCAATGTCGAGCACGAGCCGTGCTGCATGCGTCCATGCTCCCTGCGCAACGCTCAACGCGCCGCGCAGATGGTTTGCGATGGAACGGGATGGTGATGCCTCGGCGCCCATGGAACGAGGCTAGCGTTGCGAAGGCGTCAGCTCAAGCACGGCGTTGCCAGAGGCGGGAGCAGGGCGTAACCAACCGGCATGGCCGCCAACCCGACCACACCCGTATTGTTCGATCGCGCTCTTTTGTCGGCGCGGCTGAAGCGCGCGCGGCGCGATGCGCCGGTCACGTTCCTGCTCGAGCGCGTCACTGAAGACATGGCGGAGCGATTGCAGGCGGTGATGCGGGAGTTTGCCGATGCCGCAGACATCTGGACGCCGGGCAACGCACTCCATGATCTCTTGCGCGGGCGATGCAAGTCGGTCCACGAAGTTGTGTTCGAGGCGTCGGAAGTCCTTACGCTGCAGCCGGGCTCGGTCGATCTTGCGGTCTCCGCGCTCGCCTTCCAGTTCGTCAATGATCTTCCCGGCGTGCTGGCGCAGATCCGTCGCGCGCTGAGGCCCGACGGGCTGCTGCTGGCGGCGATGATCGGCGGCGATACGCTGACCGAGCTCAGGCAATCCTTTGCCGCCGCCGAAGCCGAATGCGAGGGCGGCGTGTCGCCGCGCGTGGTGCCATTCGCCGATCTGCGTGATGTTGGCGCGCTGTTGCAGCGTGCCGGCTTCGCACTGCCGGTGACCGATGTCGATCGCATCGTGGTGCGCTACGACAATGCCTTTGCGCTGATGCAGGAATTGCGGCGCATGGGCGGAACCAACATCCTGGTCGAGCGGCGCCACACGCCGACCCGCCGCGCCACCCTTTTGCGGGTGGCGCAGATCTATGCCGAACGCTTCGCCGATCCTGACGGCCGCATCCGCGCCACCTTCGACGTGATCTGGCTCTCCGGGTGGGCCCCGCATGAAAGCCAGCCCAAGCCGCTGCGGCCGGGTTCGGCGAAAGCGAGTTTGGAAGAGGCGGTGAAGCGGATAGGTCACCCTCCCCTAAAAGGGGAGGGTCGACGCGAATGAAATGAGCGGCGGGGAGGGGTCAAGTCTCTCCACGAGTGACACTGCCGAGCGGAGAGATCTGACCCCTCCCCGGTTCGCATTCCGCTTCGCTGCATGCGGCCCTCCCCTTTCAGGGGAGGGTGAACGCTTACAACAACAGATCAATCAGATGCGGGATCAGCGGAATGTCCGCCGCCGGCATTTCATAGTCGCGCAGTTTGTTGACGCGGACCCAGGCGAGGTTCTGTCCCTCGCGTGCCGTCACCATGCCGTCCCAGCGGCGGCAGATATAAAGCGGCATCAGCAAGTGGAACGTCTCGTAGGGGTGGCTCGCAAAAGTCAGCGGCGCTAGGCAGGGCTCGGCGACGGTGATGCCGAGCTCTTCGTGCAACTCGCGGATCAGTGTCGCTTCCGGCCGTTCGCCTGCCTCGACCTTGCCGCCCGGGAATTCCCACAGCCCGGCCATCGGCTTGCCCGCCGGGCGCTGCGCCAGCAGCACGCGCTTGTCGGCGTCAATGAGTGCGCAGGCAACCACGAGGGTGAGTTTGATGTCGGTCATGCAGAACTGCAGGGCGAATTGGCGTTCCAGCTCTCTGTAGCTTTAACGGGCGAAAGCGAAAAGCGTAATCCGCCGCCCTGTGACGGCGCCTCCGCCGTCATTCCGGGGCGCGCGAAGCGCGAGCCCGGAATCCATCGGGCGTCAGGTATTGGTGGAGCAATGGATTCCGGGTTCGATGCTCTCGCATCGCCCCGGAATGACGGGGAGAAAGCGGCGCATCACGATCGATAATCGCCGTTGATCGCGACATATTCCTTGGTGAGATCGCAGGTCAGCACGCGGTCGCGGCCCTTGCCAAGGCCGAGATTGATCTTGATCTGGATCTTCGGCTCCTTCATCGCCTGCGACACTTCCGCCTCGTTGTAGGACGGATCGCGGGCGCCGCTTTTGGCGACGCGGATGCCGTTGAAGGCGATCGAGAGCTTGTCGCGATTGGCTGGCTCGCCAGCCTTGCCGACCGCCATCACCACACGGCCCCAATTGGCGTCCTCCCCCGCGATCGCGGTCTTCACCAGCGGCGAGTTCGCCACCGACATCGCGATTCTGCGTGCCGACGCCTTGGTGGTGGCGCCATCGACGATGATCTCGACCAGCTTTCGCGCGCCCTCGCCGTCACGCGCCACCTGTTCGGAAAGGTCTGCGAGCACGTCGCGAAACGCTTTGGCGAACGCTTTCAGGCGCGGGTCGCTGGCGCGGCTGATTTTCGGCGCGCCGCCAGCGGCAGCGGTGCCGGTCGCGAATGCCAGCAGCGTGTCCGATGTCGAGGTATCGCCGTCGATGGTGACGGCATTGAAGGTGTCCTCGACGCCGCTCTTCAAGAGCTGCTGCAGCGCAGCTGATGATAGCGGCGCGTCGGTGAAGATGAAGGAGAGCATCGTCGCCATGTCGGGCGCGATCATGCCGGCGCCCTTGGCCATGCCGTTGATCGTCACCTTGGCCTTGCCGAGCTTCACGGTCGCGGTCGCGACCTTCGGAAAGGTGTCCGTGGTCATGATCGCGTTCGCTGCGTCCATCCAGTCGCCGGGTGCAGCTTGCTCGGCCAGCGTCGCCAGCACGCCGTCGAACTTGGTCGCATCCAGCGGCTCGCCGATCACGCCGGTGGAGGCCAGAAACACCTCGTTGACGCTGCAGCCGACCGCCTTGGCGGCGATCTGCGCGGTCAGCGCGGTCGCCTGCTTGCCGGTCTTGCCGGTGAAGGCGTTGGCATTGCCGGAATTGACCACCAGCGCGCGGGCAAATCCTCCCTTAGAAGCTCCGCCTTTGCCGAGCTTGGCACGGCACCATTCCACCGGCGCCGACGGGCACTTGGACTTGGTGAAGACGCCGGCCACCGTGGTGCCCTTGTCCATCACCGCAAGCAGCACGTCTGTGCGCCCCTTGTAGCGGATGCCGGCCGCCGCCGTCGCAAGCCTGACGCCCGCGATCGCAGGCAAATCGGGAACATCGGTCGGGGCGAGGGGAGAAACGGCGGTGGGCATGGAGTGCTTCCGGCTTCGAGGAGGGAAGCGCTCTGTATCATTTCAATTGTCGGAGCGGGAGTGCGGCCGCGACACAGTCACGGTGTCGTCCCTTGCGAAAGCAGGCACCCATAACCACCGTCATCGATTGTTTAAGAAAGGACGTCGCAGCGATGCAAGCAACCAGCACCGCGGAGTATGGGTCCCGGCCCTCGCCGGGACGACCACCTGACTACTTCTTCGCCGGAGGCGCCATCTTGGAGTCGGACGGCTTGGTGGGGGCCGCCTCGGCCGGCTTGGAGTCGCTCTTGGCGGTCTCTTCCGGCTTGTCCATGCGCTCGATCTTGGCGGCCTCGCGCAGCTTGGCGACGTAGTCGGCCTGCGCCTTGCGGGTCACATAGGTCTCGATCTGGGTCTTCACCTGGTCGAACGGAGGCGCGGTGCGGTTGCGCTTCTCCTCGACCTTGATGATGTGCCAGCCAAACTGCGATTTCACGGGGTCGGAGATCTTGCCCGGCTCAAGCGAAAACGCGACGGCGGAGAATTCCGGCACCATCTGCTCCTTGGTAAAGAAGCCGAGATCGCCGCCATCGGAAGCGCCGGGATCCTTCGATTTCTTCTTGGCGAGCTCGGCGAAATCGGCGCCCTTCGCGAGCTCGGCCTTGATCGCCTTGGCCTCGTCCTCGGTCTCGACCAGGATATGGCGGGCATGCACCTCCTGCTCGCCGGTGATCTGCTTGGAGGCCTCGTCATAGACCTTCTTCATGGCATCGTCGGTGGTTGCAGCCTTGCCCTCGCTGGAGAGCAGGCTGTCCATCAGCAGCCGGTTGCGGGTGAAGGCGAGGCGCTTCTTGAACTCGTCTGTATTGTCGACCTTCTTGTCCTCGGCGGCCTTGGCGACGATCTTCATGTCGATCAGGAAGGCCAGCAGGTTGTCCTTCCGCGTCGCGGAGTCCATTTGCTGCAGGCTCGGCCCGAGTTCCTCTTCGGCAATCGCCACGTCGCTCTGCCGGATCTCCTGCCCGTTGACCTTGGCGAGCACCGGATTGGAATCCTCGGCGCGGACCGGCAGGCCGAAGGCGAGAACCGCAGCGATCGAGCCGGTCACGGCCAGGGATGCGAGCCCGATACGCAAGCCGGGTTTCATTTCCGCGAACGACGTCGTCATGCAAAATCCTTAACTTGTCTCGAACAGGGGACGTTCTTTTGAGCGGGGCGGACACTCGCCCAACCAAGCCCGCTTGGCAACGCGAAAAGTCTGACAAAATGATGAATTCCTTGACATCTTGCGAGCGTTGACAACCCCCGGGGCGGGCCATATCTGTGCCGGATCGTGTCAATGGCGATAGCACTCATTTTGCTTACGTTTTTGGCCGTGAACCTTGGATTGCTTGCTTCCCACTCAATTGGCGGATCGGGCCCGGGTTTGGGCCGTTGCCGGGGCGCGTCACGGTGAGTTGATAGATAATCGGCTGCACCACGCTCTGGTTGCAACGCAGAAGAACAGGAACTACGCATGATCGGCGCGCTCGCCCGCAAATTGTTCGGCTCCGCCAACGACCGGCGGGTGAAGGGGTACCAATCCCGCGTCAACGCCATCAACGCATTGGAGCCCGAGCTCGCAAAGCTTTCGGACGAAGCGCTGAAGGCCCGCACCGCCGAATTCCGCCAGGAGCTGGCTAACGGCAAGACGCTCGACGACATCCTGGTTCCAGCCTTCGCCACCGTCCGCGAGGCCGCCAAGCGCACCCTCGGCCAGCGCCACTTCGATGTGCAGCTGATCGGCGGCATCGTGCTGCACGAGGGCGACATCGCCGAGATGAAGACCGGCGAAGGCAAGACGCTGGTGGCGACGCTGGCGGTCTATCTCAACGCGCTCGCTGGCCGCGGCGTCCATGTCGTCACCGTCAACGATTACCTCGCCCGCCGTGACGCCGGCTGGATGGGCCAGATCTATTCCTTCCTCGGGATGACGACCGGTGTGATTGTCCACGGGCTCGACGACGCCGAGCGCAAGGCGGCCTATGGCTGCGACATCACCTACGGCACCAACAACGAATACGGCTTCGACTACCTCCGCGACAACATGAAGTATCGCCTGGAGGACATGGTCCAGCGTGGGCACTATTACGCCATCGTCGACGAGGTCGACTCGATCCTGATCGACGAGGCGCGGACGCCGCTCATCATCTCCGGCCCGCTCGACGACCGCTCGGACTTCTACAACACCATCGACACCTTCTTTCCCCAGCTCGACAAGTCCGACTACGAGGTCGACGAGAAGCAGCGTACGGTGACGCTGACTGAAGGCGGCATGGAAAAGCTCGAAGGGTTGTTGCGCGACGCCGGCCAGCTCAAGGGCGAGTCGCTCTACGACGTCGAGAACGTTTCGGTCGTCCATCACGTCAACCAGGCGCTGCGCGCACACACGCTGTTCACCCGCGACAAGGATTACATCGTCCGCGATGGCGAAGTCGTCATCATCGACGAGTTCACCGGACGCATGATGCCCGGCCGACGTTACTCGGAAGGCTTGCACCAGGCGCTGGAAGCGAAAGAACACGTTCAGGTCCAGCCGGAGAACCAGACGCTGGCCTCGATCACCTTCCAGAACTATTTCCGGATGTACGAGAAGCTGGCGGGCATGACCGGCACGGCCGCGACCGAGGCCGACGAACTGTTCGACATCTACAAGCTCGAAGTCCTGGAGATTCCGACCAACCTGCCGGTCGCGCGCCTCGATGAGGATGACGAGGTCTATCGCACGCAGACGGAGAAATACGCCGCGATCCTCTCCGAGATCGAACGCGCCAACAAGCGGCTGCAGCCAGTGCTGGTCGGCACCGCCTCGATCGAGAAGTCGGAGGTGCTGGCTGAGTACTTGCGCAAGCACGGCTACAAGCAGATCGACTTTGGCAATCACGGCGCGCTCGACAAGCTCTATGCCGCGGCCCGTGCCGGCAAGCCGGCCAAGCTGTTCGCGGTGCTGAACGCGCGCTTCCACGAGCAGGAAGCCTATATCGTCGCCGAAGCCGGCGTGCCCGGCGCGATCACGATCGCAACCAACATGGCCGGCCGCGGTACCGACATCAAGCTCGGCGGTTCGCTCGAGATGCGGATCCAGCAGGAGACGGCTACCATCACCGACGAAGCCGAGAAGGCGACGAAGATCGAGCAGATCAAGGCCGACATCGAGCGCTTCCGCGAAATCGTCTTGAAAGCCGAGGAGGTGGTCGAGGTCGAACCGGCGAAAGGCAGCAAGCCGGCGAAGACGGTGGCCAAGCCCGGCGGCCTCTACATCATCGGCTCCGAACGGCATGAATCCCGCCGCATCGACAATCAGCTCCGCGGCCGTTCCGGTCGCCAGGGCGACCCCGGCCGTTCGAAATTCTTCCTGTCTTTGGAAGACGATTTGATGCGCATCTTCGGGTCCGACCGGCTCGACAGCATGCTGACCCGGCTCGGCCTGAAAGAGGGTGAGGCGATCATCCATCCCTGGATCAACAAGGCGCTGGAGAAGGCTCAGCAGAAGGTCGAGGCGCGCAACTTCGATATCCGCAAGAACCTGCTCAAGTTCGACAACGTCCAGAACGACCAGCGCAAGGTGATCTTCGACCAGCGCGTCGAATTGATGAGGGACGAGAGTGTCGCCGAGACCGTCACCGATATGCGCCACGCCTTTATCGAGGACCTGGTGGCCAAGCATATCCCCGAGCATGCCTATGCCGAGCAGTGGGATACGGCGGGGCTGAAGGACGAGTTGACGCGCGTGCTCGATGTCGACCTGCCGGTCGACGAATGGGCCAAGGAAGAGGGCATCGCCGACGAGGAATTGCTGGCGCGGATCGAGAAGAACGTCGACGAGCGCATGGCGGCCAAGGTCGCGCAATGGGGTCCCGACGTGATGCGCTACGTCGAGAAGACGATCCTGTTGCAGACGCTCGACCATCTCTGGCGCGAGCACCTGATCATGCTCGACCATCTGCGCCAGGTGATCGGCCTGCGCGGCTATGGCCAGCGCGATCCGCTGCAGGAGTACAAGACCGAAGCCTTCAATCTCTTCCAGGAGATGAGCTCGCATCTGCGCGAGGCCGTCACCGCGCAATTGATGCGGGTCGAGATCATCCCGCCGGAGGAGGAGCGGCCGGTGCTGCCGGCGATGGAAGCGCACAAGTTCGATCCGAACACCGGCGAGGACGAGATGTCCTTCGCCAACGCCTCGCTGGTGCCGAAGACGGCCCCCTCCGACCGAGATCCCAACAATCCCGCCACCTGGGGCAAAGTCGGCCGCAACGAGGATTGCCCCTGCGGAAGCGGCAAGAAGTACAAGCACTGCCACGGCCGCTACGCGTGAGATGAACTGCCCGTAGCAGCGGGCGGCCTTTCGTTCTCCGAAATGACGGTCCTCATCCCGAGGAGCCGCGCAAGCGGCGGCTCGAGGGATGGGCCACGGGCCTCTCACTCTCCGTCATTCCGGGGCGCGCCTCTTGGCGCGAGCCCGGAATCCATCGGGCAACATACTCTGTGGTTAAATGGATTCCGGGCTCGATGCTTCGCATCGCCCCGGAATGACGGCGGAGAAAAATTCGTCCGCGATTCCAACGTGATTTGGGTCGTCCAGCCCTCGCGCGAAAAATAAATCGCTTAACCCGTCGGGCAAATCAGTGATTTAACTCCGCGCGTCTCACCCGAATGAGGGGCGGCTCGCGATCGTCACGAACGTTGCGGTGAGATGCGGTGGACGCGGGTGTTGCGACTGACGAGCGTGACTATCCGTGGACGGCGAAGTCGTGTGGTTCTGGCGCCCCGACGCTGGCGCTAAGTTTTTTGCGCGAACAAGTTTGCGCGAGAGGCGACGGTGG
>NZ_JAGKJI010000121.1 GCF_020329485.1 Bradyrhizobium cenepequi
AGCGCAACGGCACCACGACCTTGTTCGCGGCGCTCAACATGTTGGACGGCAAGATTATCGGCACCTGCATGCCTCGGCATCGGCACCGAGAGTTCCTGCGCTTTCTTAAGCTGATTGATCATCAGACCCCGCCTGGCCTCGATCTCCATCTGGTCGTTGACAACTATGCCAGCCATAAGACACCAGCCGTAAAGCGTTGGCTCAAGGCACACCCACGCTTCCATTTGCACTTCACGCCGACCTCGGCCTCTTGGCTCAACATGGTCGAGCGCTTCTTTGCCGAGATCACCCGAAACCGGCATCCGCCGCGGCGCCTTCGAGAGCGTCGCCGAGCTCAAGCGTGCGATCATGGAATACCTGGAAAACCACAACGCCGCCCCAAAGCCCTTTATCTGGACCAAATCCGCGGGTGAAATCCTCGAAAAAGTCGCCCGCGCGAAACAAGCGTTAGAGCCACAACACTAGCAGAGCCGCGCCCGGGCCCTCTGATTCGCCCCTTAGAGAAGTTTGCCGATGTCGGTATCGTATGCATCCGTCGCGTTGACTTGCGCAGCCGTATGCGTCCGTGAACATTTTTCCACACAGTTAGATTTCGCACTGTTTCGACACAGAGATAGATAGCTCAGCGTGCGAAACGCACGTTCGTAGTTGCCAACGGCGCGAAGCGTACCCTTGTGGCGCGATTGGAACACGTTTGCCGAGCGTGCGCGCGCAACGGTCCGTTCCGTACAAAGTTTGCGCGCCGGTAACAAACGCAATCTGTCAGCATCAATTCGCGGCTGGGGGGTATCCCAGAACGCCCGCCTGGACGGTCAAGATCGCAGCACAGCGCTTTCGGAGCTGTGGGCGAGGAACGGGCGGCACACGGGGGACAAGGAAGGCCAATGCGTTCGCGGATCGCAGTCCTTCCCGATGCATTTGGAGGTTAAAATGACAAGCGTAAGGAGCCTTATCCTTGGCTCAGCGGCGGGACTTCTTGCCATGGGGGGCGCCCAGGCAGCCGATCTTCCTGTCAAGGCTAAAGCGATCGAGTACGTGAAGGTGTGTTCGCTGTATGGGGCCGGGTTCTGGTACATCCCGGGCACTGACACTTGCATCAAGCTGGGCGGCTATCTGCGCGTTGATACGACGTTTAACGCCGGGGGCACGCAAAACTTGCCGGCCTGGAGCGGTGATCCCGGCCAGGGTAACCGGTATCACGACTACTTCTCTACCCGTTCGCGTCTGGCGCTCACAGTTGATACACGCACCGCGACCGAGTACGGCGTTGTCCGCACATTCGGTCAGGGTGATTTCACCTTTGATACATTGGGCGGCGCGACATTCAACCCTAACTCGATTAACTCGTCACTCCCAGTGGCAGGTAGCAACCTGCTCTATAGTGCCGGCGGTGGCTACGTCGCTTTCGAGTTTGGTTTCATCCAGTTCGCAGGTTTCACTTTCGGTCGGTCTGCTTCAGCCTTCGCCACGCCGTGGCACGGTTATCCTGGCAACAACACCTCGTTCCTGCTCGGTGGTCATGACACCGTCACCGGTGTGAACAACATCCAGTACACTGCGCAGCTTGGTAATGGCGTGTCCGCTACCATCGGCCTCGATGATCCCACAGTCTACAATCGCACCTCAGTCTACAACCTCGGACCGAGCGGACTGGCGCCGGGCGGCATCAGCGGTATCGGCCTCAGCGGCAACGCCTATGCCGGCGTGCATGCTCCTGATGTAGTCGGAAACCTCCGCGTCGACCAGGCCTGGGGTCTGTTCCAGATTTCGGGCGCTGCCCATGAAGTTTCCGGCTCCTACAACATCCTGAACTCGACGGCGGCTCCGGCCGGTGCGGTCGGATTGCCCGGCGCGGCGCCGACGGCACTGTCGGAAATCTCTGGCCACCCCAAAACCAAGTGGGGCGGCGCGGTGATGGCTGCGTTGCAGGTCAAGAACATCCCGACCGGCCCCGGCGACGACATCAAGTTGGACGCGACCTACGCAATCGGTAACACCAAGCAGGTGATCTCGACCTCTGGTGGGTCGCCGAGCTTTGCAATGTTCGGTGGCAGCGGCATCGGTGCCTATCAGAGCATCGGTCTCGGCGTAACGACCGACGCGGTCTACCTGCCAGCGTTCGCGGGCGGTGATGGTTCTCTGAAGCTGACCAAGGCTTGGGGTGTTCGTGGTGCATTCAACCACAACTGGGATCCCTACTGGTCGAGCAGTTTGTGGGGCAGCTACAGCTCGGTCCGTTATGACGGCACCGTGGGTGACCTGACGACCGCCAAGGGCATGTATTGCGCAGCCTTCTCAGCGATCCACCCCGGTCTAGGCGTGACTTACACCTGCGACCCCAGCTTCAACGCCGCGCAGCTTGGTACAATTACCCGCTGGACCCCGGTAAAGAACCTGACATTCTCGGCTGAACTCGCGTGGTTTCACTTGGACCAGAAGTCCTCCGGTACTTCGGTGTTCGGGCCGGGGGCTCCGAAGCCGACCGCAGTTTACGAGTTCAAGGACCAAAATACCGTCAGCTTGAACCTTCGCGTTCAGCGCAATTTCTGAGAGCAGCGAGAGGAGATCTGAACACAGCTATTTTCTAACTTTCAGGTTGCTCGAGCCTTCGGGATGCCCCTCGAAGGCTCGTTTGTTTGGCGGAGTAGTCGGTCGGACGGTCAGCTCGCAATGGCAACTCAGAGGCGACACGATCTGCCTAGTTGCTCTGCACGGTGATTATGACTCTTTGGAAGTGTCTGGATAGGCTCGGCCCATTTTGGCGCGGGCCTTGTCTGTAGTGAACATCCATTTGATGCGGCAGCGTGCGGCGTTCCTCTGCCGTTCCCAAGCGGTGATTTCGCGGCGCAGTCGCTTGGGGTCGTCGATCCTGCGACCGAGGCACTGTCCCCGCAAGACGCCGATCTCGATCTCAACCATGTTGAGCCAGCTTGCATGCTTGGAGGTGTAGTGGAACTCGAGCCGCCGCAAGATCCGCCTGGCTTCGGCGGGCGGGAACGTCTGATACAGGGCGCCGGCCGAGTGGGTCGATAGATTGTCTTGAACGATCCGGATGGTCTCGGCATCGGGATAATGGATGTCGACGAGGTCGCGCATGCATTGGGCGTAGTCCTCGGCCGCGCGCCGCTCGGTGACTTTGACCTTGCGCCAGGGACGATGCACGTCGAGCAGGAC
>NZ_JAGKJI010000122.1 GCF_020329485.1 Bradyrhizobium cenepequi
GTAAGCGTCCGCCCAAGGCCGCGGGGCCCCTTGGTTCTGGCGGAACCGGTGTGGGTATCCCATGGCTGCGGTGCGATGATGTGTGGACGGCGTGTTTTCCGCGATTGACGGCCGGTTCGTGCGATGGCCTCGTTTGCTTGAGGAGCGAGGTTATGCTGATTGAAGACCAGCTTCGGGAGCGGCTAAAGAAGGTGGAGGCGCTATATTTCGGCGCGACCACGGCGGGAGAACGCGATGCCGCCGAAGCCGCAGCAGAGCGGCTGAAGGCCAAGCTTGAGGAGGCCAGCCGCCGCGATCCTCCTATCGAGATGAAGTTCAGCTTGCCGGACCAATGGTCGGTCCGGTTGTTCATCGCCTTGTGCCGGCGTTATGGCATTCGGCCGTTCCGATATCCGCGGCAGCGCTCGACAACGATCATGGTCAGGGCGCCGCGTCGCTTTTTCGACACTGTCGTGTGGCGGCAGTTTTCTGACCTGCATACGGACCTCTGGCTCTATTTCGAGCAGACGACGGAGCGGCTGATCCGGGAGGCTATCCACGCCGATACTGCGGACGCCGAGACGAAGGTTGAACCAGTCAGCCTGCGATGACGCGCATCATGCTGCCATCCTGGTCCGTTCGCGTTGGCTCTCCAACTCCATGCTACAAGATCGCACAGCCCGTCGATGTCGCTTTGAGCCGGCGTGATAGTTAAGCCGCCTGAGCGGCAGCGGGGTGTGACGCCGCGCATTTCCATTCCCAGGGAAGCAGCTCGTGAAGCCGCCCCTGCGGGATGCCGGCGATGCGGGCGAGCACATCGGCGAGCCAGGCCAGCGGATCGATGTCATTGAGCTTGGCGGTCATAATCAGGGTCGCCATGACCGCGGCACGGTCGGCTCCGCGTTCGGAACCAGCGAACAGCCAGGATTTGCGTCCCAGCGCAAATCCGCGCAGCGCGCGTTCGGCGGCATTGTTGGTGAGGCAGATCCGGCCGTCGTCGATGAATCGCGCAAACCGGTCCCAACGCTTGAGCATGTAGTCGATCGGTTCGGTAACGGAGGCCGAGTGCGACAGGCGGGCACGCTCCTCGCGCAACCAGGCTTCCAGGGCCGTCACAAGAGGCGCGCTTTGCTCATGCCGCACCCGCAGCCGCTCTTCGGCACTCAGGCCATTGATGCCGCGCTCGATATCGAACAGCACATCGATACGCCTGACCGCCTCCAGCGCGATCGGCGAGATCGCCGCCGCGTTCCTGCCACGCCGCGCATTGGCGGCAATATCGGCCAACTCGAAGAACTGCCGCCTTGCGTGCGCCCAACACAGCGCCGACGTGACCGGCCCCGGCAAGCGGGACGGCGCGTAAAGCTCGTTGTACCCGTCATAGGCGTCGGCCTGCAGAATGCCGGCGAAGTCGCGAAGATGCCGGACGGGATGTTCATGCCGTCGGTCCCGCGAGGCGTAATAGAGCGCTGCCGGCGGTGCCGGTCCCCCAAACGGCCGGTCGTCGCGGACATAGGTCCAGATATGCCCCTTGACCGTCTTGCCCTTCGCCAGGATCGGCACCGTGGTATCGTCGCCGTGCAGCCGTTCGGCGGCCAGAACGTGGGCCTCGATCAGCGCATGCAGCGGCTGCAGCACTGTCGTGCAGGCCCCCACCTGGTCGGCCAGCGTCGAGAGGCTGAGATCAATGCCTTCGCGCCGGTATCGCTCGCTCTGCCGGTTCAGCGGCTGATGCTGGCCGAACTTCTCGAACAGGATCGTCGCCAGCAAATTCGGCCCAGCGAAGCCGCGCGGCGTCACATGGAACGGCGCCGGCGGCTGCGTGATCGTCTCGCATTGCCGGCATGATAACCTCTCCCGCACCGTCTGGATCACCTTCCACTGCCGCGGGATCACTTCCAGCGTCTCGGTGACGTCCTCACCGAGCTTCGACAGCTTCGAAGAGCCGCAGCAGGGACAATTCTCGGGCGTGGTGATCACTACCCGCTCGCGCGGCAGATGCTCGGGGAAGGGTTTGCGGGATGGCCGCTTGCGCTCAAACGATTTAACCGTTCCCGTCCGCGCCGCTGCCGTTTCCGCGGCCAGTTCATCCTCGGTCGCGGCGGCTTCCAGGTCTTCCAGTTGCAATTCCATCTGCGCCAGAAGCCGCGCCTTTCGCTCCGAGCGGCTGCCGTAAAGCTCACGTCGCAGCTTCTCGATCTCAAGTTTGAGACGGCTGATCAGTGCTTCCGTGTTCGAGAGGTCTGCCTGGGCATTGGCCGCTTCGGCGCGGGCGTCAACGAGTTTGATCTCTGCTTCCACGCGCGCGGCGCGCTCCGCGAGGATCATCGCGTGCGCGGCGGCAAGATCAGCGGGGAGCGATTCAGGGGCAGTCACGCCGACGATGGAATCACATCCATCGCCGTCTGCAAGCCAAATCCATCACCCCGCCGACGTCGGCCGCCAACTTTCTTGCGGATGGCGCCAATCGATCCCCGACAGCAGATAGCCAAGCTGCGCCGGAGAGATCGTCACCGCACCGTCCGCCACGCTCGGCCACAGAAACCGACCCCGCTCCAGCCGCTTCGTGAACAGGCACGCGCCCTGGCCGTCGTGCCAGATCACCTTCAACAGATCGCCCCGACGTCCCCGGAAGCAGAACAGATGACCGCTCAGCGGATCGCGCCGCAGCACCTCCTGCACCAGCAACGACAGGCTCGCAAAGCCCTTCCGCATGTCGGTATGGCCGGTCGCAAGCCACACCCGCACGCCTTGCGGAAGCGGGATCATGATCGCTCCAGCACGTCCAGAACCCGGCGCAGTGCCGTCGCATCGACACCGTCGTCGACGATCACGCGAGACCCGCACATCAGCACGATTTCGATCCGCCCCGGCACCGCAGCCGGGCATGGCGCAGGAATAACCTGCGCCGGCAATGGTGGCGCATCGCTCGCCGAAGATTCGCCGCCGATGATCGCCGGTGCAAAAACGGTCGCCTCATCGGCCTCGACGAGTCGGCCCGCTCGGGCCAGTCGGCGCCACGTGAACAATTGGCTCGCAGACAGCCCGTGCCGCCGCGCCGTCACCGACACAAGCC
>NZ_JAGKJI010000123.1 GCF_020329485.1 Bradyrhizobium cenepequi
TGCGGATTCCGAGATGATGGTGCGCACCGTACCGAGTTGATGGCGCGCAGGGTTCCGAAATGATCGCGCGCAGCATTCCGAGCATTCTCCGCGCAGCATTCCGATTTGATCGCGCGCAGTTTCGGATGGTGTGAGGCCTGATCGTTGGGTCATTTCTCCGGCTGGAATCAGCTTGGAGAATTGGATGCCGACGAGGAGGGTTATCATGCGCCATGTGCGCGAGATTGTGAGGTTGAGCCTTGAGGCTGGGCTCTCGACGCGCGTGGTTGGCGAGCGTGTCGGCGTCGGGCCGACGACGGTACGTGACACGCTGAAGCGGTTTGCGGGCGCGGGTCTGGCATGGCCAGTCCCGGAAGCGATAAGCGACGCCGAGCTGGAGCAACTGCTGTACGGGGTGCCTGGCGTGAAGCCTGGTCGGCGCAAGGTGGCCGAGCCTGACTGGTCCGTTATTGCCCGCGAACTCAAGCGCAAGCATGTGACCTTGCAGGTGCTGTGGGACGAGTACATTGCAGAGCATCCGGACGGGTACCGGTACAGCCGTTTCTGTGACTTGTTCCGCAATTGGGAAGGCCGGCTGCCGCTGGTGATGCGCCAGCACCACGGCGGGGGCGAGAAATTGTTTGTCGACTATGCCGGCGACACGGTGCCGGTGGTTGACCGCAAGACTGGCGAGGTACGTGACGCGCACATCTTCGTCGCGGTCATGGGCGCGTCCAGTTTGTCGTTCGCGCTGGCGACGTGGACCGAGCGGCTCGGCGACTGGATCGCGGGACATAACGCGGCCTTCAGCTTTTTTGGCGGCGCGACGCAACTCTTGGTGCCCGACAACGCCAAGGTCGCGGTGATCAAGGCCTGCCTCTATGACCCTATGGTCAACTGCAGCTATAGCGATATGGCACAGCATTACGGCACGGCGATTTTGCCGGCACGGCCGCGTCGTCCGAGAGATAAGGCGAAGGTCGAGGCCTGCGTCGGAATCGTCGAGCGCTGGCTGCTGGGGCGGCTGCGCAACCGAACTTTTTACAGCCTGGCCGAACTCAACGCTGCGATCGCCGAGTGGCTGGTCAAGCTCAATGACGGACGGGTGCTGCGTCAGCATGGTCGCACACGGCGCCAGCTGTTCGAGGAAATTGATGCGCCCAATCTTAAACCGCTTCCTGGCGAGCCGTGGGTCCATGCCGAATGGCGCCGATGCCGGGTCGGGCTCGACTATCACGTCGAGATCGAACGGCACTACTACTCGGTGCCCTACCGCTTCGCCCGTCGCGAGGTAGAAACGCGGATCTGTGCGCGAACGGTTGAAATCTTCCTGGGCGGCGAGCGTATCGCCGCACACATGCGCGGCAGCGGCAACGGGCGGCACACGACGATCAGCGCCCACATGCCTTCCAGCCACCGGCGCTATGGCGAGTGGACGCCGGCAAAGATCCGCAGCGAGGCAGCCCGGATCGGCCCGATGCTGCGCCTGCTGGTCGATCGGATCATCGAGGATCGGCCGCATCCCGAACAGGGCTATCGTTCGTGCCTGGGGATCCTCCGGCTTGAGAAGCGCTTTGGCGCCGAGCGCCTCGAGGCGGCCGCGCTGCGCGCGCTTGAGATCCAGGCTCGCAACTACCCAAGCGTCAAATCGATCCTCGAGAAGGGCCTCGATCGCGTTGCAACGCCCGCGTCCCCCGAGCCCGAGCCGATCATACACACCAACATCAGAGGCTCGGACTATTACCACTAAAAGGGAAGAAAATGCTGACACACCCCACACTCCACTTGCTTACCCGGCTCGGCCTTACCGGCATGGCCGAGGCCTTCACGAGCCTCGCCGACAACGAGGAGGTCCAGGGTCTCGCTCACGCCGAATGGCTGGCGTTGCTGCTGGACCATGAAGCGACTTGGCGTAACAACCGGCGCCTGGCACTTCGTCTTCGCAAGGCAAAGCTGCGTCATCATGCCGTGCCCGAGGATATCGACTACCGTGCTCCCCGTGGGCTCGATCGCCGCTTGTTCGACATGCTGCTCAACGGAGACTGGATCAAGAACCATGAGAATTGCGCCATTGTCGGGCCAACTGGCGTCGGGAAAAGCTGGCTAGGCTGTGCGCTCGGCCACAAGGCCTGCCGGGACAACCATTCTGTACTTTACACCCGGCTGCCGCGGTTGATCGAAGAACTGGACCTTGCCCGGGGCGATGGCCGACTCGCTTCGCGGATGAAGAGCATCGCCGCCGTCGAGCTCCTAATTTTGGACGATTGGGGCCTCCAAGCCATCGACGCCAATGCCCGTCATTATCTGCTCGAAATCCTCGAAGACCGCTACGGCCGTCGCTCGACACTCGTCACCAGCCAGCTTCCAATTGTCAAATGGCATGAGCTCATAAATGACCCAACTTACGCTGATGCCATACTCGATCGCCTGCTTCACAACGCTCACAGGCTCGAACTGAACGGCGACTCCATGCGTCGCCAGCCCGTTCTTCCTCGGCCTTGATCACATCGTCGGCCGATGAAGACCGAGACCGCAGCCCGCGAAGCTGACCGGCCGCTACGGCACTGTTGGGGGTGCGCGTCCGGTCAGCTTCGCTCCGTCGAGCAACACCATCAAACACCAGGCGCGATCTCTTCGGCAGCCGCTTGACCACGGGCTAACGATAGTGCCAATTTGCCTTTAACGATCGGGTACTTCACCTGCGCGCGATCAGATCGGAACGCTGCGCGGCATCAGATTGGAATACCTGCGCGCGATCATTGGAATCCGCA
>NZ_JAGKJI010000124.1 GCF_020329485.1 Bradyrhizobium cenepequi
CCGGCAAGCCATGTACGGTCAACGAATCAAGGCACCGAGCGGCTTCGAGGTTGTAATGAACACCAATCATCATCTTTCCAAGCCAGTCATGATAGGCAAAATAAATCCTTCCGGGACCTTTGATGTCATTTGGCAGTCAATCAATCCGATCCGAGCGGAAGCCTGGAGCAGGTACATCCCCGACAGCGCCAAGCGTACCGCGGATTGGACTTTTCCTTGGGTTTGCGGGGGGTGCATCGAGCCAAAATTCAAGGAATGGTGACGGTTCGATTGTTAGTGATCGGTCCTTCCATGGGCTCGAGAGCCTACACTGTGTTGTCTGTGACGGTTAGTCGCGCTTCCCGATCTTCGCTCCAAGGTGCCTGAGGATCGCGTGCGCAATCGAGATGTGGAAGAAGAAGTCGGGCAGCACCAGGTGCCGGATGTAGTCGTCGCCGCCGAACCAGCCGCGTACGATGGGCGGCGTCAGCTCGTACGTGTGGGACTGGGCGCCGCCAATCTCGTCCGGCTGCACGTTTTGCAGGGAGCCACGAGTCTCAAGAAGCCGTCCCTTCAATGCCGGATACATCATCGGGGTGTTGCGGGGCACTGGCGGGGCACGCTGCATCAGCTTCGCCATGTGCGCGTCGACCTTGTTGCAGCTTACGGAGAACTGTCCTCCGAAAGTCAGCATGAGAAAGCAACAGACCGTCTTAATCGATTGGCGGTTTGCGACGAGCGGCTTCGCGTATATCGGCTTCACCGGGAATTTACCGGCCTTGATTCACGTACCAGATGGATAACAGCTATGCTGGTTTGGTGTCGGGCATGACGAAAAACAGCGCGTCCTGTGAAGCTTGGCAGCAAGGAATATCGCATGCACCAGCGGAATAACGCAAAGCTTTGGGCTGGAATGGCGATCGCTATGGTGACTGCCGCCTTGGGCAGCGCGTATGCCCAGCAAGGTCCGCGCGGCGCATCGAGTTACGCGCCCGTCGACATCACCGAGCCGTTCGCCGCCATATTCTCCCGACTATCCAAGCAAAAGCCGTCGGTTATGCGGGATCACATGGCGCTTCTCAATGAGCGATACGATTTGAGCAACCGCCCCGCTGCTGGCATAACGATGGACCGGACCAAGCCCGTGCAGGAAGGAGTCCGCGTCAAGCTCGTTCCCGGGACGACGTGGGACAGCCTCGCCGTGACGGCACCGGAACAGATTCGCGACCGAAATCTGTTTCCTCCGGGTTTTATGCCTCTGCCGCATCCGAAGCATGAAGAAGGTGGCATGGTGTTTCCTCACACAGAGATCGACGAGATCAAACGCCACGAGGGCCGCGATCTGACACGCTTCGACGTCGACTTTGATATCCCGGACCACTTTCTTCCGGAATTTCCTCCGGCAATGTACCTCAATCAGCGTTCAGATCTGGGCGACATTTCCCAGGGCAAACTCGTCACGCTCGAGAATTATTATGAACTCTTCAATGGCATCATTAATCCGAAGCAGCTCGAAGGATTGCGCCTTCTACTTACGCCATTTCCACAGCAACAATTCAATCAGACCGAGGATCGCCGTTCCGAGCTGCCTAGCCGCGGCGTCGCGTGCTTTGATTGCCACACGAACGGCCACACCAACAAGGCGACGCATCTGGCGCCGGATGCTCGTCCGACCCAAACGCGTCATCGTATTGCCACCCCGACGCTCCGCGGCGTATTCGTTCAGCGCCTGTTCGGATCACAGCGCGCGCTCAAGACAGTCGAGGATTTTACCGAATTTGAGCAACGGGGGGCTTATTTCGACGGAGACGACGTCATAGCCGCAAAGAAAGGCGTGAACATTCTCGATCGCGGTCACCAGGTCAACATGATGGCGGAGTTCCAGGAGATGCTGGGGTTCCCGCCGGCGCCGAAGCTCGATCTGTTCGGAAAACTTGACCCGAGCAAAGCCACCAAAGCCGAGATGCACGGCCAAGAGATCTTTTTGGGGAAAGGCCGATGCGGAGCCTGCCACGCCGCTCCCTACTATACCGACAATATGATGCACGATTTGCAGACCGAACGCTTTTTCAAAGCGTCGATGATTGATGGACTTTATGAAACTGGGGACGGACCGGTGAAAACCTTCCCACTGCGCGGCATCAAGGACTCTCCTCCGTACATGCACGATGGTCGTCTGCTGACGCTGGATGACACAGTCGAATTCTTCAATTTGATCCTTGGCACCAAACTCGATGACAACGAGAAGCAGGATCTCGTCGCTTTCCTTCGAACCCTTTAGAGTCAATATCTAATTGCATCATCGTGCAGTTACATTTGGTCAACGCATTCCAATTGGCGTTTCGTGTTGAGACGTGGGTCATCGATTGGTCGACTGTGCACAAGTGCGTCCAAAGGACGACCATTTCTTGGATGTGCCTTTTGTAGGCTTTATACCGCCCTCTGGGAGCGCCGCGGTCGCAGCAATTGAACAAGAAGCCACAGCTCACACCTCTTGCGCTCTAGGTGGTGTGGACTCTGAGGGCTCCCTTTTTGGAGCAAATCAGATTCAAGGCTGCTTTTGGGGAAGCAGTCTCGGGTGTGATGGATCGGTTGGTTTTGAGCGATGCGGCGTGGGAGCGTACGCATCCAGCGACGGCCCCCGGTGTGTGTGTACCGAAAACCTTATCCGAGTTGATGA
>NZ_JAGKJI010000125.1 GCF_020329485.1 Bradyrhizobium cenepequi
TGGATGCACTGCTGCTCGGGATACGGCGCCGCCGTCCGGTTCAGCTCCTCCAACAGATACGCGCGCTCAGCGGACGGAAGGATATCCAGCTCGCGCACCGGCGTGCTCGGTGCCTGCTCCAGCGCCTCCGCCAGCTGCTCGAGCGCCCGCTGCATGTAGCCGCAGACCCGATCCGCCGAGACGCCCTCCGCCACCTGCGCCGTCAGCCCGAGCGCCTCGCCAAGATCCTCCACCGACAAGGTCAGCGGATAGTTGGTGCGTTCCTCTCCGCCCAGCCATGCCACCCCCGCCAGCCCATCATTCGGTCCAGAACCGGACATGGCCGCCGGCGTGGTGTGGCGGTAGTTCAACAGCGAACTGAACAGCGGCGCCGGCGCCGCAACGCTGCTGCAGCGTTGCGCCAGCGCCAGCGAGGCGTGCTCGTGCGCCAGCAGCCCGGCGAGCCGGGCGTGGGTGGTCCGCACGCTCGCCGCGACCCCGGTGCCGTCCAGGTCAAGCCGCAGCGGCAGGGTGTTGATGAACAGGCCCATGGCGCGGTCGGCGCCCGCGCCGCCATGCAGGCGGCCGAACAGCACCGTGCCGAACACCACCTGCTCGCGGCCGCTGCTGCGCGCCACCACCTGTCCCCAGGCCAGATGGCACAGGCTCGCCAGGCTCACCCCCAGCCGCCGCGCCTGGCTGCGCAATCGCGCGTTGAGCGCCTGCGGCAGCATCCGCCGCGCCTCACCGGTCCCGCTGCCGTCGCCGTGGACCTCGCTCAAGCCGAACGGCGTGGTCGGCGCATCGATGTCCCCCAGCAGCTCCCGGAAGAACTCTTCATGCGCCTTTGCATCAACGCCCAGGCGCGCCTGCGCCACCAGGTTGCGGAACGGCTGCGGCGCGCTCAGCTCATGGTCGCGCCCGCCGAGCACGGCCTTAACCTCGGCATGCATCACCTCCAGCGTGGTGTGATCCCCGATCAAATGATGCAGCAGCTCCAAAAGCAGCCAGCGCGCGCTGCCGGGCTCGCGCGCGATCACAAACCGCAACAACGGGGCCCGGCCAAGATCGATGCGGTGCTGGCGCGGATCAAACCTCAGCCGGAGCTGCGCGGGGCCGGGACCAGAAGACCCATCCAGCTCGACCTCGGTCACCTCCAGTGGCGCGTTCCGCCACACCACCTGGGCCGGGCGCGACAGCCCCTCCCAGACGAACGAGGTGCGCAGAATGTCGTGCCGGTCCACCACCCGCTGGACCGCGGCGAGATAGCGCTCCAACAGGCCACGGTCGGCAAACGCCATCTGCGCAACCAGCAGGTACGGATCACCTTTTATAGCCAACAGATGATGGAACAGGATGCCGTCCTGCAGCGGCGACAAGGCATAAATGTCCTGGATGTTGCCGACGCCACCGGGCACGGTGGCGACGATCCGGTCGATCTCTCCCTGCGCCAGCTCGATCAGCGGCAGCATCTGCGGCGTGATCGCCGGACTCTGTTCGGTGATCAGGTTGGCAGGGACCGCCACCTCGTGATGGCTGCCCAGGCTTGCGGCCAGATCGGCCAGCACCGGCCTGGCGAACAGGGTGCGCACCTCCACCCCCAGCGACAGCCGCCGCAGACGCTCCATCAGCTGCACCGCCAGCAGCGAATGGCCGCCCAGTGCGAAGAAGTGGTCGTGCCGTCCGACCCGCGCCAGCCCCAGAAGCTCCGCCCAGAGCTGCGCCAGCGCCGTCTCGATCTCGCCTTGCGGCGCCTCATAGGCGGCGCGCGCATAGGCCTCATCCGCCGGCGCCGGCAGCGCCTTGCGATCCAGCTTGCCGTTCACCGTCAGCGGCAGCGCCGCAAGCCGCACAAACGCGGCCGGCACCATGTAGTCCGGCAGCCGTGCACTTAAGTGTGCGCGCAAGGCACCGGCCAGCTCGCTTCCATCTCCCTCGTCCGATTCAGCCTCGGGCGCGCACACCACATAGCCGACAAGACGCGGCTCGCCCGCGCGGTCCTCGCCCGCCACCACCACCGCCTCGCGCACCGAGGCGTGCTCGGAGAGCCGCGCCGCGATCTCGCCCGGCTCGATCCGGAAGCCGCGGATCTTCACCTGGTCGTCGTTGCGGCCCAAGAACGCCAGATTGCCGTCCGGCAGATAGCGCGCAAGGTCGCCGGTCTTGTACAGCCGGTCGCCTGCCACAAAGGGATTGGCGATGAACCGCTCCGCCGTCAGCTCCGGCTGGTTCAGATACCCCCGCGCGACCCCCGCCCCGCCGATGTAGAGCTCCCCGACCGCGCCAAACGGAACGGGCGCACCATGACCGTCGAGCAGGTACACACGCGTGTTCGCAATCGGACGCCCGATCGGGA
>NZ_JAGKJI010000126.1 GCF_020329485.1 Bradyrhizobium cenepequi
GTCGCCAGCCCGTTCTTCCTCGGCCTTGATCACATCGTCGGCCGATGAAGACCGAGACCGCAGCCCGCGAAGCTGACCGGCCGCTACGGCACTGTTGGGGGTGCGCGTCCGGTCAGCTTCGCTCCGTCGAGCAACACCATCAAACACCAGGCGCGATCTCTTCGGCAGCCGCTTGACCACGGGCTAACGATAGTGCCAATTTGCCTTTAACGATCGGGTACTTCACCTGCGCGCGATCAGATCGGAACGCTGCGCGGCATCAGATTGGAATACCTGCGCGCGATCATTGGAATCCGCACGAGCGCCAGGAGCCCCTCAAGGCGCGGGTCCCACGCGGGATCGCGGGCGCTATCCGCAAGCCCAAAGCATCGGAACACCAAGCGATGGCCGTCGGCCAGGAGCAGCTCGGCCACGCGCTCACGTCCTTCGACGCCGCCAGACACCTCCAAGTGTAGGCCCAGCTGAAGGGCCGCCTCAAGGTTCTCGGCCAGTGGATCTGGATCATCGAAGGTTAGCGCCAAACCCACGGCGCCTGATCCGCCCCACTCCTCCAGGACCTCAGGCGCCAGCGGCTGCACGAGGGGCGGAATGAGCCGCACTGGCATTCGGGCCTGGCTTGCCTGGGCGAAGAGCTCCGTCGGGTCGCCGTTCAGGAAGGCGGGCTGGACCAGGACCAGCCCCGTGATCGCGCAATCGCACGCAACGCCTTCTAGCCGTGCCCAAGGAGCCGTCGATGACGGGCGCGGCCCGCCGGCCCTCTCGGCGGAGGGCGTGGACCTCGCAGTCGATCCTCATGGAGCGCCCTCTCCGCAGAGCGCAGCCGGCTAAGCGCCCGCGAGGCTGCGGCTCATGCCGAAAAGCAGGTCCTCGACGGCGGCGCGGCAGGCGTTCAGTCTCTCCAGCCTCGGATCAAGCGCGAAGCGGCGTCGTCTCGCTGCACGTCCGGGCTGTGGCACTCGGCCGCCCGGACCTCTCTGATAGGGCCGAGTCCTAAGATGGAATGCTCGCGCACCATTGCAAATACCGGCCCCGCTGTAGATGCTCATTTGGCTGTTATTATGAGTCTTAGTCGCGGAAAAGTGCCAATGGCATTTGGTACACCATGGTCCTCTGCACTCGATGACTTGGCTACAACCACACAGATATCGGCCCCAATCATCCGATCGACGTGAGGCTGGCATTGCCGCCGGCAGCAGCCGTGTTCGTCGAAATGCTGATCTCTTTCGTGAGCATATCCATGTCGTAGTCGTCGCCGGCAGAGGCCCTTACCAGGACGGGTATGATGGGTCCCCGCCGCTGAGCTACCTCCTTGTTGAGAGCGATGAGCTCTTGCGCAGAGCCATCGAACAGAATGGCATCGACGGTGTCTATCTCGCGCCAATCTTTCACCAACCTAATCTGATCCCTGGGCTCGCCGGGGAGACGATCGAAAACTGCACGCGCCGGATTGGATGTCTGAACGATGGCCCGATTGCCAGCCGCCAGAATGGCGCCGATTTGGATCAGGAGAGCCCGCTCCGTCTGCGCTACCGCAGCTACGACCCCTCGAGGCCTGACCAGGTATATGTTGCGTTCGCCCACTAGTCCGGGCAGCTCGATCTCTGTTCCAAGGGCCGATCGCGACAAATGCTGTTCGCAGGACCGCGCCTCGTCCGAGCGCCCTTCTGTACGCAACCACTCCAGGTACGCGCGAGCGGCCATGGTCGGCCTACCGTCGAAGGTTTTCCTGCGAGGACGAGCGAAAAGCCGGCCCAAATACAGCGGACCGCCGGCTTTGGGACCGGTACCCGAGAGACCTGAACCGCCAAATGGTTGGATACCGACCACCGCGCCAATGATGTTCCGATTGACGTAGATATTGCCCGCTTCAATCTTGTTCGATACTTGCGCGATCGTCTCGTCGAGGCGGGAGTGGAGCCCAAAGGTCAATCTATAGCCAGTCGCATTTATCTGCTCAACTAGGGTCTGTTGGGATTCATCGGGAGTTTATCACGGCCGCGACCAGATGGATCATGGAGGCGAAGCTTTGATCGGTCTTTTCGGCGCGCATGGCGATGCGTTTGAACTCCTTGAGCTTGCCGAAGAAGTTCTCGATGAGATGCCGCCATTTGTACATCTCCTCGTCGATGGTGAGAGGCTTGGCGCGGCGCGGATGCTGGGAGATGACGACCTTGGCGCCGCGCGCATCGAGTTCGGCGATGATGGCGTTGCTGTCGAACGCCTTGTCGGCGATCAGCGCGTCGAAGGCCAATC
>NZ_JAGKJI010000127.1 GCF_020329485.1 Bradyrhizobium cenepequi
TGACCAGCATCGATGGTACGAAGTGTGCCGTGGTGATGCGGTGGCTGATGATCAAGTCCACCAATGCATCGGGATCTTTGTGCGCATCCGGAGGCGCCAGCACCAGGGTCGCGCCTTCAAGCAAGGTCCAGAAGAACTCCCAGGCCGAGACATCGAAGCCAAATGGCGTCTTCTGCAACACGACATCCGTTGCCTTGAGAGCGTAGGCGTTTTGCATCCAGATCAGGCGGTTGATAATGGCCCGATGCTCATTCTGCGCCCCTTTTGGCGTGCCTGTTGATCCCGAGGTGTAGATCACGTAGGCGAGATGGCGTGAGCTGAGGCCAAGCCCACGCGGGTCCGGATCCGACGCCGGCAGGTTTGCCCACGCCGGCGTCGCCGTCTCCAGATCCACCACCGTCACGTCCACCAGCGCCTCGGCGCCCAGCGCGGCGCACCCCGCAGCATCGGCCAGCAGCAGTCGTGGCGCCGCATCGTTGAGAACCTGGCGCAGCCGCTGAGACGGGTAGGCCGGATCCAGCGGCAGATAGGCGCCGCCCGCCTTCAGGATCGCCAAGAGCCCCACCACCATCGCCACGCTGCGCGCAAGGCAGATCGCCACCGGCTGATCCGGCGTCACCCCGCGCGCGATCAGGTGATGCGCCAGGCGGTTGGCCCGCGCATTGAGCTCGCCATAGCTGAGGCGTTCGTCCGCATCGACCACCGCCACCGCGTCCGGCGCCTGGCGCACCTGCGCCTCGAACAACGCGTGGATGCACACCTCCGACGGATACGCCGCCGCCGTCCGGTTCAGCTCCTCCAGGAGATACCTGCGCTCATGGCACGACAGCAGCTCAATGCGCCCAACCGGCTGCTGCGCATCGGCCACCATCGCCCGCAGCAGCGCTAGCAAATAGCCACGCTGGCGCTCAATGGTCGCTTCGTCGAACAGCGCCGTCGCATAGCCCAGCGTTCCGGCGATCACCTCGCCATGCTCGCGAAGGCTCAGCTCCAGATCGAACTTGACCTGATCGTACCCATCCGCCGCCGCCTCCACCATCAGCCCGGGAAGATCGAGGGATCCACCGGCGTTGTTCTGCCAAGCCAACATCACCTGGAACAACGGCGTGTGATCCAGCGACCGTGGCGGCTGCACGATCTCCACCACCCGCTCAAACGGCAGGTCCTGATGCTCCTGCGCTCCCAAGGCCGTGCGCCGCGTCCGCTCCAACAGCTCTGCCACGCTCGGCGCGCCCGACAGGTCGAGCCGAAGCGCCAGGGTGTTGACGAAGAAGCCGATCAACCCTTCGATCTCGCGCCGGCCGCGATTGGCGCTCGGCACGCCGATCACAAGGTCGTCCTGCCCCGCCAGACGCGACAGCACCGCAGCCCAGGCCGCCAGCACCGTCATGAACAACGTCGTGCCATGCCGCCGGCTCAGCCGCTTCAACTCTCGCGTCAGATCCGCATCGATGACGACAGGCACCGTGCCCCCGGCAAACGACTGCTGTTCCGGCCGCGGCCGGTCCGTCGGCAAGGCAAGACGGGCCGGCGCACCAGCCAGCGTGTTGCGCCAATACTGCGCCTGGCTCTGCAGCCGTTCCCCCGACAGCCACTGCCGTTGCCAGGCGGCATAGTCCGGATACTGGATTGCAAGCGGCGGCAGCGGATCGTCTTCTCCGGCCAGGAACGCCCGGTACAGCTGACTGAGTTCACGCACCAACACGCCCAGCGACCAGCCGTCCGAGACAATATGATGCTGGGTGAGCAGGAAGACGTGCTCCTCATCGGAGGTGCGGATCAGACGCCCGCGGATCAGCGGGCCATTCGCCAGATCGAACGGCGCGCGCGCCTCGTCCTGGCACAGATCCGCGAGCGCAGCGTCCGCATCTCTCCGGCCCCGCAGATCGTGCTCCACGACTTGCAGCCCCGCATCCTTCGGCAGAATCTCAACCGAAGGTTCACCTTCCGAGGCGACAAAGACACTGCGCAGCGCCTCATGCCGCGCCAGCACACGGTCCAGGCTGCGCTGCCAGGCGCTGCGGTCGAGCACGCCGCGCAGCCGCACCGCCAGCGGGATGTGATAGTGCGTGCTGCCCTGATCCAGCTGCGCCAAAAACCACAGCCGCTGCTGCGCAAACGACAGCACAAGTGGCGCATCGCGCGACACCTCGGCAATCGCCGGCAGCTCTTGCAGACCGGACCGGCTCAACTCCGCGAC
>NZ_JAGKJI010000128.1 GCF_020329485.1 Bradyrhizobium cenepequi
CGGCAGATACGCCCCGCCCGCCTTGAGGATCGCCAGCACCCCCACCACCATCGCCACGCGGCGCTCAACGCAGATCGCGACCGGCTGATCCGGCCGCACCCCGCGCCCGATCAGATGATGCGCCAGGCGGTTGGCCCGCGCATTGAGCTCGCCATAGCTGAGGCGTTCGTCCGCATCGACCACCGCCACCGCGTCCGGCGCCTGGCGCACCTGCGCCTCGAACAACGCGTGGATGCACACCTCCGACGGATACGCCGCCGCCGTCCGGTTCAACTCCTCCAACAGATAGGTGCGCTCATCAGCCGGCAAGATGTCCAGCGCTCGCACCGGCGTGTTCGGCGCCCGCTCCAGCGCCTCCGCCAGCTGCTCGAGCGCGCGCGCCATGTAGCCGCAGATCCGATCCGGAGAGACTGGCTCCGCCGCTTCCGCGGTCAGGCCAAGCGCCTCGCCAAAATCCTCCACCGACAAGGTCAGCGGATAGTTGGTGCGTTCCTCCCCGCCCAGCCATTCCATGCCGGACAGCACATCGTCCGGTCCGGCAGCAGCCGCCGGCGTGTTGTGGCGGTAGTTCAGCAGCGCGCTGAACAGCGGCGCCGGTGCCGCAACGCCGCTGCAGCGTTGCGCCAGCGACAGTGAGGCATGCTCGTGCGCCAGCAGCTCGGCCAGCCGGGCGTGGGTGGTCCGGACGCTCGCCTCGACGGCGGTGCCGTCGAGATCAAGCCGCAGCGGCAGGGTGTTCATGAACAGGCCCATGGCGCGGTCGGCACCGGCACCCCCATGCATGCGGCCGAACAGCACCGTGCCGAACACCACCTGCTCGCGCCCGCTGCTGCGCGCCACCACCTGGCCCCACGCCAGATGGCACAGGCTCGCCAGGCTCACGCCCAGCCGCCGCGCCTGGCTGCGCAGCCGATCGTGCAGCTGCTGCGGCAGCATCCGCCGCGCCTCACGAGCCCCGCCGCCGTCGCCATGGACCTCGCGCAAGCCGAACGGCGTGGTCGGCTCGTCGATGTCGGCGAGCCACGTCCGGAAGAACTCTTCATGCGCCTTTGCATCACCGCCCAGGCGCGCCTGCGCCACCAGATTGCGGAACGGCTGCGGGGCGGACAGCTCGTCGTCACGTCCCTCGAGCACGGCCTGCACCTCGGCATGCATCACCTCCAGCGTGGTGTGATCCCCGATCAAATGGTGCTGCAGCGCCAGCAGCAGCCAGCGCCCGCTGCCGGGCTCGCGCGCAATCACAAACCGCAACAGGGGCGCCCGGCCCAGATCGATGCGCTGCCGGCGCGGATCAAACCGATCCTTAAGCTGCTCGGGGCCGGGACCACCAGAGCCATCCAGCTCAACCTCGGTCACATCCAGTGGCGCGTTCCGCCAAACCACCTGGGCCGGGCTCGACAGGCCCTCCCACACAAACGACGTCCTTAAGATGTCGTGCCGGTCCACCAGCCGCTGAACCGCGGCAAGATAGCGCTCCAGCAGGTCACGCTCGGCAAACGCCATCTGCGAGACCAGCAGGTACGGATCGCCCCGGCTCGCCAACAGATGATGGAACAGGATGCCGTCCTGCAGCGGCGACAAGGCATAGATATCCTGGATGTTGCCGACCCCACCGGGCACCGTGGCGATGATCCGGTCGATCTCGCCCTGAGACAGCTCAATCAGCGGCAGCATCTCGGGCGTGATCGCCCTGCTGCTCTCCGTGATCAGGTTGGCCGGGACCGCCACCTCGTGATGACTGCCCAGGCTTGCGGCAAGATCCGCCAGCACCGGCTTGGCGAACAGTGTCCGCACCTCGACCCCCAGCGACAGCTGCCGCAGACGCTCCATCAGTTGCACCGTCAACAGCGAGTGGCCGCCCAGCGCGAAGAAGTTGTCGTGCCGCCCGACCCGCGCCACGCCGAGCAGCTCGGCCCAGATCTCGGCCAGCGCCGTCTCGATCTCGCCCCGCGGCGCCTCATAGGCGTGGTGCGCATACGCCTCATCCTGCGGCGCCGGCAACGCGTTGCGGTCCAGCTTGCCGTTCGGCGTCAGCGGCAGCGCCTCGATGCGCACAAACGCGGACGGCACCATGTGCTCCGGCAGTCGCGCGCTCACGTGCCTGCGCAAGGTGCCGGCAAGCTCGCCGCCATCCTCCGAT
>NZ_JAGKJI010000129.1 GCF_020329485.1 Bradyrhizobium cenepequi
TAGACTCTCATGATCGCGCTGAAGCAATCCTCGGCGATCCGGCGCGCTCATCTTCCGGACCTCCTGGCTAAGAAATCTCGCTCGACCGTCAATTGTCTGATCTTGGCGTGGAGCTTCTCGACCTCCAGTTCGTGGGCCGCCTCGCCATCCCGACCAACGCCCGCGTCGAACGCCCGAACTCCTGAAGCTGCTTCTTCCACGCATAAATCTGGTTCACATGCACCTGGTAGCGCTGCGCCAGATCCGTCACCGTTGATTGTTCTCGCAGCGCCTCCAAGGCGATCTTTGCCTTCAGCGCTGCATCGATTTTCCGTCTCGTCTTCTTCATGGTCCGCTCCGTTTATCAAAACGGAACGGCATCCGCACCACCTAAGCCGCCGGTCCAAAATCCGGGGTCCACTTCAGCGTCTCTACGCCCAGCGTTGAACTGGACCGTTCATAGCGGCCAACCCAGAACTCGAGATAGCTTGAGCATGCCCCGTGGTGCGTGAAAAGGGGGAGTAGGGAAAGCAATCTATGGTGCTGAGATTGGTGTGGCGACTCCCGTAATCCTGTTCAACTCTGACTCGGTCGATAGAGCGGGGGGAACCCAAACAATTTGCCAACCGATTGGCATGGCGTATTGGCAGCCTCCTGAGGTGCGTAGGAAGGCCGCTTGATGAATCCACGGAAATTGGGATAGGTCGCCCACGTCCGAAAACGCGAAAAACATCAGCGGGTCTTAGAACTTTCGTCTCAACGGTGGAGAGGACTTTTTCAACCGAATCCGCCGGTGAAATCGCAGCGATAAAATCGCGATTACGCGGTGTCCGGTAGTACCAAACATGACCATTGATCGAATTCGGCGTTAGCAACAGCAACTCTCAAGATCAGGGCTTTCGAATGTTAGGAGCTAGAGGCGAGCAACCTTGACACATGCTCCCGCCGACGTTTGGTGAGATCGAAGACGCCGCGGAGCGCATAAAATCCAGACTTCGCTTGACCCCAATGCGCGAAAGCAAAAGGATGAACGAGTTCGTTGGCGGTCGGGTACTGGTGAAAGCCGAAAGCCTGCATATCACTGGTAGCTTCAAGATTCGGGGTGTATGGAATCGAGTTGTCGGGTATCCTCCGGCATCAAGCGCGATCGCGTGCAAATCTCGCCGTAAGGTCTGAATTCTTTAAGCCCAGTCGCTCCATTCCCCGGTATCGAAGAGCCGAGGTCCGGGTGACGTAGACTCAATGTCTCAACTCCCGAAATCCGTCGCTTTTCAAGACAATAAATCGCTGACCGCGCAGGCGTGAAACGGGCGAATGATTCGCGCCGATCCCAAAGGCTGTTTGGAGAGGAGTGCAGCTTGCCGGTGGCGTGCCGGCGCTTGAGGGCAAGATCATCCAAAGCGCGGTGGTCGACATGTTGAGCGTTGTCTACGAGGCCGACTTCCTCGGGTTCGGCAAACCGTGCGTTGAAGACGACCTACTTGGCGCCACAGCCGACCGTGATCTGGTCGATACCGAAATCGCGACTGAGGCTCTTGCGGATCACCTCGCGCAGCGACTTGATGCCGGGTACGGGCGTGTCTTTCGTCCACTCGTCGCGGATGGCCCGGATGCCGGCTTCGCTGATCGCGGACGGCGTGTCGAAATCCGGCTTGCCCTGACTGAGCGTGATCACATCGACGCCCTGATCACGCAGTCCGGCGGCGCGAGCCGTCATGGCCTTGGTTTCAGAAGGGCGGACGACGCTAAGCCGTTCTGCAACGAGAGACAAGATGGAATACCTACCAACCGTGAAGCACGATTTTCGCCGACGCGCTCTGTGACGCGCTAGTGTTCCGTCACTGACAGACGATTCACAAATTGGCGCAAACCTGCGAGTCTGCGCCGATGAGGAAGCTCGAGCAGATTGCGGTCAGCACAGCCGATCGCGAACGATTGGAGCGGCTGGTCCGGGACCGGAACACGCCGCAGAAGGTGGTTTGGCGAGCACGGATCGTGCTGCTGGCGAGCGATGGGTCGACGGCGGAGGCGATCGCGGCAGTGGCTGGCAAGAGCCTGCTGACAGTCCGCCGCTGGCGCCGTCGCTATGTGGCGAAAGGTGTGGACGGACTTCTGAAGGACG
>NZ_JAGKJI010000130.1 GCF_020329485.1 Bradyrhizobium cenepequi
GCGTGCCTCTTCCTGGCACAGCTCCGCGAGCGCAGCGTCCGCATCTCCCCGGCCCCGCAGATCGTGCTGCACAACTGGCAGCCCCGCATCCTTCGGCAGAACCTCAACCCAAGGCTCCCCCTCCGAGGCAACAAAAATGCTGCGTAGCGCCTCGTGCCGCGCCACCACACGGTCGAGGCTGCGCTGCCATGCGCTGCGGTCGAGCACGCCGCGCAGCCGCCACGCCAGTGGCATGTGATAGTTCGTGCTGCCCTGATCCAGCTGCGCCAAAAACCATAGCCGCTGCTGCGCAAACGACAGTGCCAGAGCGCCTTCGCGTCCAACCTTTGGTATCAAGCTAGCTGTTCGGCTCTCGCTCCCGTCTCCCTCTTTGGCGAGTAAAAGAAGCTTGCTTAGGCCTTCAACATCGAGTTTTTCCAACTCGGTCCTAACTAAATCAGTCATTTCTAGGCACCCAGAGAGAGCAGCTTTTGAAGGTCGTCGCGATCGAATTTTCGTTCGATCAAAGTAATAGAGGCCTCGCGAGCGAGCTCGGCCAGCACCGGTTTGGCGAACAGCGTCGTCAGCGGCAGTTCGACACCAACAGCCTGCGATAGGCGGCTCAAGAGCCGCACTGCCAAGAGCGAGTGGCCGCCCAGCGCGAAGAAGTTGTCGTGGCGTCCGACCCGCGCCACGCCCAGAAGCTCGGCCCAGATCGTCGCTAGCTGCGCCTCAATGGGCCCTTGCGGCGCCTCATAAGCGCGCCGCGCATAGGCCTCATCCTCCGGCGCCGGCAGCGCCTTGCGGTCCAGCTTGCCGTTCACCGTCAGCGGCAGCGCCGATAGCCGCACGAATGCCGACGGCACCATGTACTCCGGCACTCGTGCATCGAGATGCGTGCGCAGCGTCCCGGCGAGCTCGCCTCCATCTAATCCAGCCTCGGACGCACACACCACATAGGCGACAAGCCGCGGCTCGCCGCTGCGATCCGGTTGCGCCACCACCACCGCATCGCGCAGCAATCCGTGCTCGACGAGCCGCGCTGCGATCTCGCCCGGCTCGATCCGGAAGCCGCGGATCTTCACCTGCTCGTCGTTGCGACCCAAAAACGCCAGATTGCCGTCCGGCAGATACCGCGCCAGGTCGCCGGTCTTGTACAGCCGATCGCCTGCCACAAACGGATTGGCGATGAACCGCTCCGCCGTCAGCTCCGGCTGGTTCAGATAGCCACGCGCGACGCCGGCGCCGCCAATGTAAAGCTCGCCGACCGCCCCGAACGGAACTGGCGCGCCATCAGCGTCAAGCAGATAAACTTTAGTGTTCGCGATCGGGCGGCCAATCGTCTCAACGACAGCCTCTCCCCTTCGCATGCAGATCCAGGTCGAGTACGTCGTTGTTTCGGACGGAGCGTAGAGATTGCAAATCTTCTGGACGCGGCTGCTCGCGAAGAGCTTCTCGATCAGACCGGCCTTCAGCGGCTCGCCCGCCAAATTGATCACGCTTGTCGAGGCTGGTACTGCTTTCTTGTCGACCAGAGCGGCGATTGCCGAGGGCACTGTGTTGATAATGGAGACATCCAAAGGCCTCTCGGCCAGCGCCAGCGCATTCTCGACAAGGTAGAGCGTGCTGCCGTGCGAAAGCGGAACGAAACACTCATAGACTGACAGATCAAAACTGATCGAGGTGGAGAACAGCATCCGGCTGATCTCTGACGGGGCAAAGACTCCGCTGCTCCAATGCAGCAGGTTCAGGGTGCTCGCATGCTCGATCATGACGCCTTTGGGGGTCCCGGTAGAGCCGGAGGTGTAGATCACATAGGCGAGATGGCGGGAGCCAAGCGCGCGCACATCCGGATCCGACGCCGGCAGCTGCGCCCAGGCCGGCGTTGCCGTGTCGAGATCCACCACCGTCACATCCACGCCATCACCAAGCGCGGCGCGACCGGCCGCATCGGCCAGCAGCAGTCGTGGCGCCGCATCGCCCAGCACCTGGCGCAGCCGCTGAGACGGGTAGGCCGGATCCAGCGGCAGATAGGCGCCGCCCGCCTTCAGGATCGCCAAAACCCCCACCACCATCG
>NZ_JAGKJI010000014.1 GCF_020329485.1 Bradyrhizobium cenepequi
CGGCCCAACAAGCATCATCCCCTGACCGAGCGGCAGAAGCGCTTCAACGACGCGGTGGGCCGGCGCCGCGCGCCGGTCGAGCAGGTCTTCGCGCGTCTCAAGGGCGTCTACCGCTGGGCGCGCGCCCGCTATCTGGGCCTGAGACGCAACCAGACGCATCTGCGTCTTATCTGCCTCGCCATGAACCTCAAACGATGGGCGGTGCTGCAGCCCGTGGGAGCTGCGGCGTGACCGCCACCGCCCGCTGCCATCGGACGGCCCTGAAAACGCGGCCGTCAACCCTCGCGTACCGCCTGAGGCAGCGCAAAAAAATGCCTGACATCGGCTGCCACTCCCGCTCAGCCAATTAAGCAAAGCTCTCGCTTGCGGGGGAGGGCTGGGGTGGGGGTGCCTCCGCATTGGGGCTCCCCGAGTGGAGAGAACCCTCACCCGGCGCTTCGCGCCGACCTCCCCCGCAAGCGGGGGAGGTGAAGCCAACTCGCAGCCGATTCGACCCGGTCGGATCACGCTCTCAATCATCGCCGCCCATGCGGCGCGTGAGTTCGGCTGCCTCGTAATTCTCCCCGATTGACATTGCGCAGATGCGCGAGAGATGGACGTAAGGCAGCCCGGTCTCCTTGGCCCAGGCGTTGAACTGTGCCTGCACCTTGGCGAGGTCGCCCTTCGACTTCGCCTCCTCCGCGATATCGAGCCCGGCGTCACGCAGGCAGGCGACGACATCCCTTGAGGTGACAAAACCATCCCAGCCCAGGAAACGCAGCAGCATCTGGCCGGTATTGCCGCCGAGCCGGCTACCGCGCTTGACCAGCAGGTTCAAGAGCCCGACCTCATCGGAGGACGGCCAGTCGGCCAAAAACTTGCCGAAGCTGCCATGCTCGCGCGCGATCTGCTGCACGAAGCGGGCGTTGTCGCGTACTGACATGATCTTGGCGCCGTTGCGTACGATGCGCGTATCGCTCGTGAGCCGCTCCCAGAACTCGTCGGGCTCGAATGCAAGCTTCTCGGGCTGAAAGCCGAGGAAGGCCTGTTCGAAGCCCGACCATTTCGCCTCGATCACGCTCCAGGCAAAGCCGGCGCAGAACACCCGCTTGGTCATCTCGGCGAGAACGCGATCGTCCTTCAGACTGGCCAGGGATTTCGCGTTCGGCACCGGCGGCAGCAGCTTCTCCAGCGCTTTCGCACCGCCCTTGCGCTTCTCGGCCCCCGCCCGGATAACCCTAAACGACGTCACGCGGCGAGACCTCTTTGCATTGGCAGGGACGGCCGATCATAGCGTGCCGCAAGCCGCGCTGCCAATGCGAAGCATCGGGCGGATCTCAGCCGTCTTTGATGCGGTTCAAGCGCTCGGCCGCCTCCTTCACCAACATCTGCATCAGCGCCTTGGCCGGGAATTCACGGATCAATGCAGCACCCTGCCCTGCCCAGAGCGGGGTGAAATCACGGCTTCCCTTCGGCTCCGCTGCGGCCCGCAGCGGCGCCAACACACCCATAGGCAACGGAAAATCCGGTACGGCATCGAACAACGGACCGACGTCGGCGATGAAGCGATTGACCAGAGCGCGCGCAGGTCGGCCGGTCAGCACGTTCGTCACCATCGTGCCAAGCTGGCGCGCCTGCCGCAGCGCATCGCGGTGCAGCGGCGGCGTCGCCGCCTCCGGACAAAGCAGGAAGGCGGTCCCGAGTTGCACTCCGGACGCGCCAAGGGCAAGGGCGGCGGCAATGCCGCGTCCATCGGCGATGCCGCCGGCGGCGATCACCGGCACGCTGACGGCGTCAACGATCTGCGACACCAGGGCCAAGGTGCCAAGTTGCGAGGCGAGCGCACGGCTATGATCGCGATCGAGGAACATGCCGCGGTGCCCGCCGGCCTCATAGCCCTGCGCGATGACCGCATCGGCGCCATGGTCTTGCAGCCAGCGCGCTTCATCGACCGTCGTCGCCGACGAGATCACCCTGCAGCCGGCCGCCTTGATCCGGGCCAGCAATACCGGCGCCGGCAAGCCGAAATGGAAGCTCACCACCTTCGGCTTGGCATCCTCGACGAACTCGCACATGCCAGTGTTGAACGGCGCAAGATCGGTGCGCCGCGGCGGCGTCGCATCGTCAATGCCAAGCTCGCGATAGTAGGGTGATAGCCGATCGTGCCATGCGCGCTCGCGGCCGGCATCCGCCTTAGCCGGCTCATGGCAGAAGAAATTGAGGCTGACCGGGTTGCTGGTCAGTCGCCGCAGCTTCGCCATAGCGTCCCCGGCCGCCTGCGGATCCATGGTCCCGCAGCCGATCGAGCCGAGACCGCCGGAATTGGAAACAGTGGCCGCGACTTCAACCGTCGCAAAACCCGCCATCGGCGCCAGCACGATCGGGTGTTCGATCCCAAACAGTTCAAGCAGACGCCGGTCGGTCCACATCGCGCATCTCCTAGCCACGACCGGCGGACCAGCCGCCATCGACATGCAGGATCTCGCCGGTGACGAAGGCTGCCTTCTCCAGATACATCACGGCGTCGACGACGTCCTGCGTCTTGCCCATTCGGCCGATCGGCTGCAGCCCGGCGAGAAAGCCGTGCGCCTCCGGCGAATGCATGGGCGTGCTGATCACGCCGGGCGACACCGCATTCACCCGGATATTCCGGGGGGCATATTCGATCGCGAGCGAGCGCGTGATCGCGTTGAGCCCGCCTTTGGTCAGCGCCGCAAGGCCCGCCGCCAGCGATGCCATCGGCTGCTCGGCGATCGTTGCGGTGACGTTGACAATGTGGCCTGACCCCGCCTGCAGCATTCGGGCCGCGGCCTTCTGGGTCAAATGAAAGAAGCCGGCGAGATTGACTGCGACCATCTTTGCGAAATCGGCCGCGGAATATTCGGTGAAGGGCTTGGCAATGAACACGCCGGCGTTGTTGACGAGCGTATCTATTCGTCCGAAGCGATCGATCGCCAGGCTGAAGATGCGTTCGGCCGTCTCGGGCTGCGCGATGTCGCCCTCGATCATGAGGACGGACGGATCATCGCTCTTGCCGATCGAACGGGCGGTGGCCACGACCCGGTAGCCGTTTTCGCGATAGGCTTTCAGCAATTCAGCGCCGATGCCGCGTGACGCGCCGGTGATGATGACGACCTTTCGCTCCGATGTCATATTCGCTCCTCGCAATTGCTTGGGGGTGTATCGGAGCGGATAGATGCATCATTCGACGGGACGCGGCTTTGCCTCGCTTGCTCAGCTGTTGTCATTTCTTGCCGCCGTCAGGGACAGCAGGCGCGGATCGGTTACATCCGTAACAAATCAGGTCACGACGCTGCGGCGATACTGAGCCGGCGTCTGGCCCGTCGCCTGCCGGAACGCGCGGGTGAAATTTGCCTGGCACGAAAAGTTGAGCCTGAGCGCGATATCGGCCAGCGGCTGCTCCCTTTCTCCGAGCAGTTCCTTGGCGCGCTCGAGGCGCCTGGCGCTGACATAGCGATGCGGCGATCGGCCGACGGCGGCCTTGAAGGCACGGGCGAAATGAAACTGGCTCAGGCACGCGATCGACGCCAGGCGACCGACCGTCAGTTCGCCTTCCAGATTGGCTTCGATGTAATCGATCACGCGCGCGAGCCTGCGCCGATCGAGCCCCTCGCCAGTGGTAGGTGCGAGGAAGTCTTGCGATGGCTTGCCGAGGTGGTTTTGAACCAATCGTGCGGCTAGGCTCGAGGCCAGCGTCTCCGCCAGCAGCCTGCCGGCAGACGTCTCGCGGTCCAGCTCGGAGGTGAGTGCATATGCGATCTCGGCCACGAGCGGATCACGAAAACTGCTCTCATGGCGCAGCGATGTCATGACGGATGGAGTGAGCCCTTCGCCAACGCTCTCCAGCGAAAACCGGCTCGGAGGGAGAAGAATATGCAGGACAGCTGGAACGGGATCGGACAAATCGATCAGCCCATCCTCGGCTGCCGCCGGCGAAAGCCAAATCGTTCCGCGTTCGGAAACGGTACGATCGGTGATGCCAAACCTCTGTCGCGTGACCACGGACCCATTGCCGCGGACGTCGACGCAAATTTCGGTATCAGGCTGCGGGCTCTTCCAGGCGATCGTGCCACCGCTGTGACTGCGAAGCTCCGCCGCTATGTCCGACCAGCCTCGATCGGCAGAAGACGCCAGAAGCCCGGAGACGCCGTAGCTCTCGAGCCCGTGTGTCCCCGGCGAAGCCGGCTGCTCCGATTGACATGCGAGCCTCTGCTTTTCATAGCTGGAATTCATTCGACATAACCCGGTATCTGGCAATCGACGACAATTCCCCCAGCCAGTCCAATGTGGCCGCCTCGCAGCCAAATCGCAACGATTCTTGCCCGCAGATCACGCGGACGCGATCAAAGGTCTGCCGATCTTCTGGCGCATGTCGAAGGCTTCGATGCGCCCGCGGCACTTCATGGTTGCAAAAACCGCGCAGCACGGCATGTTTGGCGCCGATGCCCGCCAAGACTGACAATAGCAAAGACCAGCCCGCCGAGACGCCGCACTACCACGGCCATCGGGAGCGCCTGCGCGAGCGCTTCCATACCGCCGGCGCCGACGCGCTGAGCGACTACGAGCTGTTGGAGATGGCGCTGTTTGCCTCGATCCCACGGCGCGACACCAAGCCGCTCGCCAAGGAATTGCTCAGGCGATTCGGCTCGTTTGCCGAGGTGATCCATGCCCCCGTCGCCCGCCTGCGCGAGGTCGACGGTATCGGCGAAGCCTCCATCAACCAGCTCAAGCTGATCGCGGCCGCCGCGAGCCGCGTCGCGAAAGGCGAGGTGAAGCGGCGCAGCGCGCTGTCGTCATGGAACGACGTGCTGGACTATTGCCGTTCGAGCATGGCATTCGCCGACAAGGAGCAGTTTCGCCTCTTGTTCCTCGACAAGCGCAACCAGATCATTGCCGATGAGGTGCAGCAGACCGGCACCGTCGACCACACGCCGGTCTATCCGCGCGAGGTGATCAAGCGCGCGCTCGAACTATCCGCCACCGCGCTGATCCTGGTGCACAACCACCCGTCCGGCGACCCGACGCCCTCGCAGGCCGACATCCAGATGACCAAGGCGATCATCGACATCGCCAAGCCGCTCGGCATCTCCGTGCACGACCACATCATCGTCGGCAAGAATGGCCACGCGAGCTTGAAGGGGATGCGGCTGATCTAGCGCGCGATTCGAAAGGAGCGCGACATGGAATGGACGTCCGATCAGGACCAGATCGACTGGGACGCGCTGTCGGAGCTCTATCGGATCGCTCCGCTCGGCGACAAGAAGCCGGAGGACCTGAAGCGCGCCTTCGCGAACAGCATGTACAAAATGCTTCGCGTTCGAGGAGGGCGTCCTGGCCGGCGCGGGACGTGCTGTCGCTGATGGTGTCGATTGCTCCTATATTTGCGACATCGCGGTTCACCCGCGTTTTCAGGGGCGAGGGCTCGGCAAGGAGATCGCGATGCGACTGCTGAACCTGTCGCGCGGCCACCGGAAGATCATCCTGTACGCCAATCCCGGCACCGAAAAGTTGTATGAGAAACTTGGCTTCCGCCACATGCTCACGGCGATGGCCATCTTCAGCAACGAGGACGCCGCGATCAGGAAAGGCTTGATTGCACCCTCGGCTCCCGACGACGATGACCTGTAGTGCGGGCGGCGCGTAACGGCGCACGGCCCGCCTCACGGCGCGACCCAGCGCCTTACCGCATCCATCGTATCGGCGGGCGCGGTGTTGAAGCAGATGGAGGCTTCCGGTGCCAGCCGATGGACAAGGTTGAGGATCTTCTCGAACAGCAGGAGTTGCGCGGCAGGTTCGCGCAAGCCCGCGCCGATGACGACGCAATCGAACCGCTTCGACTGCAGCGCTGACTCCACCACCTGCTCGGCGGTATCACCGAGATCGACCAGACAGGCTTCGGCCTCATAGCCGTGGGTGCGCAACTGATCGATCTGCGCATCGATATGATTCCTGATGAGCTCCGGCGTGAGGTGCGAAAAGGCGCCAAAATCCGCGAATGCGGGATCGATGCCGATTGCAAGCACGGTGGTCGCCATGGCGCGCTCCTGGGCCGAAGCCGGATCGAGACATGAACAGCCAACGCCGCAGACATGGACGACGTTCCTCGCTCGGTACACGGGCCGGTGACAGCGGGCGGAACGCCGCGAAAGCAAGCACCGATCGGCCCGTAGTTTTACGCGCTCAGCCGCAACGCAATATCGATCTCAGCGATTTTGTCGGCGGTAATCCGATGTTTAAGGGACCGTTCACACGATGCTGAGAGGCTTCCTGCATCGCATTGGAATTGGTTCGCCGCTCGCAAGTACCAGCGCGACAATTGCGTCGCCTGGCCTCCAACCCAGGAACCCCAAAGATGTTCGGAAGCCGGAAATCGCGTGCCGGTGAAATTGCCAAGACTGCCGCCGACGTCATCACCGCCAACCTGATGGTCGCGGATGCGTCACTCACCATCACCTACATGAATCATGCGGTGACCAGGTTGCTCACCGAGGCGGAAGCCGACATCCGCAAGGAGCTTCCGGGCTTCTCGGTCGCCAAGCTGATCGGCAGCAGCGTCGATGTTTTTTACAAGGATTCCGCACAGCGCCAGGTGCTGGGGCAGTTGAAGTCGCTCCATCGGGAGACCATCAGGTTCGGTGGCCGCGCTTTCGATCTCGCGGTCACGCCGCTCGCCACTGATGACGGGCAGCGCGCGGGCTTCGCCGTGGAATGGTTCGACGCTTCGGTCCGGCTGCAGAACCTGGATTTCCGGGCGCAGACCATGGCCATCGGCCGCGTCCAGGCGGTGATCGAATTCAATCTCGACGGCACCGTCATCACCGCCAACGAGAATTTCCTGCGCGCGCTCGGTTATTCGCTGACCGAGATCCAGGGCAAGCACCACAGCATGTTTGTCGAGGCATCGTTCCGCGACAGCCCGAAGTATCGTGAGTTCTGGCAGAAGCTGAACCGCGGCGAGTTCGAGGTCGGCGAGTTCAAGCGCATCGGCAAGGGCGGCAAGGAGGTCTGGATTCTGGCGTCCTACAATCCGGTGTTCGACGAGAACGGCAAGCCGTTCAAGGTAGTCAAATTCGCAACGGACGTCACCGAGCAGAAGCTGCGCAATGCTGATTTTGCCGGCCAGATCGCGGCCATCGACAAGTCGCAGGCCGTGATCGAGTTCGCGATGGACGGCACGGTAAGGACGGCGAACGCGAATTTCCTGAAAGCGCTGGGCTATACGCTGCACGACATCCAGGGCCGCCCTCACAGCATGTTCGTCGATCCGGCCGAGCGTGACGCGCCTGCCTATCGGGAGTTCTGGGCCGCGCTGAACCGCGGCGAATACCAGGCCGGAGAATTTCGCCGCATCGGCGCCGGCGGACGCGACGTCTGGATCCAGGCCTCCTACAATCCGATCATGGATCTCAATGGCAAGCCGTTCAAAGTCGTCAAATACGCCTCCGATGTCACCGCCCAGGTTATCGCGCGGCTGAAGAGCGAGCGCGTCCGTGGCATGATGGAGCAGGTCGCGGCCGGCGCCGAGGAATTGAACGCCTCGGTGCGCGAGATCTCGGAGGCGATGGTCAAGTCGAAGGAAACGGCTGCCGCCGCCACCGACCATGTGCAATCCGCCGACCACCAGGCGCAGCGGCTGACCGCCGCCGCCGCCTCGATGAGCGGCATCCTGCAGATGATCGGCGACATCACCGGTCAGATCAACCTGCTCGCGCTGAACGCGACCATCGAATCCGCGCGCGCCGGCGAGGCCGGTCGTGGCTTTGCGGTGGTCGCGGCCGAAGTCAAGAACCTTGCCAATCAGGCCAAGCAGGCGACCGACAAGATCGGCATCGAAATCGACTCGCTCAATGGCATTTCCGCTGACGTGGTCACTGCCCTGGGCACGGTCCGCCGGTCGATCGAGGCGGTGGGCGAATACGTGACGTCGACGGCGGCCGCGGTCGAAGAGCAGAGCGTCGTGACCAACGAGATGTCGTCGAGCATGCAGCGCGCCGCCAACGAGGCCGCCAGCATAGGCTGACAGCTGCACTCGCTCTCCCGCTTGCGGGCAGGGCTATCGCATATGAAATAGAACTTGGTGGACAGTCCCTTCGCGGCCCATCCTTCGAGATGCCCGCCTTTGGCGGGCTCCTCAGGATGAGGTCTGATTTCGCGGCGGAATATTAGACCCTCATGGTGAGGAGCGCCGCTTGCGGCGCGTCTCCGGACGATGCTCCGCATCGCCGGGAGAACCATGAGGCCCACCTCGTTCATAGCCACCAAACAGCTATATGCGATAGCCCTGCCCGCAAGCGGGAGAGGTGCAGCGCTGCTACTGGTCACGCAGCATGATCAGGGGGTCGGCGCTGTCGGGGACTTTGCGCCACTGCGCATTGTCGTCGGCCTCGAACTGCCAGGTCTCGCCCTTCTGCGACATCAAGAGCATCTGGCCGTGATCGAGCCGCCAAACCGTCGGCGCAAACGCCGCCACGGCGGGATCGCATTTCGGCTTCAGGAAGACCTGGAAATTGTCCTGGCCGGCTTCGGTGTTGGTCAGCGTCAGACCGCAGATCGCCTGTCCGTTGCCACGGACCATCGACCAGTCGCCGATCATCTGGTCCATGGACTTGGCGAGCGAGCGTGCCGCGGCGAGGTTTTGCAGGATATAGACGCCCTCGCCGGTCCGATGTCCCTCGAAAATGCCGCTCTCGACCTCAGTAAAATCGATCACCGGTTCGCCGGTCGCGTTCTGCAGCCGCACGATGTCGAGGCCCCTGGTGTTCCAGGCAGTGATGTCCTTGGCGAAGGGCAGCGCCGCCGCGCAGGAAGGTTCGAGCTCGAGCTTGAGGCCCTGCGCCGTCGCATCGCCCTTCAAGGTGACGACGCAGGTTTTGCTGCGGTCCGTGGTGGCAAGCTCCCACTGCCCGATCATTTCTTTTTTCAGCGACGCGGCATCCTGGGACGACGCAGGTCCAGCGCCGCCGACAGTTGCAAGCAGCGTTGCGGCCACGACGCTGAAACGGCGGATTGACATCAACGGTCCCTGATCAACGTCCTCTAGCTCATGATCCGACTAGACGTAATCGGATCATGATCTCATCTCTTTGTTTGAGCATGATCTTTTCGGAAAACCGGTTTCCACTTTTCCGGATCATGCTTTATCAACGTCCCTTTACCGGCGTCTCCGCGACGGGCGTGAGCGGCGGCTTGCCGGCGAACCAGCTCTTGAGATTGTCGACCACGAGCTGATCCATGGCATTGCGCGTTACCACGGAAGCCGAACCGATATGTGGCAGCAGCACGACATTCTGCATCGACTTCAGCTCGTCCGGCACGTTCGGCTCGGTGGCGAATACGTCGAGGCCGGCGGCCAGAATGGTCCCCGATTTCAGCGCCGCGATCAGCGCCGGCTCGTCCACGACGGAGCCTCGCGCGACGTTGATCAGAACGCCGCGCGAGCCGAGCGCCTTCAACACGTCGGCATTGATCATCTTTGCGGTGGAGGCACCGCCCGGCACGATCACCACCAGCGTATCCACCGCCTTCGCCATCTCGATCAGATCGGGATAGTGCTGGTAGGACACGCTGGCCGCTGGCCTGCGCGAATGATAGACGACGGGAACGAGCGACGCCTCGAGCCTTCGCCCGATCGCCTGCCCGATCCGCCCCATGCCGACGATGCCAACCTTTCGGTCGCGCAGCGAGCCAACGCTCAAGGGATAGTTCTGCGTCATCCAGAGGCCGGAGCGCACGTAACGATCGGACTTGATGAATTCACGTAAAGTCGCGATCAGGAGGCCCATGGCGACGTCGGCGACCTCTTCGGTCAGGACGTCGGGCGTGTTGGTGACGACGATATTGTGCTCACGCGCATAAGCGGAATCGACATGGTCGTAGCCGACGCCGAAGCTCGAGGCGATCTCGAGCTTCGGGAATTGCGCCAGCACGGTCTTGTCGGTCGACACGGTGTGATAGGTCACGGCCATGCCGCGGATCTTGGCCTTGGTTTCCGGCGTCAGCCGCTCGAGATCGGCGCGGTTTTCGGCCATGTGCAGGATGAACTGATCGGGAAAGCCATTCTGCAGAATGGGACGGATCGGCCCGTAGACCAAAAGGTCGATCTTGTCAGAAGAGATACTTCCAGCCATCAGCTTTCCTTTCCAAGCGCGCTCTCGTGCCAGCGCCGCAATACCAGATGCGAAATTAGCGCCAGCACCCCATAAATGACAATCCCGGCGACCGAGAGCAGGAACAGCGCCGCGAACATACGTGGAATGTTGAGACGATAGCCGGACTCGGCGATGCGGAAGGCGAGGCCAGAGCCTGCGCCCGCGGTGCCGGCCGCGATCTCGGCCACGACCGCGCCGATCAGCGACAGTCCGCCAGCGATCCGCAATCCGCCGAGGATGAACGGCAGCGCCGCCGGCAACTTCAGATAAGACAGCGTCTGCAGCCGCGTCGCGCCGTAGAGCTGGAACAGCCCGGCGAGATTGCGGTCGACCGAATTGAGTCCGAGCGTGGTGTTGGACAGTACTGGAAAGAAGGCGACGATCCAGGCGCAGACGACCACGGCGGTCTGCTGCTGCAGATAGATCAGAAGCAGTGGCGCGATCGCGATCACGGGCGTGACCTGCAGGATCACCGCATAGGGGAACAGCGAATATTCCAGCCATTTCGACTGGTTGAACAACAGCGCCAGCGCGATGCCGCCGATCGCGGCCGCCACGAATCCTTCAAGCGTGGTCAGCAGGGTAACGCCCAGCGATTGCGACAACACCGACCAGTCGTCGATCAGGGTCTGAAACACCGCCACCGGCCCCGGCAGCACATAGGGCTGGATGTTGTTGACGCGAACGATTGCTTCCCACAGCAGGAGGGCGGCCGCGAAGACGACGACCGGCAACAATAGGCGGACCGCATGCAGCGAGGACTTCATGCGCCGGCCTGTCCCGCATAGGCCGGCGCCAGCGCATTGGAAACCTGGCGGCAGAAGCCGGCATATTCGGCGGAGGTGCGGAATTCCTCGCCGCGCGGCTCGGTCGCGCTGATGCGAAACTCCGCGCCGATGCGGCCCGGCCGCGCCGTCATCACGATCACGCGCTGCGAGAGATACACCGACTCGAACACCGAATGGGTCACGAAGATCACGGTCTTGTTAAGCTTGCGCCAGAGCGCGAGCAGATCATTGTTGAGGCGGAAGCGCGTGATCTCGTCCAGCGCCGCGAACGGCTCATCCATCAGGAGAATATCGGGATCGGTGACCAGCGCCCGCGCCAATGAGACCCGCATCTTCATGCCGCCGGACAATTCGCGCGGATAGGATTTGGCGAATTCGGCAAGCCCGACCTGCGCCAACGCCTCGTCGATGCGCGCATCCGCCTCGCTCGTCGGCGCATGGGCAAGCTTCAGCGGCAGGCGGACGTTCTCGCGCACGCTCGCCCACGGCATCAGGGTTGGCTCCTGGAACACGAAGCCGATCGGATGATGGCCGCGCACTTCCGCCGCCAGACGCGAGACGCTGACCGTGCCGGCGGTCGGCGCGGTGAGCCCCGCGATCAGCCGTAACGCCGTGGACTTGCCGCAGCCCGATGGTCCGACCAGCGACACGAACTCTCCGCGTTGGACGTCGAGGTCGACAGGCCCGAGCGCCGCCACGCCGCTGTCATAGACTTTCGTGACACCGCGCAGGCTCACCGCAAGCGCGGAGCCGGCGTCCAGTTCGCTCGAGGCTTGCTCGGCCATCACGCAACAAATCTTCGTACTTAGTTCTTCGGCCGCAGGTCGAGCCCGACGCCTTTGTTGACGAAGCGTAGCGTATAGGCCTGGCGGAAGTCGATATCGGAGCGAACGACGCCGGCCCGCACCATCTTGTCGAAGAAGCTCGCCATCCGCTCGTCGGTCATGGCGCCGATGCCGTTCTTCAAGGAGTCGCCGGAATCGGCGATGCCGTATTCCTTCATCTTGTCGATGGAATAGCTAAGCAGTTCGTCGGTCATTTCCGGATTGAGCTTCTTGATCATGGCGTTGGCGGCGGCATTATCGCCGTAGAGATAGTTGTACCAGCCGATGATGGACGCGTCGACGAAGCGCTGGACGAGATCGGGCTTCTTCTCGACCAGCTCGCGGCGGGTCTCGATCAGGGTCGAATAGCTGTTGAAGCCGTAATCGGCGAGCAGGAAGATGCCGGGCTTGAAGTTGGCAGCCTTCTCCACCGCGAACGGCTCCGAGGTGACATAGCCCTGCATGGCACTCTTCTTGTCCACGATGAAGGGCTGCGGGTTGAAGGTGTAGGGCTTGACCTTGTTCTCACTAAATCCATATTCGGACTTCAGCCACTGGAAATAGGTCGTTATCCCCTCCTTGGAGACGAGCAGCGTCAGCGGCTTCAGATCCTCGAGCTTGGTTGCCTTGACGTCAGGATGGGTCAACAGCACCTGCGGATCCTTCTGGAACATCGCGGCGACGGCGACCAGCGGCACGTTGTTGGTGACCGCATCGAAGGACTGCAGCGAGTTCGCGCTCATGAAGAAATCGATCTTGCCGGCGATCAACAGGATGCGATTGTTGTTGTTGGGTCCGCCGGGAACGATGGTGACGTCGAGGCCGTATTTCTTGTAGGTGCCGTCGGCCACCGCCTGAAAGAAGCCGCCATGCTCGGCCTCGGCGACCCAGTTGGTGCCGAACGAAACCTTGTCCAGGGTCTGGGCCTTTACGGGCGCAAAGGCCCCAGCCAAGGCGAAAACAGCTATAGTTAACGCTCGCAGCAAAAAGGCCCGGTTCATGGTTGGACTCCGTCGCTTGTTATGGCCCATGATGGGTGATGGACGCCGAATGCGTCCGCGGCAGGGCCGGCAAATTACCTCGCAAATCCGCGCAAAGGAACGCCCAGAGCATGATCCGGAAAAGTGGAAACCGGTTTTCCCTCGCGACAAACGCGTAGTGTTTGCGCGGAGATCATGCTCAAACAAAGAGATGAGATCATGATCCGATTACGTCTAATCGGATCATGATCTAGCGGAGAAACGTTTGGCATGACTTCGACTGTTCCACTCCGCGACTGGACTGAAATCCGCTGGCCGGAGATCGCTGCCGGCGAACCGGCGCGGTGGATCGCGGTGCTGCCGCTCGCGGCGACCGAGCAGCACGGGCCGCATCTGCCTGTCGGCACCGATATCATGATCGCCGAAGCCTATCTGGCGCTTGTGCGGGAGCTGTTGCCCGTCAGCCTCCCCGCCACCTTCCTGCCGATGCAACCGGTCGGCATTTCCACCGAGCATATCGATTTTCCGGGCACGCTGACGCTGCCGGCCGATGTCGCATTGAAGACGTGGATGGCGCTCGGCGAGAGCGTGGCGCGCGCGGGCGTCAAGAAGCTGGTGATGGTCACGAGCCATGGCGGCAACAGCGCCGCGATGAGTCTGGTCGCGCAGGATTTGCGCGCGCAACACGGGATGCTGGTGGTCACCACAAGCTGGTCGCGGCTGAGCGCGGCGGAGGAGCTGTTCGACGCGGAAGAAGTGCGCCACGGCATTCATGGCGGTGCAGTCGAGACATCGATCATGCTCGCGCGCTATCCGCACACCGTGCGCAAGGAAGCGATCGCGGATTTTCATCCCGCCAGCATCGCGATCGAAAAAGATCACCGCTGGCTGTCGACGCAACGGCCCGCGCCATTCGCCTGGCAGACGCAGGACCTGCACGCAAGCGGCGCGGTCGGCGATGCGACGAAGGCGTCCGCGGAGAAGGGCGAACGCCTGCTCGATCACGGCGCGCGCGCGTTCTGCGAGCTGCTTGCGGATGTCGATAACTTCGACGTGAACAGGCTCGCGGCCGGGCCGCGCTGATCCACTAAGCCGCTGTTCTGACACCCGAATAAGCGACAACCGCAGCGTCCCTCATCTGCTTCGAACCGGAATCGTGGAGGCTCCGTCCAACGATGCGTGCGAGCCATGCCGGCACCGCCTTCAACAGGATGGAGTTATCCATGTCGATCAAGACCAAGATTGCTGCTCTCGCTCTCGCCGCGCTCGCTGTCACCGGCACGATCGCAACCTCGACCACCCAGGCGCAAGCCAAGCCCTTCCACCATCACCACTGGGATTGGGGCGTTGGTGCCGGCCTTGTCGGCGCCGCGGTTGTCGGCAGCGCCATCGCCGCGAACAACGGCTACTACTACGGCGGCTATCGCCGCTGCGGCTGGGTTCGCCAGTACGATGCGTTCGGCAACTACATGGGCCGCGTGCGTACCTGCAATTTCTGATCGATCGACGGAGTGGTTTTGGTTGACGCGTTTTCTCAGGCGCGAACCGATAAACCTCCCCGCGACGCTATGCGGGACAAGCTTCGCTCGAAAACACGTCGACCGTGGATTGTGCGTCCGGCACGGGCGCCTCATCCACCCCGTGTCGTACCCGACCCGCCCGGTTGTCCCCCGGGCGGGTCATCCATTTCGGACCGCGACGACTGATCGCTCCTCCTGTTGCAAAACTGTCATTGAGCGATGCCATCCATCGCAATACTTAGGTCTCTAGTTGCTATTGCGAATTATTTGCAATAAAGATCGCGGTACAGTGTGGCTTCCCCGATCTGGCGCAAAGGAGGGGAATCAAGACATGCGACCGGGGCAGAGGCGGCGTGATGATTTCGTGTTGGGGATGGCGACGTAACAGCGCTTTGGGAACGGGCACGTCGCGCCGCCGCGATGTCCGCGCTGGGAATATCCGCACCATGTCGCGCCGCAGCCGATCCCTTGAGCGGATTCTTGGCCGCGCGGCGGTCGCGACCTTCGCTCTAAGTGGCCCGGCGGTTGCGGCCGACTTCAAGCTGCCGGTCAAGGCGCCTCACGCACAGCCGCTCTTCGACTGGACCGGGCTCTACATTGGCGCGCATGCCGGCTACAGCTTCGGCTCCTCAAACGCGGTGCTGGCCGATCCCCTCGTCAGCACCGCTAGCAGCAGGGTGAGCGGCATGATCGGCGGCGTGCAGGCCGGCTACAATGTTCACCTGCCCTCCGGCCTGCTCCTCGGCGTCGAAGGCGATCTGACCTTTCCGAACTATCTGCCCTCGAATTCGGTGGTGACGTCGCTCGCGACGCCACGCTCGGACTTCGTCGAGCAATGGGACTATGTCGGCACGGTACGCGGCCGCCTCGGCTATGCGACTGGCCCGTGGCTCGCTTATGTGACCGGCGGCTTCGCCTATGCCGGCGGACGCTTCCTCAACACGCCGACGGCGTTCGGCGACGAGGAGAAGGAGATCCATGTCCGGCTCGGCTGGGCTGCCGGCGCGGGCTTCGAATATGCCTTCGCGCCGCACTGGACCGCGCGGCTCGAATATCTCTACAGCCAGTTCGACCGGGCCAACATCCAGTTCCTGCCGTCGGGCACGCGGTACTCCTCCAGCCTCGACTTCCAGTCGGTGCGCATCGGCCTCAACCGCAAGATCGACTGGCCAGGCGGGCCGAGCCTGACACCGAACACCGACATCACCGATCCCGAATCCGATCGCTGGGAGATCCACGGCCAGACTACCTACCTGCCGCAGGGCTATCCGGCGTTCCGCGCGCCCTACACCGGCACGAACAGCCTGACGCCGGCGCGGCAGGCGCAGGCGACCTGGAGCAACAGCCTGTTCCTGAATGCGCGGCTCTGGGAAGGCGGCGAGGTCTACTACAATCCCGAACTGCTGCAAGGCTTCGGCTTGAACGACACCGTCGGCCTCGCCGGCTTTTCCAACGGCGAAGCGCAGAAATCCAATTTCCCCTACCCGCACTACAACACCTCGCGCCTGTTCCTGCGCCAGACCTTCGGCTTCGGCGGCGAGCAGGAGGAATTGCCGAGCGGGCCGACCCAGCTCGGCGGCAAGGTCGACGTATCAAGATTGACGCTGCAGGCCGGTAAATTCGCGGTGCTCGACGTGTTCGACGGCAACGCCTACGCCAAGGACACGCGCAAGGATTTCATGAACTGGGCGATGTGGGCGCCGGGCGCGTTCGACTACTCCGCCGATAAGGTCGGCCTGACCTATGGCGTCACCGCCGAGCTCAATCAGAAGCGATGGGCGCTCCGCGGCGGATACTTCCTGATGCAGTCGGTATCGAACGCCAACAGCTTCGACACCAACGTGTTCGAGCGCGGAACCTACGTGCTCGAATACGAGGGGCGCTATTCGCTGTTCTCACTGCCGGGCAAGATACGCACGATCGCCTGGCTGAACAGCGCGTTCTCCGGCAGCTATCGCGAGACGCTGAACAATCCCGCCCTCAATCTCGACATTGCGCTGACCCGTGCCGGCCGCCTCAAATACGGCTATGTCGTCAATCTCGAACAAGCACTCTCCGACGATCTCGGCCTGTTCGGCCGCTGGAGCTGGAATGACGGCAAGACCGAGATCATGGCCTTCACCGACATCGACGCCTCGCTGTCGATGGGCGCCTCGATCAAGGGCACCAAATGGGGCCGGCCCGATGACGTTATCGGCATTGGCGGCGCGATCAATTCACTGTCAAAGGACCATCGCGATTTCATCGCTGCCGGCGGCCTCGGCATTCTGATCGGCGACGGCGCGCTGAACTACCGCCGCGAGCGTATCCTCGAAGCCTACTACGCCTATGCCTTGACCAAGCAGGTCACCTTGACGGCGGACTATCAGTTCATCACAAACCCCGCCTATAACGCCGACCGTGGCCCGGTGCACATCTTCTCGGGAAGGCTGCACGGGGAATTCTAGAGCATATCTTCTGAGCAGGATCGTGCTCAAACGAAAGAGACGGCGCGACAGATCGGCTCAAAGACCGTTGTCCCGCCGCGGTCGCCTCGGGTGATGAGGAGCCGCCATACTCGAACAATCCGCTGAGCCCAACCTCATCGACATCCGCGGCGTCTGCCGTTCGTTTCCGAAGGGCAGCGGCGAGAACCTGCTGGTGCTCGAAAACGTCGACCTGACCATCCGCGCCGGCGACGTTCAGTCTGGAGAATCCGCATTAGGGCCGCGGGCTCCGCTTCACCTCTCCCCGCAAGAGCGGGGAGAGAGAGGAACTACCCCGCCGGCAGGAACGAATCGGCGCGGGCCATGGCCCAGGCATCGCGGAAGCGGCGGTCCTGGGTGCCTTCGAGCAATTCGCCCGGACGCAGCGTGGGGTAGAGCTCGGCAAAGGTGCGAACTTCCGCCGTCGACGTCCGCTGCGTGAAATGGATCGGCCGGAGCTCCTGCGGATGCTCGAGGCCGGCGGCGGCGAGCAGCTCCGCCAGCGCATGCAGCGTCGCGTGGTGATAACTGCAAACGCGCTCGATCTTATCGGGCACGTAGAGCGCGCGGTTGCGGATCGGGTCCTGCGAGGTCACGCCGGTCGGGCAGCGATCGGTGTGACAGCTCAAGGACTGGATGCAGCCCAGCGCAAACATGAAGCCGCGCGCCGAATTACACCAGTCGGCGCCGATCGACATCGCGCGCGCCATATCAAACGCGGTCGCGATCTTGCCGGAGGCACCGATCTTGATGCGGTTGCGCGCGTTGATGCCGACCAGCGCGTTGTGAGCGAAACTGACGCCTTCGCGCATCGGCATGCCCAAATGGTCCATGAATTCGAGTGGCGCAGCACCAGTCCCGCCCTCATTGCCGTCGATCACGATGAAGTCGGGATAGATCCCGCTCTCGAGCATCGCCTTGCAGATCGCGAGGAATTCCCAGGAATGGCCGATGCAGAGCTTGAAGCCGGCGGGCTTGCCGCCCGACAGCCTGCGCATCGCGCCGATGAACGCCATCATCTCGAGCGGCGTCGAGAACGCTTTGTGCGATGCGGGCGAAATGCAGTCCTCGCCCAAGGGAACGCCCCTGATCTTGGCGATCTCTTCCGAGACTTTCGCCGCCGGCAGCACGCCGCCATGGCCAGGCTTGGCGCCCTGGCTGATCTTGAGCTCGACCATCTTGATCTGCTCGTCACTCGCGATGCGCGCGAACTCGTCCGGATTGAACGTGCCGTCGCGATTGCGGCAGCCGAAATAGCCGGAGCCGATTTCCCAGATGATGTCGCCGCCCTTCTCGCGGTGATAGGGGCTGACGCCGCCTTCGCCGGTGTCATGCGCGAAGCCGCCCTTCCTGGCGCCGGCGTTCAGCGCGCGCACCGCGTTCGGGCTGAGCGCGCCGAAGCTCATTGCGGAGATGTTGAAGACAGAGGCCGAATAGGGCCTGGTGCAGTCGGGACCGCCGATGGTGACGCGGAATTTCTCTTTCGAATAGGGCTTCGGCGCTACCGAATGATGCATCCATTCGTAGCCCTCGCGGTAGACGTCCTCCTGCGTGCCGAACGGCCGCTTGTCGAGCACCATCTTGGCGCGCTGATAGACCACGGCACGGGTGTCGCGGGAAAACGGCATGCCGTCCTTCTCGCTCTCGAAGAAATACTGCCGCATCTCCGGGCGGATCTCTTCGAGCAGGAAGCGCAGGTGCGCCGAGATCGGATAGTTGCGCAGGACCGCGTGCTGCTTCTGCATGAGGTCACGGATTCCGAGCAGCGTCAGCGCACCGAAGATCAGCAAGGGCACCAGGATGACGTCGATGATCTTCCGATCGAAGATGCCGAGCGCCAGCAGAAGGGCGGTGACAACCGCGCAGATCGTCAGCACGATGAAGCGCGGCGAGAACGGAAGCAGCAGCGTTTCCATGAAACCCCTCAGCGGATCCTGCCGGATTGTTGTCGGCGAGCGTGGAGCCTAATCCAACTCGCGCCATCCGCCATACGGTATAATGGGCGTTCGGGTTCACGGATGTGACACCGATGCCGCGCGATCCGGGATGTTGTATTGCGCTGCAACGAAGCGGGGTGGAAGCCCGTTTCTCCTCCGTCATTCCGGGGGTGCGCGCAGCGCGAGCCCGGAATCCATCGGGCCGCAAACGCTGGCGGATAAATGGATTCTCTGATGTGCAATTGCACATCATAGCTCGCGCGTTGCGCGCCCCGGAATGACGGGAGATAGAGGGTGGCCCAAGCGATCAGCGCTCGACGAAGGCCTTTTCGATCACGAAGTGGCCGGGCGCGCTGTGGCTGCCTTCAGTGAAGTCGCGGGCCTCGAACAGCTTGCGCAGGTCTTCCAGCATCGCCGGGCCACCGCACATCATGATGCGGTCGGTCTCGAGATCGAGCGGCGCCTGATCGATGTCGTTGAAGAGCTGGTTCGACGTGATCAGGTCGGTGATGCGGCCGCGGTTGCGGAACGGCTCGCGCGTCACGGTCGGGTAATAGAGCAACTTGTCGGCGAGCAGCGGGCCGAACAATTCGTCGTCGCGCAGGTTGGCGACCAATTCCTCGCCATAGGCCAGCTCGGCCACCTGGCGGCAGCCATGGACCAGCACGATGGTCTCGTAGCGGTCGTAAACCTCGGGGTCCTTGATCAGGCTCGCAAAGGGGGCGAGGCCGGTGCCGGTCGAGAGCAGCAGCAGCCGCTTGCCGGGAATGAGATTATCGGCGATCAGCGTGCCGGTCGCCTTGCGGCCGACCAGGATGATGTCGCCTTCGCGGATCTTCTGCAGCCTGGAGGTCAGCGGACCGTCCTGGACCTTGATCGAGAAGAACTCGAGCTCTTCCTCGTGATTGGCGCTCGCCATCGAATAGGCGCGCAGCAACGGCCGGCCATCGATCTCGAGCCCGATCATGGCGAACTGGCCGTTCTGGAAGCGAAAACCGGTATCGCGGGTAGCTCGGAAGCTGAAAAGCGTGTCGGTCCAGTGACGAACAGCAAGTACCTTCTCTCGATAGAACGCGCTCATGTGTCTGGTTCCGATTGACCTTACATAAACGAAGTCGACTGGCGGCCGCTCGACCGCACGTAAGTGACTGACATAAAGGGGAAAGCCCGCCTGCCCGTCGCGCCGCTCACACAGATAATAGAATTCGCGCATTGTGCAATTGCGAACTCGGCATGGCTGTCGAGTGATTTCGCAGAATGGTTCAAAACATCGCCGTTAAGGTTTCCGGCACGGCGTAATTAACTTGCTGGAAATGATCGCAATCGAGCAATTAATTCCACAACGCATCTTTGAGAGAGGAAAATCGATTTGACGATCCCAAGCAGCCAGCGGATCTTCGTCGACGCAGTCACAAAATATTGCCTTGTCCGTAAGATTACGGTCGAGGTGCGGTCGGAGGGCTGGCTGATCGTCATGCGGCGCGGCGAGCGGCGGCACCTCGCCTTCGCCTACGACGTCGGGCTGAACAGCGCGACCGCGCACCAGATCGCCAACGACAAGGCAGCCACCGCCGACGTGCTGCAATGTTCCGGCGTGCCCTGCATCCCCCACACCCTGTTCCTGGGACCGAAGCTTGCGGCCTATGCGCCGGCGTCCGGCTCCTGGGAAACGATGCTGCGGCTGCTGGCCGAGCATCCCGCCGGCCTCGTCGTCAAGCCGAACGAGGGCACGTCGGGTGACAGCGTCTTCCGGGTGACGGCCAAGCGCGCGCTCGAGCTCGCGGTCGGCAAGATCCTGGCGACCTATCCGAGTCTTGCCATCTCCCCCTATGTCGAGGTCGAGGACGAGGTCCGCGTCGTCCTGGTCGATGATCTCCCGGTCGTCGTCTACAGCAAGGAGCGTCCATTCGTGATCGGCGACGGCCGGCACTCGCTGCTTGACCTTACACTCGCGGCCACGCCTGCCGAGCGGCGATCGACCGCGCTGCCCGCCGTGATCGCCGAGCTATCGCGGGCCGAGCTCGATGCGATCGTCCCAGTGGGCGAGCGGCGTATCCTGAACTGGCGCCACAACCTCGATTCCGACGCCCGGCCGGTGCTGCTGGAGGAGGGCGAGGACCGCCGTGCCTGCATCGAGATCGCGATCAAGGCCGCCCGCGCGATCGGCATCCGCTTCGGCTCGATCGACGTCGTGCGCACCGACGGCGCCTGGCGGATCCTCGAGGTCAACGCCGGCGTGAAGATGGAAGCGCTGAGCCGCTCGCATCCGGAATTGGTTTATGCGGCGTATGAAGCGGCGCTGGATAGAGTGTTTGCCTCGTAGGGCGCTCCGCGAGCATTGCGGCATGTTCCAGTTGTGCAATGGACAGGCGAAGACTAGCGTCATGGCAGCGCACAATGCGTGCAATCGAGCGCGCAACGGGCTCGCCATTGCATCGCGATTGACCAACGAGGGGAAGGAACATCATGAGTGAGGCTATCAATCATCAGATCCTGCTGGTGGAGAAGCCGACCGGGAAACTCGGAGCTGAGCATTTCAGGATGGTCAACGGCAGCATTCCGGAGCCGAAGGACGGCGAGGCCTTGCTGCGGCTGCGCTATCTCTCGCTCGATGCCGCCAACCGCGCCTGGATGCACGGCGCGACCTACCGCGCCGCGGTCGAGGCCAACACGGTGATGTCCGGTGGAGGTATCGCCGAAGTGGTGAGCTCGAAAGCATCCGGCCTTGCGCCAGGCGACATCGTGTTCGGAGACACCGGCTGGCAGGACTATGCCGCGGTGCCGGCAAAACATCTCAGCAAGATGCCGAAGCTCGAGCCGATGACGCATCTGCTCAGCGTCTACGGAATCGCCGGCCTCACCGCCTATTTCGGGCTGCTCCATGTCGGCAAACCCAAAGAAGGCGAGACCGTCGTGGTCTCGGCCGCCGCCGGCTCGGTGGGTTCGATTGTCGGACAAATTGCAAAAATCAAGGGATGCCGCGTCGTCGGCATTGCCGGCGGCAAGGACAAGTGCCACTGGCTGACCAGCGAACTCGGCTTCGACGCCGCGGTCGATTACAAGGACGGCGGCACCTACAAGGCGCTGCGGGCGGCCGCGTCTGGCGGCATCGACGTCTATTTCGACAATGTCGGCGGCGACATCCTGGAAGCCTGCCTGCCGCAGATGAACAACCGCGGTCGCATCGCCTGCTGCGGCGCGATCTCGCAATATGATGGCGTCCCCTCCGCGCACGGCCCGCGCGGCGTGCCCGGATTGATCGTCGTGAAGCGGCTGATCATGCAAGGCTTCATCGTGATGGACTTCATGGACCAGCGCGACGCGGCGCTCGCCGACCTGCAGTCCTGGGTCGCCTCGGGGAAACTGAAGGTGCAGGAAGACGTGATCGACGGGCTGGAGAACGCGCCGGCAGCACTGATCGGCCTGCTTGCCGGCGAGAACCGCGGCAAGCGCATGATCCGGGTGTGATGGCGTAGGAGCTCTCAGATGTCATCCCGGCGAACGCCGGGACCCATAACCACAGGCCGTCGTGGTGCGCTCCGCTACCACTGCTTGCTCGCGCCACAACAACTGCCTGTGATTATGGGTCCCGGGTCAAGCCCGGGACGACGGAAGATACGGTCTTCTAGGGCGCGACGCTCGGCGCCTGCGGGACAGTCTTCGTATCCGGCGTCTTGACCTTGCGCGACTTGCGCCAGTTCTCGAAGCGCTGGACCACGACGAAGAACGCGGGCACGAACAGCACGGCGAGGCAGGTCGATGCGATCATGCCGGAGAACACGGTGATGCCGATCGACTTGCGCGCATTGGCCCCGGCGCCGGTGGCGAGCACCAGCGGTACCACGCCGAGGATGAAGGCAAAGGACGTCATCAGGATCGGGCGGAAGCGAGCGCGCGCCGCTGATATCGCCGATTCGATCAGCGGCTCGCGGTTGCGCACGTGATGCGCGAGCGCGACCTCGACGATCAGGATCGCGTTCTTCGCCGACAGCGCGACCAGCAGGATGATGCCGATCTGGGTATAGAGGTTGTTGTCGATCCGCAACCCTGACAGCACCAGCATCGGGCCGAGCAACGACAGCGGCACGGCGAGGATCACCGAGATCGGCGCGTACCAGCTCTCATATTGCCCGGCCAGCACCAAGTAGACCAGCAGCAGCGCGAGGCCGAACACGTAATAGATCTGGTTACTGACCGCCTTTTCCTGATACGACATCGCCGTCCATTCATAACCCGCGCCAGGAGGCAGCGTCTTTGCGGCGATCTGCTCCATCAGCGCCATCGACTGCCCGGAGCTGTAGCCTTGCGCCGGCAGGCCGATGATGGAAGCGGACGGATAGAGGTTATAGAGGCTGATCAGCGACGGGCCGATCGACGGCGTGATCGTGGCGACGGTGCCGAGCGGGATCATGTCGCCATTGCTGTTGCGCACCATCAGGTTCTCGATGTCGCGCACATTCAAGCGAAATTTCGCATCCGCCTGCACATAGACCTGGAAGGTGCGGCCGAACTTGTTGAACTGATTGACGTAGCTCGCGCCGAGATAGGACGACAGCGTTGCGAAGATCTGGTCGGTCGTGACATGCAGCGTCTGGGTCTTGATCCGGTCGACCTCCACGTCGTACTGCGGCACCATGGAGCGGAAGGACGAGCTCACCCGCTGCAGCGCGCTCTGCGTCTGCGCATTGGCAACGACCGCACCCGTGATCGCCTGCAGCTTGGCATAATCGGCATTGCCGTCGCGCAATTCGACCTGCATCGCGAAGCCCGCGGCATTGCCGATTCCTTGAATGGGCGGCGGCGGGATCACCAGGATACGCGCTTCCTCGATCTCGCCCAGGTTGTCGTTCAGGCCGAACACCAGAGAGCGCAGATCCTCGCCAGGCCCGCGCTGGCTCCAATCCTTCAGGATCAGGTAAGCGACGCCAGCATTCGCCAGGCTCGAACTGTTGTCGAGCGCCGAGATGCCAGCGATGGAGACGACCTGCTGCACACCGGGCGACTTGCCGGCGATCTCGCTGACCCTCTCAAGCACGCGCTGGGTACGGTCGAGCGCCGCCCCGTCGGGCAATTGCACCGCGGCCAATAGATAGCCCTGGTCCTCGATCGGGATGAAGCCGGTTGGCACCCGCGACAGGCCGTAGCCGGCAAGCCCGATCAGGATCAGCGCGGCCACAGCCGACACGTTGCTGTGCCTGACCAGTCTGCCGATCAGCCGCGCATAACCGCGCTCCAGCCGCTCATAGACGGCATTGAAGCCGCGGTAGAAGAAATTGCGCTGCTCCGGCGGCACCGGCCGGCGCAGCCACAGCGCGCATTGCGTCGGCTTCAAGGTCGCGGCATTGATGGCGCTGAGCAGTGCGGTGGCGGCGATCACCAGCGCGAACTGCGCATACATGCGCCCGGTGAGGCCAGGCAGAAACGCCGCCGGCAGGAACACCGAGATCAGGACCAGCGTGATGCCGACGATCGGCGCGAACAATTCGTCCATCGCCTTGATCGCCGCGTCATGGCCGGACAGGCCGCGCTCGATATTGTGCGCGGCGCCCTCGACCACGACGATGGCGTCGTCGACCACGATGCCGATCGCCAGCACGATCGCAAACAGCGTCGAAAGGTTGATGGAGAAGCCGAGGGCCGCCATCGCCGCGAACGCGCCGATGATGGTCACCGGCACGGTGGTCGCCGGCACCAGCATCGCGCGCCAGTCCTGCAGGAAGATGAGGATCACGACCAGCACCAACAGGCCGGCTTCGATCAGCGTCTTGTAGACCTCGTCAATCGAGGCCTGCACGAAGACCGTGGTGTCGAACGGCGTGTCGTATTTGATGTCCTGCGGAAACTGCTTGGCCAGTTCCGCCATCTTCTTCTCCACCGCCTTCTCGACCTCGAGCGCGTTGGCGCCCGGCGACAGGAACACGCCGATGCCGGTGGCGGGCTTGTTGTTGAGCGAGAAGATCTGACTGTAGGTCTGGGCGCCGAGCTCGACCCAGCCGACGTCGCGCACGCGGGTGACATCGCCGACATTGCCGGTCTTGACGATAATGTTCTCGAACTGCTCCCTGTCATCGAGCCGGCCGGCGACGTTCAGCGTGTACTGAAAGGCCTGGCCGGACGGCGTCGGCGGCATGCCGACCTGCCCTGCGGTGACCTGCTGGCTCTGCTGCTGGATCGCCTGGATGACGTCCTGCGGCACCAGATCGCGCGCCTGCAACTGGTTCGGATCGAGCCACACGCGCATCGAATATTGGCCGGCGCCGAACACGGTGACGTTGCCGACGCCCGGCAGCCGCGACAGCTCGTCCCTGATATTGATGGTGGCGTAGTTGGAGAGAAACAGGCTGTCATAGGTCTTGTTCGGCGAGGTCAGTGTCACGAACAGCAGGATCGAGGTCGATCGCTTCTGCACCGTGACGCCCTGGCTCTGCACCGATTGCGGCAATTGCGACAGCGCGCTCGACACCCGGTTCTGCACCAGCACCTGCGCGAAGTTCAGGTCAGTGCCAATCTTGAAGGTGACCGTCAGCGTGTAGGTGCCGTCGGCGCCGCTGTAGGACTGCATGTAGAGCATGTCCTCGACGCCGTTGACCTGCTGCTCGATCGGCAGCGCCACGGTGTCGATCACGGTCTTGGCGGACGCGCCGGGATAGCGGGTTGTCACCTGCACGGTTGGCGGCACCACGTCCGGATATTGCGCGACCGGCAGGTTGAGCAGCGCCACGGCGCCGATCAGGATCATCAGGATAGCGATGACATTGGAAAGGACCGGCCGCTCGATGAAGAATTTCGAGATCATGGCCGCCCCCCTCACTTCGCCGATGCGGAGGCTTCGATCTTCTGCAGTTGCGGATCGACCTTCTGGCCGGGTATCGCGCGCAGCAGCCCTGCGATCACCACGCGGTCGTCCGGCTTCAGCCCGCTCTCGATGACGCGCAATTCGCCTTCGAGCTGTCCGGCGTGCACCTTGCGCTGCTCGACCATGTTTTCCGAGTTGACGACCAGCACGTAGCGACCGGCTTGATCACTGCCAAGCGCGATATTCGGCACGAGCAGCGCGTTCTGCTGCTGGTCATAGGGAACGCGGACGCGGACGAAGAATCCGGGCAGCAGCACGCGGTTCGGATTTTCCAGGATTCCGCGCACCGCCAGCGTGCCGGTCGACTGGTTGAGGGTCGGCGAGATGTAATCGAGCTTGCCTTGGTGCGGATAGCCAGACTCCGTCTGCAGGCCGACCTCGACCGGCAACTGGCGCAGATCGGACACGGACAGGCCACGCCGCCGCGCCTCCTCGCGGACGCGCAGCACGTCCTGTTCATTGACGTTGAAGTTCACCCAGATCGGATCGAGCTGGACGATGGTGGCAAGCTGCGTCGGCGAGGACACGCCGACGAGCTCGCCGACCGAGACCAGATGCGCGCTGACGATGCCGTCGAACGGCGCCGTTACATTGGTGTAGCCGTAATTGACGGCCGCGATCTGGGTATTGGCCTGCGCCTGCTGCAGACTGGCCTGCGCGTTGTCGCGCGTCGCCGTCGAACTATCGAGCGTTGCCTGCGAGACGGCCTGCCGCTGCACCAGGTCAACCTGGCGCTTGTAATCGGTCTCAGCCTGCTTCAACGTCGCCTGCGCGCCAGCTTCCGCCGCCTTCGCCTGCTCAAGCTTCAACCTGTAGGTTTCAGGCTCGATGGTGAACAGCGTGGTGCCTTGCTTGACGAAAGTGCCGTCCTGATAGTCGATCGCCTGCAGGAAACCCTGCACGCGCGCCACAAGGTCAACACTCTTGACTGGCGCCGTGGTGCCGGTCGTCTCCAAAAAACGGGTGATGCTGCGCTGCACCGGAATTGCGACCTCCACCTTTGGCGGCGGCGGTGGCACGAAAGTATTTTGCTCGCAGCCGCCTAGGCCGACGAAGGCGGAGAGCAGGACGCCGATGCGTAACAGGGGCGCTGCGGCCGGCCACGCGCCATCGTACAATCCGCAACAGATCGATGGACGCGCAGGCTTCATTTCCATGCACCAGTTCGATTTGCCCCGCAAACGAGGCGTCACCTGGAGGAGGCTGCCGCGCTCCATCCATAGCAACAATTGGCTTGCAGCGGAACCCGAAACAGAAAATGATACCTGTCGCCAAGATTGCTGTAACGGGCTCCTTTTCAAGAACGTCCTTCGCATGGACGAACTTCGCGGCAATGAACTTCAGTTGAAGCGGCGGCTGCCGCCGACAACAAAGGGGTTGCTGACATGGTCAAGACATTGAAGCGCGCATGCGGGCGTGTCCTGCCATTTTCCGTCGTCCTGTTTGCGACCGCAGCGCTGGCGCAGGCGCCGAGCGAGGCGCAGCGTGCGGCCATCAAGTCGCAATGCCGCAACGACTACATGGCGCATTGCTCCAGCATTCCGCCCGGCGGCGAAGCATCGCTGCAATGCCTGCAGAAGAACATGTCGAGCCTGTCCGCAGGCTGCGCCGGCGCGGTGCGTGCAGCGGAAGCACCGGCCGCGCCGAAGGCAGAGACGACGCCCAAGCCTGAGGCGGCTCCAGCCGCGGCCAAGACGGAGGCCGCGCCGCCCCCAGCCAAGACCGAGGCGCCGCCAGCGGCAACCACTGCAGCAAAGCCGAAAGCAGCGGGCTCGCAGGCCAATCCGCAGCCGAGCGAAGCGCAGGTTTCAGCGATCCGCAGCGCGTGCCGCTCCGACTATCAGAAGTTCTGTCCTGGCGTGTCGACCAGCGGCGCCCCCGCGCTGAAATGCCTGGACAAGAACAAGGCGAGACTGTCGCCTGCTTGCGGAGAGGCGGTTGCGGCCACGAGCGGTGGTGCGGCGCCGGCGGCAGGCGCACCGGCGGCGCCTACCGCCGCGCCGACGGCACCCTCGGCAATTGTGCTGCGGCCCTTGCGTCCGCGCGAAGAACTGTTCGTCGCGCGGTCGGCCTGTGGCGCCGACGTACGTTCGCTGTGCGGCGGTGTTGCACCCGGCGGCGGCCGGATCGTGCAGTGCCTGGCCTCCAATGCCGCGTCGCTGTCGCCCGCCTGCAAGGAAGTGCTGGAACAGTTCGCGGCGCGATGAGCCAACTTTCCGGTGGCGCCGCGCCCGTGTCGCGGATAGTCTAAGCGCAAAATCGTAAGTACACTGTCAATTAGGAGGAGCATCGTGCGTATCGCCGTGATCGGCGGAGGTCCCGGCGGCCTCTATTTCGCCTATCTCTGGAAGCGACGACATCCGGATGCCGTCGTCGAATTGTTCGAGCAGAACCCCGCCGGCGCGACCTGGGGCTTCGGCGTCGTGTTCTCGGACCAGGCGCTGGAATTCCTGCGCGCCGACGATCCTGAGACGGTCGACGCCATCGCGCCGAACATGGAGGGCTGGAAGAACATCACGCTCAACCTGCACGGGGAGAGCATCGAGATCGATGGCGTCGGTTTCTCCTCGATCGGGCGGCTTGCGCTGCTCTCCCTGCTGCAGGAGCGCGTCCGCGCGGTCGGCGTCGTCACGCAATTCGACAGGGCAATCCAGTCAGTCGACGCGCTCCAAGGACTCCAACAAGGCTATGACCTGATCGTCGCCGCGGACGGGCTGAACTCGCTGGTGCGCCGGAGCTTCGAGGGCGATTTCGGAACCTCGCTGTCCTATTCGTCCAACAAGTTCGCCTGGTACGGCACGCCGAGGCGGTTCGAGACGCTGTCGCAGACCTTCGTCAAGACCGAACGCGGGGCCTTCAACGCCCACCACTATCGCTATTCACCTACCATGAGCACGTTCCTGGTCGAGTGCGACCGCGCAACCTGGCAGGCCTACGGCTTTGCCAGCAAGGATGCCGAGCAATCCAAGGCCGTCTGCGAGGAGGTGTTTGCCGAGACGCTTGGCGGGCAGCCGCTGATCTCGAACAAGTCGGCGTGGCGCAATTTCCCCTGGATCTGGAACGAGCACTGGTCATTCAGGAACATGGTGCTGATCGGCGACGCCCTGCACTCGGCGCATTTCTCGATTGGCTCCGGCACCCGTCTTGCGATCGAGGACGCGATCGCGCTGACGAAGGCGCTCGAAGCCGAGGCGCATGTCGCCACCGCCCTCTGCCGCTATGAGGCCGAACGCAAGCCGATTGTGAAGAAGCTGGTGACCGCGGCACGCACCAGCGGCGAATGGTACGAAAAATTCCCCGAGCACATGAAGCTCGAGCTGATGGATTTTGCCTATAGCTACATCACCCGTTCGGGACGGATCGACGATGCGCGGCTGCGCGCGATGTCGCCGAGCTTCATGGCAGGCTACGAGGCGTCGAGGAGCAAGCCATGAACGAGATCGCAGACCAGGTACCGCCTGACAGCCCAGGCGCGCGCGAGATCGGCTTTGAGCTGCCCGAGCGCTACAACGCAAGCCGCATCCTGTTCGACAATCTCGCGGAAGGCCGCGGTGACCTGACGGCGCTGACCGGCCCCGCGGGAAAGCGGACCTACCGCGAGCTGTGCGCCGAGGTGGCGCGCTGGGGCCACGGCTTTGCCTCGCTGGGGCTGCGCCGCGGCGATCGCATCCTGCTGTTCCTCGACAACACACCGGCATATCCGGCGGCGTTCTTCGGTGCTGTCAGCGCCGGCTTCGTGCCGCTTCTCATCAACACGCTGACGCCGCCGGACCTCTTGCAGTTCTATCTTTCGGATTCGGGTGCAACGGTCGCGGTGGCCGACGCCGAATTCTGCTCGCGCTTCACCACTGAGGCCTGCAAGGACACGCCGCTGCAAGCGTTGATCGTGGTCAACGGCGCGGCCGGCGGCCATGCCGTGCCACAGGCGCTCCTGGCCGATGAATGGCTGCTGCGCTTTTCCACCGAGCTCGCCGCAGCCGACACCCACCGCAACGAGATGGCGTTCTGGATGTACTCCTCCGGCTCGACCGGCCGGCCCAAGGGCATCGTGCATCTGCACCACGACATGGCCTATAGCGAGCAGGCGTTTTCGCGCAATGTGCTGAAGCTGACATCAGGCGATATCTGCTTCTCGGTGCCGAAGATCTTCTTCGCCTATGGCTTCGGCAATTCCATCACCTTCCCGTTCTCGGTCGGCGCTGCCACGCTGCTGTTGCCCGGCCAGCCAAAGCCGGCATCGATCTTCGCGGCGATCGAGCAGTATCGGCCGACCGTGTTCTTCGGCCTGCCGACGCTCTACACCTCGCTGACCAAGGCCGACGGTGCGAAAGGGGTGAATTTCTCGTCGCTGCGCATGGCGATCTCGGCTGCGGAAGTGCTCTCGGCGGAGGTCTTCAACGGCTGGAAGGCGTTGACCGGGCTCGAGATCATCGAAGGCCTCGGCTCGACCGAGGTGCTCCACATCTATCTCTGCAACCGCGCGGACAGGAAGAAGCTTGGTGCCGCCGGCCTGCGCGTGCCCGGCTACGAGATCCTGCTGCGCGACAAGGACGGCCGCGAGGTCGCCGACAACGAGGAAGGCATTTTGTGGGTGCGCGGCGATTCCAACACGCCGCTCTACTGGAACCGTCCCGACAAGACCGCCGAGACCGTGCGCGAGGGCGGCTGGATCTATACCGGCGACCGCTTCGTCCGCGATAGCGACGGCTTCCACTTCTTCCGCGGCCGCGCCGACGACCTGATCAAGATATCAGGTCAATGGGTCTACCCGCTGGAGGTCGAGCTCTGCCTCGCCGATCACCCCGATGTCCGCGAATGCGCCGTCTTCGCCGCCGAACTGCCTGATAGGCGCATGACACTGAAGGCGGTCGTGGTGATGAACGACAGCGCGTTCAATGCGGAAGAGGCAGCGAAGCGGCTGCAGGATTACGTCAAGGCAAAACTGCTGCCCTACAAGTACCCGCGCGAGATCAAATTCACCGACGAACTGCCGAAGACCGGAACGGGCAAGATCGACCGGCAGGCGGTGATGAGGATGTGACATCCGCTTGCGCTGCTGCCCCGCCTCTCCCCTTGTGGGAGAGGCGTAGGCCGCGTCGGCGGCCGTTCTTAAGTGGACGCCGAAGCGAAGCTTCGGCTATGGCACATGCAGCGAAGCGGAATGCGATCCGGGTGAGGGGTCGCGGTGGTTCGAGGGACCACGACTCGCGGAGGCATACCCCTCACCCGGAATCCAAGCTGCGCTTGGATTCCGACCTCTCCCACAAGGGGAGAGGTGGGGGGTTGCCGTGCGGATATCGCGCCACAGCAACATTTCGTGGTTATGGGTCCCGGGTCCCGGCTTCGCCCAAGGGCTTCGCCGCGGCGCGCACGCCCGGGACGACGGCGGAGTGTGAGGCGAGAGACCTTACGCGTTCAACCCCGTGCCACCATAGAGCCACGCTAGATCGCGGTAGTAATCCTCCGAGGTCTTCGCGCCCATGATGGCGTTGCGGAGGCGGGCGTGGTCGCCGGCGGGGTGATAGATGTGCTCGCCGATCGCGCGCGACCACAATTGCACCTGCGCGGTGCGCGGGAAGCGTTGCGCGCGATAATGCTCCAGCGCCACGGCGTGATCGTCATGATGCGACAGCATGTGCGACAGGCACACCGCATCCTCCATGGCCTGGCAGGCGCCTTGCGCAAAATATTGCAGCATCGGATGCGCGGCATCGCCGAGCAGCGCGACGCGGCCGTCGACCCAGCGCTCGTTCGGATCGCGATCGCACAACACCCACAGCCGCCAGTTCCTGCCGTGGCGGATGATGCTTTGCGCACGCGCATGTACGTGTCGAAAGCCCTGCATCACCTCTTCATCGCTAACCGGCTTTCCCGCGACCGGCTCCGGCGCGTCGTTGTGGTAGGTGACGACGAGGTTGAACACTTTCCAGTCGGACAGCGGATAATGCACGATGTGGCACTTCGGCCCGGCCCACAACGTCGCCGCGTTCCAGCGCAGATCCTCCGGCATCTCTTCGGTCGGGATCACCGAACGGTAGGTGGTATGGCCGGACACCCGCGGCGGCCCATCTGACATGACCTGCTTGCGGATATTCGACCATAGGCCATCCGCGCCGATCAGGAGCCGACCCGTGACGTGCTCGCCATTGGCGAGTTGCGCCGTGACCGAGGCGCCGTCCTGCTCATAGCCGGTCACCTCGCTGCTGACGCGCAGCTCGATCAACTCATGCTCGCGGCAGGCGCGCAGGAACACACCGTGGAGATCGCCGCGATGCACCACGGCATAGGGATTGCCGAACCTGGTTCGAAACGGCTCGCGCAGGTCAACATGGGTAATCTCTTCGGCGGTGAGAGCATCCATCAGGCGGAGCTGGTCGATATAGACGGCCATGCGGCGCGCGGCCTCGCCGACGCCGAGATAATCGAAGGCATGGAACGCGTTCGGACCGAGCTGGATACCCGCGCCGATCTTGCCGAGCGTGGCGGATTTTTCCAACAGAGTTGAGCGGATGCCCTTCTGCCCAAGCCCGAGCGCCGCCGCAAGGCCACCGATGCCGCCACCTGCGATCAGGACCGGCAGCTTGTCCTTTGCCATCAGCCCGATTTCCCGAGATGTTCGAGGGCGTCCTCGGCGCGTAGTGGCACGCGCGAGGCTTCGTTGTTGAGATCGACGAGTTGCGCGAGCAGCTCCATCAGCGTCTTGCGGTCCGCGGGCTTGAGCGGTTGCAGCATCCGCGCCTGCGCGCGTTCGACAGACGGCATGATCTCGCGCAGCAGCGCCGCGCCCTGTTTGGTGATGGTGAGCAGCTTGACACGCTTGTCCTCGGAACCGGGCTTGCGCTCGATCAGGCCCTTGCTCTGCAACCGTTCGATCACGTTGCCGAGCGTGGAGCGGTCGAACGCGATCACGGCCGACAGCCGAGTCGCATCGATGCCGGGATGGGTCTGGATCGCGATCAGCGAGGCATACTGCACCGGCGTCAGGTCGAACGCCCTGCACTCCTCGACGAAAATCGAGACCGCGATCTGCTGCATCCGCCGGAACAGATAGCCGGGCGCGGTATAGACCGCATCCATGGTAACAGGGGTCCGCTTGTTATTCGGCATCGACTTGCTTGTCCGGGGCGGCGTCGGAAAACGCCCTCATTTCCTTGGCCGCGGCTTCGGCCTTGAGCAGCCGCGGAAACGCGGCGACATCGACGCCGAAGCGCCGCGCATTGGCAAGCTGCGGCACCAGGCAGAGGTCGGCCAGCGTCGGAGCGGCACCAAAGCAGAACGGTCCGGCTTCGCCCGCAGCCAATATTTCGCAGGCCGAAAGCCCCTCGCGGTTTGCCCAGGCGGCCCACTCCGTCACCTTTTCTTCCGGCAGGCCAAGCTGCCGCAATCGCGCCAGCACCTTCAGATTCTGCACGGGATGAGTGTCGCAGGCGATGGCCTGCGCGAAGGCGCGGACTTTTGCGCGCTGCAGCGAATCCTTCGGCAATAGTGGCGGTTCGGGATGGATCTCGTCGAGCCATTCGATGATGGCGAGCGACTGGGTCAGGATCGCGCCTGCGTCGCTTTCCAAGGTCGGCACCAGCCCTTGCGGATTGATCGCGAGATACGCCGGCGCACATTGTTCGCCTTTGCGAAGGTGATGCGGCAGATGCTCGACGGTGAGCCCCTTCAGGTTCAGCGCGATCCGCACCCGATAGGCCGCGCTGCTGCGGAAATAGCCGTGCAGCTTCATCGGAACCTCCCTCGTCTTTTCTGACTTTGCTTAAAGTTGACGCTAGCCATATTGTCAGTATGCTGTCAATCGGCGAACAAGATAGAAATGGACGGGAGGCCTGCCATGGAAGCCGTGCAAAAGACGCCGGAGCGCGAGGCGTTCTACAAGAAGATCGACGGCGAAAATCTTTCTGCGCTCTGGAACGTGATGAACGATCTGATCACGCCGGAGCCGAGGAGCGCCTGCCGGCCGCACCTCTGGAAGTTCGACCAGATCCGCGACTATATGAACGAGGCGGGCAAGCTGATTACGGCCAAAGAAGCCGAGCGGCGGGTGCTGGTTTTGGAAAATCCCGGCCTGCGCGGGCAATCGAAGATCACGACGTCGCTGTTTGCCGGCGTCCAGATGGTGGTGCCCGGCGACATCGCCCCGGCCCACCGCCACAGCCAGTCGGCGCTGCGCTTCGTGCTCGAGGGCAAGGGTGCCTATACGTCCGTCGACGGCGAGCGCACCGCGATGTCACCCGGCGACTTCGTGATCACGCCGTCGATGACGTGGCACGACCATTCCAACGAAACTAGCGAGCCGATGTTCTGGCTCGATGGGCTCGATATCCCCATGGTGCAGTTCTTCGACGCTTCGTTCGCTGAAGGCGCGAAGGAGGACCAACAACAAATTACAAAGCCTGCCGGCGACAGCTTTGCGCGCTATGGTCACAATCTGCTGCCGGTCGATCAGAAGCGCGCGTCGAAGACGTCACCGATCTTCAACTATCCCTACAGCTACACCCGCGAGGCGCTGGAGCAGGCCAAGGCGCGCGATGAATGGGACTCCTGCCACGGCTTGAAGCTGAAGTTCTCCAACCCCGAGACCGGCGATTACGCGATGCCGACGATCGGCACTTTCATCCAGCTCGTCCCCAAGGGTTTCAAGACCGCGCGCTATCGCTCAACAGACGCCACCGTATTCGCGGCGATCGAGGGCAAGGGCCGCACCCGGATCGGCGAGCAGACTTTTGAATGGGGCCCGCGCGACCTGTTCGTGGTCCCGAGCTGGCACTGGGTCACGCATGAGGCGGATGTGGATTCGGTGCTGTTCAGCTTCTCCGATCGCCCGGTGCAGCAAAAGCTCGATCTGTTCCGCGAAGACCGCGGGAATGCGTGACGATTGAATTCGTCATTCCGGGGCGATGCGAAGCATCGAACCCGGAATCTCGAGATTCCGGGTCTGGTCCTTCGGACCATCCCGGAATGACGGCGAGGGCATCACCGCCAGTGGAGTAGCTTCGTCTCAAGGAAATTAATCAGCTTCCCGACCGCTAGCCCGAACAGCGACAGGATCACGACGCCGGCGAGCAGCTGATCGGTCTGCATCAGATTGCCGGCCTGCAGCACGAAGGCGCCGATGCCATATTGCGCGCCGATCATCTCCGCACTCACCACCAACAGCAGCGCAACCGAAGCGGTGATACGGAAGCCGGCCAGGATTGAGGGCAAAGCCCCCGGCCAGATCACGCGGCGCACGATGGCATGGAACGGCACGTTGAAGCTTTGCGCCATGCGGATCAAATTGCGCGGCACTGCATCGACGCCGCTATAGACTGAAATCGCGGTGGAGAAGAACACGCCCAATGCGATGGTGGCAATCTTCGGCTCCTCCCCGATCCCGAGCCAGAGGATCAACAGCGGCAGCAGCGCGATCTTCGGGATCGGAAACAGCGCCGAGATGAAGGTGATGCCGACGCCGCGCGCCAGCGTCGACAGGCCGATCGCAAAACCAACGATGACGCCGGCCACCGTGCCGAGCAGCCAGCCGGTGCCGATCCGCATCACCGACCAGCCAAGATGCTGCCAGAGCGCGCCTGATAACGCGAGCTTGTAGGTCGCGACCACGATCGCCGACGGCGCCGGCAGGAACAGCGGATTGACCCATCCGGCGCTGCCCGCGAGTTGCCAGAGCGCAATGACTAGCGCGAGCGCGATCCAGCCGGAGGCGCGGCCCGTGCTCGGCGTGAAGCCAGCGCCGCGAAACTCGACCGGCCGCGGCTTCGCGTCGATGTCCGACGGCGTCTCTGCTGGCGCGCGCTCAAGCATGCTGGACCTCGCGCTCGGCGTCGATCGCCTCCTCGCGGATCAGCGACCACAGCTCGTCCTGCAGCGCCAGCAGCTTCTCGCGCGCGCTCCTGTCGCCGCGCTCGCTGCGCGTCATCGCAATAGGCACGACTTTTCGGATACGCCCGGGCCGGCGCGACAGCACCACGATGCGGTCGGCAAGCCGCACCGCTTCCTCCAGATTATGCGTGACATAGACCGCGCCCATCGCACCATCGGCAAGCAGCCGGACGAAATCCTCCATCAGGAGTTCGCGCGTCTGCGAATCCAGCGCCGACAGCGGCTCGTCCATCAAAAGGATCGCCGGCTTCACGGCCAGCGCCCGCGCAATGCCGACGCGCTGGCGCATGCCGCCGGAAAGCTGCTTCGGATAGGCGCCACAAAAATCCGACAGCCCGGTGCGACGCAACGCGTCGTCGACAATGCCACGGCGCTCGGCTGCGGTTAGCGCGGTATGCTCAAGCGGGAACGCGACGTTTTCCTCCACCGTGCACCAGGGCAGCAGTGCAAAGTCTTGGAACACGAAAGTCAGCGGATTGACGCTGTCCTTCGGCGGCGCGCCACGCAGTTCGGCCGCGCCGCCGAAGGGCCGCAATAGGCCGCCGAGGATCGAGAGCAGCGTGCTCTTGCCGCATCCGGAAGGTCCGACGATCGCGACTACTTCGCCCGCGCGCACCGTGAACGAGACGTCGTCGAGCACGTCGAGGGCGTCAAACCGGTGACTGATATGGTCGGCGATCAGGTCCATTTGTTCTTCCAGTCTTGGTCCATCGCGGAGGCGGTGGGGCCTCATGGTTCGAGACGCACGGCAGAGCCGCGCTCCTCACCATGAGGGGATAGTTTCGTGCCCGTGGGCGAATATCTCCCCTCATGGTGAGGAACCGCAACGCGGCGTCTCGAACCATGAGGCCACGGTGTAGACCCTCAATCCGGCTTCACATATTCCTTCGCTATGACCGCATCCGCGTCAAAGCCCTTGTCGACGAAACCCTGCTGCTGCAGCCAGGAAATCTGGTTGGCGACGTTCTTGACGTCGAGCTTGCCGTCGGGATCGATATAGGCGCAATTGCCGACCACCTGCTCGAGCGGAAGATTGGTGTACTTGGCGATGATCTCGAGCAGCGGCCTTGTCTTCTCGTCGATCGGCGACTTGCCGTCTTTCATCGCGGCGAGGATCACGTCGTGATATTCGCGATCGGCCTTCACTAGAGCGGCGAGTAGCCTCGACACCAGCGCCTTATTCGCGAGCGTCCTGGGCGAGCCGAAGACCGCGCCAAGCTGCCACGGCGTCTGGTCGCCGACCCAACCGAGCAGCTTCGCACCGCCGGTCTCGATCAGCGGACGTGCGGTCGGGGCCGGCAGCAGCGCGGCATCGACGGTTTCTCCCTTCAGCGCGGCGGCCGCGTTCGAGAGCGACTGCAGCGGCACCACCTTCACGTCCGAAAGCTTGAAGCCATATTTGTCGGCGAGCAGGCCGAGCGAATAATGAAAGCTGGAGCCGACCTGCGTCACCGCCACGCGCTTGCCCGCAAGATCCTTCGGCGTCTTCAGCCCAGCCGCATACGCATTGTTGCTGGCGAAATAGCCGATCAGGGGATAGCCGGCCTTCTCACGGCTCATGCCGCCGATCACCTTCAGCGTGCCTTTGCCGGCGAGATTGTAGAGCCCGGCCGTGAAGGCGGTGACACCGAAATCGACGTCGCCCGAGGTGGTGGCGACCGCGATCGGCTGCGCGGCGTCGAAGAATTTCAGTTCGACATCAAGCCCCGCCTCACGGAAATAGCCCTTGTCCTGCGCGATGAACACCGGCGCCGAGGACGATAGCCTGAGCACGCCGATCTTGGCTTTCAGCATCTCATCGGCGCGCGCGATCCCGCTTGCCGTCAGCGCCAGCAGGCCCACGAGCGCGAGCCGCGCAAAACCCTTCATCCGCCTCCTCCTCACAATCCGGCAGGGACTTCCTGGTCGCGCCCGATGAAGGCGCCCTGCTCTTTCAACCCTTGTTGCAGCTTTTCGACAGCGATGTCGCGTGGAATCGTATTGCCCCTCAGCGCGAGCGCGGCGGCCGAGCCCGCTGCTTCCCCCATCGCAAAACAGGCGCCGGAGACCCGCGCCGCCGACTGTCCCTCATGGGTCATCGAGGCGCAGCGTCCGGCGATCAGGAGATTGTCGACGCGCTGGGGCAGCAGCATGCGATAGGGCAGTTCGTTGAAGCCGCGCGATTCCGGGATCGGTGGGAACTTGAAGATGACATCGCCGGCGACATGCGCCTCGATCGGCCAACCATTGACGCCGATGGAGTCCTCGAATGACGCGCAGCCGAGCACGTCCTCGCCGCTGAGCTGGTAGCCGCCGACCACGCGCCTGGTCTCGCGGATGCCGAGCTGCGGCGGCAGGTCGACGATGTAGGAGTTCTCGAAGCCGGGCACCGTGCGCAGAAATTCGAACGCCTGGATCGCCTGGCGGCGGCCGTCGATCTCGCCGCGGGTGAGGTCGTTGGGTTCCAGGCCATTGACAGCGGTGCCGTCCGCTCGCGCGAGCTGGGTGAAGTTCACCCGCCATTCGACCGGCGAGCGCTGCGGCCGCACGATCGCAGCCTTGCGCGGAAACTTGTGACTACCGGCAGCTTCCGCCTTTTCCATCAGCGCCGGAATCGTCCGCCACGCGTCGCCGGCTCTATCGGGATCGATGCCGTTGAGGCGGAACATCATCGACGGGTACAGCATGCTGCCGGCATTGTCGCCGACCTCGTACGGCGCGCCGGCCCAGGCGGCGAGATCGCCATCGCCGGAGCAATCGATGAAGATATTTGCCAGCACCGCCTGACGGCCGGCCTTGATCTCCACCATCAGTGCGCCGATGCGCTGCTCATCATCCATCACCACGCCGGCGCCGAGCGCATGGAAGAGGATGTCGACCTTGTGGCTCGCCAACAGATCATCGGCCGCAATCTTGTAGGCCGCAGTGTCATAGGCCTGCGCCAGGATCTTGCCGAGGATCAGATGCGGCTTGTTCAATCCGCCGAGGCGATCGATGCGCTCGAGCAAATCGGAGGCGATGCCCTGCACCACCCGATGCGCTTGGCCGTAGACATTGGCATGGAGCCCGCAAAAATTCGTGACGCCGGCGGCCGTTCCCATGCCGCCGAGAAAGCCGTAGCGTTCGATCAGGAGCGTGCGCCGTCCGGCACGCGCCGCGGCAACCGCGGCCGCAATCCCGGCTGGCCCGCCGCCGAGCACCGCAACCTCATATTCGCCATAGATCGGCACGCGCCGTGCGGGTTCTTCGATGGTCTTTGGCACGTTTGCTTCCCGGAAGTGGCCCGCCATGGTTGCGGGCTGAAGGATTTGTTATCGCAACAAGGGGCTAGCAAAGAAAGCCCGGTCAGGAAATGGCTCGCGCGCAAAGTTGATGTTGCTCCCACCCCACGGAACTGAAACAAAGAGCCAGCAAAGGACGGGCACGATTGAAACTCCTCATCCTCATAACCCTTGGCCTCACGGCCGGCGTCGCCCCCGCTTCGGCAGCAATCGAGCAATGCCGGTTCATTCAGGCCAAGGCCGAGCGGGAAGCCTACTACGAGCGCCAGGCCGCGGCGCTGGCGGCGAGGCGCAAGCCGGAGCCGACCTACGAGAGCAAGCCGATGGAAGCGCTGCAGCCGATGCGGCGTGATGACGAAGAGGTCTACAAAAGTCTGCGCAGCATCTGCCGCGGCTGCTGAGCGACGGCAGCAGTTCTCCCTCTCCCCGTTCTTACGGGGAGAGGGTTGGGGTGAGGGGCTGTTTCCGCAAACACGGTGAGAGATGAGCTTGCGGAGAGTCCCCCTCACCCGAAATCCAAGCTGCGCTTGAATTTCGACATCTCCCCGCAAGCGGAGCGAGGTGAGACCGAGCGCGTTTCCAACGCTAGCGATTCACTCCGCCTTGATCTTGGCCGTGCGGATGATGTTGCCCCAGCGCTCCGTCTCGGACCTGATGAAGGCGCGGAAATCCTCGGGCGTGCCGCCTTTGACCACGGCGCCCATCTCGCGAAGGCTGTCCTTCACTTTCTGATCGCCAAGCGCAAGGTCGATCTCCTTGTTCAGCCGCGCCACGATCTCCTTCGGCGTGCGGGCCGGAACCAGGAAGCCCCACCAGACGGTGGCCTCGATGCCGGGGAAACCAGCCTCGGTGACCGTCGGGACCTCCGGCAACAGCACCAGCCGCTCGCACGAGCTGACTGCGACCGGCCGGAGCTGGCTACCGCGGATCTGCGGCATGCCCTGCACGGGATCGACGAACATGAAGGAAACGCGGCCGGCGATGATATCGACCATCGCCTGTGCGCCGCCCTTATATGGCACGTGTAGCGCCCGGATGCCGGTCACCTGCTTGAAGATCTCCGCCGCAAGATGGCCCGAGGTGCCGGTGCCGGCGGAAGCAAAGGTGAGCTTGTCCGGCGACGCCTTGGCCATGTCGACGAGGTCCTTGACGGTCTTGGCCTCGAATTGCGGCTGCACCACCAGGATCAAGGGCGAATAGCCGACCAGCGCGACCGGCTCGAGGTCTTTCTGCGCGTTGAAGGGCAGGCTGTCGAACAGCGATTCGTTGGTCGCGAGATTGTTGGCGGCGATCAGCACGTTGTAGCCGTCGGGATCGGACTTGGCGACGAAGGCGGTCGCGATGTTGCCGCTGGCGCCGGGCCGGTTCTCGATCACGATCGGCTGGCCGAGTTGCGGACCAGCCTGCTGCATCACGGTGCGCGCGACGATGTCGACCGCGCCGCCCGCCGAGAACGGCACTGCGACATGGATCGGGCGTTCGGGATAGCCGGCCGCCAGAGCCATCCTGGGCAGGCCGGGAAGCAGCGTAGCGCCGGCAAGCAGCGACAGGATGGTGCGTCGGTTGATCTGATCGGTCACGGGCGTGCCTCGTTCGATGTTGCTGGTTTGACGGCGCCGCCCGTCTCCGGCCAGCGCAGCAGCGCCGCGGCGGTGCCGCCGAGAACAAGCCTGCGATCGTCCTCGGTCGGGAACGGAAGTTCGCGCCGCAGGTGGTCGAGACATTCGAGATAAGAGCACGGCAGGCGCGTGAGATCGGAGCCCCACATGATGCGATCGGCGCCGAATGCCTCGAAGGTTCGGCGCAGATAGGGCTCCAGGCTGGCGAATGGATAGGAGCTCTCGGTGTAGCAGGGCAGCGAGCTCGCCTTGATCGCGATGTTCGGATACCGCGCCAGCGCGAGCAGTTCGTCGAGATCGGCGAAACAGGCTTCATCACGCAGCGCGCTCTGCCGCGCCATGTGATCGAGGATGATGGTGAGGCCGGGATAGCGCTCCGCCAGCGCGGCGATCTCCTTGAGCATGCCGGGCGCCAGCGCCATCAGCGGAATTCCCAATCGCTCGCAGTCCGACCAGAACCATTCGATGGTGCCGGGCACGAGCCAGCGCGCCCATCGCGGCTTGTAGAAGGTCATGCGGATGCCGAGCATCCCCGGTTGGTCGAGCCAGGTCTGCAAGCGCTCGCGCGCGCCGGCCTCATCCGGATTGAAACGGCCCATCACCGCGAACCGCTCAGGAAACCGCTGCGCCGCTTCGAGCGCCGTATCGTTGGAATCGCCGACCGGCGATGGCGGCACGATCACGGCGCGATCGACACCGGTCTGGTTCATCATCCCGATCAATTCATCCGCGCCGAGCGGCTCGGGGCGATGCGGCCGCGCGCCGGGGACCGCGACGAAGGACGGCTTGCCGACCTGCTCGGCCGGCCAGGGCCGATCGGCCCGATGCGCTTCCCAGAGATGAACCTGCGAGTCCGTGATCAAGGCAGCCACTCCCTTCAAACAAAGATGTCAGCAGGAATGCGGCTGTACACGCGCCGCGCGTTGCCGGCGAAGATCGCGCGCTTCTCGTCCGCGCTTAGCAGCGTCGAACCATCTATGTAGCGCCGGGTATCGTCGTAATTGAAGCCGGTCTGGGGATCGATGCCTTTCACCGCGCCGACCATCTCTGAAGCAAACAGGATGTTCTCCGCCGGGATCACTTTCGTCAGCAGATCGATGCCGGGCTGATGATAGACGCAGGTGTCGAAGAATACGTTCTTCAATACGCTCTCGGAGAGCGGCGGCCGCTTCTGGTCCTGCGCGATGCCGCGGTAACGCCCCCAATGATAGGGAATGGCACCGCCGCCATGCGGGATGATCAGCTTCAGCGTCGGAAAGTCCTTGAACAGGTCCGACATCAGGAACTGCATGAAGGCGGTGGTGTCGCCATTGATGTAGTGGCTGCCGGTGGTGTGGAAGACCGGATTGGCGGCGGCGCTGACATGGATCATCGCGGGCACGTCGAGCTCGACCATCTTCTCATACAGCGGATACCACCAGCGGTCGGTCAGCGGCGGATCCCTCCAGTAGCCGCCGCTCGGGTCGGGGTTCAGGTTGCATCCGACGAATCCGAGTTCCTCGATGCAACGCGTCAGTTCGCCGATGCAGTCCTTCGGTTCGACGCCGGGCGACTGCGGCAACTGGCACACGCCGATGAAATTCTTCGGATAGAGCTTTGTCAGCCGGTAGATCAGGTCGTTCGAAACCCGCGACCAGGCTTCGCTGACCGCGGCATCGCCAATGTGATGGCTCATGCCGGAGGCGCGCGGCGAGAACAAGGTCACCGACGTGCCGCGCTCGCGCTGCAGCCGCAATTGCGCGCCCTCGACCGATTGTCGGAGTTCGTCGTCGCTGACCTTGAGCGCGTCCACCGATGGCATCTGAGAGCGATCGCCGATCGCCGCAATCTGTCGCTTGCGCCAGTCGAGCAGCGCCTGCGGCTCCGTGGTGTAATGGCCGTGGCAGTCGATGATCGGTCCGCCTGACGCCCGCGCGCGGCGGAGCCCTTCCGTCGCCTCGATATTGGTCGGCGGCGAAACGGAAGAAGGCCTGCCCGAAGCCATTACGCTTTGGAAAGCTTGCGGGCCGCAACACGAACAGCCGTTCGGGTGGACCGATCCGGAAAAAGCAAACACGGCATACTCCCTTGCCAACGTCGCGATCAATTGTGAATCTTGCATCCGAGCCGGGTCAGCGTGGCGTCGACCCAGGAGCGGTCGAGCTTGCCTTCCTTGATCAAGGTGAGCTGCTTGATCTCGGCCTCGTGCTTAGCCTCGGTCGCCTTCAGCACCTCGGCCGTGACATCGAAGGGCACGCAGACGATGCCATCGCCGTCGCCAACGATGAGATCGCCCGGCGCGATCACCATGCTGTCGATCGCGATCGGCACGTTGATCTCGCCGGGGCCATCCTTGTAGGGGCCGCGATGGGTGACGCCGGCGGCATAGACCGGGAACGTGCCGGCGTGGAGCGTGTCGTAGTCGCGGATCGCGCCATAGATCACAATGCCGGCGATACCGCGTCGCTCGGCCTGCGCTGCCATCATCTCGCCGATCAGCGAATTGGTGAGATCGCCGCCGCCGTCGACCACGATGACATCACCGGGCTCGGCGATGTCGATCGCCTTGTGCACCATCAGATTGTCGCCGGGACGCGTCTTGACCGTGAAGGCCGGGCCGGCGAGCACGCCCTCCTTATGGATCGGCCGCAGCGTCGCGCCGCCCGCGGTCATCCGCGACATCGAGTCACTGATATTGGCGACCGGCAGCTCGCGAAATTTCGCCACCGTCTCCGCATCGACCTTGCGCGTGCGTTTGCAGATCTGGAATCCAATCACGCCTCGCCTCCCTTTTTCGCTCCGGCGTAGCGCCGGTTCCTCTCGTGCTTGCCGTCGGTGTAGGCGCCAGCGGCTATTCCGTCCAATATGATATTGACAGCCCGGCTATACGTTTTGACTATAAGAACATGGATTATCGCCAGCTTCGCTATTTCATTGCGGTGGCCGAAGAGCTCAGCTTCAGCCGCGCCGCCAGACGGCTGAACATCAGCCAGCCGCCGCTCAGCATCCAGATCAAGGCGATCGAGGCCGAAGTGGGAACAATCCTGTTCAGCCGTGATCGGCACAGGGTCGAACTCACCCCGGCCGGCGAGGTGTTACTCGACAATGCGCGGCGCGCGGTGAAGCTGCTCGAACAGACTACCGAGGCGGTGCGCCGCGCCGGCCGCGGCGAAGCGGGCACCATCCGGCTCGCCTTCACCAGTTCGGTCCCGATGCGCGAAGCCTTCGCGAAGATGCTGCGCGCCTTCCGCAGCCGCTATCCCGACGTGCAGATCGAATTGCAGCATTTGGGGACCGGCTCGCAATTCGCGGCACTCGCCGATGACCAGATCGATTTCGGCATCCTACGGCCGCCGGCCATGCTGCAGCAGAATCGGAACGTCAGGCTGGTACCGCTGTGGCGTGACCGGTCGCGGCTGTTCTTTCCTTCGACCCATCCGCTTGCCGTGTCGACCGCGCCGGTCGAGATGACCGAGTTGGTCGATCAGCCGTTTGTCGGCGTCGAGCCCGTGGTCAATTGCGGGATGCATGAACATCTGATGACGCTGTGCGGTGCGGCGGGATTCGCGCCGCGCATCGGGCAGGAAGCGCGCGAGCTCAACACCGTGCTCGGCCTCGTTTCCGCAGGGCTCGGCATTGCTGTGCTGCCGGAGTGCTATACGTGCATGGCGATACCGGGCGTCTCTAGCCGCCCGATCGCCGGCATAGACGCCGAGAGCTGGCTCATGATCGCGATGCGCGATCGCGACATGCCGCCGCTGATGCAGCGCTTCATCGACATCGCCTGCAATCTCGGTGGCGCGGATGCGCCGCTTCTGGTGCCGTCGAAAACAGCCGACGAACACGCCAAGCCACAGGCGAAGATCGTCCTGCTTCGCTGAACCTTCGCGGGCGCGTTGCGACGCTGCGCGGCGGATCGGGTGAAACTCGGCGCGGCTATGCCAATTGCTGCGGACCCAGGCTGCCGAGCCACATGCGGGCTGAGTGGATGTTGTGAAAATCCCTGATCGCAATCTCTTTGGCCAGTTTCGAATGGATGGTCCCGATCGAGACCTTGCCGAAGAATGTCAGCGACACGGCAGTCGCGACGGCCTTGAGACCCGCCGCGCGCGCCCGCGGCAGCCAATCTTCCACGATCCACCTCTGGTCTTCCGCGTGGACGATCGGCAAATCCGAATCATCTCCCAGGATCCTATCGGCGGCATGCTGCGTGAGCATGCCAAGGATGATTTCATGAACGAAGCGAAGCTGGGCGCTGGTCGCGTATTTCCGCCACACCACCGCGATGCAGGGAATGCTTTCATCATATGAGAGCGAACAGATCGGATTGTCGTGCGGACAGTCCAACAAGTGGATCCCGTCGATGGATTCGGTTTCGATGATCCGCTTCAGCTCCGTCAGAGAACTCATTCTGTTCCTCTTCTGTCGACTGCGTTCCTACGCGAGACGGGGCATACTAGCGCATTCCCGGTTCTGATTGAATCAGAACCGAAGCTCTGGTGTCCACTTCGCTCGAAAACGCTCTGGCGATCTGTTGGCGCTCTTGGAACACACCGGGCAGAGCGATCACAGTGCGGCGTCCTGCGGCTCCACCTGCTGCATTTGCGGCTCACGCTGCAGGCTTTCGATCATCGCCCGTGCAATCTCGCGCTCGCCCATGATGACGGTATCGGCGCCCAATCGCGTGAGATGCTCGACCTCGGCGTCCGAATGCGCGCGGGCGATGATCCGGATCTCCGGATTGGCGGCGCGCGCCTGCTGAACGATCTGCCCGGCTTCGAACGCCTCGGGAATCGCGACCACCAGGTATCGGGCCGCGGTCGGATTGGCGGCAGCAAGCACGTCGGCGCGGGCGGCATTGCCCATGATCGCCTCGATGTTTTTCTGCTTGAGTCCGGTGACGATCGCATCCGCGTCCTCGATGACGAGGAATGGCTGCCCAGCCTGCTTCATGGCGCCACCGACGATATTCCCGACCCGACCATAGCCGACCAGGATCGCATGCCCGCTCAGGCTTGTGACCGAGATCGGTTCGCGGGTGACAGGCGCGGCTGTCTCTGGTGATGCCCGCGCCTGATCGAGCCGAAGTATCAGCCAGTCGACAGCGGCGAAGATCAGCGGATTGAGCATGATCGAGAGGATCGATCCGGCCAGGATCAGATCGCGACCTTCCTTTGGGAGCAGATTGGAAACAACGCCAATCTCCGCCAGGATGAAGGAGAATTCTCCGATCTGGGCGAGACTTGCAGAGATCGTCAGTGCCGTGGAGATCGGGCGCCGGAACGCCAACACGATCAGGAAGGCTGCCACTGACTTGCCGATGATAATGATAAAGAGCGTGCCGATCAGCGGCCACGGCTCACGGACGACGCTCATCGGATCGAACAGCATGCCGACGGACACGAAGAACAGCACCGCAAAGGCGTCCCGCAGCGGCAGCGATTCCTGCGCGGCGCGCTGGCTGAGCGGGGATTCCGTCAGCATCATCCCGGCGAAGAAAGCGCCGAGCGCGAGCGAAACGTCGAACAGCTTGGTTGCGCCGAATGCAACGCCAAGCGCGATCGCCAGCACGGCTAGCCGAAACAGTTCGCGGGAGCCGGTGTGCGCAACGTAGTGCAGGATCCAGGGAATGAGCCTGCGTCCCACCACCAGCATGAGGACGATGAACAGGGCGACCTTGGCGACTGTGAGCAACAACGTGCCCGTGAGGCCAAGGCCAAGTCGCGCCGCGAGCGGACCGACGGTCTGCGCATCGCCATTTCCGCCGAGCACGCTCGCAAGTGCCGGAAGCAGCACGAGTGCGAGCACCATCGCCAAATCTTCCACGATCAGCCAACCGACGGCGATCTTGCCACGATCGGTATCCATCAACCGGCGCTCTTGCATCGCGCGAAGCAGCACGACGGTGCTGGCGACAGATAATGCCAGCCCGAATACGAGGCCCGCTCCGACCGTCCATCCCATCGCGACTGCGAGGCCGAGCCCCATCAGCGTCGCAACCACAATCTGGACGACGGCACCGGGCAGCGCGATGGCGCGGACAGATAAGAGATCGTTGAGGGAGAAATGCAGGCCCACGCCGAACATCAGCAGGATGATGCCCAGTTCCGCCAGCTCCGTTGCCAGTGATTGGTCGGCGACAAATCCAGGTGTGAAGGGGCCGACTGCAACTCCCGCAAGCAGGTAGCCGACCAACGGTGGTAGGCGGAACCGCTGGGCCAAGGCACCGAACACAAAAGCCAGTACAAGCCCTGCAACAATGGTCGCGATAAGTGGCGTATGATGCAGCATTTTCGGCTTTTCGCACAATCTGTCGCCGATGTCTTGCGGACGATTTGTGGCGGCGTGTCGCACGTGCTGCTTGCGCTGACTCGCGCGGTCTGCGCCTGATGAGACGGCGCTGCATCCACGTAACAACTGCGCTCCTTCTCCCGCTTGCGGGGGAGGGCTGGGGTGGGGGCTGCCTCCGCGATTGACACTCTTTGAGTGGAGACAGCCCCCACCCGGCGCTTACGCGCCGACCTCCCCCGCAAGCGGGAGAGGTGAATGAACATACGGCAGGACTGATCCAACCAAAGAACGTCACAGAGTGGGACGATGCAAGCCCCAGACACACAATCGCTCAAGATCAAAGTCGACCATGCCGGCATGGTCTCGGCGCTGCTGATGCGTCCGCCACAGGCGCGCGCCACTTACGTGTTTGCCCATGGCGCGGGTGCCGGCATGACGCATGCCTCGATGGAGGTGATTGCCACCGGACTCGCCGTGCGCGGCATCGCGACGTTGCGTTACCAGTTCCCCTATATGGACAAAGGCAGCAAGCGGCCCGATCCGCCGGCGATTGCGCATGCCGCCGTGCGCGCCGCGGTCGCGGAAGCCGCGCAGCGGTGCGCCGGCCTGCCGATCTTCGCCGGCGGAAAATCCTTCGGCGGACGGATGACCTCACAGGCGCAGGCAATCGAGCCGCTTGCCGGCGTGCGCGGCCTGGTGTTTCTCGCCTTCCCGCTGCATCCCGCCGGGAAGCCGTCCAGCGAGCGGGCAAAGCATCTTGCGGACATCAAGATACCGATGCTGTTCCTGCAGGGTACGCGCGATGCCCTGGCGGAATTGAAGCTGCTCGAGCCGATGGTCAAGCAACTCGGATCATTGGCGACGTTGCATCTCGTGAAAGAGGCCGATCACTCCTTCCATGTGCTGGCGCGCTCCGGCCGCAACGACCGCGAGGTGATGGACGAGGTGCTCGATACGTTTGTGGCGTGGGTGGATTCGATCCTTTGAAGTCCCTCGCCGCGAAACCCTGACCGCGAGTTCATGATCGATGTCCGGGCCGGCGGCGTGGCGTAGGACAGTGCCGCAAGAAACTCCTGTGGTTTCCACACCGGCGGATACAGCCGCGTGGATGATTTGGACTCCCGATCTTCGAGCGGGGGCGATACAATCAATGGCAGAATGGAAGCGGCGGAAAGCATTGCCCGCGCCCGAAAATGACATCGTGAAATTTTCCCGGCTGCGTCGGGAGGAGGTCGGCTTCGGTGACATATCTAGTTGGCACAGACTGGAAGCCCGCATGATCACTGAGAGGTCCGCCGATGCACCGGTCCCCTGTTGGCTTGCACGCCGTCGCCTTACTTGCGCTCTTGCTGGGCTTCAGTTCCGCCCGTGCCGACACCAGCGGGCCTGCGGCCCAGACCCTGGGCGTCACCGTTGAAGACTTCGGCTATCTCGACACCTCGGGCGAGCCCACCGATCAGACCGCCGCCCATCAAAAGCGGCTGCAGACCTTCATGGCCGCGTTGCGACGAGGCGTCGAGGCCGACCCACGCTACCGCCTCATCCCGCCCTCGATGGACGATCGGGCGACGCCCGCTGAGCGCATGCAGGCCGCGGCGCAAGGCGGCGCCAATATCCTGATCACCGGCGCTGTTCAGAAGATGAGCACCCTAGTGCAGTGGGCAAACGCTGTTGTCATCGACATCGGCACCAAACGGGTGGTGTTCGAAAGGCGCTACTCGTTTCGCGGCGACAATGACGAGGCGTGGGATCGCGCCGAGAGCTTCCTGTCCCGGGACATCCGCGCGGCGCTGGCGACGCGGCTACCCGCATCTCCGGCAGTCGCGTCCGCGCCGATCACGCTTGCAGTGTTCGAGTTCGAACTGGAAGATACCACCGCGGCGGCTGTGACAAGCGGCGTCGCGGCTTCGGATGCAGCACAACTGGCCGATGTCACCAATGGCGTGCGCGAGCTGATCGCGCAATCGGGCCGCTACCGCATGATCGAGATCACCGATGCGAATGCGGACGCCGTCAAGACACACACGCTGCGCGACTGCGGCGGCTGCGAGGCCGGCGTCGCCCTGAAGCTGGGCGCGGATCAATCGCTGATCGGCGTGGTGAGGCGGGTCAGCCGCACCGAATACACGATCGGATTTCAAGTCCGCGACGCCCATAGCGGCGCCGCTATTTCGCGCGCCGACAGCGGGCTCCGCATGGGCGCCGACTACTCCTGGCGGCGCGGCGCAGTACGCCTCGTCAAGGATCACCTGCTCGAGCGCCAGGCTCAACAATAAGTCGCTGCGCAGCACCCGCTTCGCTCAGCCCGCCACCGACCGAGCAGCCGCTGTGATGGCGGCCGCGCTTGGAAGCGGTCGTCAGAGCATATTGCTGACGATCTTCATCATCTCAGCCGCCGAATACGCGCGCAGTGTTTCGCTGCGAACATTGCCGAGCGCGCCGAGGCTCAGGCTGAGCGACATGGCGGATGATTCATCCGGCGCGTCGATGAAGGTCACGACGTCATATCGACCCTGGGTCCAGACGAGCTCTTTCACCTTCACGCCGAACGTCTTCGCCATTTCCTTGAAAGCTTCCGCTCGCTTCGGAGACTCTTTGGCGCTGCGGATTCCCTGATCGGTGAACTTCGCCAGCACGACATAAGTCACCATGGCTGTCCTCCTTGGTTAGGACCCCTGTGCAACTTGGCATGAGGAAGTGGTGCCGAGCATGCTACAGCGGCTGCGGCACAGCCACAGCCCCTTTCAGGAAGGTCACCAGACGTGACCATTTTTGCCACGCCGCTTGATCCGCGCTACGATGGCGTCATGGCACCGACAAGAATCCTGATCGTCAATCCCAACACCACCGTCACGATGACCGAGACCATCGCCGCCGCGGCGCGCGCCGCAGCGTCTCCCTGCACCGAGATATCTGCCGTTACTTCGGCGATGGGACCGGTGTCGATCGAAGGGTATTACGATGAAGCGTTCGCGGTCCCCGGCTTGATCCAGGCGCTACTGAGCGCAAAGGACGCTGACGCCGGAATCATCGCCTGCTTCGACGACACCGGATTGGATGCAGCGCGATCGGCGGCACCATTTCCGGTGGTCGGCATTTGCGAGGCGGCGCTGGTCACCGCGGGCCAGCTCGCAAAGCGCATCGCGGTCGTCACCACGCTGCCGCGCTCGGTGGTGCCGCTGGAAGAGCTCGTGCGCCGCTATGGATTTGCCGAAAGAGTCGCGGTGACGGCGTGCAATGTCGCGGTGCTCGATCTGGAGAAGCCAGGCTCGGGCGCGGAGGAAAAGCTCGGCAATGAAATCGAGCAGGCGCTGGACCGCGGCGCTGAGGCGATCGTGCTCGGCTGCGCAGGCATGGCCGATCTGGCGGCCAAACTGTCGCAAACATTCGGCGTGCCCGTCATCGATGGCGTCGCCGCGGCGGTGAAACAGGCCGAGGCGCTGGTGGGGCTGAAGCTTACGACCTCGCGCCGCGGCGCCTACGCGTTTCCAGGCGCGAAGAACTATACGGGCTTGCTGGAGAAATTCGCGCCGCCGTAAAGTGCGTCATCGCGAGGAGCGACAGCGACGAAGCAATCCATATCTCCGCAAGCGGCGCAATGGATTGCTTCGCTTCGCTCGCAATGACGGCAGAGGCACTCACGCTGAAGACGGCGCACCGTAGATGCGGTCGCGCAGGCGGCGCATGCCGGCAAGCCAGCGGTCGCGATTGGAGGCTTTCCGCTGCATGTATTCCTGCACCTGCGGGTGCGACAGGATCAGGAAGCGCTCCTCCTCCATCGCCTCGATCACGATACGCGCGACTTCGGCCGGCTGCATCACGCCATCGACCCGCGCCGCGCTCGGTCCCCGCGTGGTCATTCCGGTCTGCACCGACTGCGGGCACAGCACGGAGACGCGGATGCCGCGGTCGCCATACTGGATGGAAAGATGCTCGGCGAGCGCGACCGCGGCGTTCTTGGTCACGCCGTACGGCATCGAGTTCAGCGAGGCCAGAAGACCCGCGGCGGACGCCGTGTTGAGGAGATAGCCGGAGCCGCGTGCGAGCATGCCGGGGACCAGCGTCCGCGCCGCGAACACGTGGCTCATCACATGCACGCGCCAGCTCACGTCCCAGTCGGCATCAGAAGCGGCTTCCTGTCCTTTGCGCGATAGCCCGGCATTGGAGAAGAGGACGTCGACCGGGCCATATTTGGCTTCCGCCGCCGCGACCAGCGCCTTGACGTCCTCTTCCAGACCGACATCGGCGGTCACCGCCAACCCATCGATATCGCCGGCGACGCTCGCAAGCCGCTCGCGCGTGGTCTTGAGATCGGCGACGACGACACCTCGGGCGCCGGCCTCGGCATAGGCCCGCGCCACGGCCTCGCCGATGCCGCCAGCCGCTCCAGTCACGACGCAGACCTTGTCTTTGACACGCATGGCGGAGCGCTCCCCTTTTCGGTTTGACTCCATCTTTTCGTCGCCCGGCGCCGCTGGCAACCGCTTTCTGGGCGGCGCATTTAGCCCCGATTCGGACGCAATCCGAACCCGCGGAACCGCCACCCCGTGGCTTGACTCGGGTCAAAAATTTGATTTCATATATGCAAATAAGAAATCATATATGAAATGAGGAAACCATGACCCATCTGCCCGAAGCTGCGATCAATCACTACCGCGAGCACGGCTATCACGCGCCGATCAGGGTCATGTCGGCGGCCGAGGTCGAAGGCATTCGCAGGAAACTGGAGGAGCATGAGGCCGCACACGGCCTGCTCAAGGGATCGATGCGGCACAAGAGCCATCTGCTGTTCACCTGGCTCGATGGCCTGATCCGCCATCCGGCCATTCTCGATGCGGTCGAAAGCGTGATCGGCCCTGATATCCTCTGCTGGAGTTCCACCTTCTTCATCAAGGAAGCTCACGATCCCGGTTTCGTCTCCTGGCACCAGGACTCGACCTATTGGGGGCTCGACCCCGCCGACATCGTCACCGCATGGGTGGCGCTGTCCGAGAGCACCGCGGAGAATGGCGCCATGCGCGTCGTTCCCGACACTCAGACGCTGGAGCAGATCGCACACCGCGACACCTTCGCCACCGGCAACCTGCTGACGCGCGGGCAGGAGATCGCCGTCGATGTCGATGAGAGCAAAGCCGTGATGCTGCAGCTTCAGCCCGGCGAGATGTCGCTGCATCACGTCCGCCTGATCCATGGCAGCGACCCCAACCCGTCGGCGAAGCGCCGGATCGGCTTTGCGATCCGCTATCTGCCGACCCATGTGCGGCAGGTTGTGGGAACGAACGATAGCGCGACGCTGGTGCGCGGCGTCGACCGCTACGGCAACTTCGCGCCGGAATATGCCCCGGAGAGCGACCTGTCCGACGCCGCGATTACCTTCCACGCCCACGTGATGGGCGACCAGCAGAAGGTCTTGATGCGGAACACGCAAGCGGGCGCCATGCGATGAGCATGCCGCCGAAGGAGAGCAAGCCCAAATGACCGACCCGATTACCGACCCCAACGATCCCCGGCGCCGCATGTTCGGCGACTACCGGCTGCACCCGAACAGCGGGGTCAATCCGCCTTACTCGCCGGCCTATCCGGTGGAGTGGGGCTGCACGCTCCGGACGGTCGAGATCATGACGCGCGTCACACCTGGCAAAGTGTCGCGCCTGCTCGCAGATACCCCGTTCGAGATCGCGAGCGACCGCGTCGCCTTCCGCTTCATGGTGTCGCCGGGCCATTCGCTGGCGGTGCATGCCGGGCAGATGTTCGATCTGATGATCACCGTTCCCGTGCGCTACAAGGGCCTGTTCACCGAGACCCATATCTTCATGTATTGCAGCGACCCGATGGGGATCTGCGCCGGCCGCGAAGTCTTCGGCTACACCAAGAAGGATGCGCACTACGCCTTCAATGAGCAGCCGGACGGTTCGATCACTGGGTGGGTCAGGCGGCGCGGCATTCCGCTGACGGATTTTTCCTTCACACCCGATCCGTCCGCGCCGATGATCCGTATTGTCGACGGCGACGAACTGCCGGCCGGCGAGATCCATGTGCGACGCCTGCCGCACCCGGAACGCCTGGAGACGGCCTATGCCGATATCGCCTATCGCCGCACGCCGCTGAAATATTCCGCGCCGCTGCCCGGCCGCGCCTCGATGACGCTGCACGCAAGCGAATACGATCCGATCGCGGATCTCGCGCCCGAGATCCTGGGCGCGCAATTCATGGTCTCGGAGGTCTATGGCGGCGGCTTCGAAGTCGAAGACCGGCGGCTGATCGAGCGCCTGATTCCGTAAAACGACAAGATCGACCCGCGCGCAAAGCACGCGCGGGCGCAAACGTCCCGCGCGCAAGCCCGGGCCACACATGGGAGGGTTTTGGACATGATAAAGTGTATTTCGTTGAACCGCCGCCGGCTGCTGGCCGGCCTCGGCGGCATGGCAATGGGCATCACGAGCCTCAGTGTGCAGGCGCAGGAGCCCGGGCCGCTCCGGCTCGGTGTGCTCACGGACATGTCGAGCCTCTATGCCGACGTCACCGGGCCCGGATCGCTGCTGGCGGCGAAGATGGCGGTGGAGGATTTTCAGGCCTCACCGCACAAGATGACGCGCCCGATCGAGGTCATCAGCGGCGACCACATGAACAAGGCCGACCTCGCCGCCAACATCGCGCGCGAATGGATCGACCGCAACAATGTCGACGCCATCATCGACACGCCGAATTCCGCGGTGGCGCTCGCGGTGCGCAATGTCGTGCAGCAGAACAACAAGACACTCCTGGTGTCGGGCGCGTCCTCGTCCGACCTCACCGGCAAGTCCTGTTCGCCAAACCTCGTGCACTGGACCTACGATACCTACGCGCTGTCATCGGGCGCTGCGCGGGCGGTCGTCGGCAGCGGCGGCAAGACCTGGTTCACGCTGACGGCTGATTATGCGTTCGGGCACGCCATGGAGGCGGACGTCAAGAACGTCGTGCAAAAGCTGGGCGGCAAGGTCGTCGGCGGCGTGCGCACGCCGATCAATACTCAGGATTTTTCCTCCTTCCTTTTGCAGGCGCAGGCCTCGAAGGCGGAAGTCATTGCGCTGATTAACGCCGGCGGCGACACGATCAATTCGATCAAGCAATCGGTCGAGTTCGGCATCTCGCAGGGCGGCCAGCGCGTGGTGGCGACCGTGCTCTATCTCAGCGACGTGCATTCGCTGGGCCTGAAGGTCGCGCAGGGCCTGCAGTTCACCGAATCCTTCTATTGGGATCTCAATGACGATACCCGCGCCTGGGCCAAGCGCTTCGCACCTCGCAACAACGGCCGTTATCCGACCGCGCTGCAGGCCGGCGTCTACGCCGCCACGTTGCACTACCTCAAATCCGTCGACGCGCTCGGCGCCTCCAGCGATGGCAAGGCGGTGGTACAGGAGATGAAGAAGCTGCCGACCGACGATCCCCTGTTCGGCAAGGGCAGCATTCGCGCCGACGGCCGCAAGCTGCACAACATGTATCTGTTCGAGGTCAAGAAGCCGGAAGAGTCGAAATATCCCTGGGACTATTACAAGCTGATCAAGACCATCCCGCCGAGCGAAGCGTGGCGGCCGCTGGAGGAAGGTGGCTGTGACTTCCTCAAGTCATGAGCGGTGACGTAGCGCTCGTCACCGGCGGTGGTGGCGACATCGGCCGGGCGATCGTGCTCGCGCTGGCTCGCAAGAGCCAAGCTGTCGCGATCGTCGATATCGACGAAGCGGCGGCTGCGGCGACGGCGCGCCTCGTTGAGACAGCCGGCGCCAAGACGCTCGCCATCCGCGCCGATGTCTCGAGCGCGGCGGAGACCGCGGCTTTTGTCGAAACGATCGAGCAGAAGCTGGGTCCGATCGGCATCTTCGCCAACAATGCCGGCATCGAAGGCGTGGTCACGCCGCTGCACGAATACCCTGACGATACGTTCGACCGGCTGTTGCAGGTCAATGTGAAGGGCGTCTTCCTCGGTCTCAAATACGTATTGGCGAGAATGATCCCGCGCGGACGGGGCGCGATCGTCAACACCGCGTCGACCTCTGCGATCCGCGGCCGTGCGGGACTCGCCGGCTATGTGGCATCCAAGCATGCGGTGCTCGGCCTGACCCGCACTGCAGCGCTGGAAGTGACGGGAACGAAGATCCGGGTCAACGCGATCCTGCCGGGGCCGGTCGAGTCCCGCATGATCCAGGAGCTCGAAGACCAGGCGCGCAAGCGCGCGGTCGCGCCGCGACGACGTGGCGGTGCGCCGTACGGGAAGCCGGACAATATCGCCGATATCGTCGCGTTCCTTGCTTCCGATGCGGCTGCCCATGTCAACGGCGCTGCCTGGGTCGTCGATGGAGGGATGACGGTGGGTTAGAGACGCTCGCTTCACCTCTCCCGCCTGCGGGAGAGGTCGGATCGCATCGTCAGATGCGATCCGGGTGGGCTCTCTCCACACGAAGAGTCTCGCCCGCGGAGACACCCCCACCCCGGCCCTCCCCCGCAAGCGGGAGAGGGAGCGCACCGCCATCGCGGCTACTACTAAGGCACGCCGCCGACCTTCTCCGATACGATCTTCGCGGCGGCGCGCAACTCGGTGGCGATGGTGGCGGCTTCGCCGGCGGAGATGCGGCCCTCCCGCACCAGCGGCACGGTCAGCGCCGCAACCGCGCGGCCGGAAGCTTCGATGATCGGGCAGCTATAGGCGAGGATACGGGTATAGCCGTCGTCGTTGGAGAAGTTGCCGCCCTCCGCCGAGATTCGGTCGAGCGCCGCGAGCGCCTTCTTGCCGCTGATCCGGTCATTGGCGGCGATGACTTCCGCCAGCTCCTGGCGTCGGCCCTCGAGCTGGAACGCCGCCAGCACTTTCGCCGAAGCATATTGCTGGGTGAGCGGAAACACGGCGCCGACCTTGACCGACCAGCCCATCAGCCATTCCGGCTCGATCCGCGCGATCACCATGAATTGCTCTCCATGAAGCACGGTGAGATGGCAGGACAGTTGCACGCGGCCGGCAAGCTGCTCCATCACGGGCAGTGCGGCCTTCAATAGCCGCTCGGTCGGCGGGAATTGCGAGGCAATCCGGAACAGCTTTAGTGTCAGCGTATATTCGCCCGTCGAGGGATCGCGCGTGACATAGCCGCGGCGCTCCAGCGCCACCAGCATGCGAAAGATCTCGCCGACGGAGCGACCGACCCGCTCGGCCAGCTGCTTCTGGCTGAGACCGCGCGACTCCGCCGAGAGTGCTTCCAGAAGATCCAGCCCCTTTTCAAGGGCGGGAGCCCCCGGTTGCACGTTCTTCGCCTTCTTCATCCGTCAAGCCTTGGGACATGCCAGTACATCATCTCCCCGCCGCAGGCGGCAGGGAACGAAGCTTGGATGTACCTGATCATCTGCGCGACGAAAAGTTTGTCTGCGCGGTTGGCTCGCGTGGGCTCGACGGATGCGAAGCTCGGCCTAACCCCAAGCAACCGGCAGATTGAGCAGCCCACGAAACGCCCAGCCGCCGATCCGCACAGGTTCACTCTCGACGATGCGGAGGTTCTTTAGCCTTGCAAAGACGGTCGGAAGCGCAACATCGGCGACCATGGTGCGCGAAGCCCAGGCCCCGGCGCAGAAATGCGGCCCGGCGCCGAATGCGATGCTCTTGCTGGTATCGCGGCCAAGGTCGAACTCATCGGCGCGTTCGAAATGCTTTTCGTCGCGGTTTGCGGAGCCGAACATCAGGAACACTCGTTCCTCAGGTTCGAAGGCAACGTCACGGATCTTCCACGGCTTGGCGATGCGGCGCGGCGACATGCCGATTGGCGAGATCCAGCGGGCATATTCCTCGAAGACCTGCATCCACGGAATCTTGCCGTCGAGGACCAATCCCAGTTGATCGGGGTGGGTCAGCAGCGCCCACGCGGTGCCGGCGATCGCGTCGCGTGGTTCGTTTTGGCCACCGCTGATCGCAAGCTTGATGTTGGCGCGTACGCTCTCCATCGGCATGCCGCACGCGAGCATCACGCTGAGCAGGCTCTGATCGGGCTTCTTGCTGAGCACCGGCAGCATGTCGTCGATCGCCGCATCGATGCCCGACGTCGCGGCGTGACAGCGCGCCTCGACGGCGGGGTCTCCAATGTAATTGGCGATGCCGTCGATCATCCCCTGCGACCAGGCGTTCATGTCCTGAAAGCGCATGTTGGTCAGCCCGGTGATCGATTTCAAACACTCCGCCGAGAACGGCAGCGCGAAATCGCGCACGAAATCGCATGCGCCCGCCGGCTCAAGCGCGGCGATGATGCGGTCGGCATGGGCCTGGAATTGCGCCGTCCAGTGGAATTTGACGGTCTTCGGCGACACGGCGGGAAAGATCGCCTTCCGCTCCGAGAGGTGCGCGTCGCCGTCCTTGCGCATCATGTTGTGGCCCATCAGGCTGTTCATCAGCCCCTCGGGCTGGTGCGAGGAGAAGACGTCGATCTGCTTTTCGGAGACGAAGATATCGTCGCGGCTGCACAAGAGCGTGCTGCCGAGCTGCGGCACGAAAGCGATCGGAGCATCCCGACGGAGCTTCGCGAGCGTCGGATAAGGATCGCTCCAGAATGCCGCGACGTCGATATCGATACGAGGCGCAGTGCTCAAGGTTCGGTCCTCCGGGTATTTCCTCAAGATTACCCGAGGGCCGATGGGACGTCTGTCCCGCTGGTTGGGGACGGGACAAGACGTGCCGCTAATGCGTGCCGCGGGGCAATGCCATCAGGCGCAGTGCGATGCCGAACAGTTCGTTTTGCGAGGAGATGCCGAGCTTCTCATAGGCGCGCTTGCGATAGGTGAAGGTCGAGTGCAGGCTGATGCCGAGATCCGCCGCGATCGCCTCGGACCCATAGCCCGACAGGATCCGCATGCAGACATCCTTCTCCCGACCGGTCAGCTTGAGGAACGGTTCGCGGGTCGAAAACAGCGTCTGAAGCTTTGTCGGCGCCTCCGCGACAAGCTCCTCCTCGCAGTGACGCGCTACGATCGCGCTGATGGCTGGCGCCAGGTTGCAGAGACGCGCGGCTTCGCTGCGGGTAAACCGGCCCTGCTCGGTGGTCCGGTAGAAGTTCACGTAAAAGCAGGCGCTGTCGACCCAGATCGCGGCAGCGATCTTGTCGACGATCTCCGCATCCTCAAAGAAGATCTTGCGATAGCTGTCGCTGTACATACGACGAGAGAAGCTCGGCAGGATGATCGGGCGAGGCGCCGATCGCTGGTGCAGGATCGCCTCCCGGTTCGGATCGGCCAGATGAAAGTGCTCGGAATACGCCGCGCCGAGATCCGACCCTATGCCGATGTTTCCGATTCCCAGGGCGCAACGCGCCGTTCGCTCCGTCTCGAAGGCAAACACCATGCAATGGCCGACACCAGCCACCGCTCGAACCGTATCCATCAGAACATGCGGGAACGACGGCCGACCGATGGCAAGCACCATCGGTGCAAGGACGCTTGACGAATCTCCCGGTTCCATCGCTCCTGATCCCATCGCTTCCTCCGAATTTTTCTTCAAGCCTATCAGCAGCATCCGAAGGTTTGAAGCCGTCTCGTGCGGCCTCTCGCCAGCCATTTCAGCCGGCATGTGTCACCAATCAGGGGGACAGACGCACACCGCGCGGCAGGCGATAATTGCGAAGCGCGGGCGCCTCGGACGTCCTCGGCGTATCCGCGCGCCTTGAAAAAGAATTCTTGCGGGAGGGACTACAATGAGGCTGGGCCTTGCCGGGCTTTGGATTTTCGTGACCGCGGTTCTCTGCGCCTCGGACGCAAACGCTGACATTAAGGTTGGGATCGTTGTCTCGGCGTCCGGGCCGGGCTCGGCGCTCGGGCAACCGCAGATGCGAACGGTGGCGGCGCTGCCGAAGGAGATCGGCGGCGAGAAGGTCGTCTACATCCCGCTCGACGATGAATCTGATACCACCAAGGGCGTCCAGAACGCGCGGCGCCTGGTCATCCAGGACGGCGTCGACATCCTGATCGGATCGTCGCTGACGCCCGTGACCATGCCGATGCTCGATATCGCCATGGAATCGAAAACCCCGATCATCTCGCTGGCGGCTGCGACCGCCATCGTCCAGCCGATGGACGACCGCCGCAAATGGGCGTTCAAGGTCGTGCCGAACGATGACCTGATGGCGGCGGCCATCCTCAAATATATCGCGAAGTCGGGCATCAAGACGCTCGGCTATATCGGGGTTTCGGATGGCTATGGCGAAGGCTATTACAAGGAAGTCAGCCGGCTCGCTCCGACGCTTGGCCTGGCGGTGACGACACATGAGGTTTACGCCCGCGCCGACACCAGCGTGACGGGCCAGGCCTTGAAGGTGATGGCGACCAATCCGGAGGCGGTATTTGTTGCATCCGCGGGCACGCCGGCCGTATTGCCCCAGCAAGCCCTTCGCGAGCGGGGCTATGCCGGCAAGATTTTCCAGACCCACGGCGTCGCGACGGAAGAGTTCATCAAGCTCGGGGGCGCCAACGTCGAAGGCGCCGTATTTACCGGGGAGGCGTTCACCATCGCAGAGGATCTGCCGGCGAACGATCCGTTCCGGCTGGCGCGGGACGCGTTTGTCTCTGCCTACGAAAAGGCGAATGGCCAGAAGCCGAACATCTTCGCTGCGCATTTGTGGGATGCCGTCGCCCTGTTGAAAACGGCGGCGGCACACGCCTTGAAGACCGCCAAGCCGGGTACGCCGGAATTCCGAGCCGCGCTGCGCGACGAACTCGAGCGCGGCAAGGACGTCTACTTGAACAACGGCCTCTCCACCATGTCTCCGACCGACCACAACGGCTACGACGAGCGTTCCGCCTTTCTTATAAAAAGTGGAAGGCGGCAAATTCCGGCTGATGCGATAGGGGCAAGCAAGACGAGGGAGGACTTGAATGAGTGCACTCGGCTCCTCTTCCACGACAAGCGCGGTTCCGCATCTGGACATTGATCCCTTTGCGATCGAGTTCTTCGCCGATCCTTTCCCCACCCACGAGGTCCTGCGGGAAGCGGGGCCGGTCGTATATCTCGACAAGTGGAACGTCTATGGCGTTGCACGTTACGTCGAAGTCCATGCGGTGCTGAACGACCCCATGACCTTCTGCTCCAGCCGCGGCGTGGGCTTGAGCGATTTCAAGAAGGAAAAGCCTTGGCGGCCGCCGAGCCTGATCCTCGAGGCCGACCCGCCTGCCCATACCCGCACCCGTGCCGTGCTCAGCCGCGTGTTGTCGCCGAGCGTCATGAAGCAGGTGCGCGACGGCTTCACGGCGGCCGCCGAAGCGAGGGTCGACGCGCTCTTGGACAAGCGCAGTTTCGATGCGATCGAGGATCTTGCGGAAGCCTATCCGCTCTCGGTCTTCCCGGATGCGCTCGGTCTGAAGGCCGAGGGTCGCGAGCATCTGCTCCCCTATGCCAGCCTGGTGTTCAACGCGTTCGGCCCGCCGAACCAACTACGCCAGAAGGCGATCGAACGTTCGGCGCCGCACCAGGCCTACATTGCCGAGCAGTGCCAGCGCGAAAACCTCGCCCCTAGCGGCTTTGGCGCCTGCATCCACGCGCGCGTCGATGAAGGCGAGATCACCGCAGCAGAGGCCCCGCTCCTGGTGCGCTCGCTGCTGTCGGCCGGCCTTGACACAACCGTCAACGGCCTCGGTGCCGCCATCTACTGTTTGGCGCGCTTTCCGGATCAATGGCAGCTCCTGCGCGACAACCCGACGCTGGCGCGCAATGCCTTCGAGGAAGCGGTGCGTTTCGAAAGCCCGATTCAGACCTTCTTCCGCACCACGACGAGAGAGGTCGAACTCGGCGGCGCGCTGGTCGGCGAGGGCGAGAAAATCCTGATGTTCCTCGGCGCGGCCAATCGCGATCCAAGGCGTTGGGACAAGCCCGACAGCTACGACATCAATCGACGCACCAGCGGCCATGTCGGCTTCGGCTCGGGCATCCACATGTGCGTCGGCCAGCTCGTTGCGCGGCTCGAAGGCGAGGTGATGCTGTCGGCACTAGTGCGCCGGGTGGCGAAAATCGAGATCACGGGCGAGCCGAAGCGCCGCTTCAACAACACGCTGCGCGGGCTCGACAGCCTGCCCGTTGCGATCACTCCGGCATGACGCGAGGCGCGATGACTGCAATCACCTTCATTCATCCAGATGGCCGAAGCGATCGTGTCGAGGCGAGCGAGGGCGAAAGCGCCATGCTGGCGGCGACCCGTCACGGGCTCGTCGGCATCTTGGCCGAATGCGGCGGCAACGCCATGTGCGCCACCTGCCATGTCTATATCGACGATGGCTGGCTCGCGCGTCTCCCGCCGATGGCCGACGAGGAAGACGCCCTGCTCGACGGTACGGCGTGCGACCGCCTGCCGGGTAGCCGTCTATCTTGCCAGATCAAGATAACCCTCGAGCTCGACGGGCTCGTGCTGCGCCTGCCGGAACGGCAGGTCTGAGCGATTCGACCAAGCTCAGGGAAGCCGGATCCAGCTTTCCCCATCGGAACGGAGCGCCTATGTCGAGAAATGGCTGACTTTATTGGGTTGCTTGCATCCGCAAGAATGGCGATCCCGGGAAGACTCGAACTTCCGACCTACGGTTTAGGAAACCGCCGCTCTATCCGGCTGAGCTACGGGACCGCGAACCCCTCTAGAGGAGTTTCGGCCCCTCATAGCAGACTGAAAGCCCGATCGCCAGACTCCGCGATAGTCGGCGCCTCTCGCGGATGACCCGCCCGCTCGAGACGGGGCTCCGGCGGCCCGTTGTTCGCGCGCGGTCTAGGGCTGCTCCGCGAACACGGGCACACCAGATGTGAACAGCACGTTAAACTGCCGTGAGGCACCCCGTTCATGGCAACGCTGCTTTCCTCATCATCGGCTGCGCGAACGATCGAAAACAATTTCCGGCGAATGTCTATGAACTGGACCACACTGCGCTGAGGCATAATGACCTCAGATTGTCCGTTGACAATAAAGCAACCGAAGCAAAGATCGCGCCCCGGGTGGATCACTTGGAGGATTTGCGATGACGATCCTGTTCCAGTCCCACAGCGGCCGCGAAAAAGCCAAAGGTCCGAGCCCCCTCACGTCGCGGGTTTCTCCGCGCATCGCACCGCCCGCGGTGCCCGACATCGCAGTCGACGAGCAGGCGGACTTCGGCTACTTCGTTCCGCCGCTCGACGCGCCGGAAAATTACTTGCCGGAATCGCAGACGACGGTGGACGAGCTCGACGGGCTCGGCAATCTCATGGTCGAAGCGGGCGGACCTGGTGGCGCCGACTCTACCATGCCGCCGGTGCTGACCTATTGGGGCCAGTTCCTCGACCATGAGCTGACCGCACGCACCGATCGCGAGACGGCGATCAGCAAGATCGAGAACGCGCATCCACCGGTGCCGTCTTCGACCGTCGAAAGCACGCTGAGAAATGCGCGCACGCCGCGGTTCGATCTCGACAGCGTCTATGGCGGCTCGCCGGTAGGTCCCGACATCACTGCCGACGTCGCAACCGTCATATCGGGCCTGCGTCATCCGACGCTTCGCAACAAGATGCGTGTTGGAACGTCGGTCGATCCGGCCCCACTCCCCGATGGATTGGACCAGCATCGCGACCTGCCCCGATACGTGCAGGTTCAACCCGCAGTCCGCAATGCAGCCTTGCGCGTTGCCCAAGCGTCGTTGTCGCCGTCGGAATTTGCCAAATTCTCGGACACGCTGCCGCAGCGTGCGCTGATCGGAGACATGCGCAATGACGAAAACCTCGTCGTCGCGCAATTTCATCTGAGCTTCCTGCGATTTCACAACCGGGCCATCGACTTCCTCGAAAGCCACGACACCGGATGGATTCCGGATTTTGCATCGGCCCAGACCTTGACGCGGCTGCACTACCAATGGCTGGCCGTCGAAGGCTACCTGAAGGGCGTTTGCGATCCGGCCGTGGTGAACCGCGTCATCCAGGATCGGGCGTCCCATTTCTTCAAGTTCAGGGCCGACTTCGATTCGCGGCGGCAAAACACCAGGCTCGGCAACGCGCTGCCGCTTGAATTCTCCGTGGCCGCTTACCGCTTCGGTCATTCGATGGTGCGAGGCGCCTACGACTTCAACAAGAACTTTGGGCCGGAAGCGGGAATAGCTCCAAGAGCGACCCTCGACCAGCTATTCGAGTTCACCGGCGGCGGCGGCGCGATCGACTCCAGCAAGCGCCTGCCGAAGATCTGGGTGATCGACTGGGCACGCTTTGTCGATGCGTCAGCACCGCCGCGCGTTGCCCGGAAGATCGACACCGCGCTGGCTCCGCCTCTGAACGAGATGGTCAAGGAAGGCAATGACGAGACCGACCCGCAGCTGAAGGCGCTGTTCAAAAGTCTCGCGCGCCGCAATCTCCGCCGCGGGTACAATCTGAGGCTTCCCACCGGTCAGGCTCTCCACAGTCACCTCAGGCAGACCGGCGCGGTTCAATCGGCTCCGATTGCCGACGTATCCGCCATCTTCAATGCCAAGCCGACGCTGCGCGATTTCCTCAAGAACTCGCAGGCCAAGCTGCACGAGCGGACGCCGCTGTGGTTCTACGTCCTGGCCGAGGCGGAAAGCGGTGGCGGCAACCGGTTGGGCGAAGTCGGCAGCTTCCTGGTCGCCTCGACTTTCATCGGCGTTCTCCTCGCGGATCCCGATTCCGCGCTGTCGCGTGGGTTCCATCCGGACCAGAGTCCGCTGCGGATGGGTGACAACACGCCGATTGATTCGATTGCAAAGTGGATGCGTTTCGCAAGCGTCATGGAATAGTCATGGAACTCACGACCTCCCTCGCTTGCGGGGGAGGTCGGCCCACCCGCGCCGACTGAGGGAACTTGCTCGATTCGACCGACGCGGTTAGGCGGCTCCGCCATGCAGTCGCAGCAGATCATGTCCCTTCACCTTGAGATTTCTTGAAAATTTTAGTCGAGGCGAGACGGACCGGCCGATCGTGACGGCCCGCTGATCACTTGTGGACGCGCGGTTCCGTCGTGACAAGCGCCATTAAAATGACGACAATCCGCCCAACTCTCTCGCTGGTTCGATTCTGGCTGGGATTGCCGCTGTGACCGCCTCGCGTTTGTTGATGTTCAGTGTTGCCGTCGCCGGCGCAGCAGCCGTGCTTGCGCCCGCGCGCGTCGATGCGCAGTGGTGGCGCAGCACGCCGCGGGATTTCGAGGAGTGCGCCGACATCGCCGAGAAGGCGAAGACGAAGGAAGACAAGACGTCCCAGCTTGCCGAGTGCAACGCGAAATTCGCCGGGCGCCGCAAGCCGGGTGGCGGCTACACTTATTATGACTTCCTGCAGGATCGCTCATTCGACATCGCCGGCCCCAACCCCACGCCCGAAGAGCAGAAGAGGATCGACCAGGAATATGCCCGCTATCTGGAAAAGCAGCGCCGCGAAAGCATAACCGCGGCGCTCGCCTTGAAGCAGCAGCAGGAAGCGTTAGTGCAACAACAACCGCCAATGCAGCCGCCCGCGCAGCCGGGCATCAAGGCGACATTGCGGACCGAGACGGCGCGGGTGCCGGTGCCGGTGGCAAGCCCGGTCAAGCAGGCCGAACGCATCAGAGCCGCCAAATGCGCCAAGGACTCGTTCTCCTGCGACTGGCCGCGGCTCTCCGCGAGCTGGAACGAGTTCAAGAAGATTTTCGCGCCACAGCCGCCGGCGCCGTCCACCAAGCCAAAGCAGCGGAGCTGAATGCTCTAAAGCGCGATGAGATGAGGATGAATCATCATCGCGCTTTAGGTTATTGTTTGAGCATGATCTCCGCGCAAACGCTTCGCGTTTGTCGCGAGGGAAAACCGCTTCACACTTTTCCGGATCATGCTCTAGCGCGAATGACGGCTGCGCTTGGCGCGGCGCGGCGCGATCGGCTTGGGAGCAGGCGTAAATGGCTCAAAGGCCGGCACCGACCGTGCCGCGCGGCTCTCCTGCAATCGCGCGTCATAGCCCGGCGAGGGCACGACTGTCGGCGGCGCTGCATGGGAGGACGCGACTGAGCCGAGAGCCAGGGCTGCAACCAACCACAACACCGCGGAGATCCGTCTCATCGATCTTCCCTATCATGTCCGTGCTGAAATTCGCGCGGGATCGGCGCCTTTTCAAGACCTCAGCCGCGGATTTGCTCCGGCGTCAGCCCGGGCGAACCCTTGCCCGCCGCTTCGGCCTGCTTGACCAGTTCGACGATGCGTCGTGACAGCGGTGCCTTCAGCCCACGCCGTTCGGCGATGCCTGTGATGACGCCCTGCAGATAATCGATCTCGGTGCGGCGCCGGCGCTTGAGATCTTCCCACATCGAGGAGCGCGCCTCCGGATCGATCTTCATGGTGCGCCCGAGCAGTCCCTCGAAGATCGCATCAGGCAGCCGCAGCAGCGGCGGCATCAGGCTGGCCGGGATCGGTGTCGGCGACACCGGCTTGATACCTTCCGCCTTGATCGCAGCGAGTCCCTCCGCCATCTGGTCGGCAAACAGCTTGCGCCAGCTTCGCTGCGCGAGCTGCCGGCGCAATGGGATGTCGGACAAAGCATTCAGCGCGTTGTTGAGATTGACGATCAGCTTGCCCCACTGCACGCTGTCGATGTTGTCGGTGGCGCGCATCGCAAGGCCCGGCACGGACAATCGTTGCGCGGTGCCCGCCGCGTCACGTTCGACGACGATCGCGCCGGAGGTCGAACGGTGGAACCTGCCCTCGCCGAACGCGACCACGTTGAACGGCACCATGCCGCCCAGCACCTTTCGCCCAGGCAAGCGCTGGCGCAACAGGTCGACATTGCCGACGCCGTTTTGCAGGCTGACGATGACTGCATCTTGAGGCGCGTGCCTGGCGATGATGTCGGCCATGTCAGCGGTATCCGCGCTCTTGACCGTGACCAGCACCGCGTCGGCGTCGTTAAAAATCGAGGGATCGTCCGACAGCGCGATCTCGCTCGCGGTGAGCCTTTGCTCCGCCCCGTCAAAGCCGGTCAACCGGAGCCCGTTACTCCTGATTTCATCGACCACGCGCGACCGCGCCAGCAGTGCTACCTTGCGGCCCGCAGCAGCCAGCATGCCGCCGACAAAACAACCGATGCTGCCGGCGCCGGCAATCCCGATAGGTCGATCCAAAGCATTCATCCGCCGTTCAACCTCGCGACCATAATCGATAGCAGAGTTGGCGTTTTGTGCCTACCGAACGGGAGCGCAGCTTGCGGCCGTGCCTTGTAACCGTCATGGGCGGCCGTTATGTTTTCGGCGCGGGGCAGATACGCGGGAGAAAACGATGGGTTTACTCGACGTACTCAACGGCATGCAGAATGGCCCGCGCGGGCCCAGCACGCCGAGCTCTGAATCCGAATCCGACAAGGGCGGCATGTCGCCAATGACCATGGCCATCCTGGCACTGCTGGCCTGGAAGGCGGTCAAGCATTTCTCCAACCAGCCCGGCGAAGCCTCACGGCAGGCGCCGGCTCCGACACCTGCTCCCCCGCCCGGCAATGTCGTCACCGCAGGCCTGCCCGGTGGGGCCGCCGGAGGTGGACTGAGCGATCTGCTCAAGGGCGGCCTCGGCGGACTGCTCGCGGGCGGCGCTGCCGGCACTGTCCTCAGCGGCGGGCTCGGCGATCTCCTCAAGCAATTCCAGGACAAGGGCCTTGGCGACCACGCCGATTCCTGGGTCAGCAACGGCCCGAACAAGCAGGTGGCGCCGGGCGATCTCGCCAATGCGCTGGGTGCCGACCAGATCGACCAGATCTCCGCACAAAGCGGCTTGTCGCGCAATGACTTGCTCCGCGGCTTGAGCCAGTATTTGCCCGACGCGATCAACCACCTGACGCCAGATGGCCGATTGCCGAACGACGACGAAGTGTCGAGGCGGATCTGACGTTTCAGGAAAGGACGCCAGCCATGAGCGGCATCTTGTGGATCGTCGTCGTCGGCTTCGTCGCCGGCATTATCGCGCGGATTCTTTCGCCGGGCCCGAACAACCCGAGCGGGTTCATCCTGACCACGGTGCTCGGGATCGCCGGGGCTTTCCTCGCGACCTGGGTGGGCCAGGCCATCGGCCACTACGGTCCCGAGCAGGGCGCCGGCTTCATCACCGCCACGATCGGCGCGCTGGTGGTGCTGTTCATCTGGAACCGGCTGGTGGCCCGTGGGATCATCTCCGATCCCGGCGGGCGATAGCGGCGGTCGTCGACTTCGTCATTGCGGTAGGGTGGGCAAAGCGCAGCGTGCCCACCGTTGAGCATTTCGTTCGTGGTGGTGGGCACGCTTCGCTTTGCCCACCCTACGCTTCTCTCGCAATGACAGCGCAAGAGGCTTCATCATCCTCGGCTCGGCGGTTTACGAAATCAGATGCATCCCCGCATCCATACGCACGCACTCGCCGGTCATGTTGCTCGAGGCCGGCGTCGCCAGGAAGCAGACGAGCTGCGCGATGTCCTCCGCCGTTGACGCGACCTTCAGCGGCACCCTCGCCACGACAGCATCGCGCACCTGCTTGGCGCCGGCTTCCCCGCGGCCCTTGGTGAACCAGGGCGTATCGATATAGCCCGGACAGACCGTGTTGACGCGAATGAGCGGCGCGAGCGCGCGAGACAGCGACAGTGTCATGGTGTTGAGCGCGCCCTTGCTTGCGGCATAGGCAACCGAGGAGCCGACGCCGGAGATGCCCGCGACCGACGAGACATTCACCACCGCCGAGGCGCGACCCGACGCTTTCGCGGCGGCTTCAAGCAGCGAGCGGCTTGCGCGCACCATCTGGAACGGCCCGATCGTGTTCACCGCATAGATGCGCTGGAAGTCTTCCGCCGAGAGCCCGTCAAGATTGTCGTGCGCCACATGCTTGGTGGTGCCGGCATTGTTGATCAGCGCGTCCAGCCTGCCCCAGGACGCCGCGGCGGCAGCGATCCTGCGGCAGTCTTCGTCGCGCGAGACGTCGCCCTGCACCACCACGACCTCGGCGCCGGCGCTGCGGCAGAGATCGGCGGTCTCTTCGGCTTCCTTCTTGCTGTTGGAATAGTTGACGACGACGCGCCCGCCGCCCTTGGCCAGGATCTGCGCGGTCGCGGCCCCGAGGCCGGACGCCGAGCCCGTTACGATCGCATACAAACCATCCTTCGACATCAGCACTCCCTCTTGCTTTGCGCTCAAATATTCTGGGTTGGCATACCATATCGTGCGGCAACCGCGACAAGCCAAAACTCCGTTGCGCGGAAATTCAATTTCCCTTGGTGGACCAGCGGCAGGCCCATGCCGCTGCCGCAAGCGGCCCTGCGGACAGCGCTTGTCATGGCTATGGCTTTTCCGCATCATAAAGCGCAAGAACACAATGCACTTGGCGCGACAGTTTGGCGCGTCCGAGACGTGCCAAATTCCATAGCTTGAGGAACGCCGTGGCGGAGAGTGAGAATATCGTCGTCGAGACCGCAGAGAAGATCTTTGCCGATCTCGCCGACGCGCAGACCATCAACAGTGACAAAACGGGAAGCTGGAAAGCGCCGCTGTGGCAGGCGCTGAGCGAGGCCGGCCTGCCGCTCGCCTGGGTGCCGGACGATCTCGGCGGCTCCGGCGCGAGTCTCGCCGATGGCTTTGCCGTGCTCAACGCCGCCGGCCGGTTTGCGATCGCCGTTCCGCTCGCCGAGACCATGCTGGCGGGCTGGCTGCTCGCGCAAGCGAAGATCGCCTCCCCCGACGGCGAGATGACGGTGGTGCCCGCGAGCCCGAAAGATCGCATCACGCTCAACGTCGATGGCAGCCTGTCCGGCCGTGCGCGCGGCGTGCCGTTTGCTAAATCGGCAAGACATTTCGCGGTGCTGGCGCATGGCAATGACGGCATCTCGATCGCGTTGGTCGATGCCGCCAAGGGCCGGATCGAGGCCGGCATAAATGTCGGCTACGACAACTCGGATACGCTGACGCTGGACAAGGTCGAGCCAATCGCGATCAAGCCGGCGCCGAAAGGCTTCGACCAGTCCACGCTGATGCTGATGGGCGGCGTGGTCCGCAGCCTGCAGATCGCGGGCGCGCTGGAATCGATGCTCGACATCTCCGTGCGCTATTCCAACGAGCGCGTCGCCTTCGAGAAGAAGATCTCGAAATTCCAGGCAGTGCAGCACAATCTCGCGCGCCTTGCTGGCGAATCCGCCGCCGCGCTCGCGGCCGCAACCTCCGCCGCCGACGCGATCGCGAATGCGACCTCCTTCGACGATGCGGTGTACCTCGAAGCAGCGTCCGCCAAGATCCGCTGTGCGGAAGCGGCCGAGAAAGGCGGCGCCATCGCGCACCAGGTGCATGGCGCAATCGGCTTCACCATCGAGCACATCCTGCACCGCTATTCGCTGCGTGCGCTGGCCTGGCGCGACGATTTCGGCTCCGAAAGCCATTGGGCGGTCGAACTAGGCAAGCGCGTCGCCGCCAGAGGCGCCGACGAATTGTGGCCGCTGGTGGCCTCGCGCTGACATCAGGGAAAGAGCCATGACCGCAGCCCTTCGTTTCGATCCGATCCGCCTGCCGGCTGAATGCGAGCAATTGCGCAAGGAAGTGCGCGCCTTCCTCGCCGAAGAGATCGCCGCCGGCACCTTTGATCCCAACAAGCCCAACCGCGAAGACACCGACGCACCGGAATTCTCGCGCCGCGTCGGCGCCAAGGGCTGGCTCGGCATGACCTGGCCGAAGAAATATGGCGGCCAGGAGCGCTCGTTCCTGGAGCGCTATGTGGTGACCGAGGAGATGCGGGTCGCCAATGCGCCGACGCGGCGCTTCTTCGTCGCCGACCGCCAGAGCGGGCCGGTGCTGCTGAAATATGCGCCCGAGCATATCAAGATGGACATCCTGCCGCGCATCTGCCGCGGCGAGCTATGCTTTGCGATCGGCATGAGCGAGCCGAACTCAGGCTCGGATTTGTTTGCGGCGAAGACGCGCGCGACCAAGACCGATGGCGGCTATCTCATCAACGGCAGCAAGATCTGGACGTCATCGGCGCACATCGCCGACTACATGATCGCGATCTTCCGTACCTCGCTGCCGACCAAGGAAAATCGCCGCCATGGCCTGACCCAGTTCCTGGTCAAGATGAAGCAGCCGGGCATTGAGGTGAACCCGATCGGCCAGATCACCGGGCAGTCCGAATTCAACGAAGTCGTCTTCACCGACTATTTCGTGCCCGACGATCACGTGCTGGGCGAAATCGACGGCGCCTGGAAGCAGGCGACGAGCGAGCTCGCCTATGAGCGCAGCGGCCCCGAGCGCTTCCTCGAGACCTATTACGTGCTGACCGAGCTCGTGCGCGCCGTCGGCGACAAGCCGGACACCCGCAGCGCCGAAGGCATCGGCCGCCTGGTGGCGCAGCTTCACACCATGCGTCGCATGTCGGTCTCGGTCGCAGGCATGCTGCAGGCCGGCAAGGAGCCGGTGGTAGAAGCGTCTATCGTCAAGGACATCGGCACGGTGTGGGAGCAGCAACTGCCGCATCGCGTCCGCGACCTCGCCGCCTTCGTCGAGGAGACCGCCTCAAACCGCGAGACGCTGGAGAAGCAGCTCGAGTTCGCGCTTCGGACGGCGCCGAAACTGACGATCCAGGGCGGCACCACTGAAGTGCTCCGCGGCATCATCGCCCGCGGGCTTGGTCTGCGCTAGCTTGCTTGTGGGTCGCACGATCGAGCCAAGCGCACCGTCTACCTCTCCCATGGGGAGAGGTCGATTTGCGCCAGCAAATCGGGTGAGGGGTTGCGCTCTCTCGAGAGACCTGAACCCCTCACCCGGCGCTCCGCGCCGACCTCTCCCTATGGGAGAGGTGAGCTGCCGCACTGAGATATTGAGTTATATTGGAGACCAAAGATGAGCAAATACACCGATATCGGCGTCGAGAAGCAGGGCCACGTCGGCCTGATCGAGATCCGCAAACCACCGTTGAATTTCTTCGACGTCGCGCTGATCAACCAGATCGCGGACGCGCTGGAGGAGTTCGATCGCGACATCGAGATCCGCTCGAGCGTGCTCGCCGCGCAAGGCAAGGCATTCTGCGCCGGCGCCAATTTCAGCGATCCGGCGCGACAGGAGCAGGAAGAGCGCGCGGCCTCCGATCCGGCCGTCAATCTGCCGATCAACCATCTCTATGTGCAGGCGGTGCGCATCTTCCGCAACAAGAAGCCGATCGTCGCCGCCGTCCATGGTGCCGCCATCGGCGGTGGACTCGGACTTGCCGTCTCCGCGGACTTCCGCGTCACCTGCCCCGAAGCGCGCTTCTCCGCGAACTTCACCAAGCTCGGCTTCCATCCCGGCTTCGGACTGACGTTCACGCTGCCCGAGCTGATCGGCAAGAACAACGCGGAATTGATGTTCTACACCAGCCGCCGCGTCACCGGCGAGGAAGCCTATCGCTGGGGGCTCGCCAACGTGCTGGTCCCACAGGACCAGGTCCGGTCCGAGGCGCTGAAGCTCGCGCAGGAGATCGCCGAATGCTCCCCGCTCGGCCTCGTCTCCACCCGCGCCACCATGCGCGGCGACCTCGCCGATCGCGTGCTCGCCGCCACCAACCATGAACTGGTCGAGCAGACCAAGCTGCGCGCTACGGAAGATTTCAAGGAAGGCGTCAAAGCCACCGCCGAGCGCCGCGTCGCGAACTTCAAGGGACGTTAACGCGCTGCTTGCGCCGATGCGCAGGGTGGGCAAAGCGCAGCGTGCCCACCATCAAGCATTCGACTCGTGGCGGTGGGCACGCTTCGCTTTGCCCACCCTACCCATCATTGCATCAGTCGAAAGACAACACCACCGAGCGCAAATTCGCCGCCTGCGACATCCAGCCCCTTCTTGCTGGCGGCATCGCGGACCTTGGCGACATCGTCGACCCTGAACGTCAGCGCGCTCATGATCTCGCTTTCGCCGTTGACGAAGCGGAAGGTGCAATTCGGCAGTCGCAGCTCCGCGCCGCTGACCGGCACCTCAAGAATCCGGCCCCAATGCGCCGCGAGCGCTTGCGGCTCCGGGCTCTGCATCTCGACTTCCGTCAGCGCTTGCGTCACATCTTTTCGGATATGCTTCTGCCATTCGGGTCCGGCCGGCGGATAAGCACCCAGAACATCGTCGCTGCCATCGGTGTGGTTGAACTCGATGAACGCGGCGCGGCAGTCGCGCGGGTGAAGCTGCACGCCGTGGTAGGGCGCATGTGTGATCACGTTTGCGGTGCGCACGCCTAACCCATTGGCATGCGCGCCGCGCGCGTCGGGATCGTCACAGCAGAAGATCGCCATGTAGCCGCCGCGGCCGCCGGTCTTCTCGATGAAGCGGCCCGCGGCCGTGCCCGGCTTGAACGGCGCCACCACTTCAAGAAGGATGGTATCGACCGGCAGCAGCGCGTTCTCCAGGCCATATTTCGCGACATTGTCGTCGCGATAGCAGACGCTCAGGCCCATGATGTCGGCGATGTCAGAAATCACGGGCTCGAGCTGTGGTGCCACCAGGCAGATCTGGCGCAGCCTGAGATAGCCGGCCATCCCTACGCGCCCTTGAAGACGGGCTTGCGCTTCTCGACGAACGCCTTGGCCGCTTCCTTGTGGTCGGCGGTCTCGCTGCAGCGGGTGTGATGGATGGCCTCGCCATCGAAGCAATCCTCGAGCGACAGGTGCTCGGCATTATTGATGTTGCGCTTGATGAAGCCGAGCGCGATCGACGGCCCCTGCGCCAGCGACATCGCAAGCTCGCGCGTGGCGGCCTCGATGTCCGCATCCGGCACCACCTTGGTCACGACACCGAGCGCATGCGCCTCCTGTGCGGTGAGGACCGGCGACGTCAGATAAAGCTCGCGCGCCTTCGCGCTGCCGAGGAGCTGGGTGAGGAAATAGGTCCCGCCGTAATCGCCGGAGAAGCCGACCTTGGCGAAGGCGGTGGTGATCTTGCAGGAGGCGCTGGCCACCCGCAGGTCGCAGGAGAGCGCGATCGACAGCCCGGCGCCGGCCGCCGCACCGTCGAGCTGCGCCACCACGGGCTTTGCCATCTGATGCAGGACCCGCGAGACCTCCATGCCGCGACGAAGATTGGCAAGCTTGGCCTCGAACGACAGCGGTGCCCGGCCCTCCGCCATCGACTTCACGTCGCCGCCGACGCAGAAGGTGCCGCCGGCGCCCTTGATCAGCACCGCGCGCACCTCGTGATCCTCGGCCGCCCGCCGCGCCGCCTCGACCAGGCCGCGCGTCATGTCCGGGTTCAGCGCATTGCGCCGCTCCGGCCGGTTCATGGTGATGGTGAGCAGGCCGTTGTCGAGGCTTTGCAGGACGATGCTGTTTTCAGTCATGGGCTTGGCTTTCTTGGTTGTTATCTTTGCGTCACTTCTTAACCAGCGGGCAGCGCGAGTTCTCCAGCGGCTGGAACGCCTCGTTGCCCGGAACGGTTGCGAGCAGTTTGTAGTCATCCCAGCGTCCCTTCGACTCGGACGGCTTCTTGACCTCGAACAGGTACATGTCGTGCACCATGCGGCCGTCCTCGCGGATCCTGCCGTTCTTGGCGAACATGTCGTTGATCGGGGTCTCCTTCATCACCTTCATGACAGCCGCGGCGTCGGTGGTGCCCGCGGCCTTCACCGCTTTCAGGTAATGCGTCACGGAGGAGTAGACGCCGGCCTGCGCGGAAGTCGGCACGCGCTTGGTGCGCTCCATGAAGCGCGTGGTGAATGCGCGGGTGTCGTCGTTCAGGTCCCAGTAGAAGGCTTCGGCGAGCAGCAACCCCTGCGCGGTGTCGAGCCCGACGCTGTCGATGTCGGTGACGAAGGCGAGCAGCGGCGAGAGTTTCTGGCCACTCTTGGTCAGGCCGAATTCGGCCGCCTGCTTGATCGCGTTGATGGTGTCGCCGCCGGCATTGGCAAGCCCGATCACCTTGGCCTTCGAGGCCTGCGCCTGCAACAGGAAGGACGAGAAGTCCGAGGTATTGATCGGGTGACGCACACTGCCCAGCACCTTGCCGCCGGTCTTGGCCACGACATTGGACGTGTCCTTCTCGAGATCCTGCCCGAAGGCGTAGTCGGCGGTCAGAAAGAACCAAGTGTCGAGGCCGGACTTCACCGCTGCCAGCCCCGTCACATTGGCCTGCGCGAAGGTGTCGAACACGTAATGCACCGTATAGGGCCCGCAGGCTTCGTTGGTGAGGCGAATCGAACCGGGGCCGTTGAACATGATGATCTTGCCCCGCGCCTTGGCGATCTCGCTTGCGGCGAGCGCAGTGGCGGAAGCCGCGACGTCGAAGATCATCTCGACGCCCTGATTGTCGATCATGTCGCGCGCGATGTTGGCGGCAAGGTCCGCCTTGTTGAGATGGTCGCCGACCACGACCTCGACCTTGCGGCCGAGCACCTCGCCGCCGAAATCCTCCACCGCCATCTTGGCGGCGGTTTCGCTGCCGGAACCGGTGATGTCGGCATAGAGGCTCGACATATCGAGGATGCCGCCAATCTTGAGCGGCAGCGGTTTGCCCTGCGCCAGCGCCGCGGTACTTGAGACCGCCAGTATGCAGGCGAATGCGCCCGCCAGAATTCGTTTCATGAAGCCCTCCCGATTCATCAGCCACATTGACTGCGGTCTACCATTTTGCGGCGCGATCATGCAGCATGGGATTGATGGCAGCAAGCCGCGGCAACACATGAATTCGTTGGCGGATTTCCGTTAAGCGGAATGATCTTCGGTGTTGTCGGCCGCGGGATAAACTTCGATGTCCATCGAAGTTTGTAGAGACTGCGAATCGCGCGAAGACCAAACCACGCTTCTACGGTGAGCCACCGCCCGCTCGGCAGCGGCTCGCAATCGGGTCCTCAGGCGCCCCCGAGCAGGCCATGATCAAAAGCCCCTGCCCGGGCGCCGATTTCGATCGCCTCCCTGTGGCCGCCATCTTCTCGCCAAGTTCCCGCCCGTTCCCATAGCTCACGATAAATATTGATGAATCCGGCAATCCGTGTTGCTCGCGAGACACGCCGCACAGTAAAGCCACGCTGCGCGTACCGCTTTTGTTGCGGTTGCGAGCGGGCTGGGGGTACGGTCATCAACAACATTCGGTAGCCTTCGAGGAGGAGCCATGAACGCATATCGCGGCCACACCGGACAGGTCGGCCGGCATTTGTTTCCGCGGCTGCGAGCCATCGCGACCGCGCTGTTGCTAGTGCTGCCGATCGCCGCAAGCCCGGCGCAGGCTGCGACAGAGTCGGCAGCCGCTCGGGGGTCCACCGCCCACGTCTATCTGCTGCGAGGGGTCCTGAACATCTTCTCGCTGGGACTGGATGAGATTGCCGCGAAACTCCAAGCGCAGGGCATGCGGGTGACCATCACCAACTATGTTTTCTGGTCGTCACTCGCCGACGAGGCCGCGGCCGAATACCGGAGCGGCAAGATCAAGACCGTCATTCTGGTCGGGCACTCCTCGGGCGCGACCTCCCTGCCCGATATGGTCGCTAGGCTGGACCAGCTCGGCGTTCCCGTGAAGCTCGCCATCGGGCTCGATTCGGTGTTCCACACCAGCCTTTCCGGACGTGTCGGACGATATATCAATTTCTATGTCGCCAACGGCGCCGGCACGCCGGTCGACAGGGCCAGGGGATTGCAGGGCAAGCTGGAGAACGTCAATGTGCAGAGCGTGCCGGGCGTCGGGCACCTGACGATCGATAAGAGCCAGATCATGCAGCAGAAGGTGATCGCCGAGATTGACGCCGTGGTCTTCGGCCGGCCGGCGCCGGCTACGGTGCGGCGGCCGCCGGGCGAGGCAAGCCCCGCCAGATCTCGCTCGGCTGGCGCGGCGGCGGCCCGCAATTAGAATATGATCCGGAAAAGTGGAGACCGGCTTTTCCCTCGCGACAAACGCGAAACGTTTGCAGCGAGATCATGCTCAAGAGCGGGATGACAATCATCTCGCCTGGACTAGCCGCGTGTCTACTTGTTGCGGCGCGCAGGTTGCGCCGCAATTCCGCCAATTCCTGAGCGATAGTTCATCCTGAACGCGGGCAAGTGGCCTGCCGGCGATTGAGGGCCGGCGTATCTGCGCGCCGAAATCACAGGCGGAGAGCGCATGATCAATCCGAAACCGGTTATGGCCATTGTGTTCGGGGCGATGCTTGTCGCCTGCGTCTGGTCAGCCAGTTGCAATTCCACACTCGCCGCTCCGGCCGCAAAACAGAACAATACCCCTGCTGCAGTGGCGGCACCGCCGCCGCCCGCCCCGGAGGAGCCCGCGCCGACGCCACGGGTGCGCGCCTATCTTTTCCGCGGCGCCATGGGCCCGATTTTTTCGCGCGGGATGGATCGATTGACCAGCCGCCTCCAGGAGGTCGGCGTGCAGGCCGACGTTAACGAGTTCACCATCTGCCGGGTCATCGCCGCCAGGGCCATCCGCGAATACAAGGAGGATCCGCTTCCGATCGTCCTGATCGGGCACTCGATGGGCGGGCTTTGCTCGGTGATATTCGCGGAAGTGCTGCGTGATGAAAACATCCCGGTCAGCCTGATCGTCACCATCGATCCGGCGCACGCAACCGGGAACGTGCCGCTCAATGTCGAGCGCTTCATCAATATCTTCCTCTCCGATAGCGTGCTGGGCGGCGGCGATGTCGTCGCCGAGCCGGGCTATCAGGGGCACTATGCAAGCTTCGACCTGAAGGACCACAAGGAAGTCACCCACATCAATATCGACAAGATGGACACCATCCACGACCAGTTGGTGAACGCGATCGTGCAACTCGGGACGACACCGATGGAGATCAAGGGCGAGACCGCACCGCTGCGCTATGTCGTTCCATCGGATGCGCCGCTCGAACTGTGGGACAGCGGCATTCCGCAATCGGCGCGCGCAGGCGACACCTTGCAGGGTCTCGCGACGGCGAACCACGTGCCGCTGTGGTCGCTCACCCAGGCCAATCAGCTCTCCGATAACGCGCCACTGACCGCCGGCCAGCGCATTGTCATTCCGCGTCACCTCATGCCGGTCGCACAGCCGCCCGCAACGACGGCAACCGCGGCGGAAGCACCGAAACGATCGACGCCTCCCGCTTCCCGCTCTTCGCGCGGAGGGACTTCGGGTCAGCGATCGCCTCCGAAAACGCCGTGACCGAATATCTGCGCAGAGACTAACCGGCGGGCAGGAACGGGATCAGCATCGGAACGCGCCGGCGATAGGATCCATATTCCTCCGCGCCGAGTTCGGCGCTGAGGAACACCTCCTCCATGCGGGCCTTCTGCGCCATGCCGAGCGAGATCAGCACCGCGCCGAGGATCGCCGTTACCGTCCCGACCGCAATGCCTGTGGCCAGCATTCCCGCGATCAGGCCGGTATAGATCGGATGGCGCACGAGGCCATACGGCCCGGTGTCGATGACGTGGTGGCCTTCCTTGTGCGTGATCGCATTCGACCAGAAGCGTCCGAGATGGATTCGCGCCCACCATGTGAAGGAGATTCCAGCGAGCGTCAGGATCGCCATCACATAGATGCCGAAGCTGCCAAACTGCCATAACGGCGTTTCCCCCAAGGCCCTTCCGGTCCATGGCAGGAACAGGATCGCGCCCAGGAGAATGGGGATGCGGTACTTCAGCGAGTCCGTGGTCATGACGTGCTTCTTGGTCTGGCCGGACCAGAGCGACGCCGCCACCCAGCTGATGACCCATAGAATCCAGATGATGGCGAGCAATTGCGTGGGCCAGGTGGCGGTCCACCCGCTCCAGACAAACGCGAACCATTGACCAGAATCTTGCTGCATATTGCGACCGTATCAGGCGGGTTGGATCAGACGCCAAACCGGCGCGTGGTATTGAACGACTGGGCCCCCGGGCTCGACACCGGTTCCCATTCCGGCTGATTTTGACCGGAGCCGAGCAGATGCGCAATGGTCTCGCGAAGCACGGGCTCGACGGGCCCGGGTGCGTAGCCGAGTTCACGCTGCGCCTTTTCGATCGACAGCGCCTCTGCCCGCCGCGCGATCCGCACGCCTTCGGCCGTACCAGACGGCGGGCGGCGGGTGACATAATCGGCAACGAACTCCAGGATACCGGCGGTCACCTCGGCAAGGCGGCCATTCATCGCAAGCCGCGGCGTGCGCCGGCCCCTGACGTCTCCCACGATCCGAAGCACCTCTTTCAGCGCGATGCTTTCGCCGCCGAGAATGTAGCGATGGCCGAACCGCCCGCGTTCCATGGCAAGGATCAGCCCTGCCGCGACGTCGCGCACGTCAACCAAGTTCACGACGAAATCCAGATAGAGCTGCACGCGCTGGTTCAGGAAAAGCCGGAGCATTTCCGTCGGCGGCGTGAAATTGTGGTCGTGGGTTCCGATCGGCATCGTGGGGCAGCCGATGACAACCGGATATCCAGATGCCGCCTCCTGCATCGCATAGCGTTCGGCGAGCATTTTGGAGCGCGTGTAGGGCCCCGGCATGTCGTCGGGCAATAGCGCGTCGTCAGTCAGGCGCTCGTCCGATCGCGAAGCACGGAACAGAATGGATTCCGTCGAACAGTGCAGGAGCCGCTTCACGCCGCGCTTGCGCGCGGTCCCGATCACGACCTCGGTGCCGCCGCAGTTGACGTCGTGAAAATCGGCTTTCCGTCGCAGCCACATCCCGGGCAGACCGGCAAGGTGATACACTTCATCGACACCGTCGATGGCGCTGTCCACGAGGCTCCGATCGAGCACCGAACCTTTGATATATTCAACCTTCGGCAACGCCCGGGATGGCGGCTGCAGATCGAGCACGCGCACATCGCGGCCTTTCGCGACCAGCGCCGAAACGAGGTGCTTGCCAATGAAACCGTTACCGCCCGTAACCAGGATTCGTGTCATGCGGTGAGATGCAGTACGGGCTGGAGCTACTGGGAATATGACAGGGAATCTTGCGGAGGCTGGATAATGATCGCGAGATCGCGCCGAAAGCCCAGTGCGATGAACAGTTTCGCCATCACGAACATCGGTCCGAGCAGCAGATGAGTGGGGTGATCGGCCATCGAGGGTTTCCTGCGTTCGAACACCTGGTGTCCGATGGTCTGGCATGCGACCCCCACGACAATGAGGACCGCCGTAAGCGACCACATGCCGGTGGTGGTCACGTGGCTGACGATCCAGGAGGCCGCCGAGAGCAGGGCGACCGCCCCGCAGAAGATTCCGGCGCCGAGCGCGAGATCGAGCAGAAACCAATAGAACAGCACTGGCAGCACGGCGATGACAGCCGCGTTGACCTCAACTCCGAACAGGCTGAAGGACAAAAGGCTGAGCGGGAGAATGGCCGCCAGGAACAGGAACACGATGCCGAACACATGCATCGCGCAATTCCAGGGATCACGATGATATTCGACGTAATCGGTCAACTGCCGCCGAAAATACGAGTTCATGCAGCACTTATCTTTCCTGTTGTGCCGGGACGCGCGGCAAGACTGGCTTGCGCGAAACCCAGCGCTCCGGCTTCATTGCTGGCCCCCGCCGACAGGGTGCTACTTACGCTCGCAATCAGCCTCAAGTCAAAATGCCCCCGGGGATGACAGGTCCCGCACATCGGCCGCGGCCCCACCTCGTTACGGAAAATCATGTCCTAATTCAGTCGGCTGGCAGCGACGTCATGACACGGGCCTACAAAGTGACAGCGCATCACGCGAAATTTTGTGCACAAATGTTGCCATTCTGCCTCATGCTCGCGGTGGCCACCGAGTCCGCCCGAGCGGCGGGATGCGCTTTCGAGCCCCAAGGCGAGGGGCGGGTCGCATCTGTAACCGACGCACGCAGCTTTCGTCTCGAGGACGGACGCGAGATCCGCCTCGCCGGCATCGAGATTGCCGACCGGCAGAGAGGGGCGGCGGCGCTGGCTGCGCTGGTCATGGGACGCGACGTCTCGCTGCAGGGCGAGGAGGACACGCCGGACCGCTATGGCCGCCAGGTAGCTTTCGCCTTTGTCTCGGGTTCTGACACTCCCGTGCAAAGCGAACTGTTGAGGCAGGGGCAGGCGATGGTATCGCCCGAGGTGTCGAACCGGGATTGCGCCACGCTGCTGCTCGCCGCCGAGGCCGAGGCAAGGCAGGCCAAACGAGGAACATGGGCCGACGCCTCGGCCATAAAAAACGCGGAAAGTCCGGGCGATATTTTGGCGGGGATCGGGCACTTTGCGGTGGTCGAGGGAAAGGTCTTATCCGTCCGTCAGGCGGGGGCAACCACCTACCTCAACTTTGGCCGGAACTGGACACGGGACTTTGCTGTGACTATTTCAAAACGCATGATCCCTGCGCTCGAGGGGGCTGGGCTCGCGCCTAAGTCCCTCGAGAATCGACGGATTCGCGTCCGCGGCTGGGTCGAAGCGCGCAACGGGCCACGAATTGAACTGCTCCGGGTCGGGCAGTTGGAAGTGCTCGGCGGGAACTAGGACATGAAAAGGGGAAACGATTCTCCGAAAAGATCGTGCTCAAACAAGCAGATGAGAGCATGATCGGGGACGCGGAAGCCCGTTCTTCCAAGAGATCGTGCGCAAACAGGGATGAGATCATGATCCGGCCGGTCGGACCATGATATCTTCCGGCAGCTTGAGAGTAGCTGGCGTGATTGAGGGTGTACGACGGCGGGACAGGACGGGCCGTGGCCTTTCGGCTGCGCCGGCGCTGCTGTGCGCGGCGACCCTGCTGTCCGCCTGCGGCAATCTCAGCATCGGACGGTTTGAGGCCGCGGCTCCGGTCGCAGCACCCCAACCGGCAAAGCCGAAGCCCACGGTTGCGCAGACGCCGGCGAGCGAGCGCGAACATGAGCGGATCCTGGCCACCTATGGCGGCGCCTATGACGACCCGAAGCTGGAAGCCCTGATCAGCAAGACAGTCGATCGGCTTGTCGCCGTGTCCGACCGTCCCGACCAGGGCTACAAGGTGACCATCCTCAATTCCGGCGCGGTGAACGCGTTCGCGCTGCCCACCGGCCAGCTCTATGTCACGCGCGGCCTGGTCGCACTCGCCAGCGATACCTCGGAACTATCTTCCGTGCTGAGCCACGAGATGGCGCATGTGCTGGCAAAGCACGCCTCCATCCGCGAAGACCAGGCGCGGCAGGCGGCGGTGGTGACGCGCGTTGTCACCGACATGGGTAATGATCCCGAACTCACTGCGCTCGCCCTGGCCAAGACCAAGCTCACGATGGCGAGCTTCTCGCGCCAGCAGGAATTCGAGGCCGACGGCATCGGCGTCGGCATCGCCGCCCGCGCGCATTTCGACCCCTATGGCGCATCGCGCTTCCTCACCGCGATGGAGCGCAATGCTGCGCTGAAGGTCGGCAAGACCTCGTTCGATCCGCGCGCGCAGGATTTCCTGTCCTCGCATCCGGCAACGCCCGAGCGCATCGCCAACGCGCAGTCCGCAGCGCGGCAGTATACGGCGCCCGAAGGCTCCGAGCGCGACCGCGAAACCTATCTCGCCGCAATCGACAACATCGTCTATGGTGAAGACCCGAGCGAAGGTTTCGTCCGCGGCCGCCGCTTCCTGCACCCCAAGCTCGGCTTCACCTTCCAGGCGCCCGAGAACTTCACGCTCGACAACACCGCGCAGGCAGTGATCGGCGTGCGCGAAGGCGGCACGCAGGCGATGCGGTTCGACGTGGTGCGGGTGCCGGCGGAGCAGTCGCTCGGCGAATACCTCAACTCCGGCTGGATGGAAGGCGTCGACAAGGCTTCGACCGAAGACCTCACCGTGAACGGCTTCCCGGCGGCCTCCGCCACCGCGCGGGGCGACCAGTGGCAGTTCAAGGTCTACGCGCTGCGTTTCGGCAGCGACGTCTATCGCTTCATCTTCGCGGCCAAGCAGAAGACGACCGAGAGCGAGCGCAATGCGCGCGAGACCGTCAATTCGTTCCGCCGCCTGACGCTCGAGGAAATCCAGGCCGCACGCCCGCTGCGCATCAAGGTCATCACGGTGCAGCCCGGCGACACCGTGGAATCGCTCTCGCACCGCATGGGCGGGGTCGATCACCCCGCCGAGCGCTTCCGCGTCCTCAACGGGCTCGATGCCCACGCCCAGGTCAAACCCCGCGACCGCGTGAAGATAGTGGTGGAGTGACGGCCCGAGCGCGCCATCTTATTGCCCGGTTATCAACCGGCCTGGAGCCGCAGACCCGGCAATCACCGCCGGCGGTTAGAGCGTTTTCGAGCGAAGTGGGTACCGGTTCGCGTGAAGAAAACGCGTCAAAACAAGAAGCTAGAGCTTCGGTTCTGATTCAATCAGAACCGAAAACGCTCTAGGCCGCGGCGACCAGCTGCGAGCGAACCGACGCGAGAAAATGCTCGTAGGCGTGGTCGACGATTTCATTCAGCGAACGAGTCCTCGCAAAGATAGCTTTTGCCTCGGCCAGGAACTCCTCACGGGTCGGTATCTTCGGCAGATGCAGGCCCGCCAGCACATCATGGGTCCCATCATGCCACCGATCGAGCATCTCACGCAGCGCGGAGGGTTGCAGGGCCGTCAAGTCGGTGTGGCACAGCGCCGACGAGATGGTTCGTGCAACTCGTTGGGAATCGAACCGGCCGGCGAGCTGGCGGGCTGCTCGATTAATCACGCGCGAGCCGAGCAGCTGCTCGTTCCGCAGCACCTGTTCGGGCGGTGCCTTCAGATTCCAGACGATCCCGAGAAAGGATAATCCCTTCAAGACGTAATAGGTCACGTCAATCTCCCACCAGCGAAAACCCTGCCGAACGCTGCTTTGGTAGGCGTGATGATTATTGTGCCAGCCCTCCCCCATCGTAACGAGCGCCAGCAGCCAGTTGTTGCGGGAATCATCTCCTGTCACGTAGTGCTTGCGGCCGTGGACATGGGCGAGGGAGTTGATGCAGAAGGTCGCGTGATAGAGCAGCACCGTGCTCCAGAGGAATCCGACGACCAGCCCGGGCCACCCCGCAAGCACAAAGCAGAGAACCGCAATGGCGGCGGCGGGCAGGATTTCAAGCTTATGCAGCCACATCAGCTCGGGATAAGAGGCGAGATCGGCGACTTTCACCAGATCGGTCGTGCCGTGCTGCCGGGCGAAAATCCAGCCGAGATGGCTATACAGGAAGCCCTTGTGGCGTGGTGAATGGACGTCTCGTTCGGTGTCCGAATGTAGATGGTGGTGCCGATGTTTGGCCGCCCACCATAGTACGCTCTTCTGGGCGCTGCTTTGTGCGAGAAACGCCAGAATGAATTGAAAGGCCCGGCTGGTGGAATAGGCGCGATGCGAGAAATATCGATGATATCCTGCCCCGATCGCGAACATCCGCAGGCAATACAGTGATGCGCAAATTGCGCCGGCCTGCCACGTTATGCCTGTCCAAATTGCCGCAAGGCAGCCGAGATGGACGGCGAGGAACGGCAGTGCCGACGGATAGATGATGTCATCGTGCTCATCATCGGCAGCATTATTGGGCGACATGTTTCTGGATATGGGGGTCATTCGGCGCGTCCGGGATTTCGCGGAGCGCGGAGTTCAAGAATACTGCACGCGAAAAACCCCGCGGCGGGCGAACCACACCGCGGGGTCTTGAACCAGAACTTTGCCAGTACATCCGTGGTCAAAGCAGATGGCGAGTTTTGCGATGCCTTACAGGGCGCGCAGATTTTCCGCGGCAGACTTGCCGGTCCGGCGGTCGGCGACGACTTCAAAGGAAACCTTCTGACCTTCGTTGAGGGTGCTCAGGCCAGCGCGTTCGACAGCGCTGATATGAACGAAGACATCCTGGTTGCCTTGGTCCGGCTGAATGAAGCCGAAGCCTTTTTGGTTGTTGAACCACTTTACAGTTCCCGTAGCCATGGGAGGTCGTCCTTTTGGGTATGCGTGTATTTGAACCGCGCGCAAGCACAGTCCGCTGTTGTCGAGGTAAGGAGGGAGGGTCGTCAGTCAGGCGCGCTAATTGCGGCGAGGCCAATTCGTTCGGCCGAAACTCGATAGGCGATAGATGGCCCAGCTTTGGCTCGTTTGCAAGAGGAGACTGCGGAACCCCGGCGCTTTTCTGCTGTCGCCGCGATCAGCCCGCGGCTTCGCGCGGCCCGCTCAGCCAAAGGGCCAGGAGCGTCCACACCGCGCCGGACAACAGATAGGCGCCGGCGGAGATCAGGCCGAAATGGGTCGCGAGCAGCAGCGCGGCCAGCGGCGCAAACCCCGCGCCGAACAGCCAGGCGAGGTCCGAAGTTAGCGCGGAGGCGGTGTAGCGGTAGATCGGCGCGAAGCTGGAGGCGATGGCTCCCGAAGACTGGCCGAACGACAGGCCCAGCAGAATGAAGCCCAGCACCATGTAGATGGTTTCACCGACGGCCCCGGCATCGAGCAGTTGCGGGGCGAAGCCGCTATAGACCGCAATCGCGACCGCCGAACCGATCAGCAGTGATTTTCGTCCGACGCGATCGGCGATCAATCCCGACGCCACGATCGCGACGACACCGAACGCGGCGCCGATCATCTCGATGACGAGAAACCGCACCGGGCTTTCGCGCGTGAACAGGAAGATCCAGGAGAGCGGAAACACCGTGACCATGTGGAACAGCGCAAAGCTCGCCAGCGGCGCGAAGGCGCCGAGCAGGATGTTGCGCCTCTCATCACGAACCGTGTCGACGATGCGCGCCGGCTGCAGCTCGCGGCTCTCGAACAGCGAGTCATATTCCGGGGTCGCCACCATGCGCAGCCGCGCGAACAGCGCTACCACATTGATCGCGAACGCAACGAAGAACGGGTAGCGCCAGCCCCAGTCGAAGAAATCTTCCGCGGACAGGTTGCCGGCAAAGAACGCGAACAAGGCGCTTGCCACGATCAGTCCGAGCGGCGCGCCGAGCTGCGGCACCATCGCATACCAGCCGCGGTGATGCCGCGGCGCATTGAGCGCGAGCAGCGAGGCAAGGCCGTCCCAGGCGCCGCCCCATGCCAAGCCTTGCGTGGCGCGCGCCAGCGCCAGCAGCCAGATCGCGGCCACGCCGATCGTCTCATAGCCGGGCAGGAACGCGAGCGCGACCGTCGCAGTCCCCAAGAGGAACAGCGCGATGATCAGCTTCGCGCTCTTGCCGTAGTGGCGGTCGACCGTCATGAAGATGACGGTCCCGAGCGGGCGCGCCACGAAGGCAAGCGCGAAGATGGCGAAAGAATAAAGTGTCCCTGTCAACGCGTCCGTGAATGGAAACACCAGGCGCGGAAACACGATCACCGACGCGATCGCATAGACGAAGAAATCGAAGAATTCGGACGTGCGGCCGATGATGACGCCGATGGCGATCTCCCCGGGGTGCGCCGGTTCGTGACCTTTCGTCACCGGGTGGCCGTGAGCCATTGCAGGGGCCTGTGTCATCGCCATCGCGCCTATACCGTTCTTGATCGAGGCGGCCGCCAGGCGGTCTTGCCGCCCGCGGCCTCAAAACCGTTGTTTGAGACGCTATTGCGCACTGCAACATTGGACAAATTGTCCAATGTCCTCCTTGTTGCGTCGCAGCTACCCCTTGTTCCACATAGGAAAATTCCAACAAGGTTCCCCCGTGCGTGTCTTGAGGATTCTGGCGTTACTGCCGCTCGCAGCCGCTCTTTCAGGTTGCGATTTTGTCGTGCTGGCCCCCGCCGGCGACGTGGCCGTGCAGCAGCGCGACCTGGTCGTCATCTCCACCATCCTGATGCTGTTGATCGTCCTGCCGGTGATGGCGCTCACCGCGCTGTTCGCCTGGCGCTACCGGCAGTCGAACACATCAGCTCGCTATGAGCCCGAGTGGGACCATTCCACCCAGCTGGAGCTCGTCATCTGGTCGGCGCCGCTCCTGATCATCGTCTGCCTGGGTGCGCTGACCTGGATGGCCACCCACCTGCTCGATCCCTATCGCGCGCTCGGCCGCATTGCCGCCGACCGTCCGATCGAGACGCAGGACAAACCGCTCAATGTCGAGGTGGTCGCGCTCGACTGGAAATGGCTGTTCATCTATCCGGACTACGGCGTCGCGACGGTCAACGAGCTCGCAGCTCCCGTCGATCGCCCGATTCGTTTCCGCATCACGGCTTCCTCCGTGATGAACTCCTTCTACATTCCGGCGCTGGCCGGCCAGGTCTATGCCATGCCGGGCATGGAGACGAAGCTGCATGCCGTGACCAACCAGCCCGGCGCGTACAGGGGCTTCTCCGCCAACTACAGCGGTGCCGGCTTCTCCGGCATGCACTTTGCGTTCCGCAGCCTGACGGCCGCCGACTTCGACAAATGGATCGCCGGCGTGAAGGCGAGCAGCGACATGCTGGGCCGCAACGACTACCTCGTGCTCGAACGTCCGAGCGCCAACGACCCGGTTCGCCGCTACGGCTCCGTCGATCGCGACCTGTTCAAGGCGATCGTCAACATGTGCGTCGAGCCCGGCAAGATGTGCGCGAGCGAGATGATGGCGATCGACGCCAAGGGCGGGCTCGGTCGCGAAGGACTGAACAACACGCTGCCGCTGACTTACGACAAATATGCCCGACGCGGCGCGGTGTTCGGGCCCGAACCGACCTACGTGGCGGGCATCTGCTCGGTCGACGAATTGAAGGGGCAATCATCGCCGGAGAGCGCCGCCCCGTTCGACACGACGCCGCTGCGCGGAGCCGGCCTCAAGCGTCCGCTGTTCTCGCCCGCCAATCCCTCCTCGACATCCCTTCTCCTCGGACCGCGTCCGAAATCAGACTCTTAAAGAGCGCCGCATGTTCGATACTTCCTCCCTTGCCAAAGCGATTTTCGGCCGCCTGACACTGGAATCGCTGCCGCTGCATGAGCCGATCGTCGTCGGCACCTTCATCGTCGTCGCGCTCGGCGGCATCGCCCTGCTCAGCGCCATCACCTACTTCCGGCTGTGGTTCTATCTGTGGCGCGAGTGGTTCACCACCGTGGACCACAAGCGCATCGGCATCATGTACATGGTGCTTGGCATCGTGATGCTGCTGCGCGGCTTTGCCGACGCCATGATGATGCGCCTGCAGCAGGCGATCGCCTTTGGCGGCTCCGAAGGCTACCTCAACGCCCACCACTACGATCAGGTCTTCACCGCGCATGGCGTGATCATGATCTTCTTCGTCGCCATGCCGCTGGTCACCGGGCTGATGAACTATGTGGTGCCGCTGCAGATCGGCGCGCGCGACGTGTCGTTCCCCTTCCTCAACAATTTCAGCTTCTGGATGACCGTCGGCGGCGCGGTGCTGGTGATGCTGTCGCTGTTTGTCGGCGAATTCGCCCGCACGGGCTGGCTCGCTTATCCACCGCTGTCGAATATCGGCTACAGTCCCGACGTCGGCGTCGATTACTACATCTGGGGGCTGCAGGTGGCCGGCGTCGGCACGACGCTGTCAGGCATCAACCTGATCTGCACCATCGTCAAGCTGCGCGCGCCGGGCATGACGATGATGAGGATGCCGGTCTTCACCTGGACCTCGCTGTGCACCAACGTCCTCATCGTCGCCTCCTTCCCGGTCCTGACGGCGGTGCTGGCGCTGCTGGCGCTTGATCGCTACGTCGGCACCAACTTCTTCACGAACGACTTCGGCGGCAGCCCGATGATGTACGTGAACCTGATCTGGATCTGGGGCCACCCCGAGGTCTACATCCTGGTGCTGCCGGCGTTCGGCATCTTCTCCGAGGTGACCTCGACCTTCTCGGGCAAACGCCTGTTCGGTTACACCTCGATGGTCTACGCGACCGTCGTCATCACCATCCTGTCGTACCTCGTCTGGCTGCATCACTTCTTCACGATGGGCTCTGGAGCCAGCGTGAATTCCTTCTTCGGCATCACCACCATGATCATCTCGATCCCGACGGGGGCGAAGATGTTCAACTGGCTGTTCACGATGTATCGCGGCCGCATCCGTTACGAACTGCCGATGATGTGGACAGTCGCGTTCATGCTGACCTTCGTGATCGGCGGCATGACGGGCGTGCTGCTGGCGGTGCCGCCGGCCGACTTCGTCCTGCACAACAGCCTGTTCCTGGTCGCGCATTTCCACAACGTGATCATCGGCGGCGTGGTGTTCGGCGCGTTTGCCGGCATCGCCTACTGGTTTCCGAAAGCCTTCGGCTTCAGGCTCGACCCGTTCTGGGGCAAGCTGTCGTTCTGGTTCTGGGTGGTCGGCTTCTATTTTGCCTTCATGCCGCTCTACGTGCTCGGCCTGATGGGCGTCACCCGCCGCCTGCGGGTGTTCGATGACCCAAGCCTGCAGATCTGGTTCGTCATTGCCGGCATCGGCGCCTTCCTGATCTTCCTCGGCATCATCGCCTTCCTGGTGCAGATCGCGGTGAGCATCCTCAAGCGCGAGGCGCTCAAGGATGTAACCGGAGATCCCTGGAATGCACGGACGCTGGAATGGGCGACCTCGTCGCCGCCGCCGGCCTACAACTTCGCCTTCACCCCCGTCGTCCACGACAATGACGCCTGGTGGGACATGAAGCGCCGCGGCTATCAGCGTCCACTTGCCGGGTTCAAGCCGATCCACATGCCGAGCAACACCGGAACGGGGGTCATCCTCGCCGCACTGAGCACGGCAATGGCGTTCGGCCTGATCTGGTACATCTGGTGGCTGGCCGCAGTGAGCTTCATCGCTCTGCTCGCGGTCGCGATCGGCCACACCTTCAACTATCACCGCGACTATCACATCCCGGCCGATGAGGTCGTCCGGGTGGAAGACGCGCGCACGCACCTGGTTGCCGCTGGAGCCAAGTCATGACACTCGCTGTCGTCCCCCCACAGAACTCCGAACCGGTCTTCTATCTCGTTGACGAGCACGAGCATCCCGAAGGCGCGAGCACCATGCTCGGCTTCTGGATCTACCTGATGAGCGACTGTCTCATCTTCGCGATGCTGTTCGCCACTTTTGGCGTGCTCGGCGGCAACTACGCGGCGGGTCCGGCGCCAAAGGACCTGTTCGATCTGCCGCTGGTGGCGGTCAACACCTCGATGCTGCTGCTGTCGTCGATCACCTATGGTTTCGCGATGCTGGCGATGGAGAAGTCGCGCGTCGGCGCGATGCAGGCCTGGCTCGTGGTGACCGGGCTGTTCGGCCTGGCGTTCATCAGCATTGAACTGTTCGAGTTCGCCCACATGATTCACGAAGGCGCTACGCCACAGCGCAGCGCCTTCCTGTCGTCCTTCTTCACGCTGGTCGGCACCCACGGCCTGCACGTCACCTTCGGCCTGGTATGGTTGGTGACGTTGATGGTCCAGATTGCCCGCTTTGGCCTGATCGAGGCCAACCGCAGGCGGTTGATGTGCCTTAGCATGTTCTGGCACTTCCTCGACGTGGTCTGGATCGGCGTCTTCACCTTCGTGTACCTGATGGGAATGCTCCGATGAAAGCCGAAACTCACGCCCTGCAACCCGCACCCGGTGACCACGCCGAGCACCATGCCCACGGCTCACGGGAAAGCTACCTGATCGGCTTCGGCCTCTCTGTCATCCTCACCGCGATCCCGTTCTGGCTGGTGATGGCCGGGGTGCTCGACAAGCAGCTCACCGGGCTTGCCATCACGCTGCTAGCGGCGGTCCAGATCGTGGTCCACATGGTGTATTTCCTGCATATGAACACCCGCTCTGAAGGCGGCTGGACCATGATGGCGCTGATCTTCACCATCATCATGGTGGTGATCGGGCTGACCGGATCGCTGTGGGTCATGCATCACCTCAACGTCAACATGATGCCGGGGCACGACATGAGCAGCATGCCGTGACGGCGCGCTGCCCTGCCCTCTCGCTGCTGCTGGTCGCCCTCGCGGCGCTGGGCGTCGCCGCGCTGACCGCGCTCGGCGTGTGGCAGCTCGAGCGCAGGACCTGGAAGCTGGCGCTGATCGATCGGGTCGAGCAGCGCCAGCATGCAGCGCCTCAGCCGCTGCCCGCATCGTGGCATACGATCACCGCATCAAGCGACGAATATCGGCGGGTGACCGTCACCGGCCATTTCCTGCATGGGCGCGAGACGCTGATAGCCGCCGTGACTGACTACGGTCGCGGCTTCTGGGTGCTGACGCCACTCCAGACAACGAACGGAGCCACGGTCCTGGTCAATCGCGGCTTTATTCCCCCGGATCGGCGGGATCCTTCGACACGGCGCGAGGGAAATCCGCCCGGAGTGGTGACCGTCATCGGCCTGCTGCGGATCACCGAGCCAAAGGGCGCCTTCCTGCACACGAACGATCCGGCGGCAAACCGCTGGTACTCGCGCGACGTCGCTGCGATCGCCACGGTGCGCGGACTGTCGCAGGTCGCGCCATTCTTCATCGACGCCGATGCCTCGCCCAACCCCGGCGGCTACCCGATCGGCGGGCTGACCGTTGTCAGGTTCCCGAACAACCATCTGATTTACGCGCTGACATGGTTCGCCATGGCCTTTATGCTGGCGGCTGCACTCCTGCGCGCCCTGCGCGGCAGGATCCACGTCCGCAACTTCAATGCGCGGCGTGACGCCGTGCGGAGCCTGGTGGCCGCCGCACGCAGTTTGTCTCGCAAGACGGGCCCAGATGCTCGAGCGCATATCGGATCAGCATGACCACGGGAAAACGACGGGCGAGGCCATGACGCTGCCGGCCAAAGCCGGCGGCGGCACGGCCCCGGTCGCGCTGGATGCGCCAGAATCGACGGACGACACCACCAACCGCAAGAACATGGCGCTGCTGATCCAGCTTCGCTGGACAGCGGTGATCGGCCAGATCGTAACGATCGCATTCGTGGACCGGTGGCTCGGCATTCCGCTGCCGATCCTGCCGATGGCCGGCGTGATCGCAGCCCTCGTGGCGCTCAACCTCCTGAGCCTGGTGTGGGTGCGGTACCGGGCCGAGATCAACAACCGCGAGCTCCTGCTCGCGCTGATGCTCGACGTCGCCGCATTGACCGGCCAGCTCTATTTGAGCGGCGGAGCCACCAATCCGTTCACATCGCTTTACCTGCTGCAGGTGACGCTCGGCGCGGTCCTGCTCGATGCACGCTCGACCTGGTCGCTGGTCGCGCTTGCCTGCGTGAACTTCGCCTGGCTCACCGTCGACTATCGTCCGCTCGGGCCGCCACATCACGGCTTCAGCGATCTGTTCAGCCTCCATGTCGCGGGCATGTTCATCGGCTTCGCACTGAACGCCATCCTGCTTGTGGTGTTCGTGACACGGATCAATCGCAACTTAAGGGAACGCGATGCGAATTTGGCCGCGCTGCGCCAGCATGCCGCCGAGCAGGATCACATCGTCCGGATGGGCCTGCTTGCCTCCGGGGCGGCGCATGAGCTCGGCACGCCCCTGGCGTCGCTGTCGGTGATCTTGAGCGATTGGCGGCGCATGCCGGCGCTCACATCGGATCCCGAGCTCGCAGACGATCTCGCCGAGATGGAGACGTCGCTGCAGCGGTGCAAGTCGATCGTGACGGGCATTCTCGTCTCGGCCGGCGAGACGCGTGGCGAAGGATCGTCCCCGACGACGGTGACGGCTTTTCTCGCGGCGCTGGTCGAGGAGTGGCGCACCACGCGCCCGTCGGCCACGCTGTACTTCCGGAACGAGTTCGGCGCCGACCTTCCGATTGTCTCCGAGGTCGCACTCAAGCAGGCAATCTTCAACGTGCTCGATAATTCCGCCGAGGTATCGCGCGACTGGATCGAGCTCGCGGCCGAGCGCGCCGGTGACAAGCTCATGCTGTCGGTCACCGATCGCGGGCCGGGCTTTGCGCAGGAAATGCTGGCGCAGTTGGGCAAGCCTTACCAGTCGAGCAAGGGACGCCCGGGAAGCGGCCTCGGCCTGTTCCTGGTCGTCAACGTCGTGCGCAAGCTCGGCGGGGTCGTGACGGCGCGAAACAACGCGGAGGGAGGCGCGACCATCAGCCTCGAACTGCCCCTGGCAACGCTTGCGATCGGAGGCGACCTTGAGCGATGAACGGCTGCTCTTGATCGTGGAGGACGATGCGGGCTTTGCCCGCACGCTCAAACGTTCGTTCGAGCGGCGCGACTATCAGGTCGTCGTGGCGGCCTCGCTCGACGAGGTCCGGAAAGTGCTTGAAGAGAAGACGCCCGGCTATGCCGTGGTGGATCTCAAGCTGGGCGGCGCGTCGGGTCTGGCCTGCGTCGAAGCGCTGCATGCGCACGATCCCGGGATGCTGATCGTCGTGCTGACCGGATTCGCCAGCATCGCGACCGCGGTGGAAGCCATCAAGCTTGGCGCCTGCCATTATCTTGCCAAGCCGTCGAACACCGACGACATCGAAGCTGCGTTCAGCAAGGCCGATGGCAACGCCGACATCGAAGTGGCCGCGCGTCCCACCTCGATCAAGACCCTGGAATGGGAACGCATCCACCAGACCCTGATCGAAACCGATTTCAACATCTCCGAAGCCGCAAGGCGGCTCGGCATGCACCGCCGGACCCTCGCCCGAAAACTGGAAAAGCGCCAGGTGAAGTGACCAGGGGCGTTCTCGAGCGAAGCAAGTCGATAAGCGGCCAGCAGCGCACCGAAGGTGCGGTGCGCTAAATATCGGGATGTCCATCGAGGAACCACAGATGAGGAGCTAAGTTTCTCCCTCTCACAGAGGAGATTGTCATGCGCTCTATAGTCCTCGCTTTCCTCATTTTGCTGACTGAGACCTCGTTGTCGTTTGCACAGGGTCACATGGGCTCCCCACAAGAGCAGAGGGCCTGCAGACGAGATGCGCAGCGCTTTTGCCGACAGCAATTGGCCGATGATTCGGCAGTTCAACAATGCTTGCAGCAGAACAGGGCCAGACTAAGCAAGAGCTGCCAGAAGGTATTTGCCAGCCGCGGAATGTAAGGCCCCCTGTTCTGGCGCGAGAACAATTGCTCTTGCAGTGCAGCGCTGGAGTGGAGCTGATATGATGCGCTATTCCATTGCTGCAATCTCGGGGAAGAGCGTAAGCGGCACGTCTGCCTGGTCCATTCCCTCAGGGAGGGTTGGGGTGCGCGGTTCGCCGGGACGACTTAGTGAGCCAAACATCGTCACATCATGGACTGCGGGTCCGGCGCAGTCGTGAGGCTCAACCACGGTTCTCCATGTAGCCGCCGGCCAGTTATCGGTCCAGCTCCCTTCAGGGCTGCGCCGGGCCTGTTATGGGAGGGGACATTCGGCCAGGCTCTCCTCTACATTTCAGAACTGATGACCGCGCAAATTCCGCAGGCTGGCGCCTTGCCGCCAGAGGTGGCATCGCCTCAGGAATCAGCGGCCAGGACGCCATCGCTGACCGGTCCGGGGGTCCAATAGTCCCCTGCAAGCGGCGTAACTCTTACGTCCTTAATTACTCCGAGCTCCAGGCTTGGATCGAAATGGCGCATCGTCCGCTCATTCAGGTCAATGATGCGGCCAGGCGTTAGTGGCCCCACGTCATTTATCTTGACGATGACCTTCTTGCCTACAGCCTCAACGAGGGCATACTTCGGCCTCGCGCCATATCGGACCCCACCGAATTTCTGACGCAAACTTGTCTTGATGGCAGCCGCCCAGACGGAGGGATCATAGCGCTCGCCGGAGGCCGTGTTCGGGCCGCCCTCCCGCCATCCGGGCCGGAACGGATTGTACATGGATGCTGCGCCAGCGACCGCATCCCCAGAAGCGGCATTGACGATGGCGCTTGAATGAACCGAACGGATTTCACTTCGAGCAATGCTAACAGAAATGACAAGCACAACTACGGCGCCGCAAATTGCGGCGCTCGAACGAAACACCATCATAACTCCTTGACTGATTTTTTTAGATTGTTCGGTTCCCGACGCCGCAAACTGGCGACGGAACCGTTGCGGGAACCAGGGCGGCCCTCGCGCAGTGTTTTTAGTTCACACCGACTAAGCCAGAGATTGCGTCAGCAGCATGGCTGAACAGGAGTCTGTCGGATAGGACGTAAGCAGGAGCAAGCAGTGACTGATATTCGCTCGGATTCAGAAGCCGGCGTTGTGTCCGACATCAACCTTGTTCCGCCGTGCATCTGAAAGCGGACGCGACGGCTTCGTTGGCCCAGGTCGCTTGCAAGCCGAGAACCTCGCAGCGGCATCACTGCGACACTACACGTGTCGCCGAAGCGTCACATGCGCGTCGTCAGCCTGATCAGATAATCGCCGCCTCGTTCTCGACCAAACTCGCGCAGATTGCGCAGCGAAAATGGGGCGTCCACATGAACTTGAAGGATTTTCTTTGCTTGATATCGGCGATGTCGCTCGCTGCATCGCTGGCCGGCGTTGCGGTACCGGCACGTGCGGATCACGACGACGACGGCCGCGATCATGGCTACGGCGACAACCGCGATCACGACCATCATCAAGATGACGACCATCATGGCCGCAAGTCGCCGCGAGTGGTGATGATCTCGCTCGACGGCGCCAAGCCTGACTTGATCCGGCAGTTCATCGACGAGGGCGTGCTGCCGCATGACGGCGGCCTGGCGCGGCTGAGCCGCCGCGGCGCAGTGGCGGAACAGAACGTGACGGCCTCGCCCTCGCTCACCGCGGTGTCGCATATCGAAATTGCCACCGGCTCGACGGCGGTCCACAACGACATCCCATCGAACACCTTCCAGGCGATCGTCGGGCCGATCTCATCGAGCCTGAGTGGATTTGCGGCACCGATCGGCGGCTATCGCGAGAGCCCGCTCGGGCCTTCGCCGCGTCCGACAGCGGTGCCGCTGTGGGTGCAGCTGCGCCAGCAGGGCAAGAAGGTGGTCACCGCGACATGGCCGGGCGGCGACGGCGCCGACATTTCCGTCAACAACACGGTGGTGCAGCCGGCGCAGCCGACCCGCGTCACCGACTACACCGTGCCGTTCGGGGCGTTCGGCGGCATCGGGGCCCAGGGCTTCTCGCTGTCCCGGGCGGACTTCACATCCGATCCGGCGATCGTCGCGGCGCTCCAGGCGGCCGGCCGCTTCTCGTTCAGCCCGGTGCTGGTGACCTCAGTGCCGATCGAGACATTCTCGTGCTCCTCGGCGCCATCAGCGACCTGCACCAATGCGGCGACGCTCGACGTCAAATACGCGATCCGGGTGGCCGCGCTCGACACCACCAATGACCGCAAGGTGAACTACGACACCCTGGTGTTCTTCGACACGACGCGCGGGATCACGGCAGGACCGTTCCACGCGCCGTCAACCGGACCGGCCTATGCCAAGTTCGGCGGCGAGAATGCGCCGTTCTTCTTCGAAGGCAGCGGGGCCAAGGTCGGCGCCGCCTACTTCGTCTCGGCGCTGTCGCCCGATCTTTCGGTCGTGCGTTTCGCGCGCTACGGCGCCAACTTCATCCCGCGCAACGCCGCGGTGCTGGCCGACGTCGACGACATCAACAACAACATCGGGTTCTGGCGTCCGCAGGCCGATTTTCGCATTCCGGAGCGACTGAGCCCCGGCTTCACCAATTTCCCCGACGTCGAGATAGAGGCGATGTTCGAGGACATGGTGAAGACCTTCGTGCGCTATCAGGCTGACATCGGCGAGCGCGCGATCCGGAAGCATCCCGACGCTGACCTCGTGATGATCTACATCGAGCAGCCCGACGGCTCCGAGCATCAGTTCCTGCTCACCGACCGCCGCCAGGGCACCAACCCGACCGACCCGAACTCGATCGGCGCCAACCAGGATCCTGCCAAGGTCGCGCGGTACGCCTCCTACATCCGCTTCGCTTATCAGACCGCCGACAAGGCGGTGAAGCAGATCGCCGATGCGGCAGGCCGTGACAGCAACGTCATCGTGGTGTCGGACCACGGCTTCGCGCCGTTCCACACCTCGGTCAGCCTGACCAACATCCTGCGCAATGCCGGCATCGACACCACCAAGGTGGCGATCCGCACCTCGGGCCCGGCGGCCAACATCTACGTCAACCTGCAGAACCGCGAGTTGGGCGGCACTGTCGATCCGGCAACCTACAGGGCGCTGGTCACGCAGATCACCGACGCGGTGAAGAACGCGGTCGATTCCAACCCGAAGTTCAACTTTTCGCTCAGGGACGGGCGGATATTCACCGTGGTCGAGACCCGGCCGCTGCAGTGCGAAGCTGGGACCGGGGAGTGCACCAGCAAGACCATCGGCCAGGATTTCGGCGATGTGTTCGCGCTGATGGCCCCGGGCTACAACTTCGACGGCATCCAGAACCCCGGCGTCGCCCGCCTCGGCGATCCGTCGTTCAATGCGGCGACGACCATGCTGTCGATGCCGAACTTCTACGGTGCTCATGGCCACGATCCCGAGCTGCCGGTGATGAGCGCGACCTTCATCGCCGCCGGCCCGCAGATCCGCAAGGATACTACGGTTCGTCGCATGCACAACACCGACGTGGCGCCGACCATCATGAAGATACTGGGCGTCACGCCGCATAAGGTCGACGGCGAGGTGCTGCACGAGATTCTGCGCTGAACGCCGGACGCGCGATCTTCAAACCGATCCGATGGGAGCTGACCAGCGCCCATCGGAGCCGGCTGCGCGAAACGACGAGCATGCCGCCAGTCGCAACGCCCGCAGGCGCAAACGTCAGCCGCGCCGCGCCGCCTTGATCGCGGCGACGTCGATCTTCTTCATAGTCATCATCGCATCAAATGCGCGCTTTGCTTCGTCACCGCCAGCCGCCAACGCCTCGGTGAGCACGCGCGGCGTGATTTGCCAAGATATACCCCATTTGTCTTTGCACCAGCCGCACGCGTTCTCCTGCCCACCATTGCCGACGATGGCATTCCAGTAGCGGTCGGTCTCATCCTGATCGTCGGTGGCGATCTGGAACGAGAAGGCTTCGCTATGTTTGAACGCGGGACCGCCGTTGAGGCCGAGACAAGCGACGCCGGCAACCGTGAATTCGACCGTCAGCACATCACCCGCTTTGCCGGATGGGTAGTCGTTGGGTGCACGCTGGATGGCGCCGACTGCGCTGTCGGGGAAGGTCTCGGCGTAGAAGCGGGCGGCAGCCTCCGCGTCCTTGTCGTACCAGAGGAAAATCGTGTTCTTTGCCATTGCGGGTCCTTTCGGTTCCAAGCCAGATCACACCCATTGCCCACCAGATCAGGCAACCCTGTCGATGTACCCCAACCCGGACGTCCTTGCCTAGCCATCACCGATGTCGCCAACTTAGCTTTTCGATTGCTGCCTGAGGTTGCATCAGCGCAAACGAGCGCGGCTCGCTCGTCTAATGGAGCCTCCTAGTGCTTGCCTGTGCATGACTTAGGGAGGCGGGTGAGATGCGCTGACGACTGACCCGTTGACTTTAGGCGGCTACAAGGAATTCCCTCCCACGCTACGGGCGCTACCTGTGGCGAGTCCGCCTGCTCTCGCGCAGGGAACGTCGGCTCCGGGTCGGAAGTCGACCTTCCGACACCGACTTCGCACACGCCGTGCGGCTAAGCAGCTGCGAAGGCGAGAATGCGGTAAGCCTCGCTCAACGCCTTGGAATGGCTAGCCGATGGGCTGCGTCGGCGGCTTCCTAGTGGCGCAGCAGGAGGCAAGATGCCGGTGTTCAAAGGAGCCTGACCACTTACGCTCTTGAATCACGTCTTGAACCGGCCGAGGCCGACTGTCAGGAACCGATCGAGCATGGCGTTGACCTGGTCGGCGACCTCGATCGTATTGAAATGTCCAGCGAGCATCGTCTTTGCCACGACCATCTGGGGACAGAGTTCCTGCAGGCGATCGAGATCGCGCGCCATGTTCACCAGAGGCACATCCGCGGAGATATAGGCTATAGGAATTTTGCAAGCCTTCGCTGCGGGCGTCGGATCATAGTTCTGCGTGAAATTCTTGATGGTCGAATAGGCCGCTTGCTGCGGTATCTTCTCGCAAGGCGGCAGAATATAGGTCTCGTAAATCATCTTTCGCCGTACCGGATCGTCGAAATCGCAACCGATCTCCCATGCATTGGCTTTCAATACCGTCCGGTAGTTCGGCCCGCCGATGCCGTCCAGCAGACGTTGCACGTCTGGGGAATCCCGCAAACCGGCGGGTGCCATCACAATCGAGTCGATCATCACCATGCCTGAGGCGAGTTCGGGATAACGCCCGCACAGTTCAAGCGCGACCGCGCCGCCGAAGCTGTGGCCGATCACGACGGGCTTTTGCAACCCCAGTTGGGCACATTGCCAGGCGATATCGTCCGCGAACCCCGCCATGGTGTATTCCTGCTCCGGCGCGTCGCTGGCGCCGTGGCCGCGAAGATCGACTGCCACCACGCGACGGGTTTGCCCGAAATAGGTGATCTGGGGCGTGAAGATACCATGGTCGCCGGTCCAGCCGTTGACGAGAACCAGCGGCGGGCTCTGCGGAGCCTTGGGTGCCACCTCGAAATGCGCGAGATGCACACCGCAGCGATTCAAGAAAACTGGCTCTAGCGTTTCATAAGAGATCACGGTCTTCCTCCTGCGCTAACTCTGTACTAATGCAGCAGCGCAAAGCGTCTGGCGGGGCCGACGACGCCGACATACGACGCGATTGCGAGCAGGCAAAAAGAAAGCATCACCAATGCCATCGATAACGCCGAGCGACCGTCAAAGAGCGCGGCGACGAATGCGCTGGACGACGCAGCGGCGATCATTTGCACAAATGCCATCACGGCACTGATCGAGCCCGCGATGTCTGGCATCGGCAGCAATGCCCCGTTCATGGCATTCGGCGAGATCAACCCGAACGACAACGCGACGCCGATCATCACCGACACCACTACGGCGATCGACTTGCCTCCGGCCATAGCCATCACGAGCAAGGAGGTCGCCATGATGGTCGAGAGCGCCAGGCCGATCGCAATCATTTGACCGGGCGACACTCCCCAGCCTCCAAGACGCTTGTTGATCAAGGTACCGATCATGACCGACAGCGAGCTTGTCCCGAAGATCAGACCATATTGATAGGCGCTCAGGCCGAGAGCATTGATGAAGAACAGTGATGAGCCGGTGATGTAAGCGAACACTGCTCCCGCGGCGGCGGCGTTGCAGAGGATATAGCCGACGCAGAGGGGATTACGCAGAACGCGAAGGTAGTCGCGGATAATGGCTGCTGGACTGAGGCGGATGTTCGGATCAATCCGCGCGCTCTCGCTGAAGCCTCCCATCGCGGCGAGCAGCATGGATCCGCCGACGATCGGCACGAGGTAGATGGCCCGCCAGCCGCCAACGGCAAGGAACGCCGCGCCGACGGTTGGTGCAATCATCGGCACGACATTGATAGCAAAGACCACGTTGGACATCTTTGCGCGTGCGGCCGCGCCGTCGAAGAGGTCGCTGACGATGGTAACGGCGGCCATTCCTGGCCCCGAAGCGCCCGCCCCTTGCAGCGCCCGAAAAAACAGCAGCTGCGGCAGTGAACGGGCAAGAATGCAGCCCACGCTCGCGATGATGACTAGCACGCAGCCAAACACCACGATCGGCTTGCGGCCGAAGCGATCCGATACCGGCCCATACACAAGGAGCGCCGCGCCCAGGCTCAAGAGATAAACGCTCATCGCCAAACCCACATCCGCCGGTGCCGCGCCAAGATCAGCCCCTGTCGCCGACAAGCTCGGCAGGATCACGTCGATGCCGAAGGTTGGCAGAGAAGACAGAAGACCAAGCAGCAACGTAAACACGAACGAATCGGGATGAATGCGCACGGGTAGGGCTCGCTTTCAATCGGAGTCACGCCTCGCGCCTTGCGTACGTTCGGCGCACTTTGCGAACGGCAGCGAGGGACGTGGGGCACATCATGTGTCTGGCGCCGCCTTGTGGATTGTCAGGCACCGCGAAGCCGCCGTTTCTGGGGTTGCTGTCTCGCCGCGCGGCCAGTGGCGGCGATCGTCTCCATCTCGTCGACAAGGCGCGACCGATCGATATCGGTCTTGATTGCCTCGCCGAGGAGACGTGCCGCCGCTTTGAATTGTGGCTCAGTAATCAGCCGGTTCACTGCCGCGGCAATTTCCGCTTGCGAAGCCGTTGGGGGCAATCGAAGCCCTGCGCCCTTCGCCTCGACGCGCGCGGCGTTATCGGCCTGGTCACGGCCCATTGGCAGAATGAGCTGCGGCAGAGCGTTGATTAGTGAGCGGGTGACGGTTCCGTGGCCGCCTTGCGATACCACCACGGAAACATCCTTCATGACCAAGTCATGGGGAGCGCCCTCAATCAAATGCACATTCTTCGGCGCCCGAAGATCGGCTACGTCGAGATTGGGGCCGGTTGTTGCAAGGGCGTCGATCTCGACCGCCTCCATCGCGTCGATGATGCGCTGAAACAGATCGCGCTGGCCTTGCGCGCCCGTGCTGCATGCGATCAGCGCGCGGTGACGATCCGACTGAGCGGACCATGGCGCTTGCCACGACCTCCCCGCGGATTTGGACCAATTCGGCACGTCGAGCAGCGGTCCGACGTAGCGGAAATTGTCGGGCAGCCAGTCAGCCTGAAAGTCGAACGCTTGACTGGTCGCGAGCAGAAGCCGGTCGGCCCGGTCGAACAGATCCATGACATCCACCAGAACGGGAAGACCGAGATCGTCACGAGCGCGGTTAAGAATTGGCAGAAACCCATTCAGCGCCGCCGCGAACCTGGCACTGGCTGCATCGACTTCAGCGCGCTCTTCCGGGGTTTTCGGTTGGCTCAATCCGCTGGTGGCCGGCGGCACTCCCGGGAGGGGTCGAATGCTGACATGCGGGGAAAGAAGAGCGAAGGGCACGTCAGATGCCTCCGCCCCGAGCGCAGCACCAAAAAGCATGTCAAGCAGGAGAACAGCATCCGTCCGCATACGGCCAATCTCATCCCGGATATCGGCCGCATAGAGCGCGGCAGGATCAAATATGATCCGGCGTATAAGTTCTTGTATGTCCGAGACATCTGTCGGGTCCGCGGCCTCACCGATCGGAGCGCGGCGCCATGTTACAAACTCAAAGCCGGCGGCCTCCACTTCAGCGCGCATTGCCGGATCCGCCATCACCCGGACATGGTGTCCATTCTGGCGCAACCTCCGCCCCGCAGTCAGCAGCGGGCTCAGATTTCCCAAGGTGCCCCACGACGCCAGCAGAAAATGGTAAGACATCAAAGAAGCCCTTTGTCCAGGTCACGAATTCGTTGACGCGATCCCTTCTGCTGACCAATGCAGTCTTACAGACGGATGCGTAGCCGCGCGTGCCTCCGCGCTGACCTCCAAGAATTGGGCGGCCCGCGTTACCGAACGATGTCTCGTCAGAGTGAAATGCTTACATCCGTAAGGATGGCGCCATGATCATGGCGCAGTTTTCAGACTGCGCCGACCGATGCAGCCTTCGCGTCACAGCTGTCGGGAAATGCCACGATCCCCTTCAGCGCGCAAAACGACCTGTTCTCCGCGAGGCAGACAGGTTCGCGGCCACACCGACACTTGCGGATGAGCATCAGCCGATCGCTCACCTCCGGGACCCAGCGCTTGCGGCAAGGATCCACTCGAACCCCAACCGTCTGCGCGGCAAGGTTTCGCAAACCATTCACGCATGCCCCTCCGGCCGCTAACGAATCGAAAATCGTTCTGCCGCAAGTTCGTGCGCGGGAAGAGCGAGGGGAGATCCAGGCATGAATGGGCTGACCATCATGGAAAACGTGCGCCGATACCGCACCATAGCTTCGCTGTGCCGCCAAGCCGCAGCATTTCGACCCATTCAGCGGCATTCACTGCTCGCGCAAGCCGAGGAATGGGAGGATCAAGCGGTTTCGGAGCTTGAAGGTTACTTCAAGCGGCGCCTCGATAGCTGAATGATGACATGCGAGTGTCGCGCAAACGCTTCGCGTTTGTCGCGAGGGAAAACCGGCGTCCACTTTTCCGCATCATGCTTTAATGCTCAGGAAGCACGGTCCAGATCTTCTCGGCGAAGCCGCGTTTATCGAGCTTCCAGGTTTCGTGGTCGACGACGGCCTTTCCACCTCGGCATTTGTAGGAATAAGCCGAGTCGTGGCCAGTAGCGAAAGCCGGAATGGTCTTCTCTTTCGAGGCCTGCTTGCAGAACGCGTCGGCTCCCGGATTGTCCTTGGCCGTGTTGATCTTGGCGCAGGGCAGGTTCGCCCCGACGAAACAGACCATGACCTTTCCGTCCATGCAGCGGTATTGCGCCTGCGTCTCGATGTCGGACAGGTCCGGTTCGCGCTTGGCGTCGGGTGCGAGCGTCTTGAAGGCCTTGAGCGTCGGCTCGCGGAGTGACGGCTCATAGCCGCGCACCTTGTCATCATCGCGGACGTTGGCGCAGTGCTGGACCAGATTCTCTTCGGCCGCAGCCTCCCTGGCCTGCGACGTCGCGACCGACAGGCAACACAGCGTGACGGCGAGCGTCGCAACGTCGACTATGGGCTTTCCCATCAACATGTCCTCCGAGCGATCGGCCGCGCTCATCGCGCGGCGCAGCGATGGAATTTCTCAGGCGTCTCCGTGATCCAGAAGAAGCCGTGCAGCGCAAGGTCGATGGTTGCCGGTGACAGACGCCGGATCACCACCGTTCCAGAGGTCTCGGGGCTGCCGCCCTTGTAGCAACGCGCGGCGAACCTGACCTCGTCGCGACGGCGTTCAGGCTTCGACAGCTTGCAGCCGACCTCGTAGAACTCGAGTTCTGATGACATGATGGTCAGGACATCGACCTCGCCGTTCACCTGTTCGCAGCGGGGCGGATTGCTCGACCACTTGCCTTGGAACTCATCGGTTGCAGACGCAGCGCCTTGGACGCATGCCAGTAAAACGACGCCTGCCGCAAGAGAGGTGCTACGACGCAGTGCCTCGGAGAGAGCCATTTGCTTCCCTCTGATTCCGTGATTGCTCGCTGATTGGCTCTCGACTGCCAATGACCCTTCGATCATAAGCGGCGCCCCAGAATATGCATAGTGTGCCTGCAAGCTGGGCGATCGATTGCGGCAGCGGAGCCGATGGAGGTTGGTCCGTGACACGGAAATCGAACGCGCTACCGGTGCTTGAAACGCCTTGCCGCGTGCGCGGCCTGCTGGCGGCCTCGCTCGCGGCGTGGACGTTCTTCATGGTCGTTGCGACCGCGACGCCGCTGCTCGCGACCGGCGTCTGGTCACTGATGACTGATCAAGACGCGACCTGGCCCAGTTCCAGACAGATTTTCGGTTCGTTCGGATTCGCGGCGGCAGTCGGGCTGCCGATCTCTTTGATCATTTGCTTCGCAGTCGGCTATCCGGCCTGGAAATTCGCCAGCACTCATGGCCTGACGACCCGATGGGACGCGGTCAAGATCGGCGCTGCCCTTTACCTTCTGGTGACCGTGGGCGGCCACATCGCGATCTACATGGGCAGGGGCAGCTATTCATATGCGCAAGGAGGGGTTTTGCTAACAAAAGACAGCGTGCCGACATTTCAGGGCGTTGTTTTCGATCTCTTCCTCACGCTGTTCTACGCCGCGGATGGCGCGGTCGCGGGGCTTGCCGCCTGGTTGGTGGGAGGCAGCAAATCCGTTGTCTCCATCCATGCGCAACGCTGATCGATCGGAAGCTTGAGCCGTCAAGAGCAGCTTTCAGTCCAGCGGCGGGCGCTCTCCGCTGTCCTGACGCAGGTCCTCGTTGACGTCATCGAGCGGGCACACGACATATCCTATACCGTCGGTCCACGTCACCACTGAGGAACAAGATATGAACGCGCCGCCAAACGTCGAGCCCGGCACCGCGTATTCTGACAGCGACGTTGCGCATTGGCTGACAAACGAGACCCGCGATGAGCGCTTCATCGACAATATTTTCGCTGAGCTGTGCATCCGCCTCCAGCAGGCGGGCATTCCCGTCAAGCGGGCGTCGCTTCATATCCTGATCCACCATCCTCAATGGCTTGGCGCCCGGATGATGTGGACCGACGGAATGCGCGAGGCCGAAATTGCGAGAGTCGATTACGATGTCACGGAGCGATCCGAATACATCGACAGTCCCGTCAACGAAATCCATGACGGCGCCGCCGCGGTGCGCGAAAATCTCGAACGCGATCCCGCGCTGGGCCGCAAGCATGCCGTCTATGACGAGATGCGGGCGCAAGGCTTGACTGACTATGTGGCGTGGCCGCTGTATCATACGCTCGGCAAGCGGCACATCGTGACCTTTGCAACCGACCGACCTGGAGGTTTCGACGACGCGCATCTCGACAGCCTGCTAAGACTGCTGCCGGTCCTGGCGCTGGTCAGCGAAATCCGCGTCAAGAACCGGCTGGCGCGAACGCTGCTCGAAACCTATGTCGGGCCGCATGCCGGCGAACTGATTCTGGCCGGCGCGACCAGGCGCGGAAGCGGGACGACGGTACGCGCCGCCATCATGATCTGCGATCTCAGGGATTTCACCAGGATCTCGGACAACTGGCCGCGCGACGACGTCATTGATCTCCTGAACGGCTATTTCGACGCGATGTCGGAGCCGATCGTGCGACATGGCGGCGAAATACTGAAATTCATCGGCGACGGTCTGCTCGCCATTTTTCCGCTGAGCCAGCCGTCGGCCTGCGCAAATCTGCTGCATGCCGTTTCCGAAGCCCGGCAGGCCATGATTGCGCTGAACGAGAAGAACAACGAGATCGGCCGTGAGCCGCTGAATTACGGCATCGGCGTCCATGTCGGAGACGTCATGTACGGCAACATCGGCTCGCGCACCCGGCTCGACTTCACGGTCATCGGCCCAGCGGTCAACATGGCTTCGCGTCTGGAAACCCTGACCAAGCAATTGGGTACAAAGGTGCTGCTGTCCCGCGCGTTCGCCGACTTCGTCCAAAACGATTTCGATCTCGAACGCGTCGGCGAATTTCCGGTGCGAGGCTTCAGCGCCCCGATCGAGCTGTTTGCGTATCATGGCTGAATAATACGGAGCCATCGCCAGGTGCGAGTCACTGCAAAGGCCGCGAGTTCCATGTGCTGAGGGCGCAGGATCGCCTTCCTGCCGCCAGACGTCTCGGCATGGGACGACGCCTCCAACAACAGGTGGGCCTATGCCTTTCGCAACAAAGCAGCAATGCAATGGTTGATCGACGGCCGGCTGAGCGCCTTTAAGCCATCGTCGGCGGCGGCTCCGATCTGCTCTGCAAATTCTGCCTCACTGACATGACCGACAGGCTCGGCCAGTAACAGATCAGCGCCTGATTTCATGGCTCGGGCAGCTTCCGAGAAGAAGGACGCCGCGGACGGCAACTCGTGCACGACCGCAAATGCGAACACAAAGTCGGCACTTGCATCCAGGTCGGCAAGCTGCATGGATGTAGCACTGACCACGCGCGCATCGATCCTGTCCAACAAACCGGCTTTGCGGGCGCGGCGTTTCAGTCCCTCGATCATCCGCGGCTCTACATCCACCGCCACAACACGACCCGAAGGCCCAACCAGCTTCGCTATTTCGAGGGTAAAAAAGCCCATGCCCGGGCCGGGCTCCAGTACTGTCATCCCTTCTCGAATATAGGACTCCAGGATAAGAGCAGGATCGTGCCACAACTTCCGAATGGGACTTGCAATCAGGTAACCCACCCACCACGGGCAAGGCTTGTGTTGGGTCATCCCTTTCCCCCTGGTTCCGATGACTTTCCAGCGGCACTTCGGAAAGAGCAATTCGGCTGAGCTTAAAACGCGAGAACGCTCAACGTGGTTCTGTGTTCCGAACAGCGAGACTAGAGCATGATCCGGAAAAGTGGACACCGGTTTTCCCTCGCGACAAACGCGAAGCGTTTGCGCGGAGATCATGCTCAAACATGGCGTGGGTGGGAGATGACGCCGACCAAGGCCTCGTCAATGCGCTAACCACTTGGTTCGGACCGCCCATGGCGGCGTAGCGCATAGGTTTGCCCGCGGACGATTGCTGACCGCAAACGGAGTACCAAAGCACTACGGTGAACCATCGATCTCTCGACACCAGGTTGAATATTCGAGACGCACCAGATCGGCACTATGATCCGCCGTCCGAGGTTAACTTCGGGTTCAGCGAGTTCGACGGGTCGTAAGGAGACTCATGCACCGCAGCAATTTCGCTTGCATCGCGGAGTCGGCTGACTGCGAAACAGGGAACCCTTACTCCTGCGCGCGCTGAGGCAACGTCGAGGCCGATCGATCAATCTCGGACCATCCCGTGCTGCGAGCGCGCGTCTTTTCGCATCCTCGTATTTCGGATTGTGGACTTTGACTAAAACAGGAGGCAGGATTGCCTGGCCTTACGAAAGGGAGAATGGACGATGCCGCAGTTTGTTATCGAACGAGAAATGCCGGGGGCTGGAAAACTCAGCAAGGATGATCTCAAAGGCGCATCCCAAGGTTCCTGCGACGTCCTTCGCGAGTTGGGTCCGGAAATTCAGTGGGTGCATAGTTACGTTACCGACAACAAGATTTACTGCGTCTACCGTGCACCCAGCGAGGATCTAATTCGCAAACACGCTCAATTGGCAGGATTCCCGGCGAACAGTATCGCTCTCGTCAGAGCAACTATAGATCCGACCACCGCCGAATAGCTGTGCCTCCGCCGCTTCGTTCGATCCTCATCATAGCTTGAGGACGACAAGATGCAGAGCATCAGGTCTCGATAGTCGTCGTACTCGGTGAGGTGCAATGCTGCGTCGCAAGCGGCGCGATAACGCATGTCAGTTCCGGGGGCAAAGCCCGACATCCCCAATCCGTATGGGTGAGCCTGCTTAGGTCTTGAAAACGGATGTTGGCGACTCCAGCCGCTGGGTCGCCAACGGGCCAAGAGCCGGCATAGAAGCTCAACGCTTCATGACGCCTGATACCACTCTAATGCGGCGGCCTCCCCATTCCTGATCCATGCCTCCTTGCAATCGCCATAGGCGTGCGAATCGTTGGGATGCCGACGCTGGCACTCGACTTTCACACGATCATATTCAGCGGCAAGTGTCGGATGTGCACGGAGACAGTCCCGGAACGCCAGATGCCGCGTGATCTCTGTCGAACCGTCCTCATAACAATGGAGTTGCACGGTTCTGCGCCCGGTCTTCGGATCGGATTTCGTGCAGTACCGCCGTCCCGGCAAACCAAGTTCGCCCCACCAGTCGTAACCGAGCGCTTCTAGCTTACCTTGGCACTCGTCCAACCCGGCCAAGTTGCTGATCACAGGCATCAGATCCAAAATGGGCTTTGCCCGTATGCCGGGAATTGCGGTTGAGCCAATGTGATGAACTGTCCGCAGGTTCGGCCCGAAGGCTCCTGCAAGTAGCTGTGCCTCAGCGTCGGCCAAATGCGACCAGCCTGGGCTATGGGGTAGCAGTTCGACTTTGATGGGCGGCGGCATGCGGCCTCGTTCATTCAAGACACTTCGATACCGGACCATACCCGCTTTGGATTGGAGGCTGGAAACAGGCTCGTTGGCAGCGGCGTTTGCGTCAAGTTCATGCCGGAGGATGAGAGCGATCGCGTATCCGGGGCCTGCGGGCCGAACTACGCCCGTCTCGTGGCGGGAAAGAATTTCAGTCGGCCTGTCGGCTTGGGTCTGCCTCGGACGTCCTTTGGTCAGTTCCGTCGGACAAAGGAGACAGGCAATGAATGCAACAGCACAGCCGATGCCCAAGGTTGTCGCGGAGCTTGAGTGGCGCCAAGCGCTCGACGCGATGCTTACCAAGGAGAAAGCCCTGACCCGCACAAGGGATGCGCTTGCCGCGGAGCGCCGCCGACTGCCGATGACGAAGATCGAGAAGTCCTACGTTTTCGAGGGCGCGGACGGGCAGGTGAGCCTACTGGATCTATTCGATGGCCGGCCGCAGCTTCTCCTCTACCACTTCATGTTCGCGCCGGGCGTGCACGGTTGGCCGTCTGCGGGCTGTCCTGGATGCTCGATGTTCGTGGACAACATCGGTCAATTCGCCGTGCCGCACCTGAATGCGCGCGGCGTATCCCTTGCACTGGTCTCGCTCGCGCCCTTCGCCAGCGTCGAGGCCTATCGCAAGCGCATGTCCTGGCCGCACGGCTGGGTCTCGTCAGCGAACAACAGCTTCAATGTCGATCTGGGGATCACCACATCGAGTGGCGAGGCGCATGGGCTCAGCGTCTTCTTGCGGCGGGGAGACGAGGTGTTCCGCACCTACTTCACCTCCCGACGCGGATGCGAGGCGCTCGGGAACGTCTGGGGTTTCCTGGACGCGACGCCCTACGGGCGCCAGGAGACGTGGGAGGATTCGCCCCCGGGTTGGCCCCAGTCACGCCCCTACGAATGGTGGCGGCGGCACGACGAATATGAGTCGTGACAAATCCTTCGACCCGGCGACAAGCGATCACTCCGCGGCCCAGTCCGGAGGGTTACGAATATTCTTCCGTCCGCCGCGCAAGCGAGCGGCCGCCTGAACGAGGCTGGACGTCGGAGAATGGCTGCGCCGCTTATGCCCCCCCAGCGCTGGCCTCTATTCGCGGCACCCGAACAAAAAGCCCGGCCGCTTGGCCGGGCTTTTCGCTGCAAATTGTTTGGCGAGCTGCTTACGCTGCCTCGTCGGCGACGGTGGCGTCGTCGCTGTCGCCGTCGAGATCGTCGGCATCGCCTTCACTGTCTCCCTCGGCACCGGATTCGGCCTTGGCTGCGCCGCGGCGCGGGCTCTTGGCGAGCTGGCTCTCGATCTCCTTGATCGCTTCGGTCTCGGTCGCGTGCTGCACCACCGCGATCTCGCGCGACAGCCGGTCGAGCGCCGCTTCATAGAGCTGGCGTTCGGAGTAGGACTGCTCGGGCTGCGACTCCGAACGATAGAGGTCGCGCACCACTTCAGCGATCGCGACGATATCGCCCGAATTGATCTTGGCTTCGTATTCCTGCGCCCGGCGCGACCACATCGTGCGCTTGACGCGGGCACGGCCCTTCAGCGTCTCCAGCGCCTTCTTGACCAGTGCGGGCTCGGACAGCTTGCGCATGCCGACATTGGCGACCTTTGCGGTGGGCACGCGAAGCGTCATCTTGTCCTTCATGAAGCTGATGACGAACAGTTCCAGCTTGGCGCCCGCGATCTCCTGCTCCTCGATCGCGAGAATCTGGCCGACGCCATGAGCCGGATAGACCACGAACTCGTTGGCCTTGAACCCTTGGCGCTGGGTCACGACCTTCTTCGGCTCCTCGATGCGCGGGGCAGCGGCAACCGGCTTCGCGGCCGGCTTGACGGCTGCCTTCGGCGCAGGCGCAGCCTTGGGAGCAGTCTTGGCGGCAACTTTCGAAGCAAAGGTCTTCGAGGCTGTCGCTTTCGCGGCAGTTTTGGCAGTCTTTTCTGGCATCACGCTTCTTTTGTTTTTCGAGGACTTTGTAGCCGCAGCCTTACGGGCTTCCTTTACGGACGCCTTGGCACGGCCTTTGACTGCGCTGCGGGCAACTGCAGCGGCTTTCTTTGACGTCTTGGAAGCACTCTTTTTACGCGTTTTCTGTGACACAGCATGCGCGCGGAACTGCCACGCCCCTGTTCGGTGTTTTTGCGGAAACGAACGGGGCCAAGGATCAGGGATGGCCGGGTTCGGCTCTGTCAATGCGCCCAATATAGCACATTTTCCGCAAAAATCAATGATTTAGGGCCGAATCCTGCCGCTTGCGGGCATTAACGGTCATAACTCTGTCATTAGGGTTAAACGATGCCGCGGCTCCCTGGCGAAAAGGCCTCGAATCCAGCAAGAAACAGCGCACGAATCAGTCGCCGGTTCCAGGATTCGCAGAGAAATATTTCTCGAACTTGCCCCCCTGGCCGTCGAACTCCTTGGCGTCCGGAGGCGAGTCCTTCTTCTGAGTGATGTTGGGCCAGCTCCTGGCGTATTCGCTGTTGACCTCGAGCCACTTCTCCAGCCCCGGCTCGGTATCCGGCTTGATCGCATCCGCCGGACATTCCGGTTCGCAGACGCCGCAATCGATGCATTCCTCGGGATGGATGACCAGCATGTTCTCGCCCTCGTAGAAGCAATCGACGGGGCAGACCTCGACGCAATCAGTATATTTGCACTTGATGCAGTTTTCAGTGACGACGTAGGTCATCCAGGACTCCGAACCAAAGACTCCGAAAGCGGATTCATTCTTTGAAGGGCTTGCGTTTCAAAAATTGCGTAGCGCAGGAGAACCGCTGCTGCAAGATAAGCAAGCCGGTTCGGCGCCGTGTTTTCGGGCAACCGCCTGCGGAGATGCAAATAATCATTCCGCGCGGTTCTGCAAATCTTCATACAGCACCCGCGCGGCCGTCGCGTCGCCCCGCCGCTCCGAGAAGCGGATCACCTTCAACACGCGCACGCTGCGATCGAGCGCGATGGTTAGCACGTCGCCCGGTTTGACAGCGTGTCCCGGCGCGCTCTCGCGCACGCCGTTGATGCGGACATGGCCGGCCTCGATCAGCGCGGCGGCGCTGGTGCGCGCTTTCACCACCCGCGCATGCCACAGCCATTTATCGAGACGCTGACGCTCCAATCGGCCTCATTCTTTCTCTGGTGAGGTTCAATCCTTGCGGTTGCCGGCGAGTTGTTCCTTCAACGCCGCGAGTTTTGCGAACGGCGAGTTGGGATCGATCGCGCGCTCGCGTTCGCGCGGTGCCGAGCTCGCATATTGGCGCAGCGCCGGGCCGCTCTCGCGGCCCTTGTCGCGATCGCCCTTGCCGCGGAAATCGCGGCCACCGCGCTCGCGGTCTTTGCGGTCGCCGGAGGGTTTATCGCGGCGGCGATCATTGTCGCGGTCGCGGCCCTTGCCCTCGAAGCGCTCGCGGCGGCCGCCCTTGTCCTCGCGCGGTGCGCCATTGCCGGCGGCTGCGGCTTCCGCGGGGGGCGGCGCGTCCTCGCGGGGCTTGCGGAATTCGTGATGGCGGCGGCCACGACGCTGCTGATCGCGTTGTGCGCCGTCGGCGCCTTCGCCCGCTGCCGCCGCGGCCGGGGCGCCGTCGCGCGGCTGGTGACGATGGCGATGGCGGTCATGGCGCGGGCGACGCTCCTCGGAACGGCCGCCGGGGCGCCAGACCTCGACCAGTTGCGGCTCGGCCGGCACCTCCGCCGCGGCTGGCGCGGCGACGGCTTCGGCAGGTGCGGGCTCCTCAGTGCTGACGGCAGCCTCTGCTGTCGCCTCCGTTGGCGTCGGCGCCGAGGGCTCATCGGCGGAGACTTCTGCGGGAGTTGCCGGCTCCGCCTGCACTTCCGCGACCGGTTCGGCCTGCGCCTCTGTCGCCTCAGGCTCAGGCTGCGCTTCAGCGACGGGCTCTTCAGCTGCAGCCGCAGGTTCCTCGCTCGGCACGGGCGCCAGTGTCACTTCTGGCAACAGCGCCGCGGAGGGGCTGGGCTCGCCCGACGCGGGCAGTTCGGCCGCCGCCTCTTCAGCCGGCATCTCCAGGGTAGCCTCGGCGGTTGCTTCCACCGGCGGCGTCTCGGCGGACACCGTCTCGACCACTTCCACCGGCTTCGGCGGCGGTGGCGCGCGGCGTTCCATGCGGTAGCCGAGCGCGCGCAGGATGGATGCAAAATCCTCGCCGGCCGAGCCGGTGAGCGAGGTCATCGCCTGCGTCACCACGAAGCCGCGACCGTCGAACGCGCCCGCGGGCTTCTCTCCGGCCGAGCCCCCGCGCCAAGCCAGCGCGGGACGGATCAGGTCCGCCAGCCGCTCCAGGATGTCGACGCGCACCGCGCGCTCCCCGCACTGCTTGTAGCCGAGCACGCGATAGGCATCGCGCGGCAGCGCCTTGTCGATCGGGAACGAGGTGCGCCCGCTGGAGGCCAGATGCTGCACATTCGACAGCGTCGACAGATCGACATTGTCCTCTTTCTCGGCCCAGAGCAGCGAGGCCAGCGCCCGCGCCGCCGGTTTCAGGAGCTGCGGGAAGTAGATGTGATAGGCGCCGAAGCGGACGCCGTACTTGCGCAAGGTCGCGCGCGAGGCCTGGTCGAGGTCCTTCATCTCGGAGGCGATCTTCGTGCGCTCCAGCACGCCGAGCGCTTCCACCAGTTGGAACGCGATACCGCGCGCGATCCCCTGCAGATCCTCCGCCTTCGACAGGTCGAACAGCGGCCCGAGCAATTTCGTAATATGCGTCTTGAGCCAGAGATCGAGCCGGTTCTGCACGGCCTCGCGCGGCGCGCCGGTCAGCCGCTCGTCGGAGATGATGCGCAGCCGCGGATGCAGCGCGTCGTCGGCCGCGACGAGTTTGGCCACCGCATCGCCGGTCCAGCGGATGGTGCCGTCGGAGGTCAGCACGAAGGCATCGTCCGGCGCCGCGGAGAGTTTCTCCGCCCGCGCGTCGATCTCGCGCGCCAGCACCTGCTGGGCCGCGGCCTGCAGCGCCTTGGCGTCACTGCCCGCTTCCGCCGCATCGGGCGCAAAGGTGAATCCATCGAGCCGGCCGATCACATGCCCCTCGACGATGACTTCGCCGGTCTTGCCGATTTCAGTATTCAAAACAGAGTTCTCCCGCAGGCGGCGCATCAATACACTGGTACGCCGATCAACGAAACGCTCCGTGAGCCGTTCATGCAGCGCATCGGATAATTTATTTTCGAGCTCGCGCGTGATCCCCTGCCAATGTTCGGGATCGGACAGCCAGTCCGGCCGGTTCGCCACAAAGGTCCAGGTGCGCACCTGAGCGATCCGGCCCGACAGCGTGTCGATATCGCCGTCGACGCGGTCGGCCTGATCGACCTGGGCGGCGAACCATGCATCGGGAATACGCCCCTTTTTCATCAGGAAGCCGTAGACCGTGGTCACAAGCTCGGCATGGGCCGCCGGCGACAGCTTTCGGTAATCCGGTATCTGGCAGGTGTCCCATAGCCGTTCGACGGCAACAGCGCCATGCGCCATGTCGCGCACCTCGACATCGCGCGCAGCATGGTCGAGCACGCGCATGTCCTCGGCGATCGGCGCCCGCGTCAGCACTTCATGCGACGGCGGCAGCGCCAGCGACACCTGGAGCGCGGCGAGCGAGGAGAAATCCAGCTTCGAATTGCGCCATTGCAGCATTTTCACGCTGTCAAACGTGTGGTTCTGCAGCGCATTCACCAGTTCCGACTCGAATGGCGCACAGCGGCCTGTGGTGCCGAAGGTGCCGTTCCGCGTCGCACGCCCCGCGCGGCCCGCAATCTGTGCGAACTCGGCCGGCGTCAGGCGGCGGAACTGATAGCCGTCGTACTTGCGGTCGGAGGCGAAGGCGACGTGATCGACGTCGAGGTTCAAGCCCATGCCGACCGCGTCGGTCGCGACGAGATAATCGACATCGCCGTTCTGGAACATCGCCACCTGTGCATTGCGTGTGCGCGGCGAGAGCGAGCCGAGCACGACCGCCGCCCCGCCATGCTGGCGGCGGATCAATTCGGCAATCGCATAGACCTCGTCGGCGGAGAACGCGACGATCGCGGTGCGCCGCGGCTGCCGCGTGATCTTGCGGTCGCCGGCGAATTCGAGCGTCGAGAGCCGCGGCCGTGTCACCATGGAGGCGCCCGGCAGCAGCCGCTCGATGATGGGGCGCATCGTCGCAGCCCCGAGCAGCAGCGTCTCGTCGCGCCCGCGCCGATTGAGGATGCGGTCGGTGAAGACATGGCCGCGCTCGAGATCGGCCGCGATCTGGATCTCGTCGACCGCGAGGAACGAGACGTCGAGATCACGCGGCATCGCCTCGACGGTCGAGACCCAGAAGCGCGGCGACTTCGGCTTGATCTTCTCTTCGCCGGTGATCAGCGCGACGCTCTCAGCTCCGGCGCGATCGGCGATCTTGTTGTAGACCTCGCGCGCCAATAGCCGCAGCGGCAGCCCGATCAGCCCGGACGAATGCCCGAGCATGCGCTCGATGGCCAGATGCGTCTTGCCGGTGTTGGTCGGCCCGAGCACGGCCGTGACGCCGGCGCCGGGCGCGCGCTCATGGGCGAAGGGAGGAGAAGAAAGAGCCATGATTCCAGGTGCTTTTCTTGATGCTTTTCTTGGAGATAACAGAGAACGCGGCTAGGAAAATTGTCTCACATTGCTACACGAGGGATGTCACAGCTTAAGCTTCGGAACGAGTCTAGAACGAATCGCGGCCGAATCGCTGACTCCACCTGTGTTCTCCTCCGTTCACCGCAACATCTCGCGTCGACATTTCGGTTCCAGCACCACATCGGGTTTGAGGATGGTCACGGCGCGGGCCAATTCCTTAAAATCTCTGAGGGTGCGGAGTCGAATCAGAAGCAGCAAAGAGTCAACAGGATTCGCACCCTCTTCGTCATTCCGGAGCGTCCGCAGGACGAGCTATGATGTGCTCTTGCACATCAGAGAATCCATCGGGCCGCATGCGCCGGAGGAGACATGGATTCCGGGCTCGATGCTTCGCATCGCCCCGGAATGACAGTGCCCCGCCTCACTGCGTCTTCGCCACCCGCGGCGGCATGGCCGACGTTACGAACGAGGTTGCCTCGAGCATGGCGACCCCGAACGGCGTCGGGATCTTGACGCGGAAGGGAATGAGGATGCGCGTGCCCGCGATCGGCACGAAGGCGATCTCCATGTTGCGCGCTTCCGCCAGATACTTGATGACGGGCCGATCCGGGATATAGCCCGCGACCGGCGTGAAATAGATCGCGCAGACCAAGGCCGGGCCCTGATAGCCCTTCTCCGCCTTGACCATCTCCACGCGCTTGAAATCGAGCTTCAGATCGTAGCGCAGCCGGCCGTCGAAAATGCCGGCACTGGTGCGGCAGCTATCCGGGCTCATCAATTCACCCGTGCCTGGAACCCGCAACAGCGAGCCGGTCATCGGATCGAACACGTTCTTCTTGTGCGCCTCGGTGACCGGGATGCGGTTCGGATCGACCGGCGGCGCTGGCTCGATCACGGTTTGCGTGATGTTGCCGCCGCCGAGCGCCATCCGAATGGTCTCGGATTTCTTGTAGCTGGTGTAGTTGACGGTATAGCCTGCTGCCACCAGCGCGCCATTGACCACGCGCCCCTGGGACCCGCCGACCCCATTTGCGCCGGCAAATGCCTTCACCAGCCCGGCGGTGCCGCCCTGCGCTATCGCGGAAAAGGTGTCCTCGCCGATCTCGATCGTCCAGCTGCCCTTGCCGACGGCGATACCGGCCAGCGAGGCCTCGTACTGCGCCTCCAGCCGGCCCTGCGCGAGCGCGCCCTCCGGCCGCAGCAGCAACAGCGCGCCGGCGCACAACAGCCAGGATTCCCTCATCGAGGGCAGAAAACTGCTGAAAATGCTCACAAACTTAACGGTCCTGTCGTCGCCGCCAGATATCATTTAGGACAAAATGACCGGCGGGCAACGCGGGCGAATACGGAACCACCATACGGGCCTGAATACGCCCTTTATATGGTGCGTTAAACCGCTGGACGGCCTTGTGAACGTGCAGGTTTTGGGCTCCGTAGGGTTTTACCGCCAGCGCCAGGAAAGCGCATCAAATTGGGAGTTTCAGAGCCCCCGAATGAGGCTCTCAAACCCGATAAAACCTTGACGCTTCGCGCCTCACCCCCTATACGTCCGCGGTTCCTGAAAAATGGACGTGAGATTGGACCCCCGCCGCGCGCGGCGCGCGCTGTTGGTTAAGCGGGGATGGAAGAGGATTTGAACAATGTCCCGGCGCTGTGAACTGACGGCCAAGGGCCCGCAGGTGGGCCACAAGGTCAGCCACTCCAATATCAAGACCAAGCGGCGTTTCCTGCCGAACCTCTGCAACATCACCTTCCAGTCGGAAGCGCTCGGCCGCAACATCCGCCTGCGCGTCTCCTCGAACGCAATCAAGAGCGTCGACCACAACGGCGGCCTGGATGCATTCCTGCTGAAGGCCAACGCCGCACACCTCTCGCCCCGCGCGCTGGACCTGAAGCGGCAGATCGTGAAGAAGCGGGTGGTGGCTGCGGAGAAGAAGGCGAGCTGAGGCTCGCTGTATCGGAGTAACGGTTTGAGAGTTTGAGCGGCCGGGTCGAAAGACCCGGCCGTTTTTGTTTGACTTTCGTCTAGGCAGGACACTGGAAGCTTGCGCAGAGGCCGAACACGCGGGATAAATTTGTCCTGCAACTACCGGTGGTATCAAACTACCCAATCGTTCGGCGAAAATAATTCTTAGTGGGAGGCATAGTGAAGTATCTGATTGCGATTTCAGGCCCCATTGCCTCGGGGAAGTCAGTGTTAGCAGGCGAGATTCAAAAACGCTTCGAAACATACCCTGTATCGACTCGGCAGCTCCTAGTGGACGCAGGAACTCCGAACGATCGAAACGAATTGATCGAAGCCGGCAAGCGTCTCGACGCGCTAACAGACGGAGCATGGATCAGAGATGGCAGTCGGCGATACATCGAGCAACACCAAGACACCCACGACATTCTATTGATCGATGCCGTCCGCACAGAGCGTCAAGTCCACCACTTGCGTGAAGCGTTCGGTGAGAAGTTCGTCCACATCCACGTCTCGGTGCCGTTCGCAATAGCAAAGGAACGTTACGAGCGACGGCGGTCGGCATCTGACCTCGATCTGCAATATGAGGACGTTCGTGCAGACTCCACCGAAAGCGGAGTTTGGCACCTCGACCGCATCGCAGATCGAGTCGTGGCGAACGTCCAATGTGACGCCGCTTCTCTCGTGACGCGAGCGACTGCAGGTCTCGGGCTGTTCCCGTTAGCGCCCGAACGGTTGGTCGATGTTCTCGTGGGCGGACAATATGGTAGCGAGGGGAAGGGAAATATCTGCGCGTATCTTGCGCACGACTATGACGTCTTGGTGAGGGTAGGCGGTCCGAATGCAGGACACATGGTTGCCTACCCCGAACAGAAATATGTGCAACTTCCCTCTGGTACGCGATCAAACCTCACAGCGAAGATCTTAATCGGCGCCGGCGCAACAATTTGGCCCGAGCAAATCCTAAAGGAAATCGCTCAGTGCGGGCTTACGAAGGACCGATTGGTCATTGATGAGCGTGCAATGATCATCGAACAATCCGACCGCGATGTGGAAGCTCAGCTATTGGATGGAATTGCTTCCACAAAGCAAGGTGTTGGAGCAGCGACTGCGCGAAAAATCATTGGGCGCGGCTGCAAACCACCGTTCGGTGACGGCGTAAGGCTCGCTAGTGATCATCCAGACCTTAAGGCATTCGTAAGGCCAGTAGCGCACGAGTTAGAGAACGCCTACGCTTCCGGACTGCGTGTTATGCTGGAAGGAACTCAAGGCACCAGCCTTAGTCTGCATCACGGTCATTATCCGTTTGTCACCTCAAGGGAGACAACGGCTTCCGGGTGCTTAGCTGATGCGGGTATCGCTCCGAATCGCGTTCGACGCGTAATCATGGTCACACGAACCTATCCGATCAGGGTGGGCGGCACATCGGGCCCGATGCAGCTTCCAATTGAGGCCAGGATTGTTGCTGAACGATCGGGATTGCCGCTACACCAAATTGAAAAGACTGAAGTTGGGACAATCTCGGGCACAAAGCGGCGAATGGCGGAATTTGACTGGGAACAGTTCCGACGATCTGCCGTGCTGAACGGCGCGACTGACATCGCCCTTACATTTGCTGACTACATCACGGCGGAGAACCAAAACGCGCAACGATTTGAACAGTTATCTGATGAAACCAGGAGATTCATTGCCGAGGTCGAGCATGTTGCAAATGCGCCTGTATCCCTGATCTCGACACGGTTCCATAGGTTTGGCGTAATTGACCGAAGGACATGGCGATGAAGGACTGTCGCCAACGGCGTTCTTGACGCAGCAATCACGCGTGCTCCAAGTTGAGCCTCGATATGCGCGCCGGACGCCTCGTCTTTCGTAAGAGGTCGGCAAAATGGCTCGTCAGCCCGATTTCGCCTTCGATGCGAACGCCAACATTGTCGGGAAGATCGGCCAGAAACCTGCGTAGCTCGTCCAATCCACGAGAGGCTTTAAAGACGGCCCACTCGCTTGCTTCGCCTGGGACGAGCATAGCGGCGTCGCTGCTTGTCCCCCCCTTGTGGAGTTGCACTATCCAAACTCGTTGACCATCGTGCACCCATTCGAACCGGACTGCACCAATTTTTGCGACAATTTCGGAATAGGTCAGCTCAACGTCAGCTACAATCTCTGGCGGCAGTTGTTCTGGAGGGCGCTGACCAAGCATCAAACGATCACCCTCGCCACGCGCTCCCTCTATGACGAATTTGCCCTCGCGGCTTGTTATGACAGCTCCAGAAAAGCGAGCTCTGATTGCTGATTGCGAAAGAACAGAAGCGATTGCATGGCCGTCGGGATCTTCCGTCGAGAACAGCTTGAACGGATCAATCCAGCCCTTTGCTGTGGTAAATCGTCCGGGCTCTTGTTCGACGGGGCAGGTGCGGGTCCAGACCTCAAACGATCCGGTCGCCTGACCAAACGAAAACGGTGCAACGCGACGCGCAAATACTGTAGTGCTTGGAACCGGCATGCCCATCACATCCGCAACAAGCAACCCAAAAACCTTGTCGCCAACGTGACGACTGAAATGGTTAGGCCATACCAGGTTTGAGAGCGCGGGCGCGCTGTCTGAAGCCTCGTACTCCCACATCAGCGTGTGAGTCTTCTTCCAACCTCGAGGCTTCGGGTGCACGCTGAACTCTAGGCGTCCTGTTCCGGCATCCACAAGGTCGGGTTGAAACCGGTACACCCGGCGCAGAATCGACAGCCCCCAATCAATTGGCAAGGAGGCTGCTCCTCCTTTTTCAACACAGCGCGGCGTATCATCGGGCGCGAACTCAATGACTCCCCCCTGAATGACGCCTGACACACCGCCATCGGCCACGTCGACGGTCTCGTTGGCAATCACAAAGAGCCCGTCAGCTGATAGCCGTTCGGCAATCGAATGCGCCTCATCAACATTGGCGATTCCATAGTGAAAATCGCGGCTGCGTGGGCTCTCAGGCGTGAAGCTCCGGAGGTTAATGGTGCCGTCGGGGCTAGCGGCCAGTAGCGCCGCTATGGCCTCATAGTTAGTTGGAAATCGGTGGTTTGGCTCAAAGCCAGCGATGCGGCTAAATTGTTGTTCGGCGCGACAGCCCGCCGGGCCGAAGCTCACGAACTGCGCTACGTTACCAATATTAGCAAGCTCGTCTAGCGAGCGGTCCTTCCTAAGAGACATAACCACAATATCCAGCGAGTGTTATCTTGAAGCAGCTTCCGCATGTGGGAGTTACTACGGCTATGCTTTGGACGAGCGAGGATCTACGACTACACCCTCGTTGTCACCGTTGTTCACTGGCCGGAACGCATTCAATTTTGCAGGGACTTGCGCTTTAGGTAACTTAGATGCAGCGCACTAAAGCGCTGCAGGAATATCCTCTTGGCTTCTTTTGGAGGGAGGTACCGCACCACAATTGGAGCGGGCTCCACCTTCTGACCGCGGACCCAGCCATCAGTCCCTTCAGGCATTATTTGTCGCTGTTCTGCAGCGAGAACACGGAGATCAGCTTGCTTCACCTCTGGTGGAACTGATCCGATCACTCCAAAACGTTTCAGGATGGCTCGCTCCACGTCCGCCTCTATTCTCTTGTACTCTGGGAGCATTTGCTTCAAGGGGCGCGTTATGTCTCCGAGGAAGGCTTCAGCCGCGTCGTGAAGCAGAGCCTCAAGTTCAAAGCCTACAGCGATTTCGCTCACAAGTATGCTGTGCTCGGCGACCGAATAAAAGTCGGCACATTGACCTGAATATCGACAAATGTTCGCAAGCCCGTGTGCGATGTCTTCTATTGTGAATTGACTATCTTCGGGCGCGCAGAAGTCAAACCATGCTCCGCTCCGCAGCATGATCGTCGGACCCTTGCCGACCTTGACTGCCACCATGCGCCTTTGTCCCCAAACCATTCTCGCCGACCTTTATATAGACGGTCATTGCCATTCAGACCACCGGGACGATGAGCCAGAATTTGCAAATCTCCGTTTTTCAGATTATGCAGATTTGCATGAAGCTTACAAGCGAAGAAAGACGCGCTCTTTTGGCTTCCCTGCGCCAGCGAATTAACCAGCGAAGCTGGACTACCACTGATCTGGCGCGAAATACAGGCGTTCACCAAAGCCAGGTTAGCCGCATCATCAGGGGAGACTTCAAAACGCTTAGCTCCAATGTCTTGCAAATTTGCATTACCCTTGGAGTCGAAATCGACGCGCGCAGAGAGGGAGATCAGGACGAAGACGACCGTAGACAAATCGCGAGTAGCGCGATGGCCATATGGAACGGAACGCATCAGGATGCGGGGATTGTTGTCTCGCTCCTGCTGGAAATAGCTAAGCTACGCAGGACAGATAGACGGCGCTGACGTCTTGTGAGACCGTTGCCCGCCAACGACGTTCTGCCCCACTTCGCACTGATTTGCTCCGCCAATATCAGTATACCGCGTGGTAGCGACTGAGGTCGATTGGCGTTCTCGAGGATCGGATCTAATTTGCTGATTCCGTACCCTTAGACCCCGAAGTAGTTATTCTTGATAGGCGGCACTGATGACTGACGCGGAGCTAGAAGAGCTCATTGACGATTGCCCTACCCTTTACCATATGGCCGAGCGCGGAAGTTGGCTCTCGATCGAGAAGTATGGTCTTCTCAGTACGACGGCGCTGCTTGACCAATATGAAATCTCTGGTGAAGCCCGAGATGTTATTGAGGCGGAAAGGCGGTCGAACAGCGTTGCCCTTCAAAAGGAAGGGATCGGGCGCGCAATAGTTCGCGACCAGTTTCCAATGGATGGTAAGGGTCTCGTGCGCTGCCTGCAGGATGGACTCCAGCCCCAGGATTGGTACCGTTTGCTTAACAGCAAGGTTTTCTTCTGGCTGACACGGTCGCGGTTATTGCGACTATTGAACGCGGGTAACTATCGAAATGAGGAGCACGACGTTCTCCAACTAGATGCTGCCCCTCTGATCGGCACTTACAAGGAGAAGATCTGGTTCTGCCCAATAAACAGCGGTTGCACAAAGCCATTTCCACACCCAAGGGGGAAAACCACGTTTAGTCGGATTCCGGACTATCCTTACGCAATGTGGAAAGAAAGAAGACGTCCGCGCGGAGAGCGCGTCGTCGAGCTTGCGGTTGATTACTCAGTTCCTGACGTCAAGAGCTTCGTAAAGCGAGTAGTGCGGATGAAGGGAAACGATGAGTTACAGACTCTCTGGGAGAAATAGTTCAGGCCGGTTGAAGTAGACACTGTGTCCCGCGAGGCATCATCCAAACTTCCCGAATCTGCGCTATACTCGCTGAGGTAGCAGGGAGGGGTCGCCATGCGAAACATCGTGATTTGCTGCGATGGGACGGGGAACGAGATCAACGAGAATATTTCCAACGTCCTGAAGCTCTATCGCTGCCTGCGCAAGACGGAGAAGACGTCTCCGCGGCAGTTCGTCTATTACGATCCGGGCGTCGGCACGCTGGCGCGGCCGGATCCGTGGCGGAAGCTGAAACAGGATTTCAGTGCGATCCTCGGGCTCACCACCGGCTATGGGCTCGATGACAACGTGCTCGCGGCCTATGAATTCCTGGTCCATCATTACCAGGATGGCGATGCGATCTATTTGTTCGGCTTCTCCCGCGGCGCCTATACGGTGCGCGTGCTGGCCGGGTTGATCCACAAGGTCGGGCTGATCTCGCCGGAGCAGGTTAACCTTGCCGGCAGCGGGCTCACCTCCTACAAGCAGTTCTCCGATGACGGCAAGGAGCGCGACGGCGCCAGCCTGCAGGCGGCGGCACAAGCGAGCGACGAGTTCGGTCCGATGCCGAAGAACCGCTACGACAACGCGGCGCAATTCGCACGCATCCTCTCGGTGCGCTGGCCGACCATCCGCTTCGTCGGCGTCTGGGACACGGTCGCGAGCGTCTTCGTGCCGAGGCCCGACCGGCTCTATTGGCCGAGCCTGGAAGAGCTCGCCTTCACGATCCACAATCCGAGCATCAGGATCTTCCGCCAGGCGATCTCGATCGACGAGCGGCGCTGCATGTTCCGCCTGAAGAAGTATGACGAGCCGCAGTTCTTCATGAGCAACCGCTTCATCGCCGAGGAGAAGGCCGAGCCGCAGGACATCTTGCAGGTGTGGTTCGCCGGCGCGCATGGCGACATCGGCGGCGGCTATCCGGAAGTGCAAAGCGCGCTGTCGAAATATCCGCTGCTATGGATGATGGACGAGGCCTGCAAGTTCGGGCTCACCGTGAACATACAGATGGTGAAGCAGCTCGCCTGGGGCGTACAGCGCAAGGGCAGCCCGTTCACCTACGTGAAGCCCGATGTCGCGGCCGAGCTGCATGACCCGATGACCTGGGGCTGGCGTCTCATGGAATATCTGCCGAAGAAGGACATCTACAAGGAATGGCCGGAGCGCAAATCGCATTTCGGCTTCTACATCCCGAACGCCGAGCCGCGGCTCATTCCCGAAGATGCCGTGATCCACGAATCCGTCGTGAAGCGCATGGACGCGGTGAAGGACTATCGGCCGATCAACCTGCCGAAGCAGTACAGGACATTCCCGATGCCGGAAGCGCCGACGGAGCAGGCCCCGACGGAAGCGGCGTAAAGCGCATGTGTTGCGCGACGGCAGCGCCACGATCTCCCGCCTCTCCCCTTGTGGGAGAGGCCGGATTTCGCGCGTCAGCGGGAAATCCGGGTGAGGGGTATGCCTCCGCGAGTCATAGTCCCTCGATAGACCGCAACCCCTCACCCGCATCGCATTCCGCTTCGCTGCATGCGATACGGCCTCTGCCACAAGGGGAGAGGCGAACGGAGCAAGCGGCCGAAGCGTAGCGCCATCGCGAGGCGCGTAGGGTGGGCAAAGCGTAAAGCGTGCCCACCATCCACACTCGGCTCGTGGCGGTGTCGCACACCATCACCCCTTCCCGGCCCCGCGCACGTGGCGTGGCGAATCGCCGAAGCGAGCGCGGAATAATCGGTTGAAATGCGAGATATCCGAAAAGCCGACTTCCAGCGCGATATCGGAAATTCGGCGTCCGCTGTAGTGGGGGTCGATCAGGAGCATGAACGCCTTTTGTAGCCGCAACTCATTCACGCACCCCGTGAACGACGTTCCGGATGACGCCATCAGGCGCTGCAGATAACGAGGAGAGATGCCCTGGTGATCGGCGACGACTTCCAGGGTGAGCTCCGGATCCTGAAAGTGCGCCGCGATATGCTCGAAAGCGGCGCTGTGGCGCGCAGCCACAACCGCGCTCGCGTTGCTCTCCCCCAGCGGAGCGTGCCCGCTGATTGCGAGCGCCGCGAGATCGTGGATGTGACTAACGACCGCATCACGCAGCTTAGGGGCAGCCAGAACGCCATCCTTCAATGCCACCTTCACATAAGTCATGAGAAGTCGGAGCGCTTCGGCCCGATGGGAAATCGGCCGCATGGTTAGGTCGTCGATATGAGCAACGCGCGACGTGAGCGCGTCGCGCGGCACGGACAGACCAAATAGCAATCCTCCCAGATAGGTGACGATGACGGGTTCCGAATGCAGAATCGCGATTGCGTTGCCGCCTCGGAGCTCCATCTCCTGGCCACGCTGCGATAGCTGACTCCTGCCGGGAAAGCTGACGATGAGGCCGATCGAGTCATCACCATCGACAATGTTCGCTTGCGAGCGCTTGAAGCGCATGGCCGAGCCCTTCAATGCGATTGTGCGCAACCCCTGAAGCGCGTGTAGTGCAGCTTCGGCCCGAAACGGAACGTCTGATGAAGGCTCTATATCGGCGTGGACGATGGCTCGCCCAAAGTTCTCGCGCCATAGCGGGATGCGCATCCGTTCAGGGAGCTCGCGCGTCGAAAATCGATACGATAGGAAATCGGTTGCGCCGGTCGACATGAGTGCGCTCCCAGCGTTGCTAAAATATTCGGACAAAGTGCTCCAACAAACGACTGCTGGCATTATAGTTTGCTATTCGCGCACCAACCTTCCGTTATGCGGTGCGCGGAAGTCCAAGAAGCGACAGCGTCCACCTGCTAGTCTCAATCACCCCTGATCGATGTTGATGTGAATTGCCTCACTTGGCGGCCAGAAAATCAAGCCTATAGTTATTTTGAAAGTCGTAACGTCAAAATCTCCTTTAAGGGGAGATAGTCGTGAGAACTCTATTTCTCGTTGCTGGCACCCGTCCATTTCAGGAATAAGCCCTGCAATCGCAAGTACAGCTTTACTACATTGTTCGCGATTGATCGAACTCAACGATCCGCGGTGCAGATTGATCTGCAGCACTTGGATGTCCTCTGACAGCGATATCGCTTCGTCCTTCGGCGCGAAATCGTAATCAGATCTCGTCGGAAACCAACTTCCCCCGGCACAGGTCATTTTCGGCCGTGGGCGAAATGTGGGGGACGTCGGCGGTGATGATCAAGCGAGGATTCGATCATGTCCAATATATTAGACCTGCTTTACCGCGAATATTGCCGCGCCCGCCTCGCCGAAATGCGACAACAGCTTCTGATCCCACGTGCGAGTGACGAAATCCGGCAAGCGAATTGGGATGCCGGCGATCCCGCCCGCCCTGGCGATCAGGATAGCGTTGGAGGCGACGGCCCCGCGACGAAAGAAGCCCAACTGTCCGATAGCCGGGTCTCGTAACCGCATCGGTTCGGTCCGATAGCCGCTCGGCACCCGCACGCTCCGGCGCATCCCGGGCGGACCTGCGTCCGACCGAGAGCGCGCCCGCACGTTGGACAGGATAACCAGATGCATGATCGAACTCACATCACGAAGCGATTGGTTGGAGAGTCGCCGGCGGAGCTCGAGGGGTTTGGCCGCGACCAGCGGATCGATGCCTGCCGCGGCCTCGCGCTCTGGTGCATCTTTCTGGACCACGTCCCCAACAACATCGGAAGTTGGCTGACGCTGCAGCACTACGGCTTCAGCGATGCCGCGGAAGTATTCATGTTCATCTCCGGCGTGACCTGCGCGCTGGCCTACGGCAGGGCACGTCAGCGCGAGGGCTGGAGCGGCGTGCTCCGCCGTTCGCTGCGGCGAGCATGGGAGATATATGCCGCATCCTTGCTGCTCACGCTGGCTTGCGCCATCATGGTCTACCTCGCAGGCCATGACCATCTTGCCGACGAGACCAATACGCGCATTCTGCTGGACCATCCGGACGCGACGCTCGCGCACGCTGCGATCCTGCAATACCGTCCGGTCAACACCGACATCTTGCCGGTTTTCGTGATTTATCATGCCTTGTTTGCGCCGCTTCTGTGGCTGTTGTTGCGAGCTCCGAACGCGACGCTTGGCGCCTCGTTGCTGCTTTATGGACTGGTGCACGTCTTCGGCTGGACCGTGCCCACCTGGCCGAACAACGTCTGGTTCTTCAATCCACTTGCCTGGCAGCTTCTGCTGGTGTCTGGCGCCTGGTGGGTTATCGAGGGAAAGAGATTCCGGCCGTACGTGACTTCGCGCACGGCGCTGGTTCTGGCCGTTCTCTATCTGGTTTTCAGCCTGATCATCGCATTGATCTCGAGCATCAAGCCGCTGGAACTGCTGGTCCCGCAGGCTCTGACCAATCTGCTTTTTCCGATGGACAAGTCGAATCTCAGTCCATTGCGACTGCTGCATTTTCTTGCTCTTGCGACCCTGATTGCATGGTTTGTGCCTCACCATTGGCGAGGGCTGATGACGCCGGTGATGCGCGGCGCCATACGCTGTGGCGAGAACTCGCTTCCAATCTATTGCCTCGGCGTCCTGCTGGCGCTCGCCAGCCACGTGGCGCTGCTCGACATCTCGGATGGGTTTGCGATGCAGATTGCGCTCAGCCTTGGCGGAATCCTGGTGATGATCGTCGCCGCGGTGTTGCTGAACGCGATGAGGATGAAGACCGGCACCATGTCCCGGCAAGGAGCGACAGCGACAAGGCAATCTATATCGCCAGATACGACCCCATGGATTGCTCCCACCTTCGCTCGCAATGACCTGGAAATGGCGGCCGCCCTCCGCGTCGTTCCCTTGGCCGTAACCGGGACGCGGGACTCATAACCATAGCGTTTGTGGTGTGCCGCGCCCCAACCGGTTGCTCGCGCGCCACAACAAGCTCCTGTGGTTATGGGTCCCCGCTTCGCGGAGACGACAACGAGTGCGACTGCCCGACGGGCAAATCAGCAAAAAGTCTGTCCAGCCCTCGCGCAAAAAATATTCCGCTTCCGTCGTCGGGCAAATCAGCATTATGACTCCGCGCGTCTCACCCGAGCGAGGGGCGGATCGCGATCGTCACGAACGTTGCGGTGGGATGCGGTGGACGCAAGCGGAGCACGAGACGAATGCTCTCGCTGGCGGACGGCGAAGTCGTGTGGTCCTGGCGCCCCGACGCTGGCGCTAAGCTTCTAACGAAGTGACGGTGGCAAGAAAGCCCGGTCACCGGGGAGAGCACGAAGTAAGCTGTAAAACCATCGCGCAGGGAATGCTGGAATGCTCCGGCTGTACCTGTGGTCCTACCCCCGTGCTTTTTGTTGCACGGGGCCCACGGGTGCGACCGGCACCCAGCATTCCCTGCGCCCTCTTCGTTCCTCAAGAGGGTGAAACGGCCGCAAGCCTCGGGCGTTTCCCGCCGCGAGAACGCCGCTGCACATCCCCTCGGCTCTTTGACAACCAAAATGAAAACGTCGCGCCGCCATAGGCCGTCGTCATCATGTGCTCGGCGAGCGAGGCTGCGATCCATTCGAAGCCCGCTGCAGCCAAATGGATCGCTTCGCTCACGACAACGAACGCGGCGCGACCGCGAGTTGCCTTGGTCAATGGCGTGCTCAATACACCCGGTCGACCGGCAGGCCGAGCGCCATCGATCCCGCATATTGCGCCTGCGGGCCCGACTGCAGCGGATGGTAACGCGCCGCCTGGATGTCGCGGAAGCGCCGCTCCAGCCCCGTTGCACGATAGAAGCCGGCGCCGCCGGCAAGCTCCATCGCACATTCGACCGCAGCGATCGCATGCCGTGCGACGAGCTGGCGGCCCATCATCACCTGGTTGACGGTGGCGGCCGACGGCGCGCTGAGCCTGACAGCAGCCAGCATCCATTCCCGCGCGAGCCGCGCCGCCGCCAGCTCGGTGTCCATGCGGCCGGCAAGCTGGATCGCATGCTGGTCCGGCGTCTTGCGCTTCGCGGTCGCGATCGCGATGTCGCGGGCGCTCTCGGCAACGCCGAGATAGACCGAGTAGATCAGCGGGAACGCGGTGGTCGCGATGATCTGGAACAGCGGATGCCATTCGCCGGCTTTGCGCCTCGCGGCAACCGCCGCCTCCGGCACGACATGGCCGTCGATCATGACATCGTTGGACCCGGTGCCGCGCATGCCGAGCGCCCGCCAATTGTCGAGCACCTTCACGTTCGGCGAGTTCACGGGCACGCCGAAGTGCAGCACCGTTGCCGGCTCGCCTTCGCTCTCCAACACCGCGCTCGTCATCATCAGGTCGCCGGCGGGCGAGCTCGACGAGAACACTTTTCGCGCGGTGATGCGATAGCCGCCCTCGACCTTCTCGGCGCGGCCGGAGCCGCCGATCCAGTCCGAGCCACCGCTCGAGAGCAGGATGATGCGCTCACTCGCGATACGCCGGAGCAGCGGCTCCACGGGGGTCGCCTTCTGCACCTTCCAGCGCCAGGCGGGAATTGCGACCTGGTGGGTGTGCATGGAGAAGGCGAGCGCGGTCGAGCCGCAATAATGGGCAAGCGTGCGCAGCATCTCGGCGAGTTCGTCGACATCGGCGCCGCCGCCGCCAAGCTCGGCCGGCACGCCGGCTTCAACCAGGCCTGCGGTCTTCAGGTCCGCGAAATTCTCGGCGACGAACCTGTCCTCGTTCGTCTCCTGCTCGGCGCGGCGCGCGAAGATCGGGCCAAGCTCCTCTGCGAGCTGGACCGCGCTGCGCGATTTTGACGCATCGAGATTGTGTGCTGCGTTGCTGCTCATGACACTCTCCATCGTTGAGAATATCCACCGTGGGAGAGCCTAATTCCGCCGCAAAGAGCGCTCCAGTTCAGGAACTGTACTGCGACGCTATGGCCATCGATCCTCGTCTCCACAGCGTCTGGAATACTTACATTTTCGGCCCGCGTCTTCGGCCTGGTGCCGGCCGCGCGCTAGCAGATCTGTACTACCGCCGTTTGGGACTCGCATTTTTTAGGAGAAGCCGATTGCCTGACATCACCGAGCGCGGAAGCTATGGGCAGTTTTGCCCGGTCGCGATGGCAGCCGAGATCGTCTGCAGCCGCTGGACCGTGCTGGTGCTGCGCGAATTGCTCTGCGGCACCACGCGTTTCAACGACCTCCGGCGCGGCGTGCCGCGGATGTCGCCCTCGCTGCTGTCGAAGCGGCTGAAGGAACTGGAGGTGGCCGGGCTGATCAGCGTGACGCCATCGGGCCAGCCGGGGGTGATGGACTATCGGCCGACACAGGCCGGCGAGGATCTGCGCGAAGTCATCATGTCGCTCGGCTTCTGGGGCCAGCGCTGGGTCGAATCCTCGCTGTCGCTGAAGAACCTCGATCCGTCGCTTCTGATGTGGGACATGCGGCGGAACCTGCGCCCCGAGCCGCTGCCGCCGCGCCGCTGCACCATCAACTTCATCTATCCGGAGCTACCCGGCGACCGCAAATCCTGGTGGCTGGTGATCGATCGTGAGACCGTCGACCTCTGCCTGACCGATCCCGGCTACGAGGTCGATCTCTATGTGACGAGCCCGCTGCGGACGATGACCGCGGTGTGGATGGGGGTCGCCACGCTCGAGCGCGAGGTCGCAAACGGTGGCATCGAGCTCGCCGGCGACAAGGCGATCGCCCGCTCGATGCAGCAATGGCTGGGCCTCAGCCCGTTTGCGAAGGGCCTGCGCGCCGTCGGCTGATGCTAAACGCTAAACGCCCTTCTCGAGCAGTGCCTTGAAATCGGCCCGCGCCCGCTCCGCCTCGGTACGCGCGGCCTCAGAGGCGTCGCCCAGGCCGAAATAGCCGTGGATCAGGCCCTGCCCGTCATGGTGCCAGGTCGGCACCCCGGCCTCGCGCAGCGCGCTGGCATAGGCCACGCCCTCATCACGCAGCGGATCGAACCAGGCGGTGGTGACCACGGCCGGAGCAACACCCTTCAACTCCTTCGCCCGCAGCGGCGAGACCCGCCAGTCCGCGCCCTGCGCGCGCTCTTCGAGATAATGCCCGCAGAACCACTCCATCACCGCACGCGACAGGAAGTATCCTTCCGCATTCCCATCCCGCGATGGGAACCGCGCATTCTCCGCAGCGTCGGCGAAATTGCCGACGACGTCAGTGACGGGATAGACCAGCAACTGGCCGGCGAGCCTGATCCCAGCGTCGCGGCAGGCCAGCGCGCTGGTCGCGGCAAGATTGCCGCCGGCGCTGTCGCCGGCAACGCCGACACGGGCCACGTCGCCGCCGAATTCCTTGATGCGGCCGACCACGTCGCGCACCGCGGCGAAGGCATCCTCGAAGGCGCCGGGAAAGCGCGTCTCCGGCGGGCGGCGATAGTTGACGGAGACGACCACCGCACCGGTCTCGATGGCGAGATTGCGCGCCTGCCGGTCATGGGTCTCGAGATCGCCCGCGACCCAGCCGCCGCCGTGGAAGAACACCACCGTCGGCGCGGTCCCGCTGCCGTTGCGATAGACCCGCGCCGGCCGCGGCCCGGCGCCGCCGGCGACGTTGATGTCCTTCACATGCTCGACCGGCGGCGGCGGGATCGCGGCGCGCTGGGCGGCGAGATCGCGCAGTTGCTGCCGCGCGCTCTGCGGCGTCATGACCTTCGGATCGCGCAGCGGCAGCAGCGGAATGATCTTCTCGATCACCGGATCAAGCGGGAGAGGCATGCGGTTCCTCCGAAGTTCCGGCCGGCGTCGCCATCGCGCGCCGGCATCGTTGTTAGTTGGTTGCTTGCAAGCGTAGCGTCATTCCAGGGCGATGCGAAGCATCGAACCCTACGCCACCTCGGCCATCGGCTCCGCCGCCGGCATCGCCGTGGCGAGTTCCCTGGCGAGCGCGGTCGCCGCGACATAGTCAGTCTTGCCGGAGCCAAGCAGCGGCACCTTGTCGACGACGCGGATGTCGGCCGGCACGGCGAGTTCGGAGGCGCCTGTCGCCTTGGCCTGGCGCTGCATCGCGCCCCGCTCGGCATCGCGCTGCGTGGTCAGAAGCACGATGCGCTCGCCCTTGCGCGCATCAGGAATGGAGACCGCGACCGAGATCGCCTGCGACCACAACGCGGCAGCCATCGCTTCCACCGCCGACAGCGAGACCATCTCGCCCGCGATCTTGGCGAACCGCTTGGCGCGGCCCTTGATGGCGATGAAGCCTGCGGCGTCGATGGTGACGATGTCGCCGGTGTCATGCCAGCCATCGGCGAGCTTCTCCAGCACGCCTGGATTCTCTGCGCGGAGATACCCGAGCATCACGTTCGGCCCGCGCACCGAAAGCCGGCCGCCCTCCTCGATGCCGGGGACCGGATCGAGGCGGTATTCCATCAAGGGCGACAGCCGGCCGACGGTGCCCGGACGGTTCGCCATCGGCGTGTTCATGGCAAGCACCGGTGCGGTCTCGGTGACGCCATAGCCTTCGAGGATGCGGATGCCGTGGCGCTCCATATAGACCTGCCGTGTCCGCTCCTTCACCGCCTCCGCACCCGCCAGCACCAGCCGCAGCGTGCGGAAGTCGTAAGCATGCGCCGAGCGGGCGTAGCCGGTGAGGAAGGTGTCGGTGCCGAACAGGATGGTGGCGCCGGTCTGGTAAATCAGTTCCGGCACGATGCGGTAATGCAGCGGTGACGGATACATGAAGATCGGAATGCCAGCGAACAGTGGCATCATCATGCCGCCCGTAAGTCCGAACGAGTGGAACACCGGCAGCACGTTGAACACCTTGTCGTTGCCATTGGCATCGACCCGCGCCAGCGCCTGCGCCGCATTGGCGAGGATGTTGCGATGGGACAGCACGACGCCCTTCGGTGTGCCCTCCGAGCCCGAGGTGAACAGGATCACGGCAGGATCATCCGCCCTGCGCGCGACGCGCGGCGCGGTGCCGGCGAGAAGCCCGCGGATCTTGTCGAGCGCGCCCACGGTGGCACGGATGTCCTCGAGATGGACGATGCGCGCTTCGGTCGCGATCGCCGCGATCAGCTTGTCGAGCTTGCCCTTCTCGATGAAAGCGCGGGATGTGAGCACGGTCCTGACCTCGGCCGCCTTCATCGCCGAGAGCACGTTCACCGGGCCGGCGGAGAAGTTGAGCATCGCCGGAACGCGGCCGATGCTCTGCAGCGCCATGAAGACAACGGCGACGCCGACCGAGTTCGGCAAGAGCACACCGACATTCTCGCCGACGGCGGTACCCTGCTCGAGCTTGCGGCTCAGCACCTGCGCACCGAGGATGAGCTTGCGATATGTCAGCTTGGTGCCCAGAGCGTCCTCGATCACCACCTTGCCGGTGTCGCGATCGCGATGAGCATGGGCAAGCGCCTCGAACAGCGTCTGATCGAGCATGGCGTTCTTCACCATGGCCTCGATCATGACATCCTGCAGCGCCGCGCCCGCGGCATTGCGGCGGGCCTTGCCCTTCAACGACTGGTCGAGCGGCAGCTTGACCGGCGGCAGGATCGAGATCGTCACCTTCGGGAACCAGGAGCGCTTGATCTCGCCGTTCTTGAGATAGCTGAGATGAGAGCGCTGCGCGCCCTCGATCCTGATCGGCACGACCACGGCGTCCGCCTTGTCGGCGATCATCGCGGTGCCGTCGTAGACCTTCATCAGCGAGCCATGCACGGTCAGGCGGCCCTCGGGGAAGATCACGACAGGTTCAGCGGAGGCGACCAGCTTGATCAGGTCACGCGCGCCGAGCGGCTTGGTCGGATCGACGGTGATGTGGCGAACCATCTTCAGGAACGGCTTGGCCCACCACGCCTTTGCGATTCCGGTATCGACCGCAAAGCTGGCATCGATCGGCAGCGTCGCATGCAGCAGCGGGCCGTCGACCAGGCTGACATGGTTGGGCGCGATCAGCATGCGCGTGCCTGTCGGCGGCAGGTTTTCGATGCCGCGGACTTCGACGCGGAACAGCGCACGGAACAAGAGCGCGCCGAAATCGCGCACACCCTCCTTGCCCCACTTGCTCAGCACGAACCACACCGAACCGAAGCTTGCGACGGCAAGGCCGAAGAAGATCCAGGCGATCGACAGCCCGGCATATTGCAGCAGCGCAACGAACAGCGAGCCCACGACCATGAGGCCGGCCTGCAGGATATTTCCGGCCGCGATGATCCGCGCGCGCTCCGACGGCGCAGTCCAGGCCTGCACGGCGGCGAACGACGGCACCACAAACAGGCCGCCGCCAACGGCGAACAGGAAGAAGCCGACCAGCATGTGCAGCCCGCCGAGCGAGGTCGCAAACGCTGCCGCGGTCACACCGCTGCCGGGGACGGTAGCACCGATCACCGCAGCGAGATCAAGGCCGACCACGCCCATGATGATGGCACCGGTCGGCACCAGCGCGAGATTGGGCCTGACGTGGCTGAACTGGGCCGCGATCAGCGAACCGGTCGCGATGCCGATGGCAAAGGTCGCAAGGCACAGCGTGACGACGCCTTCGGTGCCCCCTACACCTTCCTTGATCAGTGCAGGCAGCAGCGATAGCACGATCGCGCCGGCGAGCCAGAACCAGGACACGATCACCATGCCGTCCCACAGACGCGGCTCTGCGTAGAGCGACTTGAGCAGCCGCACTGTCGAGGTCCAGGGATTGGCGGTGATCGCGAGATCGGGTGCGGACGGCGTGGTGGCGGGAATGCGCGCGGCGAACGCCCAGGACAGAACAGACAGGCCGATCACGGCAAGCGAGATCCAGCCCATGTGGCTCGCGCCCGCAACCAACTGGCCACCGGCGATGGTGCCGATCAGGATCGCCAGGAAAGTCGCGCCTTCGACCAGCGCGTTGCCGGTGGCGAGCTCGGCGACCGAAAGCTGGTCGGGCAGGACAGCATATTTCACCGGGCCAAACAGCGCAGCCACCGTGCCGAACAGCGCCAGCGCCACGAACAGAAGCGGCACCGAATGCAGGAAGAAGCCCGCTGCCGCAAAGCAGGCGGCAAAGATCTCGACGAATTTCAGCCGCCGCGCGACGACCGATTTCACATACTTGTCTGCGAGCTCGCCGCCGAGCGCCGATAATACGAAGAAGGGGAAGATGAAGACGGCGCCAGCGAGTGTCACCAGCGATGCATTCTCGCCGGCGGTCGCGCCATAAAGCAGGATGATGACCAGCGCGTTCTTCAGAACGTTGTCATTGAGCGCCGAGCAGAACTGCGCCCAGAACAGCGGCGCAAAGCGGCGGGACGACATCAACTGTCTGATCATGAACAGTTCCTTGGCAGTTCGGCCGGGAGGCCTTGCAAAATTCGTTCTGGATTATTGGGATCAAGATGAGCGAAATGTGAGCAGTGATGCCGTTGCCATTAGTGTTCTTGAATGCCTCCCGGTTCGACGCGACCAGGTCGCGGCACTGGTGGACCATGCAAGGCAAAGATGTACGAGACCTTGTGTCTGGCTACGTGCCGCCATGTGGGCCATCGACAATGCGGAGCATGGTGATTCCCTGGTTAGGGATTGGCCAATCGAGGCGAATTGCGCCGTTCGTTCGTCTCAGGTGAGTTCGCTGAGTGAACCGAACAGCCCGCGCCCGTGCGGACGCTGCATTTGTCGCGCGCGACGCCGCATCCGTGCAGCGAGCCGGCGACGCTCGAGCACGCCGGCAACGTCGCAGGCATTGGCAATACGATTGATCGGCGCGGTGACGACGCGGGCAATCGACTGGCCAGCTCCCAGGATGGACTTGAAGACATCGTCGAAGAAGGTCGCGGTCAGTTGCCGGGTCAATTGCACGACGAGCGCTTCCATGTGGGCGGCCTCCGATGGACTTGAGCAACGCTCACGCTTATAGCCCAAAATTGAGCAATGCTCAAGAATGATCTACGCAGACCGGATGCGCTTACGCCTGATCGACAGGCAGTCGCCGACCAAGCTCGTAAGTTATTGATATATTTATAACTAATGTAACGGTGGTGGATCGGAGGCTTAACCGATCCGGCGAATGCGTGCGATTGTGCCAGCGACAATCTGCATGGCGACGCCGAACACCCATCCAATCATGATCGCCACCGTCCAGGCGATATGCGGCTCGCCGCGAAGCACGATGACGAGGACCGACACGAACGCCACCAGCGCCGCGAGAAATGTCCCCACCGCGCTCAGGAATTCCGCCGCATCGATATTTCCGCGCGACGGTTGGCCACTCGGCGGCTGTGCTGGCGATGGCGGCGTATCGATGCCGAGATAGAAGCCGACCGCGCCGCAGATCATCATGAGCAGCAAAAATCCCTGCGACGTAAAGGCGGTGATGGTCGACCCGACTAGGGCCGCGACGAACAGGCCGCTCGCGGCTCCCGCCATGGCCAGGCCGAGGCGCTCGAAAACGTGGGCGAATCTTCGTACGTGGGACCGCATCGTGCCGATCCCCCATGATGATGATCAGGCTACGCCTCTTTCGGATCGTGCGAAAGATAGCGTTCGCATGTGCGCTGCACATGTCGGCGAGCCCGTGTTCACCACAAATTGCGCTGATAGCAGCGATGAGTTACCGCGATTGTCGATTTTTGCAGACTTACAGCTCTCGCAGGGTAGGCAAAGCGCAGCGTGCCCACCATCAAGCACTACACTCGTGATGGTGGGCACGCTGTCATTGTCACACGTCGTGAGCTGCGGTGGATGTAGTCACTTTGCCCACACGATTCTCTGATTCAGGCCGCGCGGCCGAACTCGCTGCCGAGATGTTTCAGCCGCGGCAGCACTTCCTGCTTCAGTAGCTGCAGCGAGTGGTGCCAGGCTTCCGGCTTGTGCTTGTAGTCGAAGCCGAACACGAGCAGCACGCCGAAGCCGCCGACCTCCTGGTAGATCTTCTCGATCTTCTCGGTGACGGTCGCGGGCGAGCCGACGATCCAGTTGTGGCGGGCACAATATTCGACGTTGACGTCGCTGTCCGGCACGTCAGGCGCGGCTTTGAGATAATCCTTGAAGCCGAAGTGACCGAGCAGCGGCAGGAAATACTCGCTCATCATCCGCCCCATCATGTCGCCGGTCGACAGACGCCAGGCTTCCTCGTCAGTGTCGGCGACAAAGACTTCGCGTACCAATCGCCAATCCTGTCGGCTCGGCTTGCGGCCGGTTTTCGCTGCGCCCGCCTCCACCGAATCCCAGTGGCTGCCGACATAGGCCGGGTTGAGGTTGAGGCTCATCGGAATGAAGCCGCGTTCGCCTGCGAGCTTCAACGTATCAGAGTTCTTGGAGAGGCCAGCGACGCCGATCGGCGGATGCGGCGCCTGCTTCGGCTTCAGGTGGGGTTTAAGGAAGTCGAACATCGCGTCCGGCTTCGTCACCGTCCAGTATTTGCCCTTGTATGTCCACGGGGCATCGTCGGTCCAAAGCTTCAGGATGATTTCGAGCGCCTCGCGCGTCATGTCGCGGTTCTGGCCCGACATACCGTCGACGTTGAACATCGCCCAGTCGCTCGGCAGGCCACTTGCCGCGACGCCGAAATTGAGCCGTCCATCGGAGAGATGATCGAGCATCGCAACGCGATTGGCGAGTTCAGCCGGATGGTGGTAGGGCAGCAGGAAGCCGCCCGGACCGATGCGGATGTTCTTGGTCTGCAGCAACGCCTGCGCGACCAACAGATCCGGAGACGGATGCGGCTCCCAAGGCGCGGTGTGGTGCTCACCGATCCACGCCTCCTGATAGCCGAGTTCATCCAGCCACCTGAGCACCTGCAGGTCCCAGTCGTGACCCTCCTTCAACCCGCACTCCGGCGGATGCGAGGGCATCGCGAAATATCCGAGTTCCATGGGCTTTCCTCTCGCTTGTGTTCTGCGCGACTTGGCTGTCGCATCTCATGCAAACAAGCGACAGTACCCACCCCCGTTGCGGCGGAATAGTGGCTTTCGTCGCCGCAAAGCGGGATAGCGATTTCACTTTCGCTCGCAATAACGGTGATGATTTACCGCGTGCCGAATGTGGTCGTGCCAAACAGCGCCTTCTGAGTCGAGGGCTGCGAGCGCCAATACTGTGGCGGTGCCTCAACCTGTCCGCCGAGTTCGGCAGCGGCGTGCCAACCCCAGCGCGGATCGTAGAGCATGCCGCGGGCGAGCGCGATCATATCGGCTTTGCCGGAGGCGACGATCTCTTCGGCCTGCTTCGCTTCCGTGATCAGCCCCACCGCGATCGTGGTGACGCCGCTTGCTTCCTTCACGGCCTGCGCCAGCTGCACCTGATAACCCGGGCCCAATGGAATCTTTTGCAACGGCGAAACGCCGCCGGAGGACACATCGATCCAGTCGACCCCACGCTTCTTCAATTCCTTGGCGAATTCGATCGTCTGCGCGACGTCCCAGCCGCCCTCGACCCAATCGGTTGCCGACACCCTGACGCCGATGGGCTTGCGATCCGGGAATGCGGCACGCACGGCGTCGAACACCTCGAGCGGAAAGCGCATGCGGTTTTCGAGCGAACCGCCATATTGGTCGGTGCGCCTGTTTGATATCGGCGACAAGAACTGATGCATCAGGTAGCCGTGCGCGCCATGCAGCTCGAGCGCGTCGATGCCGAGCCGGTCGGCGCGCTTGGCTGCCGTCACGAACGCATCGCGGACGCGCTTGAGCCCGGCGTCATCCAGCGCCAGCGGCGCCGCCTCGCCTTCCTTGTGCGGCACGGCGGATGGCGCCACTGGTTGCCAGCCGCCTTCGGACAGCGGGATCAACTGCCCGCCCTCCCAGGGCCGGTGGCTCGATGCCTTGCGACCAGCATGCGCAAGCTGCATCGCGACCGCCGCCTTCGAATGCTTGCGAACCGAAGCCAGGATCGGCTTCAACGCGGCTTCGGTGGCGTCGTTGTAGAGACCAAGGCAGCCGGGCGTGATGCGTCCAATGGCCTCCACATGCGTGGCCTCGATGCAGAACATCGCCGCGCCCGACAACGCCAGCGTGTTGATATGCGTGAAATGCCAATCATTGGCCTCGCCGTCTTCTGCCGAATATTGGCACATCGGCGACACCATGATGCGATTGGGTAATTTCAGGCCGCGCAGCTCGATCGGGGAAAACAGGGCGCTCATGCGGGGATCCACCATTGGGAGGGAAACTGCCCTCCTATCTAACGACGCTCCGACCCGGCCTCAAGCTATCAGCTACTGCTTGATTCCGGCAGTCTTGATTAACTCCAGGTTAGCGGCGGTCTCGCGCTTGATGAAATCGTCCATCTGGTCAGGCGTCATCGGCATCGGCTCGACACCGAGCTTCTTCAGGCTTGCCTGCGTCGCGGGATCGTTCAGCACTTTCATGCCAGCCGCATGAAACTTCTCGACGATGTCGCGCGGCGTTTTCGCCGGCACAAAGATCCCGAACCAGCTCACGCTGTCGGCACCGGTCAAACCGATCTCCAGCGGACTTGGCACATCGGGCAAATCGGCGACGCGCTTCGGCGTCGACACCAAGAGGGCCTTCACTTGGCCGTCACGGATCAAAGGCAGCGCAGTCGCGAGCGGACAGAAATAGAGATCAATGCGACCGCCCAGGATATCGGCAATCACTTCGGGACCGCCGCGATAAGGCACGTGGGTCGCCTCGATGCCGGCGGCGAGGCGGAATTTTTCAGCGCTGATATGCACGGCGCTGCCAACGCCGACCGTACCAAAGGAGATCAAGCCGGGCTTCGCCTTGGCGTCGGCAATGAAATCCTGGATGGTTTTCCAGGGCCGCTCTTTCGGCACGATCATGACGTTGGCACTGGAGCCGATCATCAATACGGATGATAGGTCTTTGGTCGCGTCGAAAGGAAGGTTCGGGAAGATGGCCGGCGCAATGATCAGCGCCGAGGAATGCGCGAGCACGTTATAGCCGTCGGGCTCCGCCTTGGCGACGAGGCCAGTGCCGAGCGTGCCGCCGGCGCCGGCGCGATTCTCGATCACGAAGGGCTGGCCGAGCTCGGCCGACAGCCGATCGAACACCAGGCGCGGTACCACGTCGGTGGCGCTGCCGGCGCCGAACGGAATCGTCGCCTTGATCAGCCGCGAGGGCCAGATCTCGGCGTGCGCAATGGTGGCAAACAGGCTCGTGACGGTGAGAACGAAAAGAAGGAACTTGCGCATCATGGCTCTCGGTTTCGATTGACGCCTCGGCGCTGCAAGAACCGTTCCGCCAGCCGCCGGATTTGCCAACCTGGAGACCAGTCCCCTATTCCACCAGCGTGAACTGCAGCAGCAGCGTGCGCTGGATCAGCGAGAAATTGTCATCGGAGACCATGGTGATCACCGTATCGCCTTCGGCCGTGGTGTGCGCGTCGATGCCTTCCATGTTGTCGATCTCGTTGCCGAGGTCGGCGTTGAAGACCGAAGGACCGTCGAGGACAGCGCCCGGCACCACGGACGCAAGCTCGATGCGGCGGATGCGGATGCCGACGCCGCTGATCCAGGAGAATTTGCGCTCAAGCAGCAAGAGGTCGCCGGAGGGCAGCAGCACCGCATCGCTGATGTCGAAATTATCGGTACGGCGAACGGAAAACTGCCCCGGCGTCTTGCCGCCGACCAGAAAGCCGATGATGTTGCCCTGAGCATCGAGGCCGCGCTCGGAAATCGCGATCAGCGTTCCCGAAAGCGGCAGGCCCTTCGGCACGACCACCAGCGCCTCTAACCCCTTGTTGTTCGGGAGCCGTCTCGCGGCCGGCGGCAGCGGCACCACCTCGCCGCGGGCGCCCGTGAATCCCTTGGCGAAATCGAAGCGCAGCACCTGGTTGACGCGCTCGAGCCCGACATAGATGAGCGAGCCGTCGGGCGCCATTGATTCAGAATCGTACCAGCCGCGCGCGCTGATCGGCTTGCCGTCGGGGCCGAGCAGCGGCGCCGCCTCGACATCGGCAAGCCCCGTCATCTCGCGGCCCTTATAGACGATGCGGCCGGTGAACCAACGGCCGTGGTCGCTGACGCCGATGAAGCGTTCGCCCTTCGCGTCGAGCCGCAACGCCGACAGGCCGCCGAAACCGCGAAAGGAAGAGGTCAGCACCAAGCCGCTGCGATACGCCAGCGCGCCGAACCGGACATGTGAGCGATCGCGGATGTCGAAGGAAGGCAGCGGCCGCGCATTGACGTCGATCGAGACCGGCGCCGCCACCGTGGATTCGCCCGGTAGGATCGGCTTCGTCGGCGGCTCGAGAACGGTCTGCGCTCGCGCGAAGTATGGCAACCCCGCGGCCGAAAGCCCCGCCGCGGCAAAGCCCAGGAAGCGGCGGCGGGAAAGATCTCCGTCCCTCATGGTGAGGAGGCGCATTCGCGCCGTCTCGAACCATGAGGCCCGTCGGTTTCCTCGTCATCCGAGGGGCAGCGCTGACGCCGCTCCTCGAGATGAGGCGATCTGTTGGCGCGGCGCGTCATTTCATGATGTTCAAGAATGCAGCCGCCTGGGCCGGCGTTCTACGGGAGCAGGGCCGTGAGTCTCGCTGAAGAGCTCGGCGAGCTTCTCGGTGATGGCGCCGCCGAGTTCTTCGGCATCGACGATGGTGACGGCGCGGCGATAGTAGCGCGTGACGTCGTGGCCGATGCCGATCGCGATCAGCTCGACCGGCGAGCGGGTCTCGATTTCCTCGATGATGTGGCGCAAATGCCGTTCGAGGTAGTTGCCGGGATTGACCGACAGCGTAGAATCGTCGACCGGCGCGCCGTCGGAGATCATCATCAGGATCTTGCGCTGCTCGGAACGCGCCAGCAGGCGCTTGTGCGCCCAGTCCAGCGCCTCGCCGTCGATGTTCTCCTTGAGCAGGCCCTCGCGCATCATCAGGCCGAGATTTTTCCGCGCGCGCCGCCACGGCGCGTCGGCGGACTTGTAGATGATGTGGCGGAGATCATTGAGCCGACCGGGATTTGGCGGCTTACCGGCGGCGAGCCAGGCTTCGCGCGACTGCCCGCCCTTCCAGGCGCGCGTCGTGAAGCCGAGGATCTCGACCTTGACGCCGCAGCGCTCCAGCGTACGCGCCAGGATATCGGCGCAGGTGGCAGCGACCGTGATGGGGCGGCCGCGCATCGAGCCGGAATTGTCGAGCAAGAGCGTTACCACGGTGTCGCGGAACGTTGCTTCCTTCTCGTGCATGAACGACAACGGGTGATAAGGATCGGTGACGACGCGCGACAGCCGCGCGGGATCGAGAATCCCCTCTTCGAGGTCGAACTCCCAAGCGCGGTTCTGCTGCGCCATCAGGCGGCGCTGCAACCGATTGGCCAACCGCGCGACGATGCCCTGCAGATGCGCGAGCTGCTTGTCGAGATAGGAGCGCAGGCGCTCCAGCTCGTCATGATCGCAAAGGTCTTCAGCGGCAACGATCTCGTCGAACTTCGGCGCGAACGCGTGATATTCGGGACCGCGCGGCTCGTTGCCGCCGCGCGCATGCGGCCGCGTCGCCTCGCCTGGCGTTTCGTCATCGCCGAGCTCACCATCGTCGAAGGTGTCGCTGGTGGAAGCCTGCGCGCTTTCCATCGCGCTCTCGGACATCTCTTCTGAGGTGGTCTGCGCCTGATCGGCGCTCATCTCCTGCGCGGCATCGGAGTCGGGCGAGCCTTCGGCGCCGGCCTGATCGCTCTCGCCGTCCGGATTTTCGTCCTGGTTGTCGTCCTCATCGGCGTCGATGTCGCGCTCGTCGCCGAGGTCGAGTGCGGACAGCAGATCATGCACGAGGTCGCCGAACCTGGCCTGGTCCTCGGTGAAGCGCGCCAGTTTATCGAGTCGCGTGCCGATCTTGTCTTCCAGCAGCGGCCGCCAGAGATCGACCATCTTGCGCGCAGCCTGGGGAGGTGCCATTCCGGTCAACCGCTCGCGCACCAGCATCGCCAGCGCATCCGAAAGCGGCGCATCGGCGCGGTCGGTGATCTCGTCATATTTGCCGCGGTGAAAATGATCGTCGAGCATCGCGTTCAGGTTTTTCGCGACGCCCGCCATCCGCCGCGAGCCGATCGCCTCGACGCGCGCCTGCTCGACCGCCTCGAACACGCCGCGCGCCTGCGGATTGCCCGGGATCAGCTTGCGATGCACCTTGGGATCGTGACAGGCGAGCTTCAGTGCGATGGAGTCCGAATGGCCGCGCACGATCGCAGCGTCACGCTTGGTCAACTTACGCGCGGGCTCCGGCAATCGCGCCTTGCCGGGCGCAAGCCCCGGACGCTCGGCGGCGAAGGAGACTTCCAGCTCCGGCGCTTTCGCGATCGCTTTCAGGCACGCGGTCAGCGCGCGCTTGAACGGCTCGGTCGGCGCTTCCTTCGTATTGCGAAATTTGGAGTTCGACGTGGTCATCTCGATCTCACTGTCGTCCCCGCGAAGACGGGGACCCACAACCACAGGAAGAAGTTGTTGAGCGCGAAGGCAGCACCAGTCTTCGCAACAACCACGTCCTTGGGTTATCGCGACGAGCGCTCGCTCGGAGGATCCCGGATCGCGCTTCGCTTGTCCGGGACGACATCGCTGGTCCTTAGCTGAGCGCTACGTTGACTGCGGATTCCGGCAGCTCCGCATTGAAGCAGCGCTGGTAGAATTCAGCGACCAGCGGCCGCTCGAGCTCGTCGCACTTGTTGAGGAAGGTGACGCGGAAGGCAAAGCCGATATCGCCGAAGATCTCGGAGTTTTCCGCCCAGGTGATCACCGTGCGCGGGCTCATCACCGTCGACAGATCGCCATTGGCGAACGCGTTGCGGGTAAGGTCGGCGAGCCGCACCATCTTGTTGACGGTGTCACGGCCTTCCTGGCTGCGGTAGTGCTTCGCCTTGGCGAGCACGATCTCGACTTCCTCGTCATGGGCGAGGTAGTTCAACGTGGTCACGATCGACCAGCGGTCCATCTGGCCCTGGTTGATCTGCTGGGTGCCGTGATAGAGGCCCGACGTGTCGCCAAGGCCAATCGTGTTGGCCGTCGCGAACAAGCGGAATGCCGGATGCGGCTTGATCACCTTGTTCTGGTCGAGCAGCGTCAGCCGGCCGGAGACCTCCAGCACGCGCTGGATCACGAACATCACGTCGGGCCGGCCGGCGTCATACTCGTCGAACACCAGCGCGACGTTATGCTGCAGCGCCCAAGGCAGGATGCCGTCGCGAAACTCGGTGACCTGCTTGCCCTCCCGGACCACGATGGAGTCCTTGCCGACCAGGTCGATACGGCTGATGTGGCTGTCGAGGTTGACGCGCACGCAGGGCCAGTTGAGCCTCGCTGCAACCTGCTCGATGTGGGTCGACTTGCCGGTGCCGTGATAGCCGGTGACCATCACGCGGCGGTTCCTGGCGAAACCGGCGAGGATCGCGAGCGTGGTGGCGCGGTCGAACCGGTAATCCGCATCGACCTCCGGCACGTGCGGGTCGACTTCCGCATAAGCCGGCACCTCAAGGTCGCTATCGATGCCGAACACCTGCCGGACCGATACTTTCATGTCGGGCAAGCCGACGGTGTCTTCCAATGTGGTCTGGGCGGCGGTCGTCATTCGTCCTCCGAGGTCCCGGGAATCCCGAAACCAGATTGTTCGTTTGGCTGCGGATTGGGTGCTATGCACAAGCCTAGCAGAGTGCAACCGCCGGCAGAAGCCCGCGATACGATCAAAGTTCCGTTGCTCTTTCATAAAGATAGGTGCTGGACGCGGTTTTTGGAGGGCTGCCCTGCGAATCACGCCGCACTTTGCCGCGAGGGCTAGGGACCGCCGCGTGGCGCTCCCTTTCCAGGCCGGGAGCGAGTTGCTAGCTCTCAAGATGTAGGCAAGACGCAGCAACGGGAATTTGGTGACCTCACTCCTCGATCCTCTGATCACCTTCGTTTCGGCGCATGCGTGGCTTGCCTATCTGACGCTGTTCCTGGCGGCCTTTCTGGAAGCAGTTCCGGTGGCGGGATCACTGGTGCCTGGCTCGACCATCATCCTGGCCATGGGCGCGCTGATCCCCGGCGGCGAGTTGAAGCTCTGGCCGGTGCTGGCAGCGGCAGCCGGCGGCGCCTTGCTCGGCGACGGCTCTGCCTATTGGATCGGCCATCGCCGCCAGCGGGAAATCCTGGCTGCATGGCCGCTATCGAACTATCCGCGCGTGGTTGAGCAGAGCGAGGCGTTCTTTCACCGCTGGGGCACGCTTGCGGTGTTCTTTGCGCGCTTCGTGCCACCGTTCCGCGCCTTCGTGCCGCTCACCGCCGGCGCGCTGGATATGCCGCCGGTGCGCTTCTACAGCGTGAATATCCCGGCGGTCCTGCTCTGGGCGCCCGCGCATGTGCTGCCGGGCGTGCTGGCGATCTCGGCGCTGCATGAGTATGGCGGGCTGCCGTATTACCATCATGTCGGCAAACATATCTGGATCCTGGCGGTGATCGGCGGCGCCGTGATCCTGGTACTGGCGCTCTGGATCATCCGCCGGCGACGCAGCAGCATGATCGGGCCGGCCGCGAAACCGCGCACGTAACCTCAGATGGTCTTATCTCAGATGGTCTTGGCCGTCGCGCTGCGTCCCGGCGCCGGCCCGACATATCGCGCACGCGGGCGGATTAGCCGGCCGTGCTGCAACTGTTCGCTGGCATGCGCGATCCAGCCGACGCTGCGGGCCATCGCGAACAGGGCGAGTTCACTGCCAAGTGGAAGCCGCAGGCTGTGCACCAGCACGGCGAGCGCATAGTCGATATTGACGAACTCTCCGGTCGCTTCCGCGATCCGCTCCGGAACCTCCCTGGTGAATTTGCGCGCGGCGCCGGCGCGGGCCAGTGCGTCGAGCAGCGATTGCGCACGGGGATCGCCGCGCCGGTAGACGCCGTGGCCGAAACCGGCGAAGCGCTCGCCAAGCGCAACGCGCTCGCGAATCACGGGCTCGACATCCTGATCGACCAAGGTCTTCACCAGCCGCGACGCCAGCACGCCGGCGCCGCCGTGCTTCGGACCCTTCAGCGCAGCGAGGCCGGCGACCACAGCGTCATAGAGATTGAGCCCGGTCGATGCCGCGCAGCGCACCGTGAAGGTCGAGGCGTTCAATTCGTGATCCGCGAGCAGCACCAGCGTGCGGCGAATCAGATCGGCGGCATGCTTGTTGTCAGCCGCCCAGGCGTCGGCGATCTGCACGTGCAGCGGGTCGGAGGACGGCTCGCGGTTCAGCATGGTCGCAACCAGCAGCCGGACGATGCGCGCGCCGACCATGGCGCGGCCGTCCGGCGCGCGAGTGAAGGCGCGGGGATCGGCGCTCGCGGCGAGCGCCAGTACGGCAATGGCACGGTCGATCGGCGCAGCGCGGCGTGCGGCGTCCGCGATGGCGCGCATCTCGTGGGAGACAAACGGGCAGTTGTCCGGCCCAAAGGGATCGACGCCCGTCACATCCCACAGCAGCGTGGCCGTATGCTCGAGCGTATCCTTTTCGGCAAGATCGACGCAGTTCACGCCGCGGTAGATCGGCCCGTCCTCAGTGATGGTCGCTATCTCCGAATCCATCACCGGCAGGTCGGCATCGAAGCTGCGCAGGCCCCGCGGCTCCGCCGACGGGGTGCGGCGCTCCTTCAGCCCGCGCACATCCTCGGCCCGGTAGCGGTGGCTGCGGGAATCCGCTGATGGCTCGGAGCGGATCAGGCCGCGGCTGACATAGGCGTAGAGCGTGGCCGGCGAGATCGCGAGTTCGGCCGCCGCCTCGCGGGCAGAGAGGTAAAGGCCATCGGATTTTTTCATATTGATTAAGCTAATCAAGATTGATCAATCTGTCGAGAGGATCGACTTTTCCACTCACCAAAGGAGATCCGTCATGAATATGCAGACGACCAAAAGCCCGATCGGGCTGGACGGCATTCCCGCCGCCGAAACCGTGCTCAGCCATGTCGATGGCGAGCGCGGCGAACTGATCATCGCCGGCGAGCATGTCCGCGTACTCGCATCCACATCGAGCTTCGAAGGTGTCACCACGCGGCTGTGGAACGCAGCGACTGGAAGCACACTCAGCGAGGCCAACGTGCGCGCCAAGCTCGGCGCCGCGCGCGAGCGCGCCTTCGCGCGACTGCCGGAATTGCTGCCGGCGACCCGCGGCATGTCGATCGTGGACGGCGTCCGAACCGCGGTCGCAGGCTTGCGCGCGGAAAACGGGCTCGAGCATGACGCGACTGTTGTCGGCGCTTTTCCGGTGATCGCGGGCGCGCTGGTGCAGCGGGCCAAGGGCAACGAGCCGGTCGCGCCCGATCCGAATGTCAGCCACGCCGCGGATATGCTGACGATGTTGCTGGGCCGCAGGCCCGAACCGCGTGAGGTCGCGGCGCTGGATGCCTACCTCGTCACGGTCTGCGATCACGGGATGAACGCTTCCACCTTCACGACGCGCGTGGTGGCCTCGACGCAGGCCGACCTGTTCGCGGCCGTCACCGCCGGCTATTGCGCGCTGACCGGGCCGCTCCATGGCGGTGCGCCGGAGCCGGTGCTCGAGATGCTGGACGCGATCGGCACGCACGAGCGCATCAAGCCCTGGGTCGATGCGGCACTGGCACGCGGCGAACGGCTGATGGGATTCGGCCATCGCGTCTATCGTGTGCGCGATCCACGCGCGGATGTGCTGAAAGAAGCAATCGAGCGGTTAGCTGCCGAAGGCGCCGACCTGCCGTTCGCCGGCGAGGTCGAGGCCTACATCCGCGAGGCGTTGCGGCGGAAGAATCCGAACCGGCCGCTGGAGACGAATGTCGAATTCTTCACCGCGATCCTGCTCGATGCGCTTTCAATCCCGCGGCAGGCCTTCACGCCGATCTTCGCGGTGGCGCGCTCGGCAGGCTGGACCGCGCATGCGCGCGAACAACAGCGCACCGGCCGGCTGATCCGGCCAAGCTCGTCCTATGTCGGCCCGATGCCGAGGGCCTAGCCCAGCTGGGCATTTCAATGAAAAAACGGCGGGGTTACATGCTCCGCCGTCGTCCCGGCGAAAGCCGGGACCCATAACCACCGATGAGAATTGTAACGAAGACTGGGCCGACATTCTCCATAACCCCAACGTCCTGTGGTTATGGATCCCGGGTCAAGCCCGGGACGACGAGCGATTACGCCTCGCGGACCACCGTCTTCAGATAGTTATACGCCTTGATGATCTCGATCAGGCGGTCCTCGGTGGAGCGATCGCCACCGTTCGCGTCGGGGTGATGCTGCTTCACCAGCGCCTTGTACTTCGCCTTGACGTCCTCGAGCGTCGCTTCGGCGGTGAGGCCCATGACCTGCAGCGCCTTGCGCTCGGCATTCATCACGGTGCGCTTCTCGGGCTTGGCCTGCTGCGCGCCCGGGCCCGGCCGCCAGCCGGCGCGACCATTAAGCTCAGCGAACACATTAAAGGGATCGGCGGCGCCGCCGAGATCGTCCTCGACATTGCCCTTGCCGCGCTTGGCACTGGTGTTGGCGCCCATCTTCCAGGTCGGGCGATGGCCGGTCAGCGCGTCCTTCTGGTAGCGCGCCACCGCTTCGGCATTCATGCCCTGGAAGAAATTGTAGGACTGATTGTACTCGCGGACATGGTCGAGGCAGAAATGCCAATACTCGCGCGAATTCTCGCGACCCTTCGGCGCGCGGTGCGAACCCTTGTTCTGGCAGCCGGCCCACTCGCAGTTGATGGCCTCCTGGCCAGCCTGCGCCTGGCGCTTCGCACTCACCTTCGTCGGCTTGATGCGAATGGAGTCGAAGAATTTTGATGAATCGATCGCCATGACTGACTTTGACTACGCAATGCAAAATGCTTCAAGTCTTGACATTGCGAATACCTCTTCTTCGGATGTGCCATTGACGAAATGCGGCCTTCGAACTATTGCCCCGCCATGAGCACAAGAGACGCTATCATAAAGAAGTTGAGTGAAGCTTTCATGCCCGAAAGCCTCGAGGTCCTCGACGAATCACATCTGCATGAGGGCCACGCCGGACATCGGCCGGGCGGCGAGACGCATTTCCGAGTTTATATTGTATCTCAAGCCTTCGAAGGGAAGAGCCGGGTCGAGCGCCATCGCATGATTAATGTGGCACTGGCCCAGGAACTCGCGGATACCGTGCATGCGCTCGCAATCCACGCACAGGTCCCGGGGGAGATACCGCGCTGAAAGCCGCCGCCCGAAAATTTGGTTGAAGAACGCACCCAAACCGCGACTTTGAACAACGTCGCGCAAGACGATATGGCCGTTTTCCTTTATCAGAGATAGCTGCCTGGGCGATGGACCAGTTCCATTGGAATTGGGCAGGCTCATTGCACCATCGCCACCTGTTATGAGGGGCTATCAGATGGTTCACTGGGCACATCTGCGATTGGCCGTGGCCGTGATGGCAACGCTGGCGTTCTCGGCGCCCGCGCCGGCTGTGGCACAGGATATGCCGAGCCCACTCGCCCAGGAAGTCCTGATAAAGAGCATTCTGGTCACGCTGAGCGATGCCGTCGCCGCCAATAATTTCACCGTCCTGCACGCCAAGATCTCAAAGCAATTCGCCGACCAGTTTCCGCCGGAGAAGCTGCAGGCCGTGTTCAAGGATCTCGTCGACAAGCACGCGGTGTTCGATGCCGTGGTGGCAAAGCCTGCTATCGCCGACGAGGAGGCAAAGATCGACGACAAGGGCGTGCTGCGCTTGAAAGGCCATTTCGAGACCACGCCGAAGCAGGTGAAGTATCAGTTCGCCTTCATCCCCGCCGACGGCACCTGGAAGCTTTCCGGCATCACCATCGATATCGAATAGGCGTCGCCGCCCGTAATGTATGGGCCGGCTAGAACGCTGTCCCGGCGCGCTTCGGCTGGGGCTCCTCAGTCTCGGGTTCGCGCGGCAGCGCGGTGATGCGCAATGCCGTGATGCGATTGCGCTCGCGGCGCAGGACGCGGAAGCGGAAGCCGTGGAAGGTGAAGCTCTGGCCGCGTTCGGGGATTGAGCGCGCTTCATGGATCACGAGGCCCGCAACAGTGGTGGCTTCCTCGTCCGGCAGGTGCCAGTCCATCGCGCGGTTGAGGTCGCGGATCGGCACCGAGCCGTCGACCACCACGGAACCGTCGGGCTGAGCACGAACGCCGGCAACCACCACGTCGTGCTCGTCGGAGATATCGCCGACGATCTCCTCCAGGATGTCTTCCAGCGTCACCATGCCTTCAACTTCGCCATACTCGTCGACGACGAGGGCGAAGTGCGTCTTGCGGCGGCGGAACGCCTTGAGCTGCTCGGAGACAGGCCGCATTTCCGGCACGAACCAGGGCGGCAGCGCGATGGTGGAGACGTCGATGCCCGACGTGTCGCCGTCGGCAGCGCGGATCGCGCGCAACAGATCCTTGGCGTGCAGCACCCCGACGATGTTCTCCGGCTTGTCGCGCCACAGCGGAATGCGGGTGTACTCGGTGGCCAGCACCTCGCGCACCAGTTCCTCTGGCGGCAGGTCGGCGTTGATCATGGTCATTTCGGTGCGGTGGACCATCACGTCCGACACCTGCAGTTCGCGCAGATCCAACAGCCCGCCAAACATGTCGCGGTCCTGCTTCTCGACCTTGCCCTCGTGATGCAGCAAGTCGACTGCACCGCGCAGCCGCTCGGTCGGAGACAGAATCGCCTGATGGGCGCCGATTCTGATGCCCAAAAGTTTCATCAGGGCGAGCACGATGAACTCGATCACCGTCAGGAACGGTCCGAGCAGATAGACCGTGAACTTCATCGGCCGGGCCACCAGAAGCGATACCCGATCGGGCGCGTTGATCGCGATCGTCTTCGGCAGCACCTCGGCGAAGATCACGACCGTCACCGTCATCACCGCGGTCGCATAGAGCACGCCGACGTCGCCGAACCAGGCGGTGAGAATGCCGGTTGCGAGCGCTGAGGCGCCGATATTGGCGATGTTGTTGCCGAGCAGCAGCGCGCCGATCAGCCGCTCGCGCATGTTGAACAGGCTGGAGACGACGCCAGCCTCGCGATTGCCCTGTTTGGACAGCCGCAGCATGCTGGCACGCGAGGCGCCGGTCAACGCAGTCTCGCTCGCCGCGAAAAAGGCGGAGACCAACAGGCAGACGATGACGATCGAGAACGAAACCCAGGTCAAGCTACGTCATCCGAGGAGCGTTTTTACGAGGAGCGTTCTTAATTCTCGGCCAGTTTTGCCTTCAGGAAATCGCCGACCGACGCAGGCTCGACGTCGCGCGCGATCACGGCCCGGCCGACGGCTTCCAGCAGAATGAAAGTCAGCTTACCGCGCTTGACCTTCTTGTCCTGCGCCATCAGCCCCATCAGCACGTCGGCATCAGCCAGTCCTTCCTGGACGAAGCCGCCGATATCCTGCAGCCGCGTCGGCAACCCCACTGCAGCAAGGTGACGTTTGACGCGCGCGGCATCCGCGTGCGCGATCATGCCGAGGGAAGCGGAAAACTCCGCCGCCAGCACTATGCCGATGGCGACGCCTTCGCCGTGGAACAGCCGGTCGGAAAAGCCCGTCGCTGCTTCCAGCGCATGACCGAAAGTATGGCCGAGATTGAGCAGGGCGCGCTCGCCGGTCTCGCGTTCGTCGCGCGACACGATCGCAGCCTTGGCGCGGCACGAGGTCGCGATCGCGTGCTCGCGCGCCGCGCTCCCCGAGAAGATGTCGGCGTGATTGGCTTCCAGCCAGGCGAAGAAGGCTTCATCGCCAAGCACGCCATATTTGGCGACCTCCGCATAGCCGGCACGGAACTGGCGCGGCGACAGCGTGTCGAGCACAGCCGTATCGGCGACAACCAGCAGCGGCTGGTGGAAGGCGCCGATCAGGTTCTTGCCCTGCGGCGAATTGATCCCGGTCTTGCCGCCGACCGAGGAATCGACCTGCGCCAGCAGGGAAGTCGGCACCTGCACGAAATCGACGCCGCGGCGCAGGATGGCAGCAGCAAAGCCGGCGAGATCGCCGACCACGCCGCCGCCGAGCGCGATGACGAGATCGTTACGCTCGATCTTGGCCGCGATCAGCGCTTCGCTGACCTCCGTCAGGCCGACATAGCTCTTCGAGCTCTCGCCTTCCTCGACGATGATGCGCGAACTCGGGATACCCGCCGCCGCGAGCGACGCCTCGGCCGGCTCCAGCCAATGCTTCGCCACCGTCCGGTCGGTGACAACGGCGGTGCGCGCACCCGGGCGGAGCGCCGCAATGCGCGGCCCTAGCAACGGCAGCACCTCGCGTCCGATCACGATGTCATAGGCGCGGTCACCGAGTGCGACATCGACGGTGATGGGATCCGAATGTTTCAATGGCGCAGTCATGATGGCACGCTGATTCCGTTCGTTGCCGGTTGTGCCGTGCCGTTGCCACAGAGATGGGTGTGCAGCGCCTCCAGGCACTCCTCGACGATACGGTCATGCGGCACGTCGCGCGACGAAATCGTCAGGTCGGCGCTCCGGTAGACCGGCTCGCGTTCGCCGAGCAGACGGTTGACGGTTCCCTCGGGATCCGCCGTCTGCAACAGCGGGCGGTCGGCGCGCCGCCGCACCCGGCGCATGATGACATCGACATCGGCGCGCAGCCAGATCGAGATCGCCTTGGCACGGATGCAGTTGCGGGTTTCCTCACGCATGAAGGCGCCGCCGCCGGTGGCGAGCACGCCGGGACCGTGCGCGAGCAGGCGCGCGATCACCCGCGCCTCGCCATCCCTGAAATAGGCTTCGCCATGGGTTTCGAAAATCTCCGGGATCGACATGCCCGCCGCTGCCTCGATCTCACAGTCGGCATCGGTGAAGGGCAGCCTCAGCCGCGCCGCCAATCGCCGGCCGATGGTCGATTTGCCTGCACCCATCATGCCCACCAGCACGATCGATCGCGACCCCAGCGCGGCCAGAATGTCGGCCTCCAGGGACGGGAGCGCAGGTAGCGGTGCGGCGCTGTCTGGCATCTAAAGCTCGGTCTCTCGGCGAATTTGCGTCGTTCCAGGCCACCTATACTACCCCCGCCGATACCGTTGCCAGAGCCTTGCAACGGCTGAGGGAACATGATGGATGACGACGATGGTTAATTCGCCGCCCGAGCTTTCGACATGCCGAGCCTGTTCCGCTTCCTGACGGTCCTCGCCGTGATCGGCGGTATCGGATACGGGATCATCTTCGCGCTGGCCAATTTCGTGACCCCGAAACCACGGGAAATGACGGTGACGATCCCGCAGGAGAAGTTCCTCAAGAAATAGCCGCTATGATTCGGGATGCGTTCCAAGACCCGTTCCAGGACATCAGATGCCGGGCTGATCAGCCTGTTCCTCGACATGCTCGCGGCTGAACAGGGCGCCGGCGACAAATCATCCAGCGTGGCGCGCCGGCTCTCGTCGATGCGGCACCTGTTCCGCTTCCTGCTCAACGAGCGGCTTCGCACCGACGATCCAGCCGCGATCCTCTCTGGCCCGAAGCGCGGCCGCGGCCTGCCCAAGGTGCTGTCGATCGCGGACGTCGACCGCATGCTGACGCGGGCGAAGGAACTGACGCAAACCGATAGCTCGCCGGCGCTGCGGCTGCGCGCACTGCGGCTGCATTGCCTCCTGGAGGTGCTGTACGCCACCGGCCTGCGCGTCTCCGAACTGGTCTCGCTGCCGCTGTCGGCGGCGCGGCGCGACGCCCGCATGATCGTGGTGCGCGGCAAGGGCAACAAGGAGCGCCTGGTGCCGCTGAACGACGCCTCGCGGCAAGCAATGGCCGATTATCTTGCGGCGATGCAGGTGATGAAGCCGGAGAAGAAGGCCGCGCCGTCGAAATGGCTGTTTCCGTCCTTCGGCGCGAGCGGCCATTTGACCCGGCAGCACTTTGCCCGCGACCTGAAGGAATTGGCAGCCGCTTCGGGCCTGGCGCCTCGGCTCGTCTCCCCACATGTGCTGCGGCACGCCTTTGCCAGCCACCTCTTGCACAATGGCGCCGACCTGCGCATCGTCCAGACGCTGCTCGGCCATACCGACATCTCGACCACCCAGATCTATACCCACGTCGTCGAGGAGCGGCTGAAGAGCCTGGTGCGTGACCTGCATCCCCTGGCCGAGAAGTCGCAGCAGTAGTCGATCCGCCTTGACTTCGGCGGCTTCTCACAGGAAAGAGCGTCACCGCTTGCGGTCAGCCCGCGCGCCTCGACTGAGGCTGCGTGTTAACTTGTTGAAGATACAAAGCTTCTCTTCCAAACCTAGACCCGCTTCGCCGCCCGCCAGGTTCCTTCCTATATTGCCGTAATGCCGGATCAGATGCGCAGTTACCTCGACTTCGAAAAACCCGTCGCCGAGCTTGAGTCCAAGATCGACGAATTGCGCACGCTGGCGGCGTCCGGCAGCGACATCGGCGACGAGATCACGCGGATCGAGGAGAAGGCCGGCCAGGCGTTGGCGGACCTCTACGCCAACCTGACGCCCTGGCAGAAAACGCTGGTAGCGCGGCACCCGCAGCGGCCGCATTTCACCGATTTCGTCAGCGCGCTCATCACCGAATTCACGCCGCTGGCCGGCGACCGCAAATTCGCCGACGACGAAGCCCTGCTCGGTGGCTTCGGCCGCTTCCGCGGCGAGAGCATCTGCGTGATCGGCCAGGAAAAGGGCGCCTCCACCGAGAGCCGGCTCAAGCACAATTTCGGCATGGCGCGGCCGGAAGGCTACCGCAAGGCGGTGCGGCTGATGGAGATGGCGGACCGTTTCGGCATCCCCGTGCTCTCCCTGGTCGATTCGGCCGGCGCCTATCCGGGCATCGGCGCCGAGGAGCGCGGACAGGCCGAAGCGATCGCGCGCTCGACCGATGTCTGCCTGTCGCTGGGCGTGCCCAATGTCGCGATCATCACCGGCGAGGGCATGTCGGGCGGCGCGATCGCGATCACCACCGCCAACCGTGTCCTGATGATGGAGCACGCGATCTACAGCGTGATCTCGCCGGAAGCGGCATCCTCGATCCTGTGGCGGGACGGCACCAAGGCGCAGGAAGCCGCCAACAGCATGAAGATCACCGCGCAGGACATGCTGCGATTCGGCGTGATCGACCAGATCCTGAAGGAGCCGCCGGGCGGCGCCCACCGCGATCCCGCCGCCATGATCGCGTCCACCGGCGATGCCATCGCCCAGGCCTTCAACGACCTACGAAATCTTGATGCGGACGCGATCCGCAAGCAGCGGCGGCAGAAGTTTCTCGATATCGGCCGCAAACTCGGCTAGCCGCCCCGAAAGCGCGGCATTTTGCTCCAGTTCGCCTGGTTTGGCCGCAATTCGGCCCAGAGGCGGGTCTTTAACCTCTGCTTGACCATGCCCGTCATGGTTCCGGCCCGGTGACCCCTGTTAAGGTTGCGGGTCGGGAGTCCAAAGGTTACTATTTTAACGATCGCTTCAAGGCATAAGGGTTGAATCGGGGTTTGCCCGAAATGCCTGGTGGGTGTGGAGCTTGGACTTGAATCACCGCACGCTGGTTCGCGCGCTTCTGGCTTCGGCTGCCCTTGCGGCCAGTGTATTGCTCGCCGGTTGCAATAGCGACGACATCTCCTTCGCATCGAATGCCAAAGCCAACCAGCCGGTGCCGCCGAAGCTGGTCGCGGCGATTGGCGAAAAGAACATGGATCTGCAGTCGCCGATCCTGATCCGCCTGTTCAAGCAGGAAGCCGAGCTCGAAGTCTGGAAGCAGGACCGCTCCGGCAAGTTCGCGCTCTTGAAGACCTATCCGATCTGCCGCTGGTCCGGCGATCTCGGCCCGAAGATCCGCGAGGGCGACCGCCAGGCGCCGGAAGGCTTCTATACGATCTCGCCGGGCCAGATGAACCCGCAATCGGCCTATTACCTCTCCTTCAACACCGGCTATCCCAACGCTTTCGACAAGGCGCTCGGCCGCACCGGCTCGCAGCTGATGGTGCATGGCGACTGCTCATCGCGCGGCTGCTACGCGATGACCGACGAGCAGATCGCGGAAATCTACTCGCTCGGGCGCGAATCCTTCTTTGGCGGCCAGAAGGCGTTCCAGCTCCAGGCCTATCCGTTCCGGATGACGCCGGTGAACATGGCCAAGCACCGCAACAACCCGAATATGCCTTTCTGGAAGATGATCAAGGAAGGCTATGACCACTTCGAGGTGACGAAGCAGGAGCCGAAGGTCGACTTCTGCGAGAAGAAATATGTCTTCGACGCCACCAAGCCGCCGAGCGCCACTCGCGACCCGGTATTTGATGCGTCCGCCAAATGCCCGGCCTATGTGATCCCTGACGAGATCGCGAGCGCCGTACGCGAGAAGCAGCAACAGGAAGCGGCCGAGGTCGCCAAGCTGATCTCCAAGGGTACGCCGGTGGCACGGATGAACACCGGCATCGACGGCGGCATGAACAAGATCTTCGCCTCCAAGCTGCCGGAGGGCAGCACTGGCCTCTCCGAGGGCGGCGACAGCCAGAGCCTGCAATCATTGTCGCTGGCGCGCGCCCCCGGCACGATCCCGTCCACCGTCAATCCGCCGAAGCCGAACCTGGCCCAGCCCGAGGAGCCGGTGGTGGCGGTGTCGACGACCTCGTCGACGTCATCAACCCGTGTCGCTTCCGCCCCGCCTGCGACGAAGCCGGACCAGCAGTCGGACGGCTTCTTCTCCAACCTCGCCCGCAAGGTCGGGATCAGTGCCACGGCCGACGCCAACGCCGCCGCTACCAGCGTCCCGCCCTCTGCGCCAGCAGCGGCCGCGAAGCCCAAAGCTGCGGCGACGAAGCCTACCGAAACCAAGCCTGCCAACACCAAGGCTGCCGAGACCAAACCGCCGTCGGTCGTTCGCGTCGCACCGAAGCCCGCCGAGACCAAGCTCGCCGCCGCCAAGCCGGCGCTCAAGCCGACCGTCACCGACGCGCCGACCACCTCGACCGCGGCAGCCGCGCCCGCCGCCAAGGACACGCAGCTCTCAGGCTCGCAGCCGATCGTGCACTCGAACTCCTTCGACAGCCGCTTCGGAGCGATGAAGTAGGCGCCGCGTTCACCTCCGTCGGCGCTTCTTCTGATTCAAATGTCAAACAGCTTTCCGCTGTCATCGTCCGGCTTGACCGGACGATCCAGTATTCCAGAGGCGTCTGAGCTTAAGTTGAGAGGCCGTCGGTTACTGGATGCCCGCCTTCGCGGGCATGACGATGGAGTGTGAGAAGAGGATGTGCATTCGCATTCTCGCGGCGCGTTACGCCCGAGCTTTGCATCTCGTTCCACCCTCTCATTGAGTAGAGGGCGCAGGGAAAGCCGGGTGCCGGTTGCACCCGTGGGCCCCGTGCAACAAAAAGCACGGGGGTAGGACCACAGGTCAACCGGAGCAACACCGGCTTTCCCTGCGCAGTGGTTTACGGCTTACTTCGTGCTCTTCCCGGTGACCGGGCTTTCTTGCCACCGTCGCCTCTCGCGCAAACTTGTTCGCGCAAAAAACTTAGCGCCAGCGTCGGGGCGCCAGAACCACACGACTTCGCCGTCCACGGATAGTCACGCTCG
>NZ_JAGKJI010000131.1 GCF_020329485.1 Bradyrhizobium cenepequi
TGAATGGGTGGCACATCAAATCACGGAGGCATTTCCTTGGGACAAGGCTCCGCACTACCTGATCCGCGATCGCGACCGGATCTATGGCGGCGTCGTTGCGCGGCGGTTACGCGCCATGGGCATCCGGGACAAGCCCACCGCACCAGCCGCGCCCTGGCAGAATGGGTTTGCCGAACGGCTGATCGGATCGATCCGGCGTGAGTGTGTGGACCACATCATTGTCTTAGGCGAGGCGCATCTGCGCCGAATCCTGCGAAGCTATGCGGACTATTACAAGCGTGTCAGAACGCATCGATCCTTGGACAAGGATGCGCCGGTCTGCCGCCTGGTTCAGCGAACCGGTGTGATCGATTCACGCGCCATCCTGGGCGGACTTCACCACCACTACGCCCGTGTTTAGGTTTTCCGTACACACAGGCGTGAAGATGTCCACATTCGACCCCGGCGCTCTGATCGTCACGATCAGCGCATAGCGCGCAGCGCCGTCGAAGCGCTCCAAGTAAGGCTTTTCCTTCCACCAGCCACCGACCGGAAAGACGCCAATGGCATCACGCTCGGCGAGGTCAGCTGCGCTTCCAGACCAAAAATCGGAATGCACCGATCCATTGTCGCGAAACGTGCCGAGGAGCCAATCCTCGCCACCGCCGGGAGGCACCCCCTCCTCCTCGTCCCGTGCCGCCTGATTGATGCGGGCTCTGAACTCGTCGACAGTCTCGGTCGCGGACTTCACACGGAAGCGAAGACCATGCGAAGCGCATCGATGTCGCCTCGTCCAGCCACGCTCTCCAGGATTGGGTTCGATGAAGTAGGACAGAGTCGCTCGTAGCTCAACCTGCGCGGCACCAAGCGCGGCCAGTTGCTCCTTCGGCCAAGGCAGGCGATGCAGTTTCATATCGCGGGTCTTGGCGGCAGCGCTCCCTTCCCGCTGAAACGGTTGGAGTTGATCTTCGACGATGAGCGTCAGATCGTTCACCGTCGAGAGGAGCGCCCGCCCAAAATCCGGGACTCCATAGCCATAGCGGCGTACGAGTGCCTGCATTTGCCCCTTCGCGCCGTTACATGCGTCGATGCGGGCGCGCATCTGCGGGGTCCACTCGGCGGAGTGCACGATCAACGCGCGGACCGTTTCCGGCCATAGGCCCGGGCGCGCTACCAAGATTTGCCCCGCCATCCGCGCGGCGTGGGCGGTGGCCGCGCTCGTGTCGCCGAGAGTTGTGAAGTGACGCAGTTCCGGGCGGAAATACGTCGTGAGGATCTGCAGGTCGTCGATCGGTTCGCCGGGAAGCGCTCCGTCATGCGCGAGGTTGCCACCTTCGAACACGACATCGGGTTTCACAGGCCACTGCCGGTCCCAGACGACAGAAGGGCGAAGCCAGGACGGCCAGAGCGAAACAGGACAGCCTGATCATTCCGCCAGCTTAGGCGATTCCATCACGTCATCAACTCGGATTAGGTTTTCGGTACACACAACATCTGAATGTGCAAGAACAGCTTGGTCGTTACCCACGTAACGCAATTCCGGATTTCCGAAATTTTTCTGTAGGCATCCTGCCCCATCTGCAAAATGGCGATGTCTTTCCCTCTTTTACCTCGGCCCGGCATCCGGTCGGCGACATGGCGCACGACAAATCCACCGTAGGAGCGGCGTCATGGTCAACGACGGCGGTGCGCGTTGGCACGCGCAACCTAGATTGGTCCAGGGGCGGCAGCGGGTTTAGAAGTCTCTGCAGATGCGGCTGGTGGCATTCCTCGCTACGGCATCAGGCGGCGTGGCGGCAATAACGATCGTCTATCGACTCTATGGCAAGAGGTGATTTCCCTCGCCGGCATTGCAAGGTCATTCTCGTCAAGCGGTGGATTGTCATGTTTGACACGAACAGGAACTACCGTGAAGATTCAAGTCCGCAGCCTCGCGATTGCGTTCGCAATTGCTGTTTCTATCACAGTGGCCGCCACGGCCAAATCGCCTGTTGCGCCGATCAATACCAGCCGTGACGACG
>NZ_JAGKJI010000132.1 GCF_020329485.1 Bradyrhizobium cenepequi
CTCTGGTTCCAAGAGCAAAGCCTCGAACTTCCGACGAGGCAGATCACTGGCGACACGGTTTGGCGACGACCGAGCTACGCCACTCTCCACAGGATGATCGAGAACCCAGTGTACGGCGGCGCATATGCGTATGGTAAAACGGCCGCGGCGATGGGATATGTGGAAAGGAGCGCAGGCGTGAAGATTCGCCGTAAGGCGCGCGCCGACTGGGTTTGCCTCAAGCCTGGCACTCACGAAGGCTATGTCAGCTGGGAGAGGTTCGAAGCGATCCGCACGATGGTCTCCAACAATATGCCGACGAGTCAGCATCACGGCGTACCCAAGCATGGCGACGCCTTGCTCGCTGGCTTGATCCGTTGTCGCCGCTGCGGACGCAAGCTGACGCTCCGCTATAGCGGTGCGCAGCATCACATACCGCGTTACAGCTGCTGGCGCGGCTGGATGGACACTGCCGAACCACGCTGCATTGCATTTGGAGGCCTGCGCGTCGACGACGCAATAGAGAAGGCAATCCTCGGTGTTGTCGGCCCGGTGCTGTCGCTGCTTCGATTGCTGCGGCCGAACAAGCCAACGAGCGACGGGATCAGGTACGAGAGGCTCTTGGCCGTGATCTCGAAGCGGCGCGCTATGCCGCCGGCAGTATGACGCCGCTGATCCCCTCAACCGACTAGTCGCCAGCGAACTCGGGGCGCGCTGGAACCAAGCGCTGACCCGCGTCGCCGAAGTGGAGAGCAAGATCTTCGCGCATGAGGCGGCTTCTCCGGCGCGGGCGTTCGACCCGGCTGCGTTCGCTCTTCTTGGCGCAAACTTGGAAACAGTCTGGTCCGCTCCGACAACGGACTCTCGATTAAAGAAGCGCATCGTACGCACCATGATTCACGAAGTGGTGGCGGATATCGACGATACAACGTCCGAGATCGTCATCGTCGTTCACTGGTCAGGCGGCGTTCACAGCGAGATCCGCTTACCCAAGCGCAGACGTGGTCAGCGTAGCAGCACCTCGGCTGACATCATCGCGGCCGTGCGCGAGTTGGCATTGATTGCCAGCGACGATCTGATCGCTGGCCTTCTCAATCGCAACGGACTCAAAACCGGCTACGGCAACCGTTGGACTCGCGAACGTGTCACGTCGTTGCGTTCGCACCATCGCATTCCGGTCTTCCAGGCCGCCGTGGATGGCGTTGAGCCGTGGCTCAATCTCTCTGACGCCGCGCGCATCCTCAACATAGCGTCCAAGACGCTGCGGCGAGCGGCCGAGGCCGGCGAGATCAAGGCGAGCCGCCCGCTGCCGGATGGCGTTTGGATATTTGCGCGGGCCGCGCTTGCGACCGATGCCGCCAAGTCGATCGCCGAGCGGGCGCGCAACAATGTGAGACGCCCCGCGGGACCAGCTCGCGGCCAGCAAAGTCTCTTCCCTTCAACAACATAGACAAATGGGTGTTCTGATGCGCGGTTGTAAAATTCGATCCATCGGGCGATTCCGGCTTTGGCCTCGTGGCCGTCCGAATAACCCTTGAGATAGATGTCCTCGTATTTGAGCGAGCGCCACAGCCGCTCGATGAACACGTTGTCCATCCAGCGCCCGCGACCGTCCATCGAGATCCTGACGCCGGCGGCGGCCAGCGTGGCGGTGAAGGCGGCGCTGGTGAACTGGCTGCCCTGGTCGGTATTGTCGCGACGATGCTTCGCATCGCGCTGAGCTCTCAGGCCGGCCGAAGCGCGCCAAGGCCTCTTCGAGCGCAGACACGCAGAACGGTGTGTCCATCGTGTTCGACAGGCGCCAGGCCAGCACCGCACGGCTCGCCCGATCGATGATCGCCACCAGATACAGAAAGCCCTGGCCGATCGGCACATAGGTGATATCGGCCGCCCACACTTGATTCG
>NZ_JAGKJI010000133.1 GCF_020329485.1 Bradyrhizobium cenepequi
TTCCAGGCGCCGAGGGCGCGGCTTACCTCAAGCGTCGCGACAACTTCATCAGCCTCCACTTTACGAAAGCGCATCCCAAGGAGACCGGGGAGATAATCGGCGCCGGCTGCGTTCCAGGCGTCCAGTGTTTCGGGGATCTTGATATCCATTGATCTGCTCTCCTGAAATGATGCGCGGCAAGCAACGAGAGCCGTGCACCGAAAAATGTCCTCGATTCCTATGTAGGCCGTTCGAGGATATTATCGCTCCGAAATGCTGGCGCGTTGGGTGCGTAATCCGGACCGCTTCGCCGAGGTTTCTGGCGCTGACGCAGTGGGGCGAAGAACATGTCACCGGCAGAGACGCGCCGGTCGAAATCATTGATCGTCAAGGAAAGCCTCTGCGTGTACGCCTGATCGACAGTGAGGGTGCAACCGTACCATTGACCGCCGCCACGCTGAGACTGAGGAAGCCGAAGCGATAGGCATTCCAACGCTGGCCGCAGCAACGCGGAAGACGCGTCGTAGCATCCTGTTCTCCCGCACGAAGCGACGGAGCGGAACGACGGTGGACTCGGGCGACAGGCGTCGCCGCATCGTTTGCCGCGATCACACCTGTTCGTCGCGATAGCGGCTTCCGAGACGACCGAGCGGCTCGGTCTCGCGTGGCGACGCCACACCCGGGCGGCGTTCAACGAGCAAGGTCAGAATTCCATACCCCACAGACAACGCCGGTCAATCCATACTCTCTCGCAACTTCACTCATGGTTATGGAGGAACGCACCGTGTCGGCTCATCTCCTCATTCTCTATCCTATCCCCAAAGACGCCGTGGCTGTTTGAGCGCGCCTATCATGACGAGCATCTTTCCTACGCCGGCCCGAGACTCATCGGCGCGACAGGTGTCGCCACCAAGCGCGTGGTCGGGCCGGCGTTTGCGCCACCGCCCTACCATTTGATGTCCGATGTAAGCTTTCCGACGATCGATGCACTGAAAAGCTGTGCAGCGTCCAAGGGCGGCAAGGAAGCCCTGGAGCACGTCGCGTCGATCAGTTCCGGCGGCGCGCCGACGATCATCGTCGTCACCGACGAGACTTAATACTCGTGCGACACAATCCAACAGGGGCGAGGAGCCAACGCGTGACCCGCTCAAACTCTGCTTTCGTTAGCCACATCGCGCGTCATTCAGGTCTGTCGCGACGTCGCTCTGACCGTTTCGGGTCGCGGCTTCGCACGGGATATTCGACGACCGCGCCGCCAGGCTGCAATCGTCCATCGGCCTCGGGCGCCTCGATCATCGCCAGCGCCATGCGATCCTTCATGCTGCCGGTCGGATTCTCGCTTTCGAGCTTCAGCAGGATGCGAGCTCCGTTGGCGGGGACGACATGGCGCAGCGGCAACAGAGACGTGTTGCCGATGGTGTCTAGAATCGTGGCCTGGGCCGCGGTCATTGACGGTCCTATCGCTTTAGGTCGTTTCGTTCGGGTCTCATAAGAACCGGCCATGGACTGTGCCATTAGCCGGATTCAATCGGAGGGTGGGCACCTGGGCCATGCTTGCACCCTTCTAAACTTGCCACGCTCTCGCATCTTGACAGGTGCGATTGCGGCGCGGGGGTACGGATTCCGGACCTGTGCAACTCGGCCATACCTGGTAGTCTGCCGCGATGGCCGGTTATGGACAGTTTTGCTCGATCGCGCGCGCCCATGAAGTCTTGGGTGGACGCTGGACGCTGCTTGTGGTGCGGGAACTGCTCTGCGGGAGCCGACGCTTCAACGACATTCGCCGAGGCATTCCTCGCATCTCCAAAACCATGTTGTCGGAGAGGCTCCAGGAACTGATCGCTATCGGCGCAGTCGAGCGCCAC
>NZ_JAGKJI010000134.1 GCF_020329485.1 Bradyrhizobium cenepequi
CGGCAGATACGCCCCGCCCGCCTTGAGGATCGCCAGCACCCCCACCACCATCGCCACGCGGCGCTCAACGCAGATCGCGACCGGCTGATCCGGCCGCACCCCGCGCCCGATCAGATGATGCGCCAGGCGGTTGGCCCGCGCATTGAGCTCGCCATAGCTGAGGCGTTCGTCCGCATCGACCACCGCCACCGCGTCCGGCGCCTGGCGCACCTGCGCCTCGAACAACGCGTGGATGCACACCTCCGACGGATACGCCGCCGCCGTCCGGTTCAACTCCTCCAACAGATAGGTGCGCTCAGCGGACGACAGCAGCCCAATCCGCCCAACCGGCTGCTGCGCATCGGCCACCATCGCCCGCAGCAGCGCCAGCAAATAGCCACGCTGGCGCTCAATGGTCGCTTCGTCGAACAGCGCCGTGGCATAGCCCAGCGTGCCGGCGATGACCTCGCCACGCTCGCTCAGGTTCAGCTCCAGATCGAACTTGACCTGATCGGCCCCATCTGCCGCCGCCTCCACCATCAGCCCGGGAAGATCGAGGGATCCACCGGCGTGGTTCTCCCAAGCCAACATCACCTGGAACAACGGCGTGTGATCCAGCGACCGTGGCGGCTGCACGATCTCCACCACCTGCTCAAACGGCAGGTCCTGATGCTCCTGCGCTCCCAAGGCCGTGCGCCGCGTCCGCTCCAACAGCTCTGCCACGCTCGGCGCGCCCGACAGGTCGAGCCGAACCGCCAGGGTGTTGACGAAGAAGCCGATCAACTCTTCGATCTCGCGGCGACCGCGATTGGCGGTCGGCACCCCGATCACAAGGTCGTCCTGCCCCGCCAGACGCGACAGCACCGCAGCCCAGGCCGCCAGCACCGTCATGAACAACGTCGTGCCATGCCGCCGGCTCAGCCGCTTCAACTCTCGCGTCAGATCCGCATCGATGACGACAGGCACCGTGCCCCCGGCAAACGACTGCTGTTCCGGCCGCGGCCGGTCCGTCGGCAAGGCAAGACGGGCCGGCGCACCAGCCAGCGTGTTGCGCCAATACTGCGCCTGGCTCTGCAGCCGCTCGCCCGCCAGCCACTGCCGCTGCCAGGCGGCATAGTCCGGATACTGGATTGCAAGCGGCGGCAGCGGATCGTCTTCTCCGGCCAGGAACGCCCGGTACAACGCACTGAGTTCACGCACCAACACGCCCAGCGACCAGCCGTCCGAGACAATATGATGCTGCGTGAGCAGGAAGACGTGCTCCTCATCGGAGGTCCGGATCAGACGCCCGCGGATCAGCGGGCCATTCGCCAGATCGAACGGCGCGCGCGCCTCGTCCTGGCACAGATCCGCGAGCGCAGCGTCCGCATCTCTCCGGTCGCGCAGATCGTGCTCCACAACTGGCAGCCCCGCATCCTTCGGCAGAATCTCAACCGAAGGTTCACCTTCCGAGGCGACAAAGACACTGCGCAGCGCCTCATGCCGCGCCAGCACACGGTCCAGGCTGCGCTGCCAGGCGCTGCGGTCGAGCACGCCGCGCAGCCGCACCGCCAGCGGGATGTGATAGTGCGTGCTGCCCTGATCCAGCTGCGCCAAAAACCACAGCCGCTGCTGCGCAAACGACAGCACAAGTGGCGCATCGCGCGACACCTCGGCAATCGCCGGCAGCTCTTGCAGACCGGACCGGCTCAACTCCGCGAC
>NZ_JAGKJI010000135.1 GCF_020329485.1 Bradyrhizobium cenepequi
CCAGCTCGCTTCCATCTCCCTCGTCCGATCCTGCCTCGGGCGCGCACACCACATAGCCGACAAGACGCGTCTCGCCCGCGCGATCCTCTTGCGCCACCACCACGGCCTCGCGCAGTAACGCGTGCTCAGAGAGCCGCGCCGCGATCTCGCCCGGCTCGATCCGGAAGCCGCGGATCTTCACCTGGTCGTCGTTGCGGCCCAAGAACGCCAGATTGCCGTCCGGCAGATAGCGCGCAAGGTCGCCGGTCTTGTACAGCCGATCGCCGTCCACAAAGGGACTGGCGATGAACCGCTCCGCGGTCAGCTCCGGCCGGTTCAGATAGCCCCGCGCGACCCCCGCCCCACCGATGTAGAGCTCGCCGACCGCCCCGAACGGAACCGGCGCGCCATGACCGTCGAGCAGATAAACTTTAGTGTTCGCGATCGGTCGGCCAATCGTCTCAACGACAGCCTCTCCCCTTCGCATGCAAATCCAGGTCGAGTACGTCGTCGTTTCGGACGGAGCGTACAAATTGCAAATCTTCTGGACGCGACTGTTCTCGAAAGCCATCTCTATGAGGCCCGCCTTCAGCGGCTCGCCTGCCAAATTGATCACGCTTGTCGACTCCGGCACGGCTTTCTTGTCAACCAGAGCGGCGATTGCCGAGGGCACTGTGTTGATCAAGGAGACATCCAAAGGCCTCTCGGCCAGCGCCAGCGCATTCTCGACAAGGTAGAGCGTGCTGCCGTGCGAAAGCGGAACGAAACACTCATAGACCGACAGATCAAAACTGATCGAGGTGGAGAACAGCATCCGGCTGATCTCTGACGGGGCAAAGACTCCGCTGCTCCAATGCAGCAGGTTCACGGTGCTCGCATGCTCGATCATCACGCCCTTGGGGGTCCCGGTAGAGCCGGAGGTGTAGATCACATAGGCGAGATGGCGCGAGGTCAGGCCGAGGGCGCGCGGGTCCGGGTTCGAGGCCGGCAGCTCCGCCCAGGCCGGGGTCGGTGTCTCCAGATCGACCACCGTCAGATCGCGGAGCGCATCGGCGCCCAGCGCCGATCGTCCCGCCGCATCGGCCAGCAGCAGTCGTGGCGCCGCATCGTTGAGCACCTGCTTGAGCCGCGCCGACGGATAGGCCGGGTCCAGCGGCAGATACGCCCCGCCCGCCTTCAGGATCGCCAAAAGCCCCACCACCATCGCCACGCTGCGCGCAAGGCAGATCGCCACCGGCTGCTCCGGCGTCACCCCGCGCCCGATCAGGTGGTGCGCCAGGCGGTTGGCCCGTGCATTGAGTTCGCCGTAGCTTAAGCGTTCCTCCGCATCGACCACCGCCACCGCATCCGGCGCCTGGCGCACCTGCGCTTCAAACAGCTCGTGGATGCACTGCTGCTCGGGATACGGCGCCGCCGTCCGGTTCAGCTCCTCCAACAGATACGCGCGCTCAGCGGACGGAAGGATATCCAGCTCGCGCACCGGCGTGCTCGGTGCCTGCTCCAGCGCCTCCGCCAGCTGCTCGAGCGCCCGCTGCATGTAGCCGCAGACCCGATCCGCCGAGACGCCCTCCGCCACCTGCGCCGTCAGCCCGAGCGCCTCGCCAAGATCCTCCACCGACAAGGTCAGCGGATAGTTGGTGCGTTCCTCTCCGCCCAGCCATGCCACCCCCGCCAGCCCAT
>NZ_JAGKJI010000136.1 GCF_020329485.1 Bradyrhizobium cenepequi
AGTAGCCGCGAAAGCCGGCTTTGTGCCAACGCACGAGCGTCTCGGGCTGGATGATGGTGAGGACCGACAGGATTGACGGAAACCAGCGATACAGCTGGATCAGAAACCAGCGATCCTGGTTCGTGAATCGGGCGCGACCATGCAGCCTGCGCCGCAAGACAATCTACTGATGTCGCAGCACCGCGTTCTCCGCTTCAAGCTGCAACCTCGACCTGAAGGGCGAGGCGAGGACGGCCAGAGCGAAACAGAACAGCGCGATCATTCCGCCCAGCTTAGGCGATTCCAATACGTCATCAACACGGATAAGGTTTTCGGTACACACAAGCGGTTACGTAAACCGAGGGTCGGGAGTTCAATCCTCTCAACCGGCACCACCTTTTTAGCCGACATTAGGACATTAGAGTGTCTGACGATTACTTAGGCCAAGATCGCATTGATGTGTTCGGATCGGCGACTCAGATCTTTCTGCCCAGACGCCATCCTTCACATATGTGCGGCAGCGCCTAACAGCCTGCTCTATTTCCTTGGCCAACAACATCAAGGGATCGCCCCGCGCAGCCTGAGTTGCATTCAGGTCGATCAAATCTTCCTGCACAAGCTGCTGTTGTTTCGCGGTCAGAGCCATGCGGCGAGACGTGGCACGCGAATAGTTGTCTCACAAACAACTAGTGCATTTCCCTACATGGCAATGAGCAGGCGCTGCAACCGCATCTCTGGTTTTCGGAGGTCTCGTACAGGCCTTCAACTGGAGTTTTCCGGAGTAGTTGCCCAGCCGTTCCCCCACCTCAACATTCCTCAAGATCTGCAGTCATTGGGTGAAGCGCGATGAGGCGCGTAAGCGCGCAGCGGATGTTCTGCGATCAGTGCTGGACCGGCCGCAATTTGCGAATCATCCGATGAGCCAGCGCCCCTTATGGATATCGAACTTGACCAAGCCTTCCTCTCGCATTTTCAACAGAAGCGATTGGCAAGTTTCCTCATTCACGACATTAGCACGTTTCATGACTTCGTAGACTTTGAGCGGCTTCTCACGGAGCGCGTTCAGGATATTTTCGCGATCATTCAGGATAACCGGAGTCCTACAGTCGCTAAGGAAATCATTGAGGATACGAAAGCTGATCTTCCGTAACTACTCGCTCAATATTCTCTGACTTACTCTTGATGCGGTATCTAATCCGCCCGTCTGCCTCAACGGGCATACGCCGAACGATGGTGTAAATCATCGACTGGTCAGTTGCGGCACGACCCTGTGGTCCTTGGAGCTGGTGGTGAACGTCTTCATTCGGTTTGTAGGCGTGTGACATATGTCTTCCCTTAAGACTTGCGGCTGCTCTAGGGTCTGTTGGGATTCAGGATTCTCATCCGGGCTCGGTTGTGATTCAAGCTATGGATGGACCGATTCGTTTTGACTGATGCCCAATGGGCGAAGATGGAGCCGCTTTGTCTTGGCAAGCCAAGCGATCCCGGCCGCAGTGGCAAGGACAACCGACGGTTTGTCGAGGCCGTGCTGTGGATCGCGCGAACCGGCAGTCCCTGGCGGGATCTGCCGCCCTCGTTCGGCCACTGGAACAGTGTCTTCACGCGCTTCCGCGACTGGGTGAAGGCGGATATCTGGAAGCGGCTGTTCGA
>NZ_JAGKJI010000137.1 GCF_020329485.1 Bradyrhizobium cenepequi
TTCCAGGCGCCGAGGGCGCGGCTTACCTCAAGCGTCGCGACAACTTCATCAGCCTCCACTTTACGAAAGCGCATCCCAAGGAGACCGGGGAGATAATCGGCGCCGGCTGCGTTCCAGGCGTCCAGTGTTTCGGGGATCTTGATATCCATTGATCTGCTCTCCTGAAATGATGCGCGGCAAGCAACGAGAGCCGTGCACCGAAAAATGTCCTCGATTCCTATGTAGGCCGTTCGAGGATATTATCGCTCCGAAATGCTGGCGCGTTGGGTGCGTAATCCGGACCGCTTCGCCGAGGTTTTCGGTCGGCGGCTACGTCGCTTTGGCCTAGACATTACGCAATCCAGCTGCGGCCGCAGAGGTCCGAGCGACCGCGCCAGGCTTGCGCCTCACTGGGCGGCGCATCTTGGCTAGTGAAGATGCCTTGTTGGATTGTGTCGCGACGAGTATTAAGTCTCGTCGGTGACGACGATGATCGTCGGCGCGCCGCCGGAACTGATCGACGCGGCGTGCTCCAGGGCTTCCTTGCCGCCCTTGGACGCTGCACAGCTTTTCAGTGCATCGATCGTCGGAAAGCTTACATCGGACATCAAATGGTAGGGCGGTGGCGCAAACGCCGGCCCGACCACGCGCTTGGTGGCGACACCTGTCGCGCCGATGAGTCTCGGGCCGGCGTAGGAAAGATGCTCGTCATGATAGGCGCGCTCAAACGCCACGGCGTCTTTGGGGATAGGATAGAGAATGAGAAGATGAGCCGACACGGTGCGTTCCTCCATAACCATGAGTGAAGTTGCGAGAGCAGTATGGATTGACCGGCGTTGTCTGTGGGGTATGGAATTCTGACCTTGCTCGTTGAATGCCGCCCGGGTGTGGCGTCGCCACGCGAGACCGAGCCGCTCGGTCGTCTCGGAAGCCGCTATCGCGACGAACAGGTGTGATCGCGGCAAACGATGCGGCGACTCCCGTGCTGCCGCCGGTATATTCGACGACCGCGCCGCCAGGCTGCAATCGTCCATCGGCCTCGGGCGCCTCGATCATCGCCAGCGCCATGCGATCCTTCATGCTGCCGGTCGGATTCTCGCTTTCGAGCTTCAGCAGGATGCGAGCTCCGTTGGCGGGGACGACATGGCGCAGCGGCAACAGAGACGTGTTGCCGATGGTGTCTAGAATCGTGGCCTGGGCCGCGGTCATTGACGGTCCTATCGCTTTAGGTCGTTTCGTTCGGGTCTCATAAGAACCGGCCATGGACTGTGCCATTGGCCGGATTCAATCGGAGGGTGGGCACCTGGGCCATGCTTGTACCCTTCTGAACTTGCCACGCTCTCGCATCTTGACAGGTGCGATTGCGGCGCGGGGGTACGGATTCCGGACCTGTGCAACTCGGCCATACCTGGTAGTCTGCCGCGATGGCCGGTTATGGACAGTTTTGCTCGATCGCGCGCGCCCATGAAGTCTTGGGTGGACGCTGGACGCTGCTTGTGGTGCGGGAACTGCTCTGCGGGAGCCGACGCTTCAACGACATTCGCCGAGGCATTCCTCGCATCTCCAAAACCATGTTGTCGGAGAGGCTCCAGGAACTGATCGCTATCGGCGCAGTCGAGCGCCAC
>NZ_JAGKJI010000138.1 GCF_020329485.1 Bradyrhizobium cenepequi
GCGAGCATAGCGAGATGATCGCCGGCACGCTGGACTATGCCACGGCGCTGTTCGATCAGGCGACCATCGAGCGGCAGCGGGGCTATTTGCTGGCGCTGCTGCGGGCGATGGTAGCCGATGCGCAGCAGCCGGTCGGCCGCATTGAGCTGCTGTCGTCCGCTGAGCGCACCTATCTGTTGGAGGAGCTGAACCGGACGGCGGCGCCTTATGCTGAGCAGCAGTGCATCCACGAGCTGTTCGAGGCGCAGGTGCGCAAAGCCCCGGACGCGGTGGCGGTGATCGATGCGGACGAACGCCTGAGCTATGGCGAGCTCAATGCGCGGGCCAACCGCCTGGCGCATCACCTGATCGGGCGCGGGGTCAGGCCGGATCAGCCGGTCGCGATCTGCCTGGAGCGCAGCCCGGCCATGGTGGTGGGGCTGCTTGCGATTCTCAAGGCAGGGGGTGCGTATCTGCCGCTGGACCCGGCCTATCCGTCCGCGCGGCTGCGCCAGGTGCTCGACGATGCGGCGCCACGACTGCTGCTGGCCGATGCGGCCGGCCGCGCCGCGCTGGGCGCGGAGGCGCTGGCCGATGTGAGCGTGGTCGATCTCGAGGCGGCGACACCGGCTTGGGCGCAGCTGCCGGCGTCGGATCTGGATCTGCGCGCGCTCGGCCTGAGCTCGCGCCATCTCGCCTATGTGATCTACACCTCCGGCTCTACCGGGACCCCCAGGGGCGTCATGGTCGAGCATGCGCAAGTTGTTCGTTTGTTCGAGGCAACTCAGAACTGGTATGGCTTCACCGAACACGACGTATGGTGTCTGTTCCATTCCATCTCGTTCGACTTCTCAGTTTGGGAGTTGTGGGGCGCACTACGCTATGGCGGGCGTTTGCTTCTCGTGCCGAGCCGTGTTGCTCGGTCCGCTTATGACTTTCATGATCTCATCTGCAAGTCTGGCGTCACGGTTCTCAACCAGACCCCGTCGGCTTTTAAAGCGCTTATTGACGTGGAGTGTCAGAGGCGGGGCCGAAACCACCTTCGATATGTGATTTTTGGTGGCGAGGCTCTGGAGCCATCGATTCTGAATCCGTGGTATGCAAAGCATTCAGATCGCGCCCCACAACTGATTAACATGTACGGCATCACGGAAACGACCGTGCATGTAACCTATCGACTTCTTGATCAGTCTGACACTTCCAACTCAGGTAGTCCGATCGGAAAGCGGATCGGCGATCTTCGGTTGTACTTGCTGGATGGATTTGGCGCGCCGGTTCCGTTCGGGGCGGTCGGCGAGCTCTACATTGGTGGGGCGGGGGTCGCGCGTGGCTATCTGAACCGGCCCGAGCTGACGGCGGAGCGGTTTGTGGCCGATCCGTTCAGCGGCGAGGTCGGGGCGCGGATGTACCGGAGCGGCGACCTGGCGCGGTACCTGCCCGACGGCAATCTGGCGTTTTTGGGTCGCAACGACGACCAGGTGAAGATCCGCGGCTTCCGGATCGAGCCCGGCGAGATCGCCGCGCGGCTTTGCGAGCATGAGTGGGTGCGCGATGCGGTGGTGGTGGCGCGCGAGGATCGCGCCGGCGAGCCGCGGCTGGTTGCCTATGTGGTGTGTG
>NZ_JAGKJI010000139.1 GCF_020329485.1 Bradyrhizobium cenepequi
CCTGGAACAACGGCGTGTGATCCAGCGAGCGCGGCGGCTGCACGATCTCCACCACCTGCTCAAACGGCAGGTCCTGATGCTCCTGCGCCGCCAATGCCGTGCGCCGCGTCCGCTCCAACAGCTCTGCCACGCTCGGCGCGCCCGACAGGTCGAGCCGAAGCGCCAGGGTGTTGACGAAGAAGCCGATCAACTCTTCGATCTCGCGGCGACCGCGATTGGCGGTCGGCACCCCGATCACAAGATCGTCCTGCCCCGCCAGGCGCGACAGCACCGCGGCCCACGCCGCCAGCACCGTCATGAACAACGTCGTGCCATGCCGCCGGCTCAGCCGCTTCAACTCTCGCGTCAGATCCGCATCGATGACGACAGGCACCGTGCCCCCGGCAAACGACTGCTGTTCCGGCCGCGGCCGGTCCGTCGGCAAGGCAAGACGGGCCGGCGCACCAGCCAGCGTGTTGCGCCAATACTGCGCCTGGCTCTGCAGCCGCTCGCCCGCCAGCCACTGCCGCTGCCAGGCGGCATAGTCCGAATACTGGATCACCAGCGGCGGCAGCGGATCGTCTTCTCCAGCCACGAACGCCCGGTACAACGCACTGAGTTCACGCACCAGGACGCCCATCGACCAGCCGTCCGAGACGATATGATGCTGCGTCAGCAGGAACACGTGCTCCTCATCCGACATCCGGATCAGCCGGCCGCGGATCAGCGGGCCGCGCCCAAGATCGAATGGCGTGCGCGCCTCTTCGTTGCACAGATCCGAGAGCGCGGCTTCCGCATCCGGCCTGTCCCGCAGATCGTGCTGCAGCACCGGCAGGGCTGCCTCCGGCGGCAGAAGCTCAACCCAGGGCTCCCCGTCCGAGGCGACGAAGACGCTGCGCAGCGCCTCATGACGCCCCAGCAGCCGGTCGAGGCTGCGCCGCCATGCGGCGCGGTCGAGCACGCCGCGCAACCGCAATCCCAGCGGCACGTGATAGGCCGTGCTGCCCTCATCGAACTGGGCCAAAAACCACAGCCGTTGCTGCGCAAACGACAAGGCAAGCGGCTCATCGCGCGATGCGGGCACAATGGCCGGCAGTCGCTGCGGACCGGAGCGGCTCAACTCCGCGACGATGCTCTCGGCCAGATCGGACAGCACCGGTTTGGCGAACAGCGTCGTCAGCGGCAGTGCGACGCCAACAGCCTGCGACAGCCGGCTCAACAGCCGCACCGCCAACAGCGAGTGGCCGCCCAGCGCGAAGAAGTTGTCGTGCCGCCCGACCCGCGCCACGCCGAGCAGCTCGGCCCAGATCTCGGCCAGCGCCGTCTCGATCTCGCCCCGCGGCGCCTCATAGGCGTGGTGCGCATACGCCTCATCCTGCGGCGCCGGCAACGCGTTGCGGTCCAGCTTGCCGTTCGGCGTCAGCGGCAGCGCCTCGATGCGCACAAACGCGGACGGCACCATGTGCTCCGGCAGTCGCGCGCTCACGTGCCTGCGCAAGGTGCCGGCAAGCTCGCCGCCATCCTCC
>NZ_JAGKJI010000140.1 GCF_020329485.1 Bradyrhizobium cenepequi
CCGCCCGACCCGCGCCACGCCGAGCAGCTCGGCCCAGATCTCGGCCAGCGCCGTCTCGATCTCGCCCCGCGGCGCCTCATAGGCGTGGTGCGCATACGCCTCATCCTGCGGCGCCGGCAACGCGTTGCGGTCCAGCTTGCCGTTCGGCGTCAGCGGCAGCGCCTCGATGCGCACAAACGCGGACGGCACCATGTGCTCCGGCAGTCGCGCGCTCACGTGCCTGCGCAAGGTGCCGGCAAGCTCGCCGCCATCCTCCGATTTGGCTTCAGGCGCACACACCACATAGCCGACAAGACGCTGCTCGCCGGCGCGATCCTCGCGCGCCACCACCACCGCATCGCGCACCGAGGCGTGCTCGATGAGCCGCGCCGCGATCTCGCCGGGCTCGATCCGGAAGCCGCGGATCTTCACCTGGTCGTCGTTGCGGCCCAAAAACTCCAGATTGCCGTCCGGCAGATAGCGCGCAAGGTCGCCGCTCTTGTACAACCGCGCGCCGGCCTCGCCGCTGAACGGATCGGCCACAAACCGCTCCGCCGTCAGCTCGGGCCGGTTCAGATAGCCACGCGCGACGCCGGCGCCGCCAATGTAAAGCTCGCCGACCGCCCCGAACGGAACTGGCGCGCCATAACCGTCCAGCAAGTACAACCGAAGGTCGGGGATGCGCTTTCCGATCGGACTACCTGAGTTGGACGTGTCAGACTGATCGAGAAGCCGATAGGTTACATGCACGGTCGTTTCCGTGATGCCGTACATGTTAATCAGTTGTGGGGCACGATCTGAATGCCTTGCATACCATGGCTTCAGAATCGATGGCTCCAGAGCCTCGCCACCAAAAATCACATATCGAAGGTGATTTCGAACGCTGCTCTGAGACTCCACCTCAATGAGAGCCTTAAAAGCCGAGGGGGTCTGGTTTAGAACTGTGACGCCAGACCTGCAGATTAGATCATGGAAGTCATAAGCAGAGCGAGCAACGTGGCTCGGCAGGAGAATCAAACGCCCGCCATAGCGTAATGCACCCCACAACTCCCAGACCGAGAAGTCGAACGAAAAGGAGTGGAACAGGCACCATACGTCGTGTTCGGTGAAGCCATACCAGTTCTGGGTCGTCTCGAACAAACGAACAATTTGGGCATGCTCAATCATGACGCCCTTGGGCGTGCCTGATGATCCCGAGGTGTAGATCACATAGGCGAGATGGCGCGAGCTCAGGCCGAGCGCGCGCGGATCGGGGTCGCAGGCGGGCAGCTCGGCCCAGGCCGGCGTCGCCGTCTCCAGATCGACCACTGTCACGTCGACGAGCGTATCGGCGCCCAGCGCGGCGCGCCCCGCAGCATCGGCCAGCAGCAGAGGCGGCGCCGCGTCGTTGAGCACCTGTCGCAGCCGCGCCGACGGATAGGCCGGATCCAGCGGCAGATACGCCCCGCCCGCCTTGAGGATCGCCAGCACCCCCACCACCATCGCCACGCGGCGCTCAACGCAGATCGCGACCGGCTGA
>NZ_JAGKJI010000015.1 GCF_020329485.1 Bradyrhizobium cenepequi
CCTCCACCTCCGCCGCCATCCGTGACGCCTAGACCACTGCCGCCGCTGCCGGCTCCGCCGCCGTTTGGGCCACCTCCGCCCCCTACGTCGCCGCCACCGCCGCCGCCACCGCCTGCCACCGATCCGCCGGCGCCTCCATCCCCTCCGTCGCCACCGCCGGCTCCTCCATCGCCCCCACCACCCGGACCGCCGGGGTCACCACCTCCGCCGTTATTGCCGCCTCCACCGCCGACGCCGCTGATCCGGTCCGAGATTCCAGGCTACGTGCTTGTGCCAGCGATGGCGCAGCAGATGGGTGTCCTCTCGGTCGGTACGTTCCATAAGCGCGTGGGTGATCAGGCTCTGCTGAACAATTTCGGCGAGGTCAACGGCGCGTGGATGCGCGGGCTGGGCGAGACGCGCGAACAGCAATGGAGTTCGACGATCGCAGGCATCAATTACCAGCTTGCCCCGAAGATCGACGGCCATGCTTGGGGCATCCAGACGGGTCTGGACCTGTTCGCCAGCGACAACCCCGCGGGGCAGGACCGTTTCGGCCTGTTCTACACGCATGCCGAAGCGAGTGGGACTGTCTACGGCAATACGCTCGCGATCAACGGCAACCGCTCCGGCAGCCTCGCGCTGCAGGGGGACAGTATCGGCGGTTACTGGACGCATGTCGCCCCGAATGGCTGGTACGTCGACGCCGTCACGATGCACACGTGGCTCAGCGGAGGCGCCTCGTCGGACCGGCGATTCGGCGCAGGAGCTTACGGCACCGCCATGATCGCTTCGCTCGAAAGCGGCGTTCCTTTCTCGATCGCCCCCAACTGGAGCCTCGAGCCGCAAGGCCAGGTCATCTGGCAGCGCGTCAGCTTCAACGACACCAGCGATGCATTCTCCACGATCGACTATCAGAGTTTCGACGCGGTGATCGGCCGGCTTGGCTTGAGGCTGGAGAACACCACACTGGTCTATGGCACTCCGTGGCAATCCTTCGTCAGTGTCGATGTGTGGCACAATTTTTCGCGGACCGCGAATGTGATATTCAACGACAGGAACGTCGCAACGGCGCTCGGCGGAACCTCGCTGGAAGTGCGGGGCGGCCTGTCCATGCAGTTGACGGCCACTGTCGCCGCCTATGGATCCGTGGGCTATACGACCAATCTGAACGACGAGACGCTGCGCAGCGTCGGTGGCAATGTCGGCGTTCGCGTCCGGTGGTAGTGGCATGAAGGAATTGACCGCGTACGTCATCAACGGCCACGAACTGCGGATACGACCGGCCGCCGCCGAGCGGCAATGGATGGATGACAGCGATCAGCGCTTCGCCTATCGCTGTCTGCCGCTGAATATCGCCAACACCTACGGCTGGGAAATTCTGTGCACGGCCGGTTTCTCGGCGATCTGGGACGGTCGCAAGACCAAGGATGCGATCACGATCAAGGCAACGTCGCACCTTCCGCCGCCGGCGATCAGCCATTTCGGCGGCGGCGTGCTGACATTCCATGTGCCCTGCTTGTTCCGGACGGATTCGGGTATCGACCTCTACGTGACCGGCCCGGTCAATCGTCCCAAAGACGGTATCGCGCCGCTCTCCGGCATCATTGAAACCGACTGGTCGCCTTACACATTCACGATGAATTGGCTATTCACCCGGCCCCACCATGAGGTGTGGTTCGAAGCCGGCGAGCCGTTCTGTCATTTGCTTCCCGTTCGGCGCGGCGAACTCGAGGAGTTTTCTCCGGCGATTCGGAAGCTTTCGGAGAAGCCGGAGCTCGAACGCGAACACAGGTTCTGGTCGGAAAGCCGCAACACCTTCAACGCGGACCTCAACCAGCCCGGCTCCAAGGCGGTGCAGGATCAATGGCAGAAGACCTACTTCCGCGGCATCATGCCTTCGGGGCAGCCGGCGCCGGACGGACACCGAAGCCGACTGCGGTTGCGGCCGTTCAAGAGCGCGGAATAGAGCGCTGCCGGCGGCTCCGCGATCCGGCGACGGACATCCCGGGGTTTCGCTTCACCCGAGCTACTGATTACTGGCCGTTCCCGTTGCCGTTCTCGCCATTCTCGCTGTCGTCGCCGATATGCTCGACCGAGACGACATGCTCGTCGTCGGCGGTGTCGAACACGATGACGCCCTGGGTCGAGCGGCCGGCGATGCGGATGTCTCCGACGGGGCAGCGGATCAACTGGCCCTTGTCGGTCACCAGCATGATCTGATCGGCCTCTTCGACGGGGAACGAGGCCACCAGCTTGCCATTGCGGCTGTTGACGCTCATCGCGACGATGCCTTTGCCACCCCGGCCGGTGGTGCGGTACTCGTAGGACGAGGTCCGCTTGCCGTAGCCGTTTTCGGACACTGTCAGCACCACCTGCTCCTGCGCCGACATCTCGACATACCGCTCCTGCGAGAGCTGGATCGCGCCCGTTGTCTCCTCGGCCTCGGTCTCCGCCGGCTCCTCGGCGGCCGCTTCGCCCGCGACCGCGCGGCGCATCTTCAGGTAGGCCGAACGTTCGTCCGAGGTCGTCTCGACATGGCGCAGGATCGCGAGCGAGATCAGCTTGTCGCCTTCGGCCAGCGAAATGCCGCGCACGCCCATCGAGGTGCGGCCGGTGAAGACGCGCACGTCGGTGACGGGGAAGCGGATGCACTGGCTGCCGGCGGCGGTCAGCAGCACGTCGTCATGCTCGGTGCAGATCTGCACGTCGACGATCGCCTCGCCCTCCTCCAGCTTCATGGCGATGATGCCGGAGCGGCGGACGTCGACGAAATCGGACAGCTTGTTGCGGCGGACGTTGCCGCCGGTGGTGGCGAACATCACGTCCAGATTGCCCCAGGAGGATTCGTCCTCGGGCAACGGCATGATGGTGGTGATGCGCTCGCCCTGCTCCAGCGGCAGGATGTTGATCAATGCCTTGCCGCGCGCATTCGGCGCGGCCATCGGCAATCGCCAGACCTTCTCCTTGTAGACCTGGCCGCGCGAAGAGAAGAACAGGACCGGCGTATGGGTGGAGGCCACGAACACGCGGCTGACGAAATCCTCGTCGCGCGTCTGCATGCCGGCCCGGCCCTTGCCGCCGCGGCGCTGGGCGCGATAGGTCGACAGCGGCACGCGCTTGACGTAGCCGGCGTGCGACACGGTCACCACCATGTCCTCGCGCTGGATCAGGTCCTCGTCCTCGACCTCGCCTTCCTGCTCGAGGATGACCGTCTTGCGCGGGGTGGCGAACTCGGCCTTCACCTCGGCGAGCTCGGTCTTGACGATCGCCTGCACGCGGGCGCGCGAGCGCAGGATGTCGAGATAGTCCGAAATCTCGGCTGCAAGCGTTGTGAGTTCCTCAGCGATCTCGTCGCGCCCAAGCGCGGTCAGGCGCTGCAGGCGCAGATCAAGGATCGCGTTCACCTGGGCCAGCGAAAGCCTGATGGTGCCATCCGGATTGATGCGGTGGCGCGGATCGTCGATCAGCGTGATCATGTCTTCGACGTCCCGTGCCGGCCAGTCGCGCGACATCAGGGTTTCGCGCGCTGCCGCCGGGGTAGGCGAAGAGCGGATCACGCGGATGACCTCGTCGATATTGGCAACCGCAATGGCGAGGCCGACCCGCTCATGGGCGCGGTCGCGCGCCTTGGTGAGCAGATATTTGGTGCGGCGTGTGACGACCTGCTCACGGAAGTTGACGAAGATCGTCAGCAGGTCCTTCAGGTTCATCGTCTGCGGACGGCCGCCGTCGAGCGCGACGCTGTTGACGCCGAAGGTGGTCTGCAGCGGCGTAAACTTGTAGAGCTGGTTCAGCACGACGTCGGCCATCGCGTCGCGCTTGAGTTCGACGACCACGCGGTAGCCCTGGCGATCGGATTCATCCCGCAGGTCGGCGATGCCCTCGATCTTCTTCTCGCGGATCAGTTCGCCGATCCGCTCGACCATGCTTGCCTTGTTAACCTGGTACGGGATCTCGCTGACGATGATCGCCTCGCGATCCTTGCGGATCGTGTCGATCTCGACCTTGCCGCGCATCACGATCGAGCCGCGGCCGAGATGGTAGGCGCTGCGGATGCCCTGGCGGCCCAGGATGATGCCGCCGGTCGGGAAGTCCGGTCCCGGAATGATCTTGATCAGTTCATCGATCGTCAGCGCAGGGTTGTCGATCAGCGCCACGCAGGCGTCGATTACCTCGCCGAGATTGTGCGGCGGGATATTAGTCGCCATGCCGACCGCGATGCCACCGGCTCCGTTGACGAGCAGGTTCGGGAATTTCGCCGGAAGGACGACCGGCTCCTTGTGCGCGCCGTCGTAATTGTCCTGGAAGTCGACGGTTTCCTTGTCGGTGTCGTCGAGCAGCTTCAGCGCGATCTTGGTCAGGCGCGACTCAGTGTAGCGCATTGCCGCCGCCGGATCGCCGTCCACCGAGCCGAAGTTGCCCTGCCCGTCGATCAGCGGCACGCGCATGGAGAAATCCTGCGCCATGCGCACCAGCGCGTCATAGATCGCCTGGTCGCCATGGGGATGGTATTTGCCCATGACGTCGCCGACGATGCCGGCCGACTTCTTGTGCTTCTTGTCGTGCGTGTAGCCCTGCTCGTTCATCGAAAACAGGATGCGGCGGTGGACTGGCTTCAGCCCGTCGCGCGCGTCCGGCAACGCCCGCGCCACGATCACGCTCATGGCGTAATCGAGGTAGGACTTCTTCATCTCGTCGAGAATGGAGATCGGACGAATGTCTGAGGGCTCCGACGGCTCGCCGGGCTTGTCGTCTTCAGGGTCTGCCAAAGGGGAATCCGGGTCAGTTCTACTGGAGAATCATATAGCGTATCGGGGGGCCGATAACCACCCCGGAACAGCCTCGATAGCGGCTTTTTCTCTTCGTTTTTTCATAGACTTACGCGGTTGATGAGCGCCAGTCGGAACGCCTTTTTGAAGCCTTACAAGAGCGCCTCGCAGGCCGCCGGCCCGTCTGGGTGCCCGCCGAGCGGCACTAATCCGGTTAGCCCGATTTCCTCACAGTTCACATGAGCCGGGAGACGAGAATCCGGCCACAGCGTACCAAGCAACCTCAATTGCTTGATGAACATATCTTGAGTCATTCACGAGGATAAGTTCCCCCAACCTCAATCGCGCAAGGGGAATTTTTCTCATCCTCGCGCGACACCCTCAAGGAACGCACCGCTCGATCAGAACGGAATATCGTCGTCCATGTCGCTGTTGCGGGCACCGGCTGGCACCGCGCGGCGCGGTGCGGAACTCGACGGCCCGCTGCCCCCGAAATCGCCGCCACCGCCGCCCATGTCGTCGGAGAAGCTGCCGCCACCGCCCTTGCCGTCCAGCATCGTGAGGTTGGAGTTGAAGCCCTGCAGCACCACCTCGGTCGAATACTTCTCGACCCCGCTCTGATCGGTCCATTTGCGGGTCTGAAGCTGGCCTTCGATATACACCTTGGCGCCCTTCTTCAGATATTGCTCGGCGACCTTGGCGAGCCCCTCATTGAAGATCACGACTCGATGCCACTCGGTCTTTTCCTTGCGCTCGCCGGTGGCCCGGTCGCGCCAGGTCTCGGAGGTGGCGACGCTCAGATTGGCGATCGGCCGGCCGTCCTGGGTCCGCCGGATTTCCGGATCCTTGCCGAGATTGCCCACCAGAATGACCTTGTTCACACTTCCCGCCATCGCCGCTCTCCACTCAATCACTGGTGCGGCCGGTTGCACGGCCGACACATTCAGTCTTCGCTAACCAACATCTCACGTTGCCGACGGACCCTATACGCTCACCGACGCCGCGGCGCAGCCATTCCCGTCAATCTCGCAATTATCCACATATAGCACCAGCGACGCCATTGTTCCAGCTTTGTTCCCCACAACTTGACGTAATCATGGCATTATAGTGGCCCAATTTTGGTGCAACCCGAATGGAACCCGAAGTCGACCCTCGGGTTCCCGAATTCATTAAGCAAATCACTAACTTATGTTATCCGCACTTCGCCGTTAAGTGTTGCGTTTCGGCGACGGTATTTCCGGTTGAATCGAGGTATATGCCTAAAACGACGGCGCGGCGCTCGCGTCTTTAACACCGTAACGCTTCGGGACCCAATTGAAGCGAACACAGGCTGGAGAGCTACGATGAAGAAGTTTTTGCTTGGTACGGTTGCCTTGGTCGCGCTGGCTGCGCCGGCGTCGGCCGCCGATCTTGCTCCGCGTCCTTACACCAAGGCCCCGCCGGCACCCGTCGCCGTCGTTTATGACTGGACCGGGTTCTATATCGGCGGCAACGGCGGCTGGGGGACGAGCCGCAAGCGCTGGGACGTCTTTGGTTTCGATGACGGTTCCCATGACGCAGACGGCGGCACCGCTGGTGGTCAGATCGGCTATCGCTGGCAGGCCGGCACCTGGGTGTTCGGCGTCGAAGGTCAGGGGAACTGGGCCGACTTCAAGGGCAGCCACACCAGCCTGCTGACGGGCATCGACGAGAACGAGTCGCGGATCGACGCCTTCGGCCTGCTCACCGGCCAGGTCGGTTATGCCTGGAACAACGTGCTGCTCTACGTCAAGGGCGGTGCGGCCGTGGTCGGGGATCGCTTCCGCGTGCGCGATACCTTCACCGGCATTCCGATCACCGACACCGTCGACGACACCCGCTGGGGTGCTACGGTTGGTGCCGGCATCGAAGTCGGCTTCGCACCGAACTGGTCGGTTGGCGCCGAGTACAATCACATCTTCCTGGGCGATCGTTCCTACGACTTCATCAACAACGGCAATTTCGCTCCGGCCGGGACGCTCTTCGCCACCGAGAACATCAGGCAGGATGTCGACCTCGTCACCGTCCGCCTGAACTACAAGTGGGGTGGCCCGCTGATCGCGAGGTACTGATCGCGCGATCGGATACCAATCTGAGAAAAGGCCGGCCTTGCGCCGGCCTTTTTGCTTGCGAGCCGTTTGTTCCGCGCCCGGTCGCTCGCAGAGCTCCGTCTGTGCCGCCTTCCTCTTGCTGCCAGCTACTGCCAAAGCTGAACGAGAAAAATACGACCAGAAACAAATCGTTGATGATTCGCCCTCAGCACTGGAAATCATCGCGCGTTCTTCCTATGTTCCAGCGTCACCCCATCGGCGCCGTGGTACGGATTTCCGACGACGCGCGCCCGTAACGTGGCGTGCTTACAAGCGCCTGGAAATGCCGATATGGATGAAGTGCTAAGGGCGAAGCGCCAACAGACCGCCGGCTCCTCAACGCGTGCCATCACCATCCGCGGTGCGCGGGAGCACAACCTCAAGAACATCGACGTCGAGATTCCCCGCGACACGCTTGTCGTGTTCACCGGCCTGTCCGGCTCCGGAAAGTCCTCGCTTGCCTTCGACACCATCTATGCCGAGGGTCAGCGCCGCTACGTCGAATCGCTCTCGGCCTATGCGCGCCAGTTCCTGGAGATGATGCAGAAGCCGGATGTCGACCAGATCGACGGCCTCTCGCCCGCCATCTCCATCGAACAGAAAACCACCTCGAAGAACCCGCGCTCCACCGTCGGCACGGTTACCGAGATCTACGATTATATGCGCCTGCTCTGGGCCCGTGTCGGCGTACCCTATTCGCCGGCCACGGGGCTGCCGATCGAGAGCCAGACCGTCTCGCAGATGGTCGATCGCGTGCTCGCGCTGCCTGAGGGCACCCGCCTCTATCTGCTGGCGCCGGTCGTGCGCGGCCGCAAGGGCGAGTACAGGAAGGAGCTCGCCGAATATCTCAAGAAGGGCTTTCAGCGCGTCAAGATCGACGGCACCTTCCATGAGCTTGCGGATGCTCCCAGCCTCGACAAGAAGTTTCCGCACGACATCGACGTCGTCGTCGACCGCATCGTGGTGCGCCCCGACATCGGCCAGCGGCTCGCGGAAAGTTTTGAGACCGCGCTCAAGCTCGCCGACGGCCTCGCAGTGATCGAATTCGCCGATGCGCCGGCAGCACAGGCTCCCGCCGAGGAAAAGAAGAAGACCGCAAAGATCCACGACAAGAGCGGGCCTGAGCGCATCCTGTTCTCGGAAAAGTTCGCCTGCCCGGTCTCCGGCTTCACGATCCCCGAGATCGAGCCGCGGCTGTTCTCGTTCAACAATCCCTATGGCGCCTGCCCCGCCTGCGGCGGCCTCGGCGTCGAGCAGCATGTCGACGAGGATCTGGTGATCCCGGACAAGGAGCTGTCCTTGCGCAAGGGCGCGATCGCGCCATGGGCCAAGTCCTCCTCGCCCTACTACCTGCAGACGTTGACCGCGCTCGGCAAGCACTACAAGTTCACCCTCGACACGAAGTGGAAGGACCTGTCGAAGAAGACGAGAGACGCGATCCTGCACGGCTCGGGCGATGACGAGATCAAGTTCTCCTACGAGGACGGCGTGCGCGCCTACGACACCAAGAAGCCGTTCGAGGGCGTGATCACCAACATCAACCGCCGCTACCGCGAGACGGAAAGCGAATGGGCGCGGGAGGAGCTGGCGAAATATTTCACCGACATCCCCTGCGCGGCCTGCAACGGCTATCGCCTCAAGCCGGAAGCGCTGTGCGTCAAGATCGGCGGCAAGCATATCGGCGAGATCGCCGATCTCTCGGTGAAGCGCGCCGGCGAGTGGTTCGAGACCGTGCCGGAAGCACTGAACACGCAGCAGAACGAGATCGCCGCGCGTGTCCTGAAGGAGATCCGCGAGCGATTGACCTTCCTGCTCGACGTTGGCCTCAACTATCTCACGCTGTCCCGCTCCTCCGGCACATTGTCCGGCGGCGAAAGCCAGCGCATCCGCCTGGCCTCCCAGATCGGCTCGGGTCTCACAGGCGTGCTCTACGTGCTGGACGAGCCTTCGATCGGCCTGCACCAGCGCGACAATGCGCGGCTCCTGGATACGCTGAAGCGGCTGCGCGACCTCGGCAACACCGTGGTCGTGGTCGAGCATGACGAGGACGCGATACGGCTAGCCGATTACGTGCTCGACATCGGCCCCGGCGCCGGCATGCATGGCGGCCACATCGTGGCCCAGGGCACGCCATCAGACATCATGCGCAACCCAAAATCGCTGACCGGCAAATATCTCACCGGCGAGCTTTCGGTACCGATCCCCGACCGGCGGCCGCCGAACCATCGCCGCACCATCAAGGTCGTCAATGCGCGCGGCAATAACCTGAAGAACGTCACGGCGGAGATTCCGCTGGGGCTGTTCACCTGCATCACCGGCGTCTCTGGTGGCGGCAAGTCGACGCTCCTGATCGACACGCTCTACAAGGCGATTGCGCGCAAGCTGAACAATGCGAGCGACGCTGCCGCGCCGCACGACCGCATCGAGGGGCTCGAGCATATCGACAAGATCATCGACATCGACCAGTCGCCGATTGGCCGCACCCCGCGCTCCAACCCCGCGACCTATACCGGCGCCTTCACGCCGATCCGCGAATGGTTCGCCGGCCTGCCCGAAGCCAAGGCCCGCGGCTACGAGCCAGGCCGGTTCTCCTTCAACGTCAAGGGCGGCCGCTGCGAGGCCTGCCAGGGCGATGGCGTCATCAAGATCGAGATGCACTTCCTGCCCGACGTCTACGTCACCTGCGACGTCTGCAAGGGCAAGCGCTACAACCGCGAGACGCTGGAGGTGTTGTTCAAGGGCAAGTCGATCGCCGACGTGCTCGACATGACCGTGGAAGAGGCCGCTGAATTCTTCAAGGCGGTGCCGCGCGTCCGCGAAACCTTCCGGACCCTGCACCGCGTCGGCCTCGACTACATCCACGTCGGCCAGCAGGCAACGACGCTGTCGGGCGGTGAAGCCCAGCGCGTCAAGCTGGCAAAAGAGCTGTCCAAGCGCGCTACCGGCCGCACGCTCTACATCCTGGACGAGCCCACCACCGGCCTGCACTTCCACGACGTCGCGAAACTGCTGGAGGTGCTGCACGAGCTGGTCGCCCAAGGCAACACGGTCGTAGTGATCGAGCACAACCTCGAAGTCATCAAGACCGCCGATTGGGTCATCGACCTCGGCCCCGAAGGCGGCGACGGCGGCGGCGAAATCGTAGCCTGGGGCCCGCCCGAGGATATCGTGAAAGCGCCGCGGAGCTATACGGGCCAGTTCCTGGCACCGGTGCTGAAGAAGGCGAACAGCAAGCCAAGAAAGAACAGCGCGAGCGAAGCGGCGGAGTAAGAGTTTCTCAGTGGATCAGTCCGCCGCAGCGAAATGTGCCATCTGGTCTGCATGAGCCTTCACGAAGGATGGGCGGGCCGTGGCGCGCGCGACATAGTCACGACAGGCGGGATGTCCTGTCAGCCCGTCGAAACGATCGACAAGGCGCAGCGCGTCCGCCATGAGGATGTCAGCGACGGAGAAGGACCCTGCCAGCCATTCGCGTCCCGCCAATACCGGCTCCAGATGCTTGAGCCGGCCTTTGAGGAACTCGTCCAGATACTTCGAAGCTGGCGTATCACCGGTATCGCCGGTGAACTTCAACAAGGACCAGGGCAGGCTCGCCATCTCGACTGAATTGAGCGCTGCGAACACCCATTTCGTAGCCTCGCCGCGACTGCGCGGATCGGCAGGCATCAGCGCCTCACTATGCTCGCCGAGATGGAGCAGAATCGCACCGCTCTCGAATATCGAGATGTCCCCATCGGTCAGCCACGGAACCTGGCCGAAGGGCTGGTGCACGAAATGCTCGGCGTTCCGAGGGCTAAATGGCACGGTCTTGACGCGATAGGGCAAGGCGGCCTCTTCCAGTGCCCAACGCACACGTATGTCACGCACGTAACCCCGCGGCATCTCGGGAACCCAATCGAAGGTGGTCAGAATCAGGTCGACCATTCGGCATCTCCATTTGCTGGTTCACAGCAAAGGACGATCGAACGGCTCGCGCCCCGACATCACTGACAATTTTTTTATCACCGCCGAAAGAGGCTGAGTTACCGGCACTGATCGCGTGCGACGTCCGGATCACGCAAATCGGCTGCGACCTTGATCTAACGCAATGCCACGATGATTTTATCGCCTATTTTTCTGGTTCGCCGTTGTGGATCACCGCAATGATCATCGAGTTGCTAGACCAAGAGCACCGCAATATTGAAAGGCTGCTTGCCGTCCTCGAGCACGAGCTGGATATTTTCGATCGCTCAGGCCGACCGGACTACGAGGTCATCCGCGCCATCATCGCTTATTTCGAGGTCTATACTGAGATGTATCACCACGCTCAGGAAGACCGTGTCTTCGCCAAGCTGAAAGTTCGCGATCCCGCCGCTGCTGCCAAGATTGGTGATCTCACGCATGAGCACCGGGAAGGCGCCAAGCGTTTGCGCCGCGTCGCCAACGCCGTCGACGCTGTGCTCGCTGATCGCGAGGTCCTTCGTGAGGACGTGGACAGGATCGTTCGCGATTTCCTGCAACATGAGCGGCATCACATCAGGATGGAGGATCGTGATTTCCTCCCCGCCGCGCTGAAGGCATTGCAGCCTGACGATTGGGCCGAAATCGCCTCAGCCTTGTCCCCTCATAAGGACCCGTTATTCAGCTACGCGACGGAAGCCAGGTTCGATGCACTGCGGGCCCATATCCTCCAACTGGAGCAAGAGGCCGAAGCCGAGCGACATTAGTGCAGTTGTCCTTTGAGCGGCATGCGGCGAGAGCTGCGGAGGTGAAGCCAAGCGCGTCCAACTGGCAGCGGCGGTCAAAGCGCGCCACCGGCCGCACCCTCTACTTCCTGGACGAGCCGACTACCGCCCTGCACGTCCACAACGTCGTAAAGCTGCTGGAGGTCTGCACGGGCAGGTTGCCGGGCAACACGGTGGTCGTGATCGAGCACAATCTCGAAGTCATTGAAACTGCCAGTTCGGTGATCGATCTTGGCCCCGAAGGAGTCGATGGCGGCGGCTATATCGCCGCTTGGGGTCCGCCTGAAGATATCGTCAAGGCGCCGGGCAAATTCCCGCGCCAGTGCTGCAGAAGACGAACAGCAACCGAAGAAGAGCAGCGCCAGCGAAGCTGGCCGAATAGAGAATTCCGGTGTCACTTCTTCGATGAAGCCAGCACTCTTTCACTAAGTGCTGTCCGAAGATGGTGATGCCAGCCGCTCAAGTCTTCAGATAAGCGCTCCAAAAGCTCTTCGACTGAACGTCGAAGCGTAAGGTCTTCGGGCCAGCGTCTAAGAGCCTCTGAAGCTGCCCGAGCTGAAATCTGCCCTGGGTCTACGCGCTGAATTTCCCGCATTAAAAGTTCGCGCCACCCGCTCTCGCTATGACCTACGCTCGTAAGCCAATCGAAGGCAGCGCCCCGCACGAGATTATCTTCGTCCCGTACGAAGATGTCGGCATACCAATCCCGCTCAGCAAAACCGAGGGACGCAGCCAATCTTACCGCCACAAACCGCACATTTGCATCTGTATCTCGAACGGCTCTATCAAGGAGCAAGTCTATTTGATCCTTTCGATGGCCAACGACCTCAAGAGCCGCTCCACGGACCTCGTGATGTTCATCCGTGGCTGCAATTATGCGAAGATTTGCAACATCATCGCTCGTCAACTTGCTTCCGTCGTCTCTTCGAACTCGGATAGCAGCTGCTCGCAACTCGGCTTCCGTACTGGTCTCGAAAACCTTCCGTACAAACGCAGCAATTTTCGGATCATTGTCCTTCGTTCTGTAGTACGCGTCGATCATTCTAGTTCGTTCATACATCGACAATGAAGGATCTAGAATCGCATTCTCAATTAGACGGCGAATGTCGAGCGTATCGAACCCGGTCATCAGCACTGGAACGACCTGAAACTTGAAACCCATCCAAACATCGCGAGTTATCAAATCCTCCAAGTAGGAGCCGACGCGATCGTCGCCTCCAAAAACTTCTCCAAGGACCGTCAACGCTACATTCCCCGATGTTAAGTATCCCTCCTGCTCGATCAGATCCCTGCAAATTTCGAGAAGCTCATCATTTCGACCAACGCGTGATGCCAGCTCGCGCAAGAGTCTGGCCCTAACCGTGACGTAAGGATTTCCGCCCGAACGCAAGAGTTTGAACCGCAGCTCATTGCCTGCTACCTCAGGTCTAGTTTGCCTCGATTCCCAACCGATCACTATCGAGCTAACAATTCTTCCAACGCGTTCGCGTCGTACGTGCTCGTTTAATAGGAAGGACCACGCTCGTTCGTCGGAGGCATGCTTCGTTAAAATGCTTTCAATAAGCGGTCCGCGTTGTCCTCCGGTTGCACTGTTTGTAATTTGCTTAATGAGCATGTCGAGTTCGTCGTGCTCAAACGTATCTCGCTCGTCGTCATCTAGAGCTATGGAGCCGGTTAGGTCTAAGCCAATCGCTCCCTCTGTTTTTAGATCTCGAATCCTTGCCCCAACGAACGACGCGCCGCTTAGATCGCAGTTCGATAGATCCCAACTATTCATAACCGATCCAGCGAAATCGGCGCCCTTGAGATCTGCGCCCGCGAGATCCGTTCGAGGGTTTAGACCAACAGCTATAACAAGCTCGTCAAAGCGCTCAGCGTTTGTCATGAAAAGCCGACCAAGTTTCGATCGTAGATCAACGTCATCAAAAATCATTCAGCCCTCACAAATTTTGGACGACGCCTTCCGCGTAAAGTAGTTCTTCCCAAAGTTATTCTTACTTCACTGGGCGGAAGCTTGTTGTTTTGGGTCAGCTCTATCAGTCGGCGCGCGATTAGCTCGACGTTGATCCTCTCCCTTTGGAACCAGGTCTTTGGTGCACGATGCTCCCCCTGAACCATTACCCGGTGAAAGACGAGATCCTTAGGTTGAATCTCTATCGCTAATTCGATCGCGATTTCGGAGGCGCCATCATTTGCTTGAACGGTTGCCAGCGGCGCATCCACTGGATCATTCGAGGGCACATCCAAATATTGACCGCGACTCGTAAGATAATCGCCGTCGAGACAACCCTCCCGAGCATTTGGCTCAGTCAGGTCCCAAGAGCCGTGAGGCCGAGGAATAACTCTGAGAACGCTTTCTTCCCGAGACGCTTGCTTCTCGACCCGGTGAGCTGTTTCACCCGAGGCCTTTGCGTCGAGCGACGCACCGCCGTCAACGCCCTGCAAAACACCGATTTTCGCCTGGATTTGCGCTGCCCCGGAAGCCGCGATTTCGCGCGTTTGCTTTTCTTGAACTGCAACTACATTTCGGGAAGGAAGAGGGTTCAGACCGTACAAAGAGTGCGCAAGCAGCGAACATCCGTCACAGGCGCTACTCAGACGAGCAGCTCTTGTGCCGACCCGCACCAGAATATTATCAAATTTCAGGATCATCTGGGCGAATCGAACATCGGCCCGAATATCGAACTTCTCGCGCCAACTTCCCTGAGGTGGACGCGGGAGTGTCAACTCGAAAAGATCGATCGGATTTAGGTTCGGTTCAACAACAAGATCGAAGACCTCACGAGTATCCGCTTCGTGGATTTCGACAACGGCAGTCCGCTCTTGCTCTTGGTCGTACATACTCGCCCCCGGTGGAGCGACCAATTTAGCTTTATTTGACAAAGATACAACTCTCGATACACCTCAAACTTGGACCACTAACCGTTCATCGCCTGCACGTAGCTTCTGAGCCATGTGTATTGTTTGGCTGCGATCAGTCCTGGCTCGGCGGGGATTTGCTAGTAACACTTCCATGCCCTATTCCCTCGTCATCTTCGACCTCGACGGCACGCTTGCAGACAGCTTTCCCTGGTTCTTGCGCAATGTGAACGACGTCGCCGATCGGTTCGGCTTCCGCCGCGTCGCGGATGAAGACGTCGATGAGCTGCGGCATGCCAGCTCGCGCGAGATCGTTGCGCGGCTCGAGGTGCCGACGTGGAAGATCGCTTTCATCGCGCGGCATATGCGGCGGCTGAAGGCGAAGCACCTGGCCGACATCGCGCTGTTTCCAGGTACCGAGACCATGCTGCGGACGCTCAAGGATGGCGGCCTGCGGCTGGCGCTAGTCAGTTCGGACAATGAGGCGAATGCCCGCGGGCTGCTTGGCGAGGCCGCCTCACTGTTTTCCTGGTTCGATTGCGGCGCGTCGATCTTTGGCAAAGCCGCAAAATTCCGCCGCGTCGTCAAGCGCGCCGGCGTTGCGCAAACACAGGCGATATCGATCGGCGACGAAACCCGCGACATCGAGGCCGCACGCGCCGCCGGCATCGCATGCGGCGCCGTATCGTGGGGCTATGCGGCACCTGCCAAGCTGCGGGCGCTCGGGCCTGACCTGATGTTCGAGCGGATGGAAGATATCGCCGCCTCTCTGCTGGTGTCAGAGGCGCCCCCGTAGGATGGGTAGAGCGCAGCGAAACCCATCGGCTCACAATTGGTGGGTTTCGCTTCCGCTCTACCCGCCCTACGCAGTTCACTCCTCGATCGCCGCCTCGACGAACCCATGGGGATCATCGCAGAACTCGCGCATCACCCTGTAATGATCGGTGTCCTTCACATTCACCGGCTCCAGTCCGTGTTTCGACAGCCGCAGCAACGTCGCATTTGGATAAGCCATCAGGATCGGCGAATGGGTGGCCATGATGATCTGGCATTGGCCGCTCTCGTCCATCCGGCGCATCAGCTTCAGGAATTCGATCTGGCGCGCGGGCGATAGCGCGGACTCCGGCTCGTCGAAGATGAAGATGCCCTGGCGCTGGCAACGCTCCTCGAAGAAGTAGAGGAAGCCCTCCGCATGGGAATAGGAGAGATAGTCGGGTGGCGATTCGCTGGTCTGATCCAGATATCTTGCGACCGAGAAGAACGTCTCCGCCCGGAAAAACCAGCCGTAGCTGACCTTAGGTAACCAGCCGGCGCGCAGCGCAGCCGACAGGTCTTCGCCGGTCGCTTCGATAGCGCCGGAATGATCGATCGGCCTGTATCCCTTGCCGCCGCCACCACTGTCGAACCCGGCAAGCGCCGCGATGCCTTCGAGGATGGTCGATTTACCGGTCCCGTTCTCGCCCGCGATGATGGTGACGGCTTTTTCGAAACTCAGATCGAACTCGTCCCTGAAAATGGGAAGGCAGAATGGATAGGCTTCCCAATCCGGAACGAGGGAGCGATCGAGCCAGACCCGCCTTAGATAAGGCGCAGGCAGGCTGGTCGTGCGGTTTCGTCTTCGGCCCATGTCCCCCCCAACTCTAGTCCGCAATAGCCGCTTCGACGAACCCTGCCGGGTCATCGTAGAATTCCCGCATCACCTTGTAGTGGTCGGTCTCTTCGACGGTGACGGGCTCAAGATCGTATTTCGTCAGTCGCAACAGCGATGCATTGGGATAAGCCATCAGCACGGGAGAGTGCGTCGCCATCAGCACCTGGCAATGCCCGATCTCGTCCATGCGCCGCAGCAGTTTCAGGAATTCAATCTGGCGCGAGGGCGACAGCGCCGATTCCGGCTCATCGAAGATGAAGATACCCTGCCGCTGACAGCGCTCCTCGAAGAAGCGCAGGAAGCCCTCGCCATGGGAATGGGAGAGGAAGTCCGGCGGGGGTGGCCCAAACGGGTCCTCTCGCGCCGATTTGTCCAAATATCTCGCCACCGAGAAGAAACTCTCGGCACGGAAGAACCAGCCTTTTGTGATCTTCGGCAGCCAACTGGCGCGGAGGGCTGTTGCAAGCTCGCCGCCCATTACCTCAAGCGCATCACAATGATCGACCGGCATATACCCCTTGCCGCCGCCGGCTCCGTCAAATCCGGCCAACGCCGCAATTCCCTCCAGCAAGGTGGATTTGCCGGTGCCGTTCTCGCCGACGATGATGGTGATCGCACGGTCAAACCTCAGCTCGAAATCATCCCGCAGCAAGGGCAGGCAGAACGGATACGCGTCCCGGTCGGTGATGCGGGTCGGATCGAGCCAGATGCGCTTGAGGTAGGGCGCCGGCAGATTGATCGTTCGGTTCTTTCGTGGAGCCATGCGCGTACCTAACAACCGGCGCAGTTGAGGGCTTTAGCCCTAGCCTGGATTATCTGGCACAGTTCACGGAACACAACAAGAACATTCCTGCCCATGAGCGTTCGCGCTGCGCCAAGCGCCACTTACGCCCTCTTCCGCAGCGCCATTGTCGGCGAGCGACAGGTCGTTTGTACCTACGACGGCCGCACCCGTGAGCTCTGCCCGCACATCATCGGCACCAACAAATCAGGCGAAGAGGTCGTGCTGGCCTGGCAGTTCGCCGGCGAGAGTTCGGGCAAGCTCCCGCAGTGGCGCTGCCTGAGGCTCGCCAATGTCCGTGACGCCCGGTTGCGCAAGGGCCGCTGGCATGAGGGCGGCTCGCACCGCACCGAGCAGACCTGCGTCAGCAACATCGATCTCGACATCAACATCCACGTCCGCAAGCGGCGGTGAAGATGTTGGCTTCTAGCGGCGCGCGCCGATGCCAGACCCTCATGGTGAGGAGCGCATGGCGCGTCTCGAACCATGAGGCCCGATCTCGCCCGCGGCCCATCCTTCGAGACGCCGCTTCGCGGCTCCTCAGGATGAGGACTGAGGCGGCGTTTCCACATTTCGCTCGAACGAAAATTCGCCCGCAATATCAATGTGATTTGCCTCGTCCAGCCCTGGTGCGAAAAACATTCCGCTTCGTTCTGATCGCAAATCACCTTAGAAACCCCGCCGTCCCGCCTCCACTTGAGGGGCGTATCGCGATCGTCACGGACGTTGGAAGCGGGATGCGATGGACGTAGCTGCGTCAGGCGTGGAAAGCGCCGGACGAATGGCGTGGCTGCGTACGGCGAAGTCGTGTGGTTCTGGCGCCCCGACGCTGGCGCTAAGCTTTTTGCGCGAACAAGCTCGCGCGAGAGGTGACGGTGGCAAGAAAGCCCGGTCACCGGGAAGAGCACGAAGTAAGCCGTAAAGCCGTCGCGCAGGGAAAGCCGGTGTGATTCCGGTTGAACCTGTGGTCCTACCCCCGTGCTTTTGTTGCACGGGACCCATGGGTGCAATCGGCGCCCGGCTTTCCCTGCGCCCTCTTTTCGGTGAGAGGGTCAGAAGCGACGCAAACCTCGGACGCAACGCGCCGCGAGAATGCGAACGCACATCCCCTCCGCTGTTTGAAAATTGAATCGGAATCGTAGGGTGGGTAGAGCGAAGCGAAACCCACCATCCTGCGGCTTGCTACGAAGTCGATGGGTTTCGCTTCGCTCTACCCATCCTACGACATCGGACTCGTCGTCTGGCCTTCGCCTGGACAACAGAGAGGTTCGCCTACCCCTCCTCGTCCAGCACTTCGAGCACGAGCTCCATCGTCATCAGCACCGGGTTGTCGCCGCGCACGAGCGTCCCCTCGGCGAGGCCGCCGAGATAGTCGACGAGCGCGATGTCGAGCTCGGCTTCGAGCTGGCCATCGGCGTCGGGGGCGATCGTGCCGGCGTTGACCGCGAGCTCGGTCGCGAATGGCACCACGCTGCGGCCATCGGTGAAACACGCGCCAATGGTCGAGCCGACGCCCCCATGCAGGCGGGCGTGCAGCATGCCATGCTGGCGGCAGAACTTTTCCAGCGCGCAGGCAAAATCCTGGTTCGGGCGCAGCCGCAGCGCGAAGGCGCGGCTGGTGGTCTCTGCATCGGTTGCCTCGCGCGGCACCGGGCCGAACAGCTTGAAATTGGTCTCGGCATCAAGCTCAGCCACGAACATCGCGCCGTCGAGACCGAAGGCCTGCACCTCGAAGGGCTCGGCGACCACCGTCTCCTCCGGCAGCATATGGCCGCCGTTGAAACGGCCGTCGGCTTCGGTCCACAGTCCATGGCAGTGAAAGAATGGCGCACCGTCGCGTTCGCCCAGCGTCATCGTGGCGAACTTGGGCCGGGTGATGCCGTCGGGACGAAACGTCTCGCTGTAGAATGCGGCGTTGGCGCCGGTCTTCGACAGGGCCGGCATTACGTAAGCAAACGGGCCAAGCGCGCCGCCGCTTGCGCTCAACACACCGCTCGAAAATCCTTCCGCTGCAAAGCCGCGGCGTGCGGCTTCAAGCAGCGGAATGCCGGCCTGCAGCGCAAACGAAAATGCGCGCCCGCGCGCTTCCACCCATTGAATGCGCTCGCGCGCAGGCGGCCCCGGTTGGGCGATGCTGCGCATCACCCGGTCTGCTTGGTGGAGACGTCGAGCAGCCCGCGTGCTTCCAGCTCATCGCGGATCAGGCGCTTGGGTATCTTGCCGTAGCCCGACTTCGGCAGCGCGTCCCAGAAGAAGAAGCGCTTGGGCATCTTGTAGCGCGGCACCTTCGGCGCAAGGTAGGCGGCAAGCTCCGCCTCGCTCAGCGCGCTGGCGCCCTCGCGCGCGACGCAGACGGCGATGCCGACCTCGCCCCAGAAGGGATCGGGCACGCCGAGCACCGCGACCTCGCCGACGGCCGGATGCGTGAGGATCTTCTCCTCGATCTCGCGCGGATAGATGTTGGAGCCGCCGGAGATGTACATGTCGGACGCGCGGCCGGTGATGTAGACAAAGCCTTCCTCGTCCATGTGGCCGAGATCGCCGGTGCGAAACCAGCCGTCGCGAAACGCCTTCGCATTGGCTTCCGGGTTGTCGTAGTAGCCCGCGAACACCGCAGGGCCGATCACGCAGATCTCGCCGGTCTCGAACGGCTTCAGCTCGCGCCCCTGGTCGTCCTGGATCGAGACCTGCATGCCGACGCGTTCGAAGCCGCAGGTGCCGATCCGCGCATGCGGGCCATCCTCGGGATCATGCAACGCCGGCGGCAGCACGGTGATGTTGCCGGTGACCTCACCCAAGCCGAAATACTGCACCAGCACGGCGCCGAGCTTGCTCAGCGCGAGCTTCTGGTCCTCGCGGTACATCGGTGCGCCGGCATAGATCACGTGACGGAGCGAGGAATGATCGAACTTGTCGACCGCGGGATGCTCGACCATCATCTTCAGGATCGTCGGCACGGTGAAAAGATTGCTGACGCGGTGCTGCTCGATCAGCCGGAACGTTTCGGCGATATCGAATTTCTCCGAAGGCAGCAGGATGGTCGGCACGCCGCGCGCGGCCTGCATGAGCTGATGGATGCCGGCGCCATGCGACAGCGGCGCGACCACGATCGAGGCATCCCGCGCGCTCACACCGGGCGTCAGGTCGGCAAGATGATTTGTCACCACAAAGGCCATCTGACCATGGGTCAGCACAGCGGCCTTGGAGCGTCCGGTGGTGCCGGAGGTGAAGAAGAACCAGCAGGGATCGTCATGCTCGACGGCGACATTATCGACCTTCGCGCCGGCGTGCGCGGCGATCGCTTCCGTGACCGTCTGCTCGCCAAAACTCCCCTCCTCGCCGATCCGCCAGGTGAACTGCAGCGCGGGATTGGCGGCGGCCGCAGCGTGCTCGGGAAAGTCGCCGTGGCAGAGGAAGGCCTTGGCGCCGGAGGCTGCCGCCAGATAGGCGACCTCATCAGGCATCAGGCGGAAATTGGTCGGCACCCAGACCGCTCCGAGACGGAAGGCGGCGAACATCGACCAGAACATCTCGTCGCAGTTCTTGGAATGGACGAGAATGCGGTCGCCCTTGACAATGCCCTGCGCCGCCAGCGCAGCCGCAAGTGCGGAGACCAGGCCGTCGATCTCGTGCCAGGTCCAGCTCCGGTCCCGCCAAATGAAGCCTGCGCGATCACCATGCCGGCGCGCATTCTGGGTCACGATATGCGCCAGGTTCATCACCCGGCGCGACATTCGCACGATCCCGCCGCGCGGCGCGGCCAGGCTGCTCGTCTCTCCGCTCATTTCCGTCCCATCGGGAGTTTCCCCATGCGGGGCACCTTGAGGCCCCTTCGCGGTTTATCGTCTCGGCACGGGGTTCGGCAAGGGCGGTCACTGCGGATGGTCGGCGAGTTCCTGATCGCTCCTGCCCCAGTCCTGCCAGAGCTGCAGCGCGCCCAGTAGGACCACCAGCGCGCCAAGGATGCCGTGCCAGACCTGCAGCATCGTGTCGCCGGAATAGCCGAACAGGAATGGCGAGGCGATCAGCCAGCAGCCGAGCACGATGGCCGAAACCTCCTCCCAGCGCTGCAGGGCGACATATTCGAGCTGCGCCAGGCCGAACACCAGCATGCCGATCACGAAGGTGTTGAGGATCATGATGCTACGATCGGCATCGACGACCTCACGGCCGGCCTGCATCGGAAACCACGGCGACACCACGATCAGCACGCCAAGCAGCATGCCGAACCAGTCCTCCCAAGGCCTATGGGTGCTAAAGAAACGCTTATCCGACATGGTAGACCTCCCTGAAAAAGAGGCATACGTCAGCAGCCAGCGATCATGACATTGCGGTACCAAACGGACCATCGGGCCGCTTCGGGGCGTATGTCTTGAGAAAAACGTAGGCCGGTTATGATCGGCTTGCAAGGCAGCCGATCGCCAATTCGCGGAGGACCGGACCATGCGGCGATGCAAACAACAGGAATGAGATGATGGATGGAAGTGTGAACCAAGCGGTCGTCAACAACGCCGCCCACAAGCGCTATGAGCTCGCGATCGACGGACATATTGCCGCGGCCTACTACGAGAAAGCGGACGGCGTGATCACCTTCGTCCACACCGAGGTGCCGCCGGAGCTCGGCGGGAAAGGGATCGGCTCAAAGCTGGTGCGCGGCGCGCTGGACCAGGTGCGCGCCGAGGGCCTGAGGGTGATCGCGGAGTGCCCGTTCGTGAAGGCCTTCATCGAGAAACACGCGGACTATCAGGATCTGCTGAAGCACTGAAGGCGCAACACCAGCCATGACCAAGGTCCGCAACAACAAGGCGCAAAGCCGCTTTGAACTCGACGTCGAAGGCGGCATCGCCTTTGCAAACTACCGCGCGACGCCATTAGCCGTCATCATCACCCACACCGAAACGCCGCGTGCGCTACGCGGCCGCGGCATTGCCTCCGAGCTCGTCAAGGGCGCGCTGGAATTGATCCGCGCCGACGGCCACAAGGTCATCGCGGGCTGCGGTTTTGTCGTCGACTATCTCGGCAAGCATCCCGAATACCGGGATCTTATGGCATAACGATCGGGCGTGACGATAATCCTTCGTCAGCATCTAACGCGGTTGACAAAAAGGGCCCGCGACGATCGCGGGCCCTTCGAACGCTTATTGCCAGCGTCACCTTAATGCTTGATTTCCGGCGGCAGCTTGCCGCCATTGGCGGCGAGCTTGGTCATCACCTGCTTGTGCAGCCAGATGTTCATGCTCGCGGAATCGCTGGTGTCGCCGGTGTAGCCAAGTTCCTTGGCAAGCTCCTTGCGCGCGGACAGGCTCGAATCGATGTCGAGCGCCTTCATCAGATCGACGATCGATGTGCGCCACTCGAGCTTCTCCTTCTTCGCAGCGACGGCGTTGTCCAGGATCGGAGCGACATCAACACTCTGCGCGGGCGCCGCAGCGGGTGCGGCCGTGGCAGTCGGCGAGGCACCGGCGGGTGCGCTCCCCGCCGGCGCACTACCGGCCGGCGCCGCAGTCGCTGTGCTGCTGCTGCCGAAGATCGAGCTCATGATTTTTCCGAAAATGCTCATCGTTCGCTCCCAAAGGACTTGAGATGTGGTGTCAGGTGGTTCTCTCGGGGCTCTTGTTGACCGGCAGCACCTCGCCGGGGTGGCGAAACAATTCTACTCGGCCCGACCAGAGTTGCCAATGCGACATTCACCGAAGCGTGAGTGCGTCTATCCTGGTTTGGGAGTAGCCTTACGCTGCAATTCGCGACATGGCCGGTTGGGTGTCTTCGCGTCTGGCCGTGGTCGTGATCGCGTAGGAGACGGCACGTTGTGCCCTCGCTAGCGGGCACAGAAATGCGGCCGCCGCAGGGAGACAACGACCATGCCCACCTATCATGACAATGTCACATCATTGACGCAGAGCGGACAGAAAGCTGCCGCTCTGCCCGAGATTCGCACCATCGATCTCAACGATCTGCACCGCGCGCTGCAACTCGGCTGGGACGATTTCAAGGCCGTGCCGAGCCACGCCATCGTCTTGTGCGTGGTCTATCCGGTGTTGGGCCTGGTCCTTGCGCGCGTCGTGCACGGCTATTCCGTGCTGCCCTTATTGTTCCCGTTGGCCGCGGGCTTTGCCCTGCTCGGCCCATTCGCGGCGATCGGTCTCTATGAACTTAGTCGCCGCCGCGAGAATGGCGAAGAGCCTTCGGCATGGGACGCGATCGCAATCGTCCGCTCGCCGTCATTTGGTGCCATGCTTGGACTAGGCACGTTGCTGTTCGCGCTGTTCGTCACCTGGATCGCCACCGCGCAAGCCATCTATGTTGCGGCGTTCGGTTATGCGACAGCCGCGGGGATTCCCGATTTCTTCACGCAGGTGCTAACGACAACGCGGGGTTTGTGGTTGATCCTGGTCGGCTGCGGCATCGGCTTCCTCTTCGCCCTGCTCGCGCTTTGCATCAGCGTGGTCTCGTTCCCGATGATGCTCGACCGCCACGCCACGACCGGTGAGGCCATAGTCACCTCGCTTCGTACTGTCGCACGTAATCCAATATCGATGGCCACTTGGGGACTGATCGTCGCGGGATTGCTGGTGCTGGGAACGCTGCCTTTCTTCCTTGGTCTCGCCGTCGTCATTCCCCTGCTCGGCCACGCCACTTGGCATCTCTATCGGGAAGTCATCGTTCCCGATCCCAATGCGCGGCCGCTGCCGCCACGCCCGCGCGAGCGCAAACCTGCTGCAGATTTCCCCGCCAACTTGTTCCCGTGGCGACGGAAGAACAGCGCGTAGGTTTTCGGTAAATCTGTTCCGTCATCCCCCGGTCTGGTGCGCGAGCACCCGAGGAGGATGCGCATATTCCGGCTCCGATACGTGACATCGCCTCGGCGGGTGGATTGGCTTGGGTGTGCAAGGTCCGATAAGCCTTGTTTTGGCCGCTCTTGCCGCGAACATTTTGGTAGCGTTTCAAGGGTAATGTCGATGATGGATCGACATGGAGTGAATGATTTCATGGGCTTTCGCTTTTCGCTGCGGACTGCACTTGGAGCCCTGCTCCTGACCTTGAGCACACCTTCTTTCGCTGCGCCCTGCGGCAGCGGCTCGTTTGACGCGTGGCTGGACGACTTCAAGAAGGAAGCGGCGACCAAGGGGATTTCGGCGTCGGTAATCCAGGTCGGCCTGAACGGTGTTACGCTCGACAAGAACGTGCTCACGCGCGACCAGTCGCAGAAGGTGTTCAGTCAGACTTTCGAGGAATTCTCCGGGCGGATGGTGCCGCCCCGCCTCACCCGCGGCTCCAACATGATGAAGCAATATGGCTCGGTGCTATCGCGCATCGAGGAGACGTATGGCGTCCCGGGCGAAGTGCTGGTGGCGATCTGGGGACTGGAGACTGATTTCGGAGTCAATATTGGCAGATTCGCAACGATACGATCGCTGGCGACGCTCGCTTATGATTGCCGTCGTTCCGATATGTTCAAGGCCGAACTCTTGGATGCTCTCCGCGTCATCGAGCGCGGCGATGTCGCTCCGCAGGAATTGCGCGGCGCATGGGCCGGCGAAATCGGCCAGACCCAATTCATGCCGTCGAACTACATCAAATTCGCCGTCGATTTCGATGGGAATGGCCGCCGCGATCTTCTCCACAGCGCGCCAGACGTGCTGGCCTCGACCGCGAATTTCTTCGCCAATCACGGCTGGCAACGCGGCAAGGATTGGCAGCCAGGCGGCCCGAACTTCGCCGTGATTCAACAATGGAATAAGAGCGACGTCTATGCGCGGACAGTCGCCCACTTTGCCACCCAGCTCACCCGCATTCCCTAGGCGTTTCTCCGGTTAAGGCGCCGATTGCTGCAGGACGATCGGCGCCTTCAAGAAGCCTTGCTCCTTACTTCGCCGCGCCGGCGTGCATGGCCTTGTTCAGGTGCACTGCGCACATGCCCATCTTCCCACCGAGCAGCGCGTTCTGGGCTTGCGCAATCTCCTTTTGCGCGACGATCTTGCCTGGGCCATCCGCCATGGTCTCGACTGTGGATTCGGTCTTGGCGAGATTGTCGCCGCTGCAGCTGGCGCTCACCTTGGCGGCGTGGGCGGGAACGGCTGCGTAGGCGACGGCAGCCATCGCAGTGGCTGCGAGCAATGTCTTGAGCATGGTATTTTCCCCAGTTGCTATCTCTTGAATGGAAGCCGCCGTCATTGCCGGAATCCGTGACATCAATTGTTCGCCCATCATCGAAAAGTTCGGAATTCCGCACGATAGAGATGTGATTGAGGCTGCCGGCAAAGCACGCATGCGTTGCATCAGTCTTTTCATTACATCCCGGTAAGGAAGCGCCAGCCGCACGAGGGGGTTGCTGCCGCCACCGCGGTGTCCGGCCGCCTCTCATCACGAACCGTACTCTGGGGAATAGGGAGTTGTGGGTTCGGCATCGTCGGCGGCCAGCCTTCGAATTGCGAACGTCCTTCGGCGATCGGTCTGAGGACTCGGCGGCCCGTCGGGTCAAACAATCCGAGCCGACTTTTGGTTCGGCATCCAAATCCCCGCGAGGAATATTCTTCTAAATCGCCAACAAAAGAAGTGAACTATATTTCATTACTAAGGGATCGAGCGCATGCGAATCACGCATGAGGAGTTCGCCAAGCGAGTCGTCCTCCCGGGTCATACTGACGAGGACCAAGAGCCGGCGATTTGATTTAACGCCCGTTGGCTACCACATACAAGGGATCCAACGGAAGCGCTGCAATGACAGCAAACCCGTGATTTTACGTACATTTTTTGATCCCGGCTTCCGACGTTACTGATGCGCTGGGTTTTCCTCGGCGGCTCTGCTGAAGGGTTAATCGGACCTTACCAACGTTATGCATTTTCCACTTAGCTGCATCGCAACATAAGAGCTGGTGCAGTGCATCAACTCAACTTACGTTCATTTCATCAACGATGAAGCGTCGCTCAAAAGCTGAATCGTAATTCTAGGAGACTACCATGTTGCTCTCGCTCATCCGCATGATCCGGGCCTTCCGCGATTATCAGCGCAATGTTGCCGAGCTGTCCCAGCTTAGCGATCGCGAGCTGGCGGACATCGGCCTTGATCGCTCTGATATTCCGCGCGTGGCCTCTGGGCACTACAACGGCTGATCCTTCCTCAGTCCATCAATGAACGGATAACGCCCGCTCCCCATGCGGGCGTTCTCGTATTCTCTCCCCAGTTTCTCTGCCCGGTTTCAGATGCGCTCGTGGAAAAAACGCGCTAACCCTGCGCGATGACTGCGACCAAGCCTTCTCCAGATCCTGTCCATATCATCGGCGCCGGCCTCGCTGGTTCTGAAGCCGCTTGGCAGGTGGCGAGCGCCGGTGGGCGCGTGGTGCTGCACGAGATGCGCCCACAGCGGATGACCGAGGCCCACCGCACCGACGGCCTTGCCGAGCTCGTCTGCTCCAATTCCTTCCGCTCCGATGACGCTGCCAACAATGCAGTCGGCCTGCTACATGCCGAAATGCGCCGGCTCGGCTCGCTGATCATGCGCGCCGCCGACGCCAACCAGGTGCCTGCGGGTGGCGCGCTGGCGGTCGATCGCGAGGGATTTTCCGCAGCCGTCACCAAGGCCCTCAACGATCATCCCCTGATCGAGATTCGCCGCGAGGAGATCGCGGGTCTCCCGCCCACCGAGTGGCGCAATGTGATCGTTGCGACAGGCCCCCTCACCTCGGCTCCGCTGGCAGAGGCCGTCCGCAAGCTGACCGACGAAAGTGCGCTCGCCTTCTTCGATGCGATAGCGCCGATCGTGCACAAGGACTCCATCGATATGAGCGTGGCGTGGTTCCAGTCGCGCTACGACAAGGTCGGTCCGGGCGGTACCGGCGCCGACTACATCAACTGCCCGATGACAAAGGAGCAGTATGACGAGTTCGTCGATGCGCTGCTGGCCGGCGAGAAGGTCGACTTCAAGGACTGGGAGACCAATACGCCCTATTTCGACGGCTGCCTGCCAGTCGAGGTGATGGCCGAACGCGGCCGCGAGACGCTGCGACATGGCCCGATGAAGCCAGTCGGGCTCACCAATCCGCACGATCCCACAACCAAGCCCTACGCGATCGTACAGCTTCGGCAGGACAACAAGCTCGGCACCCTCTACAACATGGTCGGCTTCCAGACCAAGCTGAAGCACGGGGCGCAGCAACGCGTATTCCGCACCATTCCGGGCCTCGAGCACGCCGAATTTGCAAGACTCGGCGGGCTGCACCGCAACACCTTCCTGAACTCGCCCAAGCTTCTGGATTCACAACTGCGGCTGCGCGCAGAGCCGCGACTGCGCTTTGCTGGCCAGATGACGGGCTGTGAAGGCTATGTGGAGTCCGCGAGCATCGGCCTGCTCACCGGCCTCTATGCCGCGGCAGACGCCCGCGGACATTCGCTGACGCCGCCGCCCTCGACCACGGCGCTGGGCGCCCTGCTCGGCCACATTACCGGCGGCCATATCGAGACTGTCCAAACGGGTCCGCGCTCATTCCAACCGATGAACATCAATTTTGGCCTGTTTCCGCCGCTGGCCAGCCCGCCGACGAAGAAGCCCGACGGCACGCGGCTCCGCGGCAACGAGAAGACGGTCGCGAAGAAACAGGCGATGTCCTCCCGCGCGCTTGCCGACCTTGACCGCTGGATATCGGATCACTTGCGCGTCGCGGCGGCGGCTTAAACCATGAGCTTGCCAAAAGACGACGCCGCCACCTTGTCGGCGCGATGGTGCGAGGGAGTCCTGCTCAAGCGCGATGTGTTCTCGACCGTTGAGCGCGGCCGTTTTCGCAGCGAGACCGGTGAAACCGACGCGGTGCTGCGCCGACTTGACCAAGTGCCGTTCTGGTCGTTTCCCCTAGCGCTGCACCTGTTTTCGCGCGAGCGCCGGGCGCTGTCGATGGCGCGCGACCTCGACGTCGGACCGAAGCTGCTATGGGCGGGACAACGCACGCTGGTGCGCGGCTTCATCGATGGCGTGGCGCTGCACCTGGCCAAGCCGCATGGCGACGTCGCCTATTTCCGTTCGGCCAAGGACGCACTGCGCAAGCTGCATCGCGCTGGCATCTGTCACAACGATCTTGCCAAGGAGCAGAACTGGCTGGTCGGCCGCAACGGCCGCGCCTATCTCACCGACTTCCAGCTCGCCGCCTGTTTCAAGCGCCGTAGCCGCTTGTTCCGCATCGCAGCCTATGAGGATTTACGGCATCTGCTGAAGCACAAGCGCAGCTATGCGCCCGACGCGCTGACCCCGAAGGAACGCAAGATCCTCCAACGCAAGTCAGTCGTCGCCAGCCTGTGGCTTAAAACCGGCAAGAAGGTCTACCAGGTGATCACCCGCGGTGTCTTCAATTTCACCGATCGCGAAGGCGGCGGCCGGCGGCTGGTCAATGATGCGCCGGTCCTGATTGATTTGATTCGGAAGAACCCGGAGGTCCGCGACACCGCGATCGTCGCCTTCGCCGACCGCCGCGTCGGCGTCGGGCTCTATGCCTTCGTGGAAGCCGATGATGTCGCGCTGGAGAAGAAGCTGCGCACCACGCTTGCTTCAGCCAAGAGCGTCAAGCCGCCCGAGCATATCCAGATCGTCCATGCGCTGCCGCGCGATGTTGCGGGCAAGCCGCGCACCGAGATATTGCAGCTCGTGGCGATGAACCAGATCGATCTGATCGAGCCAATGATGCAGAGCGAGGCCGATCGCGCCTTCCTTAAGGACATCCTTGAACAGCGCAAGAATCTTCGCGACCGATTCAATTTCGAGGTCGCCGAGATGGACCGGCTGAGGCGCTAGAGCATGATCCGGAAAAGTGTGAAGCGGTTTTCCGAAAAGATCACGCACACAACAACCTAAAGCGCGATGATGATTCATCCTCATCTCATCGCGCTTTAGACCATCCTCGCATCGTCACCTCGACAAAGCCATCGTTGCGAAACAATCTCGCAATCAGCGCCAAGGGGAGTGTTTCGATGCCGCTGACGCGTGGCAAGGTCGGGGGACATAATTCCGAACGCTTAGCATTCGCGTTCACGATGCTGAACGATGGTGAAACCGTGGAGTGCCAGATCAGCGACGCCGCGATGGACGAGCTGGCGGGGACGCGTGGTACGCCAAGCATCGCGCGGCAGGGACAGTTCGTTAGCCTGCGCGACGAAATCGAGAAGATCGCGTCCGACCTGTTCGATGCCGGCCCGGTCGTGAAGGGCCGCATGATCAGGATCTTCACCAAGCACATCCACAAATAGCGCGCGTCAGCCGCCAAACTCACCTCGCCGCGACGCCCGCCACACGGCCCACAGCACCCGCAGCCGTGACGTGATCTGCGGCACGAGGGGATCGCTGCCGGCCCGCGACATCCGCGCGAGATCGCGCTGGACCAGAGCCAACGGCAGGAAGATTGGCCGTACCGCCGGCGGAACCGTCGGCAGCAGCGACAGCGCTGTCTTAAGATGGTTGTTCGCCTCGCCGATGAGTTGATCGATCGCCGCGCGCAGTTGCGGCGTCGACTTGCCGGAGAACACGTCTTCGATGTTGCCGCCATGCTGCTCAAGGAACTGCAGCGGCAGGAACAATTGCCGCCGCGAAGCGTCGCGTGGCAGTGCGGCGACCACTTGCGCGATGCCTTGCGCAAGTCCGGCATGCTGCGCGAGGTGGTCGATCTGCTCCGACGGATTTGCCATCACGCGCGCGGCGAGCGAGAACAGAGCCGAGGTGGTCTCGTGGAGATAGCCCTCGAGCGCCACCATCGACGGCATCGGATCGTTGTAGAGATCGAACTGGTGCTCCTCGACCAACCGCGACAGCGGCTCGACAGGAAGCCCGAACTTCCTGATTGCGAACAGCAGCTCCGCGGCGACTGGGTTGCCTTCGACGCTGCCATGGCCGCTGCCTGCGAGCATATCCGTCCACCATTGCAGACGGATCTCGCCGGGCAAGGGTTGGCTGACCAGCTCATGAACGCGAGAAATCTCGGCGTTGAAGGCGTAGATTGCGAGCAGCGCGCGGCGCTCGAGCGCCGGAACGAACAGTGTGGAGGCATAGCGCGGAAAATCATGCGTCCGCACCAGATCGGCGCAGAACGCTGCGGCATCCGTGCCGCCGGGCTCGGTCATGGCACAGCAATCAGCGCTGCTGCCACCCGCCGCCGCTCGCCCATCATGATGTTGTAGGTGCGGATCGCAGGTCCCGTCTGCATCGCGTCCAGCACCACATGCACCGCACGCAAGGCGTCGCGCAGCGCCTTGGGCACTATCCATACTTCCGTGCCGGTGCCGACGATCAGCGTGTCGATGATGTTGGCTTTCGCGAAGACAGCCTCGAGCGAGTATCGGTCGATCTGCTGCGGTGCGGTCACCGGCCAGGCCCAGATCCCATCGGGCAGGCAGAGCAACGAGCCTCGATGCGACATGTCGGCAAAGGCAAAGCCGCCCTTGCCGTAGGCATCGATCGGCGCCGACCTCGGAAGATGTGGAGCGTCCGAGGATTGAGCCATGGTTCGCTACTTCTTTATCGCCGCTTCCGGCTTCTTGGCCGGGGTATCCGGCGCATCACCCCGCGCGGTTCCCACGCCCAGATAGATCAGGATCGGCGCCGCGATGAAGATCGAGGTGTAGGTGCCGACCAGCACCACGCCGAACATCATCACGGCGGTGAAGCTGTGGATGGCATGGCCGCCGAACAAGAGCAGCGCCAGCAGCGCCAGCGTCACGGTGACGTGAGTGATGATCGAACGCGACAGCGTCGAGTTGATCGATTCGTTGAGGAGCTGCGGCATTGGCATCTTCTTGTAGCGCCGCAGCATCTCGCGGATACGATCGTAGATCACGACCGTGTCGTTAAGGGAGTAGCCGAGAATCGTGAGCAGCGCCGCGATGCTGGTGAGGTCGAAATCGACCTGGCTGATCGACATGAAGCCGATGGTCAGCACGATATCGTGGACATTGGCGATCATGGCGCCAAGCGCGAACTGCCATTCGAAGCGGAACCAGAGATAGATCAGAATGCCGACGATCGCGAGCATCAGGCCGAGCATGCCGTAGGCCAGGAGTTCGCCGGAGACGCGCGGGCCCACCACTTCGACGCGGCGATAATCGACGGAATCGCCAAGCGCGCCGCGGACCTTCTGCACGGCCTCCTGCTGAGCGCTGTCGCCGCCGGGCTGCTCGGCGACGCGGATCAAGACGTCCGCCGGACCACCGAATTGCTGCAGCTGGACCTCTCCGAGATTCAGTGCACTGAGCGTGGCGCGCATCGCGGCGATATCAGCGCTGCCCGACTTGGCCTGCACTTCCAGAAGCGTGCCGCCACGGAAGTCGATGCCGAAATTCAGGCCGTGGGTGAAGAACAGCGCGATCGCCACCATCGAAAGCACCGCCGAGATCGGGAAGCTGATGCGGCGGAAGCGCGTGAAGTCGAAATGTGTATCGTCCGGGACGATGCGCAGCGGCGGCAGGAGGCCGAGCGCGCTGACGACGGTCAGCACGGCGATCAGGATGCCAAGGCCGATGAGAACGTAATGAGTCACAATAGGCCTCTCAGATCGGCACGGTCTTCTGCGGCCGCCTCCACCACACCCACGACGCGACGATCAGCCGGGTAAGCGTGAACGCGGTGAAAACCGTGGTGATGATGCCGATCCCGAGCGTGACGGCGAAGCCGCGCACCGGGCCGGTACCGATGTAGAACAGCACCGCGGCCGCGATGAAGGTGGTGATGTTGGAGTCGAGGATGGTCGCAAGCGCGCGCTTGAACCCGGCGTCGATTGCCGAGATCGCGTTGCGCCCGCCCCGCAGTTCCTCGCGGATACGCTCATAGATCAGCACGTTGGAGTCGACCGCAATGCCGATGGTGAGCACGATGCCGGCGATGCCGGGCAGCGTCAACGTGGCGTTCAGCAGCGACAACAGGCCAAAGATCATCGCGACGTTGACGGTCACTGCAATGTTGGCGAACACGCCGAACAGCCGGTAGGTCAGCAGCATGAACACGATGACCAGGATCGAGCCGACATAGGCCGCCAGTTCACCCTTCTCGATCGAATCCTGGCCGAGCCCCGGACCGACCGTGCGCTCCTCGATCACGGTCAGCGGCGCCGGCAGCGCGCCGGCACGCAGCAGGATCGCAAGATCGTTGGCGGACTGGACGGTGAAGTTGCCCGAGATCTGGCCCTGCCCGCCGGTGATCGGCTCGCGGATCACGGGCGCGGAGATCACCTCATTGTCGAGCACGATGGCGAAGGGCTGGCCGACATTCTCGGTCGTGGCCTGGGCGAATTTCCGCGCGCCGGAGGTGTTGAAGCGGAAACTTACGATCGGCTCGCCAGTGCGCTGGTCGAATCCCGGCTGCGCATCGGTCAGGTCGCCGCCGGAGACCAGCACCTGCTTCTTGATCACGTACGGGATCTTCGGCGTCGACGCGCTCATCAGGATTTCGGACTCAGGTGCAACCCTGCCCTGCTGGGCCTGATCGGGCGGCACCGAGGTGTCGACCATGCGGAATTCCATCTTCGCGGTCTTGCCGAGCAGTTCCTTCAGGCGTGTCGGGTCCTGCAGACCCGGCACCTGCACCAGGATGCGGTCGGTACCCTGGCGCTGGATCACGGGCTCGACGGTGCCGAGCTGGTTGACGCGGCGCTCGACGATCTGGATCGATTGCTCGATGGTCTGCCGGATGCGCTCGGTGATCGCGGCCTGCGGCACGGTCAGGCGGATCAGCCCGCCGCCGGCATCGGACACTTCGAGGCTGCGCTGGCCGCTGGAACCGAGCAAGCCGCCCAGCGGCTGCGAGAGCTCGCGCAGTTTGGAGAGCGCAGTCGGGAGATCCGTCTCGCGGCTGATCCGCACCTCCACCACGTCATTGCGCGCGTTGAGGCCGGTGTAGCCGATCTTGGCGTCGCGCAGCGTGCGCCGCACATCGTCGCGGATCTGGTCGAGCTTCTCTTTCCTCACATAGTTGGAATCGACCTCGAGCAGGAGATAAGAGCCGCCCTGCAGGTCGAGGCCGAGCACCAGACGCCGCTGCGCCCATCCCGGCCAAGTCTTGACCTGGGATTCCGGGAAGAAGTTCGGCACGGCGCAAAGGCACACCACGAGCGCCGTGAGAATGATTCCCAGCGCCTTCCACCGCGTGAAATACAACATCGGGTTGACCTGTCAGATCAGAAAATGCGGCGCGACAATCAGCTCGCTGACGTCTCGTCCTTGGCCTCGGCCTTTTCCTTCGCCGGCTCGCCCTTGGCGCGCACGCCGGAGATCATCTGCCGCATCTGCCGCACCCGGACGCCATCGGAGATTTCGAACTCGATCTGGTCGTCGTCGACCACCTTGGTCACCTTGCCGACGAGGCCGCCCGAGGTCACGACGGTGTCGCCGCGGCGGATGTTTTTGACGAGCTCGGCATGGTCTTTCACCTTCTTCTGCTGCGGGCGCAGAATCAGGAAGTACATGATCACGAAGATCAGCGCGAACGGCAAAAGCGACATCAACATGCTGTTGGCATCGCCGCCGGCGCCAGCCTGGGCAAACGCAGGAGTAATCAGCATTCGGACAATCCTCGTGAAACGGGAAAGGACCGGCGACGCCTGGCGCGTCAAGCCCGGTCCGGGGCAAATTCGCGCGGACTATAGCGGCGGCCAGCCCAATTGCAACGTTAACAGACCCTCATTTAGGCCGCTTGCAGCAGCCGCCAAGGCCCGTTAAAGGCTGCCCCTTCAGGAACTGCGCAAATGTCGAAAAAAGCCAAAAAATCAGCGCCTCGCGCCATGCCCAAACTGGCCTCCCAAGGCCCCCGCAAAACCGCGACAAAAGGTCCGGCAAGCGAGCCCAACGCCGACACCGCCGAGCGGATCGCGAATGCCCTGGAGGAGATCGCGCGCCACCTCTCCGCCGCCACCCCGGACGCGGATGCAAGCGGGCAGCTTGCTGCGGCCGATGCCTTCGTCTGGCATCCGGACGGACGGCTCGCGAAGGTCGCCCGCGTCAGCCGCGTCGAGATCTTCCTGCTCAAGGGGATCGACCGGATGCGCGACATCCTGATCGACAACACCGAGCGCTTCGCCAATGGTCTGCCCGCCAACAACGCGCTGCTCTGGGGCGCGCGCGGCATGGGGAAATCATCCCTGGTGAAGGCCGCACATGCCAGCATCAATCTTGACCGCAAGCCTGCGGATCGGTTGAAGCTGATCGAGATCCATCGCGAGGACATCGAGAGCCTGCCGACGCTGATGGAGGTGCTGCGCGCCTCTGATTTCCGCTTCATCGTGTTCTGCGATGATCTCTCCTTCGACGGCAATGACGCGTCGTACAAATCGCTGAAGGCGGTGCTGGAAGGCGGCATCGAGGGACGTCCTGAGAACGTGATCCTCTATGCCACGTCCAACCGGCGGCATTTGCTCGCGCGCGAGATGATCGAGAACGAGCGCTCGACCGCGATCAATCCCGGCGAAGCGGTCGAGGAGAAGGTTTCTTTGTCCGATCGCTTTGGCCTGTGGCTCGGCTTCCATCGCTGCAACCAGGATGAATATCTCGCAATGGTCAAAGGCTATTGCGACCATTTCGGCATCAAGATCGGCGACGAAGAATTGGAGCGCGAGGCGCTGGAATGGTCGACCACCCGCGGCTCCCGCTCCGGCCGTGTCGCCTGGCAGTTCACGCAGGAATTGGCCGGCCGGCTTGGTGTGAAGCTGAGCGCGAAGTAGCCGCAAGTTCCGCGAGACTGATAGCCGTCATTCCCCGCGAAGGCGGAGAGTCCAGTACGCCGCGGCCTCTCTGCTCAGCTACGACTGTCTCTGGAATACTGGATCGCCCGGTCAAGCCGGGCGATGACAGCGTCTCTGTCGTGAGAAGTCCCGCGAGTTCCTGCCTCACGCGCCGTTGAGGAATTGCAGCGGGTCGACGGGGGATGATCCCTTGCGGATCTCGAAGTGAAGCTGCGGCGAACTCACCTCTCCCGACTGGCCCGACTTGGCAATCACTTGGCCGCGCTTGATCGTATCGCCGCGCTTCACCAACAACTCACTCGCATGGGCATATGCGGTGACGTAGCCATTGGAGTGCCGCACCAGGATCAAATTGCCATAACCCTTCAGCTCGTTGCCGGAATAGGCGACCACGCCATCCTCGGCGGCCTTCACCGGCGTGCCCTCAGGCACCGCGAGGTTGATGCCGTCATTGGCCTTGCCGTTGGTCTTGGAGCCATAGCCGGTGATGACCTTGCCGCGGGCCGGCCAGCGGAAGGTCGGCAGCGAGCTGGTGGTTTCACTCGGCTTGATCGCCGCCGGCTCCGGCGCCGAGGCCGGCTGTTCGACATTCACCGCGGGCTGAACCAGGCGCGCGGCCTGTGGCTGTGCGGCAGCGACCACCTTCGGTGCCGGAGCGGCCGGCGCGGCAGCAGGGGCCGGTGCAGGCGCCGGCGCTGCGGGCGCAGCGGCCGCGGTCTTGGTGCCCGGGACGGTCAATTTCATGCCAAGGCTGAGCTTGGCCGACTGGTCGAGGTGATTGGCCCTCGCAAGCTCGGCCGGCGAGATGTGATGCTGCCGCGCGATGCTGTGCAGCGTGTCGCCCTTGTTGACGTAATGGGAGCGCCCACCCGTCGCCGCAACGGCGACCGGCTTGCTCGCCGGCGGCGCCACGGCGGGCGCCGGTGCAGCCGCGACGGCAGTCGGACGCGGGATGATCAATTGCTGGCCCGGCGACAGCGTGCGCGGCCCCTTGTAGCCGTTGGCGCGCAGGATCTCTGCGGTCGAGACGTTGTAGCGCTTCGATAGCACCTCCAGCGTATCGCTGGTGCCGACGATGATTGTGGTGCCGCCGTGGGCGGCGGGCGCACGCGCTACCGACTGCGGCACGGTGGCCGTCGTCTCAAGACGGGGCGGCTGCTGCGGCGGAGCGTAGGACGCCACACCCCTTCCGCCCCCGGACACGCCGGAGCTCGACACCGGATAGGATTGCGGCGCAGCAACCGGCGGCGGCAACGGCTGGGACTGATAGGGCTGCGACTGCGGATACGACGATTGCGGCCGCGCATATTGCGGCAACTCACGTCGCTCGACCGGCTGCTGCGGCACCGAGCCGGTCGACTGAGGCTCGAAGGCGAAGGGGTTGTTGGAGTAGGAGTTTTGCGAGAAGCGCGTCGACATGTCGGCGCTGCACCCGGCAAAACCGAACGACATCAGCGCCAGCACCGCCACCTGCGGCACACGGCGCGAGCGAAGCAACTCAACGACAGCGGACATGGTTACTCACTCGTACGCAACAAAATACTGTTTTGAGTAAACACGTACCGAGTAAATAACGCCTTAACCTTCTGAACAAGGCATTGGCGCGAGGCAGCAATCCCCAAATCCTACAGTTCCCGGGCCACCCCCGGCAGGGCCGGGACAAAGCGCACGTCGACCAATTCCTTGCGCTCGAAGCCGGTCTCGGTCCTGATCACGCGAACGAGCGTCTGGGTACCGTGGTGTGGTCCGACCGGCGCGATCAGCATGCCGCCTGCCTCGAGCCGCTGCAAAAGCTTCTCCGGAATTTGCTCCATCGCCGCGGTGACGATGATGCGGTCGAAATCGCCGGCGCCCGCGGGCACGTCGAAGCCGTCGCCGAGCATGACCTCGATGTTGTAGTAGCCGAGCTTCTCCAGCCGCTGGCGGGCCGTATCGGCCAATGTGCGGTAACGCTCGATCGTCAGCACATGCTTGCACAGCCGCGAGAGCACCGCGGCCTGGTAGCCGGAGCCCGTGCCGATCTCGAGCACCCGGTGATCCCTGTTGAGCTGAAGCTGTTCGGTCATGTAGGCGACCACGAAGGGCTGGCTGATGGTCTGCCCGCAGGCGATGCCGAGCGCGGCGTCGCGGTATGCATGATCGCGGTCATTCGGCTCGACGAAGCACTCGCGGGGCACCTCCTCCATCGCACGGAGCACCGACAGGTTGCTGACGCCGCGTCGCCTGAGCGTGAGCTGAAACATCATTTTCTCGGGCGGCTCAGATGTGGTGGCCATAGCGGGTCTCGTAAGCTTGCTGCTGCGGCACGGTTGCCGAGCGCGATCTTAGCCGATTAATGCCACTCCAATTCGAAATCCCGCGTTAAGGAAAAAATCCCTCACAACTCCGTTCCCGCTGCGGAACCATCGGCACGGCACGGCGTTGGCGAGCAAGAATTCTACACCCCATATGATCGGCAACGACGCACGATCGAGGCTCTGCGAGGCGAGCATGAGTGCGAACGTTTACGTTGCGCCTGCGGCGGATATTTGCGAACGTGCCGCGGGGACAGGCAAGGATTCCGACATGACTGCCACACGGCCTGAGGGCTGTTCTGTGTTTCTCGTCGAAGACGAGGTCATGATCCGGATGATGGTCGCCGATATGCTGGAGGAGCTGGGTCACAGCGTGGCGGCCGAGGCCGGCGAAATCTCGGAAGCGGTCAAGCTCGCCCAATCGACCGAGTTCGACCTCGCGATCCTGGACGTCAATGTCAACGGCAAGGTCATCACGCCCGTCGCCGAATTGATCAATGCGCGCAACCGTCCCTTCATTTTCGCCACTGGCTATGGCTCTTCTGGTCTACCGGAGGAATATCGCGATCGCCCAGCGCTGCAGAAGCCATTCCAGCTTGAAACGCTCGCCCAACTGATCGACAGCACGCTGAAGAGCGCGCCGGTTTAAGCGTCAACGAACGCGATTACGTAGCCCCGATGGAGCGAAGCGCAATCCGGGAATCTCGTACGCTTCGCTCCATCGGGGGCTACGAGGCTTACTTCAGCGTCGACGTCAGCGTTTCCGAGAACGCTTCATCGGTGCGATCAAGCCGCAATGGCGTCACCGACACGTAGCGCGCCGCAAGCGCTGCGAGATCGGTGCCTTCCGCGGGCGGGTCCATCATGGCGGTGCGCTCGAAGCCGATCCAGAAATACGGATTGCCGCGGCCATCGCGGCGCTCATCGATCTTCAAGAAGCCGAGATTGCGCTTGCCCTGCCGGGTGACGCGGATGCCCTTGACGTCCTCCGGCGCGCAGGCCGGAAAATTGACATTGATCACGGTATTCCTGGGGATGCCGGCATCCATCACCTTGCGCACGATGTCGGGGCCGAATTGCAGAGCGGTGTCCCAGAGCGGCCTTTCACGGGTCTCGAGGCTGAATTCCTGCGACAGCGCAAATGACGGCAGGCCCAGAATGGTGCCCTCGAGCGCGCCGGCGATGGTGCCGGAATAGACCACGTCCTCGGCGACGTTTCGGCCCTTGTTGACGCCCGACAGCACGAGATCCGGCAGTTTAGGGCTCAGGATATGGCGCGCGCCCATGATGACGCAGTCGGTCGGCGTCCCCCTGACGGCGAAGTGGCGCGGACCGATTTCGCGCAGCCGCAAGGGATCGTTCAGCGACAGCGAATGCGACACGCCGGACTGGTCGAGTTCGGGCGCCACGATCCAGACATCGTCGGACAAAGCACGTGCGATCTGCTCGACGATCTTCAACCCGGGCGCGTGGATGCCGTCATCATTGGTGCAGAGAACTCGCATCCGCTCAAATTGCCTCGTTCAATTCCTGGTAACAATCGCCTGAAGGCCCTCTTAACCGGCAAACGCCGCAGAGGCAAACCCCCGTGATTGCGGGTTCTTACCGCTTCATCCGGACGCGCCAGGGACGCAGGAATTTGGCGCTGCCGGCAATCTTGAGCTGAAATCCCGCCGTTTTCGGCGGTAGCTGCTTAATGACCTCTGCCATCGCAATCTCGACTTTCTCGGCGAGCGGCGGCTCAGGCACCGAATCGACTTGAGCCGGCGCCGGCGGCTTCCTGTGGCGCTGCCGCGCGACCGAAAGCCCCTTGGCAAAATCAACGGGATTGAACCATTTCTGCGCGCTCAGATCTCCCGCGATGTCCTTGTCCCAGAGCCGCGCGATCCCGATATCGAACTTTCCGCCGTGTCGCTGATCGATGAGCTGCATCCCGAAACCGGTGACGGCCCACTGCCGTCCGATCCAGTAGATGTCGCGATGCAGCGCCATCCTTGCACGTTCACTTCACTTGTCGTGCTCGATCACTTTCGAGCCGCCCACATAGGGCTGCAGCACGTCAGGAACGGCAATCGAGCCGTCCTGCTGCTGATAGTTTTCCATCACGGCGATCAGCGCGCGGCCGACCGCGGTGCCGGAGCCGTTCAGCGTGTGCACGAAGCGCGGCTTGCCGTCGCCGGCGCGGTAGCGCGCATCCATTCGCCGGGCCTGGAAATCGCCGCAGACCGAGCAGCTCGAGATTTCACGATAAGCTCCGCCATCGCCCTGCCCCGGCATCCACACTTCGATGTCGTAGGTCTTTTGCGCGGAGAAGCCCATGTCGCCGGCACACAGCGTCATCACGCGATAATGCAGGTCGAGCTGGCGCAGCACTTCCTCGGCGCAGGCCAGCATCCGCTCATGCTCGTCGCGGCTCGTCTCCGGCGTCGTGATCGAGACCAGTTCGACCTTCGTGAACTGGTGCTGGCGGATCATGCCGCGCGTGTCGCGGCCGGCGGCGCCCGCTTCGGCACGGAAGCAGGGCGTCAGCGCCGTCAGCCGCATCGGCAGCTCTTTTTCGTCGACGATGGATTCGCGGACGAGGTTGGTCAGCGAGACCTCAGCGGTCGGGATCAGCCCGAGGCGTTCGCTCTTCAGCCGCTCCTCATCCGCCGCCAGTAACTCGCCCTTGATCGCCCAGAACTGATCGTCCTCGAATTTTGGCAATTGCCCGGTGCCGAACATCACCTCGTTGCGCACAAGGAGCGGCGGATTGATTTCGGTATAGCCGTGCTCGTTGGTATGGAGGTCGAGCATGAATTGCCCGATCGCCCGCTCCAGCCGCGCCAATCCCTTCTTCAGCACGACGAAGCGCGCACCCGATAATTTCGCGGCCGCCTCGAAATCCATGTAGCCAAGAGCACCGCCGAGATCGTCATGCGGCTTCGGCGCAAAGCCGTACTGACGCGGCGCGCTGAACACATGGTGCTGCACATTGCCGTGCTCGTCGACGCCGTCGGGCACGTCGTCCGCCGGCAAGTTCGGTAGCGCGGCGAGTTGCGTGTTCAGCTCCTCGTCGGCCGTCTTCGCGGCGGCCTCGAGCTGCGGCAGCGAGACCTTGAGCTCGGCAACTTCGGTCATCAGCTTCGCCGCGCGCGCTTCGTCCTTGGCTTTCTTGGCCTCGCCGATCTCCTTTGACGCCGCATTGCGCCGGGCCTGCGCCTGCTCCGACGCCAGAATTGCCGCACGGCGTTTCTCGTCGATCGCAAGCAGCGACGGCGACAGCGGCGCAAACCCGCGCCGTTTCATTCCGGCGTCGAAGGCTTCGGGGTTGTCGCGGATTGCTTTGATGTCGTGCATGGCGGAGATTCCTGGGACTTGGCCGGTTAAGGCGCGTTTCCAGTACCACGACCGTCATCGTCCGCGAAAGCGGGCGATCCAGTATTCCAGAGACTGCCGTGGCTAATCGAGAGGCCGCCGCTTACTAGATACCCGCCTGCGCGGGTATGACCGCCGGTTTGGAGGATGCCTACTCCGCCGGATTGGCGGCGTTTGGCGGGCTGCCGGTCGAGGTTTGGGCGGCCTTCCTTTCCACTATGCGGACGGCGATGATGGCTCCCTCATAGAGCGCCAGCAGAGGGATCGCGAGCGAGGCCTGGCTCAAGATGTCCGGCGGGGTCAGGACTGCGGCAATGATGAAGGCGATGACGATGAAATAGCGCCGCTTTTCGCGCAGCATTTGGGACGTCACGATGCCAATGCGGCCGAGCAGCGTCAGGATCACCGGAAGCTGGAACGCGATGCCGAAGGCAAAGATCAGCGACATCATCAGCGACAGATACTCGCCGACCTTGGGCAGAAGCTGGATCTGTGCCGTCTCGTCACCGCCCATTTGCTGCATGCCGAGCGAGAACCGCACCAGCATCGGCATCACCACGAAATAGACCAGCATCGCGCCGGCCACGAAGAACACCGGGGTCGCGATCAGGTATGGCAGGAACGCATTGCGCTCGTGCCGATAGAGCCCGGGCGCCACGAACTTGTAGATCTGGGTTGCGACGATCGGGAACGAGATGAAGCCGGCGCCGAACAGCGCAAGCTTGAGCTGGGTGATGAAATATTCCAGCAGCGCGGTGTAGATGAATTTCGAATTCTCAGGGCCGGCAACCCAGACGAACGGCCATACCAGTACGTTGTAGATCTGCTTGGCGAAGAAGAAGCAGAAGATGAAGGCCACGCCAAAGCCGAGCAGCGCCTTGATCAGCCGCGAGCGCAGCTCGATCAAGTGGTCCATCAAGGGCGCCTTGCTGCCTTCGATGTCTTCGGCGCTCATGACGCTTTAGCGCTCTTTTGCACGTCGGGCACCTCAGGCGCGTCCTGCAGCGCTGCCGGCTGCTGTTGTGCCTCTTTGACGATCGCGAGCGGCTCGTTCGCCGCCGCGTGCATCTCGGCTTCGACAAAGGTCTCCGGGGTAGGCGTGGCCGGCGTCGTGGGAATGACCGGCATCTCGCTCGCCGAGGTCAGCGACGTGGGGGCGGCCGGCGCATCGGAAGGCTTGGGCTCCGCAGGCTTCTCGATGTCGCCAATCTGCAGGGCGTCGTTGACGTCCTTCTGCAACGACGTCATGACGTTGCCGTTGGTGATGCCGGTGGCGGCTTCCTTGACGTCGTCAAAGCCTTTCTTGAGTTCGGCCATCTCGGCCTCGCGCATGGCCTCCTGGAATTGACCCTGGAATTCGGCGGCCATCCGGCGCGCCTTGCCCATCCACTGGCCTACCATCCGCAGCACGCCGGGGAGTTCTTTCGGGCCGATGGCGATCAACGCGACAACCGCGACGACGACCAGTTCACTCCACCCGATGTCGAACATGAAAGATTCCGCTCACGCACACAAATAACCCCCACCCTTGTAACAGGATTTGGGAGTGCGCGCGTTTTTTCTCAACGAACGTCCATTGCGTTTTCAAGCGAAAGTGGGCACCGGCTCGCGTGAAGAAAACGCGTCAGACAGAGCCTTAGACAGCCTTGCTACCGACGTCCGACCGTGCCGACGACGGCGCCGCGTTGTGATCGATGGTCTTCACCGGCTCGGCGGGCTTTTCTGCAGTCTTGTCATCGTCCTGCATGCCCTTCTTGAAGGCCTTGATGCCTTGCGCGACATCGCCCATCAGATCGGAAATCTTGCCGCGGCCGAACAGCAGCAGGACCACTGCGATCACGACGATCCAGTGCCAAATGCTAAGAGAACCCATCCTGCAAACCCTCCAGAGGTGACCGGCGCACCGGCCTAAGTTTCGAGCGGAAGGTATGCCCGCGGGGTGTCAAAAACAAGGACTTAAGCCGCGGCAAATCGCTGTCGCGGCTACGCAATATTGCTACCGTTAAGCTACGGCGTTCCGGTTGCACCGGTCAGGCTGAATCCTTTCCGCCGCCGTCCTCCGGCTCGGCAGCCGGCGCGAGGAACAGTTCCAGATTGTCGCCGGGCTCGAGCGGATCCTCATCCTCGCGCAGCGTCGGATCGTCCGATGGCGTCGGGACATTGAAGCCGGAGGGCAGGCGCGAATCCAGGAGGCCAGTTCCCTTCAGCTCGTCCAGACCGGGCAGGTCGCTGAGCGCTTCCAGGCTGAACTGCGAGAGGAACGCGTCCGTCGTGCCGAAGGTCAGCGGCCGTCCCGGCGTCTTGCGACGCCCGCGCGGGCGGATCCAGCCGGTTTCCAGCAGCACGTCTATGGTGCCTTTGGAGGTGACCACGCCGCGGATCTCCTCGATCTCGGCGCGGGTCACCGGTTGATGATAGGCAATGATCGCCAGCACCTCGATCGCCGCACGCGACAGCTTCTTGGTCTCCGTGCTTTCGCGCGTCATCAGCCAGGCGAGGTCGCCGGCGGTGCGGAACGTCCACTTATTGGCGACCCGGACGAGATTCACCCCGCGCGGGGCATACTCCGCCTGCAGTTGCGCCAGCGCGGCCTTGACGTCGACGCCCTCGGGCATGCGCTTGGCCAAGGCGGCCTGGTCGATCGGCTCGGCGGAGGCGAACAACAGGGCTTCCAGCAGCCGCAATTCCTCAGGCCGGGCTTGCGGATCGGTGACATGGTCCTCGGCATCTTCCACGCGCTTTTCCGCCACGCTTGCCATGGCTCGGTCTCCTTCTTCCACTTACTCGGCCGTAAGGTCCGGCGCGGTTGCACCGGGCGCTTGCGGCAAACGCTTTCGAAAATAGAGCGGCGCAAACGCTCGGCTCTGGTTCAGTTCCATCTCGCCTTCCCGCACCAATTCCAACGCGGCAGCGAAACTCGACGCGAACACGGTTGCCCGCTGTGACGGTTCGACGACATAGCTCATCAGATATTCGTCGAGGCAGTTCCAGTTCTCGGCGTCGGCCGCACCGACCAGCCGCTCCAGCGAGGCACGCGCTTCGGCGAGCGACCATACCGTCCGCTTGGCCAGATGCACGCTGGCCAGCACCCGCTGCTGCCGCTGCACGGCGTAAGCCGTGAGCAGGTCGTAGAGAGTCGCTGTGAACTTGGGGTGCTTGATCTCAGCGATCGACTCCGGATTACCGCGCGGAAAGATATCGCGCTGGAACTGCGGCCGGTTCATCAACCGGTTCGCCGCTTCGCGGATTGCCTCGAGCCGCCGCAGCCGGTTGGCGAGCGCGGTCGCCATCTCCTCGGCGGTCGGCCCTTCCGCCGCCGGCGGCTCCGGCAACAACAGCCGCGATTTCAGGAAGGCGAGCCACGCCGCCATGACGAGATAGTCGGCGGCAAGCTCCAGCCGGATCTTCCGCGCCGCCTCGATGAACTGCAGATATTGGTCGGCGAGCGCCAGGATCGAGATCTTGGACAGGTCGACCTTCTGCTGCCGCGCCAGCGTGAGCAGGAGGTCGAGCGGGCCCTCATAGCCGCCGACATCAACGACCAGCGCCGGCTCGCCCTCGCCGATTTCAGCCGGTCGCCCGGTCTCAAACGACAGAATTTCCGCGGTCATGCCGTACCTACTTGTCCTATCAAAGCATCCAGTTCGGCCCGTGCTGCCAGCCGGTCGAACGGAAGCGGCGGCTTTCGCGCTGCCAGCGCGCGCTCGGCGCGCTCCAGCGCCTCGCCGGTCAGTTCCGGCGCCTCGCGCGCGACTTCGCGCATCTCATCGAGCTTGCCGTTGCAGTGCAGGACCATGTCGCAGCCTGCGTCGATGATGGCCCGGGTCCGCTCGGCGATCGATCCCGAGAGCGCATTCATGGACACGTCATCACTCATCAACAAACCCTGGAACCCGATACTATCGCGAATCACCTGTTGGATGATTGTCGCAGAAGTCGTCGCCGGTTGGGCGAGGTCCAGCGCGCTAAACACAACATGTGCAGTCATCGCCATCGGCAGGTCCGCAAGCGGCCGGAACGCCGCAAAGTCGGTCCCTTCCAATTCGGGCCCGGGTGTATCAACGGTCGGCAGCCGGAAATGGGTGTCCGCCGTGGCCCGTCCATGGCCCGGTATATGTTTCAGCACCGGTAAAACGCCACCCTGCTCCAACCCTTCCGTGACGGCACGGGCGATCGCGGCCACTTTGGCCGGATCGGTTCCATACGCGCGGTTCCCGATCACCGCGTCGGCGCCTTTTACCGGCACGTCCGCCAGCGGCAAACAGTCGACCGTGATCCCGAGGTCCGCCAAATCAGCGGCGATCAGCCTGGCGCTGAGCCGCGCCGCGGTCAGCCCGAGCTGCGAATCACGATCGTACAGCGCGCCGAATACCGCCCCGGCGGGATAAACGGGCCAATGCGGCGGTCCAAGCCGCTGAACCCGGCCGCCCTCCTGATCGATCAGGACCGGCGCGTCGGGCTGCCCCACAATTAAGCGGTATTCACGAACAAGTGCAGATACTTGATCGAGACTTTCGACATTGCGCTTGAACAGGATGAAACCCCACGGCCGCTCGGCGCGAATGAATTCGCGCTCGGCGTCGGTCAGTTCAAACCCGGATACGCCCGTGATGAATGCGCGGTTTGTCATGCGGCCGATTAGGCCGCATGTATCCTGAGCGTCAAGGAAACCGCCGTTAATTCCTTTGGATGAGGCACTGCGGCCCGCCGGCGGCCTTCAGGTTATTGCAAACATGCGTCGCCTGATCGAGGGAACTGAACGGACCGGCAAAGGCCCGGTAGTACACCCCCTTCTCGCCGAGATCGACGCGCTTCACGAGCAGCGATTGCGAGCCGAGCACATTGGGATACTTGCTCTGCAGCGCCCGGTAGGAGGCCTGAGCATCCGCCTCGTTACGCTGTGAGGAGACCTGAACCACATAGCCGCCGCCCCCGCTGCTCACGCTTGCCGAGGGATTGGTCGAGGCGACCCGGGTCGGGGCCGGATCGGGCTGCGGCGTCCCGGGCGCCAGCGACAGCGGCGTATTGGCACTCGCGTTCGCGGAGGCGGGGCTGCCGTGTGACGGGCTCGGAGACGCAGTTCGTGTGGCAGGCGGCTTGGCTGGCGGAGGCGGCGCTGACGCCGGCACGCCGGCTTCCGCCGCATCACCCTTGACCGAGAGCGTACGGATCCGCCGCGGTTCGTTGTTCGGCAGCGTGCCACTCGTCGTCATCGGCGAAGGAGCCGAGGGAGCGACGCTCGCCACTGGCGGCGGGTTGGCATTCTGGTTCAACGGCGGGAATACCACGCGGGGTCCGGAATTGGAGGTGACGTCGACCGGCGTCTCCTCGCGCGAGACGAGTTTTTCCATGCCATCGCCAGACGCCACGCGGTCAAGCTCCTTGCCGGCACCGTCCGGCTGCGCCGGCATGACCTTGGTCGGTGTGTTGTCGGCCTTGATGATCGGCGGTTCGCCGCTGCGAGGCGACCCCACATAGGTGCGGTAGGCAAAGGCTGCACCCGTACCCACCACTGCAAGCGCGAGCACGGACGCGACCGTCATCAGTCCGCTGCTGCGCTTGCGCGGCGGAGGTTCTTCCTCCTCATAAGCGGCGCTCTGATAGGCGTAGGGATCATCGGGGTACGCGGCTTCGCGCTGGAAATCCTGCTCGCCGGCCTCGATCTGGCCGTAAAGCGCATCGTCGTAGCGCGACAGATCGGGCTGTTGCGCCGGCTCCTCAAGCGGCAACTCCTCGCGATATTCCGGCGCCGGTGCCGCGGCGTGCTGCGCAGCATACCGGTGCAGCGGGTGCACGGCGCTCGGCTGAATGTCCGGCTCCTCATAGTCCTGCGATGGCGCCACATACTGCTGCGGTGGCGCGACCTCATGGCGGGTACGCTGCATCCAGGGCGGCGGGCCGGCCGGCAGGTCCACCTCCTCATCTTCAGGCTCCGGCTGATAGGCCTGCGGGCGAACATTGGCCCGCGACTGCAGCGGATGCGGCGCCGGCTGCGCCCTGGGCGGCGTAGCGGCAAACGGATCGGCCTGTCCGATCAGCCGCGCCAGTTCGGCCAGCGGGTCGTTTTCGGCCCGACCCGCGGCATTGGCGCCGCGATCATAATCGTGGTCGGCGGGAAAAGGTCGGTTTTGATATCGATCAGCCATCGTGATCATGCATCCCATTTGGGACAGCGCCAAGTCGCCAGCAACTTCCTGGTACGAACGAATTGGTCCCTGCCAAATACCCCCACGATCCCCATCGCGAGAGGCTTCGCCCCTGCTACCGCATCTCGGTTGGGGCCTGGACGCCTAGAACAGCTAGGCCCGATGCCAGAACCGAGACGACGCCCTGAACCATTGCCAGTCGCGCCCTTGTGATCTCTGCATCATTATTGATAATGAAGCGTAAATAGGGCAAATCGCCCCCTTTATTCCACAGCGCGTGAAATTCGCTGGCCAAATCATACAGATAGAAAGCGATTCGGTGCGGCTCATGCGCGACCGCCGCAGCCTCGATCATGCGCGGATAGAGCGCCAATTGCTTGAGCAGGCTGAGTTCGGACGGGTCGGACAGCCGTTCCAACGCCGCGTCAGCAAGATACTTCCGCCGTGCGCCGTCCTCGTCCGGCAGGTCGGGTAGCACGCCCTGCTGGCGCGCGTTGCGGAAGACGGAATGACCGCGGGCGTGTCCGTACTGAACGTAGAACACGGCATTGTCCTTGGTCTGCTCGATCACCTTGGCAAGGTCGAAATCGAGCACCGCATCGTTCTTGCGGAACAGCATCATGAAGCGCACCGCATCCGAGCCGACCTCGTCGACGACTTCGCGCAGCGTCACGAACTCGCCGGCGCGCTTCGACATCTTCACCGGCTCGCCATTGCGCAGCAGCCGCACGAGCTGCACGATCTTCACGTCGAGCTCGGCTTTCCCTGCGCTCACGGCTTTCACCGCCGCCTGCATGCGCTTGACGTAGCCGCCGTGGTCGGCGCCGAACACATCGATCAGGTTGTTAAAGCCACGCTCGAACTTGTTGCGATGGTTGGCGATGTCCGACGCGAAATAGGTGTAGGAGCCGTCCGACTTGATGAGCGGACGATCGACATCGTCGCCATAGGCAGTGGCGCGAAACAGCGTCTGCTCGCGATCCTCGTAATCCTCGACCGGCTTGCCCTTCGGCGGCGGCAGGCGGCCGTCGTAAATGTCGCCCTTGTCACGCAGGAAATCGATGGTCTCGGCAACCTTGTTGTTGCCGGTCTCGATCAGCGAGCGCTCGGAGAAGAACACGTCGTGCTTGATGTTGAGGGCGGCGAGATCGTCCTTGATCTCGGCCATCATCATCGCGATCGCTTTGTCGCGCACGATCGGCAGCCAGGCAGCCTCTCGCATCGAACGCAGCTTGTCGCCGTATTCCTTGGCAAGCGCCTGCCCCACGGGCTTCAGATAGTCGCCGGGATAAAGTCCTTCCGGAATCGCGCCGATGTCCTCGCCCAGCGCCTCGCGATAGCGGAGATAGGCCGAGCGTGCGAGCACGTCGACCTGGGCGCCGGCATCATTGATATAATATTCGCGGATGACGTCGAACCCTGCGAACTGCAGCAGGCTGCACAGCGCATCGCCGAACACCGCGCCGCGGCAATGGCCGACATGCATCGGCCCGGTCGGGTTGGCCGAGACGTACTCGACATTGACCTTTTCATTGCCCCCGACTGCAGTTTGCCCATAGGCAGCACCCTCGCGCAGCACGACGCGCAGCGCATCGGTCCAGACGGTGGGCTTGAGGGTCAGGTTGACGAAGCCGGGGCCGGCGACCTCGACCGATGCCACAAGTTCGTCGGCGCGCAATTTGGCCGAAATCTTTTCGGCGAGATCGCGCGGCTTGGCCTTGGCTTCCTTGGCGAGCACCATCGCGGCGTTGGTTGCCATGTCGCCATGGCTGGCCTCGCGCGGCGGCTCGACCACGACCCGCGAAAGCTCGATGCCACCGGGCCAATTGTCTTCGGTCGCGAGCGCGGCGCAAATCGCATGTACGCGCGCGAGCACATCGGCAAAAAGATGCGGAGAAGCTGGTTTGTCGGCCATGGGCGCCGCCTAACGCAAATCCGGGGTCGAGTCAAAAAGCCTGTTATGCTCGATGAGCGCGTAGCGGTCGGTCATCCCGGCAATGAAATTGCCGATCCGCCTGGCGCGTTCCGCCTCAGTCTCCGCCTCCCTGCCCTCCACCCATTCAGGTGGGAGGTCTCCTGGGGATTCCCGGTAGCGGGCGAACAAGTCGAAGACGATCTGTTCGGCATCGTCCATCACCCGCATCACCCGCTTATGGCGGTACATCCGCTGCCAGAGGAAGGCCTTGATCTCCGCCTCCTCCTGGGCAACGACCGGCGGGAAGGCAATCAGCGGTCCATTGTGACGGCGCACATCGTGGGCGGATTGAGGCTGTGCTGCGTCGAGCCGCCGGCTCGCCTCGGCGAACACCGCGCCGATGAAATGCGAGATCAATTCGCGCACCAGTTCCGCGCCGCGCCGGACTTCGTCCAGACCGGGATAGTGCCGGTCGATTTCGGCGATGACTTCCGCGGTCAGCGGCATCACCTTGAGCTCGTCGACCTTGAACAGTCCCGCGCGCAGGCCGTCATCGATATCGTGGGCATCGTAAGCGATGTCGTCGGCGAAAGCGGCGACCTGGGCTTCGAGCGAGGCAAAGCTCCATAGATCCAGATCGTAGGTCTGGTTGTACTCAAAAATACCGATGGGGATGCCGCCCGTCTCGCGGTAGCGCCCGGCCGGCGCGCCGCTGCGCTCGGTCAGTGGGCCATTGTGCTTGACGATGCCCTCGAGCGATTCCCAGGTGAGATTGAGCCCGTCGAATTCGGGATAGCGGTGCTCCAGTGCGGTGACCACGCGCAGCGTCTGCGCGTTGTGATCGAAGCCGCCATGGGGTTTCAGGCACCTGTCCAGCGCCCGCTCCCCCGCATGGCCGAACGGCGGGTGCCCGAGGTCGTGCGCGAGCGCCAAGGTCTCCGTCAGGTCCTCATCCAGCCCGAGCTGTCGGGCCAGCGCGCGGGCGATTTGCGCGACTTCCAGCGAATGGGTCAGCCGCGTGCGGTAGTGGTCGCCCTCGTGGAACACGAAGACCTGGGTCTTGTACTTCAGCCGCCGGAACGCGGTGGAATGGATCACCCGGTCGCAATCCCGGCGGAAGGCGCTGCGGGTCCTGCTCGGGCCCTCCGCGAACAGCCGCCCGCGGCTGCGATCGGGGTCGCAGGCATAGGGCGCGCGGGGAGCTGCCATTCCGACCGACACGGTTTTTTAGTCCTTATCCATTTGATTCCGCTTCCTTCCGCACTTAACTATGGTGACGGCGGGATACCAAATGAAATGGGTATGACGCAGTTTTGGAGATTGCCATGACTGACTCTGTCACCATCAGCGAGCGGGCCGCCCGCCGGATCGGGCAAATCCTCAAGAGTGAGGGTGATGGTGCGATGCTGCGCATTTCGGTCGAGGGCGGCGGCTGTTCCGGCTTCCAGTACAAGTTCGACGTCGACCGCGCCCAGGCCGAAGACGATCTCGTGATCTCCCGTGAGGACGCGGTGGTCCTGGTCGATTCGGCCTCTGCGCCATTCCTGGCAGGGTCCGAGGTCGATTTTGTCGACGATTTGATCGGCGCATCGTTCCGCGTCGTTAACCCCAACGCGACCGCCTCCTGCGGCTGCGGCACCAGCTTCTCGATCTGATTAGCCCTCCCTCAACGTAGCGCGAACAACGCGCGGGCATTGCCGTACGCGATCTTTGCGGCAATGTCGGGCGGTAGCTGATCGAGCCAGGCGCGGTAGCCGGCCATGATGTCGCCGTAGCTTGCCCAGCGTTCCGCCACCCAGGTGTCGGAGCCGAGCAGGAAGCGGTCGGAATGGCGCTCAAACAGCGCGCGCCATTCCGCCGTCAGCTTCCCTGCCCCGTCGACGATGCCGCCGCGATAGGACAGTTCGCCCCACAGGTTCGGATACTTGCCGAGTATGGCGGCGACGCGATCGGTCGGCAGGCCAAAGCCGGTATGCGCCCAGATGATCTTGGCGCGCGGGTTATGCCGCATCAGGATCTCGACGGCTTCCTGATCGGCGTGCGCGTGCAAATAGAGATCGTGGTCGACGGCGAAATCGACGGTCTTTTTCACCCACTCGCTATCAGCCGCCTTGCCTGACAAATGAAATTCGCCGATGCCGCGGTAGTAGCCGCGCTTGAACTCCTCCTGCACGAGGTCGAAGATATCAGGATCGCCAAACCAGGTCTGGATGTCGGCGCGGACACGGTAGGGCCGGATGAACGGCACCACCTCGAGGCCTTCGGCCTTGGCATCGACCAGCGCATGGGTCCCGGTATTGGGACGGCTGGTGGCGATGATGCCGGTGATGCGGTGCTTCCTGAACAGCGCCAGCACTTCATCGAGCTTGTAGGTGGGCGTCGGCTCCCAATTGTAGTGCAGATGCGCGTCGAAAATTTCGATCGGCTCGGCCGCGCGTGCCGGCGCGCCGATTGCTGCGAACCACAGGGCGGCGGCAAATCCAACCGCCCACATTGCACGAGGGAGCATCATCACTCCGCCGCCACCACGTGTGGCCGGTCCTCGCCGCCCTCCTCGAGCTGCGGCTCGAGCCTGCGGCGCAGCCGGCGGTCGATGCGGTCGAGATAGATGTAGATTACCGGCGTGATGAACAGCGTCAGCAGCTGCGAGACGCAGAGGCCCCCGACCACGGCCACGCCAAGCGGCTGGCGCAGCTCGGCGCCTGCGCCCGCACCGAGCGCGATCGGCAGCGTACCGAAGATCGCGGCAAACGTCGTCATCATGATCGGGCGGAAACGCAAGAGCGCCGCTTCACGGATCGCATGTTCGGCGCTCAATCCCACGCGACGACGCTCGAGCGCAAAGTCGACCATCATGATCGCATTCTTCTTGACGATGCCGACCAGCATCACGATGCCGATCATTGCGATCACCGACAGCTCCATGTTGAACAGCATCAGCGTCAGGATCGCGCCGATGCCGGCCGACGGCAGGCCGGAGATGATCGTGATCGGATGGATGAAGCTCTCGTAGAGAATGCCGAGGATCACGAAGGCCGCGAACACTGCAGCGAGGATCAGGACGCCCTGCCCGCGCAACGAATCCTGGAATACCTGTGCGGTGCCGGAGAACCCGGTCGCGATCGTCGCCGGCAGGTTCGAGCTCTGCTCCAGCGCGGTAATCTGGTCGACCGCATGGCCCAGCGAAGTGCCGGGCGCGAGGTTGAACGAGATCGTCACCGCCGGCTGCTGGCCCTGGTGGTTGATTTGAAGCGGCCCGACCGACGGCACCAGCCTTGCGACCGCATCGAGCGGAATGGTCTGGCCGCTCGCGGTCTTCATATAGAGCTTGGACAGATTGGACGGATCAACCCGGAACTCCGGCTGCACCTCCAGGATGATCTGGTAGTCGTTGGAGGGCATGTAGATGGTGCCAACCTGGCGCGAGCCATAGGCATTGTAGAGCTGGTTGCGCACCTGATCGACGGTGATGCCGTAGACCGCAGCCTTCTCGCGATCGATGTCGACCGTCATCTGCGGGTTCTTGATGTAGAGATCGGTGGTGACGTCGAGCAGGCCCGGGATCTTCTCGATCTTGTCGCGCATGTCAGGCGCGATCCGGTACAGCGACTCGGTGTCGCCGCTCTGCAGCACATATTGATACTGGCTCTTGGAGACGCGGCCGCCGATGTTGAGGTTCTGGACGCTCTGGAAGAACGCCTGCATGCCCGGGATGGCGCGGGCCTGCTGGCGCAGCCGTCCGATCACGACGGTCGCGTTGTCACGCTCCTTCTGCGGCTTCAACGCGATGAACAGGCGGCCGTAATTTGCGGTCGGGTTGGGCCCGCCGGAACCAACGGTCGAGTTGACGTAGTCGACCGCAGGATCAGTCCGAAGCACGTCGACCAGCGCCTGCTGGCGCACCTTCATCGCTTCGAATGAGGTGTCGGTGGCAGCCTCGGTCACGCCGATCAGGAAGCCGGTGTCCTCCTGCGGGAAGAAGCCCTTTGGCACGATCATGTAGAGATAGAAGGTGCCAGCGAGCGTCGCCAAGGTGACGGCGAGCATCAGCGCCTTTTTCGCCAGCACCCAGTCGAGCGTCCATTCATAGGCTCGCAGCAAGGCGTCGAACATCGCCTCGAACGCCCGAAGCACGACATTCGGGCGCTTGGTCTCGTCATGGGCACGCAGCACCCGCGCGCACAGCATCGGCGTCAAAGTCAGCGACACGAACCCGGACACGATGATCGCGACCGAGATGGTCACCGCGAATTCGCGGAATACGCGGCCAACAATCCCGCCCATCAGGAGCACCGGGATGAACACGGCGATCAGCGAGAAGGTGATCGAGATGATGGTGAAGCCGATCTCGCGTGCGCCCTTCAGAGCCGCCTCAAACGGTCGCATGCCGCGCTCGATGTGGCGGACGATGTTCTCCAGCATGACGATGGCGTCGTCGACCACGAAGCCAACCGACAATGTCAGCGCCAGCAGCGTCATGTTGTTGACGGAGTAATCCAGCGCATACATCGCCGCGAAGGTCCCGAGCAGCGATATCGGAACCGCGAGCGCCGGAATGACCGTGGCCCATAGCGAGCGCAGGAACAGGAAGATCACCATGATGACCAGCGCGATCGCGATCAGCAGGGTTTCCTCGACGTCGTTGACCGCCTGCCGGATCGAAACCGAGCGGTCCATCATCACCTGCATGTTCACCGAGGGCGGGATCGAGGCACGTAGCGCGGGCAGCTTCGCCAACACGGAATCGACCACTGCTACCGTGTTGGCATCGGGCTGCTTCTGGATCGCGAGCACGATGGCGCGCGTGTCGTTCAGCCAGGTCGCGACCTTGTCGTTCTCGACGCTGTCATAGATCTTTGCGATTTCGTCGAGCCGGACCGGAGAACCGTTGCGCCAGGCGACATAGATCTGCCGGTAGTCGGCCGCCTTGTCCATCTGGCCGGAGGCCTGCAGCGCGACGTCCTGCTTCGGCCCGTTCAGTGTTCCGACGGGCGTCGAGGAATTGGCGCGTGACACCGCCGCCCTGACGTCCTCGAGCGAGACCCCGCGCGCCGCTGCGGCCACGGGGTCGGCCTGGACCCGGATGGCGAATTTCTGCGCACCATAGATCAAGACCTGGGCGACGCCCGGAAGCTGCGACAGCGCTTGCCCAACGGTGATGTCGCCATATTCATTGACGGTCGAGAGCGGCAGTGTCGCCGAGTTCAGCGAAATGAAGAGAATCGGGAACTCCGCCGGGTTCACCTTGCGGAAGCTCGGCGGTGTCGTCATCTCGACCGGCAGCCGGCGCTGGGCGATCGTCAGCGCGGTCTGCACGTCGAGCGCCGCGGCGTCGATGTTGCGGTTGAGATCGAACTGGATGGTGATGACGCTCGTGCCCTGCGAGGAGTTCGAGGACATCGAGGAGATGCCGGCGATTGTCGAGAGCTGCCGCTCGATGATGCCGGCGACCGAGGCCGCCATGGTGTCAGCGCTCGCGCCCGGAAGCGTCGCGGTCACGGCAATGGTCGGGAAATCGACTTTCGGCAGCGCCGAGACCGGCAACAGGCGGAAGCCGAAGATGCCAAAGGCGATGATCGACGCGGTGATCAGCGTCGTCATCACCGGCCGTCGGATGCAAAGCTCGGGCAGCGACATCGCTATCTAAGCCCCGGCCTTGCGGGCGCGCGGCTCGGCCCGTACACCATCCGACAATAGCAACTGGCCGTCGACGACGACATCCTCGCCGCCGGAGAGCCCCTCAGCGATGACCGAGAACCCGCCAAAGGTGCGGTCGACCTTGACCGGGATGACCTTGGCCACGCCGTCCTTCACGGCGAAGACATAGTTGCCGCTCTGGCTGCGCTGGACCGCGACCGTCGGCACTACCACGGCGTCCTCGCTACGGATGATCAGCTTGGTCTGCACCAGGATGCCCGGCCACAGGGTCTCGTTTCCATTGTCCATGATGCCGCGGACGGTCACCATGCCAGTGGTCGAGTCCACGGTGTTCTCGACCATCGCCACCTTGCCCTCTTCCGAGCGCTTGTGCCCTGGGATGGTCGCAATCACCTTGGACTCGCCCCTTGCCATGGCGTCACGGAGGTCGGCCAGCACCCGCTGCGGGATCGCGAAGGTGACATAGACCGGCGCCATCTGATTGATGGTGGCGAGCGGCTGTGTGTCGGCGGGGCGCACGAAATTGCCGACCTTCACATTGGCGGCGCTGATGCGGCCGGCAAACGGCGCGCGGATGACGGTGTAGCTTTTCTGCACGCGGAGATTATCGAGCGCGGACTGGTCGGCCTTGATGGTGCCGATCAGGATGTCGGACTGGGTCTTGGCATTGTCGACATTGACCTGGGTGGTCGCGCCCTTGGCGACGAGATCGTTGTAGCGGCGGAGATCGCGCTGCGCGCCCTCGAACTGTGCCCGGTCCTTGGCCAGCACGCCCTCGGCCTGCTCGATCTGGGCGTCGATTTGCCGCGCATCCAGCGTGAACAGCAGGTCGCCCTCATTGACCTTGGCGCCGTCCTCGAAATGCACGCCAATGATCGTGGTCTCGAGCCGCGACTTCAGCGCCACGCTAGCCATCGGCGTCACGGTTCCGATGGCATCGACATCGACCGGCACCGATCGCCCTTCTGCTTTGGCAAGCTCGACCGAAACCGCGCGCGGCCGCTGCGGCGCTTGCGCGTTCGCGCCGCCACTAACCAGCCACGAAGAGCGGGTGGCGTAGGCGGCCGCGGCGGCGATGCCGATGACGCCTGCAACGAGAATCAAATTACGTTTCTTCATGCTTTTTGCTCGTCTGCCGGCCCACAACGGCCGGGACGACCCAATCCTGCCCCTTGCCTGCCCCTCGACGGCGCAATTTGCGCCATTATTTTAAATGGTTATCACAACCGCACGACAGATGGTATGCCACCCGCGGAAATTGCGACTATAGGTCCCCTCATGCGCATCGCGACGTGGAACGTCAATTCGATCCGGCAGCGGATCGAGCCCCTCCTCACCTGGCTGAAGGAGTGCTCCCCCGATATCGTCTGTCTGCAAGAAATCAAATGCACCGACGAAGCCTTTCCGCGGCTGGAGATCGAATCGCTCGGCTACAACGTCGTCACCCACGGTCAAAAGACCTTCAACGGCGTTGCGCTGCTGTCCAAGCTGCCGTTCGACGAGACCAAGTCGGGCCTGGCCGGCGATGATGAGGATGCCCACGCCCGCTTCCTCGAGGGCGTCGTCACCCACAAGCACGGCGTGCTCAGGATCGCCTGCCTCTATCTGCCCAACGGCAACCCGGTGAACAGCGACAAATATCCCTACAAGCTCAAATGGATGTCGCGGCTTCTTGAGTATTCGAGGGACCGACTTAAAGCAGAAGAGCCACTGATCCTTGCCGGCGACTTCAACGTGATCCCTGCGGCGCTGGACGTCTACAACCCGGCGGCCTGGCTCGAAGACGCTCTATTCCGCCCGACCACCCGTGAAGCGTTCCAATCCCTGCTCGGCCTCGGCTTGACCGACGCGCTGCGCGCGGTCACCGATGCGCCTGGTCAGTACACGTTTTGGGACTATCAGGCCGGGGCGTGGCAGAAGAATTGGGGCTTGCGGATCGACCACCTCTTGATGTCGCCGCAAGCCAGCGACCGGCTGATCGATGTCGGGGTCGACAGCTATGTCCGCACCTGGGAAAAACCATCAGATCACGTGCCAGTCTGGGCCGATCTCGACTTCGAGGCCGCCTGAGGCGCGACGAGCTGTTGAGCTAGTTGGATCAGTCCCGGCGGCCCTGCACCCAGTGCTCGAGCATCTGCAGCGCCATCGCGCGGTCGTCATCGGAGGCCTTGGCGAACGCGCGGTTATAGCTTTCCTTGATCCACATCTCGTCAGGTCCGGCGCTGTCGCGGGCGAGCGTCAGCCACATCAGGCCGCGGGCCCGCTGCGGCGGCAGCCGGTCGCCATTGAACAGCATCTGGCCAAGCAGCGCCTGGGCCTGATGCTGACCCTTCTGGGCCGCAAGTCCGAGCCATCGTGCGCCATAGCGGAAATCTTCCCGGGAGGCGTCCGGCGTCTTCAGGTAGAGCCGGGCGAGGTCGTACTGGGCGTCGGCATTGCCGAAATAGGACGCGGCGTAGGAGAACATCTCCCGCGCCCGCTCGGTATCCATCTTGATCTTCGAGTTCGGGATGCCGTTGAGGTAGTAGCGTCCCAGCGCGACGAACGCCTGGGCCACGATCGTCGCCTGCGGCGCCGAGGGGCTATCCTCGGCATGCGCATTGGCGATGCGACTGAAATATTCGAAGGCGCGCAGGTCATCCTGGGCGACACCGTCGCCCTCGGCATACATCCGCCCCAGCTTCCACTGGGCGATAGGATGACCGCCCTCTGCGGCAAATTGCAGCGACGAGAAAGAGGTCGTGGAGTTGGCGGGGTTCGCCGCGGGCGCCGGAACCGCCACCCGCTTCAATACTCCCCCAGCACTGGACTGAGGCGAAACTATCGGTAGCGTAGCATCCTGCGGATTGACCGGGGCGCCGTCGAATGCGAATCCAGGGCCCGCCACCGGAATGGCCCCTAAAATCAACGCAATAATCGTACGCTCAAATGTCCGCATAACACTGTTTCTCGTGCGCACCACCTGGATGGGTGACCGCGCCATCCACCGCAGGCCCGACCTGCTGGGCATACTTCCACAGCGCACCAGATTTATGGTTAGTCGCGCGAGGGGCCCATTTGGTCTTGCGTTCGGCGAGCTCGGCGTCACTCAATTTTACGTTAAGAGTGCCGGCCACCGCGTCGATCTCGATGATGTCGCCGTCCTGCAGCAGCGCGATCGGTCCGCCGATCGCGGCTTCCGGTCCGACATGGCCGATGCAGAAGCCTCTGGTGGCGCCCGAGAAGCGGCCGTCGGTGATCAGCGCGATCTTACCGCCCATCCCCTGGCCGGTCAGCGCCGCCGTCGTTGCAAGCATTTCCCGCATGCCCGGGCCGCCCTTCGGCCCCTCATAGCGGATGACGATGACCTCGCCCTCCTTGTAGGTCCGCTTCTGGACCGCCTCGAAGGCGTCCTCCTCGCGGTCGAAGCAACGGGCAGGACCAGTAAACTTCAAATTCGACATGCCAGCGACCTTCACGATCGCTCCTTCCGGCGCAAGATTACCCTTCAAGCCGACGACACCGCCGGTAACGGTGATCGGCTTGTCCGCAGGACGGACCACGTCCTGGTGCGGATTCCACTTCACGCTTTTGAGGTTTTCGGCGATCGTTCGGCCCGTCACGGTCAGGCAATCACCATGCAAGTACCCGTTATCGAGCAGCGTCTTCATCAGCAGCGGAATGCCACCAGCTTCAAACATGTCTTTGGCAACATAACGGCCGCCCGGCTTCAAATCCGCGACATAGGGAGTCTTTTTGAAGATTTCCGCCACGTCGAACAGACTGAACTTGATGCCGCATTCATTGGCGATCGCAGGCAGATGCAGCGCAGCGTTGGTGGAGCCGCCGGAAGCTGCAACGACGGCCGCCGCGTTCTCCAGGGATTTACGGGTGATGATGTCGCGCGGCCGGATATTCTTGGCGATCAGCTCCATGATCTTCTCGCCGGCGGTGGCGCAGAAGGCGTCGCGGATCTCGTAAGGCGCCGGCGCCCCGGCGGAATACGGGAGTGCAAGCCCGATCGCTTCGGACACGGTCGCCATGGTGTTGGCAGTAAACTGGGCGCCACAGGCGCCGGCCGAGGGACAGGCCACACGCTCGATCTCGTCGAGATCGGCATCCGACATGGTCCCCACCGAATGCTTGCCGACGGCTTCGAACATGTCCTGGACCGTGACCTGCTGGCCGCGGAAATTGCCCGGCAGGATCGAGCCGCCATAGATGAAGATCGAGGGCACGTTGAGACGGACCATCGCCATCATCATGCCCGGCAGCGACTTGTCGCAGCCGGCGAGCCCGACCAGGGCATCATAGGCATGGCCGCGCACGGTCAGCTCGACAGAATCGGCGATGCATTCCCGCGACGGCAGCGAGGAGCGCATGCCGTCATGACCCATGGCGATGCCGTCGGTGACAGTGATGGTGCAGAACTCGCGGGGTGTGCCGCCGGCCGAGGCTACGCCCTTCTTCACCGCCTGGGCCTGGCGCATCAGCGCGATATTGCAGGGAGCGGCTTCGTTCCAGCAGGAGGCCACGCCGACAAACGGCTGGTGGATCTGCTCGGTGGTGAGACCCATGGCGTAGAGGTACGAGCGGTGCGGGGCACGCTCGGGGCCCTCGGTCACATGGCGGCTTGGCAGTCTTTTCTTGATATTGGTCTTGGCGTCCATCGCGAACCCTGTTCCCCAGCCTTCTCTGTCTTTGACCCGGGAAATGGTGATCTTCCCTTCGCTTCGCGAGCGCCGTGGCTTTAGCCTTCCGAAGCATGATTTCATGCAGGGGTGTGGCTAAAAAGCGGCGCGTGCAAGAGCCGGCCAATTAAGCGGTTAAATCTTAGAGAACTGTTGCCTGAGGGCAACGATCGTTGCCCGGCAGCAACCATTTAGACGGACTCCAGGCACCCCGCGGGCATTTTTCGGGCACGAGAGCTGTCATGGGAGCAACTATTCTTAGCGAAGATGGCGCGTTTGGCTTCGCCCCAACTCGCCCTGCGATTCTCGCGCTCCGTCGCTCCTCGGACTCATGCGATGGCAGCAGGCGCCCTAACAACCGGAGATTGTTAGGGCACGAACAAGCGCCCGTCACTTAGCACATTGCCATCGCGTTGCCGTGCAAGGACCATGATGCCGTCACTTGCGCGTGCTGCTGAGAAGCATCACGCAAGACCAAGCGCAATCATCGGCACGTGCGAGGTTCCATCTCCATCAATCCGCAATTCGACGACTTCAAAGTTCCATTCAGTTCAGCGTTTTTTCCGCACTGTGGCCTGAGCGCGACAGTTGCAATTCGATGCTGTGTTAACCTTAGGTCATTCAAGCCGCACGGTTTGCGACTTGGTTTGTGTCTGATGGTTCGCAGGGGGACCATGGAATGAACCAGTGCTTACGTTCGCTGTCTTGTCTCCTCACGGTCGCTGTGCTCGCGCTGTTCTCGACGGATGCGACGGCCCGATCGAACAACAGACAAACGCACACCAAGAAGAACCATGACGCGACGACGAAGGCGCGTCAGCAGCGTGATGCCGCAGTCGGAAAACGCGGCCGTGCCAAGCACACCGATGCACGCCGCAAGTCCAGGGAATCGAAGGATGCATCCGCGAAGGAAGCGCCGACGCCGACACTGTCGGGCGATCTCGCGCTCGTGAAAGACGCGATCGATCTGGCGCGCAAGGCGAAGACGGAAGAAGCGACGGCCACCAGAGACAGGATCACCGACCCGGCGGGCCAGAAGCTCGTCGAATGGTACATCCTGCGCCGCTCCGAGACGACCGCGAACTTCAACCGGTATGCAGCATTCATCGCCGCCAATCCGGACTGGCCGAGCATGGCGCTGTTGCGTCGTAAAGCCGAGGGACGGCTGTGGGAGCAGCGCAGCGATGCAGTCACCGTTCATCGCTTCACCCGCGATCGGCCCGCCAGTGCCAAGGGCAAGTTCGCGCTGGCGCGCGTGCTCCTGACCGAAGGCGACCGCGATGGTGCAGAGCGCCTGGTACGCGACGCCTGGCGCTCGCATGAATTGTCGGAACGGCTGGAAAGCGACGCGTACGAGCTGTTCGGCGATCTTCTGACCCGCGAGGACCATCGCGCGCGCATGGACAAGCGCATCGGCGCCAAGGATCTCGCCGACGCCAGGCGCGCGGCGCAACGGCTTGGCAGCGACGAGCTTGCGATCGTGAAGGCGTGCGGCGCGGTGGCAGCGAAATCGAGCAAGGCGCTCGACCAGCTCAACGACGTCGGAACTGACGCCCGCAAGGATCTCGGCTACACGCTCTGCCGCCTGCAGTGGCTGCTCGGCCAGAACAACATCGACGATGCCGCCAGCCTGGTGCTATCAGCCGCGCCCGAGACCATGGCGCTGCAGGACACCGACCAATGGTGGCGCGAGCGGCGGTTGCTGGCCCGCAAGCTGCTCGATCAGGGCAAGTTCCAGACCGCGTATGACGTGATTGCTGCCGCCGCTTTGCCGGCCAACGAATATTACCGCGCCGATTTCCACTCCATGTGCGGCTGGATCGCCTTGCGCTACCTCGATGATCCCGTGACGGCGGCGACGCATTTCGCGCGCATCGACGAAGGCGCGACCAATCCGATCGTGCTGGCACGCGCGAACTACTGGCGCGGCCGCGCCGCCGAAGCGCTGGGAGAAGAGGACGCGATGCGCGCCAGCTATGAGGCCGCGGCGCGCTACCCGACCGCCTATTACGGACAACTCGCGCGCGCCAGGCTGGGCCTTGACGCGATCGAGTTGCGTCCGCCCTCACCTGTTGCTGCCGTCGACGGCATGGCGGCTGCAGACGAGCGCGTGCGCGCGGCCGACATGCTCTACCAGATCGGCGAACGCGATGTGGTGCTGTATTTCGCCGCCGATCTCGGCGAGCAGAGCACGGATATCTCCATGCTTAACGCGCTCGGCGAGCTCACCGCCCGCCGCAACGACGCGGCCGCCATGATGCAACTCGGCAAGCTGGCGCTCGGGCACGGCCTTGCGCTTGACTACTACGCCTTCCCAACCATCGGGATTCCCAAACATACCCAGGTTGCGCCCGAGATCGAGCGCAGCATGATCTATTCGGTGGCACGGACCGAGAGTGCGTTCGACCAGCGCGACAAGTCGCCGGCGAATGCGGTCGGCCTGATGCAGGTGACCCCGGAGGCCGGCCGCGATACCGCCAAGCGTTTCGGGGTCAGCTATGACTGGGACCGGATGGTTTCCGATCCTGTCTACAATACCCAGATGGGCGCGGCGGAGCTCAGCGCGCTGCTGTCGGAATACAAGGGCAGTCACATCATGACCTTCGCCGGTTACAACGCCGGCCGCGGCCGCGTCCGCGACTGGGTGAAGGCCTATGGCGACCCGCGCGATCCGGACGTCGATCCGGTCGATTGGGTCGAGCGTATTCCGATCTCCGAGACGCGCAACTATGTGCAGCGCGTGATGGAGAACCTGCTGGTGTACCGTGCGCGCTTTGAGAGCGGCACGGCGGTGGCGACCAAGACGGATCAGCGCGTGGTCACGCAGGAGGTCAACGCGGCGGCGCCGACGGGAGCCGCGTCTGCGGCGCAGTAATCGAGAAGCGCCGCACGCTCTCACCCCTCATGGTGAGGAGCGCGCAGCGCGCGTCTCGAACCATGAGGCCCCCGTCTCGCTCGGGGCCATCCTTTGAGACAGCCGCTTCGCGGCTTCCTCAGGATGAGGACCTGCTGCCCTGGCAAGACTCGCCGCCGCCAACCCCTCAATCCACCTTCACGTTGGCGGCTTTGATCATCGGCCACCATTTTGCGATCTCGGCCTTCTGCCACGCGCCGAGCGCTTCCGGCGTCAGCTGATCCTTCGGCGGCATGCGCAGGCCGAGGTTCTCAAGCTGTTTCACGACCGCGGGATCGTTCAGCGCCTCCACGGCCGCAGCGTTCAGTTTGGCTGTGATCTCCTTCGGAGTGCCCTTGGGCACCCAGAGGCCGGACCACAGCGTCATGTGGAAGCCCGGCAGGCCGGCTTCGTCGGTGGTCGGGACTTCGGCCGCGGAGGTGACGCGCTTGTCGTCGGTGACGGCATAGGCGCGGATATTGCCGGCACGGACCTGGTTGATGGAGTTGGAGGTCTGATCGAGCATGATGTCGATCTGCCCGGCAACAAGATCGTTCAAGGCTGGCCCCGTACCGCGATACGGCACATATTGCAGCTTGATGCCGGAGACGTTCTCGAAATAGAGCCCGGCGATGTGGCTGCCAGAGCCTGCGCCAGCCGTGCCCGCGGTCGGCGGCGATGGGCGAGACTTCAACCAGGCCAACAGTTCGCTCAGCGATTTCGCGGGGATCGCATTCTTGCTGACGATGATCATCGGATTGCTCGGCAGCAGCACCACCGGATCGAGATCGGCGACGAGGTCATAGCCGAGCTTGTAGACGGCGCCGTTGGCGACATGCGTGCCGAGGTGGCCGAACGAGATGGTGTAGCCGTCCGCCGGCGAGCGCACCGCGCGGCCAACGCCGATCGAGCCGCCCGCGCCCGTGACGTTCTCGATCAGGAGGTTCTCTCCGAGCGAGACCTTCATCCGCTCGGCGAGAATACGCGCCATCGCATCCGACGGCCCGCCGGCCGAGAACGGCACGATGATGGTGATCGGACGCGAGGGAAAATTCTCGGCGACCGCCGCGCTGCCGAACAAGAGGACTGCCAGCATCGCCAGAACTATTCTTCGCATCGCTCCCTCCCCTGTAAAAAGCCGGGCTCGGCTTGTTCTTATTTGGACATGGTCAACTCAACAGAACGGTACCCGCTTTCTCTAATTCTCTAGAACTGCGCGAAGTCGATCGGCTTGAGACGATCGAGCGTCCGCGTGACCGGCGGCAGCGGATATTTAAGGCCTGTGGCGCAATTGAACAGCATCACCCGATCGTTTTTCGTGAGGCGCCCGTCGGCAAGGCTTTGCTTATACGCCGCATAGGTGGCCGCGCCTTCGGGGCACAACAACAGCCCCTCCTCGCGCGCAACTTCGTTTAGCGCAGCAGAAATCTTCTCGTCGTCGACCGCGACGGCGAAACCCTTGCTCTCGCGGACCGCTCGCAGGATCAGAAAATCTCCGATCGCCTGCGGCACGCGGATGCCGGAGGCGATAGTGTGCGCGTCTTCCCAGCGAGTCGCATGCTCAGTGCCTGCTTCAAAAGCACGCACCATCGGCGCGCAGCCCGAGGCCTGCACCGCGACCATGCGTGGCCGCTTCGCACCAATGAAGCCGATTGCTTCCAGTTCGGCAAAGGCCTTCCACATGCCGATCAAGCCGGTGCCGCCGCCGGTCGGATAGAAGATCACATCGGGCACGTCCCAGCCGAGCTGCTCGGCCAGTTCGAGCCCCATCGTCTTCTTGCCCTCGATCCGGTACGGCTCCTTCAAGGTCGACGTGTCGAACCAGCCGACCTTGGCCTTGCCCTCGCCGACGATCTTGCCACAATCGTCGATCAGGCCGTTGACGCGATAGACCGTCGCGCCCTGCAGTTCGATCTCGCTCACATTCACCTCCGGCGTATCGGCCGGGCAGAAGATCGTGGTCTTGATGCCGCAGGCGGTCGCATAGGCCGCCAGCGCCGCACCGGCATTGCCGTTGGTCGGCATCGCCATGTGGTTGATGCCGAGCGCCTTGCCCATCGACACCGCCATGACGAGGCCACGTGCCTTGAACGAGCCGGTCGGCAGCCGCCCCTCATCCTTCACGATGATCTCACCACCGCCGAGCTTGGCGCCGAGTTTTGGCAGCCGGATCAGCGGCGTCGTCACCTCGCCGAGACTAACGATGTCCTTGCATTGGCGCACCGGCAACAATTCGCGATAGCGCCACAAATCGGCCGGGCGCTCCTTCAGCGCATCCTTGCTCAGCGCCTTCTTCACGCCGGCGAGATCGTAGCGCACCAGAAGCGGCTTGCCGGCCTTGGAGAGATTGTGCACCTGGTCGGCGGGATAGTAATCGCCCTCCATCGCGCATTCGAGATGGGTGACGAAGGTCGGGCGTTGGATGGTGAGATTGTCGTTGTCTTTCACGGTTCGCCGTCCCTCTCGTTACATGTTGAGAACACGCCCATAGGCGTCCAACACCGCTTCCTTCATCATCTCCGACAGCGTCGGATGCGGGAAGATGGTGTGCATCAATTCTTCCTCTGTTGTCTCGAGGTTCATCGCGATCACATACCCCTGGATCAGCTCGGTGACCTCTGCGCCGACCATGTGCGCGCCGAGCAGCTGCCCGGTCTTCTTGTCGAAGATCACCTTGACCAGGCCCTGGTCCTCGCCGAGCGCGATCGCCTTGCCATTGCCGACGAAGGGGAAGCGACCGACGCGAATGTCGCGGCCGGCTTCCTTGGCTTTGGCCTCGTTCATGCCGACGGACGCGACCTGCGGATGGCAATAGGTGCAGCCGGGGATCATGTTCTTGTCCATGGGGTGCGGATTGAGGCCCTTGATCGCCTCGACGCAGATGATGCCCTCGTGCTCAGCCTTGTGCGCGAGCATTGGGGGACCGGCGACGTCGCCGATCGCATAGATGCCGGGAACGTTGGTCCGGCAATAGCCGTCAATCGCGATGATGCCGCGCTCGGCCTTCACGCCGATCTTCTCCAACCCGATGTTCTCGACATTGCCGACCACGCCGACGGCGGAGATCACGCGGTCGAACTCGATGGTCTGCGGCTTGCCCTTGCCGTCGTCGATGGTGGCGACCACGCTGTCGGTCTTCTTGTCGAGCTTTGTCACCTTGGTATTGGCCAGGATCTTGATGCCCCGCTTTTCGAACGCCTTGTGCGCGAATTTCGCGATCTCGACGTCCTCGACTGGCAGGATCTGCGGCAACACCTCAACGACCGTCACCTCCGCGCCGAGGGTACGGTAGAACGAGGCGAACTCGATGCCGATCGCGCCGGAGCCGATCACCAGCAGCGACTTCGGCATCTTGTCCGGCACCATCGCCTCGAAATAGGTCCATACCAGCTTCTTGTCGGGCTCGAGCCCCGGCAGCACGCGCGGCCGCGCGCCGGTCGCGATGATGATGTGCTTGGCCTGATAGGTGCCCTCGCCCAGCGCGCCCTTCGGCGCCTCGACCGGCGATTTTTTCACCGTCAGCTTACCCGGTGCATCGATCGTCGCTTCACCCCAGATCGTCGTGACCTTGTTCTTGCGGAATAGAAAGCCGACGCCATCGTTCAGCCGCTTCACCACATTGCGCGAGCGCTGCACCACCGCCTTCGGATCGAACGAGATGTTCTCCGCCGACAGGCCGTAATCCTTGGCATGCTGCATCAGATGATAGACTTCCGCCGAGCGCAGCAGCGCCTTGGTCGGGATGCAGCCCCAATTGTTGCAGATGCCGCCGAGATAGGCCTTTTCCACCACCGCCGTCTTGAAGCCGAGCTGAGCCGCGCGGATCGCGGTGACGTAGCCGCCGGGGCCGGCGCCGATAATGATAACGTCGAAGGAAGTGTCAGCCATCACAAATCCGATCTAGCGAGAGCAACCAGGAATCCGGTCCATCCAACCGCAAGCAGTCCGGCGCCGCCCAGCATGATCCGGAACTGGGTCGTCGATGCCAGGTCACGCGCGCGGACGATCAGCGCAGCAATCGCGAGCGCTATTGCAACAACATAAGGACCATAGAGCAATGCGTTAGACGTCACGCATCACACCATCATCATAACGGGGTTTTCGATCAGCTGCTTGAAGGCGCCGATGAGCTCGGCGCCGAGCGCGCCGTCGATGGCGCGATGGTCGCAGGACAGCGTCACGCTCATGATGCTGGCGATCTCGATCTTGCCGCCCCGCACCACCGGCCGCTCCTCGCTGGTGCCGACGGCGAGGATCGTCGCATGCGGCGGATTGATCACGGCGGTGAAGTGGTTGATGCCGTACATGCCGAGGTTGGAGACGGCGGTGGTACCGCCCTGATACTCTTCCGGCTTCAGCTTGCGCGCACGGGCGCGGGCGGCGAAATCCTTCATCTCGCCCGAGATCACCGACAGCGTCTTGGTTTCCGCCTTCCGGATGATCGGCGTAATCAGGCCGCTTGGCATCGCCACCGCCACACCGACGTCGGAATGCTTGTGCTTGACCATGCCGCCGTCGGTCCAGCTCACATTGCAGTTCGGGATCTTCTGCAGTGCGATCGCCATCGCCTTGATGACGAAGTCGTTCACCGAGAGCTTGTAGAGCGGCTTCTTGTCGGCGTCCTTTGGTGCGGCGGCATTGATCTCCTCGCGGGCGGCGAGCAGCTTTCCGATATCGCAGTCGATCGTCAGATAGAAATGCGGAATCTGCTGGATCGACGCGGTCAGCCGCTGCGCGATCGTGCGGCGCATGCCGTCATGCGGCACGATCTCGTACGAGCCCGGCTCGAACAATGCGAGGATCTGCTGGTCCGACATTGACGGCGCGATAGACGGCGTCGTGCTGGGCGCAGCCGGCGGCGCCTTCAGGCCCTTGCCGGACTTCGCCTCTTCGACGTCGCGCGCGATGACGCGGCCATGCGGACCGCTGCCGTTGATGCGCCCGAGCTCGATGCCGGCTCCCTTGGCGAGGCGCCGTGCCAGCGGTGACGAGAAGATGCGGGTGTGCCCGTTGCCCTGGGGCGCCGGTGCCGCGGCTTGCGGCGCGGGTGCCGGGGCTGCAGCAGGCGCCGCAGCTTTCGGTGCCGGCGCTGGTTGGGCGGGGGCCGGCGCAGGCGCCGGTGCAGCAGCGGGCTTGGCAGCGGGCGCCTCGGCAGCCTTCGGCGGCGCAGACGTCGCCGCACCTGCAGCCGCCTTCACGTCTTCGCCGTCGCCGGCCAGCACCGCGATCACGTCGTTCACCGCGACGTCCTGCGTGCCCTCAGGCACCAGGATCTTGGCGATGGTGCCCTCATCGACCGCCTCGACTTCCATCGTCGCCTTGTCGGTCTCGATCTCCGCGATCACGTCGCCGGACTTGACCTTGTCGCCCTCCTTCTTGAGCCACTTGGCCAGATTGCCCTTCTCCATGGTAGGCGACAGCGCGGGCATCAGGATGTTGATGGGCATGGTGACCTCACAAAGCTAACTTTTGCATGGCGGCTTCCGTCACGTGAGGAAGTCAGCCGGAATTGTCTGGGACGGATCGGTGTAGGCGGAAGACGCCTCAATTGCCGATATCGCCCTGCCAGGTGCGCTCGTTGGCGGGATCCGAGCGCCAGTTCTTCATCATGTTGCTCGAGCGGTCGTCTGCGAGATCGATGAAGGGGATGCCGAACTGCGTCAGGATGTCCTTGCTGCCCGGGAACGTCACGGACTCCCCGATCACCAGGAGCTTCAGCTTGAACAATCCGATCGCGCCGGCGCACATCGAACACGGCGAGAGCGTCGTGTACATGACGGTATCATGGAACGAGATCAGGCCGGCGTCGCGGAAGCACGACATCTCGCCGTGCAGGATCACGTTCTTCTCCTGCATCCGCCGATTATGGCCGCGCGCGATGACCTTGTTGTCGCGCGTCAGCACCGCGCCGATCGGCAATCCGCCCTCGGAGATGCCGATCTCCGCCTCGCGGATCGCTTCCGCCATGAAGTCGTAGTGGTATTGCTCGATGGTCACGATCAATGCCCCTGTTTCGATCGCGGCGTGGTGCTGCCCGGATCGGTCGGCCGCGCGACCTCAGCCTCGAACATGTCGATGATGCGAGCGAGCGCCTCTTCCTCGGTGTACTCGCTCTCCCGCGCATAGGCGCGCGCGGCGTGACGGGCGATGTCGACCAGCATCAGGCCCCAGGTATCCGGCTCCTCAAAGGCGCGCTGGAAGGCGATGGAGAGTCCGCCGTCGACAACAAAGGCGCGCAGCACCTCGATCGCATCATCGCGACCCATCACGTCAGGCGGTAATGGCTGTTCCTGCGGGCCCGCCATGCGTCACCGGTAACAAACGGCCTTGGCGGCTTCCACCACCTCGGCGACTGAAGGCAAAGCCATCTTCTCGAGATTGGCCGCGTAGGGCATCGGCACGTCCTTGCCGGATACGCGCGCAACCGGTGCATCCAGGTAATCGAAGGCATGCTCCATGATGCGGGCGGCGATCTCGGCGCCGACGCCGCTCTGCTGCCAGCCCTCCTCGACCGTCACCGCGCGGCCGGTCTTCTGGATCGAGGCGACGATAGTCTCGGTGTCCATCGGGCGCAGCGTGCGCAGGTCGACCACTTCCGCCTCAATGCCTTCTTTGGCGAGTTCGTCGGCCGCCTTCAGCGAATAGGTCATGCCGTTGGACCAGGAAATGATCGTGACATGCTGGCCCTTGCGAGCGACGCGCGCCTTGCCGATCGGCACGATGTAATCGTCGAGCTTCGGCACCTCGCCGGAATGACCGTACAGCACCTCGTTCTCGAGGAAGATCACCGGATTGGGATCGCGGATCGCAGCCTTCAAGAGGCCCTTGTAGTCGGCGGCCGAGAACGGCGCGACCACCTTCAGCCCCGGGATGTGCGAGTACCAGGACGAATAGTCCTGGCTATGCTGGGCGGCAACGCGCGCCGCGGCGCCGTTCGGTCCGCGGAACACGATCGAGCAACCCATCTGGCCGCCGGACATATAGAGCGTCTTGGCGGCGGAGTTGATCAGCTGGTCCATCGCCTGCATGGCGAAGTTGAAGGTCATGAACTCGACGACCGGCTTGAGGCCCGCCATCGCCGCACCGATGCCGATGCCGGCAAAGCCATGCTCGGTGATCGGCGTGTCGATGACGCGCCTTGCGCCGAACTCCTGCAGCAGCCCTTGGCTCACCTTGTAGGCGCCCTGATATTCGGCGACCTCCTCGCCTATCAGGAAGACATCCGGATCGCGCCGCATCTCCTCCGCCATGGCGTCACGCAGGGCTTCGCGGATGGTCTGGGTCATCATCTCGGTGCCGGCGGGTACCTCCGGCTCGGGCTCGCTGACGGCCTTCGGCGCGGCCGGCGTTTTCTCTTCCGCCTTGGGTGCAGGCGCCTCGGTCTTGGCCGCCGCAGGAGGTGCGGACTCGGCTGCCTTCTCCTGCTTTGCCGGGCTGGCGGCCTTGGCGAGATCGGAGGCGCTTTCGCCGTCGGCCAGGATGGTCGCAATCGGCGTGTTGACGGCGACGTCGGCAGTGCCTTCCGGGATCAGGATCTTGCCGAGCGTGCCCTCATCGGTCGCTTCGACCTCCATGGTGGCTTTATCGGTCTCGATCTCGGCGATGACATCGCCGGACTTGATCAGCTCGCCTTCCTTTTTCAGCCATTTGGCGAGGTTGCCCTTCTCCATCGTGGGCGACAGCGCAGGCATGAGAACTTGAATGGGCATATCGGCTCCCGGATCACTCTTTCGTTTTCAGTCTGCGCTTAGCGGTAGACGTCGGTGTAGAGCTCGGACGGATCGGGCTCGGGATCGTGCTGGGCAAAGTCGGCGGCGCCATTGATGATGTCACGCACCTCGCCGTCGATCGACTTCAAGTCCTGCTCGCTCACTCCGCCGGCAAGCAGGCGATTGCGCACCTGCTCGATCGGGTCTTGGTCATGGCGGACCTTCTCCACCTCCTCCCGGGTCCGGTACTTGGCCGGATCGGACATCGAGTGGCCGCGATAGCGGTAGGTCTGCATCTCCAGGATATAGGGACCCTTGCCCGCGCGGCACCAAGCAACCGCCTCGTCACCGGCGGCTTTCACGGCACGGACGTCCATGCCGTCGACCTGCTGGCCCGGGATGTTGAAAGAGAGGCCGCGCTTGGAGAAATCGGTTTGCGCCGAGGAGCGCGTCACCGAGGTGCCCATGGCATAACGGTTGTTCTCGATGATGTAGACGACCGGCAGCTTCCACAGCTCGGCCATGTTGAAGCTTTCATAGACCTGGCCTTGGTTGGCGGCGCCGTCGCCAAAATAGGCCAGGCTCACGAAATCGTTTTCCCGGTAGCGGTTGGCGAAGGCGAGACCGGTGCCGAGCGAGACCTGCGCGCCGACGATGCCGTGGCCGCCGTAAAAGTGCTCGGCCACGCTGAACATGTGCATTGAGCCGCCCTTGCCCTTGGAATAGCCGCCGCGGCGTCCAGTGAGTTCGGCCATCACGCCCTTGGGATCCATGCCGCACGCGAGCATGTGCCCGTGGTCTCGGTACCCCGTTATGACCTGGTCACCCTTCTTCAGGGTCATCTGCATGCCGACGACGACGGCCTCCTGGCCGATATAGAGATGGCAGAAGCCGCCGATCGCACCCATGCCGTAGAGCTGGCCGGCCTTCTCCTCGAAGCGCCGAATCAGGAGCATGTCGCGCAGCGCGCGAAGTTCCTGTTCTCTGGTGAATTCCGGCGGGGAGCCGTTCCCCTTCTCCTGCCCTGCTTCCTTTGTGACGCTTTTCTTGGGTGCGGCCATGGCATTTCCGGATGAGAGGGGACGATTTGGCCCTCTCTAGCCCAACTCAAACGGCCGTGGAAGGATTGCGTGCGCCGGGTGGAATATTGCTTATGCCGCAGTGCAGCGCAGATCAAAATATTGCTATCGATTGATGCGTTCGTTCGGAATTTCATTGCGCGACCATGGCGCGGGCAGACGTCTCGCCGTCCGCAATCGCGAGATGCGGGCGCGCTGCCTGATCTACGCGGGCTAGAAGTTTGGAGCGGATGCGGAAAGGATTCGTGGTTCACGTGTGACCAGAACCCGCGGAGGGCCGAGGTAACGTGACAATGGCCTCCAATCCGCCTTCAGGGCGGTTATGGATGTGCAATGCCGCGCCATGGCCGCGGATGACGGCCTGGGCTGCAGTAAGGCCAAGACCGATGCCGCCGCTCGTCCGAACGGCTTCCGTTACTGAGGCGAGTACACCGCCGCGCTATCGGCGCCGCCGTCGGCTACCATTTCTGAGCAGAGTTGAACCACCTTTATCTGGCAAAGGCGGCAGCTTGTTTGCCGCCCTCACGGTGGCGCGTCAGAAGAAGCCGAGCTTCTTGGGGCTGTAGTTGACCAGGAGATCCTTGGTCTGCTGATCGTGGTCGAGCATCATCTTGTGGGTCTCGCGGCTGGTGCAAAGACAAATGGGGCATCTCCTGGCAAATCACGCCGCGCGTGCTGACCGAGGCGCTAGCGGCTGGCGGTGATGAAGCGAAGCGCGCATTTGATGCGATGATGGGCATGAAGAAGATAGACGTCGCTGCGATCAAGACGGCGCGGCTGACGTTGCGAGTAAAAGCCTCACGGCTCCATCGTGTAGGAGCGTCCAGGTTCGAGCGCGTAGATGGTCAGAAAGCGGAGCGGCCGTTCCGGGTCACAATTGCGAAAGAGAGTGTGCGGAATATCGGCCCGATCCTGCAAGGTCTCGCCCGCTCGATACTGCCGCGGATCATCGCTGCCATAGGCCGACTCGGCAACACCTTCGATGATGAAGACCACTCCCCCAACGGGATGTCGGTGAAGCGGAGCTGCGCCACCAGGTGGATAGGTCACCTCAACCACGACCAGTTCCCGATGATCGCCGGGCAATGGAAGACGTTCGAGAACCTTACGTGTGACACCCGGAAACCCGGCCTGTTGGGCGCTTGCCTGACCATCGATACTTTCCGCCATTGGACACCCCTTAACGTCGAGTCGTTATACTTCGATCAGATCGCGGTGCGAATGACTATGGGAACGCCTCGCCAATGCAACAAGGTGCCCGAGCGCAGTTCTCCATGTCGGCTCCTGTCAGTCGAGCTCGATGCGGACGCCTTTGGCGCCATTGAGCAGCCGCCTCAAATGATAGCTGGCGAGCGGATCATCGGCATGCGTTCCGACCAGTGCCGCGAAAGCCGGCATGGCCGCGGCGTCGCCCGACTCGAGCTTGGCAAAGGCGATCGCATATTGCGTTGTGGCCGGCGCATCGAATTCCGCCGCCGATAAAGGCTCGTGAGCGCGCAATGGCTCGCTGCGGCCGCGCAGGACAAGATCGCCGATCGGCCGCCCCTTGAATTCCTCTGCCGCGCTTGCGACCGCACCACTGACGCAGATCCGTGTGCCCAGCGCCTTGTTCGCAGCTTCCAGCCTGGCTGCCGTGTTGATCGTGTCGCCATAGGCCGTGTAGTCGAAGAAGCGGTTGCCGCCGAAATTGCCGACCAGCGCGGGGCCGGCGTGGACGCCGATCCGTGTGACGCCGAAATCCACGCCTCTCTCTTTCCAGCGCCCGCGAAACGCCTCGGCCCATTCATCGAGCGCCTGGGCGCAGGCAATGGCGCGGGTCGCGTAGTCCGGCTGATCGCCAGGCGCATTGAACAGCACCTGGATCGCATCGCCGATCACCTTCGCTACCGTTCCTTCATGCGCGAAGACGACATCTGTCAGACCACCGACATATTCGTTGAGTAGCTCCGCCAGCACCTCCGGCGCGGCGGTCTCGACCAGCGAGGTAAAGCCCGTGATATCGGTGAAGATCACCGCGATCTCGCGCCAGCGCACCTCCATGTCGCTGCCGCCCCCGGCGACAAGACGCTTGGCGAGCTCGGGCGAGAAATAGCGCGACAGCGAAGCGTGGGCGCGCTCCGCTTCGATCTGACGGCGGCGCGCCTCGCGCAGGACCTCGATGTGACGCATCGTCTTCTGGATCGTCATTTCGAGGTCGGCAAAATCGATCGGCTTGGTCAGGAAGTCGAATGCACCCCGATTCATCGCGGTGCGTATGTTGCTCATGTCGCCGTAGGCCGAGACGATGATGGTCGACTTCTTGTCCTCCGCCTCCTGCAGTTTCGCGAGCAGCGACAGGCCATCCATGCGCGGCATGGCGATGTCGCAGACCACAAGATCGACGTGAGGATGCTGCTCGATCGACTGCAGGGCCTCAAGGCCGTCACGCGCGAAGACGAAGTTCACCAGCCCGTCGCGAATCTGCCTGCGGAATTTCTGGAGCACGAGCGTCTCCAGATCGGGCTCGTCGTCGACTACGAGGATGGTGGCGGTCATGCGGTCTGTTCCAGCCGCGCGTCGATCTCGTGCCGGACCTGACCGAAGTCGATCGGCTTGGTTAATAGGCCCTCCGCGCCTCGCTCCAGCGCCCTGTTGCGCGTCGCGGCATCTCCGTAGGCCGTGATCATGATCACGGGAACGTCAGGCCGCCGGGCGCGGACCTCCGGCAACATCTCCAGCCCGCTCATCCCGGGCATGTTGATGTCGGAGAAAATCAGGATCAGCGAGTGCTCGCCGACGTCGGTGACGCGCGTCAAGGCCTCCGACGCCGACCCGGCGAAATCCATCACGAAACGCTGGGCCCGGAGATCGCGGCGAAATTGCTGGCGAAACAAGGCCTCCACGTCGGGCTCGTCATCTACCACCAGAACCATCACACTCACGGCTTACCTCTGGAATTATCCAAAAAATAGCTTCTGCGCGGCAGCAGGATGGTGAACTCGGTAAACTCGCCGGGCTCGCTCTCGACACTGATCGTGCCGCCATGCTGCTTTACGATGATGTCATGGCTCATGGAAAGTCCGAGTCCGGTGCCTTCGCCTGGCGGCTTGGTCGTGAAGAACGGGTTGAACATCTTCTCCTTTACCTCGGGCGGAATGCCGACGCCGTTGTCGCGGATGCGGATTTCGACGTATTCGCCACGGCTATGTGTGCTGGCACTGAGCGCAGGTTCAAACTCGGGACCATTTTCGCTGCCGCGCTTGGCGACCGCATAAAAGCCGTTGGAAATCAGGTTCAGCAGGACCCGCGTGATCTCCTGCGGAAACACCTCGGCCGTGCCGACGTCAGGATCGAGCTCGCGACTGAGCGTAACGTTGAACTGCGGCTTCTCGGCGCGCGCGCCGTGATAGGCCAGATTGAGGCTCTCCTCGACCAGAGCGTTCACGTCGGTCGGCTTGTGCTCGCCGCTGCCCTCTCGCGAATGCAGGAGCATGTTCTTGACGATGGAATCGGCGCGCTGGCCGTGCTGCGCGATCTTTTGCAGATTGTCCTTCAGGAGGCCGCTCAATTCATCGACCTCGCCACGAATGTTGTCGTCGAGTGCCGCTGATGCAAGCAAATCGCTCAATTCGCCCGTCAGTTCCGCCGAAAGTGCGGCAAAATTATTGACGAAGTTGAGCGGATTCTTGATCTCATGCGCAATGCCGGCCGTGAGCTGACCGAGGGAAGCCAGCTTCTCGGTCTGGATCAGGCGATCCTGCGCAGCCCGCAAATCGTCGAGGGATTTTGCAAGCTCCTTGGTGCGGGCCCGCACTTCCTCGAACAGGCGGACATTGCCAATCGCAATCACTGCCTGGTCGGCGAAGGTCTGCAGGAGTCCGATCTGCTTGTCGGTGAACGGGTGCACCTCGTTGCGACGGAGCAGGATCGCGCCGATGCTTTCGTCGTCGCGCAACAGCGGTACCGACAGTACGGTGCGAATGCGAGCCCCGGAGCGCTCGGTCAGCGCCTTGCTGTCCGGAAATCCATTGCCTTCCTCCGACATTGAGTCGCGCAAATGCACCGGCTTGCCGTCGAGAAAAGCGCGGCCGGCAGTCCACCCGCGGCTGATCGGCCATTTCTCGACATTGATCTCGATCGGCCCGTGATGGGCGCTGAAGCGGAGATCGTCGCCGTCCTTTAGCACCACTGCAGCGTCATAGGCATCGCAAAGCTCGCAGGCGCTTTCGACGATTGCCTTCAATGCCGGCCCGACATCTGTCGGCGAGGAGGCAATCACCTTCAGGATGTTGGCGCTGCCGGTTTGGTAGGTGAGGGCTTCCTGCAGATCGCGGGTCTTGGCCTGCACCTCGTTGAACAGCCGGGTGTTCTCGATGGCGATCACGGCCTGATCGGCAAATGTCCTGAGCAGGGCGATCTGGTTGTCGGCAAAGGCTCCCGGTTCAGCGCGCGAAACACCAATCGTGCCGATCGCAACGCCTTCGCGCAGCATCGGCACGACGATGATGCTTCGATATCCTCTGACGCGCGCCATGTCCTTGACTGCTCGAGAGACATCGGGCTCGGTTTCGATATCAGTGCGGAAGGCGATCGTTGAACTCAGCGCGACCCGGCTGTGAATTCCCGAGGACGTAAGCGGGCTCGGGAATGAATTCTCTATCTCCCTGTGTCCGGCTTCGCTTCCCGCTGTGCGGGCTGCCAGATGCAGCATGCTATCGACAACACGCGTGACGAGCGCCGTTTGGCCGCCCAGCAGCCGCCTCGCACTTTCGGCGATGGCGTTGAATACCGGCTGCACGTCGGTTGGCGAACTTGCGATGACATTGAGAATCTCGGCGGTCGCGGTCTGCCGCTCCAGTGCTTCCCTCGTCGCATTGAACAGGCCGACATTCTTGATCGCGATCACGGCCTGGTCGGCGAAGGTCTGCAAGAGGCGGACCTGGTGTTCGCCGAACGCGCCGGTCGGCCGGCGCGTGGTGATGATGATACCGATGACCTGGCTCTCGCTCACCAGCGGGGCGAACAACATGCTGCGATAGCCGCGTGCACGTGCGATATCCCGCGCGGCCGGCTCGAGCTCGGTGTCGGGCAGTTGCGCTGCCGCACCGTCCGCCACGAGCTGGCAGGGCGGAAATTGAGCGAGCGGCACCGGGAACGCCGCTTGCAGGACTCGATCGCCGGCCGGCTCGGTCGGCGTGAAGGCCGCCAGATGGGCGCAGCCGTCGACATAGCGAAGCACCGCGGTGGAAAAGCCGCCGATCAGCCGGTTGGCGTTGGCGGCGATGGCCTCGAACACCGGCTGCACGTCGGAGGGAGAACCTGCCATCACTTTCAGGATATCGGCGGTGGCGGTTTGCCGCTCCAGCGCTTCCCGGGTCTCGTTGAACAGACGCGCGTTCTCGATCGCGATCACGGCCTGATCGGCGAAGGTCTGCAGCAATTGCACGTGATCCGCGGCAAACGCGCCCGGCTCGGCGCGCGTCACGCTGATCATGCCGACGGGCGTCCCCCGATTCATCAGCGGCGTGAACAAGACGCTGCGGAAGCCGCGCAGCCTTGCCAGATCCCTGTTCAATTGCGGGACGTCGTCGGCCTCGCTGTCCGGAAATTGAACCGTCTCGCCACTGCGAACCAGGGCAAAGGTCGGAAAGTCCGCGATCTGTCGGGGGAATGATGCCTGCAATACTTCATCCGCATCGGGGCTGGTCGGCGTGTACGCCACCAGATGAAGCTCATCACCGATGAATTGGAGCACGGTGGCGGAGAAGGTGCCGAGCAGGCGCTTGGAGCTGGATGCGATCGCCTCGAACACCGGCCGGGCATCGGAGGGGGAAGCCGCGATGGTGCGCAGGATCGCGGCGCTGGCGCTCTGGTGATCACGCGCGATCGCAAGCTCGCTTTGCAAACGAGCCTTCTCTGCGGCGCCGGACTGCAATTGCTGCTCGAGCTCGTCGATCCTGCGCCTCAGCTCGGCGGTCATATCTTGGGACAGCGCGGTCATTCGTGGTCCGGTTCGGCGCCGCGATGCGAGCAGGCGCAATGCACGGCCGACGGAAGCCGGCCAGCCAAGGCGCCGCATTATCACATCCTGCCCCCGGCCGGGAGCCAGTGCCCCTGGCCGCGGCTTTGCCCGCCGGCGGTTCCGTTGGACCCGCTAGGCAGGCCGAGGGGCCTGACGCCGGCCTCGTGAGAAAGCAGTTCCGTCTGTATTCATACCCCAACCACCTCGTTGGCGGGCGACAATACTCGTGCAACACAACGCTCCGCAGAAGTCGCTGGAGGCGACGGACATATGGCGGTTGATGGGAAACGAGCGGGACTTGCGCGCAGCGATCCGGTTGCCCGCCTCAGCATCTCTCGCAGCCACTGCTGCGGCGCATCGCTTGTGTTGCGCTCATGCCAGAGAACGCCGACGTCCATCAAGCTCGTCTTGTAGGGCAGCTCGTACGTCGACAACGGGTGGATGCAGGCCAATGACCTCGCGAGTGGTCGAGGTACGATCGCGGTGAGTTCGGATTCCGCGAGCAGAGCAGGCAGCGCAAGAAAGTGCGACAGTGAAATCGCGATACGCGGGGCCTGCTGCGATCCGGCGAAGGCCTGTTCGAGGGCCGCTCGATCGTACATTTCCGATCGGCGAGCCAATCCACGTTCGGACACAAAACCGTTTACGAGCCCTTCGTGCTCGCCATGCAGCGACACCGCGGCGATAGACAGGCGGGACAGCGATTCCAGCGACAGCCTGCCAAGCTTCCGCGAAGAATGGGCGATCAGAACATCGTCATACGCGAACAGCCAGCTCGACTGGAAGCGCGCCGGAATGTCCGAGAAGGTTCCGATTGCGGCGTCGATCTGTCCGCGATCGATCTGCTCGGTCAAATCGATCCGAGAGTCCGGGCGGATCACGAGATCGACAAACGGCGCCTCTTGCCTCAACAGGCGGAGGAGATCAGGTGCCATAACCGCGGTCACAAAATCGCTCACCGCGATCGTGAACCGCGTGGCCGATTTGCCGGGCTCGAATCTGGGCAGACCGATCGCCGCTTCCAGCGATTTCCATGCCTGGCAGATCAATGGAGCCATGGCGAGCGCACGCGCAGTCGGCTGCATTCCGGTTGCCGTGCGGACGAACAATTCGTCGTCCAGCATCTCTCGCAGCCGCGCGAGAGCGTGGCTGACGGCCGACTGACTAAGGCAAATCCTCTGGGCCGCGCGCAACACGCTTCGTTCCGCCATGATGGCGTGGAAGACGCGCAGGAGGTTCAGATCAAACCGGTTGAACTGTGTCGTCATCGCTGAATCACTCGGACGGATTGCTTCAAGCGTCTCAGAAGTCGAAATCGCTAAGCTCGGGGTGGTCATCGGGCCTGCGTCCCAGCTGCCACAGGAACATCCGGTCGGTCTCAGCGATCGGATATTCGTTGATGCTGGCGAGACGCCGTCGTATCAGCCCATCCGGATCGAGCTCCCAATTCTCGTTTCCATAGGCCCTGAACCAACTTCCTCCCCTGTCGCAGTATTCATAGGCAAACCGCGCTGCGATCCGATTGTCGGTAAAGGCCCAGACCTCGTTGATCAGCCGGTACTCCAACTGCTCTGCCCATTTGCGCGCCAAAAACGCTTCGATGGCGGCGCGTCCGGAGAGAAACTCGAGGTGATTTCGCCAGAAGCTGTCGATGGTGTAGGCCAATGCCACCCGGGCGGGCTCGCGGCTATTCCAGCAGTCCTCGATCGCTCGAACTTTCTCCGTAGCGGTGTCCCAAGTGAAAGGTGGCAAGGGGAAGCGTGGTGACATGGCCATTGCTCCGCGGATCACGCGAACGCAGAGTGGAGCAACACCGGACTGGCGGCGAGTTTATTGATGTAAGAGAGTGTAAAGCCGCACGCCGGGTTCGGATGCTGCGCCGCAGCATCCGCTGAATTCTGCGCCCTGGACGTGACAAGCCTATGGGGACGTGGCCGGCCGCCCGCGAGAGCGAAGTACCTCAAGGGCTGGACGTCCGGACTCCGAGAACGTGAAGCTGACGTTCTGCCTCTTTCAGGTCGGCAGTTTCGAATCCTTCCGTGAATTGTCCGTACACGTCTCCGAGCAGCGCCCGTGCTTCGTCCACGCGCCCATGCTCCATCCACAAGCGCGCCAATTCCGTCGCTGAACGCAGCTCCCACCCAAGAGCGTGCTGTCGCCTGGCGTTGTCAAGCGAGTCCTTGAGCGAGGCCTCCGCGGCCGGCCAGTTCGCCGGTGACGCCGCGAGCAGCACCGTCGCGCGAGCCCGCAGCAAATCCGGCAGTTCGAAGGTGCCGGAGCCGCGCATCGCGTCGGCGATGGCCGCATCGATAATGCTGGCGGCTTCTGCCGATCTTCCGGTGCGGGCGAGACCTTCGGCCAAGGCGCGCGAATTGGATGACAAGAGGATGTTCCGCTGCTCGGTTCGCAAGATGGACAACGCTTCACGCAAGGTCTTGATGCCAAGCTCGGTATCGCCGCTCTCCAGCACAAGCGCCCCTCGCAAGCCCAGGCCGCCGGCCTTGTACATGGTGAGCGAGTACCTGCCAGCGTAGGCAATAAGACGTTCTACGAGGTCTTCCGCGATCTGCCGATCTCCCCGCCACAGAAACACCGGCGCCACATAGACAAGGCAGATGCAAAGCGAGACAGGATGCTCCTTGCTTTCCGCGATCTCGATCGCTCTATATGCGAATTGAGCCGCCTGATCTGGAAGGCCACAATCCCACAATGTCCGCGCGTAGCCGACCAACGCTCTCACCTGGTGATCGTATCCGAAGGAATCCAGCTCGCTCACGCCGGCAGCCGCTGCGTGCTCGAAGCCGCTTTTATAGCTCTGCCGCGCAGCAGCCTGGTCTCCCACCAGATGATAACTCGCACCAAGCATCCACTCGGCCATCACGACTTCCCGCGGCCGGCCCAATTCCCGGGCTATGGCAGCGTAGCGTTGCGCGGCTGCCAGGGAGCGGCCGAAATCCGCAAGCCGTGCGCAATAAAGGTTGAGACCGGCCAGCAATTCCAACTGGTACCCGGCTTCCCCCATCGAATCGGCGAGGTTCAGTCCACGCTCCAGTGCCGCTCCCACCTCCCCGCTGTCGCTATGAGCGTGGTTCGACGATGTCGCCAAGGACAGTTGCAGCCCCAATTCGAGCTTTGTCCCGCGATCTTCCTCTGACAGCGCACGCAGCGTTTGCAGGCTCCACCAGCGGCACTCGCGCAGCATCGACATTCCAAGGAGCAGGGGCACTGCGCCTGCGCCCAGCGCCACCCCAACCGACCTGTCGCCGGACGGCGAAAAACTCCACTCGAGCGCCGCTCTGATGTCGCCTATGTGCCGCGAGTAAGGCGTTAGATCGCGATCCTTCAAGACGCTGGTCCGGAGTCCCGCGAGGCGTTCTGCGTGGTAGAGCGCATGCCGTCTTGCCGTTGCGTTCGCCGCCCCCTGCTCCTTCAATTTGACCGCGGCATAGGCCCGCGTCGCATCAAGCAGCCGGTACGGGCTTGCGCCTCCCGTCAGCGAGACCGAGATCAACGACTTGTCGACCAGGCTTGCGATGGCGTTTACAAGCTGCAGTTCATCGCGGTCCGCGTCTGCTACGACGGCTTGCGCCATCTCCATGGTGAACGCACCGACAAACACGGATAGCGCGGATAAGACCGCTTTCTCGCGCTCCGACAGGAGATCGTAGCTCCAGTCGAGCATGGCCTGCAGCGTCTGGTGTCGCGGCACGCTGCGCCGCCCCTGCCAAAGCAGCATCAAGCGGTCACCGATCAGTTCTGCCAGTCCACCGATGCCGTAAGTGCTCGCCCTGCTGGCCGTCAACTCGATCGCGAGCGGCATCCCGTCAAGCTGGCGACAAATGTCGGCGACGATGGGCGCGTCCTCGTCGGTAAGCTCGTCCCGATATCCGCCGGCAGCGGCGCGTTCCATGAAGAGCTGCACAGCAGGCGAGGCCAGTGCCTCGGCCGCCGTCAGCGACGCCGCGCCTCTTGGACTGTCGAGGGAGCGAAGTGGGTGGACGTTCTCGCCCTCAACGCGGAGGGATTCGCGGCTGGTCGCGATAATGTGGACAAGCGGCGCTTCGCGGAAAAGCCCCTCCGCCAGGACGGCGACGGCCTCAATCACATGCTCGCAGCTATCGAGAACCAGCAGAAGACGCTTATCGGCAAGGAATGCGAGCAGCCGCGATAGCGAGTCCTGCGTATGCTCCAGGCATCCAACGACTGAAGCGACGGCCGGAACCACGAGCGCGCCCTCCTGCAGCGCGCTGAGGTCCACGAAGCAGACCGCTTCGCGGAACTCATCCGCCAGCCTATGCGCAATAGCGACAGCCACTGTCGTCTTGCCGACCCCGCCGGGTCCGACGATGCTGACGAACCGTCGAGACACTACTTCCAAGCGCAAGGCTTCGACAGTCTCGTCGCGGCCAACCATTCGCTGCAAACCCGCAGGGAGGGTCTGGATCTTGCCGCGCCCGACAGGTGCAGCCGTGGACCGGCCACCTTGCACCGAGCGCTGGACCGGTGCCACGAAGCAATATCCGCGTCCGGGAACGTTGGTGATGTAGCGCGCACCGTCGCGACCATCGCCGAGCGCTTTGCGGATCCCCGCAACCGAAACCCGAAGGCTGGCCTCTTCGACGATCACATCGGGCCAAACCCTTTTGATCAGGTCCCCATGGCTGACGACTTCCCCTGCCCGTTCCACCAAAGCAATCAGAACATCGAGCGCGCGGCTGCCCAGGGGCACCTGCACGTCTCCGTTCATCAGCAGCCTTTCAGACACGGTCAGACGAAACGGCCCAAACTGAAATGACTCACCCTCGTAAGCGCGTTGCTGCAAGGTAGCGACCTCAACCTTCACCCAGCACCCACCGCCCGATGAGAGGGACGAGTTGGCCTCTCTATCCCAACTCAAATGGCCGTGGAAGGACTGCGTGATGTCGCACGGCAATTGCTATTGCCGCAGTGCAGCGCGGATCAAAACATTGCTATCGATCGATGTCACTCGGAATTTCATTGCGTGATGACGGCGCGACAGAGGTCGCGCCGTCATCACGATCCCCGTATCAGAAGAAGCCGAGCTTCTTGGGGCTGTAGCTGACCAGGAGATTCTTGGTCTGCTGATAGTGGTCGAGCATCATCTTGTGAGTCTCGCGGCCGATGCCCGACTGCTTGTAGCCGCCGAACGCCGCATGCGCGGGGTAGGCGTGGTAGCAGTTGGTCCAGACGCGTCCGGCCTGGATCGCCCGCCCAAACCGGTAGCAGCGGTTCGCATCGCGGCTCCAGACGCCGGCGCCAAGGCCATAGAGCGTGTCGTTGGCGATGGCCAGCGCCTCGTCATCGGTCTTGAACGTCGTCACGGACACGACCGGGCCAAATATCTCCTCCTGGAAGATCCGCATCCGGTTGTTGCCCTCGAACACGGTGGGCTGGACATAGAAGCCGCCTTCGAGATCGCCACCAAGCATGGCCCGCGCACCGCCGGTCAGAAGCTTGGCGCCTTCCTTCCGGCCGATGTCGATATAGGAGAGAATCTTCTCCAATTGCTCGTTCGAGGCCTGGGCACCGATCATGGTGGCGGAGTTGCGCGGGTCGCCTTGCTGGATCGCGGAGACGCGCGCCAGCGCCTTCTCCATGAAGCGCTCATAGATCGATTCCTGCACCAGCGCCCGGCTCGGACAGGTGCAGACCTCGCCCTGGTTGAGCGCGAACATCACAAAACCCTCGATCGCCTTGTCGAGGAAATCGTCATCCTCCGCCGCCACATCCTTGAAGAAGATGTTCGGCGACTTGCCGCCGAGTTCGAGTGTGACCGGGATCAGGTTCTGGCTGGCGTATTGCATGATCAGCCGGCCTGTCGTGGTTTCGCCCGTGAAGGCGATCTTGGCGATCCGCGGGCTCGACGCCAGCGGCTTGCCAGCCTCGAGCCCGAAGCCGTTGACGATGTTGAGGACGCCGGGCGGCAGCAGGTCGGCAACGAGTTCGATCCACACCATGATCGAGGCCGGCGTCTGCTCGGCAGGCTTCAGCACCACGCAATTGCCGGCGGCAAGCGCCGGCGCCAGTTTCCAGCATGCCATCAGCAGCGGGAAGTTCCAAGGAATGATCTGGCCGACCACGCCAAGCGGCTCGTGAAAATGATAGGCCACCGTGTCGTGGTCGATTTCGGCGAGACTCCCCTCCTGCGCGCGGACGACGCCGGCGAAATAGCGGAAATGATCGATCGCGAGCGGCACGTCGGCGGCGCGGGTCTCGCGGATCGGCTTGCCGTTGTCCCAGGTCTCGGCGATCGCGAGCCGCTCCAGGTTCGCCTCCATGCGGTCGGCGATCCGGTTGAGGATGTTGGCGCGTTCGACGACGCTATAGTGCCCCCAGGCGTCCTTGGCGGCATGTGCGGCATCCAGCGCGAGCTCGATGTCCTGCGCATCCGAGCGCGCGATCTTGCAGACCACCTTGCCGGTGACCGGCGAGGCATTGTCGAAATACATGCCCGAGCGCGGCGCCACCCATTTGCCGCCGATGAAATTGTCGTAGCGCTCAGCAAAGGGGTTCGTCGATGTCGTGAGGAATTCAGGCTTGTTCATGCTTCACTCCCGCTGTCGTTTGATTGCTGACCATCGCCGGCTCATCCCGCGCGACGGCGCGGAAAACATGTCGGGGGGAAGCAAGGATGTCAGCTGGGTGACATCAGAACACGGGGCCGACCTGTCGCAGATTTGCGACACTCATGGCTCGGCGCGGGCGCCGTCGTAGCGCCTTCCGCCGATCGGGAGAGCCAAATGTTTAGATGACCTATTAGACCCTCTTCGACCGCACATCACGGAGATGCACTGCTGCAATCTTGCTGCGCCGGCAGTTCCTCGGCATTCGGGTCGCCCGGGGCGGTCGCCCAGGCCAGTTCGACGAGTGTCACGGTCCTTCGACCTGCACCGTCAAGCTGGCAGACGATGAGGCCCTGATCCTCGATATACGTCAGCAGACGCTGTGCGCGGCGGAGCGAGTGTGACCCATAGGCGCGGGCAATCGCTGCATCGCTGGGGCACGGCCAGCCCTCCTTCGCCGCGCGCGCAATCATCATGAAGACGCCCTGCATATCCTCCGGCAGGATGGAGGCGCGGACCGAGACATCCTGCCACGCATCATCCTCGACCAGATCGGAGCCGAGCCCGGCGCGGGCGCGCGTCAGCATGCGGCGGAAGTCATTCAGGTCCGGCACCGCCGAACCGAGGCCCTCGATCCGGCAGCGAACCACGAACTCCTGATAGAGCACGCCGATGGCGCGGAATCCCGCATCGGGTTCAGCCAGGACCGCGCTCAGGATACGGTCCACCTGCTCACGCCGCTCTGCCAGTTCGTCATCGCTGACTGGCAGCTCAATCGGCTCGGGACGGGTATTTGAGACGGCGGACTTCGCCGCCCTGAGCTGCTCGAGAAGATCCGGCGCCGGCCGGCGCTGGGGCCGGCCGGCCTCGGGCGGCGGGGCTGCCAGGATGACGGCACGCGCATCTTCCAGTGTCGCTTCGGGCAGCGGCATCAGTCGCGGAGTCGCATTGCGCGCGTGGGTATCCGTTGGACCAATGCGCAGCCCCCCCAGGGGGCGGCGGGACAGAGCCGGGCCCAGCGCCATGAATTGTCCGCGCTCGAGGTCCCGGAAGGCCTCTGCCTGTCGCCGCTCCATGCCGAGGAGATCGGCGGCGCGCGCCATGTCGATATCCAGGAAAGTCCGGCCCATGAGGAAATTGGACGCCTCGGCCGCGACGTTCTTGGCGAGCTTCGCAAGTCGCTGGGTTGCGATGACGCCGGCAAGCCCACGTTTGCGGCCACGGCACATCAGGTTCGTCATGGCGCCGAGCGAGAGCTTGCGCGCCTCGTCCGAAACTTCCCCCGCGACCGCCGGTGCGAACAGCTGCGCCTCGTCCACCACCACAAGCATCGGGTACCAGTGGTCGCGCTCGACGTCGAAGAGACCGCCGAGGAAGGCGGCGGCGCGGCGCATCTGATTCTCCGCGTCCAATCCCTCGAGATTGAGCACTGTCGAGACGCGATGGATGCGCGCCCGCTCACCGGCAACCTGCAAGCCTCGCTCGGTATGTTCCTCCGCATCGATCACGAGGTGACCGAAACGATCGGCCAGCGTCACGAAGTCGCCTTCGGGATCGATGATAGCCTGCTGCACCCAGGCGGTGCTCTGTTCAAGGAGCCGGCGCAGCAGATGGGATTTGCCGGAGCCTGAATTGCCCTGCACCAAGAGGCGGGTCGCCAGCAATTCCTCGAGGTCCAGAGTCGCTGGGGCGCCGGCAGTCGTGTGCCCCATCTCGATCGCAACGGTCATGTCCCGACTCAAACTCTCCTTGCGGAGAGGGGCTTATCAACCTGATCCCAGCCCGTCGAGCGCCACATGGCCAATCAGCCGGTGTTCCACACTGCTGTATTGGCAGGACCGCGGAGGCACCTAATGCGCCTTGACGTCGAAGCGCTTCAGCTTGCGGTGCAGGGTGGCGCGGCTGACGCCCAGCGCCTTCGCCGCGGCCGAGACATTGCCCTGCGCACGTGCCAGCGCCCGTTGCAGCACCGCGCGCTGCGCGTCGCCGAGATGCTCGCCGCGCCCTTCCCGGCCATTGAGCAAGTCGGCCGCTGGAACCGGCCGGAGTGCACAGTCGGGCGCAAGCCCGAAGGCAAGCCGCGCCGAACGCGTGGCGCCGATCACGAGGTCGTCCCCGTCGATCGCCAATAAGCCGCCGCCATGGGCCTCGGTCGGCGGTGTCAGGACGATCCGAGCATTTGCAAAGGCGCTGCGGAACAGTTCGGCCTCGATGCGCCGCGCCGCTTCGCCTGCGGCGAGCGCAATCAGGTTGGCGAATGCATCGGTGCGGTCGGCGCGACACGAGGAAACATCGAGCACACCGACGAGCCTTGCATGCTCGTCATAGATCGGGGCCGCGGTGCAGCTCAGGAGCGTGTTGCGGGTGAAGAAATGCTGTCCACGGTCGATCGTCAGGACGCGCTGCTCGACCAGGCAGGTGCCGATGCCATTGGTGCCCTCATGCTCTTCGTCCCAGATCGCACCAGTCCACAAGCCCCACTCCTCGAAAGTGGAATCGTCCGCCGCGTTGCCGCGCCGCTCCAGCGGAATACCGTCGTGATTGGCGAGCAGCACACAGCAGCCGGCGGCACCCACCGCCTGGTGCAGTCGATCCATGCTCGCTTTTGCGGCGCACAGCAACGGCGCGACGCGCTGCCGCTCCTGCTGGAACTCAACCTCGGTCAACCGTTGCGGCGGACGCGTTCCGGCGGGATCAAGCTGATGCAATCTGGAAGAGCGTCGCCACGACGCAACAAGCGCGGATCTCGCGGCCTGGCCCGATTCGATCGCGGCCTCGACATGGGCCGCATGATGAGTGAGCTTGAGCTCCTTCATCCCGCTGATATTCCTCCCTTTGTTTAAGGATAGGGCATTCCCACCATGGCTTTTTTGATCTTCGTCAAATTCGCAAGACACGCCGGACCGCTAGCCGCGGGCCCGGAACGGAGGTTACGGCGATTGGAGAAGTTCGACAATCAGTTTGGCCGGGAGGTCCGCACCAGGTCGCGCGGGTTGGCGTAATCGAGCTGGTAGCGGGCCCGCTCGTCCAGCATGTCGGGGTCGAGGCTCTCGGAACGGAGCAGCGAGACGCGCTTCTCGCCTTCGACGCGCTCCTTCTTCAGCCGCTCCAATTCGGAGGTCAGCGCGATGATCTCCTGATCGAGTTCCTGCCGTGCATTCAGGCCGTATTTGCCGGTATAGGCGTTGACGCCGAAATAGCCGATCATCAGGGCCGCCATCGTGTAGAGGGCGAGCCCGGTCAGGATCGATTTGAGGCGCGTGCGGGAAACCATGCCGCCAGCTTGAGACGGCGCGGTTAATGGACCCCTAAGGCCTTTATTTTGCGCCTATTCTTTTCGCAAAACCGGCGGCCAACTTTGCGGAATACGCGCTATTTGCTATGCTTCTCGACGTGGGCGGCGAAGGCGTCGATGTATTGCTGCAACACCGGCCGCAATGACTCCTTGGTGAGCTCACCGTTGGCGTCGAAAGCGTCGCCGATCCCGTTCAGATAGATCTCCGGCTGCTGCAGGATTGGACCCGCAATCCCCGGCAGGATGTTCTGCAGGTGCTTGGCGGCGGACACGCCACCGAGGGGCCCCGGCGAGGTGCCGACGATGCCGACCGGCTTGCCGTTGAACGAGCTCTTGCCATAGGGGCGCGAGCCGACATCGATGGCATTCTTCAGGACGCCGGGGATCGAACGATTGTATTCCGGCGTCACGAACAGAACGGCGTTCGACTGCTGCAGCTTCTCCCGGAACGACAGCCAGTCGGCCGGCGGGTTGGCCTCGAGGTCCTGGTTGAAGAAGGAAATGCCATGCGGGGTAATGACGTCGAGCTTCAGCGAGGACGGCGCCAGCTTCGCCAGCGCATGAGCAATCTTCAGCGAGAAGCTTTCCTTGCGCAGGCTGCCTGCGATGGTGACGACGGTGTAGGCCATTTGGTTTCCCTTCGATCGACGAATTCGACGGGCGACTTAAGCCGCCACCTCGAAAAGAATGCAAGTGCATGGAACGTGCAATTGCGGAAACACAGCGTTCGGAAAAAAGAGCCTACCGGAAAACCGTGACACCCCGTAGCCCGGGTTACGCTCCGCTCCACCCGGGCTACGGCCCTATTTGTTTGGGTTGATCAAGAACTTCTCGCCGGTGGCGCGCTTGGCATAAACAGCGATGTTGGCAAGCGACAGCGCTTCCTGCAGCGACACCACCTGCGTGTAATGGCTTGCAAAGGTGGTCTTGAGTTCGTCGACCACTCGCTGGCGCAATCTTGCGAAATCCGCCGGCGGCAGCCTCTGCAGGAAATAGGTCAGGAGCCAGCCACCGACGCCCCAGGCCATGCCGAAACCGCGCGGCAGTTCGATCGGGCCGGTGTCGAGGCTGCCATAGACATAGATCTGCTTGTGCACGGCCGAGCCATAGCGGCTGTATTCCTTGGCGGTCTTGTTGATCGCGACTTCCATCGCGTTGAGGATCTGGCCGGCGAGCCTGCCGCCGCCGATCGCGTCGAAGGCGATGGTCGCGCCGGTCTGGACCAGCGCATTGGTGAGATCGTCGAGAAATGTCGGCGCGGAGGAATCGACGACATATTTGGCCCCGATCTTGTGAAGGATATCGGCCTGCGCCCTGCTGCGCACGATGTTGACCAGGGGAATGCCGTCCTTGAGGCAGATCCTGTTCAGCATCTGGCCGAGATTGGAGGCCGCCGCCGTATGCACCAGCGCCTTGTGGCCTTCTCGCCGCATCGTCTCGGTCATGCCGAGCGCGGTCAGCGGATTGACGAAGCAGGAGGCGCCCTCCGCAGGCGTCGTCCCCTCGGACAACACCAGCACGTCCTTCGTGCGCGCCACACGATATTGCGCATACATGGCGCCGCCGAGCAGCGCGACCGTCTTGCCGAGCAGCGCCTTCGCCGCATCCGACGACCCGGTCTTCACCACCACGCCGGCTCCTTCATTGCCGACCGGCATCGATTGGTCGAGCCGTGCTGCGAGCCCGCCGAGCGCCGCGTCCGGCACCTTCGCAGTGATGATCGGAGATTCCTTGGTGCCCGAGGCCTTGGCAGTCGAGAGGTCGGCGGGGCCGATCAGAAGCCCAAGGTCGGACGGATTGATCGGCGCGGCCTCGACCCGGACCACGATCTCGTCCGGACCGGGTTCAGGTGTTGGCACCTCCAGAAGCGAGATTTCCAGCTCGCCGCTTTTCTTGATCAACGAACGGAGCTGAAGTCCAGTCTTGCCGTCGGATGCCATCGTACCCCTCCCTTGCTTGTTGTCCGGCCGCCTCCAGTTAGGCGGGGCGGCCGCAACAAACAAGGGTCGAAGCCCGCGCCAAACAGCTCAGCACGCCGCGTTATGCCAGCGCCTTGAATGCCGCCCTGCCCGCGTACTTCGCCTGCCTGCCGAGCTGCTGCTCGATGCGCAAGAGCTGGTTGTACTTCGCGGTCCGGTCGGAGCGCGCCAGCGAGCCGGTCTTGATCTGTCCGCAATTGGTGGCGACCGCGAGATCGGCGATGGTGGAGTCTTCCGTTTCGCCGGAGCGATGCGACATCACCGAGGTGTAGCCGGCCTTGTGCGCCATCTCGACGGCGGCAAGTGTCTCCGTGAGCGTGCCGATCTGGTTGACTTTGATCAGGATCGAATTGGCGCGACCGCTCCTGATGCCATCGGCGAGGCGCGTCACATTGGTGACGAAGAGATCGTCGCCGACGAGCTGGCACTTGCTGCCGATCAGATCGGTCAGCTCCTTCCAGCCGTCCATGTCGTCTTCGGACATGCCGTCCTCAATGGTGACGATCGGATAGCGCGAGACGAGATCGGCGAGATACTTCGCCTGCTCGGAGCGCGAGCGCGTCTTGTTTTCGCCGCCATAGACATACTTGCCGTCCTTGAAGAATTCAGTGGACGCGCAGTCGAGCCCGAGCATGACGTCATCGCCGGCCCTGTAGCCGGCCTTGCCGACCGCGTTGACGACGAAATCCAGCGCGGCGTCCGCGGACGGCAGGTTCGGCGCAAAGCCGCCTTCGTCGCCGACATTGGTGTTGTGGCCGGCCTTCTTTAATTCGCTGCGCAACGTGTGGAAGATTTCCGAGCCGCAGCGCAAGGCATCGGCAAAGCTTTCCGCACCGACCGGCAAGATCATGAATTCCTGGAAATCGATCGGGTTGTCGGCATGCACGCCGCCATTGATGATGTTCATCATCGGCACCGGCAGCGTCCGCGCCGAGGTGCCGCCGACATAGCGATAGAGCGGCATGTCGAAGGATTCAGCCGCCGCCTTGGCACAGGCGAGCGAGACGCCGAGGATGGCATTGGCCCCTAACCGGCTCTTGTTCGGCGTGCCGTCGAGGTCGATCATGATCTGGTCGATCCGGACCTGGTCCTCGACCGCGTGGTCGCTGAGCGCCTCGAAGATCTCGCCGTTGATGGCTCCGACAGCCTTCTGCACGCCCTTGCCGAGATAGCGCGCCTTGGCGCCGTCGCGCAGTTCCACCGCCTCGTGCGCGCCGGTGGAGGCGCCCGACGGCACCGCAGCGCGGCCGAACGAACCGTCTTCCAGCACCACATCGACCTCGACCGTGGGATTGCCGCGGCTATCGAGAATTTCGCGGCCAATGATGTCGACGATGGCGGTCATGATGCACTTCCTCAGGTGTGGTTCTGGTTGGATGCGCTGCGTCATACACGGCATGCAAGCAAATGTGAACGCTGACGCTTTGGCACGCGTCTGACGTGGCAATGTGGTAGGTTTATGCTGATCTTCGCGTTTTAGCCCATTGTTTCACAAAGCCGGGGTAACGCAATGAATCGACGCCAGTTTCTCAGCTCGAGTGCTGCCGCAATTTTGGCCACGCCCGCCGTGTTGCGCGAGGCCCGTCCCCAGGAGGCCCAAGCGGGTGCATTCCCTGTGAAATATTTCCCGGTAGCCCGCGGCATGGGCTCGCGCGACGTCACGCCGGCCCTCGATGGCACGATCTGGTTCTGCGGACAGCGCAATGGGAAGCTCGGCCGGCTCGATCCGCGGGACGGCGCCTTCAAGCTAATCGACCTCGGACAAGGTGCCGCGCCTCACGGAGTCACCCTTGGCCCGGATGGCGCGCCGTGGATCACCGAGGGTGGGCAGAATGCGATCGCGCGTGTCGACCCCGGCGATCACAAGGTGACGCTGTTTCGCCTTCCCGAAAAATACGCCTACGCCAATCTCAATACCGGCGTGTTCGACAAGAGCGGAATCTACTGGTTCACCGGTCAGTCCGGCTATTACGGCCGGCTCGATCCGAAGTCCGGCGAGATGAAAGTATTCGAGGCGCCCAAAGGCGTCGGCCCCTATGGCATCACGGTCACCCCGAAAGGCGATGTCTGGTACGCCTCGCTGGCGGGAAGTCACATTGCGAAGATCGATCTCGTGACAGGGCGAGCGAGCGTGGTCGAGCCGCCCACGCCGAAGCAAGGCGCGCGGCGGATCTGGTCGGATTCGCGAAGCCGCCTGTGGATCAGCGAATGGAACAGCGGCCAGGTATCGATACACGATCCCGCCGATGGCTCGTGGAAGACCTGGAAATTGCCGGGTGACAACCCGCGCGCTTACGCGGTCTATGTCGATGACAAGGACAAGGTCTGGCTCACCGATTTCTCGGCCAACGCGATCGTGCGCTTCGATCCGCAGACGGAGGCGTTTCGTTCGTTCCCGAGCGACAAGCCCGGCGCGAATGTGCGGCAGCTCGATGGCCGGCCAGGCGAGACCTGGGGTGGAGAATCCGGCAACGACCGCCTTGTCATGATTCAGACGACGGCGCCCGCATAGATCCGGCGCAACCCTGTTGGCTCGTCAGCGATCTGACACGCTTGCGTCCTCGCCTTGACGGTTGACGAATAACCCCGCTTGCGTCCATGTCAGCCATCCCCGAAGGACAGATTTCATGGCGCAAAGACCCCTGCAACTCGGCCGTGCCGTCAAATGGCCCGACAGCCCTGACAAGGCTGTGCTCGACCGCGTTCCCAACCCGCAAGCAGGCGCCGATTACCTGGTGCGGTTTGCCGTGCCGGAATTCACCTCGATCTGCCCGGTGACGGGCCAGCCGGATTTCGCGCATCTCGTGATCGACTACGTCCCGGGCCGCTGGCTGCTCGAGTCCAAGTCGCTGAAGCTCTATGCCGCCAGCTTTCGCAATCATGGCGCTTTCCACGAGGACTGCACGGTGATGATCGGCAAGCGGATCGCAAGCGAGATCAAGCCGAAATGGCTGCGCATCGGCGGCTACTGGTATCCGCGCGGCGGCATCACGATCGACGTGTTCTTCCAAACCGGCCGTCTGCCGAAGGGCGTCTGGGTCCCCGACCAGGGCGTGGCGCCCTATCGCGGGCGCGGCTAAGCAGCGACGTCCGGGCGACCAGCGGCGTCCCCCGGAATCCTCTGCTTCAGCAATTTGGCGCAGGCTAGTCCCAGCGCGATCATGATCGCGGCCGATGTCAGCAGGGTCGGCGCCTTGCCGGCATGCTGGAGGCCAAAGCCATAGGCGATCGGCCCCACGGTCTGGCCCATGAAGAAGAAGAACGAATGCAGCGACATCGCGGTCGCGCGCGCCTCCACCGACAATTCGCTAGCGAAGACCTGCAGGCAGCCATGAATCATGTAGAAGCCCCAACCCATCGCCAGCAGGCTCAGTGCCTGGATCTTCCAGCCGGGACTGAACGCGACGGCAACAAGCTGGACGCCGACCAGCGTCGCGCCGGCAATCATCATGCCCCTGACGCCGAGCCATGGGAGAAAGCGCGACACGGTCATGGTGTAGAACAGGCCGCCCACCGCAAACCCGGCGATGACGATGCCCGCGATCGACAGCGAGGTTTCGCCGAGATCGAACAGGAATGACGCCACGAACGGAAACAGGCCGAGCACGCAGCAGCCTTCGATGAAGACGGCCGAATAGCAGATCGGCGCGTTCGGATTGGTGAAGATGGTACGGTAGCCATGCTTCAAGGCGGAAAGGCTCGTCTTCGGCGCATGCGCAAGCTCCGCGCCGCGGAAGCCGGCGAGCACCGCAACCGAGGCCAGCACGACAATCGCGCCGAGCACGGCCAGCACGCCGCGCCAGCCGAGGAAGTCGCCGATCAGGCCGGAGGCTGAAGCGCCCAGGAGGTTACCGGTCATGGCACCCGCCAGCGTTCGCCCGATGGCGACCTGGCGCTTGTCGGGCGCCACGAGGTCGCTGGTCAGCCCGAGCGCGACCGGAAACACGCCGCCGGAACCGATGCCGGCGAGAATGCGGGTGGCGAACAGCATCGGGAATGATGTCGACAGCGCGCCGAGAATGTTGGCGAGCCCGAGCAGCACGAGACAGATGATCATCAGCCGCGCCTTGCCGAACAGGTCGGCAGCGGCGCCCAGCAGCGGCTGGACGATCGCGAAGGTGAAGGCGAACACGGCGGCAAAGCTTGCAGCGGTAGCGATGCTGACGCTGAACTCGTCGGCGACATGCGGAAGCACCGGATCGAGCGCACGCGCGGAAAGACTCGCGGCAAAGGTCGCGATCGCAATGATGTTGAGCGCCGGCGGCAGGCGGCCAGTTGCAGTCACGGCCTTCGCACCCGCCCCCTCATCCCGCGGTCTTCTTGGCCAGCGCGTCGAAATCCATCAGTGTCCTGATGAGCCCCTCGAATTCGCGGAGCGGCACCATGTTCGGCCCGTCCGATGGGGCGTGATCGGGATCGGGATGGGTCTCGATGAAGACGCCGGCAACGCCGACCGCCACGGCCGCGCGCGCCAGTACGGGGACGAATTCGCGCTCGCCGCCCGAGGATGCCCCCTTCCCGCCCGGCTGCTGCACCGAATGCGTGGCGTCGAAGACGATGGGCACGCCGGTGGTGCGCGCCAGGATCGGCAGCGCGCGCATGTCGGAGACCAGCGTGTTGTAGCCGAAGGATACACCACGCTCCGTCACCAGCACGTTCGGATTGTTGGCGCCGGTCAGTTTTGCAACCACATTGGCCATGTCCCAGGGCGCGAGGAACTGGCCCTTCTTGACGTTGACGACCTTTCCGGTCGCCGCCGCAGCGAGCAGCAGATCGGTCTGCCGGCATAGGAACGCCGGAATCTGCAGCACGTCGACCGCTGTCGCCACCTCCCCGCACTGCGCAGGCTCGTGCACGTCGGTCAATACCGGCAGGCCGAGCGAAGACCGGATCTCGGCAAAGATCGGCAATGCCTGCTTCAGCCCGATGCCCCGCGCGGCGGATGCGCTGGTGCGGTTGGCCTTATCGAAGGAGGTCTTGTAGACCAGCCCGACCTTGAGGCGATCAGCGATCTCTTTCAGCGCAGCCGCGACCTCCAGCGCATGCGCCCGGCTCTCGAGCTGGCAAGGCCCGGCGATGATCGAGATCGGCAGATCGTTGCCGAACTTGACCGGGCCGACGCTGACAATCGGTGCCGCCGAGGTCTTGGCGTTCAAAGGGTAGGTCCTCTCTGTTTCGCGCGGACCATGCCGGTCCGCGACACCAGGATCAACCCCGTTCGCATCAGGAACAATACAGGGTTGCGCTGAACCTCACTTCAGCGCAGAGAACGCCGTCGGCACCAGCAGCTGGTTGACGATGTTGCCGACAATCTGCCCATCCTCTTCGGTCTTCGCCCGCGCCGAAATCCATTCCGGATCGGTCTGGAACGCCGTCCATTTCTTCTCGCGCTCGGCAAGCGATTCCCAGGCCAGCAGGTACGTCAGTTCCTGGTTGGATTCGCCGACCAGCGTGGTGAAGAAACCGGCCTGTTTGATTCCGTGCTTCTCCCACAGCTTGAGCGTGGTGGTCTCGAAGCGCTTGAGCAGCGCCGGCAGCCGGCCCGGCAGGCAGCGATAGACGCGGGTTTCGTAGATCATTCGGCAGTCCTCCCTGTTCTTATAGCGTTAGCCGCGGCAGTTATAGCGGTTGCCAGGAAGACTGTCTTGATCGGGGCATGCACGCCGCATGGCGGTGCGTGCATGACTTCATGCGGTTCGATTGTAGGGTCTGTCATTCCGGGGCGCAGCGCGAACCCGGAATCCATTTGTCCCCGTAGTCTGCGGCCCGATGGATTCCGGGCCTGCGCCTTCGGCGCATCCCGGAATGACGGCCTAGACCAGCCTGCTCTGCGCTATGGCCGCCTGAATGAAGGATGCGAAAAGCGGGTGCGGCTCGAAGGGGCGTGATTTCAGTTCGGGGTGGAATTGCACGCCGATGAACCAGGGATGGTCCTCGTATTCCACGATCTCCGGCAGCACGCCATCGGGTGAGAGACCGGAGAAGCGCAGGCCGTGCTGCTCGAGCCGGTCCTTGTAGGCGGTGTTGACCTCGTAGCGGTGGCGGTGGCGCTCGGAGATTTCGGTGGCGCCGCCGTAGACTTCGGACACCCGGCTGCCGCGCTTGAGCACCGCCGGGTACGCACCGAGCCGCATGGTGCCGCCGAGATCGCCCTGCTGCGTCCGCTTTTCCAGTTCGTTGCCACGCAGCCATTCCGTCATCAGGCCGACCAGGGGTTCGGGCGTCGGGCCGAACTCGGTGGAATTGGCCTGCTCGATACCAACCAGATTGCGCGCGGCCTCGATCACGGCCATCTGCATGCCGAAGCAGATGCCGAAATATGGCACGTCGCGCTCGCGCGCGAATTGCGCCGCCTTGATCTTCCCTTCCGCGCCCCGCTGGCCGAAACCGCCAGGCACCAGGATGCCGTTGACGTGCTCAAGGAACGGCGTCGGGTCCTCGTTCTCGAACACCTCGCTCTCGATCCAGTCGAGATTAACCTTCACGTTGTTGGCGATGCCGCCGTGGGACAGCGCCTCGATCAGCGACTTATAGGCGTCCTTCATCCCGGTGTATTTGCCGACGATCGCAATCGTCACCGCGCCTTCGGGGTTGCGGACACGCTCGTTGATGACGTGCCAGCTCTGCAGCGCCGGCGGAATCTTCGGCGCGATCCCGAACGCGGCCAGTACCTCGTCATCGAGGCCGGCGGCGTGATAGGCCTCGGGCACGGCATAGATGTTGTCGACGTCGCGCGCCTCGATCACAGCGCTTTCGCGCACGTTGCAGAACAACCCCAGCTTGCGCCGCTCCTCCTTCGGAATTTCGCGATCGGTGCGGCAAAGCAGGATATCCGGCTGGATGCCGATCGAGCGCAATTCCTTCACCGAGTGCTGCGTCGGTTTTGTCTTGAGCTCGCCTGCACTTGGGATGTACGGCAAAAGCGTCAGATGAATGTAGACCGCATGGTCGCGCGGCAGTTCATTCTTGAGCTGGCGGATCGCCTCGAAGAACGGCAGGCCCTCGATGTCGCCCACGGTGCCGCCGATCTCGACCAGGACGAAATCATAGCCGTCGTTGCCCTCGAGCACGAATTCCTTGATCGCGTTGGTGACGTGCGGGACCACCTGGATCGTGGCGCCGAGATAATCGCCGCGACGTTCCTTTGAGATGATGTCCTGGTAGATGCGCCCGGTGGTGATGTTGTCGGCCTTGGTCGCCGGCCGCCCGGTGAACCGCTCGTAGTGGCCGAGATCGAGATCGGTCTCGGCTCCGTCGTCGGTCACGAACACTTCGCCGTGCTGGTACGGAGACATCGTTCCGGGATCGAGGTTGAGATAGGGATCGAGCTTACGGAGGCGGACCTTGTACCCGCGTGCCTGCAGCAGGGCCCCGAGTGCCGCTGACGCCAGACCCTTGCCGAGGGAAGAAACCACGCCGCCGGTGATGAATATGTACCGCGCCATGGGGCTTAACCTTTATCTCGACGTCGGCGATTCGCCAAAATGATTCGCGTTGTCCCGGCAAACAAAATGCCGGGCTGTGAGTGACGTGAATTTTACTGCTTTGTCAGACCGTTAATGGGAGTTCCTGATGCAGGGTGCCAGTCCGTCGCCCTGAATAGCCACCCCGCATTATTGCGAGCGCGGCGCCTGCGGACCGGCAGGTGCCTGCTGGCCCTGCTGCTCGTCGGCCTTCTTCAGCGAATCCAGGATGCCGCCTGAGGTCGGCGGCGTAATCGGCGCGCCGCCTGCCGGCTGCTGCGCCGGCGCCGGCGCACCGTTGCCGATGATCGAAGCGGGCTGGCGGCTGAGACCGGCATGCCAGGACAGGAACAGGCTGGTCGCGAAGAACACCACCGCCAAGACTGCGGTCGTCCGCGTCAGCAGGTTGGCAGTGCCGCGGCTCGACATGAAGCCTGCGCCCCCACCCATGCCAAGGCCGCCGCCCTCAGATTTCTGCAGCAGCACGGCGCCGATCATCACGGCGACGATCATGAGGTGGATGACGATGACGACAGTCTGCATTGTGACCTTCCGTCGCAAGCCTAGAGCGCCGGGTTCCAGCGGCTCGGGCTATCAGCGGTTTTCCTGAAGTTGCGCGGTGTTACACGATCGGGACCGGCAACGCCACCCCAATAACCGCCGCAATTTAGCTAGGGAGCGCCCGTCGCGATCGCAAGGAAATCGGCGGCCTTCAGGCTGGCGCCGCCGACTAGCGCACCATTGACGTTGGCAACGCCAAGCAGCTCGGCCGCATTCGAAGGTTTTACCGACCCGCCGTAGAGAATGCGGATCTTTGCGCCCTCCCCTTTGAAGCGATCTGTCAAGACACCGCGGATAAATCGATGAACTTGCTCGACATTCTGCACCGTGGGCGTCAGCCCGGTACCGATCGCCCAGACCGGCTCATAGGCAACCACCACGTTGGCCGCGGTCGAACCGTCGGGCAACGAGCCCTTGAGCTGGGTGCCGCAGATATCGAGCGTCTGCCCGGCGTCGCGTTGTTCGCGGGTCTCGCCGATGCAGACGATCGCGGTGAGCCCCGCGCGCCAGGCGGCTTCCGCCTTCTGGCGGACCAGCGCGTCGGTCTCGCCATGGTCGGCGCGGCGCTCGGAATGGCCGACGATGATGGCGCTGGCGCCAGCATCCGCCAGCATTTCCGCCGAGATGTCGCCGGTGTGGGCTCCGGAAGCCTTGGGATGGCAATCCTGGGCGCCGACCGCGAGCTTCGAGCCGCGGGCCTTGTCGGCGCAGGCGGCGATCAAGGTCGCCGGCGGGCAGACCAGGAGATCGGCCTTGCCGGCAAGCGCGCCGGCACCGGCCAGCATGGCGTCGAATTCATCAGCGGAAGCTTTCAGGCCGTTCATCTTCCAGTTGCCGGCGATCAGCGGCCGGATTGCATCGGTCATGGCAGGATTCCCGAGAAATGGCAGAGCGCCAGCGCTAGCAGAGCCCTGCCGTCACTTCCAGACCGCCGCTTCAAATGGCCGCCATAGCGGGACGGCATCCGCCGTCCCGCGTTAGCTTCTTGTTTGAGCATGATCTTTCCGGAAAACCGGGGTCCACTTTTCCGGATCATGCTCTAGGTTGCGACGGCGCAGTTGCCACTTTATGATGCGTTCCCAACTCGGTGACGCCCTTTAAGGAATCCGGCTTATCGGATTTTCCCCGGGTACGACCCGGTTCCCCTCCTTCTCAAACAAGTTGGACCCATGCTTCGAGGAATTCGGACAGCCTCATCAAACTGGCTCGGCAAGATTGTCATGGCCGTGGTGATGGGCGTTTTGATTGTCAGTTTCGGAATCTGGGGCATCGCCGACATCTTCAGGGGATTCGGCCAGTCGACGCTCGCCAAGGTTGGCAGCACCGAAATCTCGACGGAGCAATTCCGCCAGATCTACACCGACCGGCTGCAGCAGATCGGCCGCCAGTTCGGCCGTCCGTTGACGCCGGATCAGGCGCGCGCGTTCGGCTTCGACCGCCAGGTGCTGCAGCAGACGATCGCGGAAGCGGCCCTCGACGAGGAGGCCAGGCGGATGCGGCTCGGCCAGTCCCCGGACGAGACCATGCGCGCGATCTACAACGATCCGAACTTCAAGGGGCTGAACGGCCAGTTCGAGCCGCAGCGCTTCCAGGCCGCAATCCGTCAGTTTGGTTATACCGAGCAGCGCTACCTCGCCGAGCAGCGCCGCGTCGGCCTCCGCCGCCAGATCGCCGGCACGATCGGCGCGGGCATCGAGCCGCCAAAGACATTGATCGAGGCCCTGGTCCGCTATCAGAACGAACAGCGCTCGATCGAATACATCAAGCTCGGCGCGGCGCAGGCCGGCACCATCGACCCGCCGTCGCCCGAGGCGCTCGCCGCCTATTTCGAGGATCACAAGGCCCAGTTCCGCGCGCCCGAATACCGCAAGGTCGCGTTCGTCGTCGCGACGCCCGAGGAGATCGGCAAGTGGACCGAGGTCTCCGACGAGGATGCGAAGAAGATATTCGAGCAGCGCCGCAACCAGCTCGGCACGCCGGAGAAGCGCGAGGTGTCGCAGATCGTGTTTCCGAACATGGAGGAGGCCACTGCCGCGCGGGCGCGGCTGACCTCAACCACCTCGTTCGACGACCTCGCCAAGGAGCGCAATCTCAATCTGTCCGACGTCAATCTCGGGCTGGTCACCAAATCGGGAATCCTCGATCCGGCTGTCGCAGACGCTGCCTTCTCCCTGCCCCAAGGTGAAGTCAGCCAGCCGGTGCAGGGCCGCTTTGGCGTGGCGCTGGTCAAGGTCGGCAAGATCGAGCCGGGCACGACGCCGACCTATGAGAGCATGGCGGGCGAGATCAAGAAGCAGATCGCAACCGAGCGCGCCCGCGAGAAGGTCGCTGATCTCTACAACAAGATGGAAGACGAGCGCGGCGGCGGCGCCAGCCTCGTCGAGGCGGCGCAGAAGCTCGGGCTCGCGGCCGTCACCATCGACGCCGTCGACCGCTCGGGACGCATGCCGAACGGTCAGCCCGTGGCGAACATCCCGAACGGGCTGGATGTGGTTTCGCAGGCCTTTGGCAGCGACGTCGGCGTCGACAACGAGCCGATCCAGTTCAGGGGCGGCTATGCCTGGTACGACGTGCTAGGCGTGACGCCGTCGCGCGATCGCAGCCTCGACGAGGTACGCGACCAGGTCGAGGCGAAATGGCGCGAGGATCAGATCGCGACCAAGCTGCGCGAGAAGGCCACCGAGATCGTCAAGAAGGTCGAGGCCGGCGGCAAGCTCACTGAGGAAGGTTCGGCGCTCGGCGTGAAGCTCGAGACCGCGGATAAATTCCGCCGCGACGCCTCGCTGCCGGGCATACCCGAGAGCGTGGTCTCGGCTGCCTTCCGCACCGCCAAGGATGGCGTCGGCCAGGCCACCGGCGCGGGCGGCGACGAGCGCGTTGTCTTCCGTGTCACCGAGATCACGGTGCCGCCGGTCGATCTTGCCTCCGAGGAGGTGAAGAAGCTGAAAGACGCACTGCAGCGCGGATTGACCGACGAGCAGCTCGCGCAATACGTCAACAAGATTGAAAACAACATCGGAACATCAATCAATCAGGCCGCCTTCGCACAGGTGACGGGCGCGAATAACTGAGCATGATCCGAAAAAGTGGAAACCGGTTTTCCGATCAGATCATGCGCCACTAAACCACGAGCCAGCACGCGATGGACGACCTGAAATCGATACTTGGAAAAGTCGCCACCGGGGCCACCCTGTCGCGTGACGAAGCAGCCGCCGCCTTCGACAGCATGATGTCGGGCGAAGCCACGCCCTCGCAGATGGGCGGCCTGTTGATGGCCTTGCGCGTGCGCGGTGAGACCGTCGACGAGATCACCGGCGCGGTGTCGGCGATGCGCAGCAAGATGCTGCGGGTGACCGCGCCTGCCGAGGCGGTCGATGTGGTCGGCACCGGCGGCGACGGCTCCGGCTCCGTGAACGTGTCGACCTGCGCCTCCTTCATCGTCGCTGGCGTCGGCGTGCCGGTGGCGAAGCATGGCAACCGCGCGCTGTCGTCGCGCTCGGGTGCGGCCGACGTGCTGGCCTCGCTCGGCGTCAAGATCGACCTTACGCCGGTCCAGGTCGGCCGCTGCGTGCAGGAAGCCGGGATCGGCTTCATGTTCGCCCCCGCCCATCACCCGGCGATGAAGAACGTCGGCCCGACCCGGGTCGAACTTGCGACCCGCACCATCTTCAATCTGCTCGGCCCGCTGTCCAATCCCGCCGGCGTGAAGCGACAGATGGTCGGGGTGTTCTCGCGACAATGGGTGCAGCCCTTGGCGCAGGTCCTGAAGAACCTCGGCTCGGAGGCCGCCTGGGTGGTGCACGGTTCCGATGGGTTGGACGAGATCACCCTCACCGGCCCGACCTTCGTCGCGGCGCTGGAAGGCGGCGAGATCCGCACGTTTGAAGTCACTCCGGATGACGCCGGCCTCGGCCGCGTCGGCAGCAAGGCGCTGAAGGGTGGCGATGCCGATGCCAATGCGGTGGCGCTGCTCAGCGTGCTCAATGGCAAGCCGAGCGCCTACCGGGACGTCGCGCTGCTCAACGCCGCCGCGGCGCTGATTGTCGCCGGTCGTGCCAAAGATTTGAAAGAAGGTGTCTCGCTTGGGACCCATTCATTGGATAGCGGTGCTGCAGCCGCGAGGCTTAAACACCTGATCGCGGTTTCCAGCAGCTAGAGCATGATCCGGAAAAGTGGGAACCGGTTTTCCGAGAAGATCATGCTCAAGAAATAAGGGATCGCGATGTCCGATATCCTGAAGAAGATCGAAGCCTACAAGCGCGAGGAGATCGCCGCCGCCAAGCGAGCGCATCCGCTTTCCGACATCGAGGCGCGCGCCAAGGCTGCCTCGCCGCCGCGCGGCTTCGTGCGCGCAATCCGCGAGAAGCATGGTCACGGCGATTATGCGCTGATTGCCGAGATCAAGAAGGCCTCGCCATCGAAGGGCCTGATCCGCGCCGATTTCGATCCTCCCGCGCTTGCCAAGGCCTATGAGGCCGGCGGTGCGGCCTGCCTGTCGGTGCTGACGGATACGCCCTCGTTCCAGGGGCATCTCGACTTCATGGTCGCGGCGCGCGCGGCGACCAATCTGCCGGTCCTGCGCAAGGATTTCATGTTCGACACCTATCAGGTGGTCGAGGCCCGCGCCCATGGCGCCGACTGCATCCTGATCATCATGGCAGCGCTCGATGACGCCCCAGCCAAGGATATCGAGGACGCCGCGATCGCGCTTCAGATGGACGTGCTGGTCGAAATCCACGACCGCGCCGAACTCGACCGCGCGCTGAAACTCCGCTCGCCGATGATCGGCGTCAACAATCGTAATCTCCGCACCTTCGAGACCACGCTCGCAACCAGCGAAGCGTTGGCGCCGCTGATCCCGAAGGAGCGGCTGATGGTCGGTGAAAGCGGCATCTTCACGCCGGACGATCTGGCCAGGCTCGAGCGCGTGGGCATGTCGACCTTCCTGGTCGGCGAGAGCCTGATGCGTCAGGCCGACGTCACCGCAGCAACCCGCACGCTGCTCACCCGGCAGGGCGCGCCGCGCGCCACCGGAACGCGCTAGAGCGATGGCGGAGAAGCCGAAGGGCGGCCCCGCCCTCACCCATATCGATGCCAGCGGCGAGGCACGGATGGTCGACGTCTCCGCCAAGCCTGCGACCGAACGCACCGCGATCGCCGAAGGCCGCGTCGTCATGAGCCGCGCGACGCTCGAGCTGATCGTCTCGGGCAACGCCAAGAAGGGCGACGTGCTCGGCACCGCGCGGATTGCCGGCATCATGGCGGCGAAGCGCACGTCCGAGCTGATCCCGCTCTGCCATCCGCTGGCGCTGTCGAAGGTGACGGTCGATATCGAGCCGGACGAGAAACTGCCGGGCTGCATCGTGCAGGCGACGGTGAAGGTCACCGGCCCGACCGGCGTCGAGATGGAGGCGCTGACTGCGGTCTCGGTCACCTGCCTCACCATCTACGACATGATCAAGGCGGTGGAACGCGGCGTCAGCATCGAAGGGATCCACCTCGTCGAGAAAAAGGGCGGCAAGTCCGGCCACTATCGCAGCGTGGATCGATGACGCACATGGCGCACATGGCGCACGACCGCTCTGTCACGCGGCTGTGACCGGGCGGCTGGGAGTGCATCACCGCTTGCGGGGTTACATTTGGCGTGACCTTCCAAAGGAGCAACGCAATGTCGGCCTTCAAGCTTCTTGCCGTGGCTGCAGCGTTGTGCGTCGTCAGCGCGCCGGCGATGGCGCAGCAGGTGATTTCGGAGCCCGGCTATTGCGCGCAGTTCTACCCCAACGCCAATTGCCAGAACAAAGGTCCGGGCAACCCCTATACAGGCGGCTATCAGCGCTACATCGACCAGGGTTACGGGATGTTGGCCCAGGATCCGCCGATCCGGTCGGCCGGCAAGCGGTCGCGGACACACCGCTCCGGTTCATCCGCGATCCGCACGCGCTGAAACCCGATCAGATGCGGTCGTGGCCGCACTACGGTTGTTGCCGCCAATCGGCGCTACTGCGGGAATGATTTGTTAACCAGGATTGCTAACGTCGGCTCCATCTCGCTGGTGTACCAGTGCTGTCGGCCGGGGGTGCGCCAAACTGCTTCCGGGCGCGCGTTCCAGGCAGCAATCCCGGTGCGATGATTCCAGACGGTGCCTCATTCAAGCTCACCTCAGTCCTGCGGGGCGGACCGATCCGCTGGCTGATCCTGGGCGGCATCCTGCTGATCGTCTCGATCGCGATCGGCGCCACTGTCATGGCCAAGAACTTCCGCGAACGCGCCTTGCGCAACGCTGAGCGCGAGCTGGAAAACACCACGCTGCTGCTGGCGCGCCATTTCGATCAGCAATTGCAGGACTTCGAGGTCGTGCAACAGGATGTGATCCGGTTCATGCGGTTAAGCGGGATCGCTACCACGCGCGAGAATTTCAGGCAGCGGTTGTCAGGCGAGGACATCCACCTGACGCTCAAATCCAAGATCGACGCGCTCTCCTATGTCGGCGGCATTAACGTGTTCGACGCTGACGGCGTGCTGATCAACTCGTCTTCGAGATGGCCGGTGGCGTCCGTGAGCGTCGCCGACCGCTCCTATTTCCGGACCTTCAAGTCCGACCCGCAATCGCCCGAGCGGCTGCTCGAACCTGTCCATAGCCGGATCACCGGCGCCTGGACCGTGTTGCTCGCGCGCAAGGTGACCGGGACGAACGGCGAATTCCTGGGCGTCGTCGGTCGCGGCATCGAGCCCGCCAACTTCGAAAGATTCTTCGCGACCGTCGCGCTGGCACCGGGAGCGGCGATCTCCATGCATCACCGTGACGGCACCCTGCTCGCGCGCCATCCGCATGTCACGGAGCTGATCGGCCAGAACTTCAAGACTGGTCCCGCGGTCCAGCAGCAGGTCTTCGAGCTGGATCACAGCACCTCGCGCCTGATCAGCCCGATCGACGGCCAGGATCGGCTGGTCGCCTCGCAGGCGCTGACCAGGTTCCCGCTCGTCATGGTCGCGACCACCACCACTGCGGCGGCGCTGGCCGACTGGCGCGAGCAGACCACGATCCTCGTCGCCGTGACCGCCGCTTCCGTGCTCGCGATCGCCACGCTGCTGTTCTTCGTCGTGCGAAAACTGTCGCAGCAGCACCGCCTGCAGCAGCAGCGCCTGACGCTGGAAAAGCTGCGCCTCGACACCGCCGTCAATAATATGACGCAGGGCCTGCTGCTGTTCGACGCATCGCAACGGCTCGTCGTCTGCAACAAGCGCTATGTCGAGATGTATGCACTGTCAGCCGATGTGATCAAACCGGGCTGCAGTTTCCGCGACGTCATCGCCCATCGCAAGGCGACCGGATCGTTCGATGGCGATGTCGATCGCTTCGTGGCGCTGGTGCTGCGCGATATCGGGCTGCGCAACATGATGGTGATCACCACCTCCGACGGCCGCTCGATCCAGGTCGTCAACGAACCGCTCGCCGACGGCGGCTGGGTCGCGACCCATGAAGACATCACCGAGCGCCACCGCGCCGAGGAACGCATCACGCACCTCGCCCACTACGATGCGCTGACCGACTTGCCGAACCGCGCGCTGTTCCGCGAACAGCTCAAGCGCGAGCTGCCGCACGCCACGCCGGCGAAACAGCTCGCGGTGCTCTATATCGACATCGACGAGTTCAAGGACGTCAACGACTCGCTGGGCCACATGGTCGGCGACGAGTTGCTGAAGTCGGTTGCGAAAAGCCTCACCGGCTGCGTGGGAGACGGCGACTTCGTCGCGCGACTGAGCGGCGACGAATTTGCGATCGTCCAGTTCGCCATCACCAGCGAGGCCGATGTCATCGATCTCGTCAACCGCATCCATGAGGCGATCCGCAATCCCTATGAATGCCTCGGCCATCAGGTAACCACCGATGCCAGCATCGGCATCGCGCTGTCGCCGCAACATGGCTCAGATATCGACGAGATCCTGAAGAACGCGGACCTCGCGATGTATGCGGCGAAATCCGCCGGACGCCGCACTGCGCGCTTCTTCAAGCCGGAGATGGATGCGGAAGTGCGCGCCCGCCGCGCCCTTGAGATGGATTTGCGGCAGGCGATCGCGGACGGAAGCGGGCTGGAAGTCCATTATCAGCCCTGCCTCGACCTGCAGAACGACCGGATCACCGGCTGCGAAGCCCTGGTGCGCTGGCGCCACGCGGAACGCGGCGCGGTCTCGCCGGCCGAATTCGTGCCGATTGCCGAGGAAACCGGCCTGATCAACGAGCTCGGCGAATGGGTGCTGACGACGGCCTGCAAGGAAGCGGCGGCCTGGCCGGACAGTTTCCGCCTCGCCGTCAACGTCTCGCCGGTCCAGTTCAAGAGCGGCACGCTGGCGCTGAAGGTCATCGCGGCGCTGGCCGCCTCGGGCCTGCCGGCAAACCGTCTCGAGCTCGAGATAACCGAGGCCGTGCTGATCCGCGACGACGACGCCGCGCTTGCGATCCTGCACCAGCTCCGCGCCATCGGGGTGCGGATCGCGCTAGACGATTTCGGCACCGGCTATTCGTCGCTGAGCTATCTGAAGCGCTTCCCGTTCGACAAGATCAAGATCGATCGCTGCTTCATCACCGATCTCGCCGAGCCGGAAGGATCATCCGGCATCGTGCAGGCGGTGGTGAACATCGCCGCCGAGCGGCACATGACGACGACGGCCGAGGGCGTCGAGACCGTCGAACAGCAGGAGATCCTGCGCGAGCTCGGCTGCTTGGAAATGCAGGGCTACCTGTTCAGCGCCCCCAAGCCCGCCGACGAAATCCGCGCATTGCTCCGCGCCCATCACGCAAACCCGGCCCACGCCGCCCCCCGCAGCAAGCGCAGGCCGGTCGCACGCAGGGCCTGAAACTGCATCCACGTCGCACGCTGCGCTCCCTCTCCCGCTTGCGGGAGAGGGTTGGGGTGAGGGTGCCTCCGCGATGGGACTTTCCGTGGGAAAGAGCCCTCACCCGCTGCGCTTCGCGCAGCGACCTCTCCCGCACGCGGGGCGAGGTGAATCAGAGCTCGCTTCTCTATCGAAGCCCCTCAGTTCGGAATCGTCCGCTTCGGCGCGCCCTTGGCGTCGGCATTGACGGTGACCCCGCGCAAGAGATTGTAGGCGGCGTTCAGCGCCTTGTCGTTCTTCTCGTCGGGCGGGACATAGGATTGTGAGCCGGTCTGCTCGGTGCCTTCGGCGGCCAGGTGTCCGCGCATCGACGCCTCGCCCTTGATCTCGGCGCGGGTCTTCAACTCGTCCGGCACATCCTGCAGGATCTCGATGTCGGGCGCGATGCCCTGCGCCTGGATCGAGCGGCCCGACGGCGTGAAGTAGCGCGCGGTGGTCAGCGCCAGCGCGCCATTGCCGGCTCCAAGCGGAATGATGGTTTGCACCGAGCCCTTGCCGAAGGTGCGGGTGCCGATCAGCGTCGCGCGCTTGTGGTCGTGCAGCGCACCCGCCACGATCTCAGAGGCAGAGGCCGAGCCACCGTTGATCAAGACCACCAGCGGCTTGCCCTTGGTCATGTCGCCGCCGCGCGCGGTGAAGCGCTGCGTTTCCTCCGGCAATCGCCCCCGGGTCGAGACCACCTCGCCACGCGCCATCAGCGAGCTCACCACAGACACCGCCTGGTCGAGCAGGCCGCCGGGATTGTTGCGCAGGTCGATCACATAGCCGGCAAGTTTGTCCTGCGGGATCTGCTTGGCGATCTCGGTGATCGCCTTGTGCAGGCCTTCGGTGGTCTGCTCGTTGAACGAGGTGACCCTGATATAGCCGATGTTGCCACCGTCGGTGTGGAAGCGCACCGGGCGCACGCGGATGATCTCGCGGGTGATGGCAACGTCGATCGGCTTGTCGGCATCCTTGCGGATGATCTTCAATCGGGTCTGGCTGTTGGGCGCGCCTTTCATCTTGTTGACGGCCTGATCCAGCGTCATGCCCTGGATCGGCTCGTCGTCGATCTGGGTGATGATGTCGCCCGACATGATGCCGGCGCGCGAGGCCGGCGTGTCGTCGATGGGAGCCACCACCTTGATGAAACCGTCTTCCATCGTGACTTCGATACCGAGGCCGCCGAACTCGCCATGCGTGGTCTCCTGCATGTCGGTCCAGCCCTTCGCGTTCATGTAGCGAGAATGCGGATCGAGCGCCGAGATCATGCCGTTGATCGCGCCCTCGATCAGCTTGGAGTCATTGGGCTTCTCGACATAATCGGTGCGGACGCGCTCGAACACGTCGCCGAACAGATTGAGCTGAGAATAGGTGTTGTCGGAGCGGACCGCAGCTTTGGCCACCGCAATCAGATGCGCGCCCTGCGGCGCGGTGACGAGAAGGGTAAGACCAGCGCCGGTGACCGTACCGAGGAGAAAGCCAAAGTTCCTGCGCATTGCGTGCGATCCTTCCCGCTGTAGCAGCCACGACTGTTGATGAATCGTCGTTCTCACCCGGCAGGCGCAAACACACAATGCCTTTTTGGTCGGATCAAGGCCAATTTTACCGGAGAAATACCGTTGCTCACGACAACGTGCGTTGCCCGTTGCGTTGCTCTTGGAGTCCGCTCTGCCAAGTCGACGGATTTGTGCCAAAGCCGCGTTTGGCGCGGGTGCCCAGCCAATAGCCGAACTGCGGCGGAACATTACGGAACGGTGCTTCCACGCCGAGCTTCAACGCGGCATCCATCGGCCAGTTCGGGTTGTTGAGGATCTCCCGCCCAACCGCGATCAGATCTGCCTGTTCTTCACGCAGGATCTGTTCGGCCTGGTCACCGTGGATGATGAGCCCGACCGCCATGGTGAGAATGTCGGCGTGGCGGCGAACATATTCCGACAGCGGCACCTGGTAATTGTATTTGATCTCCTTGCCGAGGATCGGCGCCATGTCGGTGATGCCACCGGACGAGCAATCGATGACATCGACGCCTTTCGTCTTGAGGATTCGGGCGAGCCGCACACTCTGCTCCGGGCCCCAGCCGGCATTGTCCTCCACCGACAGCCGCACGAACAGCGGCTTGTGATGAGGCCAATAGGTGCGCACCGCTTCCGTCACCTCGATGATGAAGCGCATGCGGTTCTCCTCCGAGCCGCCATATTCGTCAGTGCGCTGGTTCGCGCGCTCGGACAAGAACTCATGCACGAGATAGCCGTGGGCGCCATGCAGTTCGAGCACGTCGAAGCCGGCCTCATTGGCGCGGCGCGCGGCTTCGCCCCAGGCCTGCACGAGGTCCTTCACCTCGCTGCGCTCCAGCGCCCGCGGTACTGGCCAGCGCGCACTGTGCGCGATCGCGCTCGGCGCGACCGGGGTCCAATCGTCCCAGTCCTCGATGTCAGGCGTACGCTGCAGCGGCCCGTCGCCTTCCCACGGCCGCGTCGCGCGCGCCTTGCGTCCGGAATGGCCGAGCTGGATGCCGGCAAGCGCGTTCTGCTGCTTGATAAAGGTGACGAGCCGGTTGAGCGGCGCGATGAACTTGTCGTCCCAGATGCCGAGATCGCCGACCGTTCCACAGCCGCGACGCTCGACCTTGGTCGACTCGACAACGACGAGTCCCGCGCCGCCGGCGGCGAACTTGCCTGCATTCATCAAATGCCAATCGGTCGGAAATCCCCTCACGGCCGAATATTGATGCATCGGCGGCACCACAATCCGGTTCTTCAGCGTGATGCCGCGGATCGTCATCGGCGAGAACAGGAGCGTGTCGGACATAACTGGTTTCCTCGCATCATTGGACATCGTTACCCGTCGTTTCGCCCGGGATCGGTCTCTTGCTGCGAACGATATACGCAGCATCAATGACGGCAAAGCCGAAATCCGGGTGGCTTCCATGCCCAATCTGCGATTGCCAAAGCGCGAGCGTCGCGCTCGTCCAGCGCGCTTACGCCTCGCTCGTTGCCAACCACCGCCGTCATTGCGAGCGGAGCGAAGCAATCCATGCCTCCGCGCGTGGCACTATGAATTGCTTCGCTCCGCTCGCAATGACGATGTGGCTGATTTGGGTGCGACAGATCAACCCGACAGGCAAATCAGCAAGAACCTGTCCAGTCCGGGCGACAAAAATATTTCTGTTTTTCCGAAATGCAAATCAGTCTATTAGTTTGCGCGTCCCACCCGATTGAGGGGCGCTTCGCGATCGTCACGAGTGTTGCGGTGGGATGCGGTGGACGCGGATTGCGCAACGGACGAGTGCGCATGGGGCGGACGGCGAAGTCGTGTGGTTCTGGCGCCCCGACGCTGGCGCTAAGTACGCGAGCAGCAAGAGCTGCCGCGGATGACGGTGGCAAGAAAGCCCGGTCACCGGGAAGAGCACGAAGTAAGCCGTAAACCACTGCGCAGGGAAAGCCGGTGTTGCTCCGGTTGACCTGTGGTCCTACCCCCGTGCTTTTTGTTGCACGGGGCCCACGGGTGCAACCGGCACCCGGCTTTCCCTGCGCCCTCTGTTCAATAAGAGGGTGGAAACTGAAGCAAAGCTCGGGCGCCAAGCGCCGCGAGAATGCGGACTCACATCTCCTCCGCCGTTTGAAATTTGAATCCGCTCTCTCCCCGCGTCGTCCCGGCCTTGCGTGCCGCGGCGAAGCCACTTGGCGTAGCCGGGAGCCGGGACCCATAACCACAGGCCTACGCGATGTGGCCCGCTGCAACCGCTTGCTCGCGCCACAACACCTCCCTGTGGTTATGGGTCCCCGCCTTCGCGGGACGACAGTCGTAGGATGGGTAGAGCGCAGCGAAACCCATCATTCGCGCGGCTCGCTCCAAAGCAGATGGGTTTCGCTGCGCGCTACCCATCCTACCCGTAAACGAAGACATTGCCGCCTTCTCGAGATTTTCGTACACCACCGTCGCCATGAACCAACCGTCTCTCTCCCCTGGCTCTGCCGACGTTCTCTTGTTCGACCTCGGCCGTGTCGTGCTCGATATCGATTTCGGCAAGGTGATGACCACCTGGGCCGGCCATGCCGGCTGCGAGCCTGCCGAGCTCGCCACCCGCTTTGTCATGGACGAGAGTTTCAGGCATCACGAGGTCGGTAAGATCGATGACGCCGCCTTCTTCGCAAGCCTGCGGCGGTCGCTCGGCATCAGCATCTCCGACGCCCAGTTCCTGGAAGGCTGGAACGCGATCTTCGCCGGCGAGATACCGGGAATCGCCGAGCACCTCGCACGCGCCAAAACGCGGCTGCCGCTCTACGCTTTCTCGAACACCAATCCGCCTCATATCGAGCATTTCTCGACAGCCTATTCGGACGTGCTCGGCCACTTTCGGCAGATTTTCTTCTCATCGACGATCGGGCTTCGGAAACCTGACGCGGAAGCCTATGATTACGTCGTGAAGGCGATCGGGGCGCCGGCTTCGCGCATCGTGTTCTTCGACGATTCCGCCGAGAACATCCGCGGCGCACGGGTGGCAGGCCTTAACGCCATTCACGTCACATCTGCAGATGATGTGACGAACGCGCTTCTCGCGCTTGGAATTTAGGAGTTGCCCGTGGCTCTGATGCCGGTCGCCGATGCGCTCGCCGCGGTCCTCGCCGGCGCGGAACCTTTGCCGGAAGAGATGGTCGCGCTCGATGCCGCCTATCACCGCACGCTCGCGCATGATGTCGCGGCAAAACGCACCCAGCCGCCGCAGGCGATGTCGGCGATGGATGGCTATGCGGTGCGATCAGCCGATGCCGCCGATCTCAGCGCGCGGCTGAAGGTGATCGGCGAAGTCGCCGCGGGCCGGCCGTTCGATCGGGAACTTGGTCCGCACGAAGCCGCGCGGATCTTCACCGGCGGCGTCATTCCCGCTGGCGCCGATGCCGTCGTGATCCAGGAAGACACCAGGGTTGATGGCGATCACATCACCATCACCGAGGCTGCCATCGCCGGGCGGCATATCCGGCCGGCCGGGATCGATTTCCGCGAGGGCGACGTGCTGCTCAGGCACGGAAGCCGGCTGACCGACCGCGCACTGTCGCTGGCGGCGTCGATGAACTATCCGGAACTTCCCGTGCGGCGCCGGCCCAAGGTGGCCGTGCTCGCGACGGGCGACGAACTGGTGATGCCGGGCTCCTCTCCGGGCCCGGGGCAGATCGTCTATTCCAACGGCTATGCGCTGCGGGCGCTGGCGCGCGCCGAAGGCGCCGAGACGATCGACCTGGGGGTCGCCGCCGACACGGTTGCCGCGACCACCGAAGGCATCCGCCGCGCGCATGCCGCGGGCACCGACATCCTCGTCACGACCGGCGGCGCATCGGTGGGCGACCATGACCTCGTGAAACCCTCGCTCGAGGCCGAGGGCGTCACCATGGCGTTCTGGAAGATCGCGATGCGGCCGGGCAAGCCGATGATGCATGGCCGGCACGGCGCGATGCGGGTGATCGGCCTGCCCGGCAATCCGGTGTCGTCCTATGTCTGCGCCTACCTGTTCCTGGTGCCGTTGATTCGGGCCCTGCTCGGCCGCTCGACGATCCATCACGTCAGGGAAAGCGCCCTGCTCGGCCGCGATCTCGCGGCCAATGATCAGCGCGAAGATTATCTTCGTGCGCTGCTCGAAGAGCGTGACGACGGCACGCTGATCGCAACGCCGGTCACCCGGCAGGACAGTTCGCTGCTTGGGAATCTCACTGCGGCGCAGGCACTTGTGATGCGTCCGCCGTTCGCGCCGGCAGCGCCGAAGGGCACGCCGTGCGACATCCTCCGATTGCCTGAATGAAGCCGCGACCAGCACCTATTTGGCCATTTCTGATCGCGTTCACCGGAAATTAAGTGGTTGCAGAACACATATCGAACATATAGTGTCCGTTCATGATTTGTTTCGAAACTCGCTGTCTACGAATGGGAGTGCGTGACTCCCGAGATCAGCTCTTCTCAAGTCTCGGATCGAACGACGCTACCAACCGGGGGAATGCTCGCGATGCTTACGCGCAAACAGTATGAACTTCTGCGTTTCATCAACGAACGGCTGAAAGAGGCCGGTGTGCCTCCTTCCTTCGACGAGATGAAGGACGCACTCGACTTGCGCTCGAAGTCCGGCATCCACCGCCTGATCACGGCGCTGGAGGAACGGGGCTTCATCCGCCGCCTGCCGAACCGCGCCCGCGCGATCGAGGTAATCAAGCTTCCTGAGCTGGCGGCCGCCAGCAACGGCCGTCGCGGATTCACGCCGAGCGTCATCGAGGGCACGCTCGGCAGGCGCACCAGCAGCCCGCCCGCGGTCGAGGATGACGGCAACCGTCCCGTTGCGGTGCCCGTGATGGGCCGGATTGCGGCGGGTACGCCGATCGAGGCGCTGCAGACCCGCAGCCACACGATCAGCGTGCCGCCCGACATGCTCGGCTCCGGCGAACATTATGCGCTCGAGGTGCGTGGCGATTCCATGGTGGAGGCCGGCATCCTCGACGGCGACATGGCGCTGATCCAGCGCAACGACACCGCCAACACCGGCGACATCGTGGTGGCGCTGATCGATGAGGAGGAGGCGACGCTGAAGCGCTTCCGTCGCCGCGGCGCGTCGATCGCGCTTGAGCCTGCCAATGCGGCCTACGAAGTGCGCATCCTGCCGCCGAACCGGGTGCGGATCCAGGGCAAGCTGATCGGACTTTATCGCAAGTACTGAGCCGCCGACGCAGCAGCCCGCCTGGTACTCGGGTGGGTGCTCTGCCCCTGCTGGGCGCTGAGAAATCTGCTTGGTGGCAAGAACTACTTAGAATGATTAGAATGAGAGTCCCGGTAGTCGGCCGGGGCTCTTCTGTGCAACATGACGTGCGGCAGCGCCTCGCTATCGTGTTTGTGAACGGTCAAAAGACGCGAGCCGTACAAATGCCAAGAACGAAGCAGAAGCTCATAAGTTATCGTCCACTCTGATAGAGGCCTGCGCCTCTTCCCAGGCCCGGGTCGGCTATCTCGAATGAGGAGCAATCCGATGTGTGACTATAGCCTGCACGCCGTGGCGACGCGTCCCGCCCAGGTTGGAGAGACGCTCATCACCACCACCTTCCGCGGCACCTCGACCCGCGGCTTCGCTTCGGAAAGCGATCCGACGGTTGCGGTCTGCATGCTTCCCGGGACCGAGCTCGCGTTCGCCGATAACGTCCGTTACGACAATCGCTGGATCTGGACCAAGACGACCGGCTTCCGCGTCGGCAAGTTCAACCAGATTGATCCGCATATTCGGGATCGTCATCACGACGCGATCGAATTCCCCGATGGCAGCCATGTGCTGGTGACCCAGCTCTGCGAAGGGCAGCGGGCGACCGTGCTGCAATTGCCCGTGACGCATCATGTTGCCGAGCCGGCGCAGAAGGCGGTCGAGCAGCGGCCCGCGCCGAACCCGCTGTTCATCGGCTGACTGCCTCGCCCAGCGTGCGCCGCCGGTTTCGGCCGGCGGAACGTTGCCGCGAGTGACAAGCAAAATGTTTTGAGCGGCCCCGGAGCCGATCCGGGGGCGCATCTGATTTTGTGTTGAACGAGGCTTCATTTCGCCGAGGGGGAGCGTGATCCGTGGTCACCAAGATCACATGGCAACGAGCTGGACGCGTGACCGAGCCGGGCCGATACATGTTCAGGTTCGGCTGGCTTACGGTCGCGGCGGAAGACCTCGCGATCTGGGAGCGATTTCCGGATGCGACGTTTACGCTCGTTCGAATGCCGTCGTATTCGGACGGCTCGGACGAATTCCGGCTCGGCGCGTTCGAACTGCCGGCCAACGCCGGCGGAGATTGATGAGGGCTCAGTCTTCCGACTGCAGGTCGGATTCGGACGGGGTCGCATCGATGGCGCGCGGCGCTGATGTTCCCTGGATTCGGATCGTGGTCTCGGGCTTGCCTTCGCCTGAGATCGCGGGCGACCACGGGCGGTTGAGCCCGGCAGGTTTGGCCGCATCGATGACGAAGCCTTTCCGGTTCCGCCGCAGCGCCAGCGCGCCTTGCCGCCGCAGGCGCTCGGCATCGATGACCGCCGCGGCGCAGCCATGCGGTACCGAACTTGCAGTCACGATCAGTGCCGCCCGCTCGCAATCGTCTGCGAGCGCCTCAGCGCGCTGCGTGAGCGCGATGAACGCGCCACCCGCCGCAGGCGTCACGCAGCCGCCCTCATCGCAGGACACGCCCTCCGTGAGCGACGGATCGCTTGCGGTCCGGGCATCGGCGTCCGCGGCGAGCCATTCCTTGGCCAGGAAGGCGTCCTTTGCGGTCCGCATCAGGTGCAACCGCCCGTCACCGCCGCGGACCGCAACATTGCGGCCGTCGCCGGAAATCAGGATGTCCGGCAGCGGCGCCCTCACCGCCCAGACCGCCGCAACAAGAAGCACGGCCGCGCCGACGAAACGCAGCGGCGTGCGCAATAGCCCGAGCACGATGATGCCAAGGCTCGCAGCGATCAATGGGCCGATCCCGAACGCACCGATGCGGCCGACCGCGCCCGGCAGCGCGGCGACCCACTGCGCGACGATGACCATCCAGTCGATCCCAGTGCCCATGATGGCCCAGAACACGCCGTCGAAGCCGAACGGCATCGCCAGCAGGCCGAGCAGCCCGGCCGGCATCACCAGCGCCGACACCACCGGCATCGCCGCGAGATTGGCGAGCACGCCAAAGGGCGCCACCCGGTGGAAGTGGAAGGCGGCGTAGGGCGTGGTCGCAAGCCCTGCCACCAGCGAAGCGAGCAGCAGCATCGCGACCTCCCGCCCGCCCCACAGCGCGATCCGGGCGGTCGTGGAATGATCGGGCGCGGCGAACAGATGCGGCATTCCGATCTGCACCAACGCCACCAGCCCGAGGGTGGCCGCAAACGACATCTGGAAGCTCGGATGCACCAGCGCTTCAGGCGCGATCGCGAGCACGATCATGGCCGCGACTGCGAGCGTCCGGAACGTCACCGCGCGGCGGTCGACCATCACGGCGATCAGCACCACTGCCGTCATGAAGAACGACCTTTGGGTCGCGACCTCCGCACCCGAGAGCAGGAGATAGAGCGCGGCAGCGACCAGCGCCGCGGCGGCAGACCATTTCTTGATCGGAAAGCTCACGGTGAGCACCGGAAACAGCGCGAGCAACGCCCGCACCGCGAAGAAGACCACGCCTGCGACCACAGCCATGTGATAGCCCGAGATCGACAGCACGTGACCGAGCCCCGAGACGAACATCGCGTCATTCACCGGCCCGGAGATCGCATCGCGCCGGCCGGTCAGCAGCGCGGTCGCGATCGCGCGATTATCGCCCTCGAGCACGCTGCGGATGCGCGCGTCGATCGCATCGCGCATGCCCTGCATGAACGCCGCATAGCGCAGCGCAAGCCCACGGCCTTCCGGCGGCGCCGTCGTCTTGATCGCGCCCAGCACGAAACCGGAGGCGCCGATGCCCTGGAAATAGAGATCGCGGCCGAAATCGTAGCTGCCAGGCCGCAAAGGTGCGAGCGGCGGCTGCAGCCGCGCCTTCAGTTCGACAAAACTGCCGACTTCAGGGGCAGTGCCCTTCTTCACCGACAGCCGAACGCGCTCAAGCTTCGGCGCACCCCGTTGGCTTTCGATGCTGGCGACTCGCAGCACGAAGCGATCGGTGCGCTCGCGGATGTCACGCGTCTCGACAAATCCGGTGAGCGACACCGAAAACAACGGCCGCGCCAGCACGACATGCGCGACCCGCGCGGTTCGCCAGGTGGCAACCGCGAACCCCGCCGCAACGACGGCAATCATGACGGCGGCGGCGAACGCCTGCCGCCGCCTGAGCAGGAACGCGAGAGCGCACAGCGCGACCGCGACCGTGGCCGCGATCGACAGCACCGGTTCATGGTCGGCGGTGAAGTAGAGCGCGATGCCGATGCCGAACGCGACCGGCACCCACGGCAGAAGCCGCCCGGCGCCCGCCTCGGCACGGGCCCATTGGCGCAGTGTCTCGACGATTGGGGGCAAGGCGCCGACATTGATCGGAGCATAACCACCCGCCGGCGCCACCGCCTCGCGGGGCGGCCAGGTGCCGGCATAGCCGCGCCTGCCGCCCGGCGTCCTGCCCTCGTCCGCCATCCTGCGCCCTGGAACATCCCTGCTTCTGCAAAGCTACCGGATGCAAGTATCCGCGGGATAGCGGAACAGATGCAGAATACGGAGGAAAGAGCGCCCCGCCGGTGCACTCCTGATCCCGTGTTGGTTGCTCAGTCGGCTTCAAGCCCGATTGAGCCGAAAGTCTCATAAGGCAGCAGCGCCATTGAGGATTAGACTGCGGTGGTGCCTCCGCCCGTACAAACGGAAAAGAGGCAGTGGTGGCTCGCGGTTTGGAGACCGCTGGAGCTCTTCTCAGGTGGTTCAAGGCTTGCCTGAGACAAGCGTTGCGGACGCAACTCGCAAATCAGGCCTGGAGCGTCGCGCATCACGCGTACTCCGCGAGCGAACAGAGCGCTGAAAAACGTGAGGAGAAAGTCTTTGAACTAATGGGAGCAGCACATGGCAATTCAAGTACCAAGCGATTTTCGCCGCGTGATCGTGGCTGCGTCGGTCGGAAACGTCATCGAGTGGTATGACTTCTATATCTTTGGCAGCCTGGCCGCCGTCCTGTCGGTCAAGTTCTTCGAACAATCCCACCCTGTCGCAGCCCTGCTTAGCACGATCGCCCTGTTCACCGCAGGCTTCCTCATCCGTCCGCTCGGAGCCTTCCTCTTTGGGTGGATGGGCGATCGGGTGGGCCGCAAGTATACGTTCCTCATTACGCTCAGCGGAATGGGACTGGGGACGGGCGCGATCGGCCTGATCCCGACCTACCAGTCGATCGGCCTTACCGCCGCATTCGTGCTGTTCGGCCTGCGCATGATCCAGGGTCTGTGCCTGGGCGGCGAATATGGCGGCGCCATCACCTACGTCGCCGAGCATGTTCCCGATGACAGGCGCGGCTACTACACCGGCTGGCTGCAGACCTCACCGACGCTCGGGATCGTGGTGTCGCTGGCCGTGATCATCCTGACCCGGACCTGGTTCGGCGATCAGACCTTCAACGAATGGGCATGGCGCATTCCGTTCCTGCTCTCGTTCCTGCTGGTGGCCATCGCCATCTACATCCGCCTCCAGCTCCAGGAGACTCCGATCTTCCAAGAGATCAAGGCCCGCGGGCAGATGACCAGGAACCCCTGGAAAGAAGCGTTCCTGAGCGCGAACATCAAATACATTGGGATCGCCACCGTCGTCCTGATCGGACAGGGCGTGGTCTGGTACAGCGGTCAGTTCTGGGCGCTGTACTTCCTGCAACAGGTCTCCAAGGTCGACGCTCTGACCTCGGCCTACATCGTCGGGGCCGCGCTGCTTATCGCGACGCCGAGCCTGATATTCTTTGGCTGGCTGTCGGACCTGATCGGCCGCAAGCCGGTGATCCTGGGAGGCATGCTGCTTGCCGCCATCACCTATTATCCGCTGTATCTGTGGCTCGGAGCGGTCACGCAGCCCGGAAACATCAACTATCCGATCGCGATCTTCATCATCTTCATCCTCGTCTGTTACGTCGGGATGGTGTACGGGCCGGTCGGCGCGTTCCTGGCGGAATTCTTCCCCAGCAGGATCCGGTACACATCGGTGTCGGTGCCGTATCACATCGGCAACGGCTGGGGCGGCGGCTTGGTGCCGTTCATCACCTCGGCAGCTTTCGCCGCCACCGGCAGCGTCGGCTACGCGCTGATCTATCCGATCGTCGTTCCTGCGGTCTGCTTCGTGCTCGCCGTTTTCCTGATGCCGGAGACGCGCAAGATCAGCATCTGGGAGCCGGTCGAACCGAGAACCGCATCGTGACGGAATAGCCTCGCCGCGGGGCCACCAAGCCCCGCGGCAGGCCGTCCGCGTTCCGGCAAGCGCAGCACAACTTCATCGTACCGGCCGCTACCGAGTAGCGGTCGGACCAATGGTTCGCCCAACCCACCTTCTCAGCCGGCCCGGTGATGCCAACGATCGTGCCACCAGGTGGTGAAATCACGATCCGTCAGCAGCTCCCAGCCGGCGAGGAAGATCACCAGTATGCCCGACAGCACGCTGCTTGCCGTCGCCGAGACCTGCTCGTAGCCGACCGTCCAAGGTGCCAGCAGCAGAGCCAGTCCGAGCAGCATCTCTCCCCATTCCTCCAGATAGGATGGAATGACAAATGCCTCGACGGCAAACAGGATGACAGCCAACCCAAGCGCAATGGTGATCCAGACGGCCGCCCCGGCGAAGCCGAGGGCAAAGGGCGACACGACCAGCCACACACCCACCAACAAGCTGGCAACGTCCTGCCAGTGTTGAATGCGCATGATGCTCACCTCCCCTCTCCTATGAAGATGGCAGAGCGGCGCCGGAAAGATACCCATCCGACCTGCGTTGTGTTGCCGCTGCCAGCGCTCCGGAGCCGCACTCCAATGGCGGACGGGCCATCACCCGCAAAGCACTCTTGCAAGTGCGCTGCAGCAGGATGCACACTGCGTGCGCTTGACGAGGTGTCAGTGCCCACGGCTCTCGGCCCGACCGGAATTCACGGTTGCGCCCAGAACGAGAGGAGGATGACGCCATGCGAGAAATCGAGATCCACGACTATGCGCGGCAGCTCTTGGAAGCACATGGCGCCAAGGCCATTGCTGAGGCTGCCCAGAATGCCATCGAGCTCGAGGCTAAAGGCGACGTCGACCTGGCCAGAACCTGGCGCCATATCGAAGACGCCATGAAGCTGATGCGCGGGCCGCACCAAAGCTGAAGCTGCCGGCGCGGCAACGCCGAATGTGGAGCAGGACCCATCGCAGGCCTCCAGGCCGCGGCCGAACGGCAATGGGCCTCCAAGAGGCGGCTCTGCATGACAGGAGTGAAGCCATGTTTCCGAAATGTGCGACAGCCGAAGATCTTGTGAGGGCGATCACGGATGAGAAGGTGCAGATGATCGACCTGCGCTTCACCGACCTGCCGGGGGTGTGGCAACATTTTTCCGTCCCCCCGAGCGCGGCGAGTACCGATGCCCTGAGCGACGGCATCGGATTCGACGGCTCATCGATCCGCGGCTTTCAGGAGATCCAGGAAAGCGACATGCTGGTTGTCCCGGACCCGACCACGGCCTTCCTCGATCCCTATTCGCCGGCATCGACCCTGGTTCTGATCTGCAACATCCGCGATCCCGTGACCGGCCAATCCTATAGCCGCGATGCCCGCCACATCGCGCAGAAAGCTGAGACCCATCTCAAAGGCAGCGGACGCGCCGATACGAGCTATTTCGGCCCGGAGGCGGAGTTCTTTGTGTTCGACGACGTCCGCTATGGACAGGGCATCAACTACGCCTTCCACGAAATCGATTCCGGCGAAGGCAGTTGGAACACCGGCAAGGAGGAAATGCCAAATCTGGGCCACAAGCCGCGCCCGAAAGAAGGGTACTTTCCCGTTCCCCCAACCGACAGCATGCAGGATCTCCGCACCGAAATGGTGCTGACGATGGAAGAACTCGGGATCCAGATCGAAGCCCATCACCATGAGGTCGCGACTGGCGGCCAGAATGAGATCGATATGCGCTTCACGACGCTCACGCGCATGGCGGACAATCTGATGATCTACAAATACGTGGTGAAGAACACCGCGAAGCAACATGGCATGACCGCAACGTTCATGCCCAAGCCGCTGTTCGAGGACAACGCTTCAGGGATGCACGTTCACCAGTCGCTGTGGAAGGGCGAGACCAATCTGTTCTACGACAGGGGCGACTATGCCGAGCTGAGCCAGCTTGCCCGCTACTATATCGGCGGTCTCCTGACTCATGCCTGGGCGCTATGCGGACTTTGCGCGCCCACCACGAACTCCTATCGGCGCCTGGTGCCGGGCTATGAGGCTCCGATCAACCTCGTCTACTCCCAGCGCAACCGCTCGGCCTGTTGCCGCATCCCGATGTATTCGCCGGACCCGAAGGCCAAGCGCGTCGAGTTTCGCTCGCCGGATCCTTCGTGCAATCCCTATTTGGCCTTCTCCGCGATGCTGATGGCCGGCCTTGACGGCATCAACAACCGCATCGACCCGGGCAGCCCGATCGACAAGAATCTCTATGACCTGCCGCCCGCCGAGGCCAAGGATGTGAAGTCCACGCCCGGGTCGCTGGATCAGGCCCTCGACGCGCTCCAGCGAGATCAAGCCTTCCTGCTGTGTGGCGACGTCTTCACCGCCGACGTGATCGAAACCTGGCTCGACTACAAGCGGAAGAAAGAGGTCGATCCAATCCGGCTACGCCCGCATCCTTACGAGTTCCATCTCTATTACGACATCTAGCGACGACCGCTGCGTGGCGGGCGACCGGCCTATCGGTCAATCAGCGGCGTCTTCGATGAAACGTGATGGCTGGCGATTCTCCAGTCGCCGTCCTCGCGGATGATGACCCAGGTGATCTTGACTGAGAGCGTGGGATCATCCTCACCTAGGAAGAATGTCGCGGTGCCGGCCATGTTGACTACGTCAAGGCCGACCTGTGCCGCGTTCACGTCGGAAAATTGAACGGTCGGAGAGCGCCACCGCGGCAAGCCATTGAAGTAGGCCGAAACCCCTTCCCTGCCGCGATAGAGCGTCGGGTTGGAGCCGAAGAAGAATGCGCTCTCCGAATAGAGCGAGGCGAGTGCTGTGGCATCCAGCCTGCTGAAGCCGGCGGACCATTTTGCCATGATAGCGGAGACGATCTCGTCGGCTTCGCCCTGCATCTCGCTCACCTCAACTCTTGCCGCCGACTTCCTTGGCAAAGGTGTCGCGCAGGCCGATGGTACGGTTGAACACCGGCTTGTCCGCCGTCGAGTCCGGATCGCGAACGAAATAGCCCTGGCGTTCGAACTGCATCACCTCGTTCGAATTGCTTTCCGCGATCGCCGGCTCGATGCGCGCGTCCTTGAGCACTTCCAGCGACTGCGGATTGAGATCGGCGGCGAAGTTGCCGGCGTCCGGACTGGGCGTCGCGAACAGCTGGTTGTAGATGCGGATCTCGGCCGGTTTCGACTGTGCCGCCGGCAGCCAGTGCATGGTCGCCTTCACCTTGCGACCGTCGGGCGCATTGCCACCCTTGGTCGCGGGATCATAGGTGCAGCGGAGTTCGACGATCTCGCCGGCGTCGTCCTTGACGACGCCGGTGCACTTGATGAAATAGGCGTAGCGCAGCCGCACTTCAGTGCCCGGCGAGAGGCGGAAGAATTTCTTCGGCGGATTCTCCATGAAGTCGTCGCGCTCGATATAGAGCTCGCGGCCGAAGGCGACCTTGCGGGTGCCGGCTGCGGGATCGTCGGGATGGTTGATCGCCTCGATCTCCTCGATCTGCCCTTCCGGATAATTCTCGATCACCACCTTGAGCGGCCGCAGCACCGCCATGCGCCGGAGCGCGGTGCGGTTCAGCTCCTCGCGGATGCAGAACTCCAGCATGCCGACGTCGACCACGCTGTTGGACTTGGCAACCCCGATGCGCTTGACGAATTCGCGGATCGCCGCCGGCGGCACGCCGCGCCGCTTCAATCCCGCGATGGTGGGCATGCGCGGATCATCCCAGCCGGCGACATGCCCCTCGCGCACGAGCTGGGTCAGCACGCGCTTGGAGAGCAGCGTGTAGGTGAGGTTCAGGCGCGCAAATTCGTACTGCCTGGGCTTGGACGGCACCGGCAGCTTCTCGAGCAGCCAATCATAGAGCGGCCGATGGTCCTCGAACTCGAGCGTGCAGAGCGAGTGCGTGATGCCCTCGATCGCATCCGACTGGCCGTGGGCATAGTCGTAGCTTGGATAGATCGACCATTTGTCGCCGGTGCGCGGATGGTGCGCGTGCAGGATCCGATACAGCACCGGGTCGCGCATGTTGATGTTGCCTGAGGCCATGTCGATCTTCGCCCGCAGCACGCGTGTGCCGTTCGGGAACTCGCCGGCTTTCATGCGGCGGAACAGGTCGAGGTTCTCTTCCACCGAGCGGTCGCGATAGGGAGAGTTCTTGCCGGGCTCGGTCAGCGTGCCGCGCGAGAGGCGAATCTCCTCCTGGCTCTGGTCGTCGACATAGGCGTCGCCCTGCCTGATCAGGCTCTCGGCCCATTCGTAGAGGCGCTCGAAATAGTCCGAGGCATAGTAGAGATGATCGCCCCAGTCGTAGCCGAGCCAGCGCACGTCGGCCTGGATTGAATCGATATATTCCTGCTCTTCCTTGGTCGGATTGGTGTCATCGAAGCGCAGGTTGCAGTGGCCGGGAAACTCCTGCGCGATGCCGAAGTTAAGTGCGATCGACTTGGCGTGACCGATATGCAGGTAGCCGTTCGGCTCCGGCGGGAAGCGCGTCACGACGTGGCCGTGCTTCTTTGCAGCGAGGTCGGCCTGGACGATGTCGCGAATGAAATCGCGCCCGGTCTCCGCCGCCGTTTCTGCCGCCACTGGTTCTGTCGTCATCGAGGGTTCCTATGCATGATCCGAAAAGCTGGAAGCCGTATTTCCGAAAGATCATGCTCAAATATGGGATCAGCCGCCCTTCTGCCAAATTCGTCCCGGCCCGCCAAGTCCGCTTTCGAGGCTGCTTTTGGAGAGCCCAAGGCTTTTTGGTAAGGCCAAGGCTTTAGTTATGCGTTGTTCCTGCTATACACCAGCGCCGTTCGAAGCCTGAGCCCGCATCCGGTCATGTCTGATTCCGTCGTCACACGCTTTGCCCCCTCGCCGACCGGCTTCCTCCATATCGGGGGTGCCCGCACCGCGCTCTTCAACTGGCTCTATGCCAGGAAGCACGGCGGCAAGATGCTGCTCCGGATCGAGGACACCGACCGCGAGCGCTCCACCAAGGAGGCGATCGATGCCATCCTGGATGGCCTGACCTGGCTTGAGCTCAATTGGGACGGCGAAGTCGTCTACCAGTTCAGCCGCGCCGCCCGCCACCGCGAGGTCGCCGAGCAACTGCTCGCGGCCGGGCGAGCCTACCGATGCTATGCCACTGCGGAGGAACTGGCCGCTATGCGCGAGAAGGCCCGCGCCGAGGGCCGCACCCGCCTCTACGATGGAATGTGGCGCGACCGTGATCCGGCCGACGCGCTGCCCGGCATCAAACCAACGATCCGGCTGAAGGCGCCCCAGACCGGCGAGACCGTGATCGAGGATCAGGTCCAGGGCCGCGTGGTCTGGCAAAACGAGAACCTCGACGACCTTGTCCTGCTCCGCGGCGACGGCACGCCGACCTATATGCTGGCGGTGGTGGTCGACGATCATGACATGGGCGTTACCCATGTGATCCGCGGCGATGATCACCTCATCAACGCCGCGCGTCAGAAGCAGATCTACGACGCGCTGGAATGGAACATCCCGAGCATGTCCCATATCCCGTTGATCCATGGCCCCGACGGCTCGAAGCTCTCCAAGCGCCACGGCGCGCTTGGCGTCGATGCCTATCGCGCGATGGGCTACCTGCCGGCGGCGCTGCGCAACTACCTGGTCCGGCTCGGCTGGAGCCACGGCGACCAGGAGATCTTCTCCACGCAGGAAATGATCGAGGCGTTCGACCTGCCGGCGATCGGCCGTTCGGCGGCGCGGTTTGATTTCGCCAAGCTGGAGAACCTCAACGGCCACTACATCCGGCACAGCGACGATCAAGCCCTCGTGACTCAGTTCGAGAACATCCTGGACTACGTTCCGAGCGGCGCTGCCATCAAGGCCAAGCTCAACGACGAGACGCGCGCGCAATTGCTGCGGGCGATGCCGAGCCTGAAGGAGCGCGCCAAGACGCTGATCGAATTGATCGCGGGCGCCTCCTTCATCTTCGCCGACCGGCCGATCGAGATCGAGCCCAAGGCCGCCGCGCTGCTGACGCCGGAGACACGCGCGCTGATCGGAAAGCTACGCGCAGCGCTCGACACCGTCACCGACTGGCGGCTGGAGACCACGGAAGCCGCCATGCGGAATTTCGCGGAGCAGAACACTCTCAAGCTTGGCGCTGTCGCCCAACCGCTTCGGGTAGCGCTGACCGGGCGCACCACCTCGCCGGGTATTTTCGATGTCCTGGCGGTATTGGGGCGGGAGGAAAGTCTTGCCCGGTTGGGTGATCAGGCGGCTGCGTAAGCCCGCCATGCCCCTCCGAGGGTCCATCTTGCAGCGCAGTGGGCAATAAGCTACCCATCTGGCGACGTCTTCTAGACAATCCGGCCTGTCCCGACATCCGCCGTAGAATGGCACCTCGGGCAGGTTCGATTTTCGCAACAAATTCATCGGGGACAACACGATGGACGCAAAATCCAGCAGCAAAGCAGCCACCCTCACGATCGGCAACAAGAACTACGATTTCCCGATCCTGAGTGGCACCGTCGGCCCTGATGTCATCGACATCGGCAAGCTGTACAGCCAGGCCGGCGTGTTCACCTACGACCCGGGCTTCACCTCGACGGGGAGCTGCGAGTCCAAGATCACCTATATCGACGGCGACGCCGGTATCCTCGAATACCGCGGCTATCCGATCGAGCAGCTCGCCGAGCACGGCGACTTCCTCGAGACCTGCTATCTTCTGCTCTACGGGGAGCTTCCGACTCCGGCGCAGAAGAAGGATTTCGACTTCCGCGTCACGCATCATACGATGGTGCACGAGCAGATGGCGCGCTTCTTCCAGGGCTTCCGCCGCGACGCTCATCCGATGGCGATAATGGTCGCAGCCGTCGGCGCACTTGCCGCGTTCTACCACGACTCCACCGACATCAATGATCCGCAGCAGCGCATGATCGCTTCCATGCGCATGATCGCGAAGATCCCGACGCTGGCGGCGATGGCCTACAAATACACCATCGGTCAGCCCTTCATGTATCCGAAGAACTCGCTGAAGTTCGCCGAGAACTTCCTCAATATGTGCTTCGGCGTGCCCTGCGAGGAATACAAGATCAACCCGGTGCTGGCGGACGCACTGGAGAAGATCTTCATCCTGCATGCCGACCACGAGCAGAATGCGTCGACCTCCACAGTGCGCATCGCCGGCTCCTCGGGCGCCAACCCGTTCGCCTGCATCGCGGCCGGCATCGCCTGCCTTTGGGGCCCGGCACATGGCGGCGCCAACGAGGCCGCGCTGAACATGCTCTACGGCATCGGCAAGGTCGAAAACATCCCGGACTTCATCGCGAAGGTGAAGGACAAGAACAGCGAAGTCCGCCTGATGGGCTTCGGCCATCGCGTCTACAAGAACTATGATCCGCGCGCCAAGATCATGCAGAAGATGTGTCATGCGGTGCTGAAGGAGACCGGGCACGGCGACGATCCGATGCTGAAGGTCGCGATGGAGTTGGAGAAGATCGCGCTCAACGACGAGTACTTCATCGAGCGCAAGCTCTATCCGAACGTCGACTTCTATTCGGGCATCACGCTGAAGGCGATGGGCTTCCCGGTCTCGATGTTCACCGTGCTGTTCGCGGTCGCCCGCACCGTCGGCTGGATCAGCCAGTGGAGTGAGATGATCGAAGATCCGCAGCAGAAGATCGGCCGCCCGCGCCAGCTCTACACGGGCGTCGCCAGCCGCGAATACGTCCCGATCGATCAGCGGAAGTAAGCATCAAGCTTTCCGAACTTCGAAACGGCACCATCATTTCTGGTGGCGCCGTTTTCATTTGCCGCCACCGCCGCGCTAAAGCCGGAGCCCACTTTTCCGGATCATGCTCTAGTACGCGATCGTGCTGCGCACGCCGATCAGCGCCCCGCTTCTCACCGGCAACCCCGGCGCAATCGGGTCCGGAACGTGTCCACCGGGATGGACGATATATTCAAAGACCGGCTGAACCGTCCAGCCTGGCTTGATCTGAGCCTGATAGGTCAGCTCGATCGTGAGCTCGAAATCTCTGAGCGGCTGATTGTGTCCAGTTAGGTCGATCATGTCGCGATCGAGCGCGCGCGCCCGATCGGAGAGATGCGCGCAGATGAATGAAGCCCCGAACTTGTCCTCGGGTCTGCCGGGCGGCAGGCCTGAGAACACTATTCCTGCGTCGAGGAAGAAGTCGACCAGGTTGCGATCCGATGGCGTACCCGAGATCCGACTGAATACGGCGATGCCGCTTGCTGCGTCGCCACCTTCGGGGCGATAGATCTGCTGATCGATGATGCCGTAGATGCCGCTCGACCCCCGAAACAAGCGGGCGTTGCCGCTGCTGAACGGGCTTGCCTGCGAAAGGCCGGCGTCGTCGAACCTCATGTCGGCGAACGTCCCGAAATGGTGCCATCCGCCGAGCCGCAACGTGCCGGCCAGCCCCCGCGAATGCCTGTCCTGATTGTAGCGATACTGCAGTTCTCCCATCAGCAAGGGCGCATCGTTGACGCGGAAATTGGTGCCGGTGCGATTGACGGTCGCTTGCCCGCCTGGGTCGCCGTTGAATAGTGCGACCAAGGCTGTCCAATTTGGGCTGGGATCGAATTTCAGCCGGATGCCGGGCGTGGCAAGAGGATAAGCGGGACCGCCACTCGGCAGGTTGGCACCAGCGATTGTCGGCCAATCGCTGCTGATGAGCGTCCTGCTGTAGTCGCTGGCGAAAAATTCGGTGTCGGCCGCAAGCTGGCCGGCGCGAATGCTCAAGCGGCCGTCGAACAGCGTCTGCTCCAGCCACAACTCGGATAGTCGCGTCGACGGCACGGCCTCGATGTTGCTGATCGTGATCAAGCTCTCGAAATGCCGATCGCGCAGCCCACCCGTATGATGAATCTGGAAGGCGTTGGCGAAGAAACTCAGCCCCGGCCAACCCGAGAGCTTCTCCAGGTCCGCTGCGATGAAGCCTTCGAGCTTGCCCTCATAGAGTCCCCCTCGCCGAATGCCTCCGGACAGGTTGCGCAGCGCTTCGCCGGTGTAGATCAGCCCATAAGTGATCCCGCGTTCCGCGAGCCATCTTCGCATGCCCATGGGATCGCCCTCGGCCGGCAGGCTGATCGCGATCGATGACGGCGGGATGCCATTCAGCGAGGCAACGTCGTCAGCGCGGGCCGGCGCGAAAACAAGAAACGCGGCCACCAAGCCCACCACCATTGACGTCTGAACTCGCCGGAAAGACTCGCCAAAATGCAATTGCGATGCATTCGCAATTCTGCGGCGCACCCCGCCGAAATCGTCGATCTGACGTCTCACGCTCACGGTCGCCCCGCCCCAGTTGCGAATTACTCGCAATCAGGATTGACACAAGCGGTTCCACCAAGCAAGCTTTATGCAACTAAGTCGCAACTGCAACAAGCAGCCACGCCTTCGCTGAAGGCGAGGCACGGCTTAAGCGGGCCGATGGATATCTGATCGGTTAGTCTGGGGGGCGCCGGGCCCGATGCGCGCAGGCCTGCTGAAACAGGGCCGTGAACGACGGCTAGCTAGACTAGAGCTGCCGACGTCGCGTGAGGTCGCAGCCTCTATCCTTGAGGGCGCTGTGGAACTGAGCACACGCTAACCTGACCGCGGAGGATGTTTCGGGATTAACGGCGCCTTGGCGGTTTCGGATGACGCCGAACCTGTCCGCCAGGCCCTGATTGAGGCACGCGCGTCCGGCGAGACGCGGCTTCGCGAGCGCTTCGAGCGAGCGAAAGACGAAGGCGACCTACCCAGAACGGGGTGGAGGCGCGCCGTCTTGGCTGCTTGTCGCGACCAAACTTGCCCGGCAGTAGCCTACCGGCTAGTGCGCCCCACACCAGCAGCGGTGGCGGTTCCGACATCATCAACCTCGACTGGCGAAGAAGCGCCAGTTGGCGATCCCAGCGAGCCGATGCGGGTTGGCGGTTCGGTCGTAGGCGTCGCTTTCCACGATCTTTCTAAGGTCGGCGAAACGCTCATAGCGCACGACGACGATGTCGTCCCAATCATCGTTCGGCCCGGCGAGCAGTCCGTTCAAGCGATTGCCCGCATAAACGAGCTGGGAGGCCACACCGAGGTCTTCGGCTATTGTCCTGAAAGCACCCGCATAGCCTTCATAATAGGCGCTGCGGGCGTTCGGCTTAGCGCCCTCGAAGCCAGCGGGGTACTCGGGGGCGTTGCGGAACCAAAGAAGATTGATCATCACCACTGGACCGTCGCCGACCGCGTGCTCCGCAGCGTCCAAGGCTTCCCTCGTGAGTTCGTTCATTTCCACGAAAATCTCCTTACAAACTTACAATTTTCATATTAATGTCAGATCGTCAAATTGGCAACTACCAGTCCCAGTCAATGAGGAATGTGGCGCGATGGCGCTGAATAGATCAAAGGAAGAGCGGGCACTGGACGGCGCGACGGAGGTGTTTACCCGTTACGGCTACGCGCGCACCACCATGGGCGACATCGCCATTAAAGCGGGCATGTCCCGGCCCGCTCTCTATCTCGTGTTCCCAGACAAGGAGGCCGCTTTCAATCGGGTGATCGCACATATGGACCAGCACAAGCTGACCGAGATCGCCGCTGTTCTGGCAACGCTACCGAACCTTGAATCCAAGCTGCTGCACGCGTGCCTCGCTTGGGGCCTGCACGGAGTGGAACTGGCGGCCGTGCACCCGGACGCCGCCGATCTCTTCGATTTGCGCTTCCCGGCGGTCCGGCAGGTCTATGCGAACTTCCAGGCTCTGGTGACGGAGCTGATCTCCGACGCGCTCACCAACTCGCGTCTGGAGGCGACCCCGACGGATCTCGCCCGTGTTCTGGTGTACGGCCTGCGCGGCCTGCGCGAGGCGGCCTCGGACCCCGACGACATGCGCCGGCTCGTCACCATGCATGTTCTTAGCTTCGCCAAGGCCATAAGTGCGTAGTCGCCGGCCAGATCTGTGAAGCCGTGACGGTGCCGGGCGCTCGCCGAGGGCGACCGCGTCCTTATCAGCAGTCTGTCGGACAGCACGAGATTGGACCACATTGAGGCCTCGTTGAGCGTGAAGGCGACCGAGCAAAATCACTGACAGGCATTCGAGGTCTAGGCGTTCGTTAGAGCGCGAGCTTGTTCCGTTTCGCATGCGCCGACCAAGGTCTATAAGGCGCATCAGCGCGAGAGTTCGGTTGGTCGTAGCCCATATGGCGCTGGTGGGAACATGATTATCCGGGCCTTCACTGGCCGGAATACAACGCCTCGAAACGCCGTGCTTAGTCTAGCTCGTCCGCCGTCCGTTCCGGATCGTCGCGAGCACGATGTCGGCGGCGCGCACGCTTGGCGGCTGATTGCCGGTCGACATGATCTCATCCAGCTTGGCGAAGGCCTCGACCTGGTTCCGGCGCAGCGCGGAATCGCCAAGCACTTCACCAAGCGCCTGCGACAGCTTCTCGGGCGTGGCGTTCTCCTGCAGGAATTCCGGAATCACCTCGCTGCCGATCACGAGATTGGCGAGGATCACCGAGGGCACGCGGATCGCGCGGCGCAGGATGAAGGCCTCAATGGCGCCGACGCGGTATGCCGTCACCATGGGAACGCCTGACAGCGCAAGCTCCAGCGTCACGGTGCCGGATTTGGCGAACGCGGCATGGGCGATCCTGAATGCTGCGCGCTTCTCGCTCTCGCCGACCACGATTTGCGGCTTGACCTGCCAGCCCTGCACGCCCTCGCGGATCGTTGTTTCCAGATGCGGCGTGGTCGGCAGGACCGGCTCGAACGCAACGCCGCTTGCGCGCAATTGCGCCAGCGTTTCGCCGAACAGCGCGAGGTGATGCCTGATCTCGCTGCGCCGGCTCCCGGGCAGCACCAGCAGGACCGGCGGCTGTGCATCGCGCCGCTTCGCTTCGTCGGCATACGGCCGCAGCGAGACAAACTGTTCGGTCAGGGGATGGCCGACATAGCTGCAGGGTGGCCCGTGGAGCTTGCGATATTCTTCCGGCTCGAACGGCAACAGCGCCAGCACGTGATCGACATAGCCGAGCATCGCGCGCGCCCTGCCCGGCCGCCACGCCCAGACCGACGGCGACACATAGTTGACGATCGGAATGCCGGGATTGCGGGCGCGGACGCGGCGGGCGACGCGATGGGTGAAATCGGGGCTGTCGATGATGACGAGCATGTCCGGTGCAGCATCGGTCACGGCCTCCGTAGTGCGCCGGATCAATTGCAGGATTTTCGGCAACTGCTTCACCACCGCGGCGAGGCCGACGATCGAGAGTTCTTCGATCGGAAACAGCGAAGTGAGGCCTTCGCTGGCCATGTCGGGGCCGCCGACGCCGGCAAATTGTACGGTATCGCCGAGCCGCTGGCGCAGCACCTTCATCAGCGCAGCGCCGAGGCGATCGCCGGATTCCTCCGTCGCGATCAGGAAGATCTTGCGCGTGATGTGTTCGGTGCGGCTGTACATCAGCTTTGCAGACCGACGACGAACAGCCGTTTTGCATCCGCAGCCTCGATCATGGCCTGCGGTTCGGCGGCAAGGGTGTTACCGGCAATGACAGCAATCCCGGCAAGGCCCGCCCTTGCGGCGCCCTCGACCGTCCTCGGCCCGACCGTCGGCAGATCGTAGCGCAGGTCCTGGCCGCTCTTGGGCGCCTTCACCAGCACGCCGTGGCCGCTCAAGGCACGGATGCGGCCGTCGGCGCGGAGCCGCGCCACCCGCGCCAGGAGCCCATCGGTCCCCTCGATGTCCTCGACCGCGACCACATGGCCGTCGATCACGACCGCCGCCTGGCCGATGTCGAACGGGCCGAGCGCGGCAAGCACCTCGCGCCCCCGCGCGATGTCGGCGCTCGCACTGCCGGCCGGCGTCGCGCGCGTGATGCAGCCTTCGGGCATCAGCAGATCCGGGGCGACATCCTTGATCCCGACCATGCGAAATCCATCCTGTTCGAGAATGCGGCCGACGCCGGATAGCAGATGATCGTCGCCGCCTCGAAACGCGCGGATGACGTTTCCGAGAACGCGGAGCGTCTTGAAGTCCAGCCGGATTTCGGAGAGCGCCGGCCGCATCAACGTGCCGATGAAGATCAGGTCGCGGCAGCCCTCCTCGCGAAACAGCCTTGTCGCCCGCCCAAGCTGGCCGACGGAAATCCAGCGATGGCGGAAGCGCTCGACGCGAGCCGGATCACAGGCGCCGCGCAGCGCGAACAGCACCGGCGCGATGCCACGTCTGGTAAGCGACTCCGCGACGGCAAAGGGCATGGCGCCCCCACCTGCGATGACGCCAACCGGAGAGGAAATCGCTGGAGCCGCTGACGTCATGGCTCAGGCGCCCCTCGCATCAGTGCTTGCCGTCTACGGCCGGAAGACAGAGCGGTCGCTTGCCCTTGCCGATGAAGGCGAGGATCTCGGCGATTGCTGGATCCTCGGCCGCCAGCGGCTGCACCGCGGCCAATCGCTCGGCGAAGACACCCTCGCCGTGGAACAGCTTTTGGTAGAAGGCGCGGACGGTCACCAGCCGCTCCCTGGTGAACTTGCGGCGCCTCATGCCGATGATGTTGAGGCCTTCGAGCACGGCATATTGGCCGTTGGCGAGGCCGAACGGGATGATGTCGTCACGCACGCCGCAGACGCCGCCGACCATCACCTGCCGCCCGATCCGCGTGAACTGATGTACGGCGGAGAGGCCGCCGATATAGACGAAATCCCCGATCTCGCAGTGGCCGCCAAGCGTGGCGGACGTCGCGAAGATCACATCGTTGCCAACCGTGCAGTCATGACCGACATGGCTGTTGTTCATGAAGTAGCCGCGATCGCCGACACGCGTAAGTCCGCCGCCTTTCACGGTGCCGATGTTCATCGTCACGCCTTCGCGAATGGTGCAGGTGGTGCCGATCTCAAGCCGCGTCGGCTCTCCGCGATAGCTCAGATCCTGCGGCGGCCCGCCCAGCACCGCAAACGGCGAAATCACGCATTCCGCGCCGATCGACGTGTGGCCGGTCACGGTCACCTGCGCAATGAGCTTGCAGTTCTCGCCGATCACGACATTGGGGCCGATGACGCAGTAGGGGCCGATCGAGGTGCCCTCGCCGATCACGGCGCCATCCGCAATCCGCGCGGTGGGATCGATCATGCTCATTACGACAGGCCCGCTACTGGTTGATGCGCAACCGCGCTAAACAATCGAATTTTCCGGTGGTTAGCGCGACATTGCCCGGCATGTCCAGTGACGTATCGTGACGGCGTATTGCAGCGCGCGGCACGCGGATCGTGTCCGGAGTTCGAAGGGCGCGCCGAGCCGTTCAATCCGTCAGCATCGCACCGACATCGGCTTCGGCGACGATCTGGCCGTTGACCTTGGCGTCGCCGTGAAACCACCACATGGTCTTGCGGCGGCCGATCGAGCGCATGTGGTACTCGATGGTGTCGCCGGGCATCACGGGCTTACGGAATTTGCACTTGTCGATGGTGAGGAAATAGACGGCGCGCGGCTTCTCGGTGCCCTCCACCGACTTGATGCCGATCACGCCGGCGGTCTGCGCCATGGCCTCGATCATCATCACGCCGGGATAGACCGGGCGCTCGGGAAAATGCCCGAGGAACGGTGGCTCGTTGAAGGTGACGTTCTTGACGCCGATGCCGCTATAGTCGGCACGGATGTTGATGACCCGGTCGATCAACAGCATCGGATAGCGGTGCGGCAGCGTCTTGAGGATGTCGTTGATGTCCACAAGCTCGAACCTGACCGGTGACTCCTCCATTACTCCTGTTCCTCGCGTTTCGAATCCAGTGCACCGTCGCGCACCAGGCGCTCCACCGCAAGAATCTCCCTAAACCACTGTTTGGTCGGTTTGGCAAAATGACCACCCCAGCGGCCATTGGCCGGGATGTCGTCCTTCACGGCGCTCATCGCCGTGACCTGGGCACCGTCGCCGATCTTGAGGTGGTTGTTGATGCCCACCTTGGCGCCCAGCGCGACATTGTCGCCGATTGTCAGGCTACCCGCGAGCCCGATCTGGGCCGCAAGCAGGCAGTGCCTGCCGATGGTCACGTTGTGGCCGATCTGGACCTGGTTGTCGACTTTCGTACCCTCGCCGATCACGGTGTCCCGCAGGCTGCCGCGGTCGATCGTGGAACCGGCGCCGATCTCGACATTGTTCTGGATCAGGACCCGGCCGGTCTGCGGCACCTTGAGGTGGCCGTCGGGCCCGAAGAAGATGAAACCGTAGCCGTCCTGGCCGATATTGCAGCCGGGATGGATCAGGACGTTGTTGCCGATCAGCGCGTTCTGGATCGTCGTCTTGGCGCCGACATTGCAGTCGCGTCCGATCTTGACGTCGGCCGCGATCACCGCGCCCGCACCGACCACGGTGCCGGAGCCGATCTCGACCCGGGCACCGATCACCGCCAGCGGATCGACGGTCACGCCGTCCTCCAGACGCGCCGTCGGATCGATGATCGCCGACGGCGCAATGCCCTCGACGCCGAACCATGAGCCAGGCCTGAGCGCATCGCTGTGCCATTGCCGGGCCAGTTGCACGAAGGCGTGGAACGGCTTTGCGGCCCGGAGCACCGCCACATGAGCGGGAACCTCGGCCTCGAAGCGCGGGCTGACCAAACAGGCGCCGGCCTTGGTGGAGGTGAGTTGGTCGACATATTTGAGATTGTCGAAAAACGACAGATGCATGGGGCCAGCCTCGTCGAGCGAGGCAAGCCCCCTGATTACCTGGCTACCCCTGGAGAGGTCGACCAAATGCGCCTTCGTCAACGCGGCGATGTCAGCCAGCGTCGACGAAGGGGGACTCTTAAAGAAGATCGGCTGCGCCATTCCATCCGTCGCAGTGCGGCCGACGATCGCGCTTAGAACGATGTTCCGCCGCCAAACTTGAATTCCTGCACGCGATCGAACTGACCCTTGGTAAGCGGGATCGCATAGTCGAACCGCAGCGGACCGAACGGCGAGGCCCAGATCAGGCCGACACCGACCGAGGTACGGACGACGTTAGCATTATCATATTGCAGTCCAAGGCAGGTTCCGGGGCTGGACGGGGTCGTCGCGTTGCCGACCGTTGGCGGAATGCAGCCCGGCACATTGACTTCGCCCGTCTGAGCCCAAGAGGTCGGTCCCTTGTAGTCAAACAGACCGCCAGCGTCGGCATAGATCGAACCCTTGAGCCCGACTTCCTTCGGCAGGAACCAGAACGGCATCTGCAGTTCCGCCGATACGCCCCAGTACTTGGTGCCGCCGAGTGCGTCCATCGTGCCGAACGGGTTGATGTCACGCGGACCGATGCCATTTGGCGCGAAGCCGCGGACCAGGTTCGGACCCATCTGGAAATGGTCGAGCATGCGGATCTGGTCATTGCCGATCTGGTTGAGGATACCGCCCTGCGCATGGATCAGGCCGACGATATCGGCGACCAGCGGGGTGTAATACTTCACGTCGATCGCGCTCTTGATATAGCTGACGTCGCCGCCGACGCCGGCAAAGTCCTGCTTGAAGTCGACCAGGAGGCCGTCAGTCGGGTTCTTGTTGTTGTCGAGCGTATTGTAGTTGAGCGAGTAGCCGAGCGCCGAAGTGATCGCCTTGCCGTTCTGCAACTCCTTGCGGACCGGCAGCGAAGCTTCGCCGTCGCTGTAGCACCACAGGCCAAGACCCGAGGCATCGGTAGCACCCAGCGCATTCGCAGCGGCGGCACCGTTGGCCTCGACCCAGGCCGGCGACGGATTGAAGGCGAGCAGGCCGTTGCTGGGATTGTTGTTACAGTTCGCCAGCTGATACGGCAGGCTGATCTTCTGCTGATAGATCGAGTAGCGGAGCTGCAACGCGAGGTCTTCACGCAGGCTGAAGCCGAGCCGCGGGCTGAAGCCCAGGGTTTCGGTGCCGTACGAAATATAGCTGTTCGCGAGTTGCTGGCGCTGGAACAGGTCGAGGCCGAGCGCCACGCGATAGTCGAGCAGATACGGTTCGACGAACGACAGCGAGTAACCGCGCGCATATTGTCCGTAGGTCACGGACGCCTTCGCAAACAGGCCTCGCCCAAGGAAGTTGCGCTCCGAGATGCTGACTTCCGCGAGCGCACCGTCGGTGGTCGAATAGCCGCCCGAGACCGAGAAGTCGCCGGTCGACTTCTCCTCGAGATCGACGATCAGGATCACGCGGTCGCTGGAGGAGCCCGGCTCCGTGGTGATCTTCACGCTCTTGAAGAAGTCGAGGTTCTTGAGCCGCCGCTCGGCGCGATCGACCAAGGCGCGGTTGTAGGCGTCGCCTTCGGAAATATCGAACTCGCGGCGGATAACGTAATCGCGGGTGCGGGTATTGCCGCGGATATTGATGCGCTCGATATAGGTTCGCGGGCCCTCGTCCACGGCGAACACGATCGAGACGGTGTGATTCTCGAAATTGCGGTCACCGCGCGGCCGTACGATGGCGAAGGCGTAGCCCCGCCGCGAGGCCTCGATCTGCATTTCCTCGACCGATTTCTCCAGCGCCTCGGCGTTGTACAGCGAGCCGACGGAAACACGCGAGAACGAGCTCAGCGAGTTGGCATCCAGCGTTGCGATCGAAGACTGATAGGAGACCGATCCCACCCGATACTGCTGCCCCTCCTCAATCTTGAAGGTGACGAGGAAGCCCTTCTTTTCGGGATCGTATTCGGTCAGCGCAGCCACCACCTGCACGTCGGCGAAGCCGTGCTTGAGGTAGAAGCGGCGAATCAGGTCGCGGTCGGCCTCGACCCGATCGGGATCGTAGGTGTCGGCGCCGCCGAGGAAGCTCAGCAGGTTCGATTCGCGGGTCTTGATGACGTCGCGCAGGCGGTAGGAGGAATAGTAGTTGTTGCCGATGAACTCGATCGACCGGACGCCGGTCTTCGGGCCTTCGGTGATGGTGAAGATCAGGTCGACGCGGTTGTTCGGCTGCTCGATGATTTCCGGGTTGACGTGCACATCATAGCGGCCCGAGCGGCGGTAGATTTCGGCGATGCGCTGGGCATCGGACTGCACCATCGGACGCGAGAAGGTACCGCGCGGCTTGGACTGGATTTCCGCGGAAAGCTGGTCGTCCTTGACCTTCTTGTTGCCCTCGAAGGCGATGCGGCCGATCACAGGGTTTTCGACCACGGTGACGATGATCCGGCCACCGGCCGTGTTGATTCGGACGTCCTGGAATAGGCCGGTCTCGATCAGCGCCTTCAGGCCATCGTCGATGTCGGCCTGGCTCAGGCGCCCGCCCGCACTGGGCCTGAAATAGGAGCGGATGGTCTCGACCTCGACGCGGCGGTTCCCCTCCACCGTGATCGAATCCACCGTCTGGGCGGCAGCAGGCGCAGACATAACCATAGCCGCCAGCGAGGCAGCCACCGGCACAGCGAACATGATCAGGGCGGCAAGCAGGCCCCCCCGCACTCGCATTCCAACAATCATGCGCACCGCGCCCTTATCATTCCACTGCCGGCCCGTTCCCCAACGGTCCGACAGATTCCCAACCTTACTGCCAAGCTTGTAACCAATTTTGCCATGGCGGCAAACGATTGGCGGCCGTGCAATTCCATTTTCATTCCAAGACGTTGCCGTTAGGCAACGCCACAAAAAAGCCGTTTCACGATGCCGCGAGATGGAGGATGTCGTTGTAGGTCGCGAACACCATCAGCATTAGCACCAGAGCCAGCCCGATTCGGAACCCCATTTCCTGCGCGCGTTCGGACAGCGGCCGGCCGCGGATCGCCTCAACCGCATAGAACAAAAGATGGCCGCCATCGAGCAGCGGCACCGGGAACAGGTTGAGGAGCCCGATCGAGATCGAGAGCACGGCGGCGAGGTGAATCAGCGCGGCAAGGCCGATGCTGGCGACCTGCCCCGAGATCCGCGCGATTCCGAGCGGCCCGCCCACCTGGTTGGCGGCCTCGCGGCCGGTGAAGACACCGCCGATATAGGAGATGGTCCGGTCCACCACGAACCAGGTCTCCTTCACCCCAAGCCAGAGCGCGGTGGCAGGATCGACCCGCTCGGTCACGGCTTCGCCCGGCGCGGTGGCGCGGGTGATTCCCAGAATGCCCTGCCGGTGGGTGTTCCCGAAGGGATCCTTGATGTCGCGAAGTTCAGGCGTCGCCTGCAACTGGATAGTGGAACCGCTGCGCTTGACGGTGAAGGTCAGCCGATCGCCACCGTGGATGCTGACGATACGCTGCATGTCCGAGAAGCTGCCGATCGCGGTACCGTCGATCGCGGCGATAACGTCGCCAACCTGGAACCCGGCCGTCGCCGCGGCACTTCCCGGCTCAATCTTGTCGACCTGCGCCGTGGTGCTCGGCCTGCCAAAGAAGGTGAACAGGCAGGTGAAGATCACGATCGCCAGGATGAAATTGGCGACCGGGCCGGCCGCGACAATGGCTGCGCGCGGCCCGACCTTCTTGTGATGGAAGCTGCCCTTGCGCTCCTCCGTACTCATCGTCGCGAGGGTCTCGGTCGAAGGCGTGGAGGCTTCGCTGTCGTCGCCGAAGAATTTGACATAGCCGCCGAGTGGGATCGCGGAGAGCTTCCAGCGCGTGCCATGACGGTCGTTGAAACCGAACAGTTCCGGCCCAAAGCCCAGCGAGAAGGTTAACACCTTCACGCCGACCCAGCGGGCGACCAGGAAATGGCCGAGCTCATGGAAAAAAACGACGATCGTCAGGACGAACAGGAAGGGAACCACATAACCGATGAGCCCGTGACTCAACGTATTGAAACTATGCAGGAAAAATTCGGTCATTCAGATCCCCTCGACCAGGGCCGGAGGCCCCGTTCCAACCGTCTACGATGCCTTTAGGGCAATTTCAGGCAATAGGGAGGCCGCCCTATTTCTCGCGTTATGGTCAACGGAAATCGCATCATCTGCCGACGTCAGAGGCGCCAGATTGCCGGACCTGATCCAGTCGTTCAGGGTCGCCTCCACCAGCCGCGCGATCGCGCCGAACTTGATCTTGCCGGCGATGAAGGCGGCAACCGCCACCTCGTTGGCGGCATTATATACCGTGGTCGCGCCCCGGCCGGTCCTTAACGATTCGTAAGCCAGCCGGAGCCCGGGGAACCGCTCGAAATCCGGCGCCTCGAACGTCAACTGGCCTATCTTGGCGAGGTCGAGTCTTGCCGACGGCCCGACGATGCGATCGGGCCAACCGAGGCAATGCGCGATCGGAATGCGCATGTCGGGCGTGCCGAGCTGCGCGACCACCGAGCGGTCCGAGAATTCCACCATGCCGTGGATGATCGACTGCGGATGCACGAGCACGTCGATCTGGTCCGGCGTCAGCGCGAACAGATACGATGCCTCGATCACCTCGAGCCCCTTGTTCATCATCGAGGCGGAGTCGATCGTGATCTTCTGGCCCATGCTCCAGTTCGGATGCTTCAGCGCCTGCGCCAAGGTCGCCTGCTCGATATCGGCCGGAGCCCAAGTGCGGAACGGCCCGCCGGAAGCAGTGATGATCACGCGCACCAGCTCCTCGCGGTTGCCGGAGCTCAGTGCCTGAAACAGCGCGTTATGCTCGGAATCCGCTGGCAGAATGCAGGCGCCCGCCTTCAGCGCGCGCTGCATGAAGAAATCGCCGGCGCACACCAGGCACTCCTTGTTGGCGAGCGCGACCGCCGCTCCGCGATCGACCGCCGCGAGCGCCGGCTTCAAGCCCGCTGCACCACTGACCGCCGCCATCACCCAATCCGCCGGCCGCGCGGCGGCCTCGATGATTGCGCTTTCGCCGGCACCGCATTCGATCCGGGTGCCCGCCAGCGCATCCTTCAATTGGGACAGTTTGCTCGGATCGGCCACCGCCGCAAAGCGCGCGTCGAATTCCCGGGCGAGCTTGGCAAGCCCCTGCACATTGCCATTGGCAGTCAGCGCCTCGACGCGAAAACGGTCGCGCGCACCGCGCAAGAGGTCCATGGTGCTGTCGCCGATCGAGCCGGTGGCACCCAGCACGGTCACGGTGCGCACCGCGGATGCCGCGGCCTTGTTGTTTCGCAATGGGACTGCGCTCATTTCCTCACCAAACCATAAGACCGCGGCCGACGCCATCCGCGCCGCCCCGCAAGAAGCCGAAAATCGCAGCGACGGCAACCGCGGCGACGAATCCGTCCAGCCGGTCCATCAGCCCGCCATGGCCGGGAATGAGATGGCTGGAATCCTTCACGCCGAACCGCCGCTTCACCGCGGACTCGAAGAGATCGCCGAACTGGGAAACCACCGACAGCGCCGCGCCCAACACCAGCAGCGGCGCAACCGGGCCGAGGCCGAACACCGCAAAGCCGGCCGCGATGATGAGGCTTCCCACCAAGCTGCCAACTGCGCCAGCCCAGGTCTTCTTCGGGCTGACCCGCGGCCAGAGTTTTGGGCCACCGATGCCGCGGCCCGCGAAATAGCCGCTGCTGTCGGTCGCCCAGACGACCAACAGCACGAACATCAGAGCCACAAAGCCTTCCGAATCCTGCCGCAGCAGGACCGAGGCGATTTCCGCGACGGCGGCGTAGCAAAATCCTGCGATCGTCCACTGACGTTGCTCAGGTGAAATCACGGCAATCGCGATCAGCCCGATCGCCAGCACCAGCAGCGAGGCGTCAAGCCGCCCTGCCCCGAGACAGAGCCCCGCAGCCGCCAGCGCGAGCACGCCGGCCACGATCACGCGCAGCCTGTGCCCGGCGCCGATAACCGCCAGCCATTCGACATAGAGGCCGATCGCGGCGAGCGTAACGAGAAGAATCCAGAGAAAACCGCCGGCATAGGCGATCGCAATCGCAACCGGCGCCAGCACCAGCGCCGCGATCACGCGCATCAGGAGGTTGCGCGATGGCGGCTCATTCGTTGCCGCGGGTGCGGCTTTATCTTGGGTCACGATGCGGTTTTCGCAGCCAGGCCGCCAAAGCGGCGCTCGCGTCTGGCATATTCGGCAATCGCACTTTCCAGCGCCACCTTGTCGAAGTCCGGCCAGTGGATCGGCACGAACACGAGCTCGCTATAGGCTGCCTGCCACATCAGGAAGTTCGACAGCCGCTGTTCGCCGCTGGTGCGGATGATCAGATCGGGGTCGGGAATGTCGGGGGCGTCGAGATATTGCCCGAGCGTGTCGGCGTCGATCGAGGCGGGATCGCGCTTTCCTTCGGCAACCTCCTGCGCCAGCCGCCGCGCCGCGCCGGCGATCTCCTGGCGCGAGCCATAGTTGAAGGCAACGACGAGATTGAGTTTGGTGTTCTCCCTGGTGAGTTCTTCGGCTTCGTTGAGGAGCGCGCAGATATCCGGCTCCAGCCCATCGCGCTGGCCGATGACGCGCACCCTCACCCCGTCGCGGTGCAGCGTCGCCAGATCATTGCGGATGAAGCGGCGCAACAGTCCGAAGAGATCGCCGATCTCGGTCGCCGGACGCGACCAGTTCTCTGACGAGAACGAGAAGATGGTGAGATAGAGGATGCCAAGTTCGTGGCAGGCCCGCACGACACGGCGCAGCGCCTCTACGCCGCGCCGATGTCCCTCCGCGCGCGGCAGGCCCCGTGCTGCCGCCCAGCGTCCGTTGCCGTCCATGATGATGGCCACATGCAACGGGCTGCCGGTTCGATCCGGTCCGGCAATTGCAGGTGCAGGCGCATTCGACATCGGCGCTGTCCAAATCAGACGGTCAGGATTTCCTTTTCCTTGGCCGCCAGCAATTGATCGATTTCGGCGATCACGCCGTCGGTCGCCTTCTGCACCTCGGCGGCGAGCCGCTCCTGATCGTCCTCGGAGATCTCGTGGTTCTTCTCGAGCTTCTTGACGATATCGAGCCCATCGCGGCGGACATGACGGACCGCCACCTTGGCCGCTTCCGCATATTTGTGCGCGACCTTCACGAGTTCCTTGCGACGCTCGGCATTGAGTTCGGGAATACGCAGTCGCAACACCTGGCCTTCGGTCGCCGGCGAGAGGCCGAGATTGGAATCGACGATCGCCTTCTCAACCGCCTTCACCATCGACTTGTCCCAGACCTGCACCGAGAGCAGCCGCGGCTCGGGCACGGTGACGGTGGCAAGCTGGTTGAGCGGCATGTGCGAGCCGTAGGCCTCAACCTGCACCGGCTCAAGCATCGACGCCGCGGCACGGCCAGTGCGAAGACCGCCCAATTCGTGCTTGAGGGACTGGGTCGCGCCCTGCATGCGGCGCTTCAATTCGTTGATGTCAAAACCAGGCGTGGGCATGACGCTCTCCCTTCTCTGGATCGTCATCCGATCGGATAGGATCGGACCAAGATCTCATCTCTTCGCTGGAGCATGATCTCTTCGGAAACCGGCTCCCGCCTTTCCGGATCATACCCTGGAAACCAACCGCCATGCAGCGACGCCCGAGCGTCAGCCGGCGACGACCGTACCGTGGCCCGTGCCGCGCAGGATCGCGCCGATCGAGCCAGGCTCGGCGATCGAGAACACGATGATAGGCAGCGACGTCTCGCGGGCAAGCGCGAATGCGGTCGCGTCCATGACCTTGTAACCGCCGGCAATCGCCTGCGAATGCGTCAGGCGATCGAAGCGTTTGGCCGATGGATCCTTCTTGGGATCGGCACTGTAGACGCCGTCGACATTAGTGGCCTTCAAGACCGCATCGGCGCCGATCTCGGCCGCGCGCAGGACCGCGGTGGTATCTGTGGTGAAGAACGGATTGCCGGTTCCGCCGCCGAGCAAGATGATCTTGCCCTCGGCGAGGTATTTGTGCGCCGCACCGCGGGTGAACAATTCGCAGATCTCCGGCATCACGAAGGCCGACAGGGCCTGCGCCGGGGTGCCTTTACGCTCGATCGCCGATTCCAGCGCGAGGCAGTTCATCACGGTTGCCAGCATGCCCATGGTGTCGCCGGTGGTGCGGGATACGCCTTGGGACGACACCTGCACGCCGCGCACCATGTTGCCGCCGCCGACCACGACGGCAACCTCGGTGCCGAGATGGCGAGCCGCGATCAGGTCATCGGCGATGCGGTCGATGGTGGCCTGGTCGATGCCGAAGGATTGGCTGCCGGCGAGGTATTCGCCCGAAAGCTTGATCACCACGCGACGATAGACCGGCTCAGCCATGATCGCTTCCTCAAATCCCGCGCAAGCGGGTTCCGGCGGGATGCGCCGGAACCATCCGATCCCCGCGGTTACTTCTTGCCGCTGGCGGCCGCGACTTCGGCTGCGAAATCGGATTCCTGCTTCTCGATTCCCTCGCCGAGAGCATAGCGCACAAAACCGGTGACCTTCACCGGTCCGCCGATCTTGCCCTCAGCTTCCTTGAGCGCCTGCGCGACGGACTTTCCGCTGTCGTGGATAAAAGCCTGCTCCAGGAGGCAGACCTCCTTGTAGAAGGTCTTCAGGCCGGACTCGACGATCTTCTCGATCACGTTCTCCGGCTTGCCCTGCTGACGGTACTTGTCGGCAAGCACGTCCTTCTCGCGCCTGACGAGGTCGGGATCGAGCCCGGCGGGATCGATCGCCTGCGGGTTCGCTGCGGCGACGTGCATGGCGAGCTGGCGGCCGAGCACCGCAAGCTCATCGGCCTTGCCGGCCGATTCCAGTGCCACGATCACGCCCATCTTGCCGGCCCCCTCGGTGACGGCGTTGTGGATGTAGCTCGACACCACGCCCTTGCCGACCTCAAGCGCGGCCGCGCGGCGCAGCGTCATGTTCTCGCCGATGGTCGCGATCGCATCGTTGATCGCAGCCTCGACCGTGACGGCGCCAACCTTGGCCGCCTTGATCTTCTCGACGTCGGCGCCGACTTCGAGCGCAACCTGGGCGATCATCTTGACCAGGCCCTGGAATTGATCGTTGCGCGCGACGAAGTCGGTCTCCGAATTGACTTCGACGACGACGCCCTTGGTGTCCTTGGTCAGGGCGCCGATCAGGCCCTCGGCGGCAACGCGGCCGGCCTTCTTGGCGGCCTTCGAGAGACCCTTCTTGCGCAGCCAATCTTGCGCGGCCTGCATGTCGCCGGCGGTCTCGGTCAGCGCCGCCTTGCAATCCATCATTCCCGCGCCGGTCGACTCGCGCAGGTCCTTGACCATCGCTGCTGTGATCGTTGCCATCGTTGAATTCCTTCTTGCCTGTGAAGCGCTGCGGCGCCCGGTGGGCGCCGCAGCCAGCGACAGGGAATGCCTTGATCTGGGAATTGAAGCGCTGGCCGGAAAGGTCCGGCCACGCGGCCGTCTACGTTATTCGGCTTCCGCGGTGAGCGTCTTGGCCTGGGCGACCCAGGCGTCGGCACGGCTCGGCAGACCGACCTCTTCGCCGATCTTATGCGCGGTATCGTGATCGAGCTCGGCGAGCTGCCAATAGTGGAAGATGCCGAGATCGTTGAGCTTCTTCTCGATCGTGCCGGACACGCCGATGAGCTTCTTGAGGTTGTCGGCGGTGCCGCGCGGCCCCGGCAGGCCTTGGAAGCCGGTCGCTGCCGACGGTGCCGCGACCTCTTCCCGTGCCGGCTCAACGGAGGCGCCGATGTCGATACCGACATCGCCCTGCGCGCGCGAGATGCCGTCGATCGCGGCCCGCGCGACCAGGTCGCAATAGAGCGAGATTGCCCGGCCGGCGTCGTCATTGCCCGGCACCACATAGGTGATGCCCTTCGGGTCCGAATTGGTGTCGACGATCGCGGCGACGGGGATATTGAGCCGCTGCGCTTCCTGGATCGCGATGTCTTCCTTGTTGGTGTCGATCACGAAGATCATGTCGGGCAGGCCGCCCATGTCCTTGATGCCGCCGAGCGAGCGGTCGAGCTTGTCGCGCTCGCGCTGCAGCGTCAGCCGTTCCTTCTTGGTGTAGGAATTGGCTTCACCGGACGAGAGCACCTCGTCCAGGTGACGCAGCCGCTTGATCGAGGCCGAGATCGTCTTCCAGTTGGTCAGCGTGCCGCCGAGCCAGCGCGAATTGACGAAATACTGCGCTGAACGCTTGGCCGCTTCCGCGACCCCGTCCTGCGCCTGCCGCTTGGTGCCGACGAACAGAATGCGGCCGCCCTTGGCAACGGTGTCGCTGACCGCCTGCAACGCACGGTGCAGCATCGGCACGGTCTGGGCGAGGTCGATGATATGGATGTTGTTGCGGGCGCCGAAAATGTACTCCGCCATTTTCGGGTTCCAGCGGTGGGATTGGTGGCCAAAGTGCACGCCAGCTTCCAAAAGCTGACGCATGCTGAAATCGGGTAGCGACATCGTTTGATTCTCCGGTTGGTTCCTCCGGAAACGTGTGAGCAAGCGAGCCTTGTCGGCCCGGCTGCCACCGGACGGCCTTCTAGAGCCATGTTTCCGTGTGAGATGGCGCGCTATATAGCGCGATTTCCGCCAGAAGCAAGGAAATATGGGCGGATTTGGGGGCTCCGAGGCTGGTTAACCTCGCTGTTCGGGCGAAGCGACGCGCTTTACCGCTTCAAAGGACCGCAAGCACGGCTCCATTTATCAATGCCCGCAATCACTTGCCCCGCCGGGCAATCGAACTTGTGAAGAACGATTGCCGCTCAAAAGGTCTCCGGCCATCGCCGGCCGCCATGAAATACCCGTAAGACCTGAACGGTCCTGCCCGCCACACGATAAGGCACAATGTAGGGCGTCTTCGGAATTACAAGTTCTCGCGTCCCAGGAACTCGGCCTGATCTCCCCATTTCGGGATTGTCGGACAGCAACGTCTCGACGTTATGCATGATGTGAAGAACGACACGCTTTGCCGCCGCGCGGTTGCTCTGCTCAATATAGGCCCGTATCGCGACAAGGTCCTCAATGGCCTCGGGTGACCAAACCGCGCTCATTTCCGCTTGGGAAGCGGTTTCTCTTTGCCGCTCCCCCACGACGTCACCCAGTCTTTGATGTCCTCGTGCGGAATTCCCTCTCCGCGATCAAGCGAAGCGATCGCTTGCTTGATGCCCGCAACCTGCCACTCGTTAACGTCGAGATACTCGTTGATCGCCTCCGCAGCGAGGAAAGAACGGCTACGGCCGGTGCTCTTGGCGAGTTTCTCCAGCCTTTTTTTTGCAGCTGCATCTACGCGCACTGTGAAGGTCATCGAGCCCATATCTCATCCATTGTGCGAGTTTGTACACAAATAAGCGCTGGAGGTCGGCAAGGCAACCGCCAAACAGGCTCTTCGGCTCCGCTCACAGTGTCTCGACCATCTCGACGCCAGAGACCGCCTTGATGGCGCCGGCGATCTGCGGGGACACCTGGAAGCGGCCTTCGAGCTTGAATTCGACCTCGGTCTCGAGATCGAGGCGCAGCACCAGCGCGATATCGCCGCCGGTGCCATTGCCCGGCTGAAGTCGCTTGGCGATCGAGTCCAGCGGCTTGGTGTCGCGCAGGAAAATGCGCAGGCCCTTTTGCGTCTTGGCGGCGGCGGCATCGAGCGGCTCGGCATGCAGCACGCGGGCGCGCACGTCCTCGCCCTGCAGTTCGGCACCGAGCTGCAACAGCACGGCGGTGCCCGGCTCCAGCACGTCGCGGTATTGCGCCAATCCTTCGGAGAACAGCACCGCCTCGAAATGGCCGGTGGGGTCCGACAGGCCCATGATGCCCATCTTGTTGCCGGTCTTGGTGCGCCGCTCCATGCGCGAGACCACCGTGGCGGCGACTTTGCCCGCCGTCGCGCCGGTCTTCACCGCCCGCGAAAACTCGGCCCAGGACTGCACCCGCAGCCGTTTCAGGGCCGTGGCGTAGTCGTCGAGCGGGTGGCCTGAGAGGAAGAAGCCGATAGCGTCATATTCGCGTCGCAGCCGCTCCGCCGGCAGACACGGTTCGACCTGCGGCAGCACGATGCTCGGCGCGTCCGAAAGTCCGCCGAACATATCGTTCTGGCCCGATGTCGCAGCCTCGTGGCTACGCTGGCAAGCGGCGAGGATCGCATCCGCGCCGGCAAAGACCCGCGTACGGTTCGGCTCGAGCGAATCAAAGGCGCCGGCGGCGGCGAGACTTTCGATGATGCGCTTGTTGATCGCGCGCGGGCTCACGCGCGCGGCGAAATCGGCCAGCGACGTGAACGCGCCCTTCTTCCGTTCCTCGACGATCTGCTCGACCGCCTGCAGACCGACCCCTTTCAGCGCGGCCAGTGCGTAGTAGATGGTGTTACTTCCGACCTCGAAGGTCGCGCCGGAGCGGTTGATGTCTGGTGGTTCGACCTTGATGCCGAGCCGCTGCGCTTCAGAGCGGAATTCGGAAAGCTTATCGGTGTTGTTGAGTTCGAGCGTCATCGACGCCGCCAGGAACTCCACCGGGTAATGCGCCTTCATGTAGGCGGTTTGATAGGACACCAGCGCATAGGCCGCGGCGTGGCTCTTGTTGAAGCCGTAGTCGGCGAACTTGGCGAGCAATTCGAAGATCGTCTCCGCTTGCCCTTTCGGCACGCTATTCTTGACCGCACCGGCAACGAAGATCTCGCGCTGCTTCTCCATCTCGGCGCGGATCTTCTTGCCCATGGCGCGGCGCAGCAGGTCGGCTTGGCCGAGCGTGTAGCCCGCCATCTGCTGCGCGATCTGCATCACCTGCTCCTGGTAGATGATGACGCCGAACGTCTCTTTCAGGATCGGCTCCAGGATCGGATGCAGATATTCCGGCTCTTCGTCGCCGTGCTTGCGCGCGCAATAGGTCGGGATGTTGGCCATCGGGCCGGGGCGATAGAGCGCCACCAGCGCGATGATGTCCTCGAAACGGTCCGGCCGCATGTCGATCAGCGCCCGCCGCATGCCCTGGCTTTCAACCTGGAACACGCCGACCACATCGCCCCGCGCCAGCATCTGGTAGCTTTCGGCATCGTCGATCGGCAGTGTCGCCAGATTGACATGCTCATTGCGTTGCTTGAGCAGCCTCACGGCGACATCGAGCACCGTCAACGTCTTCAGGCCGAGGAAGTCGAACTTCACAAGTCCCGCAGGCTCGACCCACTTCATGTTGAACTGGGTCACCGGCATGTCGGATTTGGGATCACGATAGAGCGGCACGAGCTCGCTCAAGGGGCGGTCGCCGATCACGATGCCGGCGGCATGGGTCGACGCGTGCCGGGTCAGGCCTTCCAGGCGTTGCGCGATGTCGAAGGCGCGCGCAACCACCGGATCCTCGTCGCGGAAAGCCTGCAGCTTGGGCTCCCCTTCGATCGCCTGCGCCAGTGTCACGGGCGCGGCGGGGTTTTGCGGCACCAGCTTCGTCAGCTTGTCGACCTGGCCATAGGGCATCTGCAGCACGCGGCCGACGTCGCGCAGCACGCCGCGTGCCTGCAGCGTACCGAAGGTGATGATCTGCGCCACCTGGTCGCGGCCGTAGCGCTCCTGCACATAGGAGATCACCTCGCCGCGGCGATCCTGGCAGAAGTCGATATCGAAGTCCGGCATCGACACGCGTTCCGGATTGAGGAAGCGCTCGAACAGCAGGCCGAACCGGATCGGGTCGAGATCGGTGATGGTCAAGGCCCAAGCGACCAGCGAGCCTGCGCCCGAGCCGCGGCCCGGCCCGACCGGGATGTCGTGGGCCTTGGCCCATTTGATGAAGTCGGAGACGATCAGGAAGTAGCCCGCATAGTTCATGCGGTTGATGACATCGATCTCGAAGGCGAGACGCTTCTGATAATCCTCTTCGGTGGTGCCCGGCGACAAGCCATGGATCCGGAGACGCCTTGCGAGCCCCTCCTCGGCCTGACGCATCAGTTCCGCAGCCTCCTCGCTTGCCGCATCGGACGCCGACCCAGCACCGACCGTGAAGCGCGGCAAGATCGGCTTGCGCGCCTTCGGGCGGAACGAGCAGCGCTCGGCGATCTCGATCGTCGATGCCAGCGCTTCCGGAATATCCGCAAACAACACCGCCATCTCGGCGCGCGTCTTGAAGCGATGGTCGGGCGTGAGCTGCTCGCGCTCGGTCTCCGCGATCAGCCGGCCGCCGGCAATGCACAGGAGCGCATCGTGGGCCTCGTAGTCGTCGGTGCTTGCGAAATAGGGCTCATTGGTCGCGACCAGCGGCAGGCCCTTCGTATAGGCAAGATCGATCAGGCCAGCCTCGGTGCGGCGCTCCTTGTCGGCGCCATGACGCTGCAGCTCGATATAGAGGCGTTCGCCGAACAGGCTCGCCAGGCGCTCGCAACGCGTGGTGGCCAGGCTCGCCTGATCGGCCGCGAACGCAAGCGCGATCGGTCCGTCCGGACCACCGGTCAAGGCGATCAGATCTTCGGCATCATCCTTCAGCCAGTCGAACTTTATGTGCGGCGACTGGTGGACGGGCGTCTCGAGGAACGCTCGCGAGTTCAACCGCATCAGACTGCGATAGCCACGCTCCCGCGCGGCGAGCAGCACGAATCGGGCCGGAGCGCCGGCCAGCGCGCTGCGCGAATTCGGGTCGACATCGCCGAAATCGATGGCGAGCTCGCAGCCGACGATGGGCTGGATGCCGTAGCCGGCCATCTTGTCGGAGAATTCCAGCGCGCCGAACATGTTGTCGGTGTCTGTCAGCGCGAGCGCCGGCTGGCGGTCCGCTTTGGCGAGTTCGCCGAGCTTGGCGACCTTGATCGAACCCTTCAGCAGCGAATAGGCCGAATGAACGTGAAGATGGACGAATCCGGCACTGGGCATGGTGCTTCGAAGGGCCTTGGGTTTCGTGGAGGGACGCAACTGCCGGGCTGGGCACCAGGGCCATCATTCCCGACTCGCCGTTCAATGGTGATGTCTCCGATCCCCGGAGTCCATGCCGAACGCGCCATCGTGATGCGACGTCCGGCTTTTCCCCAGGGATGGGCGGCCCACTGGAATCGGCGTGCCCTCCTGCCCGTTCAGAGCTGCGGAATCAGCTGCGCCCAGACCGCGATCATTCCAATGAACAGCGTGATCGATGCCAGCGCCGCCGCCTCTTCGACGAAGATCTTCAACATCGGCCGTCTCCTTGATGAGAACATACGAAGAACAATGTTCCCTTTTTGTTCCGAGAGTCAAGGAGGGGTAGTGGGTCAGTTTGAGAATTGACCCCTGTGGTTAATTCTTGACCTGCCCATTCCCGCCCAACTGAAACAAACGAGGACGTGCTGGTTGGGGTCCCTAGGGCGTTTGGGAGCGGTCATGGCTTCTCACAAGTGTATTCTGCGGGGAACAGGCCCCTGTCGGGGGACGCGCCGCATTGCCTGTCGATCAATCCCCCGTATGGCGGCCTGATCCCCGTATCGGCTTGATGCGGTCGGAGCACAAGAAATACCGACAGCGCGACCATTGCGCCCGCCACAAGCATAAGGATTGCGTGCCGCCGCATCCCGCCAATATGCGCCCCGACCCGCGTGTTTTCCAGCCCGGAACGCTGCCCTAATCAAACTGATCCACTACCCAAGAACGGACGTTGGGCCGGCTCGGAGAATCGCACTCCAATGAAGCGGGTGGTTAATGCGCGGCCGCAGCCGGCGAGGTCATCCGAATATCTTTTCCGGCTGCACGGTCAGCCTGTGCGCGACGTAAGGCGTCCCGCTGTAGCGCTCGAGGACTTCGCCGCAAACCGAGCAGCGGAATTCTCCCGGCTGGCCGGGAAGCGAATCGACCTCGATGCGGCGGTAACCGGCTTCGCATCTCGGACATTGGACGTCGGACTTCAGCATGACGCTCACAGTGCGCCGCGATCGCGGCATTTTCGCGCCGTGCGGCGACGATGATCGGGAGCCGACCGACGGCCGCCATGAAGAAGAAAACCCCGGGCAAATTGCCCGGGGCTGATTGTGTCGCGTAGTTTTCGTGAAATCAGTACTTCGCGAACAGCGGAGCGCCAGCGCCGAACTTGTAGTTCACGCGGACGGTAACGAGATCGACGTCCTGCTGGATGTCGTCGATACGGGAGATACCGCCCACCGGGGTGATGAACGTGTAGCTCTCGGTATCCATGAACAGGTGGTTGTACTCGACGCCAGCCGACCAGCCCGGGGCGAAGGCGACTTCGACACCGGCGCCGACGCTGCCGCCCCAACGGGTCTTTTCGACGCGGTCGTTGACGATACCGAAACCGGTGGCCAAGCCCTCGTACTTGCTGTTGGTGACCGCAGCACCGCCCTTCACGTAGAGCAGCACGTTGTTCCAGGCGTAGCCAACCTGGCCGGTGATCAGGCCGAAGGCATCAATCTTGGTGCGGTTGGTGAAAGTCGGATCGACAAGGCTGATGCTGGTGCCGCTGAAGTCAGCCCAGTTGCCTTGACCTTCGACACCGAACACCCAGTTGCCGGCCTGCCAGCGATAGCCGAGCTGGCCACCAACCGTGCCGCCGGTCGCGTCATGGGAACCCTCGCCGACGCCGAAACCGAAGACCGAGGTGTTCGTCCACTCGTTGCGGCTTGAGCCCCAGCCGCCGTTGACGCCGATGTAGAACCCGCTCCAATCATAGATGGTGGCGACCACCGGAGGAGCTTTGGTGTAAGGACGCGCAGCGAGATCAGCGGCGACCGCCGGCGCAGCCGCGCCAAGGGCGACCAAGCTCGCCGTTACAAGCAAAACCTTCTTCATTTTTACTTCCCGTTCCAGATGTGATGACCCCACGGTCTTCACGCGCCTGAATAACAGGGTTCCCCAAAATTGCTGTAACTTGGGTGCAACAGATGTGGCGAAACGACTCTGACGAAAATGTGAGTTAACGTTGTATTGCTTATACTTAGCCCGAAGATCGCACCGTTCCACCGCCACAAAAAAATCACACTGCAGCCTTCGCCGCACTCCATGTGTTGCATATTTGTTTGACGTCCCTCGGTTGTACGGCTTGGATCGGGTGACGAACGACGGGCTGCAATCAAGGAGATGAGATGCGCAACGTGATCCTGGTTTTGTCCGCGGCCGCCGCGATCGGCGCCCTCGGAACCACGCCAGCCGCAGCGGTCGGCACGCGCTATCCTTTCTGCATCCAGGGCAGCGAACATCCCGGGCTCAGCAACTGCACTTTCACCAGCTACGAGCAGTGCCAGGCCACGGCCTCCGGGCGCTTCCTGTATTGCATTCCCAATCCCTTCTACGCGGGTAATAGCAACGGTCGGCGGGCTTCGCGCCGGCCTCCCCCCGTCCCCGCCCCAGTCC
>NZ_JAGKJI010000141.1 GCF_020329485.1 Bradyrhizobium cenepequi
CTAGGGCATCTACACGTTTGCCGGGCCGTATACGAGGATTTGGAAGCGAGCCATTCCCATGTGGAAGGTGATTGGTCCAGGTGGGCGATGCGAGGCGTAGCCGGTCCATCCGCCGAGCTTTGCGATGATCCAAGCCGCCCAGGCGACAGTGTTGGGGCGATGGTGGTTCTTCTGGAGCTCGGTCCGGCCTTTCAGGGTTTTGTTGATGGCCTTGAGGGCTTCGATCTCGTCCGGCGTGAACACAAATTCGGCCGGCAATTCTTCGCCGCCATTGCGGGCTTGAACGAGTTGGATGACGATACATGCTACCCTGGTGGCGATCGTCACGAGTTTGATCAGGCCTTCAGCGCTGTCGAGCTGACTATCCTCGATGCGCAGACCCTGGCTCTTGAGCGAGCGAAAGAGCTGCTCGATGATCCAGCGCTGCTTGTACCAGGAGATGATCCGCCAGGCATCGGCAGCGGTGGCGAGCGGATGAGTGGTCAGGAGCAACCAATGAATGGGCTTGGCGCCCTTCGGGGGGTGCAACTCGACGACGTCCACGAAGCTGACTTTGATGCCCTCCGCCAGATCCTTCACGCCGGGGCGCTGCGGTCGTTTGAGCACAACGGTTCCGAAGCGCATGGAGAGGTGGGCCTGGCGACCGCGGCGATCCATCCGCTGCGGCAGATCGATCACTGCCTTGCCGCAGAAGCGGGCCCGCTCGACTGCCTGATAAAGCGTGCCGCCATCGACCAGCCCATGGTCGTGCATGGCGCGCGACAGGAGGTGGACATTGTCAGCGGGCGTCAGCGCCCAGTGGGCAAAGAAATCTCCCTCGCGGTCGTTGACGACGGTAATCATACGAGCAGCGGCCAGAACATCGCGGCCTTGCTCAGCGGTCGTCACCCAGCGCGCCGACTCCTTGTCGGCCAAGGCTCGCTTCTCGTGAGCGATCTTGGCCGTGCGCTTGCGCGTCCATACCTTGCCGCCGGTGAGCCCGAGACAGACCCCGCTGTCGGCATCGACCGCCATCATGGCATGCAGCAGCACGCCGCGAACATTGCCTTTGCCGACCTTGCCCAAGCCGCGCCGATGTCCCGGACGGGTGTGGAACTTGATCTCGCTGGTATCTTGGATTGACAGCACATGACGCCCGCTGACCGCGACCGACGTCTGCAGGCTCCAGCCTTCAATCAACTTGTCGGTCGTGACCTGTGGATTGTTCACAAACCGCCAGAACGCCATGTTCGCAGCCCAGTCGCCCTGCGCCATCTGGCGCAAACAGACGCTGCGCGTGCAAAGCATAGCCCGGAGAAGCGCCGCCCCCTTTTATCGAGGCGAACGTCTCCAAACTTACCGAGGGACAAATCCGGTTCCTGCTGCATCTCTGGCGCTCCTTCGAATCAAAGCGCCAGAGAGAGAATCATACAAACGCTGCGGCGACGGCACATCATGCCGGCCCGAGTCAATCTGTCGCGTCCCAAAGATGTGTAGATGCCCTAGCGCG
>NZ_JAGKJI010000142.1 GCF_020329485.1 Bradyrhizobium cenepequi
TCAGCCGGTCGCGATCTGCGTTGAGCGCCGCGTGGCGATGGTGGTGGGGGTGCTGGCGATCCTCAAGGCGGGCGGGGCGTATCTGCCGCTGGATCCGGCCTATCCGTCGGCGCGGCTGCGACAGGTGCTCAACGACGCGGCGCCGCCTCTGCTGCTGGCCGATGCTGCGGGGCGCGCCGCGCTGGGCGCCGATACGCTCGTCGACGTGACAGTGGTCGATCTGGAGACGGCGACGCCGGCCTGGGCCGAGCTGCCCGCCTGCGACCCCGATCCGCGCGCGCTCGGCCTGAGCTCGCGCTATCTCGCCTATGTGATCTACACCTCGGGATCATCAGGCACGCCCAAGGGCGTGATGATCGAGCATCGGGGGATGACCAATTATCTGCACTGGGCCTGTTATGCTTACGCTCCCAGATCATCCTCGGTGGTCTCCTCGCCCCTCACCTTCGATGCGACCATCAACAGCCTGTTTGCGCCTTTGATCTGTGGTGGCCATGCACTCCTTGTAAGGGAGCGAGATGAGGTCGAAGGGCTCAAAGCAAGGATCAGCTCGAAGTGCGGGGTCATCAACATCACCCCGAGCCATCTGGATGCTCTTGGGCAACAGATGCTGGCGGCCTCTGCCGCCAGCCAGGTTGGAACATTTATCATCGGCGGTGAAGCGCTGTCGGCTTCAACAGTGGAGTCGTGGCGCCGGATCCAGCCCACGGCCAGAATGGTGAATGAATATGGCCCGACGGAGACAGTTGTCGGCTGCATCTTCTATGACGTTCCAACAGAACGAGCCGTATCGTCCAACGTTCCGATCGGCCGCCCGATCGCGAACACGCGAGTGTATCTGCTGGACGGTTATGGCGCGCCAGTTCCGTTCGGGGCGGTCGGCGAGCTTTACATTGGCGGCGCCGGCGTCGCGCGTGGCTATCTGAACCGGCCCGAGCTGACGGCGGAGCGGTTTGTGGCCGATCCGTTCAGCGGCGAGGCCGGCGCGCGGTTGTACAAGAGCGGCGACCTTGCGCGCTATCTGCCGGACGGCAATCTGGAGTTTTTGGGCCGCAACGACGACCAGGTGAAGATCCGCGGCTTCCGGATCGAGCCCGGCGAGATCGCCGCGCGGCTTTGCGAGCATGAGTGGGTGCGCGATGCGGTGGTGGTGGCGCGCGAGGATCGCGCCGGCGAGCCGCGTCTTGTCGGCTATGTGGTGTGTGCGCCTGAAGCCAAATCGGAGGATGGCGGCGAGCTTGCCGGCACCTTGCGCAGGCACGTGAGCGCGCGACTGCCGGAGCACATGGTGCCGTCCGCGTTTGTGCGCATCGAGGCGCTGCCGCTGACGCCGAACGGCAAGCTGGACCGCAACGCGTTGCCGGCGCCGCAGGATGAGGCGTATGCGCACCACGCCTATGAGGCGCCGCGGGGCGAGATCGAGACGGCGCTGGCCGAGATCTGGGCCGAGCTGCTCGGCGTGGCGCGGGTCGGGCGG
>NZ_JAGKJI010000143.1 GCF_020329485.1 Bradyrhizobium cenepequi
GCCGCGTAGGAGCCTGCCCCCACCTCAACGCGGGAATCGCCGACCCGCGCGATTAGCCGCCCCTCAACCACGTAGACTAGCTCGTCCTCGCGCGAGTGAATGTGCATCGGAGGCTCCTCCCCAGCTCGCACCGTCCACAAGACAGCGCCATATTCGCCTCCGGACTGGCTGCTCTCCACTTTAATCTCGATGCTCGAGCCTCCGCTCGTGGTCACCTTCTCGCCACCGTGGGGCGGCGTTAGAACCGGCTTCTGGACTGACATTTGTAGCCTCCTGATTGTGCGCCGGATGAGCCCGGTACCGTGTAAGCATGAAATTCCGCGCGGCGAATGGGAAATGACGTCACGCGATGAAGTCAATAACCGCGCGTTATGATGGCCGTTCGCCTTCCGCATCGGACTCGCGTGCACTCGAGGCCGACTGCTTTTGGCCCTTCTGAGACATGCCGACCGCTATGATGAATGTCCGCGTGCGATGGCAAAGCGGAAAACATATGCTCGCACTGAGTTCTTCTCAATTTGACCCAAAGCGGACTATCGAGGCTGACAGGCCTCATCGCAGCCGATAAGTTCTCCACCGATATTATGGCCGGCACCTCGCTAAGGTGGCGGCCAAATTCACGCAGCGAAAACAAAATGTCCGGACTGGAAGATACATCATCGCGGCGCGCAGTTCGGCCGCAAACCGAAGCTGACCAAGCATCAGACACGCGAGGCCTTGAAGCGCGTGGAGGCCGGCGAGCCGCTGCGCGAGATCGCGTTAAGCTACAACGTCGATCACTCGACGATCTCTCGCCTCAAGACGCGGCGCGCTGCCGAAGCCATCTGATCGACCGGGGAGTTGTTTTTTTGGGCGTGGCGATTCCCGCCGGGCGGTCGGGGAAGCCAAGATGGCCAGTACCAAACACGGTAGCCCGATCATTCCGCCAGCTTAGGCGATTCCATCACGTCATCAACCCGGATAAGGTTTTCGGTACACACAGGGCTTCTCTGGCTTGCTTTCCACGCAAACCGCGATAGATCGGGGATATCCGTCGTCGTGAGGTGTGCGCGCGTAACCAGATGTGCCGCCTGGACAAGAGTCGAGCGCTCGAAATCCCGCGAGGCACTGCTATAACCGTCACACACAACACAGTGTAGGCTTTCAAGCCCATGGAAGGACCGATCACTAACAATCGAACCGTCACCATTCCTTGAATTTTGGCTCGATGCACCCCCCGCAAACCCAAGGAAAAGTCCAATCCGCGGTACGCTTGGCGCTGTCGGGGATGTACCTGCTCCAGGCTTCCGCTCGGATCGGATTGATTGACTGCCAAATGACATCAAAGGTCCCGGAAGGATTTATTTTGCCTATCATGACTGGCTTGGAAAGATGATGATTGGTGTTCATTACAACCTCGAAGCCGCTCGGTGCCTTGATTCGTTGACCGTACATGGCTTGCCGG
>NZ_JAGKJI010000144.1 GCF_020329485.1 Bradyrhizobium cenepequi
AGGCGTTCGTCCGCATCGATCACCGCCACCGCGTCCGGGGCTTTGCGCACCTGCGCCTCGAACAGCTCGTGGATGCACTGCTGCTCAGCATAAGGCGCCGCCGTCCGGTTCAGCTCCTCCAACAGATAGGTGCGCTCAGCGGACGACAGCAGCTCAATGCGGCCGACCGGCTGCTGCGCATCGGCTACCATCGCCCGCAGCAGCGCCAGCAAATAGCCCCGCTGCCGCTCGATGGTCGCCTGATCGAACAGCGCCGTGGCATAGTCCAGCGTGCCGGCGATCATCTCGCTATGCTCGCGCAGGCTCAGCTCCAGATCGAACTTGACCTGATCGTACCCATCGCCCGCCGCCGCCACACTCAATCCGGGAAGATCAAAGCACTGAGCGGCGTTGGTCTGCCAGGCCAACATCACCTGGAACAGCGGCGTGTGATCCAGCGACCGCGGCGGCTGCACGATCTCCACCACCTGCTCAAACGGCAGGTCCTGATGGTCCTGCGCTCCCAAGGCCGTGCGCCGCGTCCGCTCCAACAGCTCCGCCACGCTCGGCGCGCCCGACAGGTCGAGGCGAACCGCCAGGGTGTTGACGAAGAAGCCGATCAGCCCTTCGATCTCGCCCCGGCCCCGATTGGCGCTCGGCACGCCAATGACGATGTCGTCCTGTCCCGACAGGCGCGACAGCACCGCGGCCCAGGCCGCCAGCACCGTCATGAACAACGTCGTGCCATGCTGTCGGCTCAGCCGCCTCAACTCCCGCGTCAGATCTGCATCGATGACGACAGGCATGCTGGCCCCGGCAAACGACTGCTCGGCCGGTCGCGGCCGGTCCGTCGGCAGCTCAAGTCGTGCCGGGGCACCAGCCAGGTTCTGGCGCCAATACTGCGCCTGGCCCTGCAGCCGCGCGCCCACCAGCCACTGCCGTTGCCAGGCGGCATAATCCGGATACTGGATCGCAAGCGGCGGCAGCGGATCGTCTTCTCCGGCCAGGAACGCCCGGTACAGCTGACTGAGTTCACGCACCAAGATGCCCAGCGACCAGCCGTCCGAGACGATGTGATGCTGCGTCAGCAAGAACACGTGCTCCTCATCGGAGGTCCGGATCAGGCGCCCGCGGATCAGCGGGCCGCGCGCCAGATCGAACGGCGCGCGTGCCTCTTCCTGGCACAGCTCCGCGAGCGCAGCGTCCGCATCTCCCCGGCCCCGCAGATCGTGCTGCACAACTGGCAGCCCCGCATCCTTCGGCAGAACCTCAACCCAAGGCTCCCCCTCCGAGGCAACAAAAATGCTGCGTAGCGCCTCGTGCCGCGCCACCACACGGTCGAGGCTGCGCTGCCATGCGCTGCGGTCGAGCACGCCGCGCAGCCGCCACGCCAGTGGCATGTGATAGTTCGTGCTGCCCTGATCCAGCTGCGCCAAAAACCATAGCCGCTGCTGCGCAAACGAC
>NZ_JAGKJI010000145.1 GCF_020329485.1 Bradyrhizobium cenepequi
GTGCAACTGTCGACCGAGCCCGTCATGCGCGGGCGTGTGATTGCGATCCTCCTCGCCATCGCGTTGGGCGGCGCCCCCATTGGCGCGCCGATCGTCGGTTGGGTCGCTGATCGGTTCGGCCCGCGCTGGGCGCTCGGCGTCGGCGCTGCCGCGGGCTTGGCCGCGGCGATGGTGGCGATCTGCTACCTCGCAAAGTACGGTCACCCGCGCGTGCGCATCGACCCTGAACGCCTCCGCTTCATCCCGAGCTCTCGGCCTGAAAACTCCGCCTGCGGTGCTCGCCCGCGCCGACTAGGCGGTTGAAAACGAGCCGGATTCGGCAGTCGGCTTCTCCTCAATCCCTCGGCCCGAAACGAATATTGAATTTCGTGATTGGCGCCGTCTGAAAAGCGACTCTCCGTCTGAAGAGTCACTCGGCGTTAGCCAAAACCTTTACCCTTCGATAGCGGCACTCTCGATCAATGCCAGGATCGACGCGATGGGTCATTCTCGACTGGTTCAGTCGGGTCTGCCTGCCATTTGATGTCCGCTTGACCTGAAAGCGACCTGATTGTTGCGCGCACGCGAAATGACGCGAAGGGCCAGGAACGGAATTCGGCACGACTTGAGCATGACGTTTTGGTCGACGGCTTGTAAGGTGTGACCGGAGCTTGGAATCGACAGCAAGTCACCCCGCGCTTACGTCTACCCTCCGGAGCTGGAGGCGACCGGAACCACGCAACCCTATGGGAAGGAGTACTTCCTGAAAAGCGGCGGCCGCGTGCCGGTGCTGGTCGGGGCAGCGACGTTCGGCGGGCGACATGACCAGGGCGTGGCCTTCGTGGTCGACTTAACCGAGCGCAAGCGGGTGGAGGAGGAAATTCGCGAAAGCGAGCGGCGTTACAGCGAGGTGCAGATGGAGCTCGTGCACGCGAATCGAGTCGCAACAATGGGGCAGCTCTCGGCTTCGATTGCCGATGAAGTCATGCAGCCAATCGCGGCGACAGTTACCAATGCCCAAGCTGCCTTGCGCTTTCTAAACGCCCAGCGGCCCAATCTCGAGGAGGTCCGGCAGGCGCTCGGTGCCGCCGTCAAGGACGGCAACCGAACCATCGACGTCATCGATGGGATCCGCGCCCTAAACAAGAAGGCGCCCCACGGACGGACGACCTGGAGATCAACGAGGCGGTGCTTGAGGTCATAGCCCTGACCCGGGCCGAGGTTTTGAAGAAGGGCATTTCGGTGCGGACGCAACTTGCGGAGAGCTTGCCACTCATTCGAGCAGATCGGGTCCAACTGCAACAAGTGATTCTCAACTTGATTGTCAACGCCATCCAAGCGATGAGCGGCGTCGGCGAGGGCGCGCGGGAGTTGCTGATCAGTACCCGGAAGGCCGAGCCGAACGGCGTGCTCGTCGGGGTGCGAGATTCGGGTCCGGGACTGGCGCCGGCGGAGCTTGAG
>NZ_JAGKJI010000146.1 GCF_020329485.1 Bradyrhizobium cenepequi
ACAGCACACCTGAGCGCTCGTTTTCTGACTTGTTGAGGAGCTCCCGCGCGGTCGCGGCCACGACGGGATGCACCTTGGGCTCTGTCTCCGTCCCAAGATGATTGGTGGCCATCATGATCCGCAGCGTCTTCTCAAAGGACTGCGCGGGATCGGCCAGGATCTCGGTAACCCGGGTCAACGTCTTCTGCTCTTCGGCATAGAGGACGTGGAGGATGACGCCGACCAGCAGCGAATGGCTGGCCTTCTCCCAATGGGTTCGGCGTTCGAGTGCTCCTTCGGGATCGACCAGGATGTCGGCGATGTTCTGAACGTCGCGCACCTCGGCCGCGCCCTTGCGGACTTCGAGCAACGGATTGTAGCGCGCGCTCCGTGGGTCGGTCGGATTGAACAACAGGCAATGCGAGAAGCTTGATCGCCAGCCGGCTGTCAGCTCCCAGTTTTCGCCCTTGATGTCGTGCACCACCGCAGACGAGGTCCAGGACAACAGCGTCGGCAGCACGAGCCCGACGCCCTTTCCTGAACGCGTCGGCGCAAAGCACATGACATGCTCCGGCCCGTCATGGCGCAGGTAGTTGTTCTCGAGTCGCCCCAGAAACACGCCCTTGGCGGCGAAAAGGCCGGCGGCCTTGATCTCCTTGGCAGTAGCCCAGCGCGCCGAGCCGTAGGTCGTCACGAGCTGATTTTGCCGCGCGCGCCAGACCGAGTTGATGATCGCAAACAGCGCGCCGGCGAGCCCGCCCGCCGCAGCGATGGCGCCGCCCTCTTCAAAGATCTCGGGCGCATAAGCCTCGTAGGCGAACCACCATTCGAACAATCGCCACGGCAGATAGACTGGATAGTCGACGATGACGAACCACGGCGCACCGAGCCGCTCCTGAAACGCCAGAGCTCCGGCTGTCCATTGCGTCGCACCCCAGGTTGACGCGATGACGATGCCGAACACGATCGTGATCTGACCGACATAGATTTTCGCTGGAAACATTCGGCTCGCCCCACTCACCCACGCCTACGTGAACGGCGCGATGAAAAGGGCGAACCGACTTCGTGTTCAATCGAAATAAAAATTGGGACTCGGAAGAAAGAGCAATGCCAATGGCTCCTGGTCCGGCGAGAAGGACCTGCGTCAAGCCTCGGCGTAAGTGGTACGACGCCTCAACAGAGTGTGAACGACCGGCTCAAATTGGATCAAGTCTTCAGGCGATCACGCCGAAGCAAGCCTACAGGCCGGATACCGCAGCAAAACCGTCCGATACATATCGGCCGCATTGCTCAGACATCGAGGCCGATTCGGAAATGCTGCTCGCCGCTGCTGCTGCCGATCATGATGGATCATCGGCAACATGAGCCAGAGGCAATCTGGAAGATACGGGCGGCTCGGCGTTTGATGATGAGCGAGGGACACGCAAGCCGCGGGATTTGTGCTATTTCGGACCGGGCG
>NZ_JAGKJI010000147.1 GCF_020329485.1 Bradyrhizobium cenepequi
GCTCTAGTTGCTCTGCACGGTGATTATGACTCTTTGGAAGTGTCGGGATAGGCTCGGCCCATTTTGGCGCGGGCCTTGTCTGTAGTGAACATCCATTTGATGCGGCAGCGTGCGGCGTTCCTCTGCCGTTCCCAAGCGATGATTTCGCGGCGCAGTCGCTTGGGGTCGTCGATCCTGCGACCGAGGCACTGTCCCCGCAAGACGCCGACCTCGATCTCAACCATGTTGAGCCAGCTTGCATGCTTGGGGGTGTAGTGGAACTCGAGCCGCCGCAAGATCCGCCTGGCTTCGGCGGGCGGGAACGTTTGATAGAGGGCGCCGGCAGAATGGGTCGATAAATTATCCTGAACGATCCGGATGGTCTCGGCGCCGGGGTAGTGGATGTCGACGAGGTCGCGCATGCATTGGGCATAGTCCTCGGCCGCGCGCCGCTCGGTGACTTTGACCTTGCGCCAGGGACGATGCACGTCGAGCAGGACGAAGAGGTTGACGGTGCCACTGCGACGATACTCGTAATCGTAACGTTCGAACCGGCCTGGCTCGGCTGGGATCGGCTGACGCGCTTCGCCGATGAGCTGGACCGGGCTTTCATCGAGGCACACCACCGGCCGCTCGGGATCGGGCGCCTCGGCGTAAAGGTCGAGCACGTCTTCCATGCGGGCGACGTATTCGCCGTCGACCAGTGGAATGCACCACATGTCCTTGCGCCAAGGTTTGAGGTCATTTTCCGCCAGGCGCCGCCGAACCGTCTCGTGCGACAGGCTCTTGTGCTCGGTGAGCTTGACCATCGCACCTGCCAGCAGCTTGAGCGTCCAGCGGGCGCGGCCCGCCGGGGGACTGGCGCAGGCTGTCACCACCAGCAAGGCTTCTTCCTTGCCCGTGAGTTTGCGCTCCGCTCCGGGACGCGGCTCTTCGCTCAGCGCCCGTTCCAGATTGCCTTCCACGAAGTGCCGCTTGGTCCGGTACACGGTCGAGCCGCCCACACCGACGCTCCTTGCGATCTCCTCGTCGCTGGCTCCACCATCGGCGGCCAGCAAAATCTGTGCCCGCTTGAGCTTGCGGGACGCATGCTTGCCGCCGCTGAGCAGCGCCCTGAGTTCAGTGCGCTCGATTTGGCTGAGTTCGACCCGGTAGCGTACATTCATGGCGTGCCTCCTCGTTCGAGGCACGCACGAACAACTGAATCGGATGGCCGGCGTGAGTCTTACGGCAAAAACCTTCACGCCCAAGCAGGGGCAGTATCTGGCTTTTATCCACCTCTATACCCGCCTGCATCGCAGGCCCCCGGCCGAAACCGACATGCAGGAATATTTCCGCGTCAGCCCGCCGTCGGTTCACCAGATGGTGCTAACGCTGGAACGAGCTGGCCTCATCAGAAGGCAGCCAAGGACCCCTCGCA
>NZ_JAGKJI010000148.1 GCF_020329485.1 Bradyrhizobium cenepequi
CACACACCACATAGGCAACCAGCCGCGGCTCGCCGGCGCGATCCTCGCGCGCCACCACCACCGCATCGCGCACCCACTCATGCTCGCAAAGCCGCGCGGCGATCTCGCCGGGCTCGATCCGGAAGCCGCGGATCTTCACCTGGTCGTCGTTGCGACCCAAAAACGCCAGATTGCCGTCGGGCAGGTACCGCGCCAGGTCGCCGCTCCGGTACATCCGCGCCCCGACCTCGCCGCTGAACGGATCGGCCACAAACCGCTCCGCCGTCAGCTCGGGCCGGTTCAGATAGCCACGCGCGACGCCGGCGCCGCCAATGTAAAGCTCGCCGACCGCCCCGAACGGAACTGGCGCGCCATAACCGTCCAGCAGATACACTCGCGTGTTCGCGATCGGGCGGCCAATCGTCTCAACGACAGTGTCTCCCCTTCGCATGCAAACCCAGGTCGAGTACGTCGTTGTCTCGGACGGAGCGTACAGATTACAAACCGTCTGGACGCGGCTGCTCTCGAAGATCTTCTCGATCAGACCTGCCTTCAGCCGCTCGCCCGCCAAATTGATGATGCTGGTCGAAGCCGGCACCGCTTTCTGGTCGACCAGAGAAGCGATCGCCGAGGGCACGGTGTTGATCATGGAGACATCCAGAGACCTCTCGGCCAACGCCAGCGCTGTCTCGACAAGGTACAGCGTGCTTCCTTGCGACAGTGGAACGAAGCACTCATAAACCGACAGATCAAAACTGATCGAGGTGGAGAACAGCATGCGGCTGATCTCTGACGGCGCGAAGGCTCCGCTGCTCCAATGCAGCAGGTTCACGCTGCTCGCATGCTCGATCATCACGCCCTTGGGCGTGCCTGATGATCCCGAGGTGTAGATCACATAGGCGAGATGGCGCGAGCTCAGGCCGAGCGCGCGCGGATCGGGATCGCAGGCGGGCAGCTCGGCCCAGGCCGGCGTCGCCGTCTCCAGATCGACCACTGTCACGTCCACCAGCGTATCGGCGCCCAGCGCGGCGCGCCCCGCAGCATCGGCCAGCAGCAGAGGCGGCGCCGCGTCGTTGAGCACCTGTCGCAGCCGCGCCGACGGATAGGCCGGATCCAGCGGCAGATACGCCCCGCCCGCCTTGAGGATCGCCAGCACCCCCACCACCATCGCCACGCGGCGCTCAACGCAGATCGCGACCGGCTGATCCGGCCGCACCCCGCGCCCGATCAGATGATGCGCCAGGCGGTTGGCCCGCGCATTGAGCTCGCCATAGCTGAGGCGTTCGTCCGCATCGACCACCGCCA
>NZ_JAGKJI010000149.1 GCF_020329485.1 Bradyrhizobium cenepequi
AGGTCCGGAATGGCATAGGCAAGGTTGGTCACGTCATAGCGCAGGAACCCCAGTTTCGCGAGGTCTCCATCGAAGCGGTACAGGGCGGTGCCGGCGCCGCCGTCGATATTCAGCGCGCGCTGCTCAATGGTCGAGTGCGGCAAGCGAGGCGAGGCACCGAACATCGCCGGCGGGACGGTTTCGCTCCGACTCACGGTGATGCGGGAAAACGAATTCCAGCGATCGTACGCAAGGTCGGCCGGCGTTTCCACGTGATCTTTGATGATCGTCGGTCGAACGCCATAGGTCGTGAGCGTGTTCGCAATCGCAAAGAGTAGGCAGCCGATGACAATGCTTCGGCGGTAGCGAAAGAGCTTGGACCCGAGCGACGCGGGTTCGGGCAGGGTGCCGAGTCCGGAGCTGGCGAAGCCGAGTGCCGCGAGCCCGATGAGCGCACCGACCCACAACACCGCTGATGGCCCGCTCATCACGTTCAGGAGCACGAGGGCGCCGATGCACCCAGCGGACGCGCCGATCAGATCCGCTCCGTAGACATTTCCGATTGCATAGGGGCTGCGCGTCAGGGCAAGACTCACAACAACGCCCGAAAAGAAAAATGGAACGGCGAGACACAGTGCGAATTCTGCCCAAGCCACCAGGGAGGTGAGCGACGGCGAAGCACCTGTCACCAACGTCAATTGCACGAGCATGGCAAGATCGGCCGTTAAGGCGAAGGCCAGCGCCGCCACAGCCAGGTCGTAGGACAGTTGCTCCGGTCTGAACTTCTCCTTGCGCAAATAGACAAAAACCGCGCCAGCCGTCAGGCCGAACATGGCAATACTGATGACGAAGAAGGCCAGGTGGTACCATGAGATAACGGAAATGATTCTGGTCTCGATGATCTGCAGCATCAGCGTCGCCGCCGTCACCAAGCCAAGAGCCAGATAGAATCGGACTCTTCGACCGGTTTCGTCCCGCGATTTCGCTTTCGTTAGATGCACGCGCTCTCCCCGCCGATATGCGGCTGCCGAGCTGGGCTCCAGGGTGATCTGGGCTAGTAATCTTCCGTACGGCCTTGCGGCGGCCAACAATAAATGTTGCCCCTCACTCCACAACGTATCCAAGACAGAACGGAAGGGCATTTAGCGCGGCAATTAGAGCAAAAGTGCGCCTGAACAGTTCAGGTTCAACGCGCAAAAAACGCGGCTCCGAGTCGCGGCGGCGGCGTCGCCCATTCAGCACGCGCGAATGCTATCAAGGCACGTCGGTTCACAGAGGTAGAGCGAGCATAGCCCAGTTCAGCCGACGTCGGCGGCTTTTGACCCAACTCGAACTCCGCCTAACCATTCGCGTTAATTTACGCGGCGCGTTCCTTGTCTGACTGTTCCTCGACAGTGGTCGCGGTTTCGTCCAACCCCTTTTCGTAATTGCCCGCGAACCTCTCGATGCTGTCGGCCCACATCCTTAGCATTGAGATCTGAAAGTGCATAATTGGCTTCAAGACATTCATACCGATTGCTGTCGCTGCGGTGATGCGCCTTTGTGGGTCGCGCGCGAAAAGTTTTGCATCAGAGGTCTTATCTGCCATGTTGTTAGCTCCTTCTGCTCTGGTGTTACGGCCCAAAGCTAAGTGTCGGGTTGTGCACTGCGTGATTC
>NZ_JAGKJI010000150.1 GCF_020329485.1 Bradyrhizobium cenepequi
GACAGCGTAGCCCCTCAAACGGAATCGCTGCGAACTGAGCTGTCTCGAGTAGCCAGACGAACTGCCGGTGACCAAATCGGCAACGACTCGTGCTGTGACCGCAGCCAACGTGAGTCCTAGGTGTCCGTGACCACAGGACACGAAGATGGAACGATGGCCCGGGACCTGCTCGACGATCGGCAAGGAGTCCGGAGTAGCCGGGCGTTCTCCGCTCCACACCTCGAAACCGGGCCGAGGTCTGAGCGCGGGCAGAACTTTGCGCACGCGATCCAGCGCGGATGAGAGCAGTCCGGGCCGCGCTCGCAAACCTGGCAAGCCAAAATGACTGATGCCCGCAATTCGGACACCACGTTCGGTAGGTGTAAGGATCACGCCCAGGCTCGGTAGCGCAGTTGGCCGACGGATGAATCCAGTCTCGACGTCCAACTCGAGATGGTACCCTCTTTCGGCGGCAAGCGGAATGTGATGACCGCAATCCGCCAGCAGTTGGTTCGCGTACGCGCCTGTTGCGAGGACCACGGCCCCGGGCGAGTAGTTCTCGCGCGCCCCCCTGACGTTGACCTCTCCATGTCGTTTGCTTTCCAAGCTCTGGACCCGATCGCAGCGCAAGAGGCCGCCACGCTGCACGAACACGTCCGCTAGACTGGTCACAAATGCCGCGGGATCTGTGATATGCGCCGCGCCTTCGATGAACGTAGCACCGGCCGCCCAGCCAAGGGTTGGCTCCATCCCGATGAGATCTGGGCCCGACAGCATCCGGATAGCCACGCCGAGCGACGTGCGAACCGAGTTCAAGCGGATCGCCCCACCCACTTCGGAAGGTGAAAGGTGGACGGCCAGGTACCCCCGTCGTTTGATCGGCGGCAGGTCAGAGCCCAGTAGCAGCTCGTAGGAGCGAACGCCCTCCCGGCAAAGTTCATGAAGCAGCCTTGTATTGAGCTGAACCTTGTCCGGTCGAGTTGCCTTCCCGTATTGGAAGCCCCACGGCAAGAGCCGCGGGGCTGAGGCCCAATCAAGGGCGGCGGGTGAATTCACCTTCAAAACCGCGGCTGGAAGGTCGCCAATGCGATATTGGGCACTGAGGGGAAATGCGCTCGGGGCGATCACGCCTGCATTACCAAAGCTGCAGCCCTGCGCGACAGCTTGCTGGTCCAGCAGCATGATCTTCAGCCCGCGCTGTTGGAGAGCCAAGGCTGCAGTCACACCGACCACACCGGCACCCACGATAACGGCATCGATCTT
>NZ_JAGKJI010000016.1 GCF_020329485.1 Bradyrhizobium cenepequi
GACAGTCCATACCATTGCTGCAGCAGCAGCGCCTTGAACATCACCAGCCGCGGGTAGGGCGGCGCGCCACGCTCCGGTTCCGGAAGGCCGCGCAGCACAAGCTCCACAGCCGCCCAATCGACCAGCTCGCCGATCCGCTTCAACGCTGGATTGCCTTTTCCCCGCCGCGATACCAGCGCATCTGCGAAGCTCGGTTGTCCAACCCGCCGATATGTCACTCCAGCCCCCTCTCCGATCCTCTCTTAGAGAATCGCAGATTCGCCCATTATGCAAAGCTCTCGCAAGCGGGAGAGGTGAACAAAATCAATCGTCGTCGTTGCCGAACAGGCCGAATTGCGAGGGATCGCGGGAGGGTTCGGCGAGGCCGAGATGGAGGAAGGCGTGCGAGGTGAGCAGCCGGCCGCGCGGCGTGCGCTGCAGATAGCCGCACTGAATCAGATAGGGCTCGATGATGTCCTCGATCGCATCGCGCGGCTCCGACAGCGCGGCCGCCATCGTCTCGACCCCGACCGGGCCGCCGCCATAGTTCATCGCGATGGTAGTGAGGTAACGGCGATCCATGGCATCCAGGCCGGCGACATCGACCTCGAGCGCGCTTAGCGCGTGGTCGGCGATGGCGCGGTCGACCGACGACGCGTCCGCGGCTGAAGCAAAATCGCGCACCCGGCGCAACAGGCGGCCGGCGATGCGCGGCGTGCCGCGGGCGCGGCGGGCGATCTCGTTGGCGCCGGCAGGGCTCATGCCGATGTTGAGCACGCGGGCGCCGCGGGTGACGATCTTCTCCAATTCCTCCTCAGTATAGAAATTCAGCCGGATCGGAATGCCGAAACGATCGCGCAGCGGATTGGTGAGGAGCCCGGCGCGCGTGGTGGCGCCGACGAGGGTGAATTTTGCAAGCTCGATCTTCACCGAGCGCGCCGCAGGCCCCTCGCCGATGATGAGGTCGAGCTGAAAATCCTCCATCGCGGGATAGAGCACCTCCTCCACCGCCGGGCTCAGGCGATGGATCTCATCGATGAAGAGCACGTCGCGCTCTTCCAGATTGGTCAGGAGTGCGGCGAGATCGCCGGCCTTTGCAATCACCGGACCGGAAGTGGCACGAAAGCCGACGCCGAGCTCACGCGCGACGATCTGCGCCAGCGTGGTCTTGCCGAGCCCGGGGGGACCGACAAACAGCACGTGATCCAGCGCCTCGCCGCGCTTGCGCGCCGCCTCGATGAAGATCGAGAGATTCTTGCGCGCCTGCGCCTGTCCGACGAAGTCGGACAGCGATTGCGGACGCAGCGCCGTGTCGCCGACATCATCGGCGCGGCGCTCGGGCGTGACGATGCGGGAGGGCGGGTTCATGTCGCCGACTCCTTGACGATCGTAGGGTGGGCATTCACTTCGCGAGCTCCTTCAGGCCGAGGCGAATGAGCTGCGCGGTCTCGGCGTGCTCACCGGCGCTGCGCGAGGCGGCGGCGATGGCGGCTGCGGCCTGCGGCTGGCCGTAGCCGAGATTGATGAGAGCCGAGATCGCATCCGCCACCGGGCGCGGCGCGCGCTCGTTATCGATGGCGCCGGCGAGATGCACGACAGCGGGATCGACGTTGGCAAAGGCCGGCGCCTTGTCCTTAAGCTCGCTGACGATACGCTCGGCGACCTTCGGCCCGACGCCCGGCGTGCGCGCCACCGCGGCCTTGTCGCGCAGCGCGATCGCATTCGCGAGTTCGGAAGGCGGCAGCGTGCCGAGCACGGCCAGCGCGACCTTGGCGCCGACGCCTTGCACGGTCTGCAAGAGGCGAAACCATTCGCGCTCGTTGTCGGTGCGGAAGCCGAACAGCTTGATCTGGTCCTCGCGCACATAGGTCTCGATGGAGAGCACCGCGGCCTCGCCGGGCGACGGCAGCGCCTGCAACGTGCGCGCGGAGCAATGCACCTGATAGCCGACGCCGCCGACGTCGAGGATCACGTAGTCCTCGCCGTAGGAATCGATCAGGCCTTTCAATTTGCCGATCATAGGCTCGCGACCCTCAGCCGCAGCGCGGTGCTTTGGCGGTGATGGGCGTGTGTGATCGCGACCGCGAGCGCGTCCGCGGCGTCGGGCGATTGCGGCTCGGCCTTGGGCAGCAGGATCTTCAGCATCACGGCAATCTGGTTCTTCTCGGCGTGTCCGGCGCCGACCACGGTTTTCTTGACCTGGTTCGGCGCATATTCGGCGACCTCGATGCCGAACATTGCAGGCGCCAGCATGGCGACGCCGCGGGCTTGGCCGAGTTTCAGCGTTGCGACGCCGTCCTTGTTCACAAATGTCTGCTCGACCGCAGCCTCCGCCGGCTTGAAATCGCCGAGCACGGCGGCCAGTCCTTCATGGATCGCAAGCAGGCGGCCCGCCAGCGGCAGCCGGTCCGACGGCTCGATCGAGCCGCAGCCGACGAAAACCAGCCGGTTGCCCTCGACCTCGATCACGCCCCAGCCGGTGCGGCGGAGACCCGGGTCGATCCCGAGGATGCGGACGGGGTGGCGAATCGGCTGGACTGTCATGGGACAGTGATAGCCGCTGGGTTTCGAGAACGAAACACAAACGGAGAGGTCATCCCCTGCCCGGTCGTCATATCCTGCCTCGCCGTCAGACCCCGCGAAGGCGGGATATCCAGTGGTCGCCGGCGCCTGTGAGAATCTCGACCCTGAGTGATTACTGGATCGCCCGCCTGCGCGGGCGATGACAGCGGAGTATGAGGCTGAATGCGGCGTTACCCGCCCATCTTCGCCATCAGCGCGTCCGAGATCTCGAAGTTGGCGAACACGTTCTGCACGTCGTCGTGCTCGTTCAGCGCATCGATCAGCTTCAACAGCTTTTCGCCGGTCTCGTCGTCGACGGCGACGGTGTTTTGCGGCTTCCAGGTCAGCGCTGCCCTGCGCGGCTCGCCGAATTTCGCTTCCAGCGCCTTGGCGACCTCGCGGTAGGATTCCGGCGAGGCGTAGATCTCGTGGCCGCTTTCGCTCGAGACCACGTCGTCGGCGCCGGCTTCGATCGCAGCATCCAGCATGGCGTCGTCGGAGGCGACGCTGTGGTCGTATTCGATGATGCCGGTGCGGTCGAACATGAAGGCGACCGAGCCGGTTTCGCCGAGATTGCCGCCGGCCTTGGTGAAGTAGGAGCGGATGTCGGAGGCGGCGCGATTGCGGTTATCGGTCAGGGCCTCGACGATCACGGCGACGCCGCCGGGGCCATAGCCCTCGTAGCGGATCTCGTCATAGTTCTCGCCCTCGCTACCGAACGCCTTCTTGATGGCGCGCTCGATATTGTCCTTCGGCATGTTTTCCGCCCGCGCGGCGACGATCGCGGCGCGCAGCCGGGGGTTCATGGCGGGGTCGGGGGTGCCGAGCTTGGCCGCGACGGTGATTTCGCGGGCCAGCTTGCCGAACAGCTTCGACTTCTGGGCATCCTGCCGGCCCTTGCGGTGCATGATGTTCTTGAATTGGGAATGGCCGGCCATGCAAGGTCCCTTGGGAATCGTCTTTCAAATAGGGGGTGAGGCGCGGCCTTATAGGCCCCCGACGGGCCAAAATCAAAGACTTGCGGTCCGATCTGGCCTATCGACCGTGCCGTCTGGCGGAAAATCAGGCAGCCGTTAACCACGACTTCACGCACGAATGGGAGAATCCGGCAGGCCATTTCAACTTGCAAGAGAACCCCATGGCGGCGTTCGGTTTGTTTCGCAAGCGAGTGCCGGCGACGGCGGCCGAGCCGACCGTTCCGGCCGCAGCGGCGGCAGTGCCGGCCGATAGCGCCTCCCCGGATACCGGCTCAGCCAAGGAAATCCTGGAACTGCTGGAACTCGAACTCGGCGGCATGATCCGGCAGCTCGAACGCGCCGCCCAATCGGTGGCCGGCGGGGCGGAGGCGACCGCGGCGACGCTTGCGACCATCCGCGAGCGCACGGATGCGCTGACCGGCCGCACCAATGCGGCGCAGACCACGGCTCAGACCTTCTCGCAGGCCGCCGACAAGTTCACCGATTCGGCGCAAGGGATCGGCGCGCAGGTGCGCGACGCCGGCCGGCTCGCCGACGAAGCGGGCGCAGCGGCCCGCGAGGCCCGCGCCAATGTCGACCGCCTGCGCGAATCCTCCGCCGCGATCGGCAACGTCGTCAACCTGATCGCGCAGATCGCGCGGCAGACCACCCTGCTCGCCCTCAACTCGACCATCGAGGCCGCGCGCGCCGGCGCCGCGGGCAAGGGGTTTGCGGTGGTTGCGACCGAAGTGAAGGCGCTGGCGGTGCAGACCCAGGGCGCCACCGAAGAGATCGCCAGGAAGATCGAGGCGCTGCAGAAGGACGCCGCGGGCTCGGCCGATGCCGTGCACCGCATCGCGCAGGCGATCGAGGCGATCCGCCCGGTGTTCGAGCATGTCAGCGGCGCGGTAGCCGAGCAGCACCAGACCACCGGCGAGATCGTGCAAAATGCCGCCTCTGCCTCGAGCTTCATCGTCGCGGTCGGCGACAGCGCCGCCGAGATCAATCATGCGACCAGGGACGCCGAAGCGCATGGCAAGGACGTCGCCCAAGCGGGGCGCGCGGTGACCAGTTTTGCGCAAAAATTGAAGTCGCGCTGCGCGGTGCTGCTCCAGCAGGGCGAGCGCGGAGACCCGCGCGAGCGCGAGCGGCTGCCCTGCAACCTCAAGCTTGAGATTGCAACAGGCGGCGGCGTCAGCACGGCGCCGGTCTATGAGATCTCGATGGCCGGCATCCTGATCTGTGGAGCGGAGGCCGAACGGCTGCAGTTGCACCAGAGCCTTGCCGCCACGCTGGAGGATGTCGGCGCGGTCAAGATCCGGATCATTGACAAGACCAAGGCCGGTGCGCGGGCGCGTTTCGAGGCGTTGACGGCCGAGCTGCGCGAGAAGATCGAAGACAGATTGTGGGCGATCCGTGACGAGAACACCGAGTTTGTCATGCGCGCGATGGAAGCCGGCGTGGCGCTGACCAGGATTTTCGAGAACGGGATCGCGAGCGGCGCCGTCACCATCGAGGACATGTTCGACACGGATTATGTCGAGATTCCCGGCACCAATCCGGTGCAGCACCGCACCAGGATCCTGGATTGGGCCGAGCGCGCGCTGCCGCCGTTCCAGGAGGCTTTCCTCGCCAAGGATCCGCGGATGGCGTTCTGCGTCATGATCGACGGCAACGGCTATCTGCCGGTGCATAACAGGATCTACTCGCATCCGCAGCGGCCGGGCGATGTCGCCTTCAACACGGCTAGCAGCCGCAACCGCCGCATCTTCAACGACGCGGCGGGGCTCGCTGCCGGGCGCAACCAGCGGGCCTATCTGATCCAGAGCTACGCGCGCGACATGGGCAACGGCAACATGGTGATGATGCGTGAGATCGACGTGCCGGTCCGCGTGCGCGGCCGCCACTGGGGCGGCTTCCGCACGGCCTACAAGCTGTGACAGCCTCTTTTCTAAGCGGTCACTGCACTGCTCGACAGCTTCACATCGTCTTTCCAAATCGCACGGTTCTTTCGTGCGACCCTGATCGATCTTCGCCATCATACCCTAGAATAACGTGCACGATGATGTGATTACGATCATCATCCTATGCATGATTAGCACGATTTAGCATTGCGAAACATGTCTTCGCTTCCTAGCTCGTCGACCACGGCACCTGCCGCGCCCGCCTCGCACAAGGAAGGCGTGACGGCAGATGCTCGCGGCAAGATGGTCTTCGAGGGCGCCTGCGTAAGCTGCCACGGCTGGAGCGGCGAGAGCCTGGTGTCGTCGATGGCGACGCTGACCGGCTCGTGGGCGGTCAATGATCCCGCGGCCACCAACGTCGCGCAGATCGTCATATCCGGCACCAAGCGCTATACACCTGACGGCGCGCTCTCGATGCCCGCGTTCGGCAACGCCTATTCGGACGACGAGATCGCGGCGGTCGCCAACCACGTCACCGCGCGCTTCGGCGCCAAGGGCTCGAAGCTCACGGCAAAGGATGTGGCGGAGTTGCGGCAACAGACGGCGCAGTAGGTATTCGGGAGATCAGTGCCGCGCACTCGATCGCCTCCCCCGCACGCGTGGAGAGGCCGGATCGCATCGCAAGATGCGATCCGGCAGATTTGTCTTCGACGGGTTCGAGCCGGCTGTAGGTGATCACGCGCTGGATGCGCACTGTCTTCGATCACCGTGTCCAATGCAGATACTCCAGAAAAATTGGCTCACTTTTCGGTGTTAGAAGATTCTCGGCGCAATGTTGCACCAGTTGGTATGAGATTCTGGTATCTCTCGATTCTCCTGCAATATTTGAGAAATTGGCGGTCTTCTGTTGCGATAGAGTTGCGCAGCCTTGGACATTGGTGATGCAAAAGACACAGCCGGTTCCGTCAAGCGTACCGTACAAGATCGATCTCGTTCGACGTATTGACCTGACGACTTTGCAGTTGTTCATCGCGATTTGCGAAGAAGGTAATTTGACGCGTGCATCGCAAAGAGAGGCAATAGCGCCTTCCGCAGTCAGCAAACGCATGCACGACCTTGAGCAGGCGCTTCAGGTCGCCCTGTTCGAGAGACACCCAAACGGAATGACACTGACGCCGGCAGGCGAATCGCTGTTGCATCACGCGCGCGTCACACTGCTCAACATCGAGAAGATCGCGGTGGACATGGCGGAGCACGCGCGCGGCGTGCGTGGACATGTGCGAATGCTGGCAAACCTGTCGTCAATCGTCGAATTTCTGCCGGACGATCTGCCCGGATTCTTTCGCTCTCATGAGTTGGTGCGGCTCGATCTTCAGGAGCGCCCCAGCGCCGAGGTCGTTCGCGGTGTCGAGGAAGGCGTCGCGGATATCGGCATCTGCTCTGCGGACGTCTCTACGCGCGGACTGGAGCGGTATTCGTACCGAAGGGATCGCCTCGTTATCGTGGTCAGATCCGATCATCCGCTGTCGCGCGCAACGGAAGTCTCCTTTGCCGATACGCTGGACTACGATCATGTGGGCCTTTTCGCTACAAGCTCGATCTATCTTCGCTCGCAATACACGGCGCAACAAATCGGCAAGTCGATCAGGCTAAGAGTCCACGTCCCCGGTTTCGATGCTGTCTGCCGGATGGTGCAGGCTGGAATGGGTATCGGCTTGATCCCGAACCGGGCATTTGCCGTCTTGAGCCACGGCATGGATTTGTCCGCTGTCGAGCTGAGCGACGAATGGGCGGACCGTGAGCTGGTGCTGGTTGCCAGAGATCCCGCAGGGCTGTCGGCCACGAGTCAATTGATGCTCAATCACCTCAGACATTCCGGCAGTTCCGTGCATTAATATCGTTTGCTGCGCGCGTTCGTCATCTGCGAACGCGCGTTCATCAACGGATATTGGACTTAGGCCTGCCTGCTCGGCAACACCTCAACAAACAATCTGTCGAGGAGCGCGAGAGGTGGACGGGCCGTTATCCGGTATTCGAGTTGTCGAACTGGGAACACTGATTGCTGCGCCATTTGCCGCGCGGTTGTTTGCCGAATTCGGCGCAGACGTCATCAAGGTTGAACAGCCCGGGACTGGAGATCCCCTGCGCAAGTGGCGAAAGCTCCATCAAGGAACATCGCTCTGGTGGTATCTGCAATCCCGCAACAAGAAGTCGATCGCAATTGATCTGAAGTCGGCGGACGGGCGGGCGCTTGCCCGACGGCTGGCCGCTCAAGCCGACGTCGTGATCGAGAATTTCAAGCCTGGCACGCTTGAGAAGCTAGACCTCGGCTGGGACGTGCTCTCCGCACTCAATCCTAACCTGACCCTGGTCCGTATCTCCGGCTACGGGCAGACCGGTCCTTACCGCGACCGATCGGGGTTCGGCGCGATTGGCGAAGCCATGGGTGGATTGAGATTCACCACCGGTGATCCGGAGAACCCGCCGGCACGAGTCGGCATCAGCATCGGCGATAGTCTCGCTTCGCTGCACGGCGTGATCGGAGCGCTCATGTCGCTGCTTCGGGTCAAGACCGGCCAGGGCAAGGGGCAGATCGTCGACGTCTCGCTTTACGAAAGCGTGTTCAATCTCATGGAGAGTCTGGTTCCCGAGTATGATCTCATGGGCCATGTCAGGACCCGTACCGGTGGAGCACTGCCGGGCATAAGTCCCTCCAATACCTATCCAAGCTCCGATGGGCGCCATGTTGTCATCGCCGGCAACAGCGACGCGATATTCAAGCGCCTGATGCGTGTGATCGACCGGCCTGATCTCGGTGAAGATCCGACGCTCGGCAACAACGACGGACGCGTGCGCAGGAACGCGGTTCTCGATGCCGCCGTCAGCGCCTGGACCTCGCAACGAACCATGGACGAGATCCTTTCTCACCTTGACGCGGCCGACGTCCCTGCTGCTCGAATCTATTCGGTCGCCGATATCGTGGAAGATCCCCATTACGCTGCCAGAGACATGATCCTGCCGACCGAACTTCCCGGCGGCGTCACCGTGAAGATGCCGGGCATCGCGCCGAAGCTGTCGGATACACCGGGCGGCGTAAGGTGGCCAGGGCCGACACTCGGGCAACACACCGACGAGGTCTTGAAGTCACTCGGCCTGGACGAGGCCGACATCGTGCAACTGCGCCGCACCGGAGCGGTGCAATGACCGCCGAGCTGCCGGACATTTTGATCCAGGAAGTGGCGCCACGCGACGGATTGCAGATCGAGCCGCAATGGATCGAAACGGACGATAAGGTACGGCTGATCGATTCCTTGTCCGCAGTCGGCTTTCGGCGCATCGAAGTCTCGTCATTTGTGTCGTCAAAGGCTGTCCCTGCGCTTCGGGACGCAGGAGAGGTATTTGCCAGCATCAGGCGGCGTCCCGGAACGATCTACACGGCATTGATTCCGAATCGGAAAGGCGCCGAGCTTGCTTTGGCAGCGCGTGCCGACGAGCTCAATTTTGTGATGTCGGCAAGTGAGACACACAATCGCGCCAACATGAACATGACGCATGATCGCTCACTCGCGTCCCTTGCTGAAATCGTCGAACCGGCTTGCACGGCTGGCGCTTTGGTCAACGCCACGATCGCGACGGCGTTCGGCTGCCCATTCGAGGGAGTACAGCCCTCCGGAAAGGTCCTGGACATCGTCAAACGGTACCTCGATCTCGGTGCCGACGGCATAACGCTCGCGGATACCACGGGCATGGCCAACCCCAATCAGGTCTCGCGATTGGTGGCCGAGGTCCTGACAGTTCTTCCCTCGGACAAGCTCACGCTCCATTTCCACAACACGCGGGGTCTCGGGCTGGTCAATGTGCTCGCGGCCTACGACAGCGGTGCACGCCGCTTCGATGCGGCGCTGGGCGGATTGGGTGGTTGCCCATTTGCGCCGGGCGCGACCGGGAATGTTTGCACCGAAGACCTGGTCAATCTCTGCCATGAAATCGGCCTGAGGACCGGCCTGGACCTCGATCGCTTAATCGACCTTTCGAAGCGATTGCCCGCGTTGGTCGGACATGACGTGCCGGGCCAAGTCGCAAAAGCCGGGCGCCCGCTAGATCTGCACCCCATTCCAGAGCGGCTACAGCAGCATCCTGCCTGAACAACCTGCGATTACATTTCAAGAAAAATAACGGAGGAAATCATGACGGTCACTACGGCGCCTGATGCGGGCCTCGATACGACGATCAGCGAGCAGCAGGTCATCAGCAAGATAGGTTGGCGCCTGATGCCGCTGATCATCGTCTGCTATTTTTTTGCATTCTTCGATCGCGTAAATATCAGCTTTGCCAAAGCACCGCTCCAGGCGGATCTCGGCCTAAGCAACACGGCTTATGGGTTCGGCGCGAGCCTGTTTGTCGTCGGCTACGTTCTGCTTGAGGTACCGAGCAACATGCTTTTGTATCGCTTCGGCGCCCGACGCTGGATCGCCCGCATCATGATCTCTTGGGGGCTCGCGACAGCAGCCATGGTCTTCGTCCGTACCGAATGGCAGTTCTACGCGCTGCGCTTCGTGATTGGCGCCATGGAAGCCGGGTTCGCGCCCGGTATTCTCTACTATCTAACCCTTTGGTTCCCTAAATCCCACCGCGGACGCATGACTTCAGTCTTTTTTCTCGCGACCGCATTTTCGGGGATCATTGGAGCGCCGATTTCGGGCCTCATTCTCAACTATATGAGCGGGCTGCACGGTTTGGCCGGCTGGCAATGGTTGTTCCTGGCCGGAGGTCTTCCATGCGTCGTTCTGGGATTGGTTGTCCTGCTTCGATTTGACGACAGCATCGAGCATGCGAAATGGCTGCGCAGCGATGAGCGCCGTCTCATCTCAGCGCAATTGGACCGCCAGAAGAGCGAAATTGGCGAGCGCTCGGCTTGGCAAGCGTTGCTCATGCCTGGCGTGCTGCTGCTTGGGTTTATCTACTTCCTGATTCAGATCGCGTCCTATGGACTGAATTTCTGGGCGCCGGATCTCATAAAGACGGCTGGCGGGGGAAGTGCGAGCGCAATCGGCTTCTTGACCGCTATTCCCTATATTTGCGGCGCCATTTGCATGTTGATCGTCGGGCGGCTCTCTGACGCTTCCGGTGAACGTCCGAAGTTTGTTGCCGGGCTTGTCTTGGCCGCGGCGTTCGGTTTTTTTGCCACCGGCATTTTCGAGAAGAACGTTGCCTTCCTGGTTGGTGCGCTTGCCGTGCTCGGGGGCGGCGTGGTTGCATCAATCCCGACATTTTGGACATTGCCTCCAAAGATACTGACGGGCGCCGGTGCCGCGAGCGGGATCGCCCTTATCAACACGTTGGGTCAGCTTGGCGGTATCGTAAGTCCGGTCATGGTCGGTTCAGTCAAGGATCTGACGGGCAGCACGACGCCGGCGCTGTACGTCATCGCTGGTCTTTGTGTGCTTTGCGCAGTACTTTTGTTGACGGCGCTTCCTCGTGAGCTCAGATCCAAAGACTTTCACAAGCCGAGATAGGAACGCATCGCGCGCCTGGCCGTCGCGAAGGGAGCCGCGTGATCAGCCATCATCGTCTCGGTCAGTTCGACGACGAAAAGCGACAGCATGAGGCCCGCCATCGGCACTGCGGGAATCAGATATCGCGCGACATCGAGAGTATGGGCGCCGGCGGCGGTCGCGATCGAAGCTGCCCACATCACGATCACGATGCCTGCGCGCGCCACGAAAGCGCGATGCCGACGCCGCAGAGCGGCTACCGTCCAGAATGTCACAGCGATAACGAAGGCGGCGGACAACGCCTTGAACAGATAGGCTGAGATGGTTGGGAGATCGGACAGGAGGCCGATCCGAACTGGTCCGCCTTTTAGGTCGATCGCCTGAGCCACCCTGCCGTGCCGCGTCATGATCTCGGACACGTGCGGCACGTCATCGGTGGACACCGGTATCGCAGGCTCAAGTCCATAAGGCGGCCATGCCCAGGAGAGGCCATAGGCCATCTGACGGGCGAACTTGCCGGCATAGACGAGCGGCTGGTCGCGCACGGCGGCCAGGAAGATGCGCCAATAGGCTGGCGCGGCACTGCCGACATTGTCGGCGAGCTCTCGATCCAGTTCGGCGTCGAAGAGGCACGCATCGCCGAAGAACCCGAGTGCAGGCCAGCGGCCCGGCTCCGCGGCGAAGTCGGCGGCAAGCCGCGCCATCGCAGCATCAGCGCGGTCGCCCGCCGCCGATACGATCTCGGCTCGCGCGGCATCGCTTGCAAGCACGATGTTCAGGTGATTGCAGAACAGTGTCTTGGGAACGAACACCACTGAGGCCTGGTCGGAGTTGGAAGCTCCAAAGCGCGAACCGGCGAGAAGGAGCGCCAGCGCCGCCGCGACGGAGACGGCCACCACGGCACAGCGCGCAGGCGTTGTCGGCCGGACGAGGTAGGCGCCCATGAGGATGGCAACGACCGGGACGAGGAGTCCCTGCGATCGCAAGCATGCCGCGGATGCCGCGCACAAGATGGCGGCAACGACCGCGCAGCATCGCGCCGCCCCGTCGACGCAGGTGGCAACGAGCAATCCGGCCGTTGCCAGGTTGAGGAAGACTGCAAAGAGAAGGTCTGCGGTGACGACGTTCCTGAACAGCAACAGGCCCGGATACGCCGCAACCAGAATGATCGGCACGAGCCCACCGGCGTTGCGCGTGGCCAACTGCGCAGCCATCGCAAGCGCCAGCATCAGAACGACCCAGGCCGCCTGCTGCAGGCGCACCACCGTTCCAAGGTCGCCTCCCAATGCGAACGTCACGGCAAGGAACGTCGGGTAGCCCGGATCACGCCCACCCGTCACGGTCGGCTGTCCTGCCTCGAGCGTGCGGAGCGCAGATTCCACAAAGGACGGCGTATCGCCCCAAACGACGGGGACCGCCGGCCTGAACGACATGAGGATTGTCGCCAGCAGCGTGGCCCATGCCAGCACAGTCCAGGGCCGCCACGGCGACCCGACGCCACTCGGGGACGTGGCTTCGCCCCTTATACACGCTGGAGCTTCGCGGTCGGGCCGCACGGTCACCGCCGGCTTATTCGGTGCGCCGAACATGACTGCGTCTGCCCCATCGCGTCATTTCGCTGCTTGGGACTAGCAGCGTCGCTTTAGGAGCGACGCGTGACCAACAGCCGCGAGACCAGCGTGCTGTCTTTACACGAGTTGAAAGTCGTCGGCGCTGAACTCGGCTAAGGTGCGGCCCTGGAACAGCACGCTATTGCCGCCACCCAGATCCAGCTCGGTGCCAAGCGGCTGCGCGGTCAGCGCTGCCAAGGGGTCGAAACTCGCATCGAAGCCCTCCAGTTGGACAACGTCTTCAGATGGATCGAAGTCGGTGATGATGTCATCGCCGGTTTGATTGTCGCGGAACACGAACGTATCGGCACCATCGTTGCCCGTCAGGAAGTCATTACCGCGTCCGCCTTCGATGGTATCGGCAGCGTTCCCGCCGATCACGACGTCGTTGCCCCCATCGCCAAACAGCTTGTCGCTTGCGGTGGCCTCCTCCGGCGATGTCGCGAACGCCCGAATGAGGTCGTCTCCGGCGCCACCGTGGATCTCGTCGGCCGCAACGTTGCCGCCCAGAATGGTATCATTACCGCGACCACCGAACACGACATCACCAGTCGGGTCATTCCACGCGATAAAGTCGTCGCCGGCACCGCCCTGTACGATATCCCTGCCAGCCATGCCGCCGATGCTGTCGTCGCCTGCTCCGCCGAGCACGACATCGTTGCCTTGTCCGGTGTTGATGTTGTCATTTCCCCGTCCACCGGACAGGAAGTCGTTGCCGTCGCCGCCTTGGATCGTGTCATCCCCGGCACGGCCCAGGATGACGTCATCGCCACCCAGTCCAGGTAGCAGGTCGTTCCCTGCCGTGCCTTCTATGACGTTCGCGTTGTCATCGGCGATGGCGACCAGCTGACCCCGGATTTCGCCACCGGGGAATGGTGCCGAATGCACGTTGAAATAGATCGGAACTTCGGATCCCACCGCGGCCGAACCGAGTGTGGCAGCGAAGTCGGCGATGGAAGCGTTGGCGGGGTCCGTTGTTTCCCAGATGCCGCTCACCATCCAGGAGCCATCCGCGTTCTGCGTGATAGCAAGATCGTCGTTATCCTGGGCCGGGTGGATCTGCCCAAACACAATAGGTCCGTTTACGCCTCGCACCTGATTGTGAAAATGCATGCCTTCGACATCGTCGTCGGTCGACGGCGTCTGGCCCGGACCACCTGTAACGGGGCCAAAGTCGAGGCCATCGATCTGAAAGGAATAACTCGCAGTTATCGCCGCGCTGTCGAAGATGACAGTGCCTAGGCCGCTTGCCGTCGAGCCGGTCGGGGGTACTTCCTGGGTGCCTTCGAGAACCACGCGGAACGCTGTGGACATGAGATCCTCCCTGAGGGCGTTAAGGATCTACTCTGGCCGCCAGCGGCAAATGACACTGGCTACGCCGACGGCGCTCAGGCTGCCTTAAACAACAGCAAAGTGTTGTAAAATAGGCAAACCGACAATTACGATCTTTGTTTCGGCGCATCTGCCGACACCAATTCTTGGATCGGCGAACACCGGGAACTGGAATCGATCAGCTTGACGGCGGATGGCCTTTCGACCCTGAGCGGTGGCAGGTCGTGAAAACGGCATAGCCAGCAATCAGTTGGCAGGGCGCTTCGCCAGAACGAGGCCGATGCCTAGCGCGATCATCGCAGCTCCCGACGCCTCTCGCAGGCGGCGAATTAACACAGGACGCGCTGCTGCGCTTTCGCGGATGCGGCTCGCTGCAAAGGCGACCACGATGTCGGCGAGGGTGTTGAGCGCAACCGACACGAGGCCAAGCACCACGAATTGCAATGCGACGTGGCCTTCGGTCGGGTCCACGAACTGCGGAACGAAAGCAAGGAAGAAGGCTGCGGTCTTCGGGTTCAGCGCCTCGACCAGCACGCCTTCACGAAACGCCCGCCGCGGGCCGATCGGCAGTGCTGCGGGACCACCCTTCAGACCTGTCGACGTGTCCCGGCGGGCGGACAGGAACGTGCGAAGGCCTATCCAGATCAGATAGGCAGCACCGATCAACTTCAGCGCGGTGAACAGCTCGGCGCTTGCGAGCACGATGGCGGAAACGCCCAAGCTGCCGGCGAGGACGTGGACCACGCCGCCCAGCCCGGTGCCAAAGCTGGAAGCCACGCCTTCCACACGACCGCCGCCGAGCGTGCGTGCAGCGACGTAGAAAATGCCCGGGCCGGGCGTGATAGCGAGCACTAGAGCCGTGGCGAAGTACAGCGCGAGTTGGGTCATGTCCGGCATGATACCGCGGGAGCCTTTCGTGTGGAGAGAGCCCTCAGCCGGCGCTGCGCCATCGCCGAAGCTCTGCTTCCGCGTTCTCTAGGGACGCCGCCGAGGACAGGCTATGCCTCTCCCGCAAGCAGGCGGGAGAGATGAGTCCAAGCTCATCGCCTACGTCGCCACCGCGCCGTTGCCTGCCGTCTCCAGGCGGAAAGCGGCGGCGAAGAGGGCGCGGGTGTAGTCGCTCTTCGGGTTCTTGAACAGTACGGAGGCCGGCCCCTCCTCCTCGACCTTGCCGGATTTCATCACGATCAGATGGCTGGCGAGCGAGGCCACCACGCGCAAATCGTGCGAGATAAACATGTAGGTGAGGTCGCGCTTGCGCTGCAATTCGCGCAGCAGATCGACCATCTGCGCCTGGAACAGCATGTCGAGCGCGCTGGTCGGCTCGTCCAGCACCACGAAATTCGGCTCCAGCACCACCGCGCGCGCGATCGAGATGCGCTGGCGCTGTCCGCCAGAAAATTCATGCGGATAACGGAAGCGCCATTCCGGACTGAGGCCGACATCCCTGAGCGCCTTGATCACCCGCGCTTCGCGCTCTTCGGCCGACAGATGCGGCTGATGGACGCTCAAGCCCTCCGCGACGATATCGCCGACCGACATGCGCGGGCTCAGCGCACCGAACGGATCCTGGAACACGATCTGCATGTCGCGGCGGAACGGGAGCATCTGCTTGAAGCGCAAGCCCTGGATGTTGCTCCCTAAGAACACGATCGGCCCGTCGGAAGAAATCAATCGCAAGAGCGCGAGCCCGAGCGTGGTCTTGCCGGAGCCGGATTCACCGACCACGCCGAGCGTCTCGCCCTTGCGCACCGCGATGCTGACGCCATCGACCGCGCGGATATGGCCGACGGTCGAGCGCAACAATCCGCGCTTGATCGGGAACCAGACCTTCAGATTATCCGCCGAGATCACCACCGGCTGGTCCGGCCGCGGCGGCGCCGGATCGGGCTTCGGCTCGGCGGCGAGGAGATCGCGCGTATAGGGATGCTTGGGCGCGGTGAAGACCTGCTCGACCGGGCCATGCTCGACGATCTTGCCGCCGTTCATGACGCAGACGGTATCGGCGATGCGGCGGACGATACCGAGGTCATGGGTGATGAACAGCATGCTCATGCCGAGCCGGGTGCGGATCTCGGCCAGCAGCGCCAGGATCTGCGCCTGCACGGTGACGTCGAGTGCCGTGGTCGGCTCGTCCGCGATCAAAAGGTCCGGCTCGTTGGCAAGTGCCATCGCGATCATCACGCGCTGGCGCTGGCCGCCGGAAAGCTGGTGCGGATAGCTCTGCAGCCGCGTCTCAGGCTCGGGAATGCCGACCTGCGTCAGGAGCTCGAGGGTGCGCGCCCGCGCCCGCGCGCCGCGCACGCCGCTGTGCAGCGAAAGGATCTCGCCGATCTGCGCCTCGATGGTGTGGAGCGGATTGAGCGAGGTCATCGGCTCCTGGAAGATGATCGAGATGTCGTTGCCCCTGATCTCGCGCATCTCCCTTTCGGACGCGGTGAGGAGATCGCGGCCCTTGAAGCGGATCGAGCCGGAAGGATGCGAGGCCGGCGGATAGGGCAACAGCCTCAGGATCGACAGCGCGCTGACCGATTTGCCCGAGCCGGATTCGCCGACCAGCGCGACGCATTCGCCGCGCTTGATCGAGAAAGAGACGCGGTCGACTGCGATCGAGGAGCCGAAGGCGACGGAGAGGTCGCGGACATCGAGCAGCGGCTGGTTGATAGCGTCCATGATGCTGCCCTCTACCTGAACGTCTTGCGCGGGTCGAAGGCGTCGCGCGCGGCCTCGCCGATGAAGATCAGAAGCGAGAGCATGATCGCGACCGAGAAGAAGCCGGTGAAGCCGAGCCACGGTGCCTGCACATTGGCCTTGCCCTGCGCCAGCAATTCGCCGAGCGAAGGCGAGCCCGGCGGCAGGCCGAACCCCAGGAAGTCCAGCGCGGTCAGCGTCATCACCGAGGACGAGACGATGAACGGCAGGAAGGTCATGGTCGCCACCATCGCGTTCGGCAACAGGTGGCGGAACATGATCACCGCATTGGAGACGCCGAGCGCACGCGCCGCCTGGATGTACTCGAAGTTACGACCGCGCAGGAACTCCGCGCGCACCAGGCCGACCAGCGATACCCAGGAGAACAAGAGGAGGATGCCAAGCAGGATGAAGAATCCCGGCGGCAGCACCGCGGAGATGATCAGGAGCAGATAGAGCGAGGGGATCGCGGTCCAGACCTCGATCAGGCGCTGGAAGGTGAGATCGATCCAGCCGCCGAAATAGCCCTGCACGCCGCCGGCGGCGACGCCGATGATCGAGGACAGGATGGTCAGCGTCAGGCCGAACAGCACCGAGATCCGGAAGCCGTAGATCAACCGCGCGACCACGTCGCGACCCTGGTCGTCGGTGCCGAGCCAGTTGTATTCGAGATCTCGGCAGCCGCTGAGGTGCTTCCTCTCGACAACCTCCTTGCACTGCGCTTCGGTCAGGAGCCAGGTAGGCTTCGACGGCGCCGGCGTCGGCAGATCGAGATTGTGCGTGTCATAGGAATAGCGGATCGGCGGCCAGATGATGGTGCCGTCCTTGGCCGCGATCTGCTTCTGCAGGTAAGGATCGCGGTAATCCGCCGTGGTCTCGAAATCGCCGCCGAATGTCGTCTCCGCATAATTGAAGAGTACCGGCCAATAGAGCCGGCCGTCATATCTGATCATCAACGGGCGATCATTCGCGATGAAATTGGCGAACAGCGAGAGCACGAACAGCACCAGGAAGATCCAGAACGACCAGTAGCCCCGCCGGTTGGCCTTGAAATTCTGCCAGCGGCGCTTGTTCAGCGGCGACGGCTCGAACGGATGGCGGCTCGGGGGTACGGCTTCGCCGAGCGGCGACTGCGTCTTGGTCTCGATCGGCTGGGGCGCGAGCATCGTCATCAGACTTCCCTCGCTTCAAAATCGATCCTGGGATCGATCCACATGTAAGCGAGATCGGAGATCAGGTTCACGACCAGGCCAACCAGCGAAAAGATGAAGAGCGTGCCGAACACAACAGGATAGTCGCGGTTCAGCACGCTCTCGAAGCCAAGCAGGCCGAGCCCGTCGAGCGAGAAGATGGTCTCGATCAGGAGCGAGCCGGAGAAGAAGGCGTGGATGAACGCGCTCGGGAAGCCGGCGATCACGATCAGCATCGCGTTGCGGAAGATGTGACCGTACAGGACCTGCCGCTGGCTGCAGCCCTTGGCGCGCGCGGTCATGACATATTGCTTGCGGATCTCGTCCAGGAACGAGTTCTTGGTCAGCAGCGTCATGGTGGCAAACGCGCCTAGCGCCATTGAGATCAAGGGCAGCGTGATGTGCCAGAAATAGTCGAGGATCTTCCAGTACCAGGGGAATTGCGACCAGCCGTCGGAGGTCAATCCGCGCAACGGGAACAAGTTGAAGAACGAACCGCCGGCAAACAGGATGATGAGCAGAATCGCGAACAGGAAGCCGGGAATCGCGAAACCGACGATGACCACCGCCGACGTCCAGGTATCGAACCGCGAGCCGTCATGCACGGCCTTGCGGATGCCGAGCGGGATTGAGATCAGATAGGTCAGCAGCGTCATCCAGATGCCGAGCGACATCGAGACCGGCAGCTTCTCCTTGATGAGTTGGATCACGCTGACGTCGCGGAAATAGCTCTTGCCGAAATCGAAGCGGGCGAAGTTCCACACCATCAGCAGGAAGCGCTCGGGCGCCGGCTTGTCGAAGCCGAACTGCTTTTCGAGATTCTTGATGAAGGCGGGATCCAGGCCCTGCGCGCCGCGGTATTTCGAGTTGACGGCATCCGCCGAGGCGCCGCCCGGCGCACGCGCGGCAAAATCGCCGCCGGAAGAACCGGAAACCCGCGAAGAGCCGCCGGTATCGGCGCCGGAGAGCTGCGCAAGCACGCGCTCGACCGGTCCGCCCGGCGCGAACTGCACGACCACGAAGGACACGAAGAGGATGCCGAGCAGCGTCGGGACCATCAACAGAATGCGGCGGGCGATATAGGCGGTCATGTCTTATTTCGCCTGTTCGGCGTTGGCGCTCTTGGCCGGATCGGCCCACCAGTTCTCCGGCGCTCCCACGCCTTGCGCGTAGCGCGCCGGCTTCGGCGGATGGGCAAACAGGTCCCAATAGGCCACCTTGTGCGTGTTGGCGTACCATTGCGGCACCCAGTAACGGCCGGCGCGGAAGGCACGGTCGAAGGCGCGGCAGGCGGTGGTCAAATCCGCCCTGGTCTCGGCGGCGATGATCTTCTCGATCAGCGCATCGATCACCGGGCTGGAAATGCCGGCGAGGTTATAAGACCCTTTGGTGTTGGCAGCATGCGAGGAAAAGAACGCACGCATGCTGTCGCCCGGCGTCGCCGACATCGAGAAGCGCTGGATGGTCATGTCGAAATCGAAATCCTCCAGCCGCGCACGGTATTGTACGGCATCGATCAGCCGGAAGCTGGCGTCGATGCCGAGCGTGGCGAGGTTCTTGATGTAGGGCCCGTGGTGCGGCTGGATCGATGCTTCGTCGTTAAGGAACTCAATGGTGAAGGGCTCGCCGTTCGGCAACAGCCGCTTGCCGTCCTTGACAACGCAACCGGCCTCGCTCAGCAGTTGCACCGCCTTGCGCAGCAGCGTGCGGTCCTGCCCCGAGCCATCGGACACCGGCGGCACGAAGGGCTTGCCGAACACCTCGTCCGGCACCTGGCCGCGGAACGGTTCGAGCAGCGCCACTTCCTCCGGCGAGGGCGGACCGGACACCATCATGTCCGAGTTCTGGAACGGCGAATGGGTGCGGGCATACGCGCCGTACATGATGGTCTTGTTGGTCCACTCGAAATCAAAGGCGTAGATCAGCGCCTCGCGCACGCGCGGATCCCTGAACTTGTCCCGGCGCAGGTTGATGAACCAGCCCTGCGCGCCCGACGGCGTCTCGTCCGGCAGCAGCTCGCGCTTGACGCGGCCTTCCTTGATCGCGGGAAAATCATAGCGTGTCGCCCAGATGCGCGCGGTGAGTTCCTCGCGGTAGAGATAGTTCTTGCCCGTGAAGCCTTCGAACGCGACATCGCGGTCGCGATAGAATTCGTAGCGGACGGTATCGAAATTGTAGCTGCCACGGCAGACCGGGAGATCGGCCGCCCACCAGTCCTTGACGCGATCATACTCGATGAAGCGATTGACCTCGAACCGGCCGACCTTGTACGGCCCCGAGCCGAGCGGCGTATCGAGGGAGGATTCCTCGAACGGCCGGTTCGCGTAATAGGCTTTGGAGAAGATCGGTAGGCCCGCAACATAAAGCGGTACGTCACGCGCGCGGTTCGGTGCGAAGCTGGCGACGACAGTGGCATCGTCCACCGCCTCGGCCTTGATGAAGTCGCGAAGCTGCACCACGATCAGCGGGTGTCCCTTTTCCTTCAGCGTGTTCAGCGAGAAGGCGACGTCGTTGGCGGTCAGCTTCGAGCCGTCATGGAACCGTGCCTCGGGCCGGATCGTGAAAGTGTAGGTGAGCTTGTCTGGCGAGATCCGCACCGACTTCGCCGCGAACCCATACATCGCGTCCGGCTCGTCACCCGCGCGCGCCATCAGCGCCGCAAACGTCATGTCCATGCCCTGCGCACCCTCGCCCTTCAGGACGTAGGCGTTGAGCGAATTGAACGTGAAGTAGGATTGGTTATAGGCACGAACCGATGGGATCAGCGAGAACATGCCGCCCTTCGGCGCATTCACGTTGACATAGTCGAAATGGTGGAAGTCGGCGGGATATTTCAGATCGCCGAACGCCGACATGCCCTGCATCTCGACGCCGTTGTCGGCGGCTGCCGGACGAAGCCGCGTCGCGCAGAGCGCACCGATGCCGAGGCCGAGGCCGAGCGCGTGCCGGCGGGTGAATAGCGCCATGCGCGAAAAATCCCTCAAGACCGTTTGCCGATCCGGTTTGCCTTGTCCACGTCATACCACCATAGCGAGGGCAGGCCGGAGCGCGCATATTTCGGCAGTTCCGCATGGCCAAAGCGATCCCAGAGCGCATAGCGCGCATAGGGATAGCTGAACTGCGGCACCACGTAGAAATTCCAGAGCAGCACCCGGTCCAGCGCCTTGGTCGCGGCGACGAGGCCGGCGCGGTCCTTGGCGAAGATGACTTTGTCGATCAGCGCGTCCACCGCCGGGTTCTTAATGCCGATCGTGTTCTTCGATCCCGGTTGATCTGCAGTTTGCGAACCCCAGAATTCGCGCTGCTCATTGCCAGGCGAAAGCGACTGGCCCCAAACATCAGTGATGATGTCGAAATCGAAACTGCGAATCCGATTCTCGTACTGCACGTCGTCAACGACACGGACCGACGTGGTGACGCCGATGCGCTCCAGCGAGGGCTTGAAGAACAGCGCGATCCGCTCGGACGACGGATCCTGCACCAGGATCTCCACGCTCACCGGCTTGCCCGAAGGATCGACCAGCTTGCGCTCGCGCACCTCGAACCCGGCCTCTTTCAACAGCTTCATGGCCTCGCGCAGGTTCGCGCGCACCGCTTCGGGATTGCCGCCGACCGGGTTGGTATAAGGCGTCGTGAAAACCTCCGGAGGCACCTTGTCGCGGACGGTCTGCAGGATTTCGAGTTCTTGTCCCTCCGGCAGGCCCGAGGACGCCAATTCCGTGCCGTAGAAATAGCTGTCGATGCGCTTGTACTGATTGTAGAAAAGCTGCTTGTTCATCTCCTCGAAATCGAACGCGAAGTTGAACGCGCGCCTGAGGCGGGTATCCCTGAACTGCTCGCGGCGCAGGTTGAGCACAAAGCCCTGCATGCGACCGAGATCGTTGATCGGAAACTCCCGCTTGACGACGCGCTTCTCAGTCACGGCCGGAAAATCATAAGCGGTCGCCCACTGTTTCGCCGAGTTCTCGACGATCCAGTCGGCCTGGTCGGCCTTGAAAGCTTCGAGCGCGACGTTGTTGTCGCGGAAGTATTCGGAACGCAACTCGTCGAAATTGTTCTGGCCGATCCGGACTGGAAGGTTGGCGCCCCAGTAATCCTTCACCCGTTCGAGCCGGACTGAACGGCCGGCGACGAAGTCGGCGATCCGATACGGGCCTGAGCCGAGCGGCTTTTCCAGTGTGGTCGCTGAGATATCGCGCTTGCGGCCCTGGTCGTCGGTGCCCTCCCAATAATGCTTCGGCAGCACCAGCAGTTGGCCGACGATGTGCGGCAATTCACGATTGCCCGGCACATCGAAAGTGAATTTGACGTCGCGTTCGCCGCTCTTCTCAACCTTGGTCACGTGCCGGTAATAGGCTCCGTAGAACGGGCTTTGCTTCTTGAGCGTCTCGAGCGAGAAGATCACGTCCTCCGGCGTCACCGGCTTGCCGTCATGCCAGCGCGCCTCCTTGCGCAGCCGGTAGATCACCCAACTGAAATCGTCGGGGTGAGATGCGCCTTCGGCGAGCAGGCCGTATTCGGTCGAGACCTCATCCTGCGAGGCTGACATCAATGCGTCGTAGATCATCGTCGCGGCCTGTGCGATCGAGCCCTTCACGCCCATCACCGCGATGTTGAAATTGTCGAATGTGCCGAGCGAGATGATCCGCGCGACGCCGCCCTTCGGCGCATCCGGATTGACATAGTCGAAACGCTGGAAGCCGGCCGGATACTTGATGTCGCCGAACAACGACAGCGCGTGGCGCCACGCCGGCCCCTCGCTTCCCGATTGCGCCTGTGCGCTTGATATCGCCGGAATGCCGGCTGCCGTGCCCATCACGGGGGTCAGCGCGGCCACCGCGCCGGTCTGCAGAAGATGTCGTCGGGTAATGGCCAAAGGGAGCTTCCTGTCGTGAACCGGGGGTTACGCACTAAGTGCGTAATATAGGACAAGGTTTCGACCGATTATGTTGCTTTTTCCTCATCTTGGAAGCCTGGGGACCATCACGTGTGCGGCGAAACGTCCCGCTGACAATGATGCGGTCCATACGGAAACGGCCAGGCAATGCCTGGCCGTTGCGATTGAATCTGCGGCGGAAATTCTATTTCTGCGCGGTCGGCAGCGGCTGGGGATGATCCGACAGCGAATTCAGGTAGGCGATCACGTCTGCGCGTTCGCTGTCCTTCGGAATGCCGGCGAAGCCCATCGCGGTGCCCGGGATGAAACCCTTCGGGTTGGTGAGGAACTTGTTGAGGTCGTCGAAGGTCCAGGTGCCGCCCTTGGCCTTCATCGCGGCCGAGAAGTTGAACCCGCGTCCTTCACCGCGCGGCTCGCCCACGATGCCAAAGAGATTCGGGCCGACGCGGTTCGGGCCCCCCTTCTCGAAGGTGTGGCAGGCCTGGCACTTCTTGGCAGCCGCGGCGCCCTTTTCCACAGAGGCGGTCTGCAGCAGCTTCTCGATCGGCTCGGATGGTGCCGGAGCAGCGCCACCGCCGCCACCGCTCGGCGCTTCTTCCTTCACGGCAATCTCAAAACCCGGCTTCTCCAGCGGCTTCGGCGTGAACACCGCCTGCGCGGCAAAGCTCGTCACCAGGACAATGAGGCAGGTGCCGAGGATCGCACCGAGAATCTTGTTGAGTTCGAAGGAGTCCATTTCGGATCAGGCTCCAAGCCTAAAATGTCGAATTCAGGCGGGCCGAACGGCCGCGGGGGGTGAGCCTCGGAATCAGCCCTCATCGCGCCTCCCCCGAGCGACTTTGAGATATCGGTTTGCCTGCGCTCTGGCAACCCGTATAAACGCGCCGACTTTTGTCCCCTCCCCACCCCTGATTCCTGCCGCCGGCAGGGTTTCGTTACGATGGCTGACCCGCGGATTTTGGTGCTGATTCCCGCCCGCATGGCGGCCACGAGGCTGCCGGGCAAGCCGCTCCTGGACATCGCCGGCCAGCCGATGATTGTCCACGTATTGCGCCGGGCGGAAGAAGCCAACATTGGCCGGGTCGCGGTCGCGACCGACACGCCGGAGATCGCCACGGCCGTCAAAGCGGCCGGCGGCGAGGTGGTGATGACCCGCGCCGATCACCCTTCCGGCTCCGACCGCATCTTTGAGGCCGCAACCACGCTCGATCCGCAAGCCAGGGCCGAGATCGTGGTCAACCTGCAGGGCGATTTCCCGACCATCACGCCGGAAACGATCCGCGCCGTGCTGCCGCCGCTCGATGATGGCGCGGTCGATATCGCGACGCTCGCCTCCGAGATCCACACCGAGGAGGAGAGCCTCAACCCGAACGTGGTGAAGGCGGTGGGTTCGCCGATTTCGCCGCGGCGGTTGCGTGCGCTCTATTTTACCCGTGCCACCGCGCCGTTCGGCGACGGCCCGCGCTACCACCATATCGGCCTTTACGCCTATCGCCGCGCCGCGCTGGAGCGATTCGTCCGGCTGCCGCCCTCGCCCCTGGAACTACAGGAGAAGCTCGAGCAGCTCCGTGCGCTGGAGGCGGGGATGCGGATCGACGTCACCATCGTGGGTACCGTGCCGCGCGGCGTCGACACCCCGGCCGACCTCGAAACCGCCCGGCAGATACTGGCCAAAACCTGAACCGCTGCTAAAAGGTCGCCAGGAAAACGATATGACCAAGAAGCTGAAAATCGCCTTCCAGGGCGAGCCCGGGGCCAATTCCCACATCGCGATCGTCGAGGCCTATCCCGACGCCGAGCCGCTGCCCTGCGCAACCTTCGAAGACGCGCTGTCGGCGATTTCGTCCGGCGAGGCCGATCTCGGCATGATCCCGATCGAGAATTCGGTCGCCGGCCGCGTCGCCGACATCCACCATTTGTTGCCGGCCTCCGGCCTGTTCATCGTCGGTGAATGGTTCCTGCCGGTCCGGCATCAGTTGATGGCGGTGAAGGGTGCCAAGCTCGCCGAGATCAAGAGCGTGGAGAGCCATGTGCACGCGCTCGGCCAGTGCCGGCGCATCATCCGCAAGCTTGGCATCAAGCCGATCGTCGCCGCCGATACCGCCGGCAGCGCCCGCGACATTTCCGAGCGCGGCGACAGAAGCGTCGCCGCCATCGCCTCGCGCCTTGCCGCCGACATCTACGGCCTCGACATCCTGGCCGAGGATATCGAGGACGAGTCCCACAACACCACCCGCTTCGTGCTGCTGGCACGCGAGGCCAAATGGGCCGAGCAGGGTTCGGGTCCGCTGGTGACCACTTTCGTATTTCGGGTGCGCAACCTGCCCGCCGCGCTCTACAAGGCGCTCGGCGGCTTCGCCACCAACGGCGTCAACATGACCAAGCTCGAAAGCTATATGGTCGACGGTAATTTCTTCGCGACGCAATTCTATGCCGACGTCGACGGCCACCCCTATGACCGCGGACTGGCGTTCGCTCTGGAAGAGCTGAAATTCTTCTCGCGCGAATTGCGTATCGTGGGCGTCTATCCCGCCCACCCCTTCCGCGCCACCTTCAGCGAGAAGGCGGATTGACGGCGTGTAAGATCAGGCTGCTGCTTTGCTGTGAAGCCCGAACGCGTCCGCCAGCAGGCTGTACGATTTCTTTCTTGCCTCGTGGTCATACACCGCGGTGATGATCATCAGCTCATCCGCCTCAGTCGCCGCGATCAGCGGCTGCAGTTTTGCCATCACCGTCGCCGGACTGCCGACAAAGAAGCGCGACCGGTTGCGGGCGATGGAAGCGCGCTCAGTGTCGGTATAGGGATAGGCCAGCGCCTCCTCCACGCTCGGCAGCGGCAGATACTGGCCGCGATCCCGGCGCAGGCGATTGAGGTCCATCGACAGCGCCAGCTTTTCTGCTTCATCATCGGTCTCGGCGGCGACCGCCGCGACCCCGAGGATCGCTTGCGGGGTCTGGCGCCAGCCCGACGGCTTGAAGTGCGCCCGATAATTCGTCATCGCATCGACTGCGTCATGGGTCGCGAAATGATGCGCGAAGGCGAAGCCCATGCCGACCTGCGCCGCGAGCTCGGACGAATAGCCGCTGGAGCCGAGCAGCCAAATCGGCGGCAGCGGCGAATCGTCGGGCATCGCCACCACATTGTTGAAGGGATGGCCGGGCGGAAAGTCGCGCGTCTCCCACAGCGTCAATTCCTGCAGCCGCTCCAGGAAATCGTCGCCTTCGCGGCGGTCGAGCCGGCTCCGCAGCGCGTAGGCCGTGGCGCCGTCGGTGCCGGGCGCCCGCCCGAGGCCAAGATCGATGCGGCCGGGGAACAGCGCCTCCAGCATCTTGAAGCGCTCGGCAACCACCAGCGGCGCGTGGTTGGGCAGCATCACGCCGCCGGAGCCGATGCGGATGTTCTTCGTCACCGCGGCGATCTGCCCGATCATCAGGTCCGGCGCGGGGCTCGCGACGGAGGCGAGGTTGTGGTGCTCGGCGAGCCAATATCTGACATAGCCGAGCCCATCGACATGGCGCGCCAGATCGATGCTGTTGCGCAGCGCCGCGGCGGGCTTTGTGGCTGTCGTGACGACCGAAAGGTCCAGGACGGAAAGCGGGATCATCGCGCTAAACTAGGGCGGCGCATTGAAACCACAAAGCCCCTCAGCGCGCAGATCAGCTCCGCTGACATCCCCGAACGTGAAGCTGCGCCACCGCATCAAGTGTGGGACAGAATGTCATTAATCCACAATAATCCTTTGGTGCCCATGCTCATGTAGGGGAATCGATTTGACCCAATAATCAGAATAATTAGCTGTTTTTGCTAGGATTTCGAGATAAGATGGCGGAGCCTATGCTCTTGCCCACTTCGCATTGAAATTGTCGCATACAGCCAACAAATTTACCTAAAGTGGGCAAATTCCCATTGCTGATGGGCTGTTTGGCCGGCCCGCTTTGCCCTATCTTACCACCTCGACTGCCCAGCCTGTGCCGATTGTCCCGTGGAGCTTGTGAGAGCCATGACCGAGGTTGCCGCCCCGCCGTTCAGGACTCCCGCCATTTCCTTCGAGTTCTTCCCGCCGAAGACCGAGGAGATGGAGCGCAATCTTTGGGACACGATCAACCGACTGGCGCCGCTGTCGCCGACCTTCGTCTCCGTGACCTATGGCGCCGGCGGATCGACCCGCGAGCGCACCCATTCGACGATCGCCCGCATCCTGAACGAAACCAGGCTGTTGCCGGCGGCGCATCTGACCTGCGTCAGCGCCTCACGCAGCGAGATCGACGAGATCGTCGACCGCTATCATGAGGTCGGTGTCCGCCACATCGTGGCGCTGCGCGGCGATCCACCTGGTGGTATCGGTACGCCCTATTTCACGCATCCGGACGGCTACCAAAGCTCGCCCGAACTGGTCGCTGGCATCAAGAAGCGCCATCTCGATATCGAGATTTCGGTCTCGGCCTATCCGGAGAAGCATCCGGAGAGCCCGAATTTCGACGCCGATATCGACACGCTGAAGGCCAAGGTCGATGCCGGCGCGACGCGCGCCATCACCCAGGTGTTCTTCGACAACGATCTCTACTTCCGCTACCTCGACCGGGTGCGCTCGCGCGGCATCGAGATCCCGATCGTGCCGGGCATCATGCCGATGCACAATTTCAAGCAGGCCCGCAATTTCGTCACGCGCGCCGGCACCACGGTGCCGGACTGGTTTGCCGCGAAATTCGAAGGCCTCGATGACGATGCCGAGACCCGCAAACTGGTAGCCGCCACCGTCGCCGCCGGCCAGGTGCAGAAGCTCGCAAAACACGGCGTCGACACCTTCCATTTCTACACCATGAACCGCGCCGATCTCGTGTTCGCGATCAGCCATCTGCTCGGCATCCGTCCGAACGGCGCGAAGAAAGCTGCCTGATCAAATGACCGTACCCCTCTCTGCCAAGCGTACCGCCCTCATCGCCGCCGCGCGCGAGCGCATTCTCGTGCTCGACGGCGCCATGGGCACGATGATCCAGGGCCTGCAGTTCGATGAGGCCGCCTTCCGCGGCGAGCGTTTCAAGGATTTCCATCGCGATATCAGAGGCAATAACGACATCCTGATCCTGACACAAGCGAAGGCGATCGAGGACATCCACGCCGCCTATTTGCGCGCGGGCGCCGACATCGTCGCGACCAACACCTTTTCCTCGACCTCGATCGCGCAGGCCGACTACGAGATGTCGGATCTTGCCTACGAGCTCAACCGCGAGGGCGCCAAGCTCGCGCGCGTCGCGGCCGAGAAGGTGAGTGCCGAGGATGGCAAGCCACGTTTCGTCGCAGGCGCCCTGGGTCCCACCAACCGCACCGCCTCGATCTCGCCCGACGTCTCCAATCCCGGCTATCGCGCGGTGACTTTCGACGATCTGCGCAAAGCCTATGGCGAGCAGATCAATGGCCTGCTCGACGGCGGCGCCGACCTGCTGCTGGTCGAAACCATCTTCGACACGCTGAATGCGAAGGCCGCGCTCTATGCGATCTCGGAGATCACGGAAGCGCGTGGCATCGATGTGCCCGTGATGATCTCGGGCACCATCACCGACAAGTCCGGCCGCCTGCTCTCCGGCCAGTTGCCGGAGGCGTTCTGGAATTCGGTGCGGCACGCCAAGCCGATCACGATTGGCTTCAACTGCGCACTCGGCGCGGAGGACCTGCGCAGCCACATTGCCGATATCGGTCGCATCGCCGATACGCTCGTGTGCGCTTACCCGAACGCCGGCCTGCCAAACGAATTCGGACAGTACGACGAGACGCCGGAATATATGGCGCGGCTGATCGGCGAGTTCGCGGCAGCCGGCCTCGTCAACATCGTCGGCGGCTGCTGCGGCACCACGCCGGACCATATCGCGGCGATCGCCGCGGCGGTGGCGCCGCACAAGCCACGCGCAATCCCTGAGATCGCGCCGCGCCTGCGGCTGTCAGGCCTCGAACCCTTCGCGCTGACCGACGCCATTCCTTTCGTGAACATCGGCGAGCGCACCAACGTCACGGGCTCGGCACGCTTCCGTAAGCTGATCACCGCGGGCGACTACACCGCGGCCCTTCAGGTCGCGCGCGACCAGGTCGAGAACGGCGCGCAGATCATCGACGTCAATATGGACGAGGGTCTGCTCGATTCAGAGAAGGCCATGGTGACGTTCCTCAACCTCGTCGCCGCCGAGCCGGATATTGCCCGCGTTCCGATCATGGTGGACTCATCGAAGTTCGCCGTGATCGAGGCCGGCCTGAAATGCATCCAGGGCAAGCCGGTCGTGAACTCGATCTCGATGAAGGAAGGCGAGGAGAAGTTCATCCACGAGGCCAGAATCGCCAAGCGCCACGGCGCGGCCGTGGTGGTGATGGCCTTCGACGAGACTGGCCAGGCCGACACCTTTGCGCGCAAGACCGAAATCTGTAAGCGCGCCTACGACATCCTGGTCAATCGGCTCGACTTTCCGGCGGAAGACATCATCTTCGATCCCAACATCTTCGCGATCGCGACCGGCATCGAGGAGCACAACAATTACGGCGTCGATTTCATCGAGGCCACGCGCTGGATTCGGGCGAACCTTCCGGGCGCGCATATTTCCGGCGGCGTCTCCAATCTCTCCTTCTCGTTCCGCGGCAACGAGCCGGTGCGCGAGGCGATGCATTCCGTGTTCCTGTATCATGCCATCAAGGCCGGCATGGACATGGGCATCGTCAATGCCGGGCAGATGATCGTCTATGACGACATCGATCCCGAGCTGCGGCAAACCTGCGAAGACGTCATCCTCAACCGCGACCCCGGCGCCTCCGAGCGACTGCTCGCTCTGGCCGAGAAATTCCGCGGCAAGGAGAAGCAGAGCAAGGAAGCCGATCTCGCCTGGCGCGAATGGCCGGTCGAGAAGCGGCTCAGCCACGCCCTGGTGCACGGCATCACCGAATTCATCGAAGAGGATACCGAGCAGGCGCGGCAGGCGGCGCAGCGTCCGCTCGACGTCATCGAAGGCCCGCTGATGGCCGGCATGAACGTGGTCGGCGATCTCTTCGGCGATGGCAAGATGTTCCTGCCGCAGGTGGTGAAGTCGGCGCGCGTCATGAAGCAGGCGGTCGCCTATCTGATGCCGTTCATGGAAGAGGAAAAGGCGCGCAATCTCGCCAATGGCGTGACCGGCGATGGCCGCAATGCCGCCGGCAAGATCGTGCTCGCTACCGTGAAGGGCGACGTCCACGACATCGGCAAGAACATCGTCGGCATCGTGCTGCAATGTAACAATTTCGAGGTCATCGATCTCGGCGTGATGGTGCCGGCGGCAAAGATCATCGAGACCGCGAAGGCCGAAGGCGCCGACATCATCGGCCTCTCCGGCCTGATCACGCCCTCGCTCGACGAGATGAGCTTCCTTGCCGGCGAATTGGAGCGCGAGGGCCTGAACCTGCCGCTCCTGATCGGCGGCGCCACCACCAGCCGCGTCCATACCGCCGTGAAGATCGATCCGAACTATCCCGGCGGACCGGTCGTGCACGTCAATGACGCCAGCCGTGCCGTCGGCGTCGCCTCCTCGCTGCTCTCGCCCGAGAAACGCAAGGCCTACGCCGCGGACATCCGCGCCGAATATGCAAAAATCTCCGCGGCGCATTTCCGTGCGCAGCAGGACAAGAAGCGGCTGACGCTTGCGCAAGCCAGGGCCAATGGCGTCAGAATCGACTTCGCCAAGGCGCCGCCAAAGAAGCCAACCTTCTTCGGCCTAAGGAGCTTTGACGCCTACGATCTGGCGGAATTGGCAAATTACATCGACTGGACGCCGTTCTTCCAGACCTGGGAATTGACCGGACGCTTCCCGGCGATACTCGACGATCCCAAGGTCGGAGAGGTCGCGCGCTCGCTCTATGATGATGCGCAGAAGATGCTTAAGCGCATCATCAAGGAGAAATGGTTCAAGGCGCGCGCCACCATCGGCTTCTGGCCCGCCAATGCGGAGGGCGACGATATCGCCGTCTATGCCGACGAGACCCGCAAGAAGAAGATCGCGACCTTCCATACGCTGCGCCAGCAGCTCGAGAAGCGCGAGGGCCGCTTCAATGCCGCGCTGTCGGACTTCATCGCGCCGATATCATCGGGCGTGCCTGATTACATGGGCGGCTTCGTCGTGACCGCGGGCATCGGCGAGGATGCGGTCGCCGACCGCTTCAAGAACGCCAACGACGATTACTCCTCGATCCTGTGCAAGGCGCTCGCCGATCGCCTGGCCGAAGCCTTTGCCGAGCGCATGCACCAGCGCGTGCGCAAGGAATTCTGGGGTTACGCGCTCGACGAGGCGCTGTCGTCGGACGAGCTGATCCTGGAGAAATATCAGGGCATCCGCCCGGCGCCCGGCTATCCCGCGCAGCCCGACCACACCGAGAAGCAGACGCTGTTCGCGCTGCTCGATGCCGAGAACACCGCCGGCGTGAAGCTCACAGAAAGCTATGCGATGTGGCCGGGCTCTTCGGTCTCCGGGCTCTATTTCAGTCATCCCGAGAGCTTCTATTTCGGCGTCGGCAAGATCGAGCGCGACCAGGTCGAGGACTACGCCAAGCGCAAGTACATGACGGTCACTGAGGTCGAACGCTGGCTCGCGCCGGTGCTGAACTACATCCCATCGCAGGACGCCAAGCAGCCGACGTCAGCGCTCGCGCCAGTCGCCGCCCCCGCCAACGACGTCACCTCGCACCCACCCGGCTGCACCTGCGCGGTGCACCTCGCCTGGCGCAAGAAAGCCGTCGGCGCGGGTTAGTCGCGCGGTGCCCACCACCGCCGTCATTCCGGGGCGCGCGCGGCGCGAGCTATGATGTGCAATTGCACATCAGAGAATCCATCAAACCGCAACGTCGGTGGAGAAATGGATTCCGGGCTCATCGCTGCGCGATGCCCCCGAATGACGAGTGCAATTGGCGCGAATTTTTTCAATCCAATCAAGGTGATTTGCCCCATCCAGCCCTCGCGCAAGAAATATTCCGCTTCCGTCGTCGGGCAAATCAGTGATTTAACTCCGCGCGTCTCACCCGAAATGAGGGGCGGGTCGCGATCGTCACGAACGTTGCGGTGAGATGCGGTGGACGCGGGTGTTGCGACTGACGAGCGTGACTATCCGTGGACGGCGAAGTCGTGTGGTTCTGGCGCCCCGACGCTGGCGCTAAGTTCGCGAGCAGCAAGAGCTGCCGCGGATGACGGTGGCAAGAAAGCCCGGTCACCGGGAAGAGCACGAAGTAAGCCGTAAACCACTGCGCAGGGAAAGCCGGTGTTGCTTCGGTTGACCTGTGGTCCTACCCCCGTGCTTTTTGTTGCACGGGGCCCACGGGTGCAACCGGCACCCGGCTTTCCCTGCGCCCTCACGTCGATGAGAGGGTGGAACGAGACGCAAAGCTCGGGCGGAGCACGCCGCGAGAACGCGAACCCACATCCTCGTGCTATTTGAAAATTGAATCATGACTCGCGACGATGTCGTAGGGTGAGCAAAGCGCAGCGTGCCCACCTTTCTTGCACCGTACGTGGATGGTGGGCACGCTGCGCTTTGCTCACCCTACACCTCTCCAACCGCTTGCTCGCGCCGCAACAACTCCCTGTGGTTATGGGTCCCTGCGTTCGCATGCGTTCGCAGGGACTACATCGTAGGATGGGTAGAGCGCAGCGAAACCCATCATCGCGCGGCTTGCTCCATCGCGATGGGTTTCGCTGCGCTCTACCCATCCTACGAGACCTCACTCGTATTGACTCTCGCGCCACTCGTTATACTGTATAACTATTCTGGGAAGGAAACAAAAAGGCCATGGGAAACGCCGCCTCCGCCGCGCCTGACGAGCGCGCGGCGCTCTTGAAGATCGAGAACAACGGCGCGGTTCTGACCGTGGGCCTCAACCGGCCGGCCAAGCGCAATGCGCTGAACGACGGCATCATGCTGGCGATCCAGGATTGCTTTTCCGATATTCCTGACGGTGTCGGCGCCATCGTCGTCCACGGTGTTGGCGACCATTTCTCCTCCGGCCTCGATCTCTCCGAACTCTCCGAGCGCGACGCAACCGAGGGCCTCGTGCATTCGCAGATGTGGCACCGGGTATTCGACCGCATCCAGTACAGCCGCGTGCCGGTGATCGCGGCGCTGAAGGGCGCGGTGATCGGCGGCGGGCTTGAGCTTGCCTGCGCAGCGCATATCCGCGTTGCTGAACCCTCCGCCTATTTCGCCCTACCGGAAGGCCAGCGCGGGATCTTTGTCGGCGGCGGCGGATCGGTGCGGCTGCCGCGCTTGATCGGTGTGCCCCGCATGATCGACATGATGCTGACGGGACGGGTCTATTCCGCGACCGAAGGCGCGGCCTACGGCTTCGCGCAATATCTGACCGACGCAGGCGGCGCATTGCCGAAGGCGATCGAGCTCGCCGAGCGGATCGCCAAGAACGCGCCGTTGACCAATTTTGCCGTGCTGCAGGCGCTGCCGATGATCGCCGAAGCCAATCCGCAGACCGGGCTGTTGATGGAATCGCTGATGGCGACGGTGGCGCAGAGCGACAAGGAAGCAAAACGCCGAATCCGCGAATTTCTCGAGCACAAGACCGCAAAAGTGAAGCCGACCTGAGATGAGCGCGAGCGCAGAGATGTCAGCGTCAGTCAAAGATGCCACCGCGCATCCGCTGCGCGCGATATCGTTCGGCAATCCCGAGGTCGCGATCGAGCGGCGCGACGATGGCACGATCTATCTTCGGCCACGAAGCAAGCTGCTCGATTATCCCCAGCGCATCACCGATCGGCTGCATCATTGGGCCGCTGTCGCGCCCAACCGCGTCTTCATGGCGGAGCGGGCAGCAGGCGGCGCCTGGCGGGAAGTTACCTACGCTGAGCTGCTCGATGCTGCGAGGCATATCGCCTCGGCGCTGATCGCGCGCGGGCTGTCGGCGGAAAAGCCGCTTGTGATCCTCTCCGGCAATTCGATCGATCACGCGCTGCTCGCGTTCGGCGCGCTCTATGCCGGGGTGCCGTTCTGCCCGGTATCGCCGGCCTATTCGCTGGTATCGCGCGATTTCGGCAAGCTCGGTTTTGTCATCAAGCTGCTGACGCCCGGCCTGGTCTTTGCCGATGACGCCGACAAGTTCGCCGAAGCACTATCCGCCAATGTTTCACAAGAGGCCGAGATCGTCGCCTCGCGCGGCGACCTTCCCGGCCGCGCTGTGACGAGACTTTCTGAATTGCTGGCAACGCCGGAGCATCCGCTTCTCGACGCCACGCACGAGGCCGTCGCACCAGACACGATCGCGAAATTCCTCTTGACCTCGGGCTCGACCGGCAATCCCAAGGCGGTCATCAACACCCAGCGCATGCTCTGCGCCAATCAGGTGATGCTGCGCGAGACGCTGGCGTTCCTGAAGGACGAGCCGCCGGTGATTGTGGACTGGCTGCCCTGGAATCACACCTTTGGCGGCAACCATAATGTCGGGCTGACGCTGTTCAACGGCGGCTCGATGTATCTCGACGAGGGCAAGCCGATGCCCGGCGGCATCGAAGACACCGTGACGAACCTCCGCGAGATTTCGCCGACGGTCTATTTCAACGTGCCCAAAGGCTATGAATCGCTGCTGCCTTATCTGCGCGACGATTCTGGCCTGCGCGCGAAATTCTTCGGCCGCCTGCACGCGATGTTCTTCTCCGGCGCGGCGCTGTCGCCCTATGTCTGGAACAGCCTCGACGAGCTTGCGGTGCGCGAGACCGGTTTTCGCGTGCCGATGCTGACTGGGCTGGGTGCCACCGAGACTGCGCCGTTCTTCATGTCGGTGCGGCCGGATACCAGCCGCTCCGGCCATGTCGGCCTTCCCGTGCTTGGCAACGAAGCCAAGCTGCTGCCGAACAACGGCAAGCTCGAAGTGCGCGCCAGGGGACCGAACGTCACGCCGGGCTATTGGCGCCAGCCGGAACTGACCGCCGCGGCGTTTGACGAAGAGGGCTTCTACAAGTTCGGCGATGCGCTGAAGCCGGCCAAAGCAGACGATCTCGACGCCGGGTTCGATTTCGATGGGCGCATCGCCGAGGATTTCAAGCTCGCCAGCGGCACCTGGGTCAGCGTCGGCCCGCTCCGCGCACGCTTTATCGCCACCTGCGCGCCGCTGGTGCGCGACGTCGTCATCGCCGGCATCAACCGCGACGAGATTTCCGCCATCGTGATCCTGGATCTCGACGGCTGCCGCGTCGTCAACCCGGCGCTGTCGGCCAATGATATCGCAGCGGCCGCGGCCGATCCCTCCGTTCGTGCCGCTTTTCGCGAGCGCTTCGCGCGCTTCCTGGCCAGCGCCACCGGGTCGTCGACCCGGATCACACGCGCGATCCTGCTCGATGCGCCGCTCTCGATCGATCGCGGCGAGGTCACCGACAAGGGCTCGATCAACCAGCGCGCGGTGCTCGAATATCGCGCGGCGCTGATCGAGACGCTATATACCGAAGCGCCGCCCGCGCACGTCATCACATTGAGCTGAATTCTGTAAAGGAGAAGACCATGCAGTTGAAGGATCAGGCCGCCATCGTCACCGGTGGCGCATCGGGACTGGGCGCCGCGACCGCGCGCCGGCTCGCCGCGCAGGGCGCCAAGGTTGCAGTATGCGACCTCAACGCAAAGCTCGCCGAAACCGTCGCAGCCGAGATCGGCGGCGTTGCCGTGATCTGCGACGTGTCGGATGCTGCCTCCGCCGAAGCCGCGGTCGCGCAGGCTGCGAAAGCGCATGGCCCGGCGCGCATCCTAATCAACTGCGCCGGCATCGGCGTGGCAAAGCGCGTGATCGGGCGCGACGGTCCGATGCCGCTCGGTGATTTCGACAAGGTGGTCAAGGTCAACCTGCTCGGCTCCTTCAACATGCTGAGGCTTGCGACCGCGGCGATGTCGAAGCTGGAGCCGCTACCAACCGGCGAACGCGGCGTCGTGATCTCGACCGCGTCGATCGCCGCCTATGACGGCCAGATCGGCCAGGCCGCCTATTCGGCTTCCAAGGGCGGCATCGTCGGCATGACACTGCCGATTGCGCGCGAGCTCGCGCAGTTCGGCATCCGTGTACTGGCGATCGCGCCCGGCTTGTTCCTGACACCGCTGCTTGCGGGCCTGCCGCAGGAGGCACAGGACTCGCTCGCCGCCTCGATCCCGTTCCCGCACCGGCTCGGCGACGCGGGCGAGTTCGCCTCGCTGGCACTGCACATGATCGACAACCCCTACCTCAACGGCGAGGTGGTGCGGCTCGATGCCGCGCTTCGCATGGCGCCGCGCTGAGGTCCGGCGCATGTTCGTGCACCGGCGCGATGTGCAGATTCAGTGGGGCGATTGCGACCCCGCCAACATCGTCTACTACCCGCGCTATTTCGCGATGTTCGACGATTCGACCTCGATCATGTTCGAAGCGGCCGGCTTCTCGAAACAGGACATCATCCGCAACTATGGCCTCGTCGGCATTCCCATGGTCGACACGCGGGCGAAGTTCTACATCCCCTCGACCCATGGCGACTGGATTACAATTGAAACGCGGGTGGAGAGCATCAAGCGCTCGAGTTTCGAAGTGACGCACAAGGTGTTCAAGGGCGAGGCGCTGGCGATCGAAGCGTTCGAGACCCGCGTCCTCGTCGGCCGTGATCCGAACGATCCCTCAAAATTGAGGTCGGCGCCGTTTCCGCAGGAGATCATCGACCGCTTCATGAAAGGCTGATTTGAGTGCCGCTGCCTTATTGATCTAAAGAAGGGCCCGGCTCGGTTTTGCGATACTGCTTTAGACAACCAAGAATACTTCCAAGGGAGGAATGAATGAGGAAGGCTTATCTCGCCGCCGCTGCGCTGGGTGCGGCGCTGGCACTGCCCGGCTCACCGGCGTCCGCGCAGACCAACGAGATCGTCATCGGCATCTCGATCTCGACCACCGGGCCCGCCGCAGCGCTCGGCATCCCCGAGCGTAACTCGCTCGACTTCGTGCCGAAGGAGATCGGCGGCGTGCCGCTCAAGGTGATCGTGCTGGATGACGGCGGCGACCCGACGGCGGCCACCACCAATGCGCGGCGCTTCGTCACGGAATCGAAGGCCGACATCATCATGGGCTCCTCCACCACGCCGCCCTCGATCGCAGTCTCCACCGTCGCCAACGAGGCCGGCATCCCGCATTTCGGACTGGCGCCGTTTCCGATCAACGAGGCCCGCACAAAATGGTCGGTCGACATGCCGCAGTCGATCCCGATCATGGGCAAGGTCTTGTACGAGCACATGAAGGCGCACGGCATCAAGACCGTCGGCTATATCGGCTATTCCGATTCCTACGGCGATCTCTGGTTCAACGACTTCAAGACCCAGGCGGTGCCGATGGGCCTGCAGATGATCGATGAGGAGCGCTTTGCCCGGCCCGATACCTCGGTTGCAGGCCAGGTGCTGAAGCTCGTCGCCGCCAATCCCGACGCGATCCTGGTTGGCGCCTCCGGCACCGCGGCGGCGCTGCCTCAGACCACGCTGCGCGAGCGTGGCTACAAGGGCCTGATCTACCAGACCCACGGTGCCGCCAGCATGGATTTCATCCGCATCGCGGGCACTGCAGCCGAGGGCGTCATCATGGCATCGGGCCCGGTGATGTCGCCGGAGAGCCAGCCGGACAGCGCGCTGACCAAGAAGCCGGGGCTCGCGCTCAATGCCGCCTATGAAGCGAAATATGGCCCCAACAGCCGCAGCCAGTTTGCAGGCCACTCCTACGACGCCTTCGAAGTGCTGAAGCGCGTGATCCCGGTCGCATTGAAGGCCGGCAAGCCCGGCACGCCGGAGTTTCGCGAAGGCATCCGCCAGGCGTTCATCAGCGAGAAGGAAATCGTCGCGAGCCAAGGCGTCTACAACTGGACTGAAAAGGATCGCTACGGCCTCGACGACCGCTCGCGGATCCTGCTCACGGTGAAGGACGGGAAATACGTCCTGGCGATGTGACGATATCAGGCGGGAGCGTGGATCAAACCGCGCTCTCGCCTTCATGCTGGAAGCCAAGATAGCTCGCGGCGACGCGCTGGTTGTTGGCGATATCGCCGGCGGCTCCGCTGAGCACGAACTCACCGAGCTCCATCACATAGGCGCGGTCGGCGATCCGCAACGCGGCCTGGGCGTTCTGCTCGACCAGCAGCACCGACACGCCGGCAGCGCGAAGCTCGCCGATGGTGCGGAAGATGTCGGCGACGATGATCGGCGCCAGCCCGAGGCTCGGCTCGTCCAGCATCAGAAGCTTCGGTGCGCCCATCAGCGCGCGCCCCATCGCCAGCATCTGCTGCTCGCCCCCGGAAAGCGTGCCGGCGAGCTGCTTGCGCCGCTCCTTCAGCCGCGGAAACAGGCTGTAAACGCGCTCGAACGAATTTGCCGCAGTCGCCTTCGGAATCCGGAACGCGCCGAGCTGCAGATTGTCCTCGACATTCATGGTCGCGAACAATTCGCGGTGCTCCGGCACGAGGCAGAGGCCCGCTGCGACGCGGTCCTCGATGTCGAGCGCCGCCATGTCCTGGCCGGCGAAGTCGGTGCGGCCTTTCAGCGGCAGGATGCCCATCACGGCATTGAGCAGCGTGGTCTTGCCGGCCCCGTTGGCGCCGATGATGGTCACGATCTCGTTCTCATTGACCTCGAGCGAGACGCCTCTGATAGCCTCGACCTTGCCGTAGGCGATATGGACGTCGGAGACCGATAGCAATGCACTCATGCCGCGGCTCCGAGATAGGCCTTGATGACCTCGGGGTTCTTCTTGATCGCCGCCGGCGCGCCTTCGGCGATCTTGGTGCCGAAATCGAGCACGACGATGCGGTCGGCGAGGTCCATCACGAAACCCATGTCGTGCTCGACCAGCAGCACCGACATGCCGCCGTCGCGCAGCTGCCGAAGCAGCGCCGCGAGCCGCTGCTTCTCCATGTGTCGCAGGCCGGCGGCAGGCTCATCGAGCAAGAGCAGCATCGGATCGACGCAGAGCGCGCGAGCGATCTCGACGATGCGCTGCTGGCCCAGCGAGAGCGAGCCCGCGAGCTGATCGATCTGGTCGGTGAGCCCGACGCGCTCGATCTGCCGTGCTGCTTCTGCGAGCAGTCTGGCCTCATCTCCGCGGTCGAGTCGGAACATGCTGGCGACCGCGCCGGAATGCCCGCGCAAATGCGCGCCGATCGCGACATTCTCCAGCACGGTCATGTCGGGCACCAGCTTGACGTGCTGGAAGGTACGGGCTACGCCGAGCTTCACCACCTCCTGCGGCGGAGCGTTCTCGACCTTTCTGCCGAGCACGGAGATGGCGCCGCTGGTCGCGGTCAATACGCCCGTGATCAGGTTGAAGGTCGTGCTCTTGCCGGCGCCGTTGGGACCGATCAGCGCCACGATCTCGCGGGCCTTGACGTCGAAGCTGACGTCGTTGACCGCGGTGACGCCGCCGAATTGCTTACGCGCCTTGTCGAGCTGCAGGAGCACGGCAGAGGTCGTCGGCGCGCCCTCGCGGGCCGGCAGCGTCAGCGAGGTGTCCGGCGTCTTGCGGGCTGCCTTGAACGGCAGCCGCGCCATCAGCCATGGCCAGACGCCGGATGGCGCGAGTTGCAGCAGCATCACCAGGAGGATGCCGAACACGATTGTCTCGAGCTGGCTCTGGCCGCCGAAGATGTAGGGCAGATAGCTCTGCAGCACTTCCTTCAGGATCGCGACGATGCCGGCACCGAGCACCGCACCCCAGACATAGCCGGCGCCGCCGACCACGGCGATGAAGAGATATTCGATGCCCGCCTGCGGGCCGAACGGCGTCGGGTTGGCGGCACGCTGGAAATGCGCATAGAGCCAGCCGGAGAGGCCTGCCAGCACCGCAGCGTAGATGAACACGAGAAGCTTGGCGCGCGGCGTTTGCACGCCGAAGGCTTCGGCCGCGATATGGCCGCGGCGCAGCGCGCGGATGGCGCGGCCGGTGCGCGAGTCCAAGAGGTTCATCGTCAGCACCGCCGCGATCAGGACCGCGATCCAGATCGCGTAGTAGATCGCGCCGGGGCTCAGCATCTTGTAGGAGCCGATCGCAAGCGGGGGGATGCCGGAGATGCCGTCATTGCGGCCGAGGAATTCGAGCTTGCTGAAGAGATAGAACAGGCCGATGCCCCAGGCGATGGTGCCGAGCGGCAAATAGTGGCCGGACAGCCGCACCGTGACGATGCCGAGCAGCACCGCGGCGATGCCGCTGACCAGGAGCGAGGCCGGCAGCGTCAGCCAGGGCGAGACACCGTAAGCGGTCGTCAGCACCGCCGTGGTGTAGGCGCCGAAGCCGCAGAACGCCGCCTGCCCGAACGAGGTGAGGCCGCCGACGCCGGTGAGCAGCACCAGCCCCATCGCCACCAGCGCAGCGAGGCCGATATTGTCGAGCAGCACGATCCAGAATGGCGGGATGCCCGGCACCATCGGGATCAGCGCCATCACGAGAGCGAAGATGATGAAGGGCAGTCGCTGCGTCATCGCGCTCAATCCTTCTCTTCTTCGACCTCGGGCGCTGCGAGCGAGCGCAGCACCAGGACGGGGAGGATCAGCGTGAAGACGATGACTTCCTTGAAGTTGCTGGCATAGAACGAGGAGAACGCCTCGACGGTGCCGACGAGAATAGCTGCGACAGCCGTCAAGGGGTAGCTGACGAGACCGCCGATGATCGCTGCGATGAAACCTTTCAGGCCGATCAGGAAGCCGGTGTCGTAATAGAGCGTCGTGATCGGCACGATCAGGATTCCCGAGATGGCGCCGATCAGCGACGCCAGCAGGAAGGCGATCTGGCCTGATAACGTGGTGCGGATGCCGACGAGGCGGGCGCCGAGCCGATTGACGGCGGTGGCGCGCAGCGCCTTGCCGGTCAGCGAGTAGCCGAAGAACAGCCAGAGCGCGACAATGAACGCAATGGTGAGGCCGTAGACTGCGAGGCTCTGGCCGGTGAAGCGGAGTGAGCCCGCCGTCAGCGCGACATTGGAGAGCGCCGGTCCGCGCAGGCCTTCGGCGCCGAAGAAGACGAGCCCCAGGCCCTGCAGCGCGAGGTGGCAGCCGACGGAGGCGATCAACAGCACCAGCACGGAAGTATGCGCGATCGGCTGGAACGCGATGCGATAGAGGAACAGCCCGATCGCCGCCACGATCAGAAGCGCAAGCGCGATGTTGACGGCGATCGGCGTCTTCGGCCCGGCGAGTGCATAGGTCAGCAGACAGACGGCCAGCGGAAAGACGATGTCGACCGCGACGGCGCGCGCGACCAGGCGTGCATGCAGCGACTTCCGCGCAACGAACAGGTCGAGGCCGAACGCCACCAGGCCCATGGCGACTGCGAGCTTCGCGGTGCCCGGCACCTGGCCGGTCGCCAGCATGGCATAGCTCAGCGCGCCATAGGTGACGAACTCGCCCTGCGGGATCAGGATCACGCGCGTGACCGCGAACACCAGCACCAGGGCCAGCCCCAGCAAGGCGTAGATGGCGCCGTTGGTGATGCCGTCCTGCAGCAGGAACAGCATGATCGTCGTGTTCAAGGCCGAGCGCTCCCCCTCACGCGGCGGGCCGATCGACGCGTGCAACGTTCGATCGTCCGGTGTCGGCTGTTGAAAGCTGCCGACGTTTGATATAACTGATAACAATTATCGAATATAATCTCAAGGGCCGAAGCTTCGGCCACACCTTTCTATCGGGATTGCGAGCTTCGAGCGATGACTGTTTCCAAGACCGCCGCCGATGCCGTCAAGGTTTCCCGCCCCGTCGCCAAGCAGGATCTGGACGCTTCGAGCGACGACGGCCTGCTGCAACTAGGGGAACTGTCCGGGCTATTGGGTTATGCGCTGAAGCGTGCACAGCTCAGGGTGTTCGAGGATTTCCTGCGCTGCGTCGCACCCTTGCAGCTCACGCCGGCGCAGTTCTCGGTGCTCTTGCTGCTCGACCAGAATCCCGGCCGCAATCAGACCGAGATCGCGAGTACGCTTGGCATCCTCCGGCCGAATTTCGTGGCGATGCTCGACGGGCTTGAGAGCCGCGAACTCTGCGCACGCATGCGCTCCACAAGCGACCGCCGCTCGCACATCGTCGTGCTGACCGACAAGGGCCGCGCCGTGCTGGCGCGCGCGAAGAAGCTTGTCGCCAACAAGCACGAGACGCGGCTGATCGAATTGCTGGGACCCGAGAACCACGCGGCGCTGCTCGATATGCTGGCGAAGATCGCGCACGAGTTTTGAGGTCGGAGCTAAATAGGATGGGTAGAGCTCGATCGTGATGGGTTTCGCTCCGCTCTACCCATCCTACGACTGTCGTCACCGTGAAAGCGGGACCTAACCGATCGTAACGTCAGTCCACCAAGATGACGCGGACGTCATTGACGTTGGTGAGCGTCGGGCCGGTCAGGAGCAGGTCGCCGGTTTGGGCGAAGAAGCCGCTGGCGTCGTTGTTTTCGAGATAGGCGTGGGGATCGAGGTCCTGCGATTTCATCTTGGCGAACGTGATATGGTCGATGACGGCACCGGCCGGATCATGGGCGTTGCCGGCACCGCCATCAGCGCCGTCGGTGTCCGCGGCAAGCGCCGAGATGTCGGTCATGCCCTTGAGCAGGTCGGCGAGCGCCAGCGCATATTCCTGGTTGGGACCGCCGTGGCCATTGCCGCGCACGGTCACGGTCAATTCGCCGCCGGACAGGATCGCGACGCGCCTGCCCTCGCTGCGGGCCGCCAGCGCGAGCTGCGCGTGTGCGGCGGCAACCTCGCGCGCTTCGCCTTCAAGATCGGCGCCGAGATCGATGGTTGCATAGCCCGCCTCGCGCGCGACCTTGACCGCGGCCTCGATCGAGGCCTTCGGCTTCGCGATCAGCTCGAACGTGGCGCGTGCAAAGGCGGCATCGCCTGTTTTGCAGCTTTCATTGCCGGGATCGTCGAGCGCGCGGCGCACGGCATCATCGACGGCAAGGCTGTATTTGGCGACGATGGCGCGTGCATCCGCAAGCGTGGTCCGATCGGGCACCGTGGGGCCGGATGCGATCGCGGAAGGATCGTCCTGCGGCACGTCGGAAATCGCGAGCGTCACGATCTCGGCGCGCCGGCCTGCCCGCGCCAAGCGGCCACCCTTGATCCGCGACAGATGTTTCCGCACGGTGTTGACCTCGCCGATCGGCGCCCCCGAGCGGAGCAGCGCGCGGTTCACCCGCTGCTTCTGCGCGAAACTGACACCTTCAACTGGCGCGACCCAGTTGGCGGAGCCGCCGCCGGAGAGCAACACCAGCAACAAATCATCCGCGCTCGCCGTCGCCGCCAGCCGCAGCGTGTCGTCGGCGGCCTTCAGCCCGGCCTCGTCAGGGACGGGATGGCCGGCCTCGACCACCCTGATCCGGCGGGTGGGCACGCCATGGCCGTGGCGGGTGGTCGCGATCCCGGTCAGGAGCGCTGGATCGAGCTCGAGCGCGTCGAGATAGTGTCGCTCGGCCGCCGCCGCCATGGCGGCGCCGCCCTTGCCAGCGGCAAGCACGATCACCCTCCCCTTCGGCACCGGACGCAGGTGCGGCGCCAGCACGACATCCGGATGGGCGGCAGCTACCGCCGCATCGAAGATCGCGCGCAGGAGAGGGCGTCGGTCCGTCATCAGTTGCCGGTGATCTCGCCGCCGATGACCTCGCCGAACAGCTGCCAGCGCTCACCCTTGAACTGCATGAGCTGCAACTGCTCGATCGGCATGTAATCAGTCGCGCTCGTGGTCAGCGTCACGCCCGGTAACAGTCCGCCTTGCGCGAATTGCTTCAGGCTTTGCGCCTGCTTCATGACATTCTCCCGGGTCAGGTTGTCGCCGCAGCGACGGAGCACCTCTACCATGGTAGTCGCAAGGTTGTAACCGGTCATCGCTGAAGAGTCGATGCGGTTCATCTCGGGAAGATATTTCGCGAGCAGATCGTCGAACGCCTTGATGCCGGCATCGTTGGCCCACTGCGGATCGCTGACGTCCTTGGCATAAGCCGCCGAGATCACGCCCTGCGAGTTCTCAACCCCCGCCGGCTTCATCACGGCCGCGGTCGAGGCGCTGACGTTGGAGATGATCGTGAGCGGCTTCCAGTTCATCTCGCCGAGCTTCTTGATCGCCTGCGCGCCGAACTTCGGCGTGGTGTAAAGCACCAGAACGTCGGGATTGGCAGATTTGATCTTCACCACGTGCGAATCGATGGTCGGCTCCGAGACCTCGTAGCTCTCCTCCACGACGATCCGCGAGGCGTCTGCGCCGAACCCATCCTTCAGGCCCTTCAGATAGTCCTTGCCCATATCGTCATTCTGATAGAGCACGGCCACCTTGGCGCCCGGCTTCTCCTTCATCAGGTATTTCGCGTAGATGCGCGCTTCGCTCTGGTAGCTCGGCAGCCAGCCCATGGTCCAAGGGAAGGTCTTCGGCTCGTTCCACTTGGTCGCGCCGGTGGCGACGAAGAGCTGCGGCACCTTCTTACTGTTGAGATATTTCTGGATCGCGGTGTTGGGCGCGGTGCCGAGCGTGCCGACCAGCAGCAGAACCTCGTCGCTTTCCACCAGCTTGCGCGCCTGCTCGACCGTCTTCGGCGGGCTATAGGCATCGTCATAGCTGATAAAATTGATCTTGCGGCCGTTGATGCCGCCCTCATCGTTGACCTTCTTGAACATCGCGGCCATCGCCTTGCCGACGCTTCCGTAGGCGGAGGCCGGGCCGCTATAGGGTACGATGTTGCCGATCTTGATCTCGGTGTCCGTCGCACCGGTGTCATATTGCTTCTGGGCGAGTGCGGCAGAGGCAGCCGTGGCGGCTACGGCAAAGCTGAGGAATGCGGTTGCAAGGCGACGTCGGGTCGACATAGGCATAAGACTCCTTCGGAGCAAAAGCTCCCAGTTCTGGTGCGTCGCATTGATAGCGCGGAAAATCATGTTCGCAACAAAAAGCCCCTGCGACTCCGTCGCAGGGGCTTTGCGTGCTTAACTTCGGGTAACCGCAGCAGACCTTTAGCCGCCGACGTCAGCGCTGATGACGTCGCCGAACAGCTCCCACTTGTCGCCCTTGAATTTCATGAGCTGAAGCGAGCTGATCGGAGCAAAGTCGTTTGGTCCGGTGTTGATCTTGATGCCGGGCAGCAGGACTTCGGTACGGAAATCCTTCAGGCTCGCCGCCTGCTTCATGACGTTCTCGCGCGTCAGGTTGTCGCCACACTGCTTCAGCACCTGAACCAGCGTCTGCGCCACGCCGTAGCCGACCACGGTACCGCCGTCGAGCTTGTCGCCTTCCGGAAAATCCTTGGCCATGAAGGCATAGAATTCCTTCATGCCGGGATCGTTGTCCCACTGCTTGTCGGAGGCGTCCTTGAGGTAGGCCGCTGAGATGATGTCCTGGGCGTTCTCGAATCCGGCCGGCTTGAGCACGCTGCCCACGGAAGCCGAGACGTTGTTGAGGAAGTGCAGCGGCTTCCAGCCAATCTCAGCGTTCTTCTTGATCGCCTGCGCCGCAAACTTCGGCGTCGTGATATTGATGAAGATGTCAGCGCCGGTGGCCTTGAGCTTGACCATATGGGAATCGATAGTCGGCTCGGAGGTCTCATAGCTTTCCTCGGCGACGATCATGCTGGAGGCCTTGGACCCGAGCCCGTCCTTCAGACCTTTCAGATAGTCCTTGCCGTAGTCGTCGTTCTGGTAGAGCACCGCGATCTTGGCGTTCGGGTGGTTCTTGAGGATGTATTTGGCGTAGATCTGGGTTTCGCTCTGGTAGCTGGGCTGCCAGCCCATGGTCCACGGGAAATCTTTCGGATCGTTCCACTTGGTGGCGCCGGTGGCGACGAAGAGCTGCGGCACCTTCTTCGAGTTCATGTACTTCTGGATCGCCGTGTTCGGCGGTGTGCCGAGCGAATTGAAGATGAACAGCACCTCATCGCTTTCGACCAGCTTGCGCGCCTGCTCAACCGTCTTCGGCGGAGAATAAGCGTCGTCATAGGACACGAAATTGATCTTGCGGCCATTGATGCCGCCGGCGTCATTGATCTTCTTGAAGTAAGCGGCCTCGGTGCGGCCGATCACGCCATAGGCGGAGGCCGGTCCGCTATAGGGCATGATATTGCCGATCTTGATCTCGGTATCCGAGGCGCCGAGACCATATTTCTTCTGCGCCGAAGCGGTGCCGGCAGTGGCGGCAAGCAAGCCAAATGCGGCCGAAAGAATCGCAAGTTTTTTGATAACGGACATTCCGTCTCTCTCCCTTTTGTATGACATGGATGCTGTGTCATGGCCTTCTTGATCTGAAAGCTCTTGGTATTAGCGGTATTGCTTACCACCTTGCCGACATTGCCTCAACAAGAAGCCCCTGCGGCAAAGCCGCAGAGGCTGCTCCTTTAGTAGTCAGCGTCGGCTGTCAGCCGCCGACATCACCGCTCAGGATATCGCCGAAGCGCTCCCAGGTGTCGCCCTTAAATTGCATGAGCTGCAGTTGCGCGAGTGGCGCGAAATCAGTCGGTGACGTGTTAACCTTGATGCCGGGCAAAAGCCCGCCGAGCTCGAGGTCACGGATGCTGGCGGCCCGCTTCATGACGTTCTCGCGGGTGAGATTGTCGCCGCAAGCCTTCAGCACATGCACCAGACCCTGCGCCACCGTGTAGCCGTACATCACGGCGGAGTCCGAGCGATTGGCTTCGGGATAATACTTATCCAGGAATTCGTTCCAGGCGATCATGCCGGGATCGTTCTTCCACTGTGGATCGGTCGGATCCTTCAGATAGTTCGAGGAGATGATATCCTGCGCGTTCTCGAAGCCGGCGGGCTTGAGCACGCTGCCCACGGAAGCCGAGACGTTGTTGAGGAAGTGCAGCGGCTTCCAACCGATCTCGGCGTTCTTCTTGATCGCCTGCGCCGCAAATTTCGGCGTGGTGATGTTGAAGAAGACGTCGGCACCCGTCGCTTTCAGTTTGACGATATGGGTGTCGATGGTGGGCTCGGAGACCTCGTAGCTCTCCTCGATCACGATCATTGACGCCGCCTTGCTGCCGAGGCCATCCCTGAAGCCTTTCAGATAGTCCTTGCCGTAATCATCGTTCTGATACAGCACCGCGATCCTGGCGTTCGGGTGGTTCTTGAGCATGTACTTGGCGTAGATGCTCGCCTCGCTCTGGTAGTTGGGCTGCCAGCCCATGGTCCAGGGAAAATCTTTCGGATCGTTCCACTTGGTGGCGCCGGTGGCGACGAAGAGCTGCGGCACCTTTTTCTGGTTCATGTATTTCTGGATCGCCGTGTTCGGCGGCGTGCCGAGCGAATTGAAGATGAGGAGCACCTCGTCGCTCTCGACCAGCTTGCGCGCCTGCTCGACCGTCTTCGGCGGGCTGTAAGCGTCGTCATAGGAAACGAAGCTGATCTTGCGGCCGTTGATGCCGCCCTCGGCGTTGATCTTGTTGAAATAGGCCGCCTCAGTCTTGCCGATCACGCCATAGGCGGAGGCCGGTCCGCTGTAGGGCATGATGTTGCCGATCTTGATCTCGGTGTCAGTGGCGCCGACGTCGTATCTCTTCTGGGCGAGCGCATGGCCGCTGCTCACGGCCAGCAATGCGAGGGCGGCCGCAAGGGCCCCCAGCCGCAAATGGATGGCAGACATTGTGATCTCCTTGGGATCATGGTGGATGTGTCATGTTTTTGGATTGGGAGCACTTTCCGGCTCCTCCCGGCATTGAATACCTTTGACTTGGTCCCGGCAACAAAAAGCCCCCGCGACGAGACGGCGGGGGCTTCAGAGTTGCTCCAGACGGGCGGATGCCGCCGAGGCGCTGTCAGTGCCCGAGCTTGCTGCTCATGACGGCCCCGAACAACTCCCACTTGTCTCCCTTGAAACGCATCATCTGCAGTTGCTTGATTGGCGCGAAGTCGGTCGGCGATGTGTTGATGGTGATGTCGGGCAGCAGCGTGTCGGGCGCGAAATCCTTCAAGCTCGCGGCCTGCTTCATGATGTTGGCACGGGTGAGATCGTCGCCGCACATCTCGAGCACCTTCACCATGGTTTGCGCCGCGCCGTAGCCATACACCACCGCGTCATCGCGCCGATCGGCTTCCGGATAATATTCTTGCTGGAACGCCAGGAATCGCTTCATGCCGGGATCGTTGTCCCATTGCGGGTCGGCGCCATCCTTGGTGTAGGTCGCCGACAAGACGCCCTGCACGTTCTCAAAGCCCGCCGGCTTCATCACGCCGCCGACGGACGTGGCAACATTGGACACGATCTGCAGCGGCTTCCAGTTGAGCTCCGCCATCTTCTTGATCGCCTGAGCTGCAAATTTCGGCATCGCGACGTTGATGAACACGTCGACGCCGGCGGCCTTCAGCTTGGCGAGGTGGCTCTCCATCGACGGCTCCGACGTCTCATAACTTTCTTCGGCGACAATCATCGCCGCCTTCTCGCCAAATCCGTCCCTCAAGCCCTTCACGTAGTCCTTGCCGAAATCGTCGTTCTGATAGAGCACGCCGACCTTGGCGTCCGGCTTCTCCTTCATGATGTATTTGGCATAGATGCGCGCCTCGCTTTGGTAGTTCGGCTGCCAGCCCATGGTCCACGGAAACTCCTTCGGATGGTCCCACTTGCTGGCGCCGGACGCGACGAAGAGCTGCGGCACTCCCTTGCCGTTCAGGTATTTCTGGATCGCGAGGTTGGTGATCGTGCCGAGCGAGTTGAAGATCAGAAGCACGTCATCGCTCTCCACCAGCTTGCGCGCCTGCTCCACCGTCTTCGACGGGTTGTAGCCGTCGTCGTAGCTGATGAACTTGATCTTGCGACCGTTGATGCCGCCCTCGGCGTTGATCTTGTTGAAATAGGCCGCTTCGGTCCTGCCGATCACGCCATAGCCGGACGCCGGTCCGCTATAGGGCATGATGTTGCCTATTCTGATCTCGGTGTCGTTGGCGCCGGTATCGTAGTTCTTCTCCGCAAGCGCGCCGCCGGTGGTGACGGTGATCAGGGCAAGCGCGGCTGAAAGGGCAGTCAATCGCAAACGCAGGGCCGTCATTCGTTTCCTTCATCCTCGAGTGGATGCGTTTCTTGGAACTCCCGGGGTGCATTGAATGCGGTTCTCGCACCCTCAGTCAACAAAAAGCCCCGCGGCTTGCGCCGCGGGGCTTTTCGCTCGTTTCTTGCACCGCAACCTTAGTCGGCGAGGACGTCGCCGCTGATGATCTCGCCGAACAGTTCCCACTTCTGTCCCTTGAACCGCATCATCTGAAGCTGGCTGATCGGGGCGAAGTCGGTGGCGCTGGTGTTGATCTTGACGCCGGGCAGCAACGTGTCCGGCGTGAAATTCTTCAGGCTCGCCGCTTGCTTCATCACGTTGGCGCGGGTGAGATCGTTACCGCACATCTCAATCACCTTCGCGAGCGTTTGTGCAGCGCCATAGCCGTAGACCAGGGCACTCTCGGTCTTGTCGGCGCCCGGCATGTACTTGTCCAGGAATTCATTCCACTTCTTCATGCCTGGATCGTTGTTCCATTGCGGGTCGCTGCCGTCCTTGGCGTAGGCCGCCGAGAGCACGCCCTGGGCATTCTCAAATCCCGCCGGCTGCATCACGCTGCCGACCGAGATCGAGACGTTGGTGACGATCTGCAGCGGCTTCCAGCCGAGCTCGGCGGTCTTCTTGATGGTCTGGGCAGCAAATTTCGGCGTGGCATAGATCAGCAGCACGTCCGGATTCGCCGCCTTGATCTTGACGATGTGGGAATCGATCGTCGGCTCGGAGATCTCGTAACTCTCCTCGAGCATGATCATCGAGGACGCCTTGGCGCCAAGTCCGTCCTTGGTGCCCTTGAGGTAGTCCTTACCGAAATCATCGTTCTGGTAGAGGATTGCGATCTTGGCGTCCGGCTTCTCCTTCATCAGCCATTTTGCGTAGATGTGCGCTTCGCTCTGGTAGCTCGGCTGCCAGCCGATCGTCCACGGGAAGTTCTTCGCATCGTTCCACTTGGTCGCACCGGTGGCGACGAACAATTGCGGGATCTTCTTGGAGTTGAGGTATTTCTGGATCGCGGTGTTCGAGGGCGTGCCGAGCGGATTGAAGACAACGAGCACTTCGTCGCTCTCGACCAGCTTGCGCACCTGCTCGACCGCCTTCGGCGGCGAGTAGGCGTCGTCATAGCTGATGAAATTGACCTTGCGGCCGTTGATGCCGCCTCGATCGTTGATCATCCGGAAATAGGCGGCCTCGGTCTTGCCGATCGAGCCATAGGCGGACGCGGGTCCGCTGTAAGGGATGATGTTGCCGATCTTGATCTCGGTGTCGGAAGCGCCGGTATCGTATTTCTTCTGGGCAAAGGCGCTGCCGGAACTGGCAGCAAACGCGATGACCGCCGCCGAAAGCACGGCGGTCCGTAGTTTAAAGGGCATTGTCTCTCCTCGGTCTCTCTTCTTGGTTCTTCAGTTCTTCTTGAGTTTGGCCGCCAGTTGCTGGGCAACGAGGGCGACCTGCCTGGCGCCATGCGGCACCAGGAAGATGACGAGGAACAGGAGCACGCCGAACACGGCGCCCGAAAGCCCCTTCGAGATGCTTTCCGCCATGTTCGGCACGAAGATGATGAAGGCGGAACCTACGATCGAACCCGGCAGCCAGCCGACTCCGCCGACGACCATGCCGAGGAACAGCGAGATCGCGAGCGTGATGGTGTAGCCGTCGGGCGCCACGAACTGCACCGCGATGGCCCCTAACCCGCCGGCGACGCCGGTGATGCCGGCGCTGACGCCGAACGCCAGCGTCTTGTACAGCGAGACGTCGATGCCCATGGCGGAGGCCGCGATCTCGTTGTCGCGGATCGCCATGAAGGCGCGCCCCGAGCGCGAGCGCAACAGGTTCACCGAGGCGATATAGATTCCGATCGTGATCGCCAGCGTGAAGTAATAGAGCCACATGTCCTGCGACAGCGGCAGGCCGAACGGCGCGTCCGGCTTGGTCACCACCAAGCCCTGCACGCCGCCGGTCCAGTGCTCGAAATAGCCGAGCTTCAACAGCTGCGGCATGGCGGTGGCGAGTGCAAAGGTCGCCAGTGCCAGGTAGACGCCGGAGAGCCGCAGCGCCGGCTGGCCGAACAGGAACCCGAAGGCGAAGCAAATGATGCCCGCGACCGGCAGAGTCAGCGCATAGTTAATGTTGGCGTGTTCCATCAGGATCGCCGAGGTATAGGCGCCGACGGCGTAGAACGCGCTCTGGCCGAGCGAGAACTGCCCGCTGCCGCCGGTCAGGATGTTCAGCGCCAGCACCGCGAGCCCATAGATCAGGACCATCGTCATCTGGAAGATGATGAAATTCTTGACGAACAGGGGCGTCAGGATCAGGGCCGCCAGCACCACCAGCGAAGTGCCGTAGCCGAGCGTCATGGCACGCTTCGGAACCGCCTCGACGGCCGGGGCTTCCGTTACAACTTCTTCAGCCGCGCTCATGATCAGACTCGCTTCACGATGGGCCGGCCGAACAGCCCAGCCGGTTTGACGACCAAGACGGTGACGATCAACGCAAGCGCGATCGGGAGTTTCAACTCGTTGCCGACGCCGGGAATGTAGGTGCCGACGAGGTTCTCGAAGACGCCGACCAAGAAGCCGCCGACCACGGCGCCGAGCGGCGAGGTAAGCCCGCCGAGCACGGCGGCGGCAAATCCATAGATCAGCACGCCCAACATCATGTTCGGCTCGAGGAAGACCACCGGCGCGATCAACATGCCGGCGATGGAGCCGATCGCGGCCGCCATGCCCCAGCCGAGCGCGATCATCCAGCTTGTGTTGATGCCGACCAGCCGCGCCGATTCAGGCAGCGAGGCCGCCGCGCGCATGGCCAAGCCCATTCGCGTGAAGCGAAAGAAAATGAACAGCAGAATGAGCAATAGTATCGTGACGCCGATCATACCGGCCTGATGGGTCGAGATCAGCTGGCTGCCGAGGAAGGGCGAGGATCCGAACGGGGTCGGATATTGCTTGATGGTGAAGTCCCAGATCAGCCCGGCGACGCTGTTGATAATGGCGTACAGCGCGATGAAGCCGGCGACGTTGGTCAGGATCGGCGCCTTGGCAAGCGGCTTGAACAGCAGCCGCTCGATCGCGATGCCGGCAACGAACGAGAATCCCACCGTAAGCACGAACGATCCCCAGTAAGGCACGCCCCATTGCATCAATTGCCAGGAGATGAAGGTCGAGAACATCGCCATTTCGCCCTGCGCGAAATTGAGATGGTCGATCGCCTGGTAGATCATCACGACGGCGAGCGCCATGCAGGCGTAGATCGCGCCAGTGGCGATGCCGGCCAGGACTTGGTTGGCAAAAAGCTCCATGGTCCCGCTCCCTCAGTAGCCCAGATAGGATTTACGGACGTCTTCGTTGTTGGCGACGTCCTTGGCGTTGCCGGACATCACGATGCGCCCGGTTTCGATCACATAGGCATGGTCGGCGAGCTCGAGCGCGAGCTGCGCGTTCTGCTCGACCACCAGGATGGTGACCTTGTCTTCGCGGTTGATCTTGCTGAAAATGCGGAACAGGTCGCGCACCACCAGCGGCGCCAGGCCGAACGACGGCTCGTCCAGCAGCATCAGCCGCGGCCGCAGCATCAGCGCGCGCGCAACCGCAAGCATCTGCTGCTCGCCGCCGGACAGCGTGCCGGCCTGCTGGGTGTAGCGCTGCTTGAGCACCGGGAAGTGGTCGTACATGCGCTCGATGTCGGTGACGATGTTCTTCTTGTCGCCGCGCGTGATGGCGCCGAGCTGCAGATTTTCCTCCACCGTCATGTTGGTGAAGGTGCCGCGGCCCTGCGGCACATGAGCGATGCCGAGGCGGACGACGTTCTCAGTGGTGCGGTTGCCGAGCGGCTTGCCCTCGAATTCAATGGAGCCCGTCGAGCGCACCATGTTGCAGATCGCCCGCAGCGTGGTGGTCTTGCCGGCGCCGTTGGCCCCGAGCAGCGTGGTGAGCGAACCTTCGTTCAGCGAGAAGCTGAGGCCGTGAAGTGCCTGGACCTGGCCGTAATAGGCGCGCAGGTCCTTGACGTTGAGCATTGGCGTCATTGGTCCTTGCTCCCGAGATAGGCCTTGATGACGTCGGGATCGGCCTGGACCTGGCTAGGGGTTCCCTCCGCGAGCTTGCGGCCGAAATTGAGCGCGACGACGTGGTCGGCGGTCGACATCACCATGCCCATGTGATGCTCGACCAGAAGCACGGTGATCTTGCGCTCGTTGCGGATCTTGCGGACGAGGTCGCCGAGCACATGGACCTCTTCATGGTTAAGGCCGCCGGCTGGCTCGTCGAGCAGCAGGATCTTCGGATCGGCCGCGAGCGCCCGCGCCAATTCGACGCGCTTCTGGGTGCCGAAGGGCAGGCCCGAGACGATGCTGTGCGCGACGGCCTCGAGGTCGAGATAGGCCAGGATGTCGTGCACCTTCTTATTGACCGAAGCCTCGGAGCGCCTGATCCAGGCGAGCTTGAGCGAGTCGCTGATGATGTCGCTGGAAGTGCGCGCATGCGTCCCGACGCGGACGTTGTCGAGCACCGAGAGATTGGGAAACAGCGCAACGTTCTGGAAGGTGCGGCCGATGCCGATCTCGGCGATCTTGTGCGGCGGCCGCGTCAAGATGCTCACGCCTTCCATCAGGATGTCGCCGGAGCTCGGCTGATAGAGCCTTGAGAGGCAGTTGAAGAGCGTCGTCTTGCCGGCGCCGTTCGGCCCGATCAGCCCCAGGATCTGGCCCTGATGCATGTCGAAGGAGACGCCGTTGAGCGCGACGATGCCGCCGAACACGACGCTGACGTCGCGAACCGCGAGCAGGGGCGCATGACCCTGCGCGAGTTGTTGTGCCTGCGTCATCTCGTCTCGCCTGCCCGTTTGAGAGGGCGGAGAGCGCCGCGCGAGTGATCGCGCCGGCGATGAAGAAGGCGATCAGATGCCTTCGGCCACACGTGCAACTTTCCCTCCTGATCTCGACTTTTTGCTTTCGACTTTTCTGGATTGCGGCGCCACCCCACCTAGCGCCTGCTCGATGTTCCTTACCATCGCGACAAGGCGAGGTCCAATATCGTTGAGCAACCGGTCTTCCGTAAAGCGGAACGCCGGCGCGCCGCAATTGAAAGCATACGGACCGGTTCCGTCGTTGAGCTGTAATGCCACGCCAATAGCGTGAACATCGTCCTGCCATTCACCAGCAGAAATTGCAAAACCACGCTTCGCCACCAACTCGCCCGAGCGTTCGATGCCATCGCGCATCTTCGGCCAGCGGCTGGCATAATGGTCGCGAAGCTCGCGCAGCAAGGCGGCACGCTCGTCGTCGGGCAGCGCCCAGATATAGGCGCGCCCCATCGCGGTGGTCGCTATTGGTATCCGCGAACCGACATCGAGCTGAACGCCGAGCGTCAATCCGTTCCGGCTCTGTCCGAAATAGATCATGCTGAGCCGGTCGCGCCCGCCGACTGCGACCGCGCCGCCGGTCGCGCGCATCACTTCCTCACGATACGGCTCGGACAAATGCCGGACGCCGAGGTTGGCAAGCGCGGCATAACCCAGCGCCATGGCAGACGGTGCGAGCTGGTACTTCTCGAAACGCGGGACGGGTGTAAGGTAACCGAGCTTGGTCAACGTGTAGGTCAACCGCGAAATGGTTGGCTTCGGCAGATTGGTGCGGGCCGCAATCTCCTGATTGCCGAGAAGCCCGTCATTGGGACGGAATGCGCGCAGGACCTCCAATCCGCGGGAAAGCGCGACCACAAAATTGCGATCGGTCGCCGCCTTCTTTCCTGAACGCTTCATTCCCCGTCACTTTGTCGATCTCGTTGACAAGGGACGTGCTTCAAAATAACCCTCCCTGTCAAGATGTGGAATTTAATTTCGCACTGCGAAATTAGCCACTAAACGCAAGAACCGCAAGAACGCCTTGCAAAAGAACACACTGCAAAAGAACACACTGCAAAAGAACACAGCATCCAAGGAGAGTCTCGTGAGCGAAGTCGTAAAACTCGAGCGGCATGACATCATTGGCATCGTCACGGTTAACAATCCTCCGGTCAATGCGCTGAGTGCCGCAGTGCGCGGCGGCATCCTGGAATGCATCAAGGGCGCGATCGCCGATGGCGAAGTGAAGGCGATCGTGCTGACCTGCGCCGGCCGCACCTTCATCGCCGGCGCCGATATCACTGAATTCGGCAAGCCGCCGAAACCCCCCGGCCTCAACGAGGTGCTGGAGGTGATGGAGAATTCGCCGAAGCCGATCGTTGCCGCGATCCATGGCACCGCGCTTGGCGGCGGCCTTGAGGTCGCTCTGGCATGCCACTATCGGGTGGCAACCAAGGACGCCCGGCTCGGCCTGCCCGAAGTCAAGCTTGGCCTGTTGCCCGGCGCCGGCGGCACCCAGCGGCTGCCGCGCGCGGTCGGTCCCGAGCTTGCGGTCAAGATGATCGTCAGCGGCGATCCGATCGGCGCCGCAGAAGCGCTGAAGAACGGCTTGATCGAAGAGATCGTCGAGGGGCCGGCTGCCGGCGGTGAAGCTTTCGCGCGCAAGGTGCTGGCGGAGAAGCGCCCGTTGCGCAAGTTGCGCGACGACGACTCCAAGCTCGCCGCGGCCAAGGCCGATCGTTCGATCTTCACCAATGCGGTCGCCGCATTGACCAAGCGCGCGCGCGGCCTGGAAGCGCCGTTCGCCGCCGCCGACGCGGTCGGCGCCGCGATCGACCTGCCCTTCGATGAAGGCCTGAAGAAGGAACGCGAGACCTTCCTGAAGCTGGTCGCGAGCGACCAGTCCAAGGCGCAGCGCTATGCCTTCTTTGCCGAGCGCGAGGCCGCGAAGATCGCTGGTGTACCAGATGGCACGAAGTCACGCCCGGTCGCGCGCGTCGCCATCATCGGCGCCGGCACCATGGGCGGCGGCATCGCGATGTCCTTTGCCAATGCCGGCATTCCGGTGACGCTGATCGAGACCGGCGAGGAGCAGCTCAAGCGCGGCATGGGCGTGATGCAGAAGAACTATGAGGCGACTGCCGCCCGCGGTGGCATCCCAGCGGATGCGCCCGCCAAGCGGATGGCGCTGATCAACGGCGTGGTCGGCCTGGAGAACGTCAAGGACGCCGACCTCGTCATCGAGGCCGTGTTCGAGACCATGGCGGTCAAGAAGGAAGTGTTCGGCAAGCTCGATCAATATGCCAAGCCGGGCGCCGTGCTGGCTTCCAACACGTCCTACCTGAACATCGACGAGATCGCGAAGGAGACCAAGCGGCCGCAGGATGTGCTGGGCATGCACTTCTTCTCGCCCGCGAACGTCATGAAGCTGTGCGAGATCGTGCGCGCAGAGAAGACCGCGCCCGATGCGCTGGTCACGGCTGTCTCGACCGCGCGCAAGATTGCGAAGGTGCCGGCCGTGGTCGGCGTCTGCGACGGCTTCGTCGGCAACCGCATGCTGGCGCAACGCGGCAAGCAGGCCGAGAAGCTGCTGTTCGAAGGCGCGCTGCCGCAGCAGGTCGATGCCGTCGTGACGAAGTTCGGCATGCCGATGGGGCCGTTCGCGATGGGCGACCTCGCCGGCCTCGACATCGGCTGGCGCTCGCGCAAGGACCGCGGCATCAAGTCGGAGATCGCGGACGCGCTGTGCGAGGCCGGCCGCTTCGGCCAGAAGACCGGCAAGGGCTATTACAAGTATGAAGGCGGATCGCGCGCGCCGCTGCCCGATCCGGAAGTCGAGAAGCTGATCGACGAGACGCTCGCGCGCCTCGGCCGCAAGAAGCGCGTCGTCAGCGACGACGAGATCCTCGAGCGCATGATGTACCCGATGATCAACGAGGGTGCGCGCATCCTCGACGAAGGCATCGCGGCGCGGCCTTCCGACATCGACGTGGTCTGGCTCTATGGCTATGGCTGGCCGATCTATCGCGGCGGCCCGATGTTCTGGGCCGACACGGTGGGCCTGAAGCACATCGCCGATCGCCTCTCCTTCTATGCCAAGGAGACCAACGATCCCTCGCTCGAGCCGGCACCGTTGCTCAAGCGCCTCGCCGACGAAGGCAAGACGTTTGCCTCGCTCGCCGCGCCGTCGAAAGCGGCTTGATGCTTGGCTTCCGCCACGTGTCATTCTCCGGTGCGCAATTGCGCACCGTAGATGCGCCGCAAGGCGCAGGCCCGGAATCCATTTCTCCGCCTGAGTATGTGGCCCAATGGATTCCGGGTTCGCGCTTCGCGCGCCCCGGAATGACGGCCCAGTGAGTACCATGACCCATCCCGGCGAACAGTTTTATCCGAAGGGCGTCCGTTGGGACGACCCGATCGCGCGCGGCACATTGCCTGACCTGCTGTCGACCGCGGCGGCCGCCTACGGCCCCCGGACGGTGATCGAATTCCGCGACCGGCCTATCACCTATGCAGAGCTGGAGGCGCTGGTCGAAACCGCAGCTTCTGCGTTCCTGCGGGCCGGGTACGGCAGGGACACTTCGGTGGCGCTGTTCCTCGGCAACACGCCCGATCATCCCATCAACTTCTTCGGTGCGCTGAAGGCCGGCGCCCGCGTGGTGCATCTCTCGCCGCTCGACGGCGAGATCGCGCTCTCGCACAAGCTCGCCGATTCCGGCGCGCGCATCCTCATCACCAGCAACCTCTCGGCACTATTGCCGACCGCGCTGAAATTCCTCGACAAGGGCCTGCTCGACCGGCTGATCGTCTGCGAGGATGATCATTGGGGCAAGATCGGCACGTCTCAGACGGCCCTGCCCGACAATCCCGCCGTCATCACCTATCGCCAATTCATCGACGGCGTGACCAAGCCCGCCAAATGGCCTGAAGTCAGTGCCGACGACGTCGCGCTGCTGCAATATACCGGCGGCACCACGGGCCTGCCGAAGGGCGCGATGCTGAGTCACGGCAATCTGACCGCGGCGGTGTCGATCTATGAGGTCTGGGGCAAGGCCGCCCGCGCGGAGCGCGATGCGATCGAGCGCGTGATCTGCGTGCTGCCGCTGTTCCACATCTATGCGCTGACGGTCGTGCTCTTGTCCTCGATCCGGCACGGCCACTTGATCTCATTGCACCAGCGCTTCGACGTCCAGGCCGTGATGCGCGACATCGAGGAGAAGCGCGCCACCGTCTTCCCCGGCGTGCCCACGATGTGGATCGCGATCGCCGCGCTGCCCGATCTCGACAAGCGCGACCTGTCCTCGCTGGTGAGCTGCGGCTCCGGCGGCGCGCCGCTGCCGGTGGAAGTCGCAAAGATATTCGAGCGTCGGGTCGGCATGAAGCTGCGCAGCGGCTGGGGCATGACGGAAACCTGCTCGCCGGGCACCGGCCACGTGAAGGAAGGGCCGGACAAGCCCGGCTCGATCGGACTGATGCTGCCGGGCATCGAGCTCGACGTGGTCTCGCTGGAGGACCCGACGAAGGTGCTGGCGATTGGTGAAGTCGGCGAGATCCGGATTCGTGGCCCGAATGTCACCAAAGGCTATTGGAACCGGCCGAAGGAGACCGCCGAGGCCTTTGTCGGCGACCGTTTTCTCACCGGCGACATCGGCTACATGGATGCGGACGGCTATTTCTACCTGGTCGACCGCAAGAAGGACATGATCATCTCCGGCGGCTTCAACGTCTATCCGCAGATGATCGAGCAGGCGATCTACACCCATCCGTCGGTGCAGGAAGTGATCGTGATCGGCATCCCCGACGACTACCGGGGCGAAGCCGCGAAAGCCTTCATCAAGCTGCACGATGGCGCGACGCCGTTCACCATCGACGATCTGCGCGCCTTCCTCACCGGCAGGCTCGGCAAGCATGAACTGCCGGCCGCGCTCGAATTCGTCGAGGAATTGCCGCGAACGCCAGTCGGCAAACTCTCCCGCCACGAATTGCGCCAGCAGCGGGCCGTCCCGGCGGGCGCAGCGAAACAACAACCAGAAACCGCAACAGGAGGTCGTTCATGACCGACGCCGTTATCGTCTCCACCGCCCGCACGCCGATCGGCAAGGCCTATCGCGGCGCGCTCAACGTCACCGAAGGCGCGACCCTGCTCGGCCACGCCATTAGCGAAGCGGTCGCCCGCGCCAAGGTCGATCCGAAAGAGATCGAGGACGTGGTGATGGGCGCGGCGCTGCAGCAGGGCTCGACCGGTGGCAACATCGCGCGCAAGGCGCTGCTCCGCGCCGGCCTTCCCGTGACTGTCGCCGGCACCACCATCGACCGGCAATGTGCCTCCGGCCTGCAAGCGATCGCGCTTGCGGCACGCTCGATCCTGTTCGACGGCGTCGAGATCGCGGTCGGCGGCGGCGGTGAATCGATCAGCCTGGTGCAGAACGACAAGATCAACACTTTCCACGCACAGGACCCGGCGCTTCTGAAGATCAAGGGCGACGTCTACATGCCCATGATCGACACCGCCGAAGTGGTCGCCAAGCGCTACAACATCTCGCGGGAGAAGCAGGACGAATATTCGCTGGAGAGCCAGCGTCGCACCGCGGCCGCGCAGCAGGGCGGCAAGTTCAAGGACGAGCTGGCGCCGATCACGACCAGGATGGCGGTGACCGACAAGGCGACCGGCGAAGTCTCCTACAAGGACGTGACGCTGTCGCAGGACGAAGGCCCGCGGCCCGACACGACAGCCGAAGGTCTTGCCGGCCTGAAGCCCGTGCGAGGCGAAGGTTTCATGATCACCGCCGGCAATGCCAGCCAGCTTTCCGATGGCGCCAGCGCGACCGTGATCATGAGCGACAAGGAAGCGGCCAAGCGCGGCCTGAAGCCGCTCGGCATCTTCCGCGGCTTCGTCTCTGCGGGCTGCGAACCCGACGAGATGGGCATCGGCCCGGTCTTCGCCGTGCCGCGGCTTCTGAAGCGTCATGGCCTGAAGGTCGAGGACATCGACCTCTGGGAGCTCAACGAAGCCTTCGCCGTGCAGGTGCTCTATTGCCGCGACAAGCTCGGCATCGACCCTGACAAGCTCAACGTCAATGGCGGCGCGATCGCGGTCGGCCATCCCTACGGCATGTCGGGCGCGCGTCTCACTGGCCACGCCTTGATCGAAGGCCGCCGCCGCAAGGCGAAGTATGCTGTCGTGACCATGTGCGTCGGTGGCGGCATGGGCGCGGCCGGCTTGTTCGAGGTGGTGCACTAACGCCCTCGTCCCGGCGAACCGTCGGTGCTTATGCATCCCCGCTTTCGCGGTGACGACAACGAGGGATAACGAAGTTCATTCGCTCACAGGAGGATCCGATGGATCTCGCTTTCACCAAGGAAGAAGTGGCGTTTCGCGAGGAAGTGCGGGCGTTCTTCAGGGATAACGTGCCGCCGGATACGCGGCGGAAGATGCAGGAGGGCCGTCATCTCTCCAAGGACGAGATGGTCACCTGGTGGCGCATCCTGAACAAGAAGGGTTGGGGCGTCTCGCACTGGCCGAAGGAGTATGGCGGCACCGGCTGGACATCCGTGCAGCATTACATCTTCAACGAGGAGCTGCAGTCCTATCCGGCGCCGCAGCCGCTCGCCTTCGGCGTCAGCATGGTCGGCCCGGTCATCTACACCTTCGGCAACGAGGAGCAGAAGAAGCAATACCTGCCGCGCATCGCCAATGTCGACGACTGGTGGTGCCAGGGCTTCTCCGAGCCGGGCTCGGGTTCGGACCTCGCCTCGCTCCGCACCAAGGCCGAGCGCAAGGGCGACAAGTGGATCATCAACGGCCAGAAGACCTGGACCACGCTGGCGCAGCATGCCGACATGATCTTCTGCCTGTGCCGCACCGATCCGAGCGCGAAGAAGCAGATGGGCATTTCCTTCATCGTGTTCACCATGAAGTCGAAGGGCGTCACGGTTCGTCCGATCCAGACCATCGACGGCGGCCATGAGGTCAACGAAGTATTCTTCGACAATGTCGAGGTCCCGATCGAGAACCTGATCGGCGAGGAGAACAAGGGCTGGGATTACGCCAAGTTCCTGCTTGGCAACGAGCGTACCGGCATTGCGCGGGTCGGCGTCTCCAAGGAGCGCATCCGCCGCATCAAGGAGCTCGCCTCCAAGGTCGAGTCCGGCGGCCGGCCGGTGATCCAGGATCCCAGCTTCCGCGAGAAGCTCTCGGCCTGCGAGATCGAGCTGAAGGCGCTGGAATTGACCCAGCTCCGCGTCGTCGCCGACGAAGGCAAGCACGGCAAGGGCAAGCCCAACCCGGCATCGTCAGTGCTCAAGATCAAGGGCTCGGAAATCCAGCAGACCACGACCGAGCTGTTGATGGAAGTGATCGGCCCGTTCGCCGCGCCCTATGACGTGCATGGCGACGACGGCTCGAACGAGGCCATGGATTGGACCGCCCAGATCGCGCCGAGCTACTTCAACAACCGGAAGGTCTCGATCTACGGCGGCTCCAACGAGATTCAGCGCAACATCATCGCCAAGGCGGTGCTGGGGCTTTGATTCTTTCCCTCTCCCCGCTCTTCGCGGGGAGAGGGTTGGGGTGAGGGGCTGCCTCCGCGAACAACGGTGAAAGTTGTGCCCGCAGAGAGTCCCCTCACCCGGATCGCATCTTGCGATGCGATCCGACCTCTCCCCGCAAGCGGGGCGAGGTGAAGAGTCTCCACCGCGCAAATGCCAGTTAGCTGAGGAATAGAGATGGATTTTGATTTGTCCGAGGAGCAGCGCCTGCTGAAAGAAAGCGTCGACGGTCTTCTGACCGACGCCTACGATTTCGAGCAGCGCAAGAAGTACATGAAGGAGAAGGGCGGCTGGAGCAAAGCCGTCTGGAGCAAGCTCGCCGAGCAGGGCCTGCTCGGTCTGCCCTTCGCCGAAAGTGATGGCGGGTTCGGCGCCGGCGGGGTCGAGACCATGATCGTGATGGAAGCGCTCGGCAAGGCGCTGGTGGTCGAGCCCTATCTCGCCACTGTCGTGATCGGCGGCGGCTTCCTGCGCCATGGCGGCTCGGCCGAACAGAAGGCCGCGCACATTCCCGGCATCATCGACGGCAGCAAGACCTTTGCGTTCGCGCAGCTCGAAAAGAACTCGCGTTACGACCTGTTCGACGTCACCACCACCGCCAAGAAGAAGGGCGCTGGCTGGGTCATCGACGGCGAGAAGTTCGTCGTCCTCAACGGCGAGAACGCCGACACGCTGATCGTGACCGCCCGCACCAAGGGTGAGCGGCGCGACAGAAACGGCATCGGCCTGTTCCTGGTGCCGGCGAGTGCCAAGGGCATCAGCAGGAAGGGTTATCCGACGCAGGACGGCCTGCACGCTGCCGACATCAGCTTCACCGGCGTGGAAGTCGGCAGCGATGCCGCGATCGGTAACCCCGAGGACTCGCTCGCGCTGATCGAGCGGGTGGTCGACGAAGCCCGCGTCGCGCTGTGCGCGGAAGCGGTCGGTGCGATGGATGAGTCGCTCAAGGAGACCGTCGAATACATCAAGACGCGCAAACAGTTTGGCGTTGCGATCGGCTCATTCCAGAGCCTGCAGCACCGCGCCTCCGACATGTTCGTCGCGGCCGAGCAGGCCCGCTCGATGTCGATGTTCGCGACCATGGCTGGTGACTTCGAGGACGCCAAGGAGCGCGCCAGCGCGATCGCAGCGGCCAAGGTGCAGATCGGCAAGTCGCTGAAGCTTGTCGGCCAGCAGTCGATCCAGCTCCATGGCGGCATCGGCATGACCATGGAGGCCAAGATCGGTCACTACTTCAAGCGCCTGACCATGATCGAGAACACCTTCGGCGACACCGAGTATCACCTGCGCCGCGTCGCTGACGCGGGCGGGTTGATCTAGGTCTCGTCATTGCGAGGAGCATCAGCGACGAAGCAATCCACTCTTCCCCGGGTGGTGAGATGGATTGCTTCGCTGCGCTTGCAATGACGAAGAAAATTCAGGGAGAAAACAACAATGAAAAACACCCCGTTCGATCTCACCGGAAAGGTCGCCGTCATCACCGGCTCAAGCCGCGGCATCGGCCGCGCCTCCGCCGAACTGCTGGCGAAGCTCGGCGCCAAGGTGGTGATCTCCTCGCGCAAGGCGGACGCGTGCAAGGAAGTGGCCGACGGCATCAAGGCGGCCGGCGGCGATGCGCACGTGATCTCCTGCAATATCTCGCGCCGCGAAGAGGTGGAAGCGCTGATCGCGGGCGCGACCAAGCATTACGGCAAGATCGACATCCTCGTCTGCAACGCCGCGGTGAACCCCTATTACGGCCCGCTGCTCGACATCAAGGATGAGGCCTTCGACAAGATCATGGGCTCTAACGTCAAGAGCAATATCTGGCTCTGCGCGCTGGCGATCCCGCAGATGGCCGAGCGCGGCAATGGCTCGGTCGTCATCATCTCCTCGATCGGCGGATTGCGCGGCTCGACCGTGATCGGCGCCTATGGCATCTCGAAGGCCGCCGACTTCGCGCTGTGCCGCAGCCTCGCCGGCGAATGGGGACCGAAGGGCGTGCGCGTCAATTGCGTCGCACCAGGCCTGGTCAAGACCGATTTCGCCCGCGCGCTCTGGGAAGACGCCGATCTCCTGAAGCGGCGCACAGCCACCACGCCACTGCGCCGCATCGGTGAGCCCGACGAGATCGCCGGCGCAGTCGCCTATCTCGCCTCCGACGCCTCCACCTTCATGACCGGCCAGACCATCGTTATCGATGGCGGCGTCACGACGGCGGCGGTGTAGCCTGTCTCCCTCGTCCCGCTCTTGCGGGGAGAGGGTCGGGATGAGGGACTGCCTCCATGCACTCCGAACACCGTGAATGAGGCGCGTCCCCTCACCCGGCGCTACGCGCCGACCTCTCCCCGCAAGAGCGGGGCGAGGTTGAGCAAGTGGCTCGACCTGAGATATTGACGTTCCAGCGCCAATCCGCTCCCTTGGCGCAAACCATCACCCTTGGGAAGGAGCGCCATGTCCTTTGTGCTGGCCATCGATCAGGGCACCACGTCCTCGCGCGCCATCGTGTTCCGCAGCGATATCTCCATCGCGGCGGTGGCACAGCAGGAGTTCCCGCAGCATTTCCCTGCCTCCGGCTGGGTCGAGCATGAACCGGAGGATATCTGGACCTCGACGATTGCCACCTGCCGCAACGCACTGGAGAAGGCCGGCCTGACGGCGAAAGACATCGCCGCGATCGGCATCACCAACCAGCGCGAGACGACCGTGGTGTGGGACCGCGCCACGGGTAAGGCGGTTCACCGCGCCATCGTCTGGCAGGACCGCCGCACCGCGGATTTCTGCGCCCGCCTGAAGGCCGAGGGCCATGAGCCGATGATCACCGCCAAGACCGGACTGATCATCGACCCCTATTTCTCCGGCACCAAGGTGGCCTGGATTCTCGACTGCGTGCCCGGCGCGCGCGAACGCGCCGAGCGCGGCGAGCTTCTGTTCGGCACCGTCGATTGCTATCTCCTGTGGCGGCTGACCGGCGGCAAGGTGCACGCGACCGACGCTACCAACGTCTGCCGCACCTTGCTCTTCAACATCCACACCGGGGAATGGGACGACGAGCTCTTGAAGATCCTCGGCGTGCCGCGCTCGATGCTTCCCGAAGTGAAGGACTCTTCCGCCAAATTCGGCGATAGCGTGCCCGACCTGTTCGGCGGCGCGATCGCTATCGCAGGCATCGCCGGCGACCAGCAGGCCGCGACCATCGGGCAGGCCTGTTTCGAGCCCGGCATGATCAAGTCGACCTATGGCACCGGCTGCTTTGCGCTGCTCAACACCGGCACCACGCCGGTCAAATCGAAGAACAAGCTGCTGACCACGATCGCCTACCAGCTCCGCGGCAAACGTACCTACGCGCTCGAAGGTTCGATCTTCGTCGCCGGAAGCGCGGTGCAATGGCTGCGCGACGGGCTTGGCATCATCAAGCAGGCCGCCGAGACCGGTCCGCTCGCCGACAAATCCGATTCGATGCAGAACGTCTATCTGGTGCCGGCGTTCGTCGGCATGGGCGCGCCCTATTGGAATCCGCGCGTGCGCGGCGCGCTGTTCGGCCTCACCCGCAACACCGGCCCGGCCGAGCTCGCGCACGCCGCGCTGGAAAGCGTCTGTTACCAGACCTACGACCTCTGGGCCGCGATGCGCGCCGACTGGCCGGATTCGACCGCGGCCAACATCGTGCTCCGCGTCGACGGCGGCATGACCGCCTCCGACTGGACCATGCAGCGACTGGCCGATCTGCTCGACGCTCCGGTCGACCGCCCGATGATCCAGGAGACCACGGCGCTCGGGGCCGCCTATCTCGCCGGCCTGCAGGCCGGCGTCTATCCCGAGCCAACCAAGTTTGCCGACAACTGGCGACTGGAGCACCGCTTCAGGCCCGCGATGAGCCAGGCGACGCGGGAGCGGAAGCTCGCGGGATGGGCGCGCGCAGTGAAAGGCGTGCTGGCGAGTGATGAGGGAGAGGGCTCATGATCCTGATCGGCCAATACGACTCCCCGTTCGTCCGCCGCACCGCGATCGCGCTGCGGCTTTATGGCCTCCCGTTCGAGCATCGGCCGTGGTCGACCTTTGGCGATGGCGACAAGATCGCGGCCTATAATCCGCTGCGGCGGGTGCCGACGCTGGTGCTCGATGACGGCGAGGCGCTGATCGAGAGCTCGGCGATCCTCGATTATCTCGACGAACTGGTCGGGCCGGAAAAAGCGATGATGCCCGCAAAGGGGCCGGAGCGGCGCAAGCATCTGCGCGTCTGCGCGCTTGCCACCGGGCTTGGCGACAAGGCCGTCAGCCTGGTCTACGAGCGCGTGTTGCGCAAGGATCAGCTCAAGCTCTGGGTCGAGCGCTGCGAGGCGCAGATCGGCGGCGTCCTCGATGTGCTGGAAAAGGAACGCGCCGCGGTCCGCACGCCCTGGTGGTTCGGCGAGCACATCGCGCATGCCGATATCGCGGTCGCCTGCGTGCTGCGCTTTACCGGCGAGGCGCATCCTCCCCTGTTCGGCGCGCGCTATCCGGCGCTGAAGGCGCATGCGGCGGCCTGCGAGGCGCTGCCGCCGTTCCAGGAGATCCTGCAGCCGCTGGCGCCGCCAAGCGGCTAGGTCTCACATTCCTGTTCGCATCGTCTCGGGCGTGTCGGGCTGTGCCAGCGGATGTGCTTTGGCAAATTCCGGCAGCGCCATCGCGGCATCGAAGATCCGCTTTACCGTCGGCCACGGCGCAAAGCTGATCTGCTGGGTTTGCGCCACCGTGACATGGCCGACCATGCAGACATCAGCGAGCGTCGGCTGGTCGCCATGGCAAAAGCGGCCCGTATCCTTGTGGCCGGCGAGATGGCCTTCGAGCGCGACCAGCGTTTCGACCGTCCAGTGCCGCCGCCAAGCCGTCTGCTGGCTGTCGCGCAGGTTCAGTTCATTGTCGAGATAGCGCCGCACCCGCGGCACCAGCAGTGGATGACCCTCGCATGCTACCATCAGCGCGAGAGCCCGGACGCGCGCACGGCCGAGTGCGTCGGTCGGCAGGAGTGGCGGCTCCGGATACTTCTCCTCCAGATATTCAAGTATCGCGAGTGACTGGAACAGGACCGTGCCGTCATCCTTGACCAGAGCCGGCAAGGCCATCTGTGGATTGAGGCGGCGATACGCGTCAGCGTGATGGGCATTGGCGTCGAGATCAATGAACACGACATCGACCGGAAGCTTCTTCAGATTGAGTGCGATCCGGACGCGAAAGCTCGCCAACGATCGCCAGAAGGAGAAGAATTTCATTGGGAAGGCTCCGCGCGCAGTCACCGGTGGCACAGCTTTTGCGAAGGAGATTATAACACCTGATGCACGTCGATCACCACGCGGTCAGCGTGGCGGGCGGCGGAGGCCACGAAGATGCGCTGCATCAGCCAACGGTATTTTTCGGCACCGGTCTCGAATTTCGGCACCGTGCGGAAATAGATCAGGTTGGGATCGACCGGCTCGTCCCGCTTCAGTTTCTGCAGGAGATCGACCGGTCCGAAGCGGACGCCCCGGTTTTCGACATAGATCACCGCGCCATCGTCGGTCTCGAAGGCGTATTTGGCCTCCAGCTCAATCAGTTCGTTCGGACGGATGATCTGGAAATCGGCGCCGAACGGCAGAACCTTACCGTTGACGACGTCTCCCCTCACCTCGCCGCCGATGATCGGGATGATGCGGCGCACACCGGTGCCGATGTCGCCGGCCGAGGTCACCTCGCCGATGTGCGCGGTGATGGTGAAGACATATCCGGTTTCGATCACGGGCGGCATCAATTCGCCATCATGCGCGGCAGCCAGGTGGCGAGTGGCGGGAAGGCGATCAGGATCACGAGGCGGATCAGGTCGGTGATCACGAAGGGGATCACGCCCTTGAAAATCGTGGAGAAGGAGACGTCCTTCACCACGCTCTTGATCACGAACACGTTCATGCCGACAGGCGGATGGATCAGGCCGAGCTCGACCGTCATCACGATGATGACGCCGAACCAGATCGGGTCAAAACCAAGATGCATGATGACCGGGAAGATGATCGGAACGGTCAGGATGATCATCGCCATGGCGTCCATCAGGCAGCCGAGCACGAGATACATCACCATGATGACCGCGAGGATGCCGTAGCTGCCGAGCCCGAGGCCGGTGAGCAATTCGGTGACCTTTTGCGGGGTCTGCGTCACCGTGAGGAAATAGCCGAAGATCAGCGCGCCGATCAGCACGGTGAACACCGCGGCCGCGGTGCGTGTCGCCTGCAACAGCGAATTGAGGATCTTCTCCTTGTCCAATCGCCCGGTGAGGATGCCGATCAGGAACGCACCGGTGGCGCCGACGCCGCCAGCTTCTGTCGGCGTGAAGCGCGGCAGGAACGGCAGGCCGTAGAGTCCGCCGATGACAAAGATGAAGAGCAGCACCGGCGCCCAGATGTCGCGCAGGCCGGCGAAGCGCTCACGCCAGGGAATCCGTTTACCCGCAGGCAGGAAGCCGGGCCTGACATAGCCGATCAGCGCGATTGTGATCATGTACATGGTCATCGCGAGCAGGCCCGGGATGATGCCGGCAATGAAGAGCTTTCCGATGTCCTGCTCGGTGATGATGCCGTAGACAGCGAGCACGGTCGACGGCGGCAGCATCGCGCCGAGCGTGCCACCCGCCGCGATCACGCCGGTGGCAAAGGATTGCGGATAGCCGAAGCGACGCATCTCCGGATAGGCCACCGCCGAGAAGGTTGCGGCGGTGGCGACCGAGGAGCCGCAGATCGCGGCGAAGCCGCCGCAGGCGGCGACCGTGGCGATGCCGAGGCCGCCGCGCAGGTGGCCGAGGAAACCGTTGGCGGCGCGGAACAATTCGCGGCTCATGCCGGAATTGCTGACGAAAGTCCCCATCAACAGGAACATCGGGATCACACCGAAGGTGTAATCGGTCACCGTGCGCATCGAGGTCTGGCCGACCAGCTTCAGCGCCGGCGTAGCGCCGACCAGATAGCTGAAGCCGCAGACCCCGACGAGGCCCATCGCCATGCCGACCGGCACGCGGAGCAGCATCAGCGCGAACAGCGCCACAAAGCCGATGATGGCGACGGCATCGGTGCTCATCGGCGTTTACTCCGTCGCCTTGATCTTGGGATCGTGCATTTCTTCCGGGTGGAAGATCAATCTGTAAGTGCGGATCGCGATCAAGAGGACCGCAGAGACATCGCCGATCCAGGCGATCGCGAAGAACGGCCAGGTCGGCATGTGCAGATCGAACGTCTGGACATTGTCGTTATAGGTACCGCGCACCTTGTCGAACAGGGTCCAGGTCTGCACGGTGACGACGAACAGCAGCACCAGCGTCGCGAAGACATCGATGAGGCGCTGGTATCTCGGCCCGACATTGGCCCAGACCAGGTCGACGGTGATGTGGGTGCCGCGATAGGACGTCGCAGCGATACCCCAGAAAATGAGGATGCCGAGCAGCATCCGCCCGATATCGAAAGAATCGGGAATGGAATAGTTAAGCGTGTTCCGCAACAGCACTGCAAGGAAGATATTGGCGGCGACGATGCCGACGAATCCGGCCGCGATCCATTCGATCGTGTCGATGAAACGGTCCATGTAAGCGCGTTTCATATGAAGAAAGTCCTATCGCTTGACGAGGTCAGGCTAAACTGCCGCAGCGTCGACGCTACTTCACCTCTCCCATAGAGAGAGGTCGCGCCGAAGGCGCGGGTGGGGGGTGCGGCCTCTCGAGGGACCTGAGCCCCCTCACCCGATTTGCATGCGCAAATCGACCTCTCCCCGATGGGGAGAGGTGAACAGAGATCGCGGATAGACCGATTCAACAAGAATCACCCGGCTCTGAAAGATTGACGGCATTACCGTGCCAGCGCGTTGTATTTCGTCAGCGAAGCCTTCAGGTCCGCCATGGCAGCATCGGCGTTGACGCCGTTCTTCTTGACGCTGTCGGCCCAGGTCTTGACCAGCGGCTCGGCCGCTTTCTTCCACAGCGCGGTCTGCTCCGGCGTCAGCTTGTAGACCTCGTGGCCGGACTCGGCTCTCACCTTGTCGATGCCGGCGTCCTCGAACTTGCCCCAGTGCTCGCCGACGATACCTGCCATCTCGGTCGAGCAGTTTTTGTCGATCGCCGCCTTCTGGCGATCGGACATCGCGTTGTACTTGTCCTTGTTGATCACGAAGACGAAGGTCGTGACATAGAGCGGCGCCTCCATGTCGTATTTCGTCACCTTGTCGATGCCAAACAGCACCAGCGATCCCCAGGGAAAGGTGACGCCGTCGGCGACGCCGCGCTCGATGATGTCGCGCACTTCAGGCGCGGAGGACTGCACATTGGTGCCGCCGAGCGAGGTAACGAAATTGGCCATGGTGGCGTGCGCCGGGCGGATCTTCAGGCCCTTGACGTCCTCGGGTAGGACGATCTTCTTGGTGCGCGAATGGAACGACGACGGCGAATGGACGAAGGCGAGGCAATACTTGACGTCCTTCATCTCCTTCTCGGCATATTTCCGGTACCAGGCGTCCAATCCCATCGAGCCGCCCTTGGCGTCCGAGATCAGGAACGGCAATTCGCCGGCGCCGACGATCGGGAAGCGGCCGGGCTGATAGCCCGGATTCACATAGGTGACATCGGCGATGCCATCGCGCGCCATGTCGTAATGGTCAAAGGCCTTGCCGAGCTGCTGCGCCGGGAACACCTTGCCCTTGATGGTGCCGCCGGAATCCTTTTCCACCGCCGCAGCCCAGTCCTCCAGCGATTTCTGCAGCGGATGGGATGCCGGCACCCAATGCGAGATCTTCAGATCGAAAGTCTTCTCCTGCCCGAACGCAGGGGTCACGCTGGCGGCCAGCAGCAGCGCCAGAACCGTCTTCCTCATCGGCATCCTCTCCCTCTTTGCAGGCCTTTGGTGGCCCTTTGCGATTATTGTTATATGATATAATTACCATTGCAAGCTGACGACAGCGGCCAGCCAGCCGGTATAAGCTGAAGTCTACAACATCGGGAGGAGCAAATATTGCGGTCAAAGGTAGCAATCATAGGCGCAGGTCCGGCAGGATTGTTGCTTGGGCAACTACTTCACGCCTATGGGGTCGACAATGTCATCCTGGAGCGGCAGACGGCCGACTATGTGCTTGGGCGCATCCGCGCCGGCCTCCTGGAGGAGGGCACGGTCAGGCTACTCGACGAAGTCGGCGCCGGGATGCGTGCCCATCGCGAAGGCCTGATCCATCACGGGCTGGAACTCGCCTTCGGCGGCGCTCGCCATCGCATCGACATGCATGCTGCGACCGGCAAGACGGTCATGATCTACGGCCAGACCGAAGTGACGCTCGATTTGATGAACGCGCGGCAGAAGGCCGGGCTCACCACCATCTACCAGGCCGCCGACGTCCAGCCGCATGATTTCGACACCGACCATCCGCGCGTCAGCTATGTAAAGGACGGCAAAGCGGGCGAGATCGCCTGCGACTTCATTGCGGGCTGCGACGGTTTCCACGGCGTCAGCCGCGCCAGCGTACCGGCTTCCGCAATCAAAACCTATGAGCGGATCTATCCGTTCGGCTGGCTCGGCATCCTCTCGGATACGCCGCCAGTTTCGCATGAGCTGATCTACAACAACCACGAGCGCGGCTTCGCGCTGTGCACGATGCGGTCGATGCACCGCAGCCGCTATTACGTGCAGTGTCCGCTCGACGATCATATCGACCAATGGTCCGATGAGCGGTTCTGGGACGAGTTGAAGCGGCGGCTCGACCAGAAGGCGGCGGACGAACTCGTCACCGGGCCTTCGATCGAAAAGAGCATCGCGCCGCTGCGCAGCTTCGTCGCCGAGCCGATGCGCTTCGGCAGGATGTTCCTGGCCGGCGACGCCGCGCATATCGTGCCGCCGACCGGCGCCAAGGGATTGAACCTCGCCGCCAGCGACGTCCACTACCTCTCACAGGCGCTGCGCGAATATTACGACGAGAAATCCTCCGCCTGCATCAACAATTATTCCGCAAAGGCGCTGGCGCGGGTCTGGAAGGCGGTGCGCTTCTCCTGGTGGATGACCTCAATGCTGCACAAATTCCCCGACCAGGGCGAATTCGGTGCACGGATCCAGCTCGCCGAGCTGGAGTATCTCGTCAGCTCCAAGGCGGCGTCGACGTCGCTGTCGGAGAATTACGTCGGCCTGCCGTTGTAGAATCGTAGGGTGGGTAGAGCGAAGCGAAACCCACCACCCTCGAGACATTGAGTGCGATTTGATGGGTTTCGCTTCGCTCTACCCATCCTACGGGCGACACCGTCATTGCGAGCGCAGCGAAGCAATGACGAAATGCGGTGATCCGTTTCAAACATCCGCGCAGACGCCGTTTAAAACTTTGTATGCGGTGAAACTGTCATCGACATCGCGTTCAATGGCGTCGAGAGCACCAGACATACGAGCCGACCATGAGCACCGATACTTCCGTCATCGCCGACGTTCCTGAAAGCTTTGAGCCTCACTTCCGCAAGAGCCCGCTTACCGATCCCTGGGAACCGCTTTATTCGAAACGCACTGAAAGGGCCGTGATCATGGGGCTCAGGCTCGCAAAGCCGCACACCAACTCGCGCGGTCTGATCCATGGTGGATTGATCGCGGCGCTTGCCGACAACGCGATGGGCTATAGCTGCGCCCAAGTGATGGGCTGGACATCCTCGCTGGTGACAGTCTCGCTTGCGGTCGATTTCATCGGCACCGCCGAGATCGGGCAGTGGCTCGCGGTCGAGACCGATGTGATCAAGACCGGCAGCACCATCTGTTTCGCGCAGAGCCTAGTGAAGGTCGACGACGTCATCATCGCTCGCGCCAACGGAACGTTTCGCGTGATGCCGAAGAGAGATGGCGCTCCAGAGCGCGCGTAGCACGACCTCAGGCAAACTTCCAATCCGCGGTCTCGGTCACCAGATCGATGAAGGTGCGTACCTTGGCCGAGAGCAGGCGCGAGGTCGGATAGACGATGTGGATCGGCAGCGGCGGCTGCTCGAATTTCGCCAGCACGATTCTGAGCCGCCCTGCCTTCAGCGAAGCAGCCGCCTGATAGGCGAGTACCCGCGTCAGACCGCCTCCGGCTTCGGCATATTGAATCGCGGCATCGGCGCTGTTGGATGAAAAGCGCGGGCTCGGCGAAACGCGAACCTCCTGCCCTTCCTCGAGGAAGCGCCAGTCCGGCGCCGCCGTCATGGCGCCGAACTGAATGGTGTCATGCGCTGGTATATCCGCGGGCCGGCCCGGCTCGCCGCGGGCGCTCAGATACCCCTTCGACGCCACCACGATGCGCCGCATCTCGCCGACGTGACGTGCAACAAGCGTCGAATCCGGCAGATGTCCGATCCTGACGGCAAGATCGACGCCCTCCTCCACGAGGTTGATCATGCGGTCGGAGAGCCTGAGGTCGGCGCCGACATCGGGATAGCGCTTCAGATAGGCCGTCACCATGGGGCTGACATGCAGGCGGCCGAAGCCGACCGGCGCCGAGATCACCAATCGTCCGGCCGGCCGCGTGCGTTCGCCTTCAACGGCCTCCTCGGCTTCTTCGAGATCGGCAAGAATGCGCCGCGCACGCTCCAGATAGCGGGAGCCGGCATCGGTCAGGGTCACGGATCGCGTGGTTCGCTGCAATAACCGGGCGCCAAGCCGCTCCTCCAGCGCCGCGATCAGTCGGGTTACCGCCGATGGCGACAGCCCGAGCTTTCGCGCCGCAGGGGCAAAGCCCTGCAGATCGGCCACGGCAACGAAGGTCTGCATGGCATCAATGCGGTCCATGGCATTATTGCATAGTCCGCAACAGTGAAGTGTCAATCGCCTTAATTGTTTAACTCGGGAGTCCATCCCACTTTGAGCCGTGGAAGAACGCTTTGGCGCTCCGTGCCAGGGAGGCTCAAATGTCCGATACCGACATTTATCCAAGCGACGTCGCCTTCACGCCGGCGGTGAAGGCGATCCAGGCGCGCAAAGGGTCGCGCGAGGCCTATGCCCAGGTCGAACAACGCGGCTGGCGCACCGAGATCGACCTCAATCTCGCGGCCTTCCTCGCCAACACCAACAGTTTCTATTTCGCGACCGCCTCAGCCGACGGCCAGCCCTATATCCAGCACCGCGGCGGACCGAAGGGATTCATCAAGGTCCTGGACGCCAGCACCATCGCGTTCGCCGACTTCAGGGGCAACCGGCAGTACATCACGCAAGGCAACCTGTCGGAGAATCCGAAGGCGTATATCTTCGTGATGGATTACGCGCATCGCAGACGCGTCAAGCTGTGGGGGGAAGCGCGCGTGGTCGACGATGACCCGGCGCTGACGCAATCGCTGATGCCCGGGGATTACAGGGCCCGGCCCGAGCAGGTGATCCTGTTCAAGATATCGGCCTGGGACACCAACTGCCCGCAGCACATTCCGCAGAAGTTCGATGCCGCCGATGTGGCGGAGGCATTGGCCGCACGTGACGTACGCATCGCCGAGCTCGAGGCAGAGGTGGCGGCACTGAAGGGCCAGCTCCAGCCTGCAACTCACCTTAGTTAAGCAGCCTCGCGCAGCGGCGACCAAGCGAACTCCGGATAATACTGTCTCATCATCCGATCAACATAGTCGGTGAGATTCCTGAACTTCTCGGTCTGCGCGCGTAGCGGGGAGTCGAAAAAGGGGGTGAGGATTCCCGCAAGCGCCCCGAATGCGGTGGCATCAGTGCCGCACGGCGCATCGCCCATCAGATACGGTTTGTCCCCGAGCTGAACGGAAAGCGCAAACAGCGAGCGGATGGCGAGGTCGACGTCCTCATCGGGTGCATGGCGGCCGAGGCCCGAGAGCAGATAGTTCTCGGCGACGCGGAATTGTGCGTCCTCGCGCAATTTCTCGCGCAGATGCTCCGGCGCGCCGTCGAAGAAATGCGCCGGCCCCTTGGCAAAATTGGTTTCATCGACCCAGCGCGCGCCGACCATGGCCCAATAGACGTGGTGCTCGATCATCCGTTCGAACGCCCAGGCCTGCGCGCGCGCCTGCAGGCTCAAGGGCGCATCGAAGTCGAAGCCGTATTTGCCTTCGATATGCGCGCGGATGAAGGTCGAATCGGCGATCGTCTCCGCCTCGTCCCGGATATAGGGCAATTGCCCCTTCGGCGAACTCGGCGGCATCGCCTTTTCCTTGCAATAGGCAAGCCCCGCCATTTTCAATTGAACCTCGGTCTTGGTCACGAAGGGGCTGATTTCCGGCAAGCCGAACCCCGGACCGAAGCCATGGAGAATGATCATCTGGAGCCTCCCAATTTCCAAGAACGATGCCCAAACCTAGCGGCCCCCTGCTGCCACCATGGTGTCAGCAGGGGTAAAATGGGTGGCCAAACGGGCCCGTTTCACGAGACGACGGCTGCGAAAAACCAGCTGCCTCCCGCCGGCCGCGAGCAGGGCCACGATCGAACGCAAGGCCAGTTCGATGAGCGCCCATCGGAGATCGGAGGAGACGGTGTGGATCGTGACGAGCTGTTCCAACGTAAAGATTTGGGCTCGCCTAAACCTTCCAAGACGGCTATCGAGGCCGCCCCTACCAAGAGGATTCAGCATGGACAAATTCCCTTCAGTTGAGGTGTTGTCCAGTTATAGCCACCCCCTGCTGCCAACATTCTGTCAGCAGCGGCGAGGCCGATCTTGGGAAAATCGACGGCCCGGAACCGACCAGCTAAAGAGACCGACCATGAGACGCGCCGACCGGCTGTTTCAGATCATCCAGGTGCTTCGGCGCACCCGCAAACCGCTGACCGCGGATGCGATCGCCGCCGAACTCGAGACATCCAAGCGCACGATCTATCGCGACATCGCGACCCTGATCGAGCAGCGCGTGCCGATTCGCGGCGAAGCCGGCATGGGCTACATCCTGGAAAAGGGATTCGACCTGCCGCCCCTGATGCTCACCCCCGACGAGATCGAGGCCTGCGTGCTCGGCGCGAGCTGGGTGACGGGCCACGCCGATCCGGCGCTGGCGCGCGCCGCGCAGGATCTGATGGCGAAGATCGCCGATACCGTGCCGGAACGCTTGCGGCCATTCGTGCTTGAACCCGCAAGCCGCGCCCGCTCGGCGTGGAACCGGGAGCCCGACCGCATCGACATGGTGCGGACACGCGCGCAGATCCACGACGGCAAGAAGATCACGCTCAACTATCGCGATGAACGTGGCCGGGACACCGAACGCACGATCTGGCCGATCGCGGTCGGCTATCACGAAGCGGTGCGGATCCTGGCGGCATGGTGCGAGCTACGGAAGGATTTCCGCAGTTTCCGCACCGACCGCGTGATCGACGCGACCTATCATGACGAGAAATATCCTGAACGGCGCGACCTGCTGCGGGCGCGCTGGCGCCGCAGCCTGGTCTGGGAAGCGCCGAAGGACATCTGATGGCAATCGAAAATCCCTGCCAAGCCTGCGGTGCGTGCTGCTTCTATTCGGAGAACTGGCCGCGCTTCACCATCGAGGATGACGCGGAGCTCGACCTGATCCCGCAGCGATACGTCAATGCAAGGCAATCCGGCATGCGCTGCGACGGCGACCGCTGCTCGGCGCTGTCAGGCGACATCGGCGTGGCCACGAGCTGCGCGATCTATGCGGTGCGGCCCGAGGTCTGCCGCACCTGCATGCCCGGCGACGCCGAATGCACGATGGCACGACGCCGGCACGGATTGCCGGCGTTGGCAGTTGAATCGTAGGATCATAGCCCGGATGTAGCGGGAGTCCTTCATAGTGAGGAGGCGCGAAGCGCCGTCTCCGGACGATGCTTCGCATCGCCGGGAGAACCATGAGGCCCGTGGCCCATCCCTTGAGACGCCGCTTTGCGGCTCCTCGGGATGAGGGAGAGTTCGTGGCCCGTACGTATGGGCTCAGGCAGTCACGGTCTCCGCAACCTCTTCCTCGTCGATCTCGTCGACGATCGGCACAAAGGTCGCGAGCGGCTTGGTCGACAGTGTGATCGGCTTGCGGCCGCCATGCGAGGGCGTTGCAGAGCGGGCCGGTTGGCGGGACAGTTTATAAAGGCTGCTGCCGACGTGGCCGCCGAAATAGACGAGGTCGCGTTCGCTGCAGCTCGCGGCGATCGCCAGCGCCAGCGAATGCAGATGATGGCGGTGATAGCAGAACAGCGCCAGCATGGCCCGGACATCGGACGAGACGCTCTCAACCAGGGCCTGAAGGCCGGCGGGGTTGGCCCGGTACATTTGTCCGAGCAGCTCGTCGCGGACCGGGCAAACGTCGTTCTCGAAGGCGTTGCGGCTTGAAAACATTGCAGTTCTCCCTCGTCCGGAAGATGCCGTGCAATTCTCTAACGAAGGGTTAACCACGGGCGCCACCAGCCGTCCGCGATGATTGCCATTCTTGAGCGAATCGGAACGCCGCGCCTGACGACGCCAAGGCAACACGAATGTCTGCAGAGATCCGCCGACGCGACTCAGTTCGCGGCCATGAAGATCGCAAGGCCGAAACTGGTCAGGTGATGTAGCGCCTGATCGATGCCAATCAGTGACCAGAACCAGGGATGTTCGGTGGTGACGCCGAAGGTCGAGGTGGTGATTCCCTTGGCACGATCCACCGCAAGGTGGACGAAGAAATCGATAAAGGCGACGAACCAGAATCTCGGCGCGATCACCAGGATCAGGAGCAGCGAGGTCGCGAGATGCACGAGACAATGCGTGAATAAGGGCAGTGCCCAGCCGATCTTCTGATCCTTGCCGATTGCCATCCAGGAATTCTGCAGAAGGAAATCCGCCACGATGTGCTTGGCGGTTAGCAGCAGCATCCATCCGACCAGCGCTGCAACCGGGACCGACGACGACATGGATGGAAACGACAAAGCTGACGCCCTTCGCTGCGACTGATGGAAAATGATGGAGAAGAACCGGACCTGGGTGTCAGCGCAACTTCTTAAACCCGCAATATTCAAAACCTGCGGCCATTTATGGCATCTCCCGCGCCCGAATGCACCTCTCGGCCCTCCAAAATTCATATGGTGTGGCCCTATGGCGATAGTGCTGCGGCATCGCCGCGCAGGCGATAAAGGTTAACGCGATGGCCGATGGCGATTTGTCCTCGGGCCCAAGTCGCGCGCAGGAGCGCTCGCCCAGTACGATCCCGATGTCTTGAACGCGACGCCATCGCCCATGGAAAAAAGCTGGAAAGACAAATAGATATCCCCTCCAAACAAGGCGGACGAAATGGGCTGCCCAAGAAGACCTTGCGAGATGACCCGAAACGCGCCTACGTCGCGGTGCAGCGACCGGCGCTGAGCGACCATTCCCGCCCAGCGACCTCCAGGCGTACGTGATACCAAGCGCAACCGCAGGCGAAGCATCGGATGCTCACCGTTTCCGACCCATCTGGCGTCCATAAGGGCGGGCCGGCTTGTAACCAGTGATCGCAAGTGCAGGAAACAACCGAAGCGATCGCTCGCTTCCAGCGACAGCAAGCGAGCAGATGGCAGCGCGCGATCACCGACCAGCCGGCATCACTCGATAGCATCGAGCTGACGGCCTTCGCGCTCCATATGCAGATAGTTGGCGTTGAACAGGCCGGCATCCATCAGGCGCCGAAGATCCGGCACGACAAGCGTCTTGCCTCTCAACACGATCAGGTTCGCCGAGCGCAATTCCTGCAGGGTGCGGTTGACATGCACCTTGGATAGCCCGCTGGCGTCGGCAAGATCGGCCTGCGTCAAAGGGAACTCGCAACTGTCGCCGCTGGTGAGACCCGCGAGACGTAGGCGGAAGAACAACTCGCACAACAGATGTGCCATGCGCTCCAGCGCCGTGCGCTGGCCGAGGTTCAGCGTCCATTCGCGCTGGATCGCGGCATCGACCAGGCTTTCCCACCAGAGCGCCGTAACGATGCGCGGATATCTGGCGCTGATCTCCTCGAAGAATTCGCGCGAGAGGTCGGCGATGGTGACGTCCGTGATCGAGCCGATCGAATGGTCCATCTCGCGCAGGATAAAGACGTTGAGGTCGCAGATATCGCCGGGCAGGAAGAAGGATACCACCTGGCGCCGCCCATCCTCCAACTGCTTGTAGCGGCATGCCCAGCCGGCAAGGACCAATTGCACGTCCCTTGGTCTCTCGCCTTCGCGCACGACATCGACCCGGGGACCGAACTTGCGCAGCCGTTCCCCTGCCGCGCGGGTGAGGAACGCGCGATCCGACGAGGACAGTCGCACAAACTGCTCAAGCCTACGAACGAGTGGACTCAAAGGAACGGTCTCCCGCCAATAAGTCGAGTACGGATAGGCCCAATTTCAATAACCTATGTTATTCACTCTCAGGTGGCTACTTGTATATCATACTCTATCAGGTTGCGCTCGTTGACGCCCGAAAAGCAAGTTTCTTCAAGCACACTCACCACATGTTAATGCGCGGGCGGAACCAGGTCTGTGACGATGCGCAGCGGTGCAGTCGGGGAAATGTGATGCAGGAATACCGGGCCTATCTATTGGGAATCGATGGCCACATTCGCGAGCGGATGGAGTTGGAAAGCGAGACGGACGAAGAGGCGGTCGCCAAGGCACGCCAGCACTTCAGCGGCGGCACGATCGAGATCTGGCAGGGGGTGCGCATCGTCGCCAGACTGGACAATGGCTCCAAGTAACATGGACGCATTGACGTCGGGTCGCCGCGACGCGCAGCGCCGCAAGCACGCGCGTCCCTTCCTACCCCGTCGGCGCGTCGCCGCTGTCGTCGGGCCCCATGCCCGAACCCGGCGTCTTGCTATCGTCGGTGAGCTTGGGATCGCGGGTCGCTTCCTTCGAAACCGAACGCTTCGGATCCGTCTTGTGCACGGTCTGAGCGCGGCCCTTGTCGGCAGGCTGCTCCTCGCCCTTCTTGTCCCTGACGATGCCCTGGCTGGAACGTGTCATCGGCTGCTTTCCTGATGCTTCGACGGCCCGGCAACCTCTCTCGCCGGGGCCTGCCATCGGAGTGCCGCCGCCATCCTCCGGGGACGGATAGCGGAAGCAACGGGCTTACGTCCGGCGGCTGCAAACGTTCCAGTCGCCGAAGATTTGCACCTTTGGTTTGATCGGCTTTCATAGGTTAAGGACGCTGTCGAGGCGGCAGATTAGCTTCGCTTCCAGATCGGAGGCGGCATGAAGAAGAAGCGAAACAGATCGCGGCCGACCGAGCCATTCGAGGTCCGTTTGCAGAAATTCGCCCGCGACGCACGCGCCGCCGCGCGCCGATTGCCGCTCGGCCGCGAGCGCGATGCGTTGCTGAAGAAAGCCAGGCAGACCGAGAATGTACTCGATGTCAGCGCCATGCTTACCGTCCGCCATGTCGATGCGAGCAATGAGAGGAGAGATCAGGGAGGGGCAAAATGATCGAGGGCAAGTTTGATTCGAAAACCTTGGCAAAGATGAACGCCGCTTTGGATCAGATCTGCGAGCAAACGCAGCACGGCGGGCGCCATTCGGTTCGCAAAAGAATCGCAAGGCAAATCATCCGATGCGCCGGGAGTGGCAAGACCACGCTGGGGGAACTGATTGCCGCGGGAGAGTGTGCCCTCAGCGAACTGGCTCCCGCCGCGAAATAGCAGCGTTCGCAGGAACGCAGGACGCCTGCCGGTTCTTGTTATCCAAACAGGAAAGGCAGCAACCATGCGAGTGGCGATTACCCTTGTCTTGCTCGCGATTCTGGCGGCCGTTGGCGTCTTTGCCTATCAGGGATTGACATTGCCGGGTGCGGCGATGCCGGGCCAAGGCTACGCAGCCATGGCGATCGGCAGCGTGTTTTCCGTTGTCATCGGCGTCGGCTTGATGGCGCTGCTGTTCTATTCGAGCCGGCGCGGCTATGACGAGCCGCCGAAACTGAAATCGCGCGAGGACGGCCTGCGATAGAGCATGAAATCAGCCGGCCGCTGCGTTTGCGCCGGCCGGGAGGCGGGCGCGGATCTCCGCGATCTTGCGCTTCAGCGCTGCCTGCCGCGGATCGGGCATGGCCGCCGCACGGGCCTCCGCGATGGCCCCCGCGAGATCCGGCAAGGCAAGCACGCCATCGAAGGTCGGCTTGGCGAGATCGTCGATGATCATGTGCCAGTCGGCCAGGCCCTGGCGGTAGCTCGCGCCATAACCTTCGATCATCGTCGCCGTCTGGATGACCGCGAGGGCCCCGGCCGGCTGCTTGGCCAGGCTGCGGTTGATCATGTGCAGCCAACGCTCCACCCACACCCGCTCCTTGGCGTAGCGAACCGAGAACAACCGCCAGCGCTTGAGGGCCGCCTCAAGCTTCAGGCGGCGGATGCTGAAGCGGTTCCTGGTGGAGAAGCGGACCTTGACCGTCCTTCGTGACCAGCCCAGCCACTCCAACATATCAAGTACCGGTTCGGCGACCGCGGCCGGCAGCGAACCGACCAACTCGTCGAATCGAAATCGCCTGATGTCCACGGATCCGGGCTGCGCGCCCCTGTCGTCGAGCTCGCACAGTTTCAATTGCGCGATCCGGATCGGGTCCTCATAGGCCATGCGATGCGCCATCAGCCGCGCGATATCGGCGAGCATCGCCTCATCGACGTCGCGCCTGCCGACAAAGCGCCGCAAGCGGTCGACATAGAGCTGGGCATAGCCTGTGCTCTGATAGTCAATCAAGAGGTCAATCGCGTCGCTTGCGACCGCCGCGACGCTCTCCGGCAATCCCTCGGGGAGTACTGGTCGCGTGGCGTCCTCATCGCCGAGGAAATCGGCGAACAGATAACGCAACGAGGACAGGATGCCGTCGTCGTCCGCCACGGTTGCACTCTCGCTCGTCATGCCGGCTTCGGCTCTACCGCCGCAACGTGCTGGGCCAGCCGCTGCTCCAGCGTATCGATATTCTGGAACAGCCGCACGCTGGCAAGCCTGAGGAAGTAGAAGCCGAAGGCCGGGTTCTGCACATAAAGCTGCTCGACCTGATCGTAGCTCACCGCAAGGATGACGCCACCCTCGACGCATTCCAGCGTTTGCGTGCGCACGTTCGAGGGCGACAGCATGCCGAGTTCGCCGACAATGGCACCGACCGGCAGTTCGATGCCGGACTCGACCAGGCGGAAGCGGCCGCTGACGATGTAGAACATGCTGTCGGCCTTCTCGTCCTTGTAGAACAGGACTTCGCCGGCATTGCACTTGCGCTCGGTCATGAATGGCTTCAGCCATTCCATCGACAGATCGCTGTTGACGGATTTCCTCACGTCGCGGACGAGCTGCAGCATCTGGTGCAGGCGATAGGAATTGACCAGCAGCATGATCACCTGCAGCAGGATGACCAGATAGTTATGGATCGGGATCGCCGTGATGATCAGGACGATATTCGCGAGGATGCCGAAAACCCGCAAAGGGATCATCGTCCGCATCGTGGTGGTGGCGATCACGAAGATCGACGCGAACAAGGTGCCGGCAGTCCCTGCGTGTTGAGCAAGATGTGAGGTATCCATAGGAAACCAACCAATTTCTAAGCAGTGAATGTCGTCGCGATTTCATAATCCGAAGCCGCCCCGCACGGCAGCCTCTCCCTGATATACGGGAAACGTCGCGCTTTTGTTCGCCAATCTCACCACTTTGTCAGGCAAATTAGGCGCTGGCGAGGACGTCCGGCATGCCCAAACGGGTAAGACCGAGACGGAATGCAGCCATTTGCCAGCCGTCGTTGACGGGGTTGGCAGGGAAAGGCACCTTCCGGCAGCGGGCGTGGATTACCACGTCCGCGAAGCAGCCAACAGGCCCGAGCTCGCCGAGACGATCGACGCCGAGACCGAGGCCAGGCGGCGTGAGCTGGAGAACCAACAATGGAGCAAACCATGTCTGACGCGGCAGAGACCGCAACCCCGCCGCTGCTCGAGATTTCGGGCCCTCGCGCCACCATCCGCCTCAACCGTCCGAAGCACATGAACCGGCTGCAGGCGGAAGATCTGGTCGAGCTGGTGGGACTGTTCCACCGCGTCGAGGCCGATCCGGCCGTCCGCGTGCTGGTCCTGACCGGCACCGGCCGCGCTTTCTCCGCCGGCTATGATCTCAATTCGGTATCGGCGCGCGCCACGGGCGACGAGCCGAGCACGGGTTCCGCGTTCGAAGGCGTGGCGAACCGACTCGAAGATCTCGGCGTGCCCACGATCTGCCGGCTCAATGGCGGCGTCTATGGCGGTTCGACCGATCTGGCGCTCGCCTGCGACTTCCGCATCGGCGTCGACACCGCGGAGATGTTCATGCCGGCGGCAAAGCTTGGCCTGCATTATTACCCGAGCGGGATCAGGCGCTACGTGACGCGGCTCGGCTTCGACAACGCCAAGATGCTGTTCCTGACCGGGCAGAAGATCGGCGCGGTGGAAATGCTGCGGATCGGCTATCTCACCGCGATGGTGCCGGAGGAAGCGCTGGACGAGGAGGTCGACCGGCTTGCCAATATTCTCGCCGCCAATGCGCCTCGCGCGATGGCCGGCATGAAGCGCGCCATCAACGAATTCGCCCGCGGCGCGCTGGACTCGGAAGCTGCCGACCACCGACACCGCGAAAGCCTGCGCGGCCCCGAGATCCAGGAGGGGATCAGGGCACGGGCCGAAAAGCGGCCGCCAAGGTTTTAGAGGATGCTCACCCTCCCCTGCAAGGGGAGGGTCGGTTCGCATGCAGCGAAGCGGAATGCGAAACGGGGAGGGGTCAGCTCTCTCAACACGGGCAGTGTCACACGCGGAGAGACCTGACCCCTCCCCGCCGCTCATTTCATTCGCGTCGACCCTCCCCTTGCAGGGGAGGGTGAGAGTCACCTGAAGAGACTACTCGTCCACAAACGTCACGGTATCCGCGACGGTCGCCCTTGATGTCCGATAGCTGTTCACCTTGTGGCCGTGGTCGGCGTAGCCAAACGAGATGCCGCAGACGACGCGGCGGTCGTCGGGCAGATCGAAGTGGCGGCGGATCAGGCCGGAATGCCGCGCCAGCGCCGCCTGCGGGATGGTGCCGAGCCCGAGTGCCTGGGCGGCCAGCAGGAAGTTAGAGACATAGGCGCCGCAATCGATCGCACCGTAGATACCGAGCGGCTCGTTGGTATGGATGATCGCGACATGCGGCGCGCCGAAGAAATTGTAGTTCTCCAGCGCCTGTCTTGCGTACGCGGCCTTGTCGCCTCTGATGATGCCGAGCGTGTTGTAGAGCTGGAAGCCGCTCTCGCGGCGGCGCGCGAGATAGACCCCGACATATTCGCGTGGCGGCGCGAAGTCATGGTCGTCCCCGGCGCCGGAAGCCGCCTCGGCATAGATCAATTTGCGGAACCGTTCCTTGGCCTCGCCGCTTGCGATCAGGACCTGCCAGGGCTGGCTGTTGCACCACGACGCGGTGCGCTGCGCGACGTTAAGCACTTGCTTGATGATCTCCCGCGGCACTTCGCGCGGCAGGAAGGCGCGCACGGAGTAGCGCTCGTTCAGGAGCTCTTCGAGCACGCCGATGCGGTCTTCCGTCGTGTAGTGCGGGCTCGGCGTTTTCGCATCCATGATCAACGTCCTTTGGTTGGGATCTTGTTGAACGGCACGTCCTTGTCGACCCGGATGTCGCCGGGCAGGCCAAGCACGCGTTCGGCGATGATGTTGCGCAAAATTTCATCCGTGCCGCCGGCGATACGCATCGACGGCGAGGTCAGCAGCATCTGCTGGAACTGGCCGTTCGCCTCTTCCTCCGAAGCGCCCGTGAGCGCGCCGGCGGCGCCTTCCAGGTCCATCGCATAAGTCGCGATGTCCTGCAGCATGGTGCCGGCGACGAGCTTGCCGATCGAGTTCTCCGGCCCAGGACGCTCGCCCTTGGAGAGCGAAGAGATTGCGCGATAGCTGGTGTATTTCAGCCCGCTTGCCTTCACAGCCCAACTCGCGAGCCTCGAACGCACGGCGGGATCATCGATCGCAAGGCCGTCGTCCATCATCAAACTCGAGCAGAACTCGAACATTTCGGGAAAGCCGGTCGCGAGCCGCGCGCCGATCGACATGCGCTCGTTCATCAAGGTGGTCAGCGAGACGTTCCAGCCATCGCCGACCGCGCCAAGCCGTTGGCTGTCCGGGATCACCACGTCGGTGAAATAGACCTCGTTGAACTCCTGCATGCCGTTGGCCTGCTTGATCGGGCGCACTTCGACGCCTTTGCTCTTCATGTCCAGGAAGAACATGGTGAGTCCCTTGTGCTTTGGCACGCTCGGATCGGTGCGCGTGATCAAGAGCCCGTAATCGGAATAATGCGCACCAGACGTCCAGATCTTCTGGCCGTTGATGATCCAGTTGTCGCCCTGCTTTTCCGCGCGCGTGCGCAGCCCCGCGACGTCGGAGCCGCCCGCAGGCTCGGAAAAGAGCTGGCACCAGATCTCTTCACCCGAAGCAAGCTTCGGCAGATAGCGGCGCTTATGCTCCTCGCTGCCATAGGCCATCACGGTCGGGCCGCACATGCCCTCGCCGATCTGGAACGGCTGCGTGAGCTTGCCATAGACGCCTTCCTCTTGCTGCCAGATCACCTTCTCGATCGGGGTCGCACCGCGGCCGCCATATTCCTTCGACCAATGCAGGCAGGCCCAACCGCCCTCGGCCTTCTTCTTCTGCCAGGCCTTGCCGACCTCGACGATGTCGTGATTGGTAAGGCGGATGCGGCCAAGCGAGGATTTCGAGAGCTCCGCCTCGAGTTCCTTTGGCGCGTTGGCGTCAATCCATTTGCGGGCGGTGGCGCGGAATTCGGCTTCCTGCGGGGTGTCGTCGAAATTCATTGGCGGACCTCTCGATCTCTGTTCTCGTTCGCTATTAGCTCCTCATGGTGAGGAGGCGCAAAGCGCCGTCTCGAACCACGAGGCCCCGGCCGGGCCTGCATCCTTCGAGACGCCCGCTCTGCGGGCTCCTCAGGATGAGGGTCTAGGATCTTCCCTTGGTCGGTATCTGGTTGAACGGCACGTCCTTGTCGACCCTGATGTCACCGGGCAATCCCAATACCCGTTCAGCGATGATATTGCGCATGATCTCGTCGGTGCCACCCTCGACCCGCGTGCCGGGCGCACGGAGCAGCATCGCCTGGAACTTGCCGGCGAGTTCCGCGTCTTCCGGCCCGCTCACGACGCCGGCGGCGCCCTGCAGGTCGAGCGCGTACATCGCGACCTCCTGGATCATCGAGCCCGCTACGAGCTTGCCGATGGAATTCTCCGGACCGGGCCGCTCGCCTTTCGACAGCGCAGAGATCGCGCGCATGCTGGTGTATTTCAACCCGCTCGCCTTCACCGCGTAGTTTGCGAGCCTTGAACGAACGCTGCGGTCTTCGATCGCGGGGCCGTCTTCCAGCATCAGATTATTGCAGAACTCGAACAGCTCCGGGAAACCGGTCGCAACACCCGCACCGATCGACATGCGCTCGTTCATCAACGTGGTCAGCGAGACGTTCCAGCCGTCATTGACTTCGCCAAGCCGCTGATGGTCGGGGATTCTGATGTCGGTGAAATAGACTTCGTTGAAGTCGGACTGCCCGCTGGCCTGCTTGATCGGCCGCACCTCGACACCCGGGCTCTTCATGTCCAGGAAGAACATCGTGAGTCCCTTGTGCTTAGGGACAGCGGGATCGGTCCGGGTGAGCAGGATGCCGTAGTCGGAATAATGCGCGCCCGACGTCCAGATCTTCTGCCCGTTGATGATCCAGTCGTCGCCTTTTTTCTCCGCGCGGGTACGAAGCCCCGCGACGTCGGAACCACCGGCGGGTTCCGAGAAGAGCTGGCACCAGATCTTTTCGCCTGAGGCCAGCGGCGGCAGATAGTGGCGCTTATGCTCCTCGCGGGCGAACGCCATCATGGTCGGGCCGCACATGCCATGGCCGATGATGAACATCGCGGAGAGCCTGCCGTACGGGCCTTCTTCCTGTTGCCAGATCACGCGCTCGATCGGCGAGGCGCCACGGCCACCATATTCCTTTGGCCAGTGCAGGCAGGCCCAACCGGCATCCGCCTTTTTCTTCTGCCAGGCTCTTGCGACCTCTAGAATATTGGCATTCTTGAGCTGAGTACGGCCGAGCGAGGATTTGCGCAGCTCTTCCTCGTATTGCTTCGGGGCGTTCGCCGCGATCCAGGCTCTCGCCTCGGCGCGGAACGCGGCTTCCTGCGGGGTGTCGTCGAAGTTCATCTTCTAAATCCTCGGCCGTGGTTCGTGGCGTCGTAGGATGGGTAGAGCGCAGCGAAACCCATCAGTTGCCGCCACCGGTTTGATGGGTTTCGCTTCGCTCTACCCATCCTACGGTCACTACGATTTACGCCGCGTTCTTCTTGCGCATGCGGTCGATCAGCGCATCCTCCCAATAGGAGAGGCTGCCGAGGCCGAGCGCGGTGGCATTGGCGCGGCGGTAGTACATGTGGCAGTCGAACTCCCAGGTGAAACCCATGCCGCCATGGACCTGGATGTTGTTCTTGGCGCAGTGCTGGAACGCCTGCGTCGCGCTGATCCGCGCAGCCGCAGCCGCTTCCGGCAATTCCGCGGCGTTGGTCGAGAGTGCCCAGGCGCCGTAGTAGCAATTGGAGCGCGCCAGGGTCGCCGAGACATACATGTCGGCAAGGATGTGTTTCACCGCCTGGAAAGAGCCGATCGGCCGACCAAAGGCGATGCGATCGAGCGCGTAATCGCGCCCCATCTCCAGCGCGCGGTCGGCGCCGCCGACCTGCTCGAACGCCAGGAGCACTGCGGCGCGGTCGAGCACTTGCGAAATAATTCCCCAGCCTTCGCCGGTGGCTCCAAGCGGTTCGGCCCTGGCGTTGCTGAAAATGATCTCCGCCTGGCCGCGGGTCGGATCGATGTTGGTCAATTCCTTGACCTCGACACCGCCGCCCTTGAGGTCGACCAGGAACAGCGAGATATCTGCATCGCGTCCCGTCGAGCCGGTGCGCGCGGCAACCACCGCGAAATCGGCGATGGCGCCGTCCGGCACCGGCTTCTTGGTGCCGTTAAGCGAATCACCCGAGGCGGTGAGCTTGATCACCTTCGGCGATGGATTGCCCTTGCCCTCGAATAGTGCCAGCGTGCCGATGGCTTCGCCTGCGGCGATCTTCGGCAGCCATTTCCGCTTCTGCGCGTCGCTGCCTGCGAGCATTAAGGCTTCCGCCGCGAGATAGACGGTGGAGGAGAACGGCACCGGCGCCAACGCCCGGCCCATCTCTTCCGCGATCACGCAGAGTTCGAGATGGCCCGCGCCCGCGCCGCCGAACTGTTCGGGGATCGCGACGCCAAGGAAACCCATCTCTGCGAGGCCCTTCCACAGATCCTTGTCGTAGGCGGCCTCGCCGTCCAGCACCGCGCGCACCGCTTTCGGCGGGCATTGCTCGCTAAGGAATTTCCGCGCCTCGTCGCGCATCTGCTTCTGTTCGTCGGAAAAATCGAAATTCATGGCGTTTCACTCGGGTTGATGATGGCTTGCCTTGTAGGATGGGTGGAGCGAAGCGATACCCATCGACTGTCCGGTCACACGTGATGGGTGTCGCTGCGCTCTACCCATCCTACGATCAATTCAGGATGATCACGTCCTCCCCCGGCTTATCAGCATAGAGTCTTTCCACCAGCGCCGCACGACGTTCCAAACCGGCGCGCTGGTTGATGTAGCCCTTGTCGGTGAGCTCGTTGCCGTCGATCGAGGGCGGCTCGACCATCAGCATCGCGCGCGAGATGCGCCGGCTGCTGGCGCCGGAGATGGAAGCATTGTGCTTCTCCAGTCCGCGCCTGAAACAGGCGATCACCTCCGGATGCTTCACCGCGTCTTCGAATGTTGCGTTGGGATCGCCGATGAGTTGCCGGCAGGCATGAAGATTGGGCCAGGCGAGCAGGCCGATGAAGGGGCGATCCTGCCCGGCCACCAGCGCGTCGTGCACCACCGGCGTTGCCGCCGCGATCGCATCGGTGCGGAGCGAGCCGACGTGCACGAAGGTGCCTGTCGTGAGCTTGAAATCTTCGACCACGCGGCCGGCAAAGATGATGCCTTGCACGGGATCATCGGGGTCGACGAACACGCCGGCATCACCGATGCAGTAAAAACCTTCCTCGTCGAACACCGATCTGGTGAGCTCGGGCTGGCCGAAATAGCCGGGCGTGACGTTGACGCCGCGCAGGCGCAATTCATATTTTGCGCCGCACGGCACCATCTTCAGTTCGACGCCGGGGAACGGCAGGCCGATCAGGCCGACACGCTCGGTGTCCCAATAGGTGCCGGTCGAGGTCGGAGCGGTCTCGGTCGAACCCCAGCCGGTGTAGAACACGATGCGTTCGCCGGTGGTACGCACCGCGAGCGCTTGCATGCGATCGTAGAGATCATCCGGCAGCCGCGCGCCGCCATAGGCCATCACGGAGAGATTCCTGAAGAAGCTGTGGCACAGCACATCGTCCTTTTCCATCGCAGCCGCCAGCGCGGCATAGCCAGCGGGGACGTTGGCGTAATAGGTCGGCGAGATCTCGCGCAGGTTACGGATGGTCTCGTCGAACTGGCCGGGCATCGGCCGGCCGTCGTCGATGTAGAGCGTGCCGCCGTCGATCAGCACCGGGTTGAACAGCGCATTGCCGCCCATGGTGTGATTCCAGGGCATCCAGTCGAGATAGGTCGCGAGCGGCCCATTGGGATCGCGCGGCCGCACCTGCGTCATCATCGCGGCATTGGCGCACATCATCTCCTGGGTGTTGATGACGGCCTTGGGCATGCCGGTCGAGCCTGAGGTGAACAGCAGCTTGCCGACCGTTTGCGACGTGATCTGCGCGATCGAAGCTTCGACATCGTCAGTGACTGGAGTAGCCGTAAGCTCGGCGAAGCTGACGCTCTTGATGCCCTCGCAGGGGCGCGCGACGTGGACGACGGTGACGCCGTCCAGATCAAGTGCGCGCAGGGCCTTCTCGAAGGTCAGCCCGTCCTGCACCATGATTACGGCCGGCTTGACCAGGTCGAACAGATATTTAAGCTTGAGGTGATCCTGGCTCATCAACGAATAGGCCGGCGACACCGGCGCTGCCGGCAGCCGCGCCTGCATCGCCGCCTGCGTCATCAGCGCGTGCTCGATCGAGTTACCCGAGAGGATCGTGACCGGACGGCCGGGCTCGAGCTTCAGATTGAGCAAACCTTGCGTGAGCGCATCCACCGTGCGCTTGGCTTCAGCATAGCATAGGTTGCGCCATTGCCGCTCGGGGCCGGTGCGCTGGGCAAGCCAGGTCCGCTCCGGCGCCTCCCTTGCCCATTTCGCGAGTGATGCAGGAATATGCGTCTCGTAAGGGCTGAGCGAAATGCGCGACTTCAGGACGATCGCGCCGTCGTCTCGCCGATCGACGGCGATGTCGCGCGGCAGCCATTCGATCTTGCGGAATCCCGGCTTGCCCAGCACCTCGGCCGCATTCCCATCCATGTTGCGTCTCCCGGAAATTCTTGTCCTTTGCGGACCTTTCGTTGCTAGCGCCTGATATACACAGGCTTTCGTTTTTCGAGAAAGGCCCTGATACCTTCGGCAAAATCTTCCGAGCGGCTGCACAGGACCTGGTTGCGGTCCTCCATCGCAATCGCCGCTTCCAGGGAGCCAGCATCGACGCTCATGTTGAGCCATTCCTTCGAGAGCCTCAGGCCTACAGGTGATGCCGCCAGCATCGCATCGATGTAAGGCTCGGCCGCCGCATCGAGCCCACCCTCCTCGACCACTTCAGAGATGAGACCGACCGCGAGCGCGCGCTCCGCACCAATGAAGCGGCCGGTGAGGATCAGCTCAGATGCAACGGAGACGCCGACGAGGCGCGGCAGGAAATAGCTGGTGCCGATATCGCAGCCGCCGAGGCCGAGCTTGATGAAGGCGCAATTCATCCGCGCCGATCTGGTCGCGATGCGGATATCGGAAGCGAGCGCCAACGCAAAGCCGCCGCCGGCGGCGGCGCCCTGGATCAGCGCAATGATCGGCTGCGGGCACCGCCGCATCAGCATGACGATGTCGGCGATGCGACGCTGCGAGTCCAGCGACTCGGTGACATCAGGCGGCTCCTGCTGCCCGGCGCGGCGCTGCATCGCGTGTTTGAGATCGAGGCCGGCGCAGAAGTTCTGCCCGGCGCCTTTCAGCACGACGACGCGCGTATCGCGGTTGCGCTGCAGGCCCTGGAAATAGACATTCAACGCGTCGATCAGCGAAGGATCGAGCGCGTTCAGGCTCTCGGGGCGATCGAGCGTCACCCAGTCGACGCCGTCGTGATGTTCGATCAGAAGCGGTTGGGTCACGCTTAACTCCTGCCTCACCCGAACGCGATGCCAATTGCTGCGCCCTCTCCCCTTGTGGGAGAGGGCTACACCGGCATTGGCCGTGCATTCGATACGGTGAGGGGTTGCCAGCCGGAGAGAACCCCTCATCCGGCGCGGATTTCATCCGCGCCACCTTCTCCCGCAAGGGGAGAAGGGAAGAGAGAAGCGCCTACCGCGGGGCCATGCGAATGGCGCCATCGAGGCGGATGGTTTCGCCGTTGAGCATGGCGTTCTCGACGATATGCACGGCGAGCGCACCGTATTCATCGGGCTCACCGAGACGGGCCGGATGCGGCACCTGGGCGCCGAGGCTCTTGCGCGCTTCCTCGTTCAAGCCCATCAACAGCGGCGTGAAGAAGATGCCAGGCGCAATCGTGTTGACGCGGATCTTCAGGCTTGCGAGATCGCGCGCGGCCGGCAAGGTCAAGCCGACGATGCCGCCCTTCGAGGCGGAATAGGCAATCTGGCCGATCTGGCCTTCATAGGCGGCAACCGAGGCGGTGTTAACGACGACGCCACGCTCTTCGCCGATCGGCTGGGCGGTGGCAAGTCGCTCCGCGAACAGGCGCAGCACGTTGAAGGTGCCGATCAGGTTGACATTGATGATGCGCGTGAACTTTTCCAGCGGATAGACGCCATCCTTGCCGACCACGCGCTGCGAGCCGCCGATGCCGGCGCAGTTCATCAGCACGCGCGCAATGCCATGCGCGGCCTCCGCCTTGGCGATCGCCGCCTTCACTTGCTCCTCGCTGGTGACGTCGGCATGAAGCGCGACGCCCTTCACTTCGGCTGCGATCTTCTCGGCGTTTTCCTTGTTCTGGTCGAGCACGCCGATCTTGGCGCCCTTCGCGGCCATGGCGCGCGCGGTGGCGGCGCCAAGTCCGGAGCCACCGCCGGTGATGAGAACGGCAACGTCTTTCAACTGCATGGGTACAACCTTTCCTTGGGCGTTTCTTTCTCTAGACTCGGGACTTCCAGAACTCAGCTAGTCACTCGGCCGCAACACCTTTCTGGGTCGACGGATTCAGCATGCCGCCGAAGATCAGCGCTTCCATATGCTTGATGTATTCGCGGCAGACCTCATCGGTGACCGGGCCGACGCCGGTCGCGCGCGACATGGCTTGGCGACCGAAGAACAGGTGATCGCAGGCGCCGATCAGGCTGGTGTAGAACAACACCGGATCGACCTCGCGGAATTCGCCGGCTCGCACGCCTTCATCGAGCAGGCGGCGATGGAAATCCAGGAGCGGCGCGACGAAGAATTTCGAGACTTCGTCGGCGGCCTCCGCGCTGCTCTCATGCAGGAGATAATGGATCAGCCGGTTCATATAGGGGAACTGGTGATACGCGCGGATGATGCCGCCAATGTGCAGCCGCAGCTTCGCGGTCGGGGAGATCGGCTGGCCTAAGAGATATTCGAGCTGCGACATCTCGGTTGCGGCGTCGCGCGCGAGCAGCGCCAGCAGCAAACCGTCCTTGTTGCCGAAGTGATACTTCACCAGCGCGGCGTTGACGCCGGACTTTTGGGCGATGTCGGACAGCGACACGTCGATCGAAGCGCGTTCGATCATCAGCTCGCTCGCGGCAACCAGCAGCTTCTCCGCCGTCGGGTTCCTGCCCGCCGGAAATCGCGTCGGTACGGTGGTATTCAACTCTATTGCCATCTGCCTGCCGAGAACGTCCGCCGGGCAGATAACCCGATGCTGCGCCTCACCTCAAGAGTTAATTGATTGATTGACTAAATCCGTAGGCACCCTTTTAATCCCGCCATCCTTCGAAACGCCCATCCAGAACACCTAAGGGAGAATAAGACATGGCCGAGGCCTATATCGTCGCCGCCGCTCGCACCGCCGGCGGCCGCAAGGGAGGACGTCTTGCCGGCTGGCATCCGGCCGACCTGGCCGCGACCGTGCTGGACACGCTGGTCGAGCGCTCCGGCGCCGATCCGGCTGAGGTCGAGGACGTGATCATAGGCTGCGTGATGCAGGCCGGCGAGCAATCCAACAACATCGCGCGCAACGCGGTGATGGCCTCGAAGCTGCCGGAAAGCGTGCCCGGCACCTCGATCGACCGGCAATGCGGCTCCTCGCAGCAGGCGCTGCACTTCGCGGCGCAGGCCGTGATGTCCGGCTCGATGGACATCGTGATCGCCGCCGGCGTGGAATCGATGACGCGGGTGCCCATGGGCCTTGCCTCGTCGCTGCCGCAGAAGAACGGGTTCGGCTACTACAAGAGCCCGAACATCGAGAAGCGCTACCCCAACATCATGTTCAGCCAGTTCACCGGCGCGGAGATGATGGCGGAGAAATACGGCCTCTCCAAAGACGAGCTCGATGACTTTTCCTATGGCAGCCACCAGCGTGCGATTGCGGCCACGCAGGCCGGCCACTTCAAGGACGAGATCGTGCCGGTGCAGATCACGCGCGCCGACGGTACCACCGATACCCATCATATCGACGAAGGCATCCGCTTCGACGTCAGCCGCGAGGGCATCAAGGGCGTCAAGCTGATCGCCGAGAACGGCAAGCTGACGGCCGCAAGCTCGAGCCAGATCTGCGACGGCGCCTCCGGCGTGCTCGTTGTCAACGAGAAGGGGCTGAAGCGGCTCGGGGTCAAGCCGCTGGCGCGCATCTATCACATGAGCATGCTGGGCCATGATCCCGTGATCATGCTGGAGGCGCCGCTGCCGGCCACCGAACGCGCGCTGAAGAAGGCCGGCATGAAGATCGACGACATCGACCTGTTCGAGGTCAACGAGGCCTTCGCCTCGGTGCCAACTGCGTGGCTGAAGACCACCGGCGCCGATCCGGCCAGGCTCAACGTCAATGGCGGTGCTATTGCGCTCGGCCATCCGCTCGGCGGCTCCGGCACCAAGTTGATGACCACGCTTATCAACGCACTCAAGCAGCGCAACAAGCGTTACGGCCTGCAGACCATGTGTGAGGGCGGCGGGATGGCGAATGTGACGATCGTGGAACGGCTGTAAGCCGCTTCGGTTTCGTCTCGCACGAAAGGTGTCGTCCCGGGCTTGCCCCGGGACCCATAACCACAGGCGTTCGTGGTTATGCCCGGCTGGGGCTCCAGCCCAATTTCAAGACCACGGTCAGTGGTTATGGGTCTCCTCGTTCGCGGGGACGACAGAAAATCCCCAAGGAAACGCCTGTGACCCACCCCTCGCTTCACGCGCGCACGCATCCGGAAAAGATCGCCTACCAGATGGCCGGCACTGGTAAGGCGATCACCTATCGCGAGCTCGACGAGCTCTCGAACCAGGGCGCGCATCTCTTCCGTTCGCTCGGACTGAAGGCCGGCGACCATATCGCCTTCCTGATGGAGAACCGGCTCGCCTTCATGGAGATCTGCTGGGCGGCGCAGCGCGCAGGCCTCTATTACACCGCGATCAGCCGCTACCTGAAGCAGGACGAGATCGCCTACATCATCAAGGATTGCGGCGCCAAGGTCTTCATCACCTCGCCGAAATGCGCCGAGCAGGTGGCCGGCCTCGTCAAGGGCGAGCCGGGCGAACCACTGTGGTTCATGATGGACGAGCCGCTGCCGGGCTTCCGCTCCTTCGACAAGGAAGCGATCTTACAGCCGACCACGCCGATCGCGGACGAGATCGCAGGCTACGACATGCTGTATTCCTCCGGCACCACCGGCCGGCCCAAGGGCATCAAGAAACAGTTCGAAGGCAACCCAATCGACGTGCCGAACCCGTTCCTGCGCGTGCTGTGCGCCGATATGTGCGGCATGAACGCGGACACCATCTATCTGTCGCCGGCGCCGCTCTATCACGCGGCTCCCTTGCGCTTCAACATGATGGCGATCGTGCTCGGCGGCACCTCCATCATCATGGAATCCTTCGACGCAGAGGAATTCCTGAAGCTCGTCGAGAAGCACAAGGTGACGCAGTCGCAGCTGGTACCGACCATGTTCGTGCGCATGCTGAAGCTGCCCGACGACGTGCGCTCGCGCTACGGCGTCTCCTCGCTGAAGGGCGCGATCCATGCAGCCGCGCCCTGCCCGGTCGACGTCAAGGCGCAGATGATCGAATGGTGGGGGCCGATCCTGATCGAGTATTACGCGGGCTCGGAGGGCAATGGCGTCACGGTGTCGACCTCGCAGCAATGGCTGGAGCACCGCGGCACAGTCGGCCGCGCTGTCGTCGGCAAGGTGAAGATCCTCGACGAGAACGACGAGGAGCTGCCGCCGGGCGAGATCGGCACGGTCTATTTCGCCGATGCGCCCGCGTTCACGTATCACAACGATCCGGAGAAGACGAAACGCGCCTACAACACGAAGGGTTGGTCGACGCTCGGCGATGTCGGCTATCTCGACAAGGACGGCTTCCTCTATCTCACTGACCGCAAGAGCTACATGATCATCTCCGGCGGCGTGAACATCTATCCGCAGGAGGCCGAGGATGTGCTGATCACGCATCCTGATGTCTCCGATGTCGCGGTGTTCGGCGTGCCGAACGAGGAGATGGGCGAAGAGGTCAAGGCAGTAGTTCAGCCACACGACATGGCGAAGGCCGGCAAGGAGCTCGAGGCCGAACTGATCGCCTTCTGCAAGTCGCGGCTGTCTGCGATCAAATGCCCGCGCTCGATCGATTTCGAAGCCGAGCTGCCGCGCACGCCGACAGGCAAGCTGGTGAAGCGCCACCTGCGCGACCGCTATTGGCCAAAGACGGCGAAGGTGTGAGAGCGCAGTTGTAAGGTGGGCAAAGCGAAGCGTGCCCACCATCCACGTTCGGTGCAAAAAAAGGTGGGCACGCTTCGCTTTGCCCACCTTACGGCGAAGCTTTTCCATCATGCACAGGCTTGTCCCGGGCATCCACGTCTTTACAGTTGCGCGCAATAACAACGTGGAAACGCCATGACTCTCCCCGACATTCCGCTGCCCGCCGGCATCCGCTCCCGCTACGTCGACGACATCAACGGCTTGCGCATGCATGTGCTCGAGGCTGGCTTCGAAACCGAAGGTCGGCCCTGTCTCCTGCTGCTGCACGGCTTTCCCGAACTGGCGTTCTCCTGGCGCAAGGTGATGCCGGCGCTGGCTGAGGCCGGATATCACGTGATTGCGCCGGACCAGCGCGGCTATGGGCGCACCACCGGCTGGGACCCGAGCTACAACGGCGACCTCGCCTCGTTCCGTCTTCCCAATCTCGTGCGCGATGCGCTGGGGCTGGTGTCTGCGTTCGGCTACAGAAACGTCGATGCCGTGATCGGGCACGATTTCGGCTCTTCCGTCGCAGCATGGTGCGCGCTGATCCGGCCGGATGTGTTCCGGGCAGTCACCATGATGAGCGCACCATTCGGCGGTCCGCCGTCGCTGCCGTTCAACACCGCGGATGCACCGATGAAGCCGGCTGCAGAGGATCCGGTGCATCGCGAACTCGCTGCGCTGCCGCGGCCGCGCAAGCATTATCAATGGTACTACTCGACGCGCGAGGCCAATGCCGACATGCACGGCGCGCCGCAAGGCGTGCATGATTTCCTGCACGCCTACTACCACCACAAGAGTGCGGACTGGAAAGACAACAAGCCCTATCCGCTGAAGTCCTGGTCGGCGGGCGAACTGGCGAAGCTGCCGACCTATTACATCATGGATCTCGCCGAGGGCATGGCCGCCACGGTCGCAAAGGAGATGCCGTTGGCCGCGGAGATCGCCGCCAATCAATGGCTGCCGGACCGCGAACTTGCGTTCTATAGCGCCGAGTACGAGCGCACCGGCTTCCAGGGCGGGCTGCAATGGTACCGCTGCGGCACTTCGGGCGCCTTCGTTCCGGAGCTGCAGATCTGGTCGGGTTGCAGCATCGACGTGCCCTCCTGCTTCATCTCCGGCCGGCAGGACTGGGGCACTTACCAGCGGCCCGGCGTGTTCGAGGCGATGCAGTCGAAGGCCTGCACCAACATGATCGGCTGTCATCTCATCGATGGCGCCGGTCATTGGGTGCAGCAAGAGCAGCCGGCGGAGGTCAGCCGGCTCCTGCTCGCATTCCTGCGCAACGCGCACGGCGGGAAGGTGATTGACGCGGTCGCCAAGGCCTCCTATCTAGTTTAGAATTATTCTAAACTACGAGAAGGCGGCTCCGTGAAGAACTTTGCCGATCTGACCGAGCGCGAAGTGCTGGCGGTCGCGATCTCCTCCGAGGAGGAGGACAGCCGCATCTACATGACCTTCGCGGAGGATCTCGCTGGACGCTATCCTGATACTGCCAAGATCTTTGAGGAGATGGCCGAGGAGGAGCGTGGCCACCGGCACCGGCTACTCGAACTCTATGAGCAGCGTTTCGGCCCCCATCTGCCGCCGATCCGCCGCGAGGACGTGAAGGGATTCTTACGCCGGCGCCCGATCTGGCTGACCAAGAACCTGCCGCTCGACACCATCCGGAGAGAAGTCGAGACGATGGAGTTCGAGGCCGAGCGCTTCTATGCCAAGGCTGCCGAACAGGCCGAAGACGTCGGCGTGCGCCGCCTGCTCGGCGATCTCGCCGAGGCGGAAAGGTATCACGAAAATCTCGCGGTCAAGCTCACTGGCGACATCCTGAAGCCCGACGTGCGCGCCGAGGAAGATCGGACGCGGCGGCGGATGTTCGTCTTGCAATATGTGCAGCCCGGGCTCGCCGGACTAATGGATGGCTCGGTCTCGACATTGGCGCCGCTGTTCGCCGCCGCCTTTGCCACCCACCAGAACTGGCAGACTTTCCTGGTCGGCCTCGCCGCCTCGATCGGCGCCGGCATCAGCATGGGATTTGCCGAGGCGCTCTCCGATGACGGTTCGCTGACCGGACGCGGCTCGCCCTGGCTGCGCGGCCTCACCTGCGGATTGATGACGACGCTCGGCGGCATCGGCCACACCCTACCCTATCTCGTTCCCGATTCCTGGCCGAACGCATTCTGGATTGCGACCGCAATTGCCAGCATTATCGTGTTCTTCGAATTGTGGGCGATCGCCTTCATCCGCGCGCGCTACATGGATACGCCATTCCTGCAGGCGGTGTTCCAGATCGTGCTCGGCGGCGTAATCGTGCTCGGCGTCGGCATTCTGATCGGCGGTGCCTAAGACAAAAATCCCGATCAAGCAACAAGGCTGCATCGGCGCTACCCGAGGCATGAGTGCTTGCGAGCCTCAGGCAAAGCAAGCATCATCCACGGAGAACCGGTCGTCACAACGGGAGTCTGCGTTGGCCAAATCGCAATGGAGTTTCAAGACCGCGGTCGAGTTATCGGCGGCGCTCGCCGCAAAAGAAGTATCCGCGGTCGAACTGGCGCAGGATGCGATCGGCCGGATCGAGCGTCACGATGCGAAGATCAACGCGATCTGCGTGCGGGATTTCGATCGCGCGCTGGCCGCGGCGCGGGCCGCCGACGCCGCACTTGGCCGCGGCGAACAAAAGCCGTTGCTCGGCATCCCCATGACGGTGAAGGAATCCTACAACATCGCCGGCCTGCCGACGACCTGGGGCATTCCCGAACAGAAGGATTTCACGCCGACCGAGGACGCGCTCTCGATCGCGCGGGTCAAGGATGGCGGTGCGGTGATCCTTGGCAAGACCAACGTGTCGCTCGGCCTCGGCGACTGGCAGAGCTATAACGATATCTACGGCACCACCAATAATCCTTACGACCTCGGGCGTACGCCGGGCGGCTCGTCCGGCGGATCGTCGGCCGCGCTCGCCGCCGGCTACGGCGCGCTCTCGCTCGGCTCCGATATCGGCGGCTCCTTGCGCGTGCCAGCATTCCATTGCGGCATCTACGCGCACAAGCCGACCTACGCGCTGGCGCCGCCGCGCGGTCACACGCCGCCTCCCTTGCCGCCGCTGCCGTTCAACCGCGATCTCTCGGTGATCGGACCGATGGCGCGCAGCGCGGCCGATCTTGCCTTGCTGCTCGATACCATCGCCGGCCCCGATCCGCTTGAGGCCGGCAAGGCCTACCGGCTCGAACTGCCAGCGCCGCGCCATGCCGCGCTGAAGGATTTCCGCGTGCTGCTGATCGATACTGATCCGGTGATGCCGACGGATTCGGTGGTGCGCGGCTCGATCGAAAAGCTCGCCGCCAACCTCGCCAGGTCGGGCGTCAAGGTCGAGCGCCAAAGCAAGCTGTTGCCGGACTTCGCTGCATCGACCCGGCTCTATATGCGGATATTGATGTCGTTCCTCGCCGCTTCCTTCGCGCCCGACTTCTATGAGGGGGCTAAGCAGGCCGCTGCGGCGCTACCGGAGAGTGATACCAGCCTCGCCGCCGAACGGCTGCGCGGCATCGCACTCAGCCATCGCGACTGGGTGATGGCCGACAGCGGCCGCACCCGGCTCCGCGCGCAATGGCGCGAGCTGTTCAAGACCTTCGACGCCGTGATCTGCCCGGTGATGCCGACGCCGGCCTATCCGCACGACCATTCGCCCGAACAGGAGCAGCGCCGCATCGCGATCGACGGCAAGGAGTATGTCTATCTGGACCAGCTCGCCTGGCCTGGAATTGCAACGCTGCCCGGCTTACCCTCGACGGCGATCCCGACCGGCTTCGCGCCGGACGGATTGCCGATCGGCGTGCAGATCGTTGGGCCATGGCTGGAGGATCGCACGCCACTGAAACTGGCTGAGTTGATCGAGTGGGAGTTCGGCGGCTTCGTGCCGCCGACAATGTTTGATGATTGATCGATCTCGTCATTCCGGGGCAGCCCGGCAGGGCTGAACCCGAAATCTTGTGCCGCATATAACCTCGAGATTCCGGGTTCGCGCTTCGCGCGCCCCGGAATGACACAACGGGAGGGAATCAATGACCAACGACATCGACGAACTCACCGCGCTCAATCGCGACTATGTCGCCTCTGTGCAGAATTCCGACGTCAGGCGTTTCGATGAGATCCTGGCGCCGGAATTCTATTGCTCAAATCCCGACAAATCGCTGGTCGACCGCACCGCCTTCCTGGAGCAAACCGCGAAGCCGGTGGCGATCAGGAACCTGCAGGCGCATGACGTGAAAATCCGCATCCTGGGCGACTTCGCCATCATCCATGCGGCGACCAGCTACACCACGCCCGACGGGCAGCAGGCGCATGGGCGATACACCGACTGCTGGGCAAAGCAGAACGGGAAGTGGCTCGCGGTATCAGCGCATGTGACGCGATGATGCGCAGCTGTCATTGCCGGGCTTGACCCGGCAATCCATCGCCAGCAACGACTTCTTTCTTGTGAAGATGGATGCCCGGGTCAAGCCCGGGCATGACGGACAGAGAGCGCCTCAGCTATCGAATACGATCACGCTGCGGAGCGTCTTGCCGGCTTTCATGTTGGCGAAGCCGTCGTTGATCTCGGATAGTTTCAGCTTGGCTGAGATCCAGTCTTCCAGGTGCAATTTGCCGCGCATGTAGAACTCGACCAGCCGCGGCATGTCGACGCGAAAATGGTTGGAGCCCATCGACGAGCCCTGGATACGGCGCTCGCGCAGGAAATCGAAACCGTGCAGCTCGATCTTCTGGCCGAACGGGATCATGCCGACGATGGTCGCGGTGCCGCCTGGGGCGAGCATGCCGAAGGCCTGCTCAGCGGTCTCCTTGCGGCCCAGCACTTCGAAGGAGTGATGCACGCCGCCGCCAGTGAGCTCGCGCACCTGCTGCACCACGTCGCCATTCCTGGGATCGACGATGTCGGTCGCGCCCAGCTTGGTTGCGAGCTGCAGTTTCGCAGGATTGGTGTCGATCGCGATGATGCGGCCGGCACCCGCGATCTCGGCGCCGTTGATCGCCGCCATGCCGACGCCGCCGCAGCCGATCACCGCCACCATCTCGCCAGCCTGCACCCTCGCGGTGTTCACGACAGCGCCATAGCCGGTAATGACGCCGCAGCCGATCAGGGCGGCGAGCTCAAGCGGCATGTCCTTGCGGATCTTCACGATCGCATTTTCATGCACCAGCATCTGCTCGGCAAAGGACGAGAGATTGAGGAACTGGTTCAGTTTCTCCGGCCTGTTCCACTGCATCCGGTTGGAAGCGCCCGGCAGCATCTTCACCGTGGTGTCGGTGCAGAGCACGGTGCGTCCGGTGGTGCAGTTGTCGCAGGTGCCGCAGAACACCGAGAGGCAGGTCACGACGTGATCGCCGGGCTTCACATAATTCACGTCGGAGCCGACTTTCTCCACCATGCCGGCGGATTCATGCCCGAGCACCGCGGGGAGCGGATGCGGGTAGAGCCCCTCCATGAAGTGGAGATCGGAATGACAGAGGCCAGCGACGGAGGTGCGGATCAAGATTTCGCGTGGTCCGGGATTTGGCAGGCTGACGTCCTCGATCACGAGCGGCTTGTTGACTTCATGCAGGACGGCGGCCTTCATTGGTGTTTCCCCTCTGTTGTTTATCGTTGCGTCTATCTTGTCGCGACGCCCTCTCGCCTCACCTCTCCCGAAGGGAGAGGTCGGAGCGCGCCAGCGATCCGGGTGAGGGGTTCCGCTCTATCGACAGACCTGAACCCCTCACCCGGGACCGCATCTTCGATGCGCTCCCGACCTCTCCCTTCGGGAGAGGTGAAGCGGCAGCCTACGCCGCGACAAGCAATTCGCCAACCTCGGCCATGCCGACGGCGCGCTCGCCGAGCAGGTGATCGGTGATGGCGCGCGATGCAGTATTTTCCGTCAACCGGAACGGATCATGTGCGGCAACGCGATGGTCGATCACCAGGCGCGACAGCAAGAGCCGCCGGGCATCGCCTCGCATTTCATCAATACGTCCGCCCTCCCACGCGAGCGTCACCGCGCTTGCGACGTGATAGAGCAAGCTGGTGACGCGTCGAGCTTCCGCTTCATTGTCCATGCGGCCGGCGACATCGCGCGCAAAGCCGATGGCGCGGTCGGTGAGTTCATGCAGGCGGTTGCGCCAAGTCTGCGGCACATTGGCGCTATCGTCGAGCCGCGCGTGCAGATCGGCGGCCAGTGCGGAGTCCGCACCATGGCGGCCGACGGCGCGCTTCAAGGCGTCGATCGCGACGATGTTGCCGGTGCCCTCCCAGATCGAGCCGAGATGCGCGTCGCGCAAGAGCCGCGCAGTGACGAATTCCTCGATGTAACCGATGCCGCCACGCATCTCCATCGCATCGCCACAGACCTTTCGCGCATCGCGGGTGGCACGGAATTTCAAGGTCGGGGTCAGGATCCGCAGCAGCGCCGCCGCATCCTGGCTGCCGGCCTCGGCGCGGTCGAGCGCATCCGCAGTCAAGAAACTCATCGACAGCGCCTGCTCGGTCGCAAGCATGATCTTCATCAATTGCCGACGCGCCAAAGGCAGATCGATGATGCGGCTGCCGAACACGACGCGGCCCTTCGCCACCGTCATCGCATCATGATATGCCCGGCGCATCAGCGCGGTCGACTTGACGCCGTTGGACAGCCGCGACGAGTTGACCATCTCGGCCATCTGCACAAAGCCGCGATCGAGCTTGCCGACCGCATACGCAATCGCGCCTTCAAGCCTGATCTCGCCGGAGGCCATCGAGCGCGTGCCGAGCTTGTCCTTCAACCGCACAATCCGATAGTGGTTCTGCGAGCCGTCATCGAGGAAGCGCGGCATCAGGAACAGGCCGACACCACGCGTGCCGGAGCCCGCGCCTTCCGGCCGCGCCAGCAGCATCACGACCTTGGCGTCCGCATTCGAGCAGAACCATTTCTCGCCATAGAGCCGCCAGTGGTCGCCCTCCTGCACCGCTGATGTGGTCAGCGTGCCGACATCCGAGCCGCCTTCCTTCTCGGTCATGAACTGGCCGCCTTGCGTCAGCTTTTCCATGTCGGTCTGGGTCAGGCCATCGAGATATCTTGCCTTCAATGCCTCGCTGCCGAAATTCGCTAGCAGCTTGGCGCAGCCGTCGGTGACGTTGATCGGACAGCCCATGCCGAATTCGGTTTGGTTGAACAAGAAGGTGAAGGCGTGTTTTGCCACCACCGGATACTTGTCCGGCCAGCCCAAAATGCCCTTGCGGATCGACATCGCGTGGATGCCGAACTCGCCGAACGCGGCCCTCTCCAATTCGCGATAGGCCGGATGATATTCGATCCACTGCACGTCGCGGCCGAACTTGTCGCGCTGGTGCAGCACCGGCACATGCCGGTCGGCAAGCCGCGCGCATTCGTCGAGGGTGCCGCCGGCGAGCGCCCCCAGCCGATCGAGATGCGGCTCGACATGGCGAAACAGCGCATCCGGCAGATGCAGCCGCAGCAGGTCCTGAAGCGCCGGATCGGCCTGATAGAAATTCATGCCTGAGGTATCGGGCGCAAGCAGGCCCGGCTGGTTGGCAATATCAGCGTGAGAAGCATGTTTCAGCGGCTGCATTGAATTCTCTGCTTCGTTTCCTCATCTGTTGGATGAGACTATCGCACATCGAATGCCGGGATGTCGCCCCATACGGTTGCGGCGAGAGAGCCCATTTCGCCGCAAGCTCCTGCCAAAGCAAAATCTTCTCCGGCAGCTCAAGGAAAGCTCATGGAAACCCCAAAATACAAGATCGCCCTGATCGTCGGCGTCGGCGAAGGCCTGAGCGCTTCGCTGGCGCGGCTATTTTCGCGCGAAGGAATTCGCGTGACGCTCGCCGCGCGGCAAATCGAAAAACTCGGCGCGCTCTGCACCGAGACCGGCGCGCGGGCCTTTGCCTGCAACGCAACCGATGCGGACGAGGTCGAACGTCTGTTCGGCATGGTCGAACGCGAGATCGGCACGCCCGACCTCGTGGTCTATAACGCCAGCGCACGGGCCCGCGGCGCGCTGGTCGACCTCGTGCCGGCCGATGTCGCCAACGCGATCGCGGTCTCAGCCTTCGGCGGCTTCCTGGTGGCGCAGCAGGCAGCAAAACGCATGCTGCCGAACAAGCATGGCGCGATCCTGTTCACGGGCGCGTCGGCCAGCGTCAAGGGGTATGCGCAATCGTCGTCGTTTGCGATGGGCAAGTTCGCGTTGCGTGGCTTGGCGCAGAGCATGGCGCGCGAATTGTCGCCGCAAGGCATCCATATCGCGCATTTCGTCATCGACGGCGGCATCCGCAGCAGGACGCGCCTTGATCCGGAAGACCGACCGGATTCGCTGCTCGACCCCGACGCGATTGCTCTCAGTTACTGGAACGTGCTGCAGCAGCCGCACAGCGCCTGGAGCTGGGAAGTGGAGCTCCGCCCCTGGGTGGAGAAGTTTTAGCGTTCTTCACCTCTCCGGCTTGCGGGGGAGGTCGGCGCGAAGCGCCGGGGGCTCTCTCCCCACGAAAAATCCCATCGCGGAAACACCCTCGCCCCAACCCTCTCCCGCAAGCGGGAGAGGGGGCGGAGCTCGCCTGTGGAGACACCTCACCCTGATCGCATCGGAGACGTGTAGTAGAAAAAAGCCCGGTTCTGGGGCGGCCAGAACCGGGCCAGTGATCAAACCGCAAGCGAGGAGAAAGCGGCCTTGCGAGCGGCAGCGAGCCGCCAGCTAGCGCATGGGATATCCTGCGGTTCGATAGCGATGTGTTTCTGAAAGCGCACCAACTTCCAATCGCCGGGGCTGTTGGTGAAGGCGTAGCCGACCTTCTTCGCCAGCGCGATCATGGCGTCGTTGGAACGCAAAGTATCGCCGAACAGCCGCTCGGCGCCGAGCGCCGCGGCGCGGCATTCGAGATTCTTCAACAGCGCGCGGCCGATGCCTTGACCCTGCCAGCGGTCATCGATCGAGACGCCGAACTCGATGCTGGCATCCTCCGCATGGAAGGCATAGCGGGCTTCGCCGACGATGACCTCCAAGCCGTCGAGCATCACGGTGACGACCACGCTGAAATGCTCGTGCTCGCCGACATGGACGAAATTCTCCAGCACGTTCTTCGGCAATTCGCTGACGGCGCCAAAGAAGCGGTTGTAGCGGGAGCGGGTCGAGAGCGAGCGAAAATAGTTCTGCAACTCGTCCGCATCGCGCGGCTCGATGAAGCGCACGGTGATTTCCTCGCCACTGCGCGAACGCAGCACGTCGGAATATTGCTTGAGGTCGTCGAGACGCAGGGTGGTCATGACACGCTCTCCGGAAGAAAATAGGCCGACATCCCTCGACAGAGGCGACGCCGGCGTCGGCGTCACCTCATGCCCGCCAGAAGGGTTTTTCGGCCTCAAAGGCGATGTCGCTCCAGGACTTGCCGATGTCGTGGAGGTCGCGCTCGGACCACTGCGCAAGCTCGCGGCGGGTCCGATAGCGCTGGCGCCAGACGTGGAGGGTCTCACTCAATTGGGCCAGCGCCTGTGCGAACACGCCACGTCCATGATGATTTATCATCGATTCATGAGTGCATGTGGACACGCTCAACTCCTATGGCTAATCTGCTACGCGGAATATCTGCATCATTTCCGCTTTGCACAAACGACACTTTGTACCGTTTTACATGAGATAAAATCATGAATCAGGACAGGTCCGGGGGATGACTGCCAGGCTGCCATCGTTGAATGGTTTGCGGGCCTTCGAGGCCGCGGCGCGGCACCTGAGCTTCACCCAGGCCGCTGTCGAACTGAACGTGACGCAGACCGCGATCAGCCATCAGATCAAGCGGCTGGAGCAGGAGCTCGGCGTCCGGCTGTTCGTGCGGCAGAACCGGGCATTGACGTTGACGCCAAAGGCGGCCGAATATCTCCCCGGCGTCCGCGCCGCCTTCAACGATTTGAAGCTTGCGACCGACCGTCTGCTGCGGCGCGAGGACGACCATGTGCTGACCGTGTCGACGCTCGCCTCGCTCGCCGCAAAATGGCTGCTGCCGCGGCTTTCCACGTTCCAGGAAGCGCATCCCGGCATTGACGTGCGCATCACCACCTCGACCAGCCTGGTCGATTTCCAGCGCGACAATGTCGACGCCGCGATCCGCTACGGCCGCGGCCAATGGCAGGGATTGCGGGCCGACTGGCTGATGGCGGACGAGCTGTTTCCGGTCTGCAGCCCGTCCTTGCTCAAAGGCGAGAAGCCGCTGCGGTGCCCTGAAGACCTCCGCGACCACGTGCTCTTGCACACCAGCAACGCCAACAGCGACGACTGGCGCCTGTGGCTGACGGCGGCCGGGCTGCCGACCGACTTCTCCAAGCAGCCGGGCATCACCTTCGACCTGATCTTCATGACCGTCCAGGCCGCGCTCGACGGCATCGGCGTCGCCATGGGCCGGACATCCTATGTCCAGGACGACATCGCCAAGGGGCGGCTGGTGGTTCCCTTCAAGATCACCCTCCCCGCCGACGCCGGCTTCTACCTGGTCTCGCCGCAGTCCAGGAGCGATCCGCCGAAGCTCGCGGCATTCCGCCAGTGGGTGGTGGCCTCAACCCAAACCAAGACCTGAAGACCCGACAAAACCTGAAGATTTCCGGGTGACCGACGCGTTTTGCGGGTTGGTCGCGCCGTTCTGCTGTGCCAAATTGCCGCAGATCTAAACCATCTCCTGCGGCGACGCGCCGCAGCACGCGCAACGGGGAGACAACGCGCATGGCGCCGACGACCACCGCAGAGATACCGCAGATCAGATCGCGCATCGGCGCCATCCTGCGCGCGACCAGCGGAAATTTTCTCGAGCAGTTCGATTTCTTCCTATTCGGCTTCTATGCGAGCGCGATCGGCAAGGCGTTCTTCCCTTCCGACAACGAGACGGCCTCGCTGCTCAACACCTTCGGTGTGTTCTGGCTGGGCGCCTTGATGCGCCCGGTCGGCGCGATCGTGCTGGGGGCCTATGTCGACCGCATCGGACGCCGCAAGGGCTTGATCGTCACGCTGGCGATCATGGCGATGGGCACCGTGGTGATCGCGATCTGCCCGAGCTATTCGACGATCGGGATTGCCGCGCCCGTCATCGTGCTGCTCGGCCGGTTGCTGCAGGGGTTTTCCGCCGGCGTCGAGCTCGGCGGCGTCTCGGTGTATCTGTCGGAGATCGCGACACCTGGCAACCGCGGCTTCTACACCTCGTTCCAGTCGGCAAGCCAGCAGGTCGCGATCTTCGTCGCCGCGATCATTGGCTATGTCCTGAGCGAGATGATCTCGCCGGCAACGGTGTCCGCCTGGGGCTGGCGCATCCCGTTCTTCATCGGCTGCCTGATCATCCCCTTCCTCTTCGTGCTGCGGCGGACGCTGGAAGAGACGCCGGCGTTCCTCGCCATGAAACGGCATCCGACTGCGTCCGAAATATTCGCGTCCGCGGTCGCGAATTGGCGCATTGTGATCCTCGGCATGATGATCGCGATCCTGACCACAACGACCTTCTACTTCGTCACCGTCTACACGCCGACCTTCGGCAAGAACGTGCTAAAATTGTCGACGCACGACGCTCTGCTGGTCACGCTATTGGTAGCGGTGACCAACTTCATCTGGAACCCGGTCGGCGGCGCGGTCTCCGATCGGCTCGGCCGCAAGCCGGTGCTGCTGACGATCGCCGGGCTTTCCTTCATCACGGCCTATCCTGCGCTGCACTGGCTGGTTGCCGCGCCGAGCTTCAGCAAGATGCTGGCGGTCGAGATGATGTTCTCGTTCTATTTCGGGGTCTACAGCGGCACCATGCTCGGCTGCCTGGTCGAGATCGTGCCGGCGCATGTGCGCACCACCTGCTTCTCGCTGGCTTTTGCCTTGGCGGCAGCGCTGTTCGGCACGTTCACGCCCTTCGCCTCGACCTGGCTGATCGACCACACCGGCGACAAGGCCTCGCCGGGCTTCTGGCTGATGTTCGCAGCAACGCTCGGCATCATCGCGACCGTGACGGTCTATCGCGGCGGCCAGACCATCGAGGCGCGCGAAGCGGTCGCCGCCTGACGCTGCCAGCCTCTGGCCACTGTCGTCATTCCGGGGCGATGCGAAGCATCGAACCCGGAATCCATCGGGCCGCGAGTGCAAGCGGTGAAATGGATTCCGGGCTCGCGCTGCGCGCGCCCCGGAATGACACCGAACTATAAATCCACCACGACGTAGTCGCTTTCCACCGAGACCGAGATGGTCTCGGCGACATACGGGCCCTTCACCAGATTGGTGCCCGGCTCGACATTGACCGGATAGGCCCGCGCGCGGAAGCGCTTGGGGTCGCAGTAGGACTGGCCAGTGCGGATGTCGAACTCCCAGCCGTGCCAGGGGCAGCGGATGATCTCGCCGAATTTCGTGTACTCGATCTCGCCCGGGTCTGACGATTGGGCGAGCCCGATCAACGGTCCTTCGCACAGCGAGGCGCCCTGATGCGGGCAGCGATTCAAGAGGCCGAAGAACTCGCCCTTGACGTTGAAGACCGTAATGGGCCGGCCATCGATCTCCAGGAACTTCCTTGTGCCCGGCGGCAGCTCATTCACCGGGGCAACCACATGTCTTGCCATCAAGAAAGTCCGTACAGCTTGCGCGCATTGTCGAGATAGAACGCCTGCTTGTTGGCATCGCTGACGCCGGCCGGCAGCACGCGCGAGGGCTCGTCATAGTCCCAATGCGGGTAGTCGGTCGCGAACAGCAGCTTGTCCCAGCCGATCCATTCGATGGTTTGGAACAGATGATCGCGCCGCTCCGGATCCTCCATCGGCTGCGTGGTCCACCAGATGTGGTCGCGGATATAGTCCGACGGCTTGCGCCTCAGATGCGGCACCTCGGCATGCAGGCGCTCGAACACCTTGTCGAGACGCCAGGCCAGTGACGGCGCCCAGCCGAAGCCGGCCTCGACCATCACCATCCTCAATTTCGGGAAGCGCTCGAACACGCCTTCGAGCACAAGGCTCGCCAGCGCGGTCTGCTGGCACTGCGAGTGGCCGACCATCTCCTCGATGTAGTAGCTCGGCCAGCCCGAGGCGGTGATGGGATTGCCGCCGAAGCCGAAGGCATGCACGCCGACCGGAAGTCCGGCTTCCTCCGCCGCCTCATAGATCGGCCAATAGCGGCGCTGGCCGAGCGGCTCGACATTGCGGCTGAGCAGCAGGACCTGCACGAAGTTCGCATCACCGGCGCGCTTGCGGATCTCCGCGGCGGCGGCCTGCCCTTCCTCATTGGCGACAACAACCGAGCCTTTCAGGCGCGAATCCTTGCTGGTCCATTTCTCGATCTGCCAGTCGTTGACGGCAGAACAGATCGCCGCTGCCAGATCCTGATTGCGGATGCCCTGCCCGGTGTTAAGCGGGTTGAGCACGCCGAGCGCGACATTGTTCGGGTCGAGATGCTGCTGCTGCATGAAGGAAAGCGAGGAACCCTGCGGACCGCCTTCCGGCGGGTAGGCGTCGCGGCGCGACGCATTAGGCTGCGCCTTGGGATAGGGTGGACCACCCATCATGCCCTGATAGGCGTGGACGCCGAAGGTTTCGAGATGTGCGTGCCAGCGCTTGGCGAGGAATGGATACAGCTCGGTTTGGGTGGCGCGCGCCGGATGGATGTCGCAATCCGCGATCGCAGTCTTGACGCTGGAAGACGAGGCAGCCTCCGGACGTTCACGAATCTGAATGTTCATGTCGTCACCTCTTTTGCTGATTCCTTCAATCGGCTGTAGGTCGCGAGCGGATTGTCGATCATGATCTTGCGGACGAGGTCGGGAGAAATCCCCTTCGGCAGCGCCTCGTCGCCATCGAATTGCCAGTGCGGATAGTCGGTCGAGAATAGGAGCAATTCGTCCGACTGCATATGGTCGAACAGGCGGTTCAGCGTCTCACCTTCCGACGGCGCGTCCACCGGCTGCAGCGAGAAGCGGATGTTGCTGCGCACAATCTCCAGCGGCGCGCGATCGACCCACGGCGTCTCCATGCGGACGCCGCGCCAGAACTTGTGCAAGCGCCAGAGATAAGGCGGCAGCCAGGTGAAGCCGGACTCCAGCATCACCATTTTCAGGTTCGGATGGCGGGCGAACACGCCCTCGACGATCACGCTGGTGAGTTGCGTCTGGAACGCCTGGGCCTGCGCGACATAGTCCTCGATATGATAGGAGCCCCAGCCGACCGAGGTCGGCGGATTGTGATAGGCGCTGCCGGCGTGCACGCCGATCGGCAGGCCCAAGCGCTCCGCCGTGGCATAGATCGGCCAGTAGTGCCGCTTGCCGAGCGGCATGTCGCCCATCACCAGCATCAGCACCTGGACGAAGCGTGGATCACTGGCGCAGCGCTCGATCTCCTTCACCGATTTGTCGATGCTCTGCACGGGGATAACGATCGAACCGCGCAGGCGATCGTCCTTGTCGAGCCATTCCCTGGCGAGCCAGTCGTTCAGCGCGCGGCAGAACGCATCCGCCATGTCCTCGCTGAACACCATCTGCACGCCATAGAGCGGATTGCAGATGCCGTAGGCGACAGCGAACTTGTCGAGCGCCTGGCGCTGCATGTCGGCAAGGCTCGAGCCCGGCTTGCCCTGCGCCGGCCGCCAATCCGGGCGCGCCGAGATCGGCGAATTGACCGGATAGGATTGCGAAAGCAAATCCGTCATGCCGCGCGTCGTCACCTGGTCGCGCCAGTAGTCGTTCATATACGGCAACAGGCTGGTCAGATGGGGCACGGCGGGATGCAGGTCGCAATCCACGCCGCCCGCGATCGGCGACGTCATGACGTTTCCTCGTTTAAGCGCATGCGCAGCGCCATTGGTTGAATAGCATTCAATCAGGCCTGCCACTGGCCCGCAACTCGGCAGGCACCGAACTGGTGTGCTAGGAAGGCAGGACGCCCCAGAGAATTTTCATGGCAAACAACAAGAGAGGCGCCCGATGAACGAACTGGTGTCCATTGCGGAAAAGATTGCGGCCAAGCTGATCGAGCGGAAGCAGACGATTGCAGTCGCGGAATCCTCGACCGGCGGCTTGATATCGGCCGCGCTGCTCACCGTCCCCGGCGCCTCGGCCTATTTCATCGGCGGCGGCGTGATCTACACCCGCGATGCGCGGCGCGTGCTGATGGACATTCCCAATGAGGCGATGAAGGGCATCCGCTCGGCGTCGGAACCTTACGCCAAACTGCTCGCGAGCCAGATCCGCGCGCGCCTTGCAGCCGACTGGGGCCTCTCCGAAACCGGTGCGACGGGCCCGACCGGCAACCGCTATGGCGACGCGGCGGGCCATAGCTACATGGCGGTGGCGGGCCCTGTGGAAGCCGTGATTACGCTCGAGACCGCGAGCTGCGACCGGCAAGCGAACATGCAGGCGTTTGCGAAAGCGGCGCTGAATTTGCTTTTGGAAAACCTACGCTAGCTGTCGTCCCGGCCTTGAGCCGGGACCCATACCGCGTTGCGCTATCGGCTTAGGCGCGGCGGTAGACGTCAGCATCAACAAACTGACGCCTGTGGTTATGGGTCCCCGCCTTCGCGGGGACGACTCGCGGAAGGATCTGCCCAAGTCTGAAGGGTCGTCGTCTCAAGCCTGGGATGACGGGAGTTATTTCTCCCGGAACGAGCGCATGAACTGGTCGCTCAGCGGCTTAATCAAATAGGACAGCATGGTGCGGTCGCCGGTCTGGACGAAGGCTTCGACCGGCATGCCCGGGATGATCTTGACGTCGCCAAGGCGCTTGACCTCGTCCGGCGGCATCGAGACGCGGATGGTGTACGAGCTCTGGCCCGTCCGCTGGTCGGTGGTGACGTCGGCGGAGACGCGGGTGACGACGCCGTTGATCTCCGGCGTGGTGCGCTGGTTGAAGGCCGAGAGGCGCAGCAGCGTCTTCTGGCCGATCTGCAGCTTGTCGATATCCTGCGGATTGACCTTGGCCTCCACCGAGAGATCGTCGGCCTGCGGCACGATCATCATGATGGCGTCGCCCGCAGTGATCACGCCGCCGACGGTGTGCACCGTCGACTGCAGCACCATGCCGTCCTGCGGCGCGCGGATGTCGATGCGGCGAAGCTGGTCTTCGGCGGTGACCTTGCGCTCGACGAATTCGCCGATCTTGTCGTTGGTCTCGCGCAGATCCTTGGAGACTTCGGATAGCATGTCCTTGTCGACCTGGATGATCTGCAGCTCGGTCTCGGTGATCTTGCCCTTAGCCTGCGCACGGGCGGCGATGTATTGCGCCCGCTCGCCGGCAAGCCGCGCCGCGTCGCGCTCCAGCGTGGTCAGCCGCGTCAACTGCACCAGGTGCTGGTCAAAGAGCTGGCGGACGCCGACCAGCTCCTTCTGCACCAGCTCGATCTCCCTGTCCTTGGCGACCTCCTGCGCTCTGAGGCCGGCGATCTCCTCGTTGAGCTGGGCGACGCGTTCGCGCAACTGCGCCTTCTGGCCGGTGCGGCCGTTGACGCGAACCTCGAACAGCTTGGTTTCGCTGGCCATGACGTCGCGGACATCGGGATCGTCGGCGCGGTCGGTCAGCGCCTTCGGAAAGACGATCTTGTCGCGGCCCTGCTGCTCGGCCTCAAGACGCGCGGCGCGCGCGTAGAGCCCGTTGAGCGTCTTGACCACGATCGCAAGGCTCGCCTTGACCACCGTCTCGTCCAGTCGCACCACAATGTCGCCCGTTTTGACGAGGTCGCCGTCGCGCACGCGCACCTCGCCAACCACGCCGCCGGTCGGGTGCTGCACCTTCTTGACATTGGAATCGACCACCACCGACCCCGGCGCGATCAGGGCGCCCGAGATCGGCACGGTGGAGGCCCAACCGCCGAAGCCGCCGGCTACCACCAGCACCACGACGAGGCCAATGATCAGATGCAGCCGGATCGAGCGCTGCGCCCCGCGCGATTCCTCGCTCATGATTTGGCTCCGGCCTCCGAGACGATCTTGACCGGTGGCGTCGGGGCGACGCGCGGCTGCAGCACCTGCGCCAGCACGGTTTCCTTCGGGCCAAAGGTCTGCATGCGGCCGTCCTTCAGCACCAGGATCTGGTCGACGCCTTCGATCCCGATCGGCCGATGCGCCACCACCACCACAACCGCGCCGCGCTCGCGCGCCGAGCGCACCGCCCGCGTCAGCGCCTCGTCACCTTCGCTGTCGAGATTGGAGTTCGGCTCGTCCAGCACGATCAGGAATGGATTGCCATAGAGCGCACGCGCCAGCGCGATCCGCTGCGCCTGGCCGGCCGACAGCGCCGCGCCCTGCTCGCCCACCTGCGTGTCGTAGCCTTCGCGCATCTTGATGATCATCTCGTGCACGCCGGCCTCCTTGGCGGCGGCGATGATATCGTCCGACTTCGCTTCCGCGTCGAACCGACAGATATTCTGCGCCACCGTACCCGCGAACAATTCGACGTCCTGCGGCAGATAGCCGACGTAGCGGCCCAGCACGTCCGGTGACCATTGGTCGAGCGCGGCACCATCGAGCCGCACCTTGCCGCGGAACGGCATCCAGACGCCGACCAGCGCGCGCACCAGCGACGATTTGCCGGAGCCGCTGGGACCGATAATGCCGACGCCGCTGCCGGCTTCGAGCGCAAAGGTCACGTCCGTCACGATCACCCGCTGGTCGCCTGGCGCCGCGAGCGAGACCGCTTCGACTGAGAGCCGTTTGGTCGGCGCCTGCAGCAAAGTCTGAGTACCTGCGGCAGGCATCTGCTGCAGCAGCCGGTTGAGACGCTCCCAACTCTGCCGCGCTGCGACAAATCCTTTCCAATGCGCGATCGCAAGATCGACCGGCGCCAGCGCGCGGGCACTCAGGATCGAACCCGCGATGATGATGCCGCCGGTCGCCTCCTGGTAGATGACCAGATAGGCGCCGACCGCGAGCACCGCGGACTGCAGCATCATGCGCAGCACCTTGGCGACCGCGCCAAGCCCGCCGGCGACGTCGCTCGCGCGCTGGTTGCCCGCGAGATAATTCTCGTTGGCCTCGCTCCAGCGCCGCCCCAGCCGACCGGACATGCCCATCGCCACCAGCACTTCGGCGTTGCGGCGGCTCGCCGCCGCGAGATCATTGCGACGGGCGGCGAGCGTCATCGCCTCCTTGGCAGGGCTGCGCGACATGAATTCGGTGATCAGCGTCAACGTGATCAGGATGATCGCGCCAACCAGTGCGGTGACGCCGAGCAGCCAGTGGAATGCAAAGCAGATCGCCATATAGAGCGGCAGCCACGGCAGGTCGAAGAATGCGCCCGGCCCCTGGCTGCCGAGGAACGACCTGACATTGTCCAGATCGCGCAGCGGCTGCAGGCCTTCGGTGCGATTGCCCATCAGCAGCGGCAGGCGCACGATGGTCTCGAACACACGCGCGTTGATCGCTTCGTCCAGCGAGGTGCCGATCCGCCCGAGGACCCGTCCGCGCAGGAGATCAAGCACGCCCTGCGCGACGTAAAGGCCGGCGGCGAGCGCGACCAGGCCGATCAGGGTCGGCACGCTGCGGCTCGGCAGCACGCGGTCGTAGACCTCCAGCATGAAGATCGAGCCGGTCAGATACAGAACGTTGATCACGCAGCTCATCAGGCCGACGCCGATGAAAGCGGACCGGCAGGCGCGCAGCGCATCGCCGAGTTCGGAACGCCGGACGCCGGGAGTGGCTGCCATCAATTCTCATCTCTACAAAAGGGCTACGTAATCACCGGGTTTTACCGTTGTTTGCGGCCAGCGTCCATTTGCGACGCCCCAACATTCATTAGGTTGCGTTAACCTCGTTGCGGTTCCGGCACACGCAAGCATACCGGCTGAACCACGATAGTTAATTGACAACAGCCCGCGGTCCCGAGGGCGGCGCAACGCGCAACCCGGATTACGACGCGGTTCCGGAGAAGAGCCCTAGAACCGGCCGCCGCCCCGGATCAGCCGGACGACCACGAGCAGCAGGATGGCGCCGATCGCGGAATAGACGATTTCCGAGACGAGCCCGGTGCCGAGGCGGATGCCGAGCTTCGGAAACAGATAGCTTGCCACCAGCGCGCCGGCGATGCCGACCAGGATGTCGCCGATGATGCCGAAACCGGTGCCGCGCACGATCTTGCCGGCCAGCCAGCCGGCGATCAGGCCGACAAACAGGATGACGAGAATGCCCTCGTTGGAAATGTACATCTGAAATCCCCTGGTCCCCGCGCCTAAAGCATGATCCGGAAGAATGGTACCGGTTTTCCGGAAAGATCATGCTTAAACAACAACGTAAAGTGCGATGGCCCAAAGCCCTGGCACTTTAGTGCGTCGCGGCGGAAAGCTAACCACAATCAGGTGACGTGACGACTGGAATCTGGCGGAGTTTTCTTGACGCCGAGGTGACAGCGACGGCGGTGTTACGCCGTGGCAACAGCCGGCTCAGCCAGGACGCACCGCGCCATGCGGTCCGGCGCCACCTGCACCACGGGCGGCAACTGCTCGCTGCAGCGCGGCTGCGCCAGGCTGCAGCGTGGCGCGAAGGAGCAACTGGTCGGCGCGCGATCGAGCGAGGGCGGCGTGCCCGGGATCGTCTCCAGCCGTTCCCCACGCTTGGCCCCATGAATGGTCGAGGCCAACAAGCCCTTGGCGTAAGGGTGGACCGGGGAACGCACGATGCCACGGAGACTGCCCTGCTCGACGATCTGGCCGGCATACATGACAGCGACGCGGTCGCAGATCTCGACCGCGACCCCGATGTCGTGGGTCACAAAGATCACCGACATGCCGAACTCGCGCTGCAATTCGCGCAGCAGGAGCAGGATCTGGATCTGCACGGTGGCATCGAGCGCGGTGGTCGGCTCGTCCGCGAGCAGGATCTTCGGCTTGCAGGCGAGCGCGAGCGCAATCATCGCGCGCTGCCGCATGCCGCCCGACATCTCGTGCGGATAGGAGTCGAGCCGGCGCTTGGCGGAGGGGATGCGCACCACCTCCAGCATCTCGAGCGCACGCGCCATCCCCTCGCGCTCGCCCTTGCCCTCGTGCCGCATCACGGTTTCCGCGATCTGACGGCCGATGGTGTAGACAGGATCAAGCGCGAGCGCCGGCTCCTGGAAGATCATCGAGACGGTCTGGCCGCGAAAATTCGACAGCGCCTCGTCGTCCATCGCCAGCACATCCTGTCCCAACACTGTGACGCTGCCCGAGATCTGCGTCCGCTTTTTCGGCAACAGTCGCATCAGCGCGCGCAGCGTGACGCTCTTGCCGGAGCCGGATTCGCCGAGCAGGCCGAGCACTTCGCCCTCACCGAGCGAGAGGCTCAGATCATTGACGGCGTGCACCGTGCGTTCGCCGGTGAAGCGGATGTTGAGATCTCGGACTTCGACAAGATTGGTCATACGAGCTTCGGCACCTTGGCGTGAAAATCGGTGGCCCGCTGGAACGCCGCACCGATGCGAAGCAGCGTGGCTTCCTCGAAGGAGCGGCCGATCAGTTGCATGCCGACCGGGAGCCCAGCGCGGGTGAAGCCCGAGGGGATCGCCAGCGACGGCAGACCGAGATAGTTGACCGGGCGGGTGAAGCGCGTCAGGCGCTGGATCACCGCCTCGGCGCCAGGGCCATTGCCGACATCGCTCTCGGCGATGGTCGGCGCGGGCACCGGCGCGGCCGGCGCGATCACCGCGTCCACGCCGGCAACCGCAGCATTGTAGGCGGCGAGCGCCGGACCGCGCCAGCGCATCGCTTCGAGATAGCTGACGGCGGGAACGGCAAGCCCGTTCTGCAGCCGCATCAACACCTGCGGACCGTAATCCTGCGGACGCTCGATCATCCAGCGCTTGTGGAAAGCCGCAGCCTCGACGGCAAGCACGATCTGAGACGCCGAGCTGAGTTGACGCTGGTCGGGCAGTTCGACCTTGACGATCTCCGCGCCCTCGCGCTTGAGGAGCGCGATGGCCTCGTCGAGAATGCGCGCCACTTCAGAGTCGAGATCGTCGACATAGAAGGCGGTCGGCACGCCGATCTTGAGGCCTTTCAGCGAACCTTTGGTGGCTTCCAGATAATCCGGCACCGGCGCGGTCGAGGCGGTCGGATCCTCAGGGTCGCTACCCGCCATCAGGCCGAGCAGCAGCGCGCAATCTTCCGCGGTCTGCGCCAACGGGCCGACGGTGTCGAGCGATTGCGACAGCGGCATTGCGCCCGCGCGGCTGACGCGGCCGACCGTTGTCTTCAAGCCGGTGACACCACAGAAATGCGCAGGCATCCGGACCGAGCCCCCCGTGTCGGATCCGAGCGCCGCGAAGGTCAACCGCGCGGCGACCGCCGAACCGGAGCCGGAGGACGAGCCGCCGGTGATGTGATCGACGTTCCAGGGATTATGGACCGGGCCGTAATGCACGTTGTGGCCGGTTGGGCCGTAGGCAAACTCGACCATCTGCAGCGAGCCGAGCCGAATGCTGCCGGCATCCTTCAGCCGCTGCAGCGCGGTCGCCGTGGTCTTGGCGACGAAGTCGCGGCGGATCAGCGAGCCGCAGGTCACGACCTTGCCCGCCTCGTAGTACATGTCCTTGTGCGCAAGCGGCACGCCGTGGAGAACGCCGCGGCTCTTGCCCCTGGCGAGTTCCGCGTCGGCTTCATCGGCGGCGACGAGCGCCTGTTCGGACTCGAGTGCCATGAAGGCGTTGAGCTTTGGCTGCCACTCCGCGATGCGATGCAGCAAGGCTCGCGTCACCTCACGCGAGGAGGCTTTCTTCTCGGCGATCACTTTCGCAGCCGCGGTCAGCGACATTAAGGCGAGTTCGGCGCTCATTTCGACACCTTCGCGGTCTGTGCGAGCAGGAAGCTTGCGGGCTCGAGATCAAACGGCAGGGTGCCGGCGACCGGCGCAAAGCCGGCGAAAGCCGGACTGATCGAATTGGAAATCCGCGCCGCGACTTCGCCGTCGACGGGCACGCCTGCGACGTCGGCCGTCGCCATCGCTTCCTTGGGACTGGGTTTCGTCATGCCGCCTCTTCCTCCCTTGCCGGTGCGCGGCTGTGCCCCGAGCCCGGAATGGCCATGTAGCACGCCGCCTGATGACCCGTACTATCGAGCGTAGTCAGTTGTGGAGTGGCTTTTGCGCAGAGCGGCTCCGCAAACGGGCAGCGGGTGTGAAACCGGCAGCCCGGCGGCGGATCGATCGGGTTCGGTGGATCGCCCGAGATCGGCGGCACCTCCGTCCGCTTGTCCGGATCGGAGGATGGCATCGCCGCAAGCAGCGCGCGGGTATAGGGATGCGCAGGCTGATCCCAGACCTTGTCGACCGGGCCGAGCTCGACGACTTCGCCGAGATACATCACCAGCACGCGGTCAGAGATGTAGCGGACGACGTTGAGGTCGTGGCTGATGAAGAGATAGGTCAGCCCGAACTCGCGCTTGAGATCCGCGAGCAGGTTGAGCACCTGCGCCTCGACGGATTTATCGAGCGCGGAGACGGCTTCATCGAGGATCACCAGCCGCGGCGACAGCGCCAAGGCACGCGCGATGTTGACGCGCTGACGCTGGCCGCCGGAGATCTCGTGCGGGTAGCGGTTGGCGAAGTTTTCGGGCCGCAAACCCACCTTGCCGAGCAGCTCGCGCGCGAGCGCCCGTGCGGCACCATCTGCCATGCCATGCACCTTCGGGCCGAAGGCAATGGATTCCTCGATGGTGAGGCGCGGATTGAGCGAGGCGTAGCTGTCCTGAAACACCATCTGCATGCCGCGGCGCAATTCGCGCAACGACAGCGTACGGCCGACCTGCATGCCGTCATAGATGATCTCTCCGGAGTCGCGCTTCATCAGGTGCATCAGGAGCCGCGCAGTGGTCGACTTGCCGCAGCCGGACTCGCCGACAATGCCGACGGTCTCGCCCTTGGCAATCGCGAAGGAGACATTATCGACCGCCCGCACGGTCTTGCGCGCACCGAACAATTCACCGCGCACCGGGAAGTGCTTGGTCAGGCCCGTCACCTGAAGCAGCGGCTGCGCGGCGCCGCCGACGTCCTCGACGGGGGCAAGCATATCGACGTGTGAATGTATCTCGCTCATGATTCAGTTCCGGATGTCCATGGCGCTGCGCATGCCGTCGCTCAAAAGGTTGAAGCAGATCGACACCGCGAAGATCATCACCCCCGGGAGTGCCGCGACCCAGGGATTGACGTAGATCGCGGTGCGCAGCGTGTTCAGCATCAGACCCCATTCCGGCTCCGGCGGCTTTGTGCCGAGACCGAGGAACGAAAGACCGGCGGCAAGGATCATCGACACCGAGATCAGGCCGGTGGCGTAAACGAAGATCGGGCCCAGCACGTTGCCGAGCATGTGCACGCGCATGATGGTGAGCGGACCCGCACCAGAGGCGCGCGCGGCTTCGACGAAATCCATGTTGCGCACGCCGGTCGTCACGCTTTCGGCAACGCGGGTGATCTGCGGTACGAACACGACGGTGAGCGACACGATGGAGTTGACAATGCCGGCGCCCAGCGCGCCCGAGATCGCGATCGCCAGGAGCACCGAGGGAAACGCGTAGAACACGTCGATGGTGCGCATGATCGCGGTGTTGAGCTTGCCGCCGACATAACCCGCGACCAGTCCGAGCCCGGTGCCGATCACGAAGGCCAAGATCACCGGCAGGATGCCGATGATCAGCGACAGACGTCCGCCATAGACGAGACGCGACAGCATATCTCGGCCGAGCTCGTCGGTGCCGAGCAGATAGCCCGGTGTGCCGATATGGCGAAGCCGTCGGATCATCGAGCCCTGGTAGGGATCGGCGAGCCCGAGCCAGGGCGCCAGCAGTGCCGAGGCAAAGATCAGGATCAGAATGAGCGCGCAGGCCATGCTGACCTTGTCGCGCATGATGCGGCGACCGACGGTCGCCCAATAGCCGCGCGCCTTCGTCGCGGGAGCGGCTTGCAATACGAGATCGGTGATCGTGCTCATCGCGCTAGCCTCGCTTGATCCGCGGGTCGATCGCGGCCTGCGCGATGTCGACCAGGAGGTTGAGCAGCACGAAGAACAGCGCGAGCACCAGGATCGTGCCCTGCAGCAGCGGCAGATCGCGCTGAAAGATCGCGGAGTTCAACAGCAGTCCCGAGCCCGGCCAGGAGAACACGGTCTCGATCAGGATCGAGCCACCGAGCATGTAGCCGAGCTGCAATCCCATCACCGCGAGCGCTGTGGGAGCGGCGTTCTTGACGACGTGGCGGAACACGTTGGTCTCGCGCAGGCCCTTGGCGCGCAGGGCCTCGACGAAATCCTGCGAGAGGATATCGCCGGTCAGCGCGCGCACCGTGCGGGTGACGATGCCCATCGGGATCACCGAGCTCGTGACCGCGGGCAGGATCAGATAGCGGAGATGATCCCAGTCCCACGCCCACGCACCGGAGCCGCCGGGACCGGCGCCAACCGCGGGCAGCCAGTTGAGCTGCACCGAAAAGATGATCACCAGCACCATGCCAAGCCAGTAATGCGGCACCGAGACGCCGGCGATCGCAAACGAAGTCGCTGTTTTGTCGATCCAGCTGTCGCGGAAATAGCCGGCGATCAGGCCGAACAAGAGCCCAAGCGTGAAACCGATCAGCGCCGCGAAGATCGCAAGCGTCACGGTGTTGCCAACGGCGCGCATCACCTCCGACAGCACCGGCCGGCCGGTCGCAATGGAATTGCCGAGATCGCCATTCAACGCGCGCCACAGCCACAGCCCGAATTGCACCGGCAGCGGGCGGTCGAAGCCATAGGCGGTGCGCAATTGCGCCGCCAGCTCCTGCGAGGCGTCGGCCGGCAGCACCGCGACCAGCGGGTCACCGGGCGTGATGTGCACGAGCAGGAAACACACCAGCGCGACGCTGATGACGATCGGGATCACATAGACGATGCGTCTGGCGATATAGGCAAACACGACTAGCTTTCTTCTTACCTTCTCCCCTTGTGGGAGAAGGTGGCGCGGACTTTCGTCCGCGCCGGATGAGGGGTTCTATCCGCGGATGCTGAGGTCGTTGAAGGAAAGAGGCGTGTCCGCGGAAACAGACCCCTCACCCGGCTTCGCGTTCCGCGAAGCCACCCTCTCCCACAAGGAGAGAGGGTAAATCAGCGCAACGTGCGCCTACGGCGTCATCGAGATCGGCGAGAAGTCGACGAACCAACTCTTCGGCTGCACGAAACCCTTGACCTTTGGGCTCATCGCGCGTGGCGCGACGTCGTGGGCGACGTAAAGGAACGCCGCGTCGTCGACGGAAGCCGCATGCAGTTCGGCCAGCGCCGCATCGCGCGCTGCGGGATCGAAGCTCTGGCGGGCCTTGGTCACCAATTCATCGAACTTGGGGTTGTTGATATAGCCCCAATTGTTCGAGACCGGTGGCGCCATCGATGACTGCAGGAAGCGCACCAGCGCGAAGAACGGGTCCATCGCCGCATAGGTGACGTTGGTGGCGTTGGCACCATTGGCAGTCGGGTCCTTGGCACCGCGCCGCCAATTGGTGAACAGCGTGTTCCATTCGATCACGTCGAGCTGCACGTCGAAATAGCATTCGGCGAGCGCCTGCTGCAGATATTCGTTCATCGGCAAAGGCAGCATCTGGCCAGAGCCTGAAGCCGAGGTCTGGATCTTCACCGTCAGCTTCTTGTTCGGACCGTAGCCAGCTTCCCGCATCAGCTTCTGCGCGGCAGGCTTGTCGTACTTGATCTGGAAGGTCGGTTTTCCCCGCCAGGGATGTCCCGGCTCGAAGGTGCCGGTCGCCGGCACCATCAACCCGGCGAGCAGCCCATCGCGCAGACCTTCGCGGTCGACGCAGAGATTGGCGGCCTTGCGGACGCGGATGTCATTCCAGGGCGAGCCCTCGATGCGGGAGAACTGCCACGGCCAGACATGCGGCTCTTCATTGCTGTAGAGCACGAAGCCACGCTGGTTGATCTCGGGCAGCGCGTCCGGCGCCGGCGCTTCGACCCAATCGACCTGGCCCGAGAGCAGCGCCGCAGTGCGCGCATTGGCTTCCGGCATCGGCAGCAGCACCATCTTGTCGACCTTCGGAACGCGCGCCTTGTCCCAATAAGCAGCGTTCTTGACGAGCTCGAGCCGCTCGCGCGGCGTGAACTTCGTCATCTTCCACGGGCCGGTGCCGGAGGCGTCCCTGGCGAACGCCGCCCAGGCGGCCTGCGATTTCGCCTTGGCGTCGGCACCTTCGGCAGTGTCGTAGAACTTCTGCCACTTTGCCGGGCTCGCCATGAACAGATTGGTCAGGTTGATCGGCAGGAAGCTGTCCGGCTCCTTGGTGGTGAGCTCCACCGTCATGTCGTCGATCTTGCGCGCCGAGGCCAGGGTCGGCATGCGCGAGGCCGTGACGCCGACCTGGCTCGGATCGAACTGCGGTGCATTCTGCTTGAGCACCTTGTCCACATTCCAGACCACGGCATCGGCATTGAACGGCGAGCCATCATGGAAGGTGACGCCGGGACGCAGCTTGAAGATCCATTTCTTCTTGTCGGAATCGTCGACCTTCCACTCGGTCGCAAGGCCGGGGATGACGACGCTCGCCTTGTCGGCCGACGACAGGTCCCACATCGTCAGCCCGTCATACATCGTGAGCCCGGTGAAGCGGTTGCCCTCAAAACCCTGGTCGGGCTGCCCGAGCGTGCGCGGAATATCGGCAGCGGTCATGCCGATGCGCAGCACCGTTTCGGCGCCGGCTGCGCGCGGCAGGCCTGCCAGCGCTATCGCCAGCGCCGCGGCCAGCGCCATCGTCTTGGTTTTCTCAGTACGCATCGCAAAGGTCCCTTCTTCAACTTCGGGTGACTAATTGTTGGGCAATCGCATGCAATGCCTGTGCCAAGGGGAATAGTTCTGCGGAAAATCGCCTCCGGATGCGTCGATTCTTCTCAGTGGGCACCGCGGCGCGCAAAGTTGTGCCTATTCTGGCATCAAGCTTGCACGTTGGCATCAGGTATTCGGAATACGCCAACGGAGCTTCAGCAACATGCGCACCCGACATTCAATTCTCGTAGCTGCCTTGGCGCTTGCCATTGGCGCAGGCTGGAGCGCCAAGCCGGCGCAGGCCGAGTCCGTGGTGCGCTACGGAATCTCGATGGCGGATATCCCGCTCACGACTGGCCAGCCCGATCGCGGCGCAGGTGCCTATCAGTTCACCGCCTATACGATCTACGATCCCCTGGTCGCCTGGGAGATGGATGTCGCGGAACGCCCGGGCAAATTGGTGCCCGGCCTCGCCACGGAGTGGAAGGTCGACGACAAGGACAAGACCAAGTGGCGCTTCACGCTGCGCAAGGGCGTCAAATTCCATGACGGCAGCGACTTCAACGCCGACGCGGTGATCTGGAATCTCGACAAGGTGCTGAACGATAAGGCACCGCAGTTCGACAAGCGGCAGAGCGCGCAGGTGAAGACCCGCCTGCCCTCGGTCGCCAGCTACGCCAAGATCGACGATTTCACCGTGGAGATCACAACCAAGACGGTCGACTCCTTCTTCCCATACCAGATGCTCTGGTTCCTGGTCTCGAGCCCCGCGCAATATGAAAAGCTCGGCAAGGACTGGGACAAGTTCGCAAGCCAGCCCTCCGGCACCGGCCCGTTCAAATTGACCAAGCTGGTGCCGCGTGAGCTCGCTGAGCTCACCAAGAACGAGGACTACTGGAACAAGAAGCGCCTCCCCAAGGTCGACAAGATGGTGCTGATCCCGATGCCGGAGGCATTGACGCGCACCAACGCGCTGCTCGCGGGACAGGTCGACCTGATCGAGACGCCGGCACCGGACGCCGTGCCGCAGCTCAAGGCCGCCGGCATGAAGATCGTCGACAACATCACTCCGCACGTCTGGAACTATCACTTGAGCGTGCTGCCCGGCTCGCCCTGGACCGACATCCGCCTGCGCAAGGCGCTCAACCTCGCGATCGATCGCGATGCCGTGGTCGGGCTGATGAACGGATTGGCAAAACCTGCCAAGGGCCAGGTCGACCCGTCGAGCCCGTGGTTCGGCAAGCCAACCTTCGACATCAAATATGATCTCGCCACGGCCAAGAAGCTTGTGCAGGAAGCCGGCTACTCCAAGGAGAAGCCGCTGAAGACGACCTTCATCATCGCCCAGGGCGGCACCGGACAAATGCTGTCGCTGCCGATGAACGAATTCCTGCAGCAGAGCTTCAAGGAGATCGGCATCGACGTCGAGTTCAAGGTGGTCGAGCTCGAGACTTTATATACGCATTGGCGCAAGGGCGCGGCCGACGAGATGAACGCCGGTATCACCGCCAACAACATCGCCTATGTGACCTCGGACCCGCTCTACGCGATCGTGCGCTTCTTCCACTCCGGCCAGATCGCGCCTGTCGGCGTCAACTGGGGCGGTTACAAGAATCCGAAGGTGGACGCGCTGATCGACGAGGCCAAGCAGACCTTCGACACCACCAAGCAGGACGAACTATTGGCGCAGGCGCATGCGCTGATCGTCGACGATGCGACTCTGGTGTGGGTGGTGCACGACACCAACCCGCATGCGCTGTCGCCGAAGGTCAAGACGTTCGTGCAGGCGCAGCACTGGTTCCAGGACCTGACGCAGATCGGGTTGCAGTAGGGCCACGAATACAAGGGTGGGCAAAGCGAAGCGTGCCCACCATCCCGAGCGGAGTTTGAATGGTCGGCACGGCGCAAGTGCGCCTTTGCCCACCACAAAATCGCCGCGTCACTTCGTCAGCAGTGCGAAGGCGCCGCTCCAGTCTTCGGGGGGCGGCTGCTGCTGGAAATGGCGGATGCGCGCTTCATAGAGATTATACAGCTGTTCCAGCGCGTGGCCCTCGTCGGTCTTGCGGCCGCGCTCGATGGCGGCTAACGCGCCTTCCCAGTCGCGGCCGCGATAACAGCCCAACATCTCGATAGTGAGATTGCGCAGACGCTGGAAGCGTCCGGACTGCGCGACGTCCTCGCGTCCGGCGATCGCGTAGATCACCTCCGGCTCCTGCTTGCCCTTGACCATGATGAAGTCGAGCTCGAGGATCGCGAACCTGTCCTTCGCGGCAAGCGCGGTCTTCGATCCTACGATGATCGGGAAGCCGTATTCCTTTGATTGCCCTTCGAGGCGCGAGGCGAGATTGACGCTGTCGCCGAGCACGGAGTAGTCGAAGCGCAGGTCGGAGCCCATATTGCCGACCACGCAGATGCCGGTGTTGAGGCCGATGCCGACATTGAGCGGGATGTAGACGTGGCCGCCCGCATCGGCCTCATCCTTGCGCAATCTGTTCAGCTCGTCGATGCGCTCGAGCATGTCAATGGCCGCCGCGCAGGCGTTGATCTCGTGCTCCTTGTCGTCGAGCGGCGCGTTCCAGAACGCCATGATGGCGTCGCCCATATATTTGTCGATCGTCCCCTTGTGGACGAGGATCGCATTGGTGAGCGGCGTCAGGAAGCGGTTCATAAGGGCGGTTAACCCTTGTGGATCGTGCTTGTAGGATTCCGAGATCGTGGTGAAGCCGCGGACGTCGGAGAACATGATGGTCATCTCGCGCTCCTCGCCGCCGAGCACGAGCTTCTCCGGCGACTGCGCGAGCTGCTCGACCAGCGCGGGCGACATGTACTGGGCGAACGCGCCGCGAATCTGCTTCCGCTGCTGCTGCTCGCGGACGAAGCTCGAGAAGATCAGCGTGAGATAGATCGCCGTGGTCGACATCAACGGATAGGTGAAATCGATAAGCAGGCGGTGCTGCGTGTAGAAGTACCAGGAGGTGCCGATCAGCGCGGTCGCGAACACCGCACCTAAGCCGACCAACGTGATCGGCCCGAACAGCGGCGCAAACGCGATCACGAGCAGGCCGAACACCAGCGCAGCTGCGAATTCGAATGCGATGCCGTAGTTCGGTTGCGACACACCGGCTCCGCTCAACGCGCTTTCCAGCACCTGAGCATGGACCTCCACGCCGGGCATCGCGGGCGTGACTGGCGTGGTCTTGATGTCGTTCAGCCCGACCGACGAGGTGCCGATCAGGACCAGCTTGCCCTGGATCTTCTCCGGCGGCACCCGCCCGTGCAGCACATCGACTGCCGAGACGTAGATCGAAGGGTCGGCATGGGCGAAGTGCACCCAGAGCTGGCCATTGTGGTCGGTCGGAATCTGCAGGCCGCGGAGCGACAGGCTCTTGATGCCGGCCTTGTCCGTATCGATCAGCACGGTGCCGGAGCCGCTCGCAACCCGCAGCACCTCGAAGCTCAGCGACGGCATGGTGACGCCCTGCGCCAGCATGACCATCGGCACGCGGCGGACAATACCGTCCCGCTCGGGCTTGATCGTGAACAGGCCGCGTCCGGCCGCGGCCTGCTCCAGTACATGGACGTTGCGGAGCAGGCCGGGAAAATCGAACATGAAGCGCTGCGGCTCCTCGCCCTTCATGGCGAGCGGCGTCAGCGGCAGCGACTTGTCGAATTCGGCGACCACGAACGGCAGGCCGGACGCGCCCAGCACCACACGCGACTTGGTCATCGCACCCGCCAGGATCTGATCGTTGCTCGGCAGCGCCCGCAGCTTCGCCTTGGTCTCCTCATCGAGGTTGCGGATCGTCTCGGCGGCGGCATCCGGATTGAGCCGGTCGGGCTCGGAGAACACGATATCGAAGGCGATCACGACCGCACCAAGCCGGGTCAGGTTGGTGACGAGATCGGCGATCCGCGTGCGCGGCCAGGGAAACTGGCCGAGCTCGGCCAGACTCTTTTCGTCGATATCGACGATGGTGACCGGCCTGATCGTCTTGACCCTGGGCTCGATGACCTGGAAGCTATCAAAGGTCCTGAGCCGGAGTTCCTCCAACGGCAGCGGATCGAACACCCTGAGCGCGGCAAAGCCGACCAACAGCGCAAGGCAGGCGAGCCGCGCATAGCCGAAGCGCCGGTTGAACCATCTTCCCAATGCCTTCAGCCGTCCCATGCCGCTTCGATATCACGCCCGCGTCGTTTGATCACGCCGGGAGTTTTACAAGGTGCAGTGCACCCAGGCATGTGCACCTTCTCGGTCAGACGCTGCCTGGCGGGAAGATGAAGTCGTTGGCATGCAGATTGGCGAGCTCGAGGTTCTTCAGCAAGATGGTATTGTGATTGTTGCCATCGAGGTCGATCAGCACGTCGTTGCTGTTCTGCGCGACAGAGACGTGATCCTGGAACCAAGCGTTGAAGCTCTCCTGAGAGTTCGGATCGAACGCGACATAGTCCAGCGCGATCTTGTCCTGGCCCGGCGCGAAGTCGCCGATCGTGTCGTGGCCGATACCGTCAGGCGTTTGCTTGAAGACGAAGGCGTCGTTGCCGGCACCGCCGAACAGCACGTTGTTGTGGCCGTCACCCGCCAGCGTGTCGCTGAAAGCGGTACCGCGTAGATTCTCGATCGAGAAGAAGAGATCGCCTGCGGCCGCGGCGCCCGCAGTGGCGCCGGTGAGCAGATCGACGCTGATGGGGCCGCTTGCGCTCGAGTAATTCACGGTGTCGCAGCCCGGATCGGTCGGGCCGAGCGGACCGCCGAGGCCGTTGAAGACATCCGGATGATTGCTGGGCAGGAACACATCTCTGCCGGTGCTGCCGACATAGTTGAAAGAAACAGCGCCGAAGTCGAACGCGCCGAGGCCAGTGGACGGGACCACGGGATCGGACGGAGGATCTTGGTCGGGATTGACGATGGCCTGAACGTTGATGTTCCAGCCAAGTGTGCTGACCAGCAGATTCGCCGCCGTGGCTTGGGTCGGATCGGTCGTGCCGAAAATATCGATCTCGTTGATGACGTTGGAGATGGAGCCGGTCTCTGGATCGTAGCTGTAGCCACTTCCGACCATCTCGAAAGTGATGCCTTTTTCGAAGTTGACGACGAAGGCGCGACTGCCGGTTTCGTCGACGTTGGCGAACTGGCTCGCCACCAGGTCGTCATAGAACGTAGTGAAGTCGTAACCGTCCGGCGAGTGCACGGTGGCCGCGACCGGCGTGATCGGCGCGCTATCGCAGTCCAGCGTCAGGGTTGCCGTCGAGTTCGCGCTGAGCGCCCCGTCGGAGGCTGTGTAGGTAAAGCTGACCGGGCCGGCATGTCCGGGAACCGGCGTGTAAGTCCATGTGCCGTTCTGATTGTCGACAAGGCAGCCGCCGCCGCTCGCAATGCTGAGACCGGTGATCGAAAGCAACTGGCTGTCGATATCGCTCACGCCGGCGATGAGATCGGAGGCACAAATGATGTAAGATGCATCTTTGGTGCCGTTTGCCAGCACTACAGGCACCGCGACCGGCGCATCATTGGCGCCGGTGATCGTCCATGACGCCGAAGCCGGCGTAACGAGTGTGCCGTCGGAGACGCCATAATGGACGGTCACAGTCGTGTGCTGGCCGTCCGCCAGATACTGGTAGGCGCTGGCGCTGGGATCGAGCGTGAATGCATGCGAGTTCGCGTCGTACGATACACCGGGCGGAAGCTGGGTCGGAACATCGACGACCGTCAACGCATTCTGGTCGACATCGGATGCGTTGGCGAGTGTATCCAGAATGCTGGACGCGCCATCTTCCGTCGCCGATCCGGTGACGGCCCCCGAGACGACCGGTGCATGATTGTCGGGCTCGTTCAACGTAACGGAGACAGTCTGCGTGAATGTCCCACCATGTCCGTCGCTGATCACGACGTTGAAGGTTTCGACTTTACTGTGGTTCGGCAGTCCGCCGAGCGCAGCGCGCACATCCGCAGGATCAGCGGTGTAGGTCCAGACGAATTGCCCGCCTGTACCGGTACCCGTGGTGTCGGCCTGCTTGACCAGAGTCAGGGTTCCGAGCGGCTGGTCGGAACCGACATAGGTTACACTCAGGACGTTGTGAGTATCGGTAAGGTCGGGATCGGAGAAATTGATCGTGCCGGTCGTCGTCAGGGACGATGGGACGACGTCACCGTTCCGCACTTCAAACTGATCGACACCGTCGATGCCCGTATTGCCGTCCGTCTCTCCAAGCTCGAGCAACGCCGATTGATTTCCGGATTGCAGCAACTCGTAATAGTGCATGCCGTCGCCGGCTGAATAGCCGACCCGCGCGGGAATTCCGCCAAGTCCGCCGGAGCCACCGCTTGCTTCGCCCGTCGTCCACTGAATATCGCCGTAGCGATACTGGATGTCGAAATTTCCGTTGCCTTGGTCGATCAGCACCAGTTGGAATGAATTGAGTCTGTCCGCTCCATATGAATAGTATCCAACGTGATCCCACGTGATGGTCATCACGCCGTTGACTTCGTCGAGATCGTAATAAACGGCACCGCCGCCGCGGGTGTCTACGTCGGCCCAGAACACCGCGATTATCGGATTGAACAGACCTCCATCGATCACGCTCGGCGTGTAAGTGTCGGTCGGCGAGCCGAACGTGATGTTGCCGTTGTTGTTGATGTAGAGCGAGGTGTAGTAGTGACCAAAGAAATTGATGCCTTGCGCGCCGAACACCGGGGTGACGTTGATCGCGACGGATGAGTTGTCGTCGCCCGCAGCAAGCGCCAGTGCTCCATATCCCGAACCACCGGGAAGATTACCAATCAACCCCGGCGCATCAAGCTGAGCAGCAAGTTCCGGACTGACGCGATCGTTGCCAGAAGTGGAAGCGAGCACCTCGATCGTGCGATCTGCAACCGTTCCGGACGCCACCATCGGCATATCGTTCGAACCGGTGACCGTGACATCGATGACCTGCTGCGTGCCATCCGCCGACGTCACCGTCAGCGTGTCATGCACGACCTGGCCTTCCGCGAGTTGGTTCGCCACCTCATGGACCAGCGTATAAGTCCATGCGCCAGTGTTCGCGTCGAACGTGAAGTTGCCATAGCTACCGGCCAGCGCCGAGGACGGCACCGGCTGGAAGATTTGCGCGCTATTGACGTTTTGCACCGCCAGCGTGCCGGCTACGATCGTCGCCTGATCCTCAATCACGCTGCCCGCGGCACTGCCGTTAATCTGCGGCTGCGGCTGCTGCTGCGGCGACGGCGGAACGCCTGAGTCCTGCAGGAAGCTTGTGCTTCCTTCGGTACCCAAGTTACCTATCTTAACGATAAAGGTCTTGCTGCCGGTGCCGTTCGTATCAATGCTGCCACTGCCGAACGCCGAAATGAATTCCGTACCGGGCGAGTCGGCGCCCGTGGAGCTCCCGTACGACGCATACCTCGTCCGCGGGTTGGCGTCGTTCTCGGTGTGCTGCGGCAGGTTCGGGTCAATCGCCTTCCGGATGTCGTAGGTATTGAGCACTGCCTGGAAGGTCGCAAATTCCTGCGCGATCTCCGCCAACGTCTTGGCGCTTTCCCGCGCGATCAGCTCGAAAGCCGCAGCCGGCGTCAGCGTCAGGATGCTGCCGTTGCTGGTCACCGTGCCGATCAGAACGCCGCGCGTGTTGAAGACCTGGACAGCATGGACCTGGTTGTCCTGCTGGTCGATCACCGAGATCTTCACCGTGCCGTCGACCGAGGAGATGTCGAGGATGACCGCAGTCCCGCGGATGCCCATGGTCGCAATCGGGGTGGCGACCTTCATGTCGCCGGTCCTGGCGACCTGGCCCGCGACGAAGCTGGCGGCGCCCTGTACCAACGTGATCAGCGAGGAGTTTGAACTGCTGCTGGCATCATAGGTGAGCTCGTTCAGCATCAACCGCGCATTGGCGTTGAGGTTGAACGTGGTGCCGTCGTTCAGGACGAGGCCGAGCGTGGAGCCACTGCCGGTCTGCACCACGTCGTTCTGATAGACTGCTTCGCTATTATGCAGTTCGACGGTGACGCCGCCGCGCACCACGCTGGCACTGCCGGTCATCTTGGCGATATGGCCGACCAGATTCGCCGCCGGCGGCGCGCCCGCCTGTGCGTAAACCGTGTGGCCGGTCAGCGCGTCGACGACCTTCGGATCCAGCGACGCGCCTTCGGGAGAAAGCAGCATCGGGTGCTTGTCGCCGTGGAAGTAGTTGGGCACCACCACGCGATGCAGCTCGTCGGAGATGACGAGATCGTCGCCGGATTTGTTGAAGTTGCCCGAGAACAGAAGATGCGCGTCAGGAACAATAAAGCTGTCCGCGTGGTCAGCGCGGAATGAAAACGAATCGAGATCGACATGCGCATTGGAAAGAGAATCCAGCCCACTCGATCCAAATTTGCCGGCGTAGTTCAATCCCGCCACCAGAAATAGTTAATAAAAATGTAAATTTCCCTGCACAAAACTACATAGCATTACGAGAAACCGCACGAAAGCACGCACACCGAGTGCGAGGCCCATCAGCAGCGTCGCCGTGAAGGCTTCGTCCGGCCTGGCTCGAAGCAGCCTCGGTGCGAGGCGCGTTGTTGCCGGAAGAGCGCAATGGAGCCTCCATTTAATTTGCATTAAATTGAAGTAAATTCAATTACTTCTTGAGATAAAAAATGTTTTCTGGCTGCCGGCCACCCGCCCGACCGGACTAACCTACGACGACGCCCGCGCGCCCAATGTGATGTAGATTACCGATCAACCGAAATGCCGTCCCCGTTAGCCGTATGCGCAGAAAGTTCGACCGCCTGACCGGTGCGACGATTTCGGATGCCGTTGCGCCAGCCCCGCTCGCGGACGCACCTGTTAAGCACGCATCAAGTATAAGACATCGTTAACCCCGGGAAGGTTCGATGGTCGGGGCAAGATCGATAAAATTTTCGACGATCTGGCGAGACCGGCTTCAGCGTCTTCCGGATTTCTCCTGCCCGTTCGCCCCTCCTTAAGCAGATCGCAAGCGCTCTTCCGCGATCCTCGCCCACGAAACGATCCGGTCACGCGCTGGCGAACGCCGCCGATGCCCGGACAGGGGGTGTCAGATGGGAATGTTCGGTTATTCGGGCGCGCTGCGTGCGCTCATGCTGGCCTTTGGCCTGCTTTGCCTCGCTCCCGCCGCACAGGTCAGCGCGGGGACGCTGCTGTCGCCGGCGGGCGCGGTCCTGATCAAGAAATCAATCGAACCCTTCGGGCGCGCGACAGCCATCCTCTCGGAGGGCGGATTGCACGACAAATGGCTCGGCCTGCAGCGCCGGCTAGCCGATGATCTGGTGCAGCTTGCCCTGTGCGAGGGCGATCGCGAGGGCTGCATCTCGCCAGCGGCACTGAAATTCCTTGCCGTCGTCGACGACGCGAAGACCCGCGCTGGCCGCCCCCGGCTCGGGGAAGTCAATCGCGCCGTCAATCTCGCGATCAGGCCTGCGGACGATCTCGTGCAGTATGGCGCGATCGACGTCTGGGCTTCGCCGCTGATGACCTTTGCGCGCGGCGCCGGCGATTGCGAGGACTACGCCATCGCCAAATTCGTTGCGCTGCGTCTGGCCGGCATGGCGCCGGAAGATCTGCGGATCGTGATCATGCATGATGCGCTCCGCGGCGAGGATCATGCGGTGGCCGCGGTCCGGCTCGACGGCCAGTGGCTGACGCTGGACAACCGCCGCATGATGATGGTGACCGATTCCGACGTCAGGAACTACCGCCCGGCATTCGTGATCGATGAGGCCGGCGTGCGGCGTTACACGGATCAGCCGCTGGTTGCAGAGGCGGCGTTGCACTAATCACGGCCATTGCGAGGAGCGAAAGCGACGAAGCAATCCATCTCTCCGTCCGTGGCGGCATGGATTGCTTCGCTTCGCTCGCAATGACGAGTAATATAACCGCTCCCTCAGAACGACAGGCTGTCCTTCGTCAGCACCCAGCGGCCGTTCTTGATCTGCTGCACCTGGGTGATGGTGTTAGCAAGGTGGTCGGTCTTGGAGAACTTGGTCGGCGGCGAATTGAAGATGTCGAGGAACTTTTCGCCCGACTCGAGCGAATCCAGCATCTTCTGGCCGGTCAAATCCTTGCCAGCCTTCTGCGCATAGAAGGCAAACGTCATCACCGCGTTATAGCCGATGATCGCCTGCGTGTTGGCGTCGGTGCCGAACATCTTCTTGTAGTTGGCAAGCCAATCCTTCACCTTGCCCTTGGCGGTGTCCTCATAGGGGATCTCGAAGCCGGACGCCGCATAGAGGCCCTCCACCGCTTCTTTGCCGAGCGCCGGCACTTCAAGCACGTTGGTCGGCGTCGCGCCGAGGAAGGTCACATCCCAGCCGAGCTTCTTGGCCTCGTTCATCGCGCCGATGGTCTCGCGGATCACGGTGCCGAGCACGACAAGGTCGCAGCCATCGGCCTTCATCTTGGCGACCTGCGCGCTGAAGTCGGAGGCCCCGCGCTTGTAGCTCGTGATCGAGGCCGGCTGCAGCTTCATCGCTGCGACCTGCTGGGTGAAGCCGTCGAGCACGTTTTTGCCGTACTCGTCATCCTGATGCATGATGCAGGGCTTCTTGGGGTTCTTCTGCTCCACCATGTATTTGAGCGCGGCGCGCGTGCTCTCGACATAGGGCAGCAGGTTGTTGAACTTCAACCGCTCCTGCGGCTTGCTCGGATCGAACTTGAAGGTGAATTCCGCCGCCGTCAGCGGAAAGAGCTGGAGCACGCCGGCGTCGAACAGCACGTCCTGCGCAGCCAATACGGTCGGCGAGCCCATCGGGCCGATCATCGCGAAGATCTTGTCGCGCTCGACCATCTTCTGCGAGGCCAGCACGGCCTTCTTCGGGTCGTAGCCGCTGTCCTCCAGGATCATCTTGATCTTGCGGCCGTTGATGCCGCCGCTCGCATTGATCTCCTCCACCGCCATCTTCATGCCGTTGGAGACCGGCACGCCCCAGACCTTGATCGGACCCGACAGATCCTGATGGGTGCCGATGACGATCTCGTTTGCCGAGATGCCTTCATTGGTGAGCTTGGTTTGCGCTGACGCCGGCAGGTGGGTCAGCGCCAGCGCGCCCACCGCAAGGCCCAATGCCTTGAACGCTTTCGACATAATGATCCTCCTCTCCATGGCCCATATCGAACGAAGGACCGGGGCCTGTTTTGGCTCCTTCGCCTTTTTCCTGACCTCGCCCCGCCTGCGGCGAAAGGTCGAAATTCAAGCGCAGCTTGAATTTCGGGTGAGGGGGAGTCTCCGCCTGTCACCGCATTCGCAGAGAGCCCCTCACCTCACCCCTCTCCCCGTAAGAACGGGCAGAGGGAGTAATAAGCCGTCGCTATGCGACCGCGCGCTCGCTGTACATCGCCTCGATCTCGGCGGCGTAGCGCTTGTTCACGAAACTGCGCTTCAACTTCATGGTCGGCGTCAATTCCTCGTCCTCGGGCGTGAGCTGGCGCTCGATCAGATAAAATTTCTTGATGGTCTCGACGCGGGCGAAATTGGCATTCACGGCCTCGATCTCGCGGTGGATCAGATCCTGGATCTCCGACGCTCGGCACAGGCTCGCGTAATTGGTGAAGGGGATGTCGTGGTCCTGGGCGTATTTCTCGACATTCTCCTGGTCGATCATCACGAGGCAGGTGAGGTAAGGCCGCTTGTCGCCAATCACCACCGCGTCCGAAACATAGGGCGAGAATTTAAGCTGGTTCTCGATTTCCGATGGCGTGATGTTCTTGCCGCCGGAGGTGATGATGATGTCTTTCATCCGATCGGTGATCTTCACGTAGCCCTCGTTGTCGATCGCGCCGACATCGCCGGTATGCAGCCAGCCCCTGGCGTCGATGGTCTCGGCCGTCTTCTCGGGCTGGTTCAGATAGCCCATGAACAGGAAGTCGCCGCGGATCAGGATCTCGCCCCTCGGGCAGATCATCACCTCGCCCCAGGGCGCGGCCTTGCCGACCGAGCCGAGCTTGATGCGTTCGGTCGGCATGATGGTGGCGACGCCGCAATTTTCGGTCTGGCCATAGACCTCGCGCATGTCGATGCCGAGGGCGAGATACCAGCGGATCAGGTCGGGCGCGATCGGCGCCGCGCCGGTGAACGCGATCCGGCAGCGGTCGAGCCCGAGCATGCGGCGGATGTTGCGGAACACCAGCCAATAGGCGAGTTGGTTGGCAAAGCGCAGCGGCAGCGGCGGTTGCTCGCCTTCCAGCCGGCAGTCGGTCATGCGATAGCCGATCGCCATCGCGCGCCGGTAGACCCAGTTCTGGAGCGGGGTCGCGTCCTTCAGTGCGATCATGATGCCGGAGTAGAATTTTTCCCATACCCTGGGCACGGCGAGGAAAGCGGTCGGCTGCACTTCGCGCAGATTGTCCGGCACGGTCTCCGGACTTTCGGCGAAATTCATCACCGATCCCAGCGCGACCGAGATGTAATAGCCGCCGACGCGCTCGGCGACATGGCAGAGCGGCAGGAACACCAGCCGCTCCTCCTGGTCGGTCGACGGGAACAGGTCGTTGGCGTGGCGCATCTGGTGCGTCACGCTGCGGTTGGCATGCATCGCGCCCTTCGGCGGGCCTGTGGTGCCCGAGGTATAGACGAGGATCGCAAGATCGCCGCTGGTCCTGCTTCCGATCATCTCGTCCCACAGCGCCTCTCTGCCCTGCGCATGATTGCGGCCCAGCGCAGTGAATTCGGCAAGCGACATCACCATGGGATCGGAGAAGCCGCTCAGGCCCTCCATGTCGAAGACAATGATCCGCTCCAGTGTCTGGCAGCGCGAGCGGCAGGCGAGCAGTTTGTCGAGTTGCTCCTCGTCTTCCGCGAAGACCACGCGGGTGCGGGAGTCGTTGATTAGGTATTCGACCTGGACCGCGGAGTCCGTCGGATAGATGCCGGACGAGACGCCGCCGGCGCAGAGAATGCCCATATCGGCGTAGACCCAATCCGGCACCGCGTTGGCGATGATGGAAGCGACATCGCCCGGGCGGAAGCCGATGGCATGCAAGCCATAGGCGATGTCCCTGGAGATCTGCAGCCACTCGCGCCAGCTCGTCGGCTGCCAGATGCCGAACTTCTTCTCGCGGATCGCGGGCCTGTCGCCACGCGTCTCCACCGCCAGCAGAAAACTCCTCGCGATCGTGTCGGCCACCGTCAGCACCGCCGCTCCGGCCATGCCCGTTCCCTCCTCTCCCGTCGCGACCGCCGGCTTTTTGTGCCGATCTTGCCGCGACAGGCCTTCAATCTACCGCCAAGTCCCTCTCAACGCCATGTTTTCTTCTTTTTCCAGCGTCGCTCCCCCCGCGCACCCGCCTCCTTGGCGCCGAGATAGAACTCCTGGATATCCTGTGAATGCATCAGCCGCTCGCAGGTGTCGTTCATCACGATGCGGCCGATCTCCAGCACGTAGCCATAATGCGCCGTCTCCAGCGCGACCTTGGCGTTCTGTTCGACCAGGAGGATCGACATGCCCTGCTCTTCATTGACCCGGCGGATGATGGTGAAGATCTCCTTCACCAGGATCGGCGACAGCCCGAGCGATGGCTCGTCCAGCAGGAGCAGCGTCGGCCGGTTCATCAATGCCCGCCCGATCGCGAGCATCTGCTGCTCGCCGCCGGAAAGCTGACCGGCCGGCTGGTCGATCCTCTCCTTCAGCCGCGGAAAATAGCCGTAGACGCGGTCAAGATCCTCGGCGACGCCGTCGCGGTCGCGGCGGGGATAGGCGCCCATCATCAGGTTTTCGCGCACCGATAGGAACGGAAACACCTCCCGCCCTTCCGGCACATGGCTCAAACCAAGCCGCACGATCTTGTCCGCCTCCATGCGCTGGATCGGCTTGCCCAAAAATTCGATCGAGCCCTTCTGCGGATCGAGGATGCCGGAAATCGTCTTCAGCACGGTGGTCTTGCCGGCGCCGTTGGCTCCCAGCAGCGTGACGATCCTGCCGCGCGGCACTTCCAGGCTGATGCCGCGGATGGCCATGATCGGCCCGTAATAGCTCTCGATATTGCTTAGCTTCAGGATGGTCTCGGGCGTGCCGGTGGCAATCATGGCCTCACGCTCCGAGATAGGCTGCGACGACGTCGGGATGCTGCTGCACTTCCGCAGGCGAGCCCATCGCCAGCACCCTGCCGTAGTTCAGCGCGATGACGCGGTCGGAGACGCGGTTCACCAGCGTCATGTCGTGCTCGACCATCAGGACGGTGATGCCGAGGTCGGATCTCATGTCACGGATCCAGAACGACATGTCGTCGGTTTCTTCCACATTCAGCCCCGACGACGGCTCATCCAGCAAGATCAGTTTCGGCTCCGAGCACAGTGCCCGAGCCAGTTCGATCACCTTGCGCACGCCATAGGGAAGGCCCGAGATGAGCTTGTCGCGGTAAGGTTCGAGATCGAGAAACTCGATCACTTGCTCGACGCGGCGGCGATGCACCTTTTCGGTCGCGCGCACGCTCGGCAGGAACAACAATTCCTGCCAGAGCTGCGTGGTGGAGTGGCGATGACGGCCGACCAGCAGATTGGAAAGCACCGTCGCATTCTCGAACAGCTCGATGTTCTGAAAGGTGCGGGCAATGCCGAGCTTGGCGATGTCATAGGCCGGCTGCTCGGTGATGTCCTGCTCCTCGAAGAAGATCCTTCCCGATGTCGGCGGATAGATGCGCGAGATCAGGTTGAAGATCGAGCTCTTTCCGGCGCCGTTCGGCCCGATGATCGAGAGGATCTCGCCTTTCTCGACCGCGAAGCTCACGGCATCGACCGCCTTGAGGCCACCGAAGTGAAGCGAGAGATTCTCGGCGCGGAAATAGCTCATCGGTTCCGCTCCGACTTCACATAGATCTTCTGCCGCTTGAACGTGGCGCGCTTGTAGAGCGGGAACACCTGGAAGAAGAGCTTTATCTTCAGCCAGCGGCCGTAAAGCCCGAGCGGCTCGAACAGCACGAACAGCACGATGATAATGCCGTAGATCGCGCCCTTCAGCCCATTGGCGGAAGCAAACGCCGCGACCGCGTCCTGGATATGCGCGGCGCGCTCGGTGCCGGCGCCAAGCGTCGCGGCGAGGCCTGCGATCACGCCGGGCATGTCGTCCTTCAGGTAGGTCAGGAACGGATCGATCATGACGAGGAAAATCGCCCCCAGCACTGCGCCGTGCAGGCTGAACGCGCCACCGATCAGGATCACGATGATGAACTCGATGGAGAGCTGGAGCGTGAACATTTCCGGGCTGATGAAGGAGAGCTTGTGCGCGAACAGCACGCCGGCAAGGCCGGTGATGGCGGCGCTGATCGCAAACGATTTCACCTTGTAGAGCGAGACGTTGATGCCCATGCTGCGCGCCGCCGTCTCGCTGTCCCGGATCGCGACGAAGGCGCGGCCTGTCGGCGAGCGCAACAAGTTCAGCGATCCGACGATGGTCAGCACCAGCACCGCCAGGCAGAGATAATAGAAGGTCGGCCCGTCGCGCGGCACCGCGGTGCCGAGGAAATAGAGCGTCTTGACCCGCATGCCCTCATTGCCATGGGTCACGCTCTCCCAGCGCGCCAGGATCTCCTCGACGATGAAGGCAAAGGAGATGGTGGCGATGACGAGATAGATGCCCTGTAGTCGAAGCGCCGGGAATCCGACGAGCGCGCCGACCACGCCGGTCAACAGACCCGCCGTAAGGAAGTAGACCGGAAAGGGCACGTTGAACTGCTGCAGATAGGCGGCGGTATAGGCACCAATCGCGAGAAACGCCGCATGGCCTAACGAGGCTTGTCCGGTAAAGCCCGTGAGGATCAATAGCCCGACGCCGACGATGGCGTAGATGCAGACGAAGACGAGTTGGCTCATCAGATAGCTCGAGAGCACGTAAGGCGCGATCAGGAGCACTGCCAGCAACAGGCCATAGGAGAAGACGTAACCCGAATGCGGGAACAGCTTGATGTCGTCTTCGTAGTCGGTCTTGAACAGGAATCGCATGCTGCTCAAACCTTCTTGCGCACGTGAAGGCCGAACAGGCCTTCGGGCTTCAGCAGCAGCACCGCGAGCAGCACGATATAGGGTGCGACGTCCTTCCACCCTTGCGGCAGGTAGAAGCCTGCCATGCTCTCGATCACCCCGATCAGCACGCCGCCAACCACGGCGCCAGGAATTGATCCGAAGCCGCCGAGCACGGCGGCCGGAAACGCCTTCAATCCCAGTACCAGTCCGACATTTGAATGGATGAAAGTGATCGGCGCCAGCAGCACGCCGGCGCAGGTCGCGACCGCCGCCGAGATCGCCCACACGATCGAGACCACGCGCTTGACCGGAATGCCCATGTAATAGGCGGCCAGCATGTTCTCCGAGCTCGCCCGCATTGCGGTGCCGAGCGTGGTGCGGTTGAAGAACAGGTAGAGCAGCGCGCACAGGATGATGGTCGCCGCGATCACCGACAGCTTGTCGTAGGCGAGCACGAGGCCGCCGATGCGCAGGACGCCCTGGCTGAACGGGGTCTCGATCTTGAAATCGTCGGTGCCCCAGATGATGCCGGCGACCGAGCGCAGGAAATAACCGAGGCCGATGGTCGCCATAATGATGGAGAACTGCGGATAACCGAGGATCGGCCGCACCACCACCCGCTCCGCCAGCATGCCGAACAGCGCCATTGCCGCCACCGCGCCGGCAAAGCCGAGCCAGTAATTGAGGCCGAGCATGCCGATGAAGGTGAAGGCGAAGAAGCCACCCAGCATCATCAGATCGCCCTGGGCAAAATTGACGACTTCGGTTGCCTTGTAAACAAGCACGAAGCCGAGCGCGATCAGGCCGTAAACGCAGCCAAGCGCAATGCCGCTGACGAGCTGCTGAACAAAGTCCAGCATCACTTTCCCTCCCCGATGCACGGCGATTCTTGGCGATCGCTCGTTGCATCCCGCTTCCGCCCTCCTCTTCTTGGGAGCGCTGGAAGCTGCCTATGTCCGGCGGCGATTTGAGCGCAAAGCGGGAACCAAAGTCAACAAAGCGCTGCGCCCGCCGCTTGGCATAATTGCGCAGAAATGCCGCAGCCCGCCATTCTCCGGCATTGCCGGCGATTTGCAGCCGCGCCGAAACGCTTTTCGGCCCAGATCTGCAGCATGACGGCTGCCCGATTCGACGATAGAGTAGCAAGGACGTCACCGCTGACGGACCTTGCCCATGTTGCGATCGATCCTCGCCGCCTTCGCCCTGCTCGGCCTCAGCATCGCAGCCCATGCCCAGGAGACGCAGCGCAGCGAATGCCTGGCGATGGCCAACGCACCGCCGCACGCCGCGCCGGTCAGCCTGCGCCGGATCGCCAAGGCCGACGAAGTCGCGATCACCTATGCCGGGCACTCCACCTATTACATCGACACCCCCGGCGGCATCCGGATCGCGACCGATTACAATGGCGTCTACCGCACCGGACGCCTGCCCGATGTCGTCACCATGAACCGGGCGCACGGCACGCACTACACGCTGTTTCCCGACCCGAAGATTCCGCACGTGCTGCATGGCTGGGGCGAGAACGGACAGGCCGCGCATTACGCGACGCGGATCGGCGATGTCTTCATCCGCAATGTCACCACCGACATCCGCCGCTACTATGGCGACGATTCCGGCACCGACATGATCAAGGACGGCAACTCGATCTTCATCTTCGAGGTCGCCGGCCTCTGCATCGGCCATCTCGGCCATTTGCACCACAAGCTCGACGAGAGCCATTTTGCGGCGATCGGCCGGCTCGACATCGTGATGGTGCCGATCGACGGCACCTACACCATGTCGCTTGACGGCGTCTCCGAAATCACCAAGCGCCTGCGCGCCGCCGTGGTGTTGCCGATGCACCGCTTCGCCACACCGCTCGACGAGTTCATGCGCATGATCGGCCAACAGTTCGAGATCGACCAGCGCAGCGAGCGAACGCTGCGGATTTCGCGCGATACGCTGCCATCGACGCCGACCGTGATCATCCTCGACGGTGTCTAGGGAGCACCTCGCTTACGCCCACTCGCCCTTGCGGAAGACGGGCACGCGGCTGCCGTCGGTCCTGACGCCATCGATATCGGTCTGATCGGAGCCGATCATCCAGTCGATATGGATCAGGCTCTGGTTGCCGCCTTGGGCCGCAATCTGCTGCGGCGTCAGCTTGTCACCATCGATGAAGCATTTCGAATAGCACTGGCCGAGCGCGATGTGGGAGGCGGCGTTCTCGTCGAACAGGGTGTTGAAGAACAACAATCCGCTCTTCGAGATCGGCGAGGAGTGCGGCACCAGCGCGACCTCGCCGAGGCGGCGCGCGCCCTCGTCGGTATCGAGCACCTTCCTCAGCACCTCCTCGCCGCACGAGGCCTTGGCGTCAATGATCCGCCCTTCCTCGAACCTGACCTGGATATTGTCGATCAGGGTGCCCTGGTAGGACAGCGGCTTCGAGCTCACGACATGGCCGCTGACGCGGCGGCAATGCGGGGTGGTGAAGACCTCTTCCGTCGGGATGTTGGCGTTGCAGGTGATGCCGTTCCTGGCGACCGAGGCGCCGCCTTCCCATTCATGGCCGTCGGCGAGCCCGATCGTGAGATCGGTGCCGGGACCGGTGTAATGCAGCGCGTGGAAGCGCTGGGCGTTCAGCCATTGGGTCCGCTCGCGCAGCACCGCATTGTGCGTCTCCCAGGCAGCCACTGCGCCATCCTGGTCGACGCGGGACGCCGCAAAGATCGCATCCGCGAGCTTTGCCACCGCGGTCTCCAGGGGATCGTCAGGAAAAACCTGCTTGGCCCAGGATGCGCTGGGATAGGCGATGATGTTCCAGTTGACCTCGAAATTGACGATCTTCTCCAGCGCCGGCTGGTAGGCGACCGAATTGGCCTTGCTGGCGCGCGCAACCTTGGTCGGGTCCTCGCCCGACAGCAGCATCGGATTGTCGCCGACCACCGCCAGCCGCGCGGTGTTGGCGGAGAATGCCTTCGCCATGCCCTCATAGAGCCAGTTCGCCGCGCGATCGAAGCAATCGCTGTGGCCATAACGATATCGCGCCAGCGTAACCTCTTCATCCGACAGGATCGGCGTGACCAGGCCGGCGCCGGCCTTGTAGGCGTGTACCGCCAGCCGCCGCACCAGCGGCAGCGCCGACGACGGCGCGGTCAGGAGCAGATCCTGTCCCGGCTGCAATCCGAGCCCGACCTTGATGGCGACTTCGGCGAGGCGGTCGAGTTTTGCGGGATCGATCACGGCGGAAAGATTGCGTTGGGTTGCGGTCATGCTGGATCCTTGATTAGGTCGCTGCAGCAGAGATAGGCGAACGGTACCGGCCCTTCAACGTTTCACCGAGGACAGCACCCGGTCCACCATCTCCGGTGCAAGCCCGAGATAATTTTTCGGTGATGTCAGCCGCTCGATCGTTCCCCGATCGATGCGGTTTGAGACCCTTAGGTCGGCCGAGAGCGCATCCGCGAGCGTCATATTCTTTTCGCTGGCGACGCGGCAGGCATCATAGACGACGTCATGCGCTTCCTGCCGGCCGATTTCGGGCGCGAGCCCCATCATCACGGCTTCCGCGACGATGAGCCCGCGGCTGATGTTGAGATTGTCGGCCATTTTCTTCTCGTCGACAATCAGTCCGCCGAGCGCGAATTTGGCCTGGTGCAGGCTGCCTGCGGCCAGCACGAAACTTTCGGGGATCGCCATCCATTCGGCATGCCAGGGGCCAGTGGCACGCTCGAAGTCCTGCACCATCGCATCCAGCATCAAGCCGGCATGCTGACGCACCGCCTTCGCCGCGGCCAGCATCAGTTCCGAGGAAATCGGGTTGCGCTTCTGCGGCATGGTCGAGGAAGCGCCGCGCCCCTTCACGAAAGGCTCGTAGACTTCGGCGAATTCGGTCGAGGCCATGATCATGATGTCGAGCGCGATCTTGCCGAGGGAACCGGTGACGAGCGCCAGGAAGTTCACGGCTTCCGCAAACCCGTCGCGCGCGACATGCCAGGTGGCAACGGGAACGCCGAGGCCGAGTTCCTCGCACAGCGCCCGCTGCACCGCGAATCCCTTGTCGCCAAGGGAGGCGAGCGTGCCGGCGGCGCCGGCGAACTGGCCGACCAGCACCCGCGGCTTGAGCTGCGCCAGCCGTTCGGCATGGCGGTCGAAGGCTGCAAGCCAGATCGCCGCCTTGTAGCCGAAGGTTACGGGAAGCGCCTGCTGCAGATGGGTGCGGCCCGCCATCGCCGTATCGCGGTGACGGCGGGAGAGATCGGCGAGGATGCCGCGCAGGGCCGCGATGTCGTCTTCGATGATTTTCAAGCCGTCGCGCAATTGCAGGACCACGGCGGTATCCATGATGTCCTGCGTGGTCGCGCCCCAATGCACGTAACGGCCGGCTTCGCCACATTGCTTTGCGAGCTGATGCACCAGCGGCAGAATCGGATAGCCGACGATGTCGGTCTCCTGCCGCAACAGGTCGAAATCGAGCGCCGAGACATCGACACGCTTGGCGATCTCGTCCGCAGCCTGCCGCAGGATGACGCCGCAACGCGCCTCGGCTCTTGCCAGGGCAACCTCGACCTCGGCATAGCGCGCGATCAGGCGCAGATCGGAAAATACCTCGCGCATCGCCGACGTGCTGAAGGCATCGCGGAACAGGACGGAGTCGAGGACGGTGGTCGCAGCGGGAAAGACAGGCATGGCGGGCGTTTCGCTTTTCGCTTTGTGCTGTGGTTGGCGCGGGCAGCGTAGCGCAATATTGGGGGCGTAGTTAGGACGCAAGCGCAAGGCCGGATTTCGCAGGGTGGGCAAAGGCGCGCTAGCGCCGTGCCCACCATCCAGCACCGCGTTCGCGATGGTGGGCACGCTTCCACCTTCGCTCTGCGAGCTACGGCGGACAAGTCGCCTTGCCCACCCTACGGCGTCGCCACGGCTTATGATTCAGATTTCAAACAGCGGAGGGGATGTGAGTCTATATTCTCGCGGCATGATGTGCCCGAGGTTTGCGTCTCGTTCGCCCTCCTCGATAGCAGAGGGCGCAGGGAAAGCCGGGTGCCGGTCGCACCCGTGGGCCCCGTGCAACAAAAAGCACGGGGGTAGGACCACAGGTCAACCGGAGCAACACCGGCTTTCCCTGCGCAGTGGTTTACGGCTTACTTCGTGCTCTCCCCGGTGACCGGGCTTTCTTGCCACCGTCGCCCGCGGCAGCTCTTGCTGCTCGCGAACTTAGCGCCAGCGTCGGGGCGCCAGAACCACACGACTTCGCCGTCCGCCATGCGCGTGCTCGTCAGTCACACCCATCGCGTCCACCGCATCTCACCGCAACGTTCGTGACGACCGCGACCCGCCCCTCATTCGCGCTGAGACGCGCGGAGTCATAGTGCTGATTTGCCCGACGGCGAAAGCGGAATGTTTTTTGCGGAAGGAGTGGACAGGGCAAATCACATTGAAATCGCTCGCGAATTTTTCTCCGCCGTCATTCCGGGGCGCGACGAAGTCGCGAGCCCGGAATCCATTGCGCCACTTGCGCTGGCGGAGAAATGGATTCCGGGCCCGATGCTTCGCATCGCCCCCGGAATGACGAGAGTGAGACGCCCGTGGCCCATCCCTCGAGACGCCGCTTACGCGGCTCCTCGGGATGAAGGTGGCTTGTGGCGGCAGTCAGTAGCAGCGCGAAGCGGCGATGGTGTGCAGCTTGGTGTCGCCGAGGAGGTGGGCGGTGAAGGCTGGCGTGCCGAAGAGTTTTGCGAAGGCGACGTCGCGGATGCTGAGGCCGCCGGCGTAGGCGCCGAAGGCCGGCATCACGGCGCGTTCGCCGTCGCTGGCGAAGCAGCGACGCTCGACCGCGCGGCCGCGCGTTGAGACGCGGGCCTTGGGATGAAGATGGCCGGCGATCTCGCCGATGGCGCCGGTCGGCTCATGGCGGAATCTGATCCGGCCGATCGCGACTTCGGTGGCGACCATGCCGCCGAGATCGGACGGCAGGGCCGGGTCGTGGTTGCCCGAGATCCAGACCCAGTCGCGCCGCGCCTGCAGCGCGGTGATGGCGTCGCGATCCTGCGCGCCGAGCCGCTCATGCGCGCGCCGGTCGTGAAAACTGTCGCCGAGCGCGATCACCATGCGCGGATCATGCCGCGCGACCACGGCGGCGAGCCGGCCCAGGGTCGCGGCGGTATCGTAGGGCGGCAGCAACACGCCACGCGTGGCGAAGCTCGAACCTTTCTCCAGGTGCAGGTCGGAGACGACGAGCAGGCGCTGCTCTTCCCAGAACAAGGCGCCGGAGAGATCGGCGACGAATGGTACGCCAGCGACCTCGAAAGTACTTGGGGGATCGGCGGAAGGCGCAACGTTCTCCGTCATGGGCGGGCTCGTCCCGCCAATCCACGTTCTTGCCACACCAAGAAGAACGTGGATGCCCGGGACACCTGCGTGAAGACGCGCTTCGCGCTTTTGCCCGGGCATGACGATGTGGAGAGATCGAAGCTCTGCGGATTCATTTTCTTTGCTACGATGCCTCACGACATCGCCTCTTTGACGAGTTCATCGGCGGCTTCCGCCAATAGCTCGTCGGATGCTTCGCCATAAACCGACTCGCGGCCGATTTCCAGCATCACGGGGACGGCGAGCGGCGAAACATGCTCCAGTTCCCGGTGTGTGATTCGTCCCTGGATGCGCGCGAGCATGTCGCCGAGCCGGCGCAGATCGAGCAGGCCGGTCGCGGCATCGGCACGCGCCGCGCGCAACAGGACATGATCGGCCTGATGCTTGCGCAGCACGTCATAGACGAGATCGGTCGAGAACAGCACTTGGCGCCGCGATTTCTCCTCGCCGGTATGGCGACGCGCGATTAACCCTGAGATGATGGCGCAATTGCGGAAGGTGCGCTTCATCAGCGCCGATTCGGCGAGCCACGCTTCGAGATCATCGCCGAGCATGTCAGGATCGAACAACGCGTTGAGATCGAGGTGGCCTTGCCGGATCAGATAAGAGAGGTCGCCTAATCCCCAGATCGCGAGCGCATATTCATTGGCCATGAAACCGAGCGGCCGGGTGCGGGCGCGCTCCATCCGCCGCGTCAGGAGCATGCCGAGCGTCTGGTGCGCCAGCCGTCCCTCGAAGGGATAGCAGACCAGGTAATGCTTGTTGCCGCGTGGAAAGGTTTCGACAAGAAGCTCGCGCACCGCGGGCACACGGGAAAAATCCTTCTGCAGCGACAGCCATTCGTGGACCTGGTCGGGCAGCGCATTCCACGCCCGGCCATCATCGAGCAGTTTACGCACGCGCTCGGCAAGATAGGTGGAAAGCGGGAATTTGCCGCCCATGTAGGACGGCACCTTGGCGTCCTTGTCGTTGGCGCGGGAGACGTAGACCTGGTCCTCGACCAGCGCCTCATAGCGCACCACCTCGCCGCTGAACACGAAGGTGTCGCCGGGCACGAGGCCTTCGATGAAGACTTCCTCGATCTCGCCAAGCATCTTGCCGCCGCGTGCGACCGCGCCGGTCGAGCCGGTGCCGCCGGCGCGCGAGCGCACCAGCCGTACCTTCAGCATGGTTTCCTCGACGATGGTGCCGACGTTGAGACGGTAGCTCTGCCGCACGCGGGGATTGGCGACGCGCCAGCGACCCTGCTTGTCCTGCTTGATGCGCGCAAAGCGCTCATAGGTCTTCAGCGCATAACCGCCGGTCGCGACGAAATCGACGATGTCGTCGAAATCGGCGCGCGTGAGCGCGGCGTAAGGCGCCGACGTCAGCACCTCCTGATATAGTTCATCGGACAGGAACGGCTCGCCGCAGGCGCAGCCGAGCACATGCTGCGCCAGCACGTCGAGCGCGCCCGATCGAAGAGGCGGCGTATCCTGCGCATTCTCTGCGATCGCATCGATCGCGACGCGGCATTCCAAAACCTCGAAACGATTCGCCGGCACCAGCACGGCACGCGAGGCTTCGTCGAAACGGTGATTGGCGCGGCCGATCCGCTGCATCAGTCGCGACGAACCCTTGGGCGCACCGATATTGATGACGAGATCGACATCGCCCCAGTCGACGCCGAGGTCAAGCGAGGAGGTGCAGACCACGCCGCGCAGTCTTCCCGCCGCCATCGCATCCTCGACCTTGCGGCGCTGCGCGACATCGAGCGAGCCATGATGCAGCGCGATTGCGAGCCCGTCATCGTTCATGCGCCAGAGATCCTGGAACAGCATCTCGGCCTGGCTGCGCGTGTTGACGAAAACCAGCGTGGTCTTGTTCTGCCGGATCAGTTCATAGATTTCACCGAGCGCATGGCGCGCGGTGTGGCCGGCCCAGGGCAGGCGCTCGCGCGTATCGAGCATCTCGACGATCGGCGGCGCCGCGCCGCCGGCGATGACGACATCGGCGGCGTCTTGCCTGTCCGGACGTTGCGGCACCAGGAAACGCGCGAGCTGCTCCGGCTCGGCGACCGTCGCCGACAGGCCGATCGCCCGCATCTCGGGCGCCAGCCGCCACAGCCGCGCCAGCCCGAGCGATAAGAGGTCGCCGCGCTTCGAGGTCACCAGCGCGTGCAATTCATCGAGCACGATGCGCTTCAGGGAGGAGAACAGGAATGGCGCGTCATCGGATGACAGCAGCAGCGCGAGCTGCTCGGGCGTGGTGAGCAGGATATCAGGCGGATAGCGCCGCTGCCGCTGGCGCCGCGACACCGGCGTGTCGCCGGTGCGGGTCTCGATCTTGATCGGCAGGCCCATCTCGGCGATGGGCGTTTCCAGATTGCGCGCGATGTCGACCGCGAGCGCCTTCAGCGGGGAGATGTAGAGCGTGTGGAGGCCGCCGGTGCGACGAACGCTGCGGCCGGTGGAGATGAGGTTGGCACGGGCGGTGCGCGACTTGACCTCTCCGCTTGCGGGTTCGCTGTTCTCCTTCCCCCTGAAAGGGGGAAGGTCGGGATGGGGGTCCGCCGCTTGCTCCGTGCCCGTGGCTGACCCCCACCCGTCGCGCTCAGGCGCGCGCCGACCTCCCCCTTTCAGGAGGAGGTGAGCAGCCGCCGCACTCAGTTCCACGAGCGTCGGCAGAAATCCCGCCAGCGTCTTGCCGGCGCCGGTTGGCGCAATCAGCAATGCCGAGCGATTCTCGCGCGCCTTCGCCAATAGCGCGAGCTGATGCTCGCGTGGCGACCAGCCGCGGGCCGCGAACCATTTCTGGAAGCGGACGGGGAGGAGGGATTCGGCCTCGGTCGAGGCCGCGGGCTGGGCGAGCGGCGGCACGGCATTACAGCTATGCCCTCGGGGGCGCTTCGTCGAGGGGCGCTCTCCTCACCTCGCCCCGCTCTTCGCGGGGAGAGGAAGATGAGGCAGCGGCACCCGCCCCCGCCCTACTCCGTCATAGGCTTGTCGGAGATGTCCCAATCCTTGCCGTTGAAGATCGAGATGTAGAGCGTCTTCATCGGCGTGTAATCCTCCGGCGTGTAGCTGTAATTGACGCCGTCGAGGAAATAGGGCGAGTGGAAGCCGGCCAGCGTAGTCGCGTGCTTCAGCACGTTGGCGCGGCTGAGGTCGTCGCCGCAGCGGCGCAGGATTTCGGCCATGCTCGCGACCTGGCCGTAGCCGGCGAACGCGATGGTGTTGTCGGGATCGACATTGGGCAGATATTTCTTGCGCAATTCCTCGAAGGCCAGCACGTCTGGATCCTTCTCGAAGCGGGGCACGCCGACTTCCTTGGCGTAGCGGATCGCGACGATGCCGGTTGCGTTCTCAAGGCCTGCGGCGTTCAGGATCGAGCGGCCGGTCGAGCCTGCCGACAACAGATGCAGCGGCTTCCAGCCGAGCTCGGCGACTTTGCGGATCGACTGCGACGTCGCCTTGCCGGTGGTGATGTTGTAGAAGACATCGGCGCCCGATTTCGAGAGATTGATGAGCTGGGAATCGACGGTCGGATCGGTGAGATCGTAGGTCTGCTCCATGATCACCTGCGCCTTGGCGCCGGCATCCGCCAGCACCTTCTTGAAAGGCCCCAGGAAGTCGCGGCCGAAATCGTCGTTCTGATAGAGGATGCCGACCTTGGCATTCGGCTTCACGCTGACGACGTGCTTGGCCAGGATGCGCGCTTCGGTCGGATAGAGCGGCAGGCCCGCCATGGTCCATTTGAAATTCTTCGGGTCATTCCATTTCGATGCGCCGGTGTTCAGCAGCAATTGCGGCACGCCCTTGGAATTGAGATATTTATGCACGGCAGTCTGCGGCGCGGTGCCGAGCGAACCATAGAGCGCCAGAACTTCCTCCTGCTCCACCAGGCGCCGCGTCGCCTCGACGCATTTCGGCGCGCTGTAGGCGTCGTCCATGGTGAAGAATTTCACCTTGCGCCTGTTGATGCCGCCCTTCTCGTTCAGCATCTGGAAATAGGCTTCGCCGACGCGCCCGAGCACGCCGTAGAGCGAGCCGGGGCCGGAATGCGGCACGGTCTGGCCGAGCTTGATCTCGGTGTCGCTCGCGCCCGGATCATATTTCTTCTCGGCGGCCCAGACGTAAGGCGCCGGCAAAGCGGACGCGGCGAATGCACTGATGGCGGTGGCGCAGAATTCGCGCCTGGTTTGCTTTTTCATTGTTGTTGTCTCTCCCTAGACCGCAACAATGAGCAACATTCCACTTTGCACGGCAATACCGAACTTGTCGCTTTGCGACGCAATGCCGCTTGGAGCAGTTCCACGCGGCGGAAATGGTAGCGCCTAGACTCAAGTTTTGCTGGCGACGGCGACTGCACGCCCTCTCCCGCAAGCGAGAGCTTTGCTTAATTGGCTGAGCGGGAGTGGCAGCCGATGTCAGGCATTTTTTTGCGCTGCCTCAGGCGGTACGCGAGGGTTGACGGCCGCGTTTTCAGGGCCGTCCGATGGCAGCGGGCGGTGGCGGTCACGCCGCAGCTCCCACGGGCTGCAGCACCGCCCATCGTTTGAGGTTCATGGCGAGGCAGATAAGACGCAGATGCGTCTGGTTGCGTCTCAGGCCCAGATAGCGGGCGCGCGCCCAGCGGTAGACGCCCTTGAGACGTGCGAAGACCTGCTCG
>NZ_JAGKJI010000151.1 GCF_020329485.1 Bradyrhizobium cenepequi
GCGTGGCGATGGTGGTGGGGCTTTTGGCGATCCTGAAGGCGGGCGGGGCGTATCTGCCGCTGGACCCGGCCTATCCGTCGGCGCGGCTCAAGCAGGTGCTCAACGATGCGGCGCCACGACTGCTGCTGGCCGATGCGGCGGGACGATCGGCGCTGGGCGCCGATGCGCTCCGCGATCTGACGGTGGTCGATCTGGAGACACCGACCCCGGCCTGGGCGGAGCTGCCGGCCTCGAACCCGGACCCGCGCGCCCTCGGCCTGACCTCGCGCCATCTCGCCTATGTGATCTACACCTCAGGATCAACAGGCACGCCCAAGGGCGTCATGGTCGAGCATCGGGGAGTGGTGCGTCTGGTGGCGGGGAACGATTTCGTCGAGATCTCGCCGCAGGACGTCTTTCTCAACGTGTCCTCGCCGACATTCGACGCGACCACGTTCGAGCTCTGGGGAGCCTTAGCAAACGGTGCGAGTGTTGTGCTCTATCCTGAACGCTATCTCTCGACGGCAACGCTGGCCCAGATCATCCAAAACCAAGGCATCACCATCGCCTGGATGACTGCCCGGTTGTTCGATGCCTATGCCGGAGAGGGGCGCAGCACTGATCGGCTGCAGCAACTGCTGGTCGGGGGCGAAGAGGTCTCCGTCACTTCCATCAGAGCATGCCAGAAGCGACATCCGACGCTGCGGATCTCAAATGGCTACGGCCCGACAGAGAACACCACCTTCAGTCTCTGCTATCCGGTGCTTGCTGGCTTCGATGACCAGCAACGAGTGCCGCTGGGCCGACCAATTCGAAATTCGGTGGTTTATCTGCTCGACGGTCATGGTGCGCCCGTTCCGTTTGGCGCGGTCGGGGAGCTCTACATCGGCGGGGCGGGGGTCGCGCGGGGGTATCTGAACCAGCCGGAGCTGACGGCGGAGCGGTTCATCGCCAATCCCTTTGTGGCAGGCGATCGGCTGTACAAGACCGGCGACCTTGCGCGCTATCTGCCGGACGGCAATCTGGCGTTCTTGGGCCGCAACGACGACCAGGTGAAGATCCGCGGCTTCCGGATCGAGCCGGGCGAGATCGCGGCGCGGCTCTCTGAGCACGCGTTACTGCGCGAGGCCGTGGTGGTGGCGCAAGAGGATCGCGCGGGCGAGACGCGTCTTGTCGGCTATGTGGTGTGCGCGCCCGAGGCAGGATCGGA
>NZ_JAGKJI010000152.1 GCF_020329485.1 Bradyrhizobium cenepequi
ATACCAACGGCCTTGAGGATTGACTCAGATTTGGGATTCCCAAATCAGTGAGTTTCTGACTCGATGGTTGCTTCTTAGGGAGGAGCGACATCGATGGGGGCGGCGGTAGGGATCACCCGGGTTGATTTGACGGCTTCTGAGCTTCGCAAGGCGGCGCAAAGGGAGAAAGACAGCAGCGCGGCGCGGCGGATGTTGGCGCTTGCGCTTGTTCTGGCCGGCACGGATCGCAGAACGGCGGCAGAGAGTTGCGGAATGGATCGCCAGACCCTGCGGGACTGGGTGCACCGTTACAATGCGGAAGGCTTGGCTGGGCTTCGATCGCGCAAGCCGCCTGGTCCATCTGCGAAACTCACAGCGCAGCAGGAGGCCGAACTGGCCGCGCTTGTCGAAGCCGGCCCTGATCCTGCGCAGCATGGGGTCGTGCGCTGGCGGCGGATTGATTTGCGCAACGAGATCGGGCGACGGTTCGGCGTCACATTGCACGAGCGTTCGGTCGGCAAGGTCCTCGCCAAGCTCGGTTATCGTCGCCTCTCGGTGCGCCCGCGTCATCCGCAAGCCGACGAAGAGGCTCAGGAGGCATTCAAAAAAACTTTGCCGCGACCGTTGCGGCAGCGCTGCCCGGCCACGCCCGCGGCAAGCCGATCGAAATCTGGTTCCAGGACGAGGCGCGGATCGGCCAACAGGGCACGCTGACCCGCGTCTGGGCCCGACGCGGCTCGCGGCCACGCGCGCCCCGCGATCGGCGCTACGACTGGGCCTATCTCTTCGGCGCCGCCTGTCCTCAGCGCCGCGTCGCTGCCGGCCTGGTCATGCCGACCGCCAATGCCGAGACCATGTCGCTGCATCTGGACGCGATCAGCCGCAAGGTCGCCTCCGGCGCACATGCCATCCTCGTCTTCGACGGCGCCGGCTATCACGGTGCCGGTGCCCTCTCCGTTCCAGACAACATCACCCTGCTACGCTTGCCGCCCTATGCGCCCGAGCTCAACCCGATCGAAAACGTCTGGGCCTACCTGCGTGCAAACAAACTCGCCATCACCGTGTTCGATGACTATGACGACATCGTCAACAAAACCTGCGACGCTTGGAACTTCTTTGCAACAGATCCACCGCGGATCGCTGCCATCACCACACGCCATTGGGCAACGGTCAGCCCTTAAGGCCGTTGGTAT
>NZ_JAGKJI010000153.1 GCF_020329485.1 Bradyrhizobium cenepequi
TGGTACGACGCCTCAACAGAGTGTGAACGACCGGCTCAAATTGGATCAAGTCTTCAGGCGATCACGCCGAAGCAAGCCTACAGGCCGGATACCGCAGCAAAACCGTCCGATACATATCGGCCGCATTGCTCAGACATCGAGGCCGATTCGGAAATGCTGCTCGCCGCTGCTGCTGCCGATCATGATGGATCATCGGCAACATGAGCCAGAGGCAATCTGGAAGATACGGGCGGCTCGGCGTTTGATGATGAGCGAGGGACACGCAAGCCGCGGGATTTGTGCTATTTCGGACCGGGCGTGGATTTTTCTCCGTCGGCAGACTTATCTGCGAGCTCATATTTGGCCGGATCCATTTCGAGTTCGGTCACGCCCTTCGAGAGTTCGGTTCGCAAGAAGGCCCGGAAGTCATCATCGTACGTCGCGATGCTCTGGCGGATCGCGGCTCTCCAATGGTCTCCGCGATCCCAGGCTTCCATGAAGGCAGAGGCCAGATCGGCATGCTGCCGGTTCGCGATCATCGCTTCGATGATGGATCTGGCCTGAAGCCGATCCTTCGCGCTTTTTGCGGTCGCATCGCGATCCTCCTTGCGGCGGGATCTGACAATGACCTTGTGGACGGCGTACCGTTCCGGCGACGGGATCAGGACCGGCACGCCCGCACCGTGCAGCAGGACCGCGCGGATGGGTTGGTAGATCAGGTAGTCGAGGAAGCGTAGCGGCGCTGCGGCTGCCCCGCCCAGCGCCGGCATCGGGACCGGCTTCCCCGCCTGATCGTCGGACCACTGGTTCGGCGTGAGGAATTCCACCTTGAACTTGTCCCGCGAGACGAATTGGGTGGAGACCCGGCCGTCGACCTGGCTCGGAATCTCCCGGAAGGTCGGATCGACCTCTCGAAGCACCTCAAGGATCGGCGGCATGGAGTCGCCGACGGCCACCGAGATCTCATGGAACTGGGCAAAATCGGCGTCGCCGGTCTGCATGGCGACCGCGTCCAGACGGCGACCGAGGACGGCGGAGTAACACTGGTAGGCCACGGTGCCGATGAGCACGCCGCGCAGACGGAAGAAGCCGGCTTTTGCCAGTTGCTCCACCACCTGGCCTGTCATCAACGGAGGACGCGGCAGATAGGCCTCGCGCGTCAACGTGGCAAC
>NZ_JAGKJI010000154.1 GCF_020329485.1 Bradyrhizobium cenepequi
GCGACGATGCTTTCCGCCAGATCTGCCAGCACCGGTTTGGCAAACAGCGTCGTCAGCGATAGCTGTACACCCAGCGCCTGCGACAGCCGGCTCAAGAATCGCACGGCAAGAAGCGAGTGGCCGCCCAGTTCGAAGAAGTTGTCGTGCCGTCCGACCCGCGCCAACCCCAGAAGCTCGGCCCAGATCGTCGCTAGCTGCGTCTCAATGGGCCCCTGCGGCGCCTCATAGGCGCGCCGCGCATAGGCCTCATCCTCCGGTGCCGGCAGCGCCTTGCGGTCCAGCTTGCCGTTCACCGTCAACGGCAGCGCCGCAAGCCGCACAAACGCCGACGGCACCATGTACTCAGGCAACCGCGCACTTACATGCGTGCGCAAGATGCTGGCGAGCTCGCCTCCATCCAGCCGATCCGTTCAGCGGCGAGGTCGGGGCGCGGATGTACCGGAGCGGCGACCTGGCGCGGTACCTGCCCGACGGCAATCTGGCGTTTTTGGGTCGCAACGACGACCAGGTGAAGATCCGCGGCTTCCGGATCGAGCCCGGCGAGATCGCCGCGCGGCTTTGCGAGCATGAGTGGGTGCGCGATGCGGTGGTGGTGGCGCGCGAGGATCGCGCCGGCGAGCCGCGGCTGGTTGCCTATGTGGTGTGTGCGTCCGAGGCGGAATCGGATGAGTTGGATGGAGCCGAGCTCGCCGGCACCTTGCGCACGCATGTAAGTGCGCGGTTGCCTGAGTACATGGTGCCGTCGGCGTTTGTGCGGCTTGCGGCGCTGCCGCTGACGGTGAACGGCAAGCTGGACCGCAAGGCGCTGCCGGCACCGGAGGATGAGGCCTATGCGCGGCGCGCCTATGAGGCGCCGCAGGGGCCCATTGAGACGCAGCTAGCGACGATCTGGGCCGAGCTTCTGGGGTTGGCGCGGGTCGGACGGCACGACAACTTCTTCGAACTGGGCGGCCACTCGCTTCTTGCCGTGCGATTCTTGAGCCGGCTGTCGCAGGCGCTGGGTGTACAGCTATCGCTGACGACGCTGTTTGCCAAACCGGTGCTGGCAGATCTGGCGGAAAGCATCGTCGC
>NZ_JAGKJI010000155.1 GCF_020329485.1 Bradyrhizobium cenepequi
TCTCACCCGGCTCGATCCGGAAGCCGCGGATCTTCACCTGCTCGTCATTGCGGCCCAAAAACGCCAGATTGCCGTCCGGCAAGTACCGCGCAAGATCCCCGGTCTTGTACAGCCGGTCGCCGTCCACAAACGGGCTGGCGATGAACCGCTCCGCCGTCAGCTCCGGCTGGTTCAGATACCCACGCGCCACCCCCGCCCCGCCGATGTAGAGCTCGCCGACCGCCCCAAACGGAACCGGCGCGCCATGACCGTCAAGCAGATAAACTTTAGTGTTCGCGATCGGGCGGCCAATCGGGATGTTGGTCGCGAGAGTTAATTCTGTCGGAACGTCATAGAAGATGCAGCCGACAACTGTTTCGGTGGGACCGTATTCATTCACCATCCTGGCGGTGGGCTGGATGCTGCGCCACAACTCCACTGTCGAAGGCGACAGCGCTTCACCGCCGATGATCAATGTTCCAACTTGACTGGCGGCCTCGTCCGCCAGCATCTGTTGCCCAAGCGCATCCAGATGGCTCGGGGTGATATTGATCAGCCCGCACTCCGAGCTAATTTTTGCTTTTAGCTCCGCGACCTCATCTCCTTCCATGACAAGGAGTGCATGGCCGCCACAGATCAAAGGCGCAAACAGGCTGTTTATTGTCGCATCGAACGCCAGAGGCGAGGAGACCACGGAGGATGACCTGGGCGCGTAAGTATCGCAGGCCCAGTACAGATAATTGGTCATCCCCCGATGCTCGACCATGACGCCCTTGGGGGTCCCGGTAGAGCCGGAGGTGTAGATCACATAGGCGAGATGGCGGGAGCCAAGCGCGCGCACATCCGGATCCGACGCCGGCAGCTGCGCCCAGGCCGGCGTTGCCGTGTCGAGATCCACCACCGTCACATCCACGCCATCACCAAGCGCGGCGCGACCGGCCGCATCGGCCAGCAGCAGTCGTGGCGCCGCATCGCCCAGCACCTGGCGCAGCCGCTGAGACGGGTAGGCCGGATCCAGCGGCAGATAGGCGCCGCCCGCCTTCAGGATCGCCAAAACCCCCACCACCATCG
>NZ_JAGKJI010000156.1 GCF_020329485.1 Bradyrhizobium cenepequi
GCGGCGGATTGACCAGCTGTTCACGGCCTGGCCGTTCCTGGGCTCGCGGCGGATGAGGGCGATGCTCAATGGCGAAGGCTGTGGCATCAATCGCAAGCGCGTGCAGCGGTTGATGCGCAAGATGGGCATCGCGGCGCTGGGACCAAAGCCCAGAACCACCAAGCCGGCGCCGGGGCACAAGATCTTCCCGTATCTGCTGCGCCATAGGGTGATCGACCGGTCGAATCAAGTGTGGGCGGCCGATATCACCTATGTGCCGATCGGCCAGGGCTTTCTGTATCTGGTGGCGATCATCGATTGGGCGAGCCGTGCGGTGCTGGCCTGGCGCCTGTCGAACACGATGGACACATCGTTCCGCGTGTCTGCGCTCGAAGAGGCCTTGGCGCGCTTCGGCCGGCCTGAGAGCTCAGCGCGATGCGAAGCATCGTCGCGACAATACCGACCAGGGCAGCCAGTTCACCAGCGCCGCCTTCACCGCCACGCTGGCCGCCGCCGGCGTCAGGATCTCGATGGACGGTCGCGGGCGTTGGATGGACAACGTGTTCATCGAGCGGCTGTGGCGCTCGCTCAAATACGAGGACATCTATCTCAAGGGTTATTCGGACGGCCACGAGGCCAAAGCCGGAATCGCCCGATGGATCGAATTTTACAACCGCGCATCAGAACACCCATTTGTCTATGTTGTTGAAGGGAAGAGACTTTGCTGGCCGCGAGCTGGTCCCGCGGGGCGTCTCACATTGTTGCGCGCCCGCTCGACGATCGACTTGGCGGCATCGGTCGCAAGCGCGGCCCGCGCAAATATCCAAACGCCATCCGGCAGCGGGCGGCTCGCCTTGATCTCGCCGGCCTCGGCCGCTCGCCGCAGCGTCTTGGACGCTATGTTGAGGATGCGCGCGGCGTCAGAGAGATTGAGCCACGGCTCAACGCCATCCACGGCGGCCTGGAAGACCGGAATGCGATGGTGCGAACGCAACGACGTGACACGTTCGCGAGTCCAACGGTTGCCGTAGCCGGTTTTGAGTCCGTTGCGATTGAGAAGGCCAGCGATCA
>NZ_JAGKJI010000157.1 GCF_020329485.1 Bradyrhizobium cenepequi
TGACCAGCATCGATGGTACGAAGTGTGCCGTGGTGATGCGGTGGCTGATGATCAAGTCCACCAATGCATCGGGATCTTTGTGCGCATCCGGAGGCGCCAGCACCAGGGTCGCGCCTTCAAGCAAGGTCCAGAAGAACTCCCAGGCCGAGACATCGAAGCCAAATGGCGTCTTCTGCAACACGACATCCGTTGCCTTGAGAGCGTAGGCGTTTTGCATCCAGATCAGGCGGTTGATAATGGCCCGATGCTCATTCTGCGCCCCTTTTGGCGTGCCTGTTGATCCCGAGGTGTAGATCACATAGGCGAGATGGCGTGAGCTGAGGCCAAGCCCACGCGGATCCGGATCTGCCGCCGGCAGGTTTGCCCACGCCGGCGTTGCCATCTCCAGATCGACCACCGTCAGATCGCCGAGCGCATCGGCGCCCAGCGCCGATCGTCCCGCCGCATCGGCCAGCAGCAGTCGTGGCGCCGCATCGTTGAGCACCTGCTTGAGCCGCGCCGACGGATAGGCCGGGTCCAGCGGCAGATACGCCCCGCCCGCCTTCAGGATCGCCAAAAGCCCCACCACCATCGCCACGCGGCGCGCAAGGCAGATCGCCACCGGTTGATCCGGCTTGACCCCGCGCCCGATCAGGTGGTGCGCCAGGCGGTTGGCCCGTGCATTGAGTTCGCCATAGCTTAAGCGTTCCTCCGCATCGACCACCGCCACCGCATCCGGCGCCTTGCGCACCTGCGCTTCAAACAGCTCATGGATGCACTGCTGCTCGGGATACGGCGCCGCCGTCCGGTTCAGCTCCTCCAACAGATACGCGCGCTCAGCGGACGGAAGGATATCCAGCTCGCGCACCGGCGTGCTCGGTGCCTGCTCCAGCGCCTCCGCCAGCTGCTCGAGCGCCCGCTGCATGTAGCCGCAGACCCGATCCGCCGAGACGCCCTCCGCCACCTGCGCCGTCAGCCCGAGCGCCTCGCCAAGATCCTCCACCGACAAGGTCAGCGGATAGTTGGTGCGTTCCTCTCCGCCCAGCCATGCCACCCCCGCCAGCCCAT
>NZ_JAGKJI010000158.1 GCF_020329485.1 Bradyrhizobium cenepequi
GGATCGATGCGTTCTGACACGCTTGTAATAGTCCGCATAGCTTCGCAGGATTCGGCGCAGATGCGCCTCGCCTAAGACAATGATGTGGTCCACACACTCACGCCGGATCGATCCGATCAGCCGTTCGGCAAACCCATTCTGCCAGGGCGCGGCTGGTGCGGTGGGCTTGTCCCGGATGCCCATGGCGCGTAACCGCCGCGCAACGACGCCGCCATAGATCCGGTCGCGATCGCGGATCAGGTAGTGCGGAGCCTTGTCCCAAGGAAATGCCTCCGTGATTTGATGTGCCACCCATTCAGGTGTCGGATTTGTTGTGACGTTGATCCAGACGAGCTCTCTGCGATCGACCCGGAGGATGACGAAGCCATAGAGCAGCTCGAACCCGATCGTTGGAACCACGAAGAGGTCCATGGCGGCGATGTCCGGCATGTGGTTGCGCAGGAAGGTTCGCCATTCCTGGCTTGGCAGCCCGTGCCGCTTGACCATGTATTTGGCGACGCTCGACTGCCCGACCTCAAACCCGAGCTTGAGCAGCTCGCCGCGAATGCGCGGCGCACCCCAAAGCGGATCGTCGACGCTGATCCGCCGGATCAACACGCGCAGCCCGGTGTCGATCTGCGGTCGGCCTCCGAGAGATCGCGACTTCCACCGCCAGTAGCCGCGAAAGCCGGCTTTGTGCCAACGCACGAGCGTCTCGGGCTGGATGATGGTGAGGACCGACAGGATTGACGGAAACCAGCGATACAGCTGGATCAGAAACCAGCGATCCTGGTTCGTGAATCGGGCGCGACCATGCAGCCTGCGCCGCAAGACAATCTACTGATGTCGCAGCACCGCGTTCTCCGCTTCAAGCTGCAACCTCGACCTGAAGGGCGAGGCGAGGACGGCCAGAGCGAAACAGAACAGCGCGATCATTCCGCCCAGCTTAGGCGATTCCAATACGTCATCAAC
>NZ_JAGKJI010000159.1 GCF_020329485.1 Bradyrhizobium cenepequi
CGAGGCACTGTCCCCGCAAGACGCCGATCTCGATCTCAACCATGTTGAGCCAGCTTGCATGCTTGGAGGTGTAGTGGAACTCGAGCCGCCGCAAGATCCGCCTGGCTTCGGCGGGCGGGAACGTCTGATACAGGGCGCCGGCCGAGTGGGTCGATAGATTGTCTTGAACGATCCGGATGGTCTCGGCATCGGGATAATGGATGTCGACGAGGTCGCGCATGCATTGGGCGTAGTCCTCGGCCGCGCGCCGCTCGGTGACTTTGACCTTGCGCCAGGGACGATGCACGTCGAGCAGGACGAACAGGTTGACGGTGCCACTGCGACGATACTCGTAATCGTAACGTTCGAGCCGGCCCGGCTCGGCTGGGATCGGCTGACGCGCCTCGCCGATGAGCTGCACCGGGCTTTCATCGAAGCACACCACCGGCCGCTCGGGATCGGGCGCCTCGGCGTAAAGGTCGAGCACGTCTTCCATGCGGGCGACGTATTCGCCGTCGACCAGTGGAATGCACCACATGTCCTTGCGCCAGGGTTTGAGGCCATTTTCCGCCGGGCGCCGCCGAACCGTCTCCTGCGACAGGTTCTTGTGTTCGGTGAGCTTGACCATCGCACCTGCCAGTAGCTTGAGCGTCCAGCGGGCGCGGCCCGCCGGGGGACTGGCACAGGCTGTTGCCACCAGCAAGGCTTCTTCCTTGCCGGTGAGTTTGCGCTCCGCTCCGGGACGCGGCTCTTCGCTCGGCGCTCGCTCCAGATTGCCTTCCACGAAGCGTCGCTTGGTCCGGTACACGGTTGAGCCGCCCACACCGACGTCCCTGGCGATCTCCTCGTCGCGGGCTCCGCCATCGGCGGCCAGCAAAATCTGCGCTGGCTTGAGCTTGCGGGACGCATGCTTGCCGCCGTTGAGCAGCGCCCTGAGTTCGGTGCGCTCGATTTGGCTGAGTTCGACCCG
>NZ_JAGKJI010000160.1 GCF_020329485.1 Bradyrhizobium cenepequi
GACCGTCCATCGAGATCCTGACGCCGGCGGCGGCCAGCGTGGCGGTGAAGGCGGCGCTGGTGAACTGGCTGCCCTGGTCGGTATTGTCGCGACGATGCTTCGCATCGCGCTGAGCTCTCAGGCCGGCCGAAGCGCGCCAAGGCCTCTTCGAGCGCAGACACGCAGAACGGTGTGTCCATCGTGTTCGACAGGCGCCAGGCCAGCACCGCACGGCTCGCCCGATCGATGATCGCCACCAGATACAGAAAGCCCTGGCCGATCGGCACATAGGTGATATCGGCCGCCCACACTTGATTCGGCCGGTCGATCACCCTATGGCGCAGCAGATACGGGAAGATCCTGTGTCCCGGCGCCGGCTTTGTGGTTCTGGGCTTTGGTCCCAGCGCCGCGATGCCCATCTTGCGCATCAACCGCTGCACGCGCTTGCGATTGATGCGACAGCCTTCGCCATTGAGCATCGCCGTCATCCGCCGTGAGCCCAGGAACGGCCAGGAACAGCTGGTCGATCCGCCGCATCAGCGCAAGGTCGTTGTCATTGGCCGGCCGCGGCGGCCGATAGACGCTCGATCGCGCCACGCTCAGCAGTTGGCGTTGCCGGCGGATCGATAGCCTCTCATGATCGCGCTGACGCAATCCTCGGCGATCCGGCGCGCTCATCTTCCGGACCTCCTGGCTAAGAAATCTCGCTCGACCGTCAATTGTCCGATCTTGGCGTGGAGCTTCTCGACCTCCAGTTCGTGGGCCGCCTCGCCATCCCAACCAGCGCCCGCGTCGAACGCCCGAACCGCTTGATCCTGAAGCTGCTTCTTCCAGGCATAAATCTGGTTCACATGCACCTGGTAGCGCTGCGCCAGATCCGCCACCGTTGATTGTTCTCGCAGCGCCTCCAAGGCGATCTTTGCCTTCAGCGCCGCATCGATTTTCCGT
>NZ_JAGKJI010000017.1 GCF_020329485.1 Bradyrhizobium cenepequi
ATCTCCCCGGTCTCCTTGGGATGCGCTTTCGTAAAGTGGAGGCTGATGAAGTTGTCGCGACGCTTGAGGTAAGCCGCGCCCTCGGCGCCTGGAATGGCTATCTGCACGCCGGCACCGTGACGTCACTCGCTGACACCTGCTGTGGTTACGGGACTTTGCGCGGCCTTCCGGCCGGCGCCAGTGGTTTCACCACCATGGAGCTCAAGAGCAACCTAATCGGAACGGCACGCGAGGGCATCGTGGTCTGTACGGCGCGTCCGATACATAAAGGACGTACCACGCAAGTGTGGGACGCCGAAGTGCGCCGCGAGGCCGATGGCGTCGCAATCGCTTACTTTCGCAACACGCAATTGGTCCTGTGGCCGAAAGCGTGATTGGCAGTCGTCGGCTACGCCGTAACCCGGCTCCGTCCGGAGTGGTGTCCGTCGATCGGCTCCGCCGTCGGTCGCAGAGGGAGCAATTTTTTCTTTGGCTTCCATTCGACTGAGCTGCCGGTGTGGCGCACCCGGCACGATTCGAACGTGCGGCCTCCACCTTCGGAGGGGATGCCGAGCATGGCAAGCCGGTCGAGATCGACGCGTTGCTGACCGTGACTCGCGATTTAGGCCAAATGGTTGGGGTGCGGACGCCGTTCATCGATGGCGTTCTCGGCCTCGCTCGTCTGAAGGCAACCAGTCTCGGCCTACTCGAGAGGACTGCCGAGCTGGAAGAGTTGCATTGCCAAGCAGATCGTCAAGTCTGCGATTGATCAGTTCGTGTGATTAAAATCCAATTATTCGATATTGGATTTGAGAGCCCCGCACTGAGACCTTACGCCTATCGATAAGCCGGACCTACGCAGATTGTAATGGATCACACAGGCGTTACCCGACACATGTTCGATGCGAACGATGCTGAGGCGCTCGCCAAGGCAGAAGAACGGTTCACCGACAGCAAAGGACACTTGCTCGCCCACAGCACGACCACGTGTCTCATTTTTCGGGCGCAGAGCGATTGAGGTATGGCTTACCAAATCCAGCGTTATCCTGCCGAATTGATCGACGTGGTACGTCTGACTGCTGGCGAACGTGTCGTTATCCGGCCTGTCTTGCCGCAGGATCTGGAGCTCCTGAACACGTTCTTCCATGGTCTTTCCGCTGACGCGCGGTGCAGTCGGTTCATGCATCCTGTCAGTGAACTGTCTTCCGAACTGTTGCGGCAATTCACGCAGGTGGACTATGCCAATCATGTCGCGCTCGTTGCCGAAGTCTTCGTCGATGGCTGCGAAGTCGTGATTGGAGAGGCGCGCTATGCGCGGGCGGCCGACGCCTCGTCAGCAGAATTTGCGGTATCGGTGGCCGACTCCTGGCAGGGTAACGGCCTCGCAAAACTGCTCTTGGGCAGACTTGAACGCTTCGCGTCAGAGGCCGGCGTTCGTCAGATAACGGCTCAGACATTTGCTAGTAATAAGAAAATGCTGGCGGTGGCAGCAAAAGCTGGCTTCAAGATTTCTGCGAGTCTCGGCGCGCCGGGCGTAATGCGGCTTGTAAAGAGACTGGCTCCGCTGCAGCAGAGACCGAAATGACGCCCGATACCCCTTTTACGAATGGTCGGCCCGGAGTCATCTCCAGGTCGCACGCTTGGGGCCCGCTGCTTGTGGTCGCGACCGCCGTTGGTTGGGGCCTCGGCTGGCCCATGATGAAGATCGCCATGCACGATTGGCCGCCGCTGTTCGCCCGCGGCTGCGCCGGGCTGGCTGCCGCGCTCGGCCTCGCCATCATCGCGGTGGTGCGAGGACAGAACGTCTTACCCTCGCGCAGCCTGGCGTCGCGGCTCGCCCTCGGGGCAGCGATTAATGTGTTCGCCTGGATGGGCTTCACAGCCTTGGCGCTACTGTGGCTTACGGTGGCACAAGCTGCGCTGCTGACGTTCTCCATGCCGATCTGGGCGACGCTGCTCGCTTGGCCGATCCTTGGGGAGCGCCCCAGGTTGCGAAGTGTGATCGCCCTGTGCCTCGGCGTGGCCGGATTGGTCCTCCTTATGGGAGCAAATTTGGGAGGCGGGATCGAAACGTTTCCGGGCGTGGCGCTCGCCCTTGTCGCGGCCATCCTGTTCGCCCTGGGCGCAGTCACCTCCCGAGCGCCTATTCCGCTGCCGCCGATGGTCTCAACCGCGTGGCAGATCGGCCTCGGTTCGGCGGCAATGATCGTCGTTGACTTGACCCTCAACGGGTCGGATATCAGGCCGCTGAGCTTCGCTGGAGCAGGCGCGCTCGCCTACATGGCGGTGTGTCCCATGGCTCTCTGCTATCTCTCGTGGTTCGCTGCCCTTGAGCGTGTTCCCGCAGCGACGGCATCGACCGGGCTTCTACTGGTCCCGGTTGTCGGCGCGCTGTCTGCCGCTGCGATTCTCGGCGAGGCACTAGGTTTCCGGGAAATCTGCGCGTTCGTGCTGACTCTTGGAGGGGTGGCACTGGAGTTGCACTAGGGCATCTACACATCTTCCTGAGTCTTTTCAGCGAGTTGTCGACAGAATGCTGAAAAGCCGCGCATTTTCGCTAGACCCGACGCGGGATATCTCGTCCTCAGGTAACAACTAAGTCTTTGATCATGAGTCAGTTTTTCAGATCGAAGAGATGTGTAGATACCCTAGTGGAGTTGCAGGGACGCAGATGACGGACCACCCGGAGCAACGCGAAGAGAGACGTCCAACTAGTCAAGCCTGCGATTGATCAGTTCGTGTGATTAAAATCCAATTATTCGATATTGGGTTTGAGAGTCCCGCGCATTCTAACCTTACGCCTAGCCATACATCAAACGATAGGGTGCTCTCATGATGTTACTTACACACACCGCGGACGCCGAGGGTACCGGCGCGCTGCCGTGGCAGGAGAGTTTCACCGCGCGTCTCGAGGCGCTCGCCCTCCTGCAAACCTTGAACGCAGAGCTTCTAAGCCACGACTGCGCTACGCTGACTCTGGACCGCTGGTGTGCCGCCCACCGGTTGGCCTCGCCGGCTCGTATCGTGGCCGATCGCGCCGCTGGCGCGGAGCAAGCGCCGACGGATGAGCAGCGTCAGCTTCTCGGCGTCAGCGCGACGGAGCCTGTCCGCGACCGCAGAGTGCGCCTCATCTGCGGCGACCACATTCTCTCGGAAGCGGATAACTGGTACGTACCCGCCCGGCTGACACCGGAGATGAACCGGCTGCTCGACACCACCGACATCGCTTTCGGCCGAGCAGTGCAAGCGCTTAATTTCCGGCGCCACACGTTATCGGCGAAGCTGCTCTGGCCACCGCTGCCGCAGGACTGGGAAATGGGCGCCCCGCTGCCGGAGCGGAAAGGGGCGACGCTCACAATCCCCCACGCGGTGCTGCAGCACTGCGCTGTGCTTTCCCTGCCGGACGGCACCCCGTTCAGCGAGGTGGTCGAGACCTACACTCGGGAGGTGCTTGCCTTCCCAGAGCCACAACGGCCCTAGTACATCCACAAGGGCGACAACGTCACGATCTGTTGCGCCTCCGGCAACCGTGGCTCGGACGCGATCGATGATCCGGATCGCGTCATAGTCGATTGGCCTCGCCCGCATATGACACTCCCAGGCGGTCACCGACCGCGGCGTAGCCGCGGCCGATTCTTCAACATCGATCTGATCAACAAGCTCGAAGCGGATAGCCGTGCCGCGAGGCCACATCGCCAATTAGCCAAGCCTGCGATTTGATCAGTTCGTGTGATTAAAATCCAATCATTCGATATTGGATTTAAGAGCTCCACACGCTGACCATACGCCTATCGATACATCGACGCTCATTTTTCGGGTGACGAGACGTCAAACGGCGAAAGCAAAGAAAAAGGCAATGATGATGAAGGCAAGATCCGATCAGCGGACCGCAGAGCTCACGATCGATATTCCGATCTCACTGCGCCAGTCGCTTGAGGACGAGGCGCGACGGGCATCAACCACGCCATCCGCGGTGGTGCCCACCTGCTACAACCGTAACCGACTCGCTCGGCGCCAATTATGTCGTAACGCGCAGCCACGAAGATCGGCGCGGTAAACTGTTTTTCCGTAAGCATTCTGAGCCGTCGCCGGAGCAGCGCAGCTCCCTGTTCCCGAAAAAGAAGGGATCATGGCCAAGAAGGTCCGCGACTCCGATCGATTTCGTCGGGCCGGTGCGCGGCGGTGAATAATGACAGGCACATCGAATGCGAACGGATTTCTCGCAGCAACGAGCCCATCGTCCTGACCCAAGCGAAGGTCGAGAATGATTAGACCGGGCCGGTGTTTCCTCGAGATGGCAGCGCAGTTCAGCCCGACTGGACGCAGCCCTGGTCGGCATACCGTGCTCTTACAGAGTTCCGATCACCATCTGCCGCAAGGTGGGATCGTCATCAGCAACAATGATATCACCTACATCTACCAGCATGGTTGATCTCTTGAATTGGCAGCCACCAACCGGGATGCAGGTCTAGCCTTGAACACGAAATCTGTTGGCTATTGCGGACGGACGAAGTGAGTCCCTCCGTCACCGGAATCTATTCGCTGAAACCGGATGTCATGTGCCAACGACGTACTTTGATATGTGTCGATGACGCACAAAGATATTCTCCTTTTGACGCGATCTCATTTCGAGAGCAAACCTAAGGTCCGCGCGATCGCCGCTTCCATCGCATTCGGGCGGCTTTGACGTGACGTCAAAAACCCACGTGGTTGACGGCTTTGTCGATGCGGTCTGGTCGGAGCGGGCTTTTGGGTAGCGAAGGATAGTATAGGTCTACACTAGGCCGCTTGGTTCCGAGGCGTCGAAAAGGTCGTCCTCTGGATGATAGGCTGCGTCACTGCCGTCTATTGGTCGACCGACTCCGGCACGCTCGGTTCGACAAGGCGCATGTGCCATCCATCGGCGTCGCGCTGATAAACTGCGACGATGCTGCCGTGCTCTTTGCGAAGATGGCCATTTGTTTTCGGTACAGTGACGGTGAATTGGGTTAGGCCATACCCGCCATTGCCCTGGACGTGCGCTTCGACAACTTTGATCGAATGGTCCTGGGCACCGGCGGCGAAGCGCTTGGTATAATAAGTCGTAAGGGCCTGCCGACCACGCACGATCGACCCGGACGGTGCGACAAGCACACCGTCCGAGGTGTAGAGCGCGGCCATGCCCGCTGGATTCTTGGCGGCGTAATTGGCGTCATATTGCTGCGCCAGCGCGCTCGCAGCCTGCATCAATTCCGCCTTCGTGACATCCGCAGCCGAGGCCGGGGTGACGATAGCCCCGGCTAACAGGGCAAGGGTGAGCAATCTGATCATTTCGGGTCTCCTGGAGCTAATCTGGAGGGCAGATCACGCGCGTCCCCACAGTTGGCAGGTAGTTTTGCAAAAGTGTTTTCTGCGCGCGCGGCGGCGCCGGCATGGATCAGCAATCCTCAGCGAGCATTTGGGTGCCATCCATCTTTTCTGTAGCCGAAAACTTCAGACATTCGACGTCACTGAAACATCGGGCTGCGCCGAAGGTCGCCAAGATATCTCTTGATATCAAAGGACCCTTAGTGGTGATGTTGCCCGCGCATGTGGTGGCTTACATGGTGCTGCATGTTGGCGTTACTATTCCGCCAGTCGTTATCGCGATAGTAGCCACCATCGGTGTACGGATTCCCCGGTCCCAGGTTTTGACAATTTGCATTCGGGTAGAACTGCGCGCAATAGCCAGGATCTGAGATAACGGCTTGCGCCAGCGCGGGGGTTACGAATGCGGCTGTGGCAACAGCAGCGGCGGCCATCAATGCGAATTTCATCTTGGTCTCCTGGGTAATGGTACTGACTACATGGGAGCGCGCCGTGAGCTCCGCCATTTGTGTTTTGGGTAGCTCCTTCAAACGTGATGATCGACACTGGAGGTTGACCGTCATCACGGTCTAGCGTTGCATCGATACCAATGCAGCAAGCCGGATGAATCATTATTAAGTTGCATCCGCGGATGCGGCGCGCATGCTCGGCAAAGGAGCAGGCTCTTCGTGGGAGAGGAAACATGAAGACCATTTCCATGATGGTGGTAGCTGCAACAATCGCATTTTTCTGCGATCTCTTTCGCCCCGGCGGCAGAGCCAGCAAAGGCAAAACCTCACAGAACTACCGAACATTACTGCCTGTCATAAGAGGCCGGAGGTGACTGCGGCTTTACAAGCTACGCGCAATGTGAGGCCACAGCTTCCGGCATCGGTGGCGACTGCACGCGTCAAGCTGCGAAAGTAGCAGAACATCCAGCGCAGGGGTGACGAACCTGCATCCTGGATTGATTTCACCAGCTTTTCTGCAGCGTCGAGATCTAAATAGGAATTCAATGGTTTCGGACGGATTGCGAAATCGCAACCTTGGCGAATGCGCAATCTGATCATTGTCGTTGTCGTGCTGGCCGCTGTGTGGCGATGAGGCAGGGGTCCTACCGACCTCTGCCCACTGTCCCCACGCAAGCAGCGAAGGCGCCTTCACTTTTTATGCGACTGACGATCGGGGCATCCGGAAGACGGAAGCATGGTCAATCGGGATGGAGAGCTATGGTGGACCCTAAATCGGAATTTAGTGGCGTCGCCGAGTTATAGACCTAGCTTCAACAACATTCCGGGGGCAGTCTGACGAACGGAGCTCCCCATGTCGAATAACACGACAAAATTCGCTGCAGCATTGTTCCTGGTCCTGGCCACGCCTGTCGCTTCATTTGCGCAAGGCGGCGGCTCAGCTGCGGCGGGACATTTGGGCTCGGCCACAGTGGGTACAGGAGGGGGCCGACCAAACGCTGCTGTGCTTGGCACGCTGGGTAACATGTCGGCCGACCCGAGCAGGATTGGAAACGCTTCCAGGATACTCCCGCTTCCGCAGCCGAACATACACGTTCCGGCGATTCCGCAGTTCAAGTAGATTTGCGGCGCATCAAGCGCGAGAGCTTGATCCTATGCAGCTCACGCTTGAGCCGGATGGACTCACCTGGCGCCATGGGACGTACTGCGAATGTTGGGGTGATCCCGAACGGGAGCTTCAACCATGAGCACTATTCCTCTTCACGTTCAGAGACGCGTCGAGCAACGCTGGACCGCTCGGTTCGGTTCGTCAGGAAACTCGGACCCGCCAAACAACGTCGGGCTGAAAGGCTCGCCTGGACGTCGTGTGGCAGCCAGGACAGCCTCCGCAGGAAGCGCGGCGGCCGGATGCATCGACGCCATGTGCGACAAAGCCTTCCAGGACCTGCCGCTCTCCGCATCTGAGGTCGGACGGCCATCCGTCACCGGTGCGAGCAGGTATGAATAGCCTCTCACCCTAATACGATAAGGACTACTCCATGCTCATCCGCTCGCTTTTCACCTTTGCCGCTTTTGCTCTTTCCGCGGTTTCTGCGACGGCTCAGGACATTCCGGCCAAACTCGCGCTCCCGCAGGAGCGCCCGCTCGTCGGCGAGTACGCCGCCAAGGGCGTTCAGATATACGTCTGCGGTGTCAAGGGCGCCGCCACCGAATGGAGCTTCAAGGGCCCTGAGGCCAAGCTTGTCGACGCACAGGGCAGGCCGTTCGCCAGGCACTACGCCGGCCCGACCTGGGAAGCGCCCGATGGCTCCAAGATCGTCGGCAAGGTTTTAGCAACTGAGCCTGCTCCGAAGGGGGGCGCAATTCCCTGGCTGCTATTGTCGACAGAGCCTTCGGGATCCGGGGTACTTGCCGGTGCGCGTTTCGTGCAACGGGTCAACACCTCCGGCGGAGTCGGGCCGATCGGCGCGTGTCCGACGGCCGGAACAGAGCGGCGTGTCGACTACACAGCTGACTACATCTTTTACAAGTGATTGTTGACCGGGATTGTCAAAAGCAAGGAATTAGCTCGCCTCTAAAAATGTGCCCAACGCAAAGCGAAAGGTTGGCAGTCGCCGTGCGAAGACCGGAGGCGACAGCGTTACGTCACGCGTCGACGCCGAGGAGCTCGGCGGCGTCATGTCCGAGAAGCTGGCGGAGCTGTTCGCGGAGAGTGCGACCGAAGAGCACGCGCTGCGCCCGGTGCGGCGCCGGCGCTTGGATTCGTAGTCCGTCGGGCGCTAATGCTTCCCGGGAAAGCCGCCGAGGCCGTTAAAGGTCATATACAGCGAGTAGCCGCTGACCGCGATGGCGACGGCCATTTCGAACAGCAGGACGGCGACGCCGTATTTGTACCAAGGCTCGCGCGGCGCGACACGAATATCAACCGGGTTCATTGCATCTCCTGGAGAGTTTCACGACGGCTTCGGTGCAGAGCTCAGGCCGGCCAGAATGCGTCCAAGCAGACCATGCTCCTGCGGGTGCCGCTCGTAACGCGCGGCCCAGAAGTAGAACAGGATGAACGGCGCGAACATGTAGAGTGCGACGTGCAGATATCCCACGTGACCGTTGACGCTGCTGGCAAAGATCAGCGGATAGGCGATGCCGCCGACGGTTGAGATCCCGCCGATGAAGCCGGCGGCAATACCGGGGCGGTCCGGAAAGAGCAGCGGAACCAGGGCGAAAGTGCCGCCGGTGCCGAACGATACAAAGATGCCGAGCGCCACCAGCACCGCGATCGACCAGGGCAAGAAGCCGTAAAGCCCGGCAACGCTCAGCCCGATCATCGACAGCATGATCAGGATGAGCGCGATTCCCAGCCAATGCAGGCGCGGCGCGTAGGGCAGTTCCTTGGCAATGAAAGGCAACGGCGTCCAACCCTTGCGTTGGAAGAGGTCAGACATAAAGCCGGCGAACGGCCGGAACAAAGACGCGTTGAACGATGCCACGGCCGCGAACGTGCCGGCCGCGACCTGAACGCCGGCAACGCCGGTGAAGCCGAGCGCAAGAATCTCATCGTGAAAGCCGCGGGCGAAATAACCCGGCAGCCAGGCGTTCAACGCGATTTCCAGGCCGAACGACATCGCATAGGCCAGCATCAAAGCGATGGCGATATAGCGGGTCCACACGAACACCATTCCGCGCAGATCGCCGCCGCGCCGCACCACGTCGCGCCGCTCCATGGTCTTGGCGGCACTACCGCGCCACAGATACCAAGCGGCGACGACGAGAGCGATCATACCCAGCCACAGAAATGCGCTCTGATAGTCGGTGCCAAAGATGCGCGGCAGCAACAATGCACCGGCGCCAGCGCCGACATTGCCGGTGCCGGCGTAAAGTCCCTCGGCGGTGCCGATCTCGTGAGCGTCGAACCATTGCGCCACGTGCTGGACACCGACGACGAAGGAGACGCCGGCAATGGCGACGACCACTCGCTCGACGAAAAGCAGCTCGTAGTTGGTGGTGAAAGACGACGCGATCGAAACCAGTCCGCAGCCGGCAAGGATCGCGGCGAACGTCCGCGGAGCGCCATATCGATCGGACGCCCAGCCGGCGAAGATGCGCCCGGCCGGCGTCATCCAGATGGCCGAACTGGCGAGCAGGCCAAGGTCCTTGATCGTGAGATGATACGTCGCCGCGATGCTCGGGCTAAACGCAGCCGTGGAGAACCACATCAGGAAGCACCAAAAAAAGCCGACGGTCGCTATGCCAAGCTGTTCAACCCTGTGGCCCCGCATCAATGTTTGCTCCGCTGCGCCGTCTTTCACGCTTCCACCTCGAGATCGGAAAGGGCGACGCTGCAACAAGCAAAGGCGATACCGTTCTCCTTGCGCCGGCGGTCCTTTTCAAACTCCGGTTTCTCGGAAAGCGCTCCGGTGAAGCTCACCTCGCACTCTGCGCAACTCCCGGTCCGGCAGGCGTAATCCATCTCGATTCCGTGGGCTTCCGCCAGTTCCAGGAGGGTCACGGTCTCGTCCGTCTCGACCGTCCTGTCGCTCTTGATGAAGTGGACACGGTGCCGCGGCTCGGACAGCGCCAGCGGCTTCGGCACACGCGTGCCTCCCCCCGCGACCCGGCCGGATCCGAAACTTTCGCTATGAAGCTTGGCCTGATCAAAGCCGAGCTCCTGGAGGATCCTCCTTACCTCCGCGGCGAAGGGCTCGGGCCCGCACAGGAAGACGTGCCGCTGATCGAGGTCGGGGACCAGCGCATGGATCATCGACTTGTCGAATCGCCCGGTGAGGCCGGTCCAGGATTCGGTTCGCCCGGGCCTAGCGGAGGTCAGGGTGACGGCAACGCGGAAGCAGGCATGCCGGGCCGAGATGAGCTCGAGCTCCTTGCGGAAAATGATGTCCGCAGGCGATTTAAACGAGGCCAGGAACTTCACATCCAGATCGGCGGTTGTGTCGACGATCCAGCGGCTCATCGACATCATCGGTGTGATCCCGCTGCCGGCGCCGATGAACAGCATCTTTGACGCCGGACAATCGAAGCAGCTGAATTTTCCGGCCGGTCCCTTGATGGTCAACCGCCCCCCAAGCATAACATGGTCGCACAGCCAGTTCGACACACGACCACCGGGTACGCGCTTCACAGTCAATTCGAGAACATGCGGCCGGGACGGGCTCGATGAGATGCTGTAGGACCGCTCGATATACTCGCCATCGATGGTGAGAAGGAGAGTCACGAACTGACCCGGTCGATAGGAGAACAGGAGCGGCTTTTCGCCGACGAGCCGAAAGGTCTTGGCATCGGCGGTTTCCTCGATGATGTCCACCACCTTCAAGCTCGTGACGCCGCCCGACCAGAGCGCGATGGCGGCGCGATCCTCGATGCGATTGGTCAGTCCCGGGCTGGAAGGGGGCGGGGACAGGACATAGAAATAGGAGGGAATTTCCGCCAATTCCTCGGCCTCGACGATTTCCTCCCCTGCGGCGGCCGGAGAATTGGCAAGGCGGATACGCAGTTGATAGCCCGGGATGTCGACTAGGGACCCATCCCGTAGCGGGACCGGCACACCCGCCTTGATCTTTTTTCGATCGAGAAGCGCCCCGCATTCAAGATCGATCGCCCGGAGATAGAACCTGTCGTCCTTCTTGTGGAAAGCGGCGTGAAACAGGCCGAGCTTGTAGGCCTCGAGTTGTATATGGGCCCGGGGATGTCGTCCGACGACGGTCCAGCTGCCCAGCGGATCGATCGGCACATCCTCGATCTCGACACCGTTCTGCAGGATGATGATCTTGTCGGGCGAGTTGGCATATGATTCCTCGCCCGCGAACAGCCGATCGATCCAGGTGTTGCGGCGACGTATGAGAGTTTCGGATTGCGGTGTCGACGATCCGGCGGGACCGTCCGCGACGACGACCGGCGCCGGCAGGCCGGCGAATAGCTGTCCCCAAAATGCCGGTTCGGGTGGGTCCGATCCTACATTCCCATCGCCATCCCGTATGGTCATGGTGCGCTCCTCACCGCCAGCACTGGCGATCTAAGAGATTCAGGACGGCTTCGCGCGTGGTCTCGATGACCTGCATCACGCCTTCGATCTCCGGGCCGCCGATCTTCAGCTCTTCCAGAGTTTCCTTGAGGATCGCGAATATCCGGTCGAAATGCCGCGCCTCCAGCCCCATTTTGCTGACCAGCTCGACGCCGCTGTACTGGTACGGACCGCCAAGGGCCATGGCGAGAAAGGATTTCTGCTTGAGCCGCTGAGCCGCCATATCGCCATCGTCGAAGAAGCGCCCGACGAGGTCGTCCTCGAGGAGCTTGCGGTGGAACAGATCGACGGCGATCTCCATCGCCTGGTCACCGCCGATCCGGTCATAGAGCGGGATGTCTTTCAGCTGGAAATAATCCCCCTTCTTCGCGGCGACGCTGTCGGTTCCCCAGTCGATCGGTCGCTCCAGCTTTTTTAGCAGCGGGATATGCTTGGAGCATTGGATGTAGGCCTCCTCGACCTCGACCATCACCCACCGATTCGGCCGTCTCTTGCCGTCCTTCGCCAACTCGGCCAGCACTTCCTTGGGCAGCTTGTCGGCAAAGGCTTCGAGCTCGTCGCTCTGCACGATGCGCGCCTTGCCATTGACATGCAGGCCGACGGAATCTCGATAGCAGTCGAGGATCAGTAGGGCGATGTGCGGATTCTCCGAAATGTTCCCCAGACTGGCAAATACGCCGTTGCCGCGGTATTCAGGATAGAGGAGATGCCTGTTCCCCAGCACATGGATGAAGCCGGGCTCGCCGAATCTCGGGCTGCAATCGCATTCCCCGTGACGATCGGCGGTGCCGACGAACATGAACTCCTGCCGGGAGATGAATTCTTGCATCCGCGGGGCGAGAAAATTCAGGACCTGCCGGGCATAAAAGGTATGGGCCCGATCCTCGGAGGCATATTTCGCCTGCAGCGCGTGCTCGCCGTCGGAGCCGGGCAGGAGGCTCGGGGTTTTCAGCTTTGCCGGACCACCGGGCTGGCCCTGCGGGTGGCCACCCCCGGAAGGCGGCGGATTACTTGCTGGGCTGCCAACCCAAGATACTCGATGCAGGTTCATATTTGTCCCACCCCGAACAGCCGCCCATAGAACAAGGCGGCGGCTTGCGATGTCGGCGCAACCAATCCGCAGCGCGGACCAAGCACGCCCTCTGCATCACCATGTGCAAACGTTTCGACAGTCAGTCCGCGGGTGAGACCGGCAGCCTTAGCTAAGACGATCATGGTCCTGCGTAACATTGTAGGCGCTCCTTTTGGGCCGCGACGGCGTCCATTCGACTGACAAAAAATTCACGATCGTTCGCCTGGATCGCGAAAATCAGATCCAGGCTCCACTGTCGAGCTGGGATGGACGAAGAATATGTTCAAGAACATATTTTGACTGGCGGTATCGTCGCGCCAGTTGGAGGCGCGTCGCCGACTCGTTCATGGCCGCTTACAGCCAATTCGCTCGGCGTTGCCGCGTCATACCCGACACATTTGCGGCGTGCTCCGCGCTCCGCGCATGCGTGGTCCGCGCTGGGATTGGTTGCACCGACATCGCAAGCCGCCCCTTGTTCTATGGGCGGCTGTTCGAGATTGCGCCGGCGGCAAGCCCTTGTTACGCGTCGATATGACGGAACAAGGCTGCAAGCTGATGGCGACGCTGGGCGTTGTGGTCAACAGTCTGGGCAATCTCGAAGCCGTGTTGCCGGCGGCGAGCGCTCTTGCCAAGTGACACGTCGACTATGGCGCGAAGGCAGCCGACGCCCATTGGCGCGGCGCTGCTGTGGACGTTGGAGCAGGGTTTAGGATTACGATGAGCGAACCGCTCGTCATCGTTGGCAACGGCATGGCGGCTACCGGCTTGTGTGAAGAGCTCGCCCAGCGTGCGCTCGGCCGTTATCCCGTCTCGGTGATCAGTGAAGAGCCGCGGCTTGCTGATCGGTGAAGAGCTGTGGCTTGCCGATAATCGTGTGCTGCTTTCGTCGGTGCTGGCTGGCCATGAACGAGTCGGCGACGCGCCTCCAACTGGCGCGACGATACCGGCAGTCAAAATATGTTCTTGAACATATTCTTCGTCCATCCCAGCTCCACAGCGGCGGCGGAGCATCGATCTGATTTTCGCGATCCAGGCGAACGATCGTGAGTCGAATGGACGCCGTCGCATCCAAAAGGAGTGCCTACAATGTTACGCAAGACCCCGATTACACGCCCGTTGGCGCGGGCGCTGCTGTGGACGCTGGAGCAGGGTTTAGGATGAGCGAACCGCTCGTCATCGTCGGCAACGGCATGGCGGCTGCCTGCTTGTGCGAAGAGCTCGCCCAACGTGCGCTCGGCCGTTATGCCATCGCAGTGATCAGTGAAGAGCCGCGGCTTGCCTATAATCGCGTGCTGCTTTCGTCGGTGCTGGCTGGCGAAGTGCGCGCGAGCGACATCTCACTGAAGCCAGCGGCCTGGTGGAGCGATCGGGGCATCACCTTGTACTACGGCGTCGGCGTGACAGCGGCGGATATTGCCGCACGCACCGTGACGCTGTCCGACGGCAAAGCGTTGCCATTCGCCAAGCTCGTATTCGCCACCGGCTCGCGGCCGATCTGCTTGCGCATCGCCGGCGCCGATCTCCCTGGTGTGCTAACATTCCGCGACCTGAGCGACGTCGCGTCGATGTCGCGGGCCGCCTGCCGGAGTGCGCCCATTGTCGTGATCGGCGGCGGGCTCCTGGGCATTGAGGCGGCTTACGGTCTCGCCAAAGCGGGCGCATCGGTGACACTGGTTCATCTCATGGATCGCTTGATGGAGCGCCAGCTCGACGCACGCGCCGCGTTGCTGCTCAAGCGTGCGGTCGAGGCGAAAGGCATCCGGGTGCTGCTGGACGTCGCGGCGGCGAGATTCGTCGGCAATGGTCACGTCGAGGGTGTAGAGCTCAAGGACGGCCGCGTCCTTGCGGCCGACACGGTCGTTGTTGCGGTCGGCATCAAGCCGAACGCCGAAGTCGCCGCTCACGCCGGCATCGCGGTCAATCGCGGCATCGTCGTCGACGATCATCTCGTCAGCAGCGCATCCGATGTTTTCGCAATCGGTGAATGCGCCGAGCATCGCGGCGTCTGCTACGGTCTGGTCGAGCCCGCTTACGAGCAGGCGCGCGTGCTGGCCGAGCGCCTCGCCGGCCGCGACGCACGCTATCTCGGCAGCGTGAATGCCACCCATCTCAAGGTCTCCGGCGTTCATGTGTGCTCCGCCGGCGATTTTCTCGGCGCGCCCGGCACCGAGTCGGTCGTGCTGAGTGATCAGGGTCTCGGCACCTACCGAAAGCTGGTGATTGCCGGCGGTCGCGTCGTCGGCGCCGTGCTCTACGGCGATACGGCCGACTCGTTTTGGTATCTCGATCTCATTCGTTCCGGCGCCGCGATCGATTTCGTCCGCGAGGATCTCATTTTCGGTCGAGCGTTGGCCGAGCGGCAAGCGGCGGCCGCGCGACGAAACAGCTCAGTCGAACAGGAAATGGCGGCAGGTTGATGCGTACGGTGAACCGGTCATGAACACTTTATCGCGGCATCCTCCCGCCGTGCGCACCACCTGCCCGTATTGTGGCGTCGGCTGCGGCATCCTCGCAGCCGTGGACCGGCAAGGCGATGCGACTATTTCCGGCGATCCCGCGCATCCGGCCAGTTTCGGGCGGCTGTGCTCGAAAGGCGCGGCGCTCGGCGAAACGCTTTCGCTCGACCAGCGCTTGCTCCACCCCATGTTCCGTCAAGCAGGCGGTTCTCTTGCACGTACCGATTGGGACACCGCAGTGGCAAAGGTCGCAAACGGCCTGCGCACGATCGTTGATCGCGACGGGCCGAACGCGATTGCGTTCTATCTTTCCGGCCAGTTGCTCACCGAGGATTACTATGTCGCTAACAAGCTGATGAAAGGCTTTCTCGGCTCGTCCAACGTCGACACCAATTCGCGGCTGTGCATGGCCTCTTCAGTTGCCGGTCATCGCCGCGCCTTCGGCGCCGACGTGGTGCCCGGCATTTACCGGGATCTCGACGAGGCCGATCTGATCGTGCTCGTCGGCTCCAATGCGGCGTGGTGCCATCCGGTGCTCTATCAGCGGATGATTGCCGCGAAAAACGAGCACGGCGCCAGATTGGTCGTTATCGATCCGCGGCGCACCGCGACGGCGGACGCGGCGGATCTGTTCCTGCCGATCGCATCCGGAATGGACACCGCGCTTTTTTGTGGGCTGCTTGCCTACCTCGCCGATACACGCGCCCTCAACGACAGCTACATCGCGGAACATACGAGCGGCGTTGCTGAAGCGCTTGCGCGCGCCCGCGAGATCGCCGGCGACGCGGCGGCGACCGCCAGTGCGAGCGGGCTCGATCTCGACGAAGTTGCCCGCTTCTTTGAGCTGTTCGCGCGAACCGAGCGCGTCGTCACGTGCTACTCGCAAGGGGTCAATCAATCCGCGCAAGGCACTGACAAGGTGAATGCGATCATCAATGTTCACCTCGCCACCGGGCGCATCGGCCGGCCGGGCATGGGACCGTTCTCGCTGACCGGCCAACCCAACGCCATGGGCGGCCGCGAAGTCGGCGGGCTTGCCAATCAAATCGCCGCCCATATGGGTTTTTCGCCCAGCGAAACCGATCGCGTCCGCCGCTTCTGGAACGCGCCGCGAATGGCGGCGAGCGAAGGCCTCAAGGCCGTCGACATGTTCGAAGCAATCGAACGCGGAACGATCAAGGCGCTCTGGGTCATGGCGACAAATCCGGCGGTGTCGCTGCCGCGCGCGGGCGCCTTTCGCGCGGCGCTGAAAAAGCTCGAATTGTTCATCGTGTCCGAGACCACGCTCCACAACGACACCGTCGATGCGGGTGCGCATGTGCTCTTGCCTGCGGCCGCTTGGGGCGAGAAAGACGGCACCGTCACCAATTCGGAGCGGCGTATTTCGCGCCAGCGAGCGTTCCTGGCGCGCCCCGGCGAGGCGCAGCCCGATTGGTGGATCGTCAGCGAAGTGGCCCGCCGCCTCGGCTTCGAGAGCGCGTTTGCCTACCGTAAGCCGGTCGATGTTTTTCGCGAGCATGCAACCCTGTCGGCGTTCGAGAATGATGGTCGGCGCGGCTTCAACTTGGGTGGTCTCGCGGCGCTCGCCGACCATGACTATGACCGGCTCGACCCGGTGATGTGGCCTGTGAAAGCCGGAGTCGAATCAGGCGAAGCGCGCTTCTTCAGCGCCGGAGCGTTTTTCACGAGTGATCGGCGTGGCCGCTTCATTGCACCAGAACATCCGCGCGTGCGTGCGGCGACGAGCGACGCTTTTCCGCTGCGCCTCAACACCGGGCGCCTGCGCGATCAGTGGCACACGATGACGCGCAGCGGAAAGAGTCCGCGGCTAGGCGCGCATTCACCCGAACCGATGGTCGATATTCACCCCGATGATGCGAGTAGGGCGGGCATCACCGATGGCGGTTTCGCCAAGGTCACGACGCCCCATGGCGGCGCCGTGCTTCGGGTTTGCGTTCGTTCGAGTCAGCAACGCGGATCGATTTTCGCGCCAATTCACTGGAGTTATTCGACGGCAGCCGATGCGTGCGTCGGAGCGCTGGCGATGGCGGAAAACGATCCGTTTTCCGGCCAGCCCGAACTCAAGGCCACGCCCGCGCGCGTCGACTCTCTTGAGTTTGCCTATCGCGGCTTTGCGCTCACGCGCGACTTGATCGGGCTCCCCGACGGAACGTGGTTCGCGCGCGTCGCCGTTGCCGGAGGTCACGGACTTCTGTTCGCGACCAACGAATTGCCCGCCCGATGGCATGGTCTGGCCGAAAAGCTGATATCCGGCGACCCGGAGCGTGCGGAATATATCGATCTGCCGCGTGGCATCGTGCGCATCGCCGCGTTGCGCGCCGGCAGGATCGAGACCTGCATTTTCTCCGGGCCGTCACAAAATCCGCCGCGATGGGAGGTCGTGCGCGCGCTGTTCAACTCCGGAATTTTGGCCGAGCGCGACCGCCGTCTTCTTCTTTCCGGCCAAAGCGCCGAGGACGTTGCCGAAACCGGACCGATCGTCTGCGCCTGTTACAGCGTCGGACTTGAAGCCATCCGCCGCGCTGTGGCTGAAGGGGGTGCCGCAAACGTCGCCGATATCGGGCGGAGCCTTCGCGCCGGCACCAATTGCGGCTCCTGCGTTCCGGAATTGCAGGGAATTATCAAGCGGACCACGTCCGCGGTCGGCTCGCGAACCACCAGCTAAGCTGATGGCGTCAAGCTTGCGGTCCTGGCGTCTGCCTGTGTTTGCGTGGAAGGAGCAGTAGCCCGCTTTGCCTTTCTTTCAGCCGACTATACGACGGGCGCTTCCGGGCGTATCTCACGCCAACGACGCGAAGACCTTTCGGACCTCGCTCGGGCGTGAATGCGATGGATGCGGTTACCCAGGGCCGTGTGCTCTGTCGCCACTCATTCCGACCTTCGGCGCGGCCACTGTCCGAGCGACAGCGCGATGCCCATTGCGGCTTCGCGTATTTCGTCGGCGAGCACGCGATCTTCGATCGAGCGCGCCAACACCATACCGCCAACGCATAGCGTTGCAATCGCGCGAGCCCGGGATCGGGCCGCCTCTCCGTTACGCTGCAATGCCTGCTCAAAAACATCGATCATGACCCTGAGCACGGTTTCGAATGCTTGCCGAACACGGTGCTCCTCGCGCAAAAAGTCGGTCGGAAATGCGATCAGGGGGCAAGTTCCGTCGATATCCTCGAAACGCTCGCGCGAAAGATAGTCCCGGACGAACTGTGCCGCGCTGCTAACAGCGCGCGGATCGATGCTCACTCCGTCGCTGCTTAAAAGCTGCTTTTCATTCAAAATTTGGGTGACCGCTTCGGCGTAAACATCACCCTTGCTCTCAAAGTAACTATAGAAACCTCCCCGGGTGAGCCCGGCATCAGCCATAACGTCGTCGATTGACACCGTATCGAACCCGCGGCGGTTGAAGAGCCGCCGTGCGCTCCGAACAATTCTTTGTTTGGTTAGGCGACGGTGATCGGCAGGATACGACATCGAACCTCTCTCTGGCGACAAGCTAGTGCCTCGATCTCGAAAGCCACATGCAAGCAGTAGGCTTGCTTCGGAGCGGTTTTTAAACTGCGGCACCGACGCAACCGTTCCAAGCAAAACTCAATTGACAAAAAAGTTAGTATTGATTCTGATCGTACGGTAGGAAGCGGAAAATTGAAGGTTCGTACATTCATCCAAATCAGCGGAATCGACCCGGTAAGCTACTCGCCGGGCTGCAACGAACTCTTTCAGGCGTTAGCTCTACCGCTTCGCTTCGACATTTTGCGTTAGTCGAGAGGAAAAGCGGCCGCGCACTTTCTCCGGCACAGCTCTCTCGCCGACATGCTATCGGCCAACCGAGGGCGGTAGGTGATAAACGACAAGGCCGCATCTCTCATCGGCTGATGCTCTATCGCGAGTTCATTGGAATGGCTTTTCTCGAGATGTGAAGTGATAAGATCTGGAGTCGCGGGTTGATATCCATTTTTTCGGAATGCCCAAGACATGGAGCCATTGTAGGTTCGTAGCGGGCCGGTACCATTAAATTCACTTTTAGAAAGGCAGCCGGCGCGCTCAGCGATTTTGGCGGAAATGAGGTGCTAACTGTAGCCGGCGGTCCGCGCAGAAGGCCAGGTCGCGACGCGCTTTCACCCTGCTTCCAAGACGGGGAAGGAAGGCGGCAGCGCGAGCAGGCACGCTGCCAACTAAAGCTCATATTGCCTAACTTAAGCGGCCGAGTCCTCGTTCACAGTGTCGGATCTTGGTTGGGGGCCGATCGCCCGCCGGCCGAACTGCACGATGGCTGTACCTTGACTGTCCGCCATCGGCGCAGCGCCGAACGAACGCCACATCGCGTCCGGCGGAATCGTCGAATTCAAATTGGCATCAGCCCGTTCACACCGCCGGCGCGAGAAGTTCGTTACGAACCCGTAATGAGAATGCGTCTTCTTGCATGAGGCATTGCATCGCGTGCGCATCACACTTGGATCTCAGGAAATTCATTCGAAATTCTTGGCGATTGGGCGATCAATGCCCTCGCGATCCCGCAGGTTCTAACGATCATCCGTCCCGAGACGCTGGTCATCTGGCCGGCATTCATTGTTATTGGCGCTGGAAGTCATTGCGAGACGGGATTGCGGGGCGACCGACCTGGTCTGGACGGCTGAGGCTGCGTTGTGGTCCAAGTCGCGACAGAGTGACCCGCTTCGAGGGGCTCGAGATCACGCCGTTGCCATGAGCCGAGTCTAAACGGCATCGAAACTTGGGGCTGTTCAGCACTGGGAGCGACCAAATGAACTCAATAACCGAGCGTCGAAGCTTTATCCAGGGAGCGGGTCTCGTCGTCGCCGCAGCCTCAACGGCCGCGTTCGCCGGAACGCCCTCGTTCGCCCAAAGTAATCCGCAGAAAGGGCGGCCATGCCTTATCAGGCAAAACCGCTGTCACTCGATCCGAAATCAATCTCTGGCATTTCCGAAAAGGTGCTCGTGAGCCATTACGAGAACAATTATGTCGGCGCAGTGAAGCGCCTTAACGCGATTGGCGCACAACTTGCCGAGCTCGATTTTGCTAGGCACCGAACTTTGTGATCAATGGACTGAAGCGCGAAGAGTTGATCGGGGCGAATTCGATGATTCTGCACGAAATCTACTTCGATGGACTTGGCGGCGGTGCCGAGGCGAGAGGCGGACTGGCGGATGCGATCGCCCGCGATTTCGGGAGCCTCGATCGATGGCGGGCCGAGTTTTCCGCGATGGGTAAGGCGGAAGGTGGCGGCTCGGGCTGGGTTATCCTCGCTTATTCGCCGCGCGACAAACGCCTCGTCAATCAATGGGCGGCGGATCACACTACGACGCTGGCCGGCGGCCGTCCGGTGCTCGTGCTCGACATGTATGAACACGCCTATCATATGGACTACGGCGCGGCGGCTGCGCGGTAAGTCGATGCCTACATGGAAGCGATCCGGTGGGACAATGCGGCTAGACTGTACGATCTGTACAGCCATGAGGCCTGACGAGTTTGATGGAAATCAATGGTGCCACAGATTGGCTGTCGGCACGAGTCATGCCGGCGGCCAAACTTACGAACGCTGAAGCCATGAAGATCGTGAAAAGCTATCGCAGAAGCAGGTAGCTGGGCCATGAGCAAGCTTGTCTCAGGCAAGACACCCCTCGCGTCTGAGGTAGATGATCCTCTAAATTTCTAAGCCTGGGACCAGCGCCTACGTTTCATCACCGCCACACACTGACGATCCTCTAAGGCCGAAAGGCAATTCAACACGACAATCCGGATGGCCGAAATATCCTGGAGCGCTGAGCGCTAGGGCAAACTGGTTGCAGCAGGGTTTGCCGCGTCCATGGGGCCGTTGCTGGCCGCTATTCATCCGCAAACTCACGCAGTCGAAAGGCGTCAGAGCCTGCGCATCACAAGGTGGTGCAATGGGACCTTGGTGTCTTCCTCGACGGGCGTTGTCGAATTATGTGTTTCTCGTCGGGGCCTGCAGACCCCCGGCACTCCAAGACGGTCCGCCGTCCAAGCTCTGCTCAGGCTTGAGGTCGTTGGATCTCGAGGGGTTGAGCATATGGACGGAAATACGAGCCGGATTTTTCCGAAACGTCCCGCTAATTTCCATTGGTGCCGTCGAGCGGCGCTCGCTCGTCCGGGCGCGGTAAAGCCGGCTGAGGCGTCACGATGAACTTGGTGTCGTTTGCATTGCGACGCCCGATCTCACTTTTGGTGATGGTCGTAGCCGTTGCTTTGGCGGGTTTTCTGGCGGTCGATCGCATGTCGCGGGACATTTTCCCAGATCTCGGCGTGCCCGTCCTGTATGTGGCCCAGCCGTACGGCGGCATGGACCCGGCGCAGATGGAAGGGTTCATCGTCAACTATTATGAGTACCACTTTCTCTACATCACAGGCATCGAGCACGTCGAAAGCAAATCGATCCAAGGTGTGGGGCTGATCAAGCTCCAATTCCATCCCGGCACCAACATGGCGCAGGCCACAGCGGAGACGGTCGCCTATGTCGATCGCGCCCGTTCCTTCATGCCCACCGGAACCGTGCCGCCTTTCGTGATGCGGTTCGACGGCGGTAGCGTTCCAGTCGGCGACCTCGTCTTCTCCAGCAAGACCAAGACAGTCGCCGAGCTGCAGGACGCGGCGCTCTTCAAGGTGCGCCCGTTGTTCGCGACCTTGCCAGGCGTGTCGGCACCGCCGCCCTTCGGCTCGAGCCAGCGTACCATCCTCGTCCGCGTAGATCCCGCCAAGCTGCGTTCCTACAACATGTCGCCGGACGAGGTGGTGCAGGCGTTGGCTGCCGGCAACACGGTCAGCCCATCGGGTAACGTCCGCATCGGCGAGCTCTTGCCGATGGTGCCGGTCAACTCGGTTGTCGGGGACTTCAAGGGCCTGAACAACATTCCCATCCGCTCGCACGGAACGCAGACGATCTTCATACGCGACGTCGGATCGGTTGAAGACGGCACCGACATCCAGACCGGATACGCGCTGGTGGATGGACGCCGCACGGTCTACATCCCCGTCACCAAACGAGCGGACGCCTCGACACTCGCGGTCGTCCAGGCCGTCAAGGCCAACTTGCCACGCTTCCAATCCGTACTGCCGGACGGTGTTGACGTCAGTTACCAGTTCGACCAGTCCCCCTACGTGACGCGCGCCATCCAGGGCCTGTTCGTCGAAGGCGCTCTCGGCGCGGTGCTCACCGGCCTCATGGTGCTGCTGTTTCTGCGAGATTGGCGCAGTTCGCTGGTCGTGGTCTTGAACATTCCGCTCGCGATCCTCGCGTCGGTGACGGCGCTCTGGGTATCGGGTCAGACGATCAACATCATGACTTTGGGCGGGCTGGCTTTGGCCGTCGGCATCCTGGTCGACGAGGCGACAGTCACCATCGAGAACATCCACACCCGTCTTGCTGATGGCCGCAGCCTTGCCCGTGCCGCGAGCGAGGCCACGGCCGAGACGACGGTGCCCCGGTTCGTCGCCATGCTGTGTATTCTGGCGGTGTTCATTCCTGCCTTCGTCATGACCGGCGCCGCGCGCAACCTGTTCGTACCGCTGGCCTTGGCCGTCGGTTTCTCGATGGTGGGCTCGTATCTGCTTTCAAGTACCTTCGTGCCAGTGCTCTCGGTGTGGATGCTGCGCAATCCGAGCACGCATCACACGCCGCAAGAGACGTCTTTCGACCGGCTGCGCGCCAGGTACGATCGGTTCGCGTGCACCGTCATGAGACGGCGGCGCACCGTCGTGCTTTCCTATCTCATCATCAGCGGCGCAATCATTTTCCTGGTCGGCAGCTCTCTCGGCACCGAGATTTTTCCGATCGTGGATACCGGTCAGCTCCAATTGCATCTGCGGGCTCCGGCGGGCACGCGCATCGAGCGCACCGAGCAGATCGCGCTGCAGACACTCGACGCGATCAAGCGCGAGGTCGGTCCGGATAATGTGGCAATCAGCCTCGGTTTTGTCGGCACGCAGCCGCCCAATTACCCCATCAATACGATTTATCTCTGGAGTTCCGGCTCCGAGGAAGCGGTGCTGCAGGTGCAGCTCAAGCGCGCCGCCGGGATCGGCATCGAGGATTTGAAGGAGCGGCTGCGGCAGAAATTGCCGCAGGAACTGCCGGGCGTGCGCTTCTCATTCGAGCCAAGCGACATCGTCAGCCGCATCATGAGCTTTGGCGCGCCGACACCGATCGAAGTGGCTGTGAGCGGGCCGAACCTCGCAGATAGCCGCCAATACGCCGATAGACTGCGAGCGAAATTGGCACAGGTGCCGACGCTGCGAGACCTGGGATTCGAGCAGGAGCTCGATTACCCGACCGTAAAGGTCGCCGTGGACCGCGAGCGAGCGGGTGTTCTGGGGGTGACGGCGGATAACGTGGCAAAATCCGTCGTCGCGGGCACGTCATCCAGTCGCTACACCTCCGCGAATTATTGGCCCGATCCCAAGACCGGCATTGGCTATCAGGTGCAGGTCGAGATCCCCGAGCACCAGATGAATTCCCTCGAGGAGGTGAAGAACCTCCCCATCGCTCGCCGGCCGGGCCAACAGATCGATCTCCGCAATGTGGCCGGCGTTACCGACGGCACGGCGCTCGGCGAATATGACCGCTACAACATGCAGCGCATGCTGACGCTCAGCGCGAACATCTACGGCGAGGATGTGGGACACGCGGCAGCCCGCGTGCAGCAGGCGATCAGCGATGCGGGAAAGCCACCCGATCGGGTGAACGTGACCGTGCGCGGGCAAGTCCAGCCGATGGCGGAGATGTTCGGAGGCCTGGGTCTGGGACTCCTGATGGCGGTGGGTGTTATCCTTCTGCTGCTGGCGGCCAATTTCCAATCGTTCCGGCTTGCCCTGGCGGTGGGGCTGACAATTCCCGCCGTGATCGCCGGGGTCGTACTGATGCTTTGGCTCACGCGGACCACGCTCAACATTCAATCCTTCATGGGCGCGATCATGGCGATCGGCGTCGCCGTGGCAAACGCCATCCTGCTCGTGACGTTCGCGGAGCGCAGCCGGGTGGAGGGCCGCGAATCATGGGAGGCGGCAATCGAAGGCGCACGGAGCCGTCTGCGTCCGATCCTGATGACGAGTTTTGCGATGCTGGCCGGCATGATGCCGATGGCGTTGGGGCTGGGCGAGGGCGGAGAGCAAAGTGCGCCGCTGGGACGGGCGGTGATCGGCGGTCTCCTTGGCGCAACGTGCGCCACGCTCATCGTCCTGCCGGCGATCTTGGCCATGCTGCAGTCGCGGCATGCCCGGATTTCCGCGTCGCTCGATCCTGACGACCCGCAGAGCCGCTACTTCGAGGCGGAGCCGCGGCTCGCGACGGTGCCGGATCGTGGCGACGCTGAACACCATGCTTGGGCGGCGGAATAAGCGAACAGCCAGAACAGATTTTGAAGGCGGAACACGATGAATTCAACGAGTCGAACAAGCATAAAGGTGTTGGTAGTCGTGGTCGGCCTCGGCGCGGGGGGCGCCGTGGCCCAGCGACATCTGGCGGCATCGCCATCACAGGTGAATTCCACGAAGGCGGATGGCCCCCCGCGGGTCGAGGTTGTGCGTCCGCGCCGCGCCACCGTGGCCCAACATCTCCAAACCAATGCCTCCCTCGAAGCCTATGAGGAAGCGGATCTCTTCGCCAAGGCCTCCGGATACCTGTCCGATGTTCGCGTCGATATCGGCGATCACGTGAAGGCTGGTCAAGTGCTCGCGGTGATCGACGTCCCCGAAATGAAGCAGGAGCTTGCCGAAGCAGAGGCCCAGCTCGAGTCCAAGAAAAGTTCGCTGGAGAGCGCGCGCCGCCAAATAGACCACAACAAGGCAAACCTTGCGCTTCAGAACGCCTTGGCGAAAGACCGGGAGCAGCTCGGCGAGGGAAGGGGGTTCATCAGCGACCGGACCCTCGATCAGGTGCACGCCAACGCGGACATCGCCAAGGCGGATCTCGGCGTTGCGGAAGCGAACCGCGCCCTCGCGGCCAACCAGCTCGACGTCGCCGCCGCGACCGTGGAGAAGATCAAGGCGCTACTCGCCTATACGCAGATCGTGGCGCCTTTCGATGGCGTGGTGGCGCGGCGCCTGGTGAACCGGGGCGATTTGGTCCAGGCCGCCACGGCCACGCGGACGACACCGTCGGCAGGGTCACTGTTCACGGTGCAGCGAATCGACACGATCCGGGTGTTTTGCGACGTTCCGGAGAACGCCGTACCTCACCTGCACATCGGCGATCCGGCCAACGTCAAGCCGGCTGGATTCGACGGTAAGCCGTTCATCGGCAAGGTAACCCGCTTCTCCATGCGTCTCGATCCAGAGACCCGCAACATGCGTACCGAGATTGATCTGTCCAATCCCGAGGAACGGCTCTATCCTGGCACGTATGCAGAAGTCTCTCTGGAAATGAACCGGCGTCCCGATGCGCTTACCATACCCGCCGCTGCCGTAGGTTCGGATGGCGACGGCAACTTCGTGTATACCATTTCTGACAATCGGATCACACGTCTCGCCGTTAAGACTGGTCTCACCGATAATGGTCGCGTCGAGGTGACTGCTGGCCTGCCGGAGGAGGCACCAGTGGTCGCAACCACCAAGGGCGTGCCGCCACTAAGAGCGGCGGTTCTGCCGCAGATGGTCCGCGAGAATTCCTAGTTGAAGAAATACGCGGTCAACTAGGGTCTGTTGGGATTCAGGATTCTCATTCGAGCTTGGCTGTGATTCAAGCTTCGGATGGAACGATTCGTTTTGACTGACGCCCAATGGGCGAAGATGGAGCCGCTTTGTCTGGGCAAACCGAGCGACCCCGGACGCAGCGGCAAGGACAACCGGCTGTTTGTCGAGGCGGTGCTATGGATCGCCCGCACGGGCAGCCCGTGGCGCGATCTGCCTCGCGCTTTCGGCCATTGGAACAGCGTGTACACGCGCTTCCGCGACTGGGCGAAGGCGAATATCTGGAAGCGGCTGTTCGACGCCGTCTCCGATGATCCCGACTTGGAATACGCTATGGTCGACGCCACCATCGTCAAGGTCCACCGCCACGGACAGGGCGCAAAAGGGGGACTCAAAGCCAGGCCATCGGGTGCTCGAAAGGCGGCATGACCACCAAAATCCTGGCGCTCACTGATGCGCTCGGCAATCTCGTGCGCTTCGTGCTTCTGCCGGGACAGCGCTTCGACACGGTCGGCGTGCCGCCGCTCATCGAGGGATTGGCCTTCGACGCGCTGATCGCCGACAAGGCGTTCGACAGCAACGCCATCATCGCCGAACTCGATGCGCGCGGCGCCAAGGTCGTCATCTCCCAGCATCCGCGCCGCGCGAGACCTCTCACCGTCGACCAGGAAATGTACAAATGGCGGCATCTGATCGAAAACTTCTTCTGCAAGCTCAAGGAATTCAAGCGTATCCCACTGCGCGCTGACAAGACCGATCAAAGCTTCGCAGCCATGATCCATCTCCCGGCTGCCGTGATAAACTCACGATGAATCCCAACAGACCCTAGTCCACCTAATTCCCTGTTGCGTCCGGAAAAATCCCTTTTCCTCGAACTGTCTTCCCTGTTCATCCGAGTAGGGAAATGCTCGAAAAGTCGCTGCGGCACAGCGGTTTCCGGCTCCGAGATCGTCTCCCAGACCTCTAAAACCGCGAATTTCCCTGTAAAATTCCCTTGTTTAGCAGGGAATCTGCGCGGAGACAGGTGCGATCAGCACTGCGTCGCCAACCATCTTCAAGTACTTCTAGTTTCGATTTCGTGCGCAATGATTTGAATCACGGCGGCCATGTCCGTCGATGTCAAGGCCTACGCTAAGGACGTCGAGGAACAGATAAAGCAAATCCGCGACGATCTTGCGCCCCTCGAATCATCCGATGAGCCAGCGCCCCTTATGGATATCGAACTTCACCAAGCCTTCCTCTCGCATTTTCAACAGGAGGGATTGGCAAGTTTCCTCATTCACGACACTGGCGCGTTTCATGACTTCGTAGACTTTAAGCGGCCTCTCGCGGAGCGCGTTCAGGATATTTTCTCGATCATTCAGCACAACTGGACTCCTACAGTCATTACGGAATCATTGAGGATACGAAAGCTGGTCTTCCGTAACTACTCGCTCAATATTCTCGGTCTTGCTCTTGATGCGGTATCTAAGCCGCCCGTCTGCCTCAACGGGCATACGCCGAACGACGGTGTAAATCATCGACGGATCAGTTGCGGAACGACCTTGTGGTCCTTGGGGCTGGTGGTGAACGTCTTCATTGAGCTTGTAGGCATGTGACATATGCCTTCCCCTGAGAGTCAGGGCTGCTCTAGCGTAGACCTTGCTGTGATGCAACGCACCTATTGCTACTCCAGCGAGGCTCGCACTTAGATTCGTTGGCCCATCTACGCGGCGCACACGCGTGAGAAAAGAGGTGGGGCAAATGCATGAGGTTCCCTCTCTGCCCATCTTCGCAGCCATTCTAAGACCGGCGCAACGATACCGCTGCACCAATTACCGAACCCCATCGCGATACGGCGTGATCGGCACGGAAGGACTGATAGTCAGGTGGTCGGGGACGACGATGTCGGATGCGCGGGTGAAGTGTGTGCCCAACACCATGATCATGGGCGTACGCTGGGGAACGCGTAGTGCATTTCGAATCCGACCCCGAAGCTTCATTCGAATTACATCCGGTTTACAGCTTCGAGATGGCCCGCCAAGCGGCCAAATACAACCTATAAGCCGACTTGATCGGACAAATGCGCACATTCTGCGAGAAAGCGATAGCTATTCGTCACTTTCTGATCGAGGCGTCGTCCGACTGCTGCCGCCGGCGGGTATGAGGTAATGACCGACGAAGAAATGATCGAAAGCGCATCGCATGAGTGAAACCCCGATTGACCTCGACAAGCACCGTGGCATGGCCGCGCAAAAAGCCACCGATATCCGTCGCGTGCTCGCCGACGTCGAGACCAGTACAAAACGGCTGCGCGATCATCAGGCGGCTGTCGAGCGCCAGCTGCTTGCCGTGCCGGCGACCTCCTGGCCCGAGGCGGTCGCAAGAGCGCGTTACGTTCTGAACCTGTATGCAGCGGACCTCGCGCCGACCGATATGCATCACCGCGATCTGGTGACGGCGGTGCTTGCCGACCTCACCCGGCTCGCTGGTGAGGGCTGAACGAACCGAGTGCTATCCCTTACTAGCTGAAAGCGTCATCCTCTGCGTTCGATGCAGCATCGAACGACCCAACTGAAAGCGTCCGATGCAAAATCTTTCGCCTCGTCACGTCAAGACTGACGAATCGCTTCGCCTCGGTGTGGTGTCCGGTTGGTATTCCACGAAGGTCAGCGGAACATTCGTGTCGGACCGCACGATACCGAAGCCGACTGTCTGCGCAAGATTGCGGAGATCGACCCTCCGCAGGTCAGGAAGAAATGACCATCATAGGAGCGTGCGCTATCGCTGCTCCATCAGCCGGGAGGCAGACCGAATGGCGCTCGCACGAGGCGTGATAATCCGGACTGCACCATCAAGAAATATGCTCCGTGGGGGCTCCCGGCGGGCCAGCCGTTACCCCCCGGGCGACGATAGCCGAACTTGCTAGCTCAACAAAGTGCGGACCTTCTTCTCGGCGTCATAGATTTCGACCTGAAGCATCGGATAAGCCGACTTCAGCGCGCGACCGGCGGCTTCTGCACCGTCGGTCGTGTCAAACTCCGACTTGAAATGGCCGTCGACAATTGTCGCAAATCCTTCGACAGGGGGCCGGTCGGCTCGCATTGCTTTCTTCGGCTCTGGCTCGTCAATAGAGAGAATGGGCTTTTTCATCATTGTTCCTTTTACGATGCCGCGATCATGATTCTGCTGGAGACCTTCGAGCCTTGATCGTGTAGCTTGCTACCACAAGAGCTGCCATGCTCTTTTGCGGCTGCCGCTTGGCCGTCGTTCAGCTGATCCGGGTCAAGGCAACCAGTGGAATGCCGGCGGCAAGGGCTCACGGACGAGTTCACTCACCACTGGATAATCATCAGACCGAGGAAAGCCGGCACCATGATTGGAGGGACAAGGCACTCATGCAGTTTGAATTTTTGGATGGTGGACATACCGACCGCCCTCTCTTTGTGGCGGGAGTAAAGGTCTCTCGGTCACCGATAGCAGCCAAGGGTGGACGGTGACAGCTACAGCAGACGCCCTTTCTTGCGCGATGTCGAGAAATCGCTGAGGCAGTGGCGGTTGCGCCGTTTCCACTATATTGACCGCGCATCGCGCGAAGCTTGCTATCGGGTGCCCGAGTATCCATATGATCGATAGCGTCACCGGTTTCCTGCAAGAAGGCGTGTCCGGAGACGCGACGCCTTAGCGGCACAACCTTAGCCACGCAAATCGTAGTCGGCGATATCGAGCAGCGGCACGTCGTTCCGGCGTGCGCGTCACGCGTCAGGACAACCTATGCCCATCGAACACGCGTCCGTGCGGGCTATGCACAAGCCCTGGGGCGTCAGCGATCTCCAGCCATGGAGCGACATCGACGGCACGAGTGACGCCGTGGGAGAGCTGTGGTTCGAGCGGGCCGATAAGAACGCGCCTGTCCCTGCGCTGCTGCTCAAGCTGTTATTCACAAGCGGGCCATTGTCGCTTCCAAAAACAGTATCCGTATGAGGTGGCGTGCGGTCCTGCGTCCGCCACCATCAACAGCGGTGACGCGGTTGCCTTTGTACGTCTGGATCGCAATTTCCCCGGCAAGGGAGTCAATAGTCCGGGCATGCGGGTGCTCCTGTTCGAGGGTGATGTCGGATCGGGTCACACCACTGCTGGCCTCGGCAGGATAGTAAGTAAGTCCGCAGCTCCATCAGCCGTCTGTACTCTGCATCACACCTCTCAGCGCGGCAGATTGCCGCGAAATCTCGTATAGAAGCTACGCTATCTGAAATACGGTAGGCCTCAGCGGGCCACGCTCACCGCACCGATTTATGGCCCGCCCTTCAGAACTGATCTTGCACGCGCCGAAACGCCGGATGCTTCGGGTTCTTGACCTTGACCCAGTGGGTACAGCGGCCCGCGAGGTAGGCGCGCCCGCTGTGCTTTGAGACCAAGCCCTCCAGTCCCATCAAGCAGGCATGTCGAAACAGGTCCGGGCCGATTGTGCCTTGCTCATAGGGGGCAGCGTGGATGCCCTAGGTTCGGCGAGCGAGCAGTCGCGCAAGACGGACTTGCACATTGACAATGGCAGTCGCCGATGATCGTCGCCGTCACCCCGCCAGCATGTCGAAGGCGTAGAACTGGACCTCGCCATCGTAGCGCCCGAATGCAACACGGCGAAGTCGGACGGGCCCGTCGACATTGAGCACCACGGCCTCGCCGTCGAGGACGAGGCTGGACTTGAACTTGCGCGCGGTCTCGACAATCCAGGGATAGCGGTCGGTCCAGTTGTGGCCGCCTCTGCTGTTCAGCCGCACGCGGTCGCGCTCGCGGATGACCATCATCCGGTAGCCGTCATTCTTGATTTCGCGGAACGAGTCCGGGCCAGATGGGACATCGTCGGCTTTGACCGGCAGGGCGATTCCAAATGCCTGCTCATAGAGGCGTATATATAAGAATGGACGATTTGCGAATCCGGTTTACTGACGGCCAGCCGCCGACCGGCTGGAATGCTTGCCGATCGTCATCGCTGAGGCTTTGGTTATGCGTTCCTCGCCCTCGATTATCCCAGGGGCCGACCGGGATATCTATCTGGTGCTCGACGACCACGGGCGATGCCTCGGTCGGGCGTGGCCCGAAATGAGCGAAGAGGACACTGACCGGGAAACGTTGCTCCGCCACCTGATGGAGGGGCAGTATCACAACCCGATCCGGATCGTCAGTTTCAACACCAGCGAGGGCTGGTGGCAAGACGCCTCGGAGGAGATCGCCGCCGCGCTGCGCCGGACGCGGCGAGGTCCCGCCGACGCTGGAGGACTTTCTGGAACGGCACGGCCACCGCGTCGATATCCAGCTTTCGCTGCTCTAACCGGAAGCCGGTTAACTGACCTTGCTGCCGGACGGCCAGCTCCGTCGCACAAGCCGGACCCGCTCGATGCGCCCGCATTCCTCGCAGCGATATTGAATGATGTCCTTGCTGTCGTGGCCGGGGCTACTCCTCTCGAGCCGCATCGTCTTCTTGCAGATGATGCAGGAAATCAGCGTGAGCAGCGGGGTGCGATCGTCATTCACGGCTTTCTCTCGACCCAGTCTGAAAAGCACGAGCTGCCGTTCATCGCGACTGCGGTGTTCGCGTCTGTGACGTTTTGAATTGCCACCGCGCCGAACGGCTTTTGCCTTCACGCGCGACTACGCCGGCTTTTTCCGGCCGCCACAGACTTATGGTCAGCGAAGTGACCTTGCTGCGCAGCGTTTCGTGAATGGATATGTCATGGCCGAGTTTCAGCATTTCCCGCACAATGGCTTCTGCTGTCATCGGCCCGTGCTCCGCAAGAATCTGGCGCACCTGACGCCGAGCTTGATCTGGCCGACCGACTTGATGATATCCGCTCTTTTGTCCGTGTTGATGATCCTGTTGTAGGCGGCCGAGGGCCGCAGCTAGCGAGGCCATGTCGGACAATCCTGATTTCGAATATCTGATCGTCGATTCCAGCATCGACCGAGCCCATCAGCCCGCTGCCGCGGCAAAAAAGTCTGAAAGTCAAGCGCTCGGCCGCTCGCGCGGTGGTCTGATCACCAAGATCCATATGGCCGTTCGGGGGGCTCAGATCTCCGGTGCGGTTCACGCTGACCGCAGGTCAGAAGAGCGATGCACCGCAAGCCGCTGCATTAATCGAGGGATTACCTGCCGAGGTCGTCATGGCCGACACGGCTTATGACGCCGATCATTTGCGCCGGCCATCGCCGCCAAGGGGCGGTCGCCCGTCATGCCCAACCGTCACGAGCCCTCAAACATCTTTCTCGACAAGCATCTTTACGCCCAGCACCATCTCGTGGAGTGCTGCTTCAGCGATCTCAAGCAATTCCGCCGTGTCGCCACCCGCTTCGAAAAGACAGCCCGAAACTATCGCGCGGTCGTTACCCTCGCAGCCATCATACGTCTGACTGTCTGAGGTGTCGAGCTCCAGATCCTCTGGAAAAATGACCATGCGCCGACCTGGTGACGAACTGGCCCGGATCGCCGAGATCGCCCGCAAGCAGGGCCCGGTCGGCCCTGGAAGGGTCGAGACCAACGAGCCCTTTCTCGCCAACGGAATCCGTTAGCCACGGACCAACCGAGCGCCCACTCCTATGTACGACCAGACGGTCTGGATCATGTCGATGCCGAAGGTTGGCAGGGAAGACAGAAGACCACACGCTCGTGGAGAAGACCCCTGATGCCGATCTGTTGCGCGAGATGATTGCGGCCCAGCGTCTGATGGAGCTGGAAGTCGAAGGCCAGACCGGGGCGGCCTATGGCGAAAAGAACCCCCCCTGCTGCATCGCACGACGCGCAGCGTTGCGCTGACAGAGGCCGGAGGGCGCCTGCTGGCGCGGTTGCGTCCACTGCTCGACGAGCTTGACGCGGCGATCGAGTCGGTGAACGCGCACCGCGACAACCCGGCCGGGCACCTGAGGCTGACCATTCAGCCACTACTGGCGCACTTTGTGCTAGCGCCATTGCTTGCACGATTTCTGGAGGAATATCCGGAAATCACGCTCGAGATCTCGGTCCAGTCAGCCTTGACCGACATCGTTGCCGGGCGCTACGACGCCGGCATTCGCGTCGGCAGCCGCCTTGCCCGGGACATGATCGCAGTCCGAATCACCGGCAACGTGCGCTATGTTGTCGTCGCTTCGCCAGGCTATGTGGAGCGCCGTGGCTCTCCGCGGAGATCATCTGACCTCTACTCGCATAGTTGCATTCGACTTCGGCCAGCTGCCGGCGGGTTTATTCCATGGAAATTTATTAGTGAGGGCAAGGCCGCTGAGGTCGAGGTGAGGGGACCGCTTATCGCAGATGACCCGGAGCTGGTGGTCCGCGCCGCACTTGATGGCATCGGAATCGCCTACATCGACGAAGATTGCGTGGCTCCCATGATCGCCGACGGGCGCCTGATCCGCCTGTTTGAGAATGCTATCCTGCCGACTGCCGAGGGGTCCTTTCTGTACTATCCAGGCCGACGGCAAGACTCCGCGGCTCTCAAGGCGCTCATTGCTTTTCTTCGCACGAACTTGCGCCGGGAAACTGAGAAGTGAGCCGCTCTCGGATTCGCGTTACTTTCTGCTGCTCGGAAATAGCGTGCATCGTGCGATTCCCATCCTTGCGTCGAACGCCTGAGGTAGAGTTTAGGATACAGCCGCAAAAGGATGCTGTTGCCGGCGGATCGAGTTGACTTGTCGTCAAACGAAGCCGCTGTGGCAGCTTCGACTAGCTTGCGGTCGAGTGGCAGCGCTCGCCTCTCTAGTCGGACCTGGCAACTGACGGCGGTATCGGATCTCGGACGTGGAGTTATCCACCAATGCGTAGGGTTGGCAGAAGCCCAATGCTAGGAGCCTTGATCCTTCTGTACCCTCCAGTCTGTCGCGAAAAAGGACTCCGGCGCTCGCTATTCGTCGGTGCGTCTGGGGCGGTCCTCGGTAAATCTCGCTTTCCGACCCAGCCTCGGCGGGACGGCGAAAGCTAACAAGCGCTTGCAGTTCGGGTATATGGGCTCAACTATCTCATCAGTCATTGTCGATGTTGAACCAAAGCCCGCGCGCACTTGGATCAACCTATTCCTCCAACTATTCGGCGAGATCGCCGCGGCGTTCTTACCTCGGCTAACATTGGCGGCGATGTCCGCGAGCTCAAAAAACTGCCGCCTGGCATGAGCCCACCAGAGTGCGGGCGTGACCGATCCCTGCACCGTAAGCCCCGGGTGAGGGCCGCCTTCGAGATTTCCCGACGGCAAGCCGAAGCAACGCTATGGGACTTAGAGTATTTATCTTATTGACAATACTCATGGTTTCTTGTTCGCATAACATAGATTATGGAATATATTCCTAGATTCCGAAAAGCCGACGCTGCTGGTTTGCCCCCAACCGACGTTTCTTATGGTGCGTTCGCTGTCTTCGCAGGACACCGTCGCGTTGACGCCGCTTTCGTTCCCGCTTGCGCCGAACTGGCGCTATGGAAGGCATCGGTGACAGAGCCGTGGCCGGCGTCGGCTCCTCGACCGCGCGGACGGCAAGCAGCTCCGTTGCTTGGGCGGGTGCGGGCCGCGCCTCCATGATCTCGAGAACTGAGCGACCCTTGTCAGTGACACGCCAGCCGCCGTTCATCCGCTCGATGAGACCTTGGGAGAAGATATCCAGGTCGGGCACGCGGGCTGCCAATCGCTTCGTGCGTTCGGCCCAGTCCCGTCCGCTGGTCGCCAGAATCGCCATATCGCGCTTGAGGTCCGCCATCGGGGCGAACCCGTCTGGATAGCTAACCGGAGAGTTCATGAGTTTGAAAGCAACCACCGCCGGCGCTTCGAACGAGCCGATCCTGCATTGCCCCAAATGCAATCACGAGATCCGGCTAACGGAGTCTCTGGCCGCTCCCCTTCTCGCTGAAACCCGTCAGCGCTTTCAACAGCGGCTAGCCAGCGAAGATGCAGAGATGGAGCGTAAGACCGAGGCGCTGCGGCTGGAACGCGAGCAGATATCCGACACTCGTTGCGGCGATTCGGCACGTGCGCGAAGTGTGATAAGTAACGGTGGGACACCTGCGAGCCGAACGCAGAGATCAGAGTTGTGTGAAAATGCTCGCATAGGTTGGCCGGATTCGACCAAACTGCGCCGCAAATCACCCCAAAGTGTCGCCGCATCCTAAAAGACAGCGGTGGCAGATTTGGGAAATAAGAAAAACCCGCCGATTCGGCGGGTTGCGCCGCTTGCCGGTCTTACTCAGATGTCCATCAATCGCGATATGCGGGGTAACCGATCTATCTCTCAGGTCATGTACGAACTGCGTGACATCATAGGCCTTATCCGCTCCCAGAGTGATCCGCTTCGCGCACCCACGCCTGTCGATCAGGGCAAGCGCAATCTCCCGTTCGGCGGTGCCGGTCGCTTGGCTCACCCCACCCAAAACCGCTAAGCCATTGCGGTTCTCCATCAGAGCATGGCCCATATAGCTCAGCTTGGCTGGCTGGCTGCCCGTCACCCTTCTTGCAGAGCCGCGCCTCGGGATCGGTCGTGCTCGCATGGGTCTCGTTGGATCGCTTCTCCTTGTGGAAGCTGCGCTCGGCGTTGCGTCCCGGACCGTCCTCGTCTTTGTCGCTACCATCCTTCTTCCGGAAGCTCTTGATCGAAGCCCAGGCTTCAATCAGCGTACCATCCACCGAGAAGTGATCGCTTGATAGCAGGCGCTTGACCTTTGGCTGCGCCAAAAGCGCGTTCAGGAACTTGGCCGCAATCTCGCCCTCAAGCAGCCGGTCGCGGTTCACTGAGGATCGGCTCCTCGGCGTCCAATCGTCGCGATGGAAGCGCAGGGATTGGCGCGACCCGGCAGCTGGGCCGCCTTCTTCCACGAGTGGGAGAGGCGCGGACGGCCCCAGCTGCGGGCGGGCGCCCAGTCTACACGTCAGACCAGAACTACTTCTTCATCACCCCTCCGGGCGATGCGGCGTCGCCCTTGCGATCAGGCGCCCCGGCTGGACCGGCTCCTTGGGTGCTCGGCTCCTTGGCGGATGGGGCCGAGCTTTGTGCGGCTGGTCCCGTCCTGCTGTTCTTCATGTTCGCGCCGCCTCCGGTCGTCGAGCCACTCATGGACTCTCCTGTGGTGGTTTTACTGCCAGCCGGCCCGCCAGCTTGCGAACTACCTCCAGCGCTGCTGCCCGTTTGCGCCATTGCGACGGCCGATGACAATACAAAAACTGCGGCTAAACTGATCGTCTTAATCCTCATCATTTCCCTCACAGAGCTGCTGCCCGTCGCGCCAACCGATGCCACAATGATCCGTTCCCATCGGCAACTGCAGTTGGAACGAAAGGTCGCACCTCCAATTTGTCAGCCTTTCGTATTGGAGTTATTTGAGTGGCGTTTCAGCGCAGGAAGCCGGCGGCGATCGGCATCAAGGCGCCCTACCCGGGCTTCATCGAGCCTGAATTGGCCGCCCCGGTCGATCGAGTGCCCTCCGGGACGCGCTGGCTTCATGAGATCAAGTTCGATGGCTACCGCGTCCAGCTTCACATAGCCAACGAGGCAATCAGGATATTCACGCGGCGCGGCTACGACTGGACCAGGCGCTTCAAGAAGATTGCCGCCGACGCCTACGAGATCAATGCGGGGTCGGCGATCATCGACGGCGAGGTCGTGGTGCCATCGCAGGACGGGACCACGGATTTCTCCGTCCTGCAGAACGAGCTGAAAGGCAGGTCCACCAAGATCGTGATGGTGGCTTTCGATCTGCTGTACCTCAACGGCTATGACCTTCGGAAGCTGCCGCTGGTCGAACGCAAGACCCATCTTAAGAAGCTGATTGACGGGGCGCCCGTCCAGTTCAGCGAAAGCTTTGATCTCGACGGTCACGAGATGTACCAGCATGCCTGCAAGGTCGGGCTCGAGGGCGTTGTTTCCAAAGTGCGCGACAGCCGCTACGGCCCGGGTCGCGGCGGGGATTGGGTGAAGGTGACTTGCCGGCAACACGAGACGCTAACCATCGCCGGCTTCGCCCTGGACGAAGGCAAATGGGATGGCATTTATCTCGGCCGGCGCAAGGGCGACGCGCTCATTTATGCAGGCAAGGTCGACCACGGCTTTGATAAGACCTCGGCCGCAGATCTGCAGAAGCGCTTAACGCCCCTCATCCGGAAGATGCAGCCCTACGCAAAACGGATCGCACGCAAGGGCATATGGGTTGAGCCTAAACTGCTGGCCGAGGTCGAGTACCGCGCGAAGTCGGCGGAGGGCAAGGTGCGGCACCCCTTCTTTAAGGGCCTGCGGGAGGACCTGCGATGAAGTGGTGCGCCCGCTGCGACAACTGCCGATGGGTTTGCGAGAACCATCCTGATAAGCAATGGCTGGGAGACGACGCCTGCGAGTGCGGCGGAGCCGGTGCGCCGTGTCCAGTCTGCAACCACACTGACGAAAACATCCCACCGGAGCTGCCAGAGGGCTTTGAGGCCATCTCACTGGATAACGACAATACAGATTGAGTGGATCAAAATCGTCTAGTCTGGAGCGCAGCAGCTTCTAATCGCGAGGAGATCTCTGGCGCTCGTGCTTCTTTCCTCGTTTTTTGGAACTCTGAACCCGCTTGGCTCGTTCGCCATCAATAGGCGTGCAATCTCGTGGCCGATGTAATGATGGCGCCACTTCGGAATACGTATCGGCCGAACCTCCGGTATCACCTGAAGGTCCACTCCTTTCGCATCTTCACGGCCATCGCCGCATGGCTGCTCATTGTCGCAGCGTTCTATGAGAAGCCAGAGTTGCTCACCGGCGCTCAGCGCTCCCTGCAACGTGGCATAGAAGCCATCGGCGACGCGATCCCGCCGCCGTGGGGACCACGGATCGAGTTCGTCTTCCGAGAGCTCGGCGGTTTGATCTGGCTTCAGATCACGCTGTTTGTGCTTGTACTTCGAGTGGTACTGTCGACTATCGCTGCGATGTGGCGATTTGGTTTACGCCGAGAGCGCAACTTCTAATCTCAACAAACGCAGTAGCTGTCGCAAGTGGGCTAGCGCGTCGGTCGGGACCGGCGGCAGCATGTCCATGTCCTTCCCGCCGGGCGAACGGGTCGCCTGTCCAGGAGATGGGAACTGTTTCTTACGGCGGCCGCGGCCCGCCCGAACGTACCGCGCTTCGAGAGGCGAAGTCCGCCCCTCTAAGTCATATCCTGAATTCGTCCATTCGCCGGCCTGATTGCAACTGTTTTGCCAGCCAGCGCGGACACCTGCCCCGACCGGCCCACGTCTCAGCCGGATCATCAGGATTTCGATACTTGGGAGAGACTCGCGGATACGGTCGCCGTCCAGAAAGCGGTTGTTCTAACCGATTCAATCTGTCGACGAACCGTTGCTTCTGCTGTGTGATCTTTTCCTTCAGCACGTCTGAGATTTCGACGTGCAACGTCCATAGACGATCGAGATCCATTTTTTCGAGTTCAGCTCGCCGCATTTATGTCCCCATTGTTTAAAGTCGCTGGCCCGCCAAGTAAAAATAAGATTTCTTACCTTGGTTAAATTGAGACTAAAATGCGCAATTAAATCGGGATTTTATTGACGATCTCGGATTATCCCCGTGCGGCTTACGCGCTCTGTCGTGTGGTGGATCGCATAATGGCGGCCCAGCTCGGCCTGCCGGTCTTCCTGTGCTGCTGTTTTGGCGGCAATCACTTCGCCGTCACGTTCCCGCCTGCCAGGATCTTCGCCTCGAACGCGCGCCGCGCTGACTCCGGCAGCAGCGTACTCGTCAACGCTGCCAGCACACCCCGGTTGCGCACTTTCGCGATGATGTCGGGGCGCTGGCCGTAGCGTTTCCATACGCGAATCATCTCCGCGACTGTGCAATCGAACTTGTGTCTGACGATGTGGCCGAAGGCCGTGTTACGCGAAGTGACGTCCCGCGGCTCTGCGAGCGTTCGACCAAGCTCGAGTTTTTTCTCGATTATCCTCCGCACAGCCGCATGCTTGGTCTGCTTTGCTGCCGCCCTCGCCGCTTTGGTCTGCTCGCGGAGTTCTTCCTTGCTCGGTAGCGGCGGCGGTGAAGGCAGGGTGCGGCGCAGCTTGTGCTTCCAAGATCCGCTCCAGCGCGGACGGGGCCTCGCTCACGTAGAAATATTCCAGCGCACGCATTTGCTCGAAAACGTCGAGCAATGGAATTTGATCGAAAGCTTCGATGAGTTCGATGCCGCCATCCTTGTGTGGCCTGATTGCGTGGGAGACGGCCCGTACCATCATTTCGGATAGCGCGTTCTCATTCCCTTCCGATTCGGTGATGCAGCGGAGCGTCATTACGACGTGCCCCTGACCGTCTATATCGAAATATCGGAGATGTAGAGTTGCCGTTGCAGGTAGATCCGCGAGCCTTGGTCGAGTGCATCAATCTCGAGTGCAGCAAGGATTTTCTGCAGCTTCCCTTGCCATGGCTCGCGCGACCAGCGATGTATAGCGACGTCGACCGGCCCCGGCGCGCTATCGTTGTCCTCCCCCTCGTCCTCGATCTGGGCCGGCAGTGGTCGCGCCGCCATCTTTCCCTCTATCGTCTCCAAACAGAACTCTCAGCCGACCAATTTGCGCGAGGTGTTCGGTACACGACGCAAACGAGAGGTAGGCGCCTTTCCGCGCGTTTTCTTACTCATCTCCAGGAATACCCTGGCCGCTGTCTCGAACATGAGCATTCCCCGTATGCCTTACCAAACTCCTCAATGGTGACTACGTCGCAGCGAAGGATCTATCTGACGAACTCATCCAACTGGCTGAAGAAAAGAGCTCAATCTTCTGGAAGAGCGCCGGAATGTTACGGCGCGCAACAGTTCTGGCTTCAACAGGCAAAGCCTCGGATTGCGCTCGGTATATTCACCACCGCGATCCCCGCAACGCGATCAACGGGAACCACGATTTACCTGCCAGTGTGGCTCTCCCATTTGGCAAAGGCCTATGGTGAGCTTGGCCAATTCTATGACGCTTGGCGTTGCATTGAAGAAGCCAAGACGCTCCTCGAAACAACAAAGGAACAATGGCACGAGGCGGAGCTCCATCGCATCGCGGGCGAAATTGCGCTAATGCCGACAGAGCTGGATGCGGCAAAGGCCCAAGCCCATTTCGAGCGGTCGCTCGCGATCGCCCGCGGCCAGCAGGCGAGATCATGGGAGTTGCGCGCGGCCACGAGCCTAGCCCGCCTATGGCGCGATCAAGGAAAACCGGATGACGCCAAACAGCTGCTTGTTCCAGTCTTCGGTTGGTTCAGCGAAGGCTTTGGGACGCTCGATCTGAAACAGGCCAAGGCCCTGCTCACTTAACTAGCCGCTACTCTCGCCCAGGCCGGGCCGTCACGCCGCCCGTCCGCCCCATAGCTTCAGCCGACTTGGTTGATTTCGCCGGCTGTGGATTTGTCTCGGTTGCAACCGCACTGCTTACGAAGCGACCCTGCACCCGTTTGGGCGTCAACTCGACCACCGCTGCATTGGGGCTGCCCGGCTGATTAACCATACCAGTGGTGACGAGATTGGTCAGTCGCAATTCTTCTCGCGACAGTTCATGCAGATCTTCCCACGGCGGCACGTTCAGCGACAGCAACAACAGATCACCCGCGCCGCCCATGTCGAAGGTGTATTTTGCGAGACGGCCGATATCGCGTTCCACAATCATCAGATCATCTGCGCTGTAGGTTGCGGCCCGCGCATCGTCGGCGCGGTCACCCATCCAGATCTGATGCACGCGGACATGCGCCTGTTCCGGCACGTAGCGCAACTTGCCCGACAGCAGCAGAAAGACGCACATGGATTCGCAATAGGCCTCTGGCGACACGTTGGCGCGCACGCCGCGTGCGCTATGGGTAAGCACGCTCACTCCGACGGTCGTCAACATCCCGAGCTCGCGGAAGCGCCGTCCAAGCTCGATCGAGTCGTTGACCGAACCGCCGCTGGAATCCAGCACCATGGTCGCGCCACTGAGCTGTCGGCCGTGCGCGAATTCATCGAAATCCCTTGGACTATCGGCGGTCACTATGCCGACCGCGCTGACCCAGCCCTGGCAATTCGGCTGGCAGCCAACCCAGCTGAACTTCATCGGCAATTTGCGTTCCTCGAGGGCAACGGCGGCATGCGCCGAACCACCCAGCATAGCCATCAATGCGATGCAAAGGGCGGCGCCAACGAGCAGCATCCAACTTCGGATTTCCGCCCAACGAGCGCGAGGAGAGGCTAGATCTGAGATGCAGGCGCATTCCGAGGATTCGGCCCTCGAGATTGTCGCCAGGTTGATCGAGAGCGAGACGGCAAACAGCAACACCCGTATCACGAGCATGATTCCGTCACCTCGGCCTGGCTATCGGGTGGGGCTAGCCGGATCTCGACGGCGTACATACAGCGGCGACAGCTGGTGCTGCCCGGCCGGCGGTACGGCTTCAGAATCGAAATTTACCCGGGGCTGATGCTCGGCGCGCCATTTCGGGCCGGGGCCACGCATGTGGTGCAGCTCGGGCCGGTAGCTATCGCGCACGTCCATGATCAGGTTGTGAACGACGCTGGCGAAGTCAGAGGCTGACTCAGCCGCCTTGCGAGCAAAACCTGGCAATGCGGTTGCATCTATGATTCTCATCGCTGAACTCCTCCCGTTGTCTTGCCGCTCGACGCATCGGCGGTTACATTCCAAGTGTAGTCACAGATAATGGACCTAACCATTGCACAGAGGTGGATCCGTACCGGGACCTTTGGCTGTGCAGGGCATACTTAGGTTTAGGATTCTGCCCGCCTTTGCCTTGCGACTGATGGGAACGCCGCGCCTCGTTCGAGCAGCCGGGGTGACGCTGTTATTCTCCAAGTGCACTCGCAAGGTCGCAAAGCCATGCCAAGCGACAAGTCGAATCTTCCGAGATGTGCAAAACGCACTGTGCGTCTACCAGCTTAGCATTGGGCAGATTTCAGGTTTTGGCCCATCGCGAGATTTCGCTGCGCTGAAGAATTTGGTCGATATCGAGGGCGTGGCGGACATCAGCAAACCGCAACAATCCAGCTTTTATGAGTCGCCCTAAACCAACGGATGGTAGGCTCCTACTAAGTACGGCTTTGGCCATACCCGCGTGCAATGGCTTCAACGGGCGTTGGGTGCTACGGATCAAAAATCGATGTAGGAAGACGGATGCAATGCAGCGGAACCGGACCCGTGAGCCGGCAGTTGCAAGACAAGGTCGGCGGCGTAGCGCCCGCCGGCCTTTCTCTTGATCAAGCGGCGAGCTGAACTTCCCCACATTGTGGTGATTTGTGCCGTCACCTCGTGCGACCTTCATGATCAACGACGAAGGAATCCCTACCTCAGGCGTTGACATCGACGACCACGCGACCGCGGATGGTCCCAGCGAAACTGACGATAGATTTAGCGCAAACCCGTTCAAATCCGGGATCGGCGCCCGGACCCCACGCCGATTCACAGACTGGTCCCATTCATCCGCAACGGACCGCTGATTTGGTGGCTCTATCCGCTCTTCGGTCACGGCACCGCCAGCTATTTCCTCGGCGTCTTCGAGTGGACGTTCGGGACCCTGCTGCTCGCAGGCTTCTGGGACAAGGGCCTCGGCATCCTCGGCGCTCTCGGCTCGACCGGCACCTTCATCGCAACCGTCACGATCATTCCGTTCATGCCGGAGGGCTGGGACGCCGCTGCGGGAGGCTTCCCCGCGATGACCGGTAACATGCCTTTCCTCTTGAAGGACGTCGTTCTGCTCGCCGTCTCACTCTATCTACTGAGGCAGGATGCAATTCGACTGATCCGCCAATGACGTCACGGTATTCATGCAACTCGGCAACTCGGCGGCGAGCGCGAAGCTTGCCGGCGAGTTAATTTGTAAGCATCCAGAATTCCGACCTTCAAAACCCGAGCACTCAGACTAGCGCCTCGCCATGCGCGCATATCGTTTGATGGAAACGCGGCTCGGGAGACCGCATAGAGACGTGCTGATAGCACCAGCCTTCCCGGAAGACCGGCGGGCTCTGACATCACCCTGCCCCGGAAAACGTCCAACCGGAGGCGGGAGAGAGGCGCAAGCGAGCGGCCATAAAAACCCCGCCAACGGGAGAACCGGCCCCGGGCGGGTAGTTAGTTATGACGAGTTTCCGATAGCCATAACGATTGCCGGGCTAGCAATGATTTATGACAGTTGGATTACGGGTACCCCAGGGTGCCCTTCGGCGGCATAGCCGGTTTTGCAGATAACGCGCCATTTCGCTAGGCTCGTGCGGGAATTCGCACGCGCGGCCACGACCTTGCCCTCAATATTCATCGATACTTTGATGACGGCCCTATAATCCAGACGATCGGTGGCACGGTCGCCGCCGAACTCGCCTGACACGTTTGGGGCCGGAATTGGCCGCGGCCGGCAAAAAAGCAAACATCACGAAAATACGAGGAGTGAGACAGCTCACAGACGTGCCTCGCATTAGGCGCAACCAGACCCTTGCAAAGTGTTCGTCAGTTCCAACCGGATCGAGAAAATGAAAACGATGTCGGACTGATTGAGCCGGGCAGCGGCGCTGCCCGCGCGATTACACAGTAATCGACGGCAGTCCGATAACCAGGGCGCGAGGGATCGATGACTCTTCAGGAGTCGAGTCACCCCCGTGTTCACCGGCATGATTTCGTCACGGACGCCCTGTCGCGCCGCAATCAGTTTTGTTGTGCGCGAATGCCGTTGCGCAGGCGATTGACTCTGTAACGCGCGTTTCAAGCCGAGTTGAGCTTATTGAATGGGAGTTTAGTGGGACGGGCGCGCGGTCTCCGTACATCCAATATCAGGTATCCGCATCGGATGCTGCAAGCAGATAGCTCGCGGTCCAGACAGCACGCTCGCCTCACGAACCGTGATCGATTCGTCTTGTCCCACGCGGGTCTGCAATCGATCCATACTGGAGAAACGAAAATGATTTCATTCAAAGCTCTTGCAGCGGCCGTGCTGCTGGTCGCGACCGCAGCGATGCCGGCATTCGCGCAAGCTCCTGCGGGCGCGCCTCCGGGCGTGGTGCCGGGCGGTGTGAGCAGCAGCGACCGCGCCCTGTATATCAAGAATCTGCACGACTCCGGGTATAATTCGAAGAACGACTTCAATCCGAACGGGACCATAAGGGCCGCGATCCAGGAGCCGGGCGCGTTCGCGTTCTATTACCCCAATCTGGACGTTCTGAATGGAGGCGCGCCAACGCTTGCTGCCAAGGCTTCTCCCGACTGGCCCGCGTTGAAGAGCGCTTGTGCGTCGGCCGGCGGCGGCATCTCATACTGCGGCGACCGCTACGGCTCATATGCTTTTACGCCCGACGCATTCCCGCCTCATCATGCCCGCCGCCATCACCGGTCGTGACTCGACCGCGCGGTACGGCGCCGTGCGCGGCCCCACGGGCTGCGTGGTGCGCTGTGACGCAAGGCGGACCTCATATCAGGAAGCGATGGCGATCTCTCTTTGTTCTCGACTGCTCCCTCCAGATGACCAGGACGGCAATCAAGAGAGCCCCCGTGACGGCAGTGCTCACGGACAGGCCGAGCATGTTGCGTCCGGAGGTGAAATCCCCAGCCGTCGTTCCTGCGGCGCTGATCAAAACAACGGCCAGCCAATAAAACGGCAGCAAAAGAAGCCGCCCACCGCGCCCTGCCAGGAACAGCACCGCCATGATGGGCGAAAGCAGGATTGATGCTCCAGCATCGTCGAGGCCCATGTTAGGCGAGCAGAAGTCGCCGATCACGGTGCCCAACGTTCCCGAAATGAGAGCATGCAGACCCAGTAGCCGAGGTCCGCCTGGGCTCACGAGCGTCGATTTGGCCCCGTGCCGACCATGTCGGAGTTACCTCTGAAAGCCTGAGCCGCCATCGGAACGCCATCTTTCTTGCCACCCAACTCGCGTTCCGCATCTCTGAACAGTTGCTCCTCGTGATGTTTGTAGTAGCGCCAAATTAAGAAGAGGCCGATTGCTGCCGCTACGACCGTCGACAATCTAAACGGTCCCGCAAGACGGTGGAAACTCTGGCCCAGCACAAACCCGCCAGTACCGACTGCAATTGCCCATGTAATCCCGCCCAGCGCGTTGAACAGCAAGAACCGCATCGGCGGGAAACGATTAACGCCGGCGAGGACGGCGGCAAATACGCGAAGTACTGCGACAAAGCGCCCTAGAAAGACAATTTTGCCGCCATGTCGGAGGAAAAGGTACTCGCCGAGATCGAGCTTTTGCTGATCCAAACCTATCAAGTGGCCCCGCCTGAGCAACACAATGCGTCCAACTTTGCGTCCGAACCAATAGCCAATGTTATCGCCAACAATTGCGGCGGCTGCAGCGGTCCCAATAATCAATCGTATGTCCAGCGTGTCATGCAAACCTGCGTAGATAGCCGCGCCAATCAGAATGATTTCCCCTGGCAAGGGGATGCCGGCGCTCTCGAGCAAGATAATCCCGAAGATCGCGGCATACCCATAAGACGCAATGAGCCCGTCCACGGTTGCTTGAGTCAGAAAGGACATGCTTTTCAATCAGACCACAGGTAAGTATCGAGGGCTCCTCGGCGTCCCGCTCTACGCTGCTTGATGTCGCTACTCGGGACGGACGCGGCAAGGCTGTTTCTTGGCGCTCAGGGGGAAACCGAACGGCACAATAGCGAGGCGATGGAGCCTTCTTCCCGCAAGGCTCCTCCTTGTCTGGTCGGCTCTGCCCAACGCGAGGTGGGGTCGCAAGAGAAGTCGCGCAAGTTCAATGACGTGGTCTCCGGCCAAAACGGTGATAATCAGTTGGCGTCTGCGGGGCAGCGTAGATTTCGGACTGGTCCGGGTAGAAGCGGGTTGGCCCGAGAATCCCGCATGCACTGGCCAAAAGATATGTGGATGCGCCCTATGGGCGCGTCAAAACCAAATGCTTTCCACCAACCATCCGTTATCCGACCTGCGTGGGTTATCCCTCTCGCAAGATCATTTTGACCTCTTCAATCGGCCAGCTTTCTTCGGCGGGGAGAACTCGAACGCGTCCATTGTCTGCCGAGTTGATCAAGGCATGTGAGCCCACTTCATCATCTATACGAACCAGCCTTAGGTCGGTCTCAGGCTCCCAGCCAAGGGTTGCGTCAAGATGGGAAAACCTGCCATTGAGAGCCGTTCTCAAGCTCTACAATGTGGCTTTCTGAATGGGAGCGGATCTTCATTGCTTAGCAGCTTCCTTTCTAGCCTCGCACGCTTTTAGATGTGCCAGGGCCGAGACTTTCAAATGCGCTTGATCCGGATGTAATCAGATCGAACACGTTCTCCGTGGCAGCCTTACGGGCCTGAGCCAGGTCGGCTGCGCACACCGTCATAGCCTACGTAATGACGGTTGACCTCGATCGGGATTGACTATGCAAACCGAGGGTTGGCATACGGGCTTGTTCTTGCGACAAGCGGCGTGAACACGAATACGCACTCAAGGCCGAGCTTGAGGCGCGGCGCTCAGGGCGTGCCTCCGATCAGCTGCAGGCGACATCTCAGGCCCGGGCGACAGCGACATGAGTTAAACCCTGATGATCTGGCCGCGCGGCGAAGATGGCGCACCGATTTTCGTTGGTTTACCTTGCTCCGCGATTGCACACGTGCGCTTCGAGCATTTTGAAGAAGTGGTCGATTTCGTCGAACAAGCCGCTGCGAAGCACCTCGGCGAGGTGATCGTTCAGCACCTTCGCGTGATAACGAAATTCGTGAGGTAACTCGCGGGATGTGCCCGCGGTATTCAGCGAGTTAACGATGATGCGAGCGCTACCGGCGACACCCATGGCTTTGTTAGGCGGGCATGAGAGTTGTCCTCGATCCATCCCGCAATGTTGCGGGGCTGATCTCGTCGAGCGCTAGTTCAGGGATTTTCGTTCCGGTAGAAACATGCCCCAGTGCGAACAGCTAATCCACTCATCGTGATCGCTCATTTCGTCGACTCCTTATGTATCATTCACGACCTGCACAACATCGGTCTCTCTTGTTATACGGACAGTGTTTAGATAGTGGGCAACGGCCCGGTCACCATTAAAATTTTCTTCATATAAGCAGTGCGGCTCAATTCCGCTTGAGTCAATCTCGCCCATCTGCCTGTGCGACGATCAGTTGCCTTTTACTGGCGCGGAAGCTGACGGCAGCGAGTAACGTTCAGCAAGGAAGTCTGCGAAGGCCATTGCCGGCGCGTCGGCGAGCGGTTTGAACCGGAAAGGGCTGTGCTATCGATAACGCAGTGCGCTCATCAGTTTCCAACGCAATGTTTTGTGCGAGCATGACATCGCCGGCGACCAGCGATCCCATAGGCACGAAACACCAACCGACGGTCGGGCGATCTGCCTCGTCAATCTCAACCACGTTCGTTGCCCTGCCATAACAGATGCGATACCGCGCCCCGTATCGCGGCCGATGACGTCGAACCACTTCATGGCATCGAATTGTGCACGTTGCTTAGGCGAGAGCCATTCTCTTAGGAGCCTTATGCCGCGCTCCTCGTAAACGTCTTTGCCTATTAGGGTGCGGTTCAGGGCGCGGTACCGCTCGCACAAGGCTCGAACCCTGCGCGCCAAACTATCCCAAGGCAGGCGATACAACATGCGCAGCAATAAGGCTTTCGGCGAACGTGCCCCGACGATTAGCCGCCGACGAGTCGCGGATACAATAGCGTTTCTTGCGCGGTCGGATCGAATGATCGTGTGATCCTGACCTCGCCGGTGGGCTCGCGAACGGCGGGCGTAGATCCGCTTCCGACAAGCGCTTTAAACAGTGCTTCCGCCTTGCCAAGCGCCTCAGCATCGCTCGCTTCGAAGACGTGTCGGGTATCGCCGGTATGATCCAATACAATCTGTGTCGCCACGCTCCTTGGGTTTTTCAGCCCCAAGCTAGTTTAGGAGTGTAGCCGTGAATGGCTCGGCGAAAATTGAGCAGGCTCGGCAAAAATTGCGCCCAACGACTCCTTCGAGATTTTCTCATGATTGAGCTCGCGCCCCCGTTAATCGGCTTGCGAGCTGCACACCGTGATTGGAGAGGGCGGTTTGATCACGGCATTTTCTGACTCCATTGCTGGGCGGGATAAAATCCAATCATCTTCGGGCTTCGCGGCATGCCTGATGGCATCTCTGCGTATTGCAGACCCTCAGGATCTGTGCAGTACGAGCGCGGCAAGAATGCATCATCGGCAGCAACATAGAGCAAGCGCCTTTTCGAGCCGCAAACTAAGTCTGATCGTTTCAACGGTGTCTGCAGCCGCGGCGTCTATGCGGGCCCATTGTCACCATCTGAACTGACGTCGTCGCAGGCAGGATCAGGCTTGGGGTCTCAGTTGGTCAAAAGCGGAGTATCCGGATGACGGAAGATAAGACGGATCAACCGGAAGTTGAAAACTGCGCAGTTCAACTTTCGATCGCCGGTCAACGGATGGACGTCCTCCGGCGCAAGCTCTTGGCGGAAGGCTGGAATGAGACGGCTCCCGGGATTTTAGAGCGTTGCGATATTCTTGGTGTCAGGGAAAAGATAAATGAGTGAAGAAGCACCCGGCGTTCTGGCATCTGCTGTTCCAGTCGGTCGGCAAACCCCGCCTTCAGGACAAGCAGTGCAATATCTTCTCGAGAGCCCGGGCTGCCGACTCCCAATATTGGCGACCTTCCCGTGACACCTGTTGCGCTGAAACCACCCGGCTCCTCGCCGAGCAAATCCGCGTCTCGACCAATGCGTCAGGTGCAGCTGGCGGGGTTCGCGTTGGCCGTCGGTGGCTTCGGCATCGGTACAGGCGAGTTCGGCATCATGGGGCTGCTGCCCGACGTGGCCGGCGATATCGGCGTGTCGATCCCGCTGGCGGGACACGTCATCAGCGCCTATGCGCTCGGTGTGGTGGTCGGCGCGCCAGTAATTGCCGTTCTGGCCGCGAGGCTGCCGCGGCGAATGTTGCTTCTTGGCTTGATGATCGCCTTCGCAGCCGGCAATTTCGCGAGCGCGCTCGCTTCCGACTATGGTTGGCTTGTCGTGTTGCGGTTTCTAACCGGCTTGCCGCACGGCGCCTATTTCGGAGTAGCATCGCTCGTTGCCGCTGATATGGTGCAACCGAACCAGCGCGCCCGCGCCATTGGCCGGGTGCTGTTGGGGCTCACGGTCGCAACGCTGCTGGGTGTGCCTCTCGCAACCTCCCTCGGGCAGATGTTGGGGTGGCGGGCAGCCTTCGCCGCCGTCGCCGCCATTGGTGGCCTGGCAATTCTCCTGATTCGGCGCTTCGTTCCGGCGGTTTCAGGCGATGCGGACGCCAGCCCGCTCCGCGAGCTTGGCGCTCTCCGCCGTCTGCAGGTCTGGCTGACTTTGGGCATCGGCGCGATCGGGTCGGGCGGAATGTTCGCCGTGTACAGCTACATCACGCCGATGCTTGTCGATGTCGATGGCATTCGCGAGAGCATGGTGCCCCTCGTGCTTTTCGCCTTCGGTACAGGGATGATTATCGGCAACGTTGTCGGCTCACGTCTGGCTGATAGAGCGCTCCTGCCCACGATCGGCGGCGTTCTCATCTGGAACGCAATCGTGCTTGGCCTCCTAGTCTTCACGGCTGGCCATGCGTGGCTTGCTGTGATCAATGTGCTGCTGATAGGAACAGGATTCGCCCACGTTCCAGCGTTGCAGACCCGACTGATGGACGTCGCTGCAGATGCGCAGACGCTTGCAGCCGCCCTCAACCATTCCGCATTCAATGTCGCAAACGCGCTCGGGGCGTGGGTCGGCGGTGTCACCATCGCTGAGGGCTATGGATGGACGTCGACCGGATGGGTCGGCGCATTGTTTGCGCTCGGCGGCGTTGGAGTGTTCGCAATGTCGCTTCTCAGTGACGGCACCGTGCGGCGAGACGCCCCAAAAGGAGTCTTGTGACTCAAAGCGAAACCTCTTCGCCGCGACCGGAATGTCCGCCTGGGGCCGATTGTATTGCAAAGGTCTTTTTACGCACCTGATCAAAACAGTTCTAAACTGCAGAATCGACTTTCGAATAAGCGCGTGAGGGGCCTGCCGTCGATCGATTTGCGATTTTTGCGACGGTATCTGATAATAGGCCACTTCGGAAATTCCGACGCGCTTCACGACAAAACGCCCATCAGCATACCGCATATTCAGACAGCATCGGGGGTCTGGCGCGCGTGCCGGCGTTATACGTTGGTATCGCTTGCTCAATCGAATGAGGCGAAACGCTCTACGTGGGTACAATGGCCTGATCTGCTGGCCCGGACTAAGTCCCCGATAGGGTGTCCGGCCCTTTCACAACAGCAGGCCGCAGTTGGTTTGCCCATGAATGCGTCGAATCCATGATCATATGCTCGTGCAACGTCCTAGTTGACCACGAGATACGAGAGCTAGCGGAGACCGCTCTGCAGCCCTTGGATGCACGCCTGATCTGCAATCACCTTGGCTGTACAATGCAATGCGGCCGCTGTGCGCGCGGAATCAAGCAGACCTTCGACGAGGCGTTTGCAGGCTGCAGGACCGGATGCGCCCGTTGGCCAACGAGGGAGCGTCACGCTCAGGAGTGCGGCGAACCGACGAGTGGCCGCTACGGACCAAAGAAGGTGCCCTACCCCATTGCCACCAGGGGGCCAAAGCGTTGGGCCTCTTAAAATTGGCAGGCACGATCTCGGCGCTTCCGTCTCAATTGAAGTCATCCGAAGTCGTACTCAATTCGTCGCTCGGGAATTCGGTATCCATAACTCCGCCGCAGCAATTGCCCATCAACCCCACGCCGATTAACAAGACCGTACCTGCATCGTTTCGCTTGTGATGGTGTGGCTCGGTAGAGCAAAGCCGGCCGCACGCACGCCCACCATAGCGCTGTAGCGGGCGGACGGTCCTTGCGGTGGTCACCGGCGATACGCCGGTCTGATCGGGTTGCGAGACTCCAACGCAACCGAGGAACCTCGTGAATCGAACGGAACGCCTCGTCCCGGCGACGCTGACCGCGACAGAACATCGAATGCGAGCGCTGCGGCTGCCGCTTCAACGTGGCACGCTGCTACCGCACGGAAGCCGATGGCCCATCGTTTCATGAAGCAGTGGGCCATCGGCAGCAAAGTCTAAATCGCAAATTGCCGCCCGATCTCGACCATCTGGTCGTTAGGAAGGTTGAAGAAGCCGCTGACATGCTGCGCGTTGCGCTCCATGACCGCGAAGATTCGCTCTTGCCAAGCCGGCAAACCCTTGCCGTCGTCGCGGCGGATCACCGTTTCGTGCCCGACGTAGTAGGTCACATCGGAAAGATCGATGGTGCACCCCAGCGCCTTGCTCCTGGCGAGCAGTTCAGGAATATGCGGATGTTCCATGAAACCGTAATGGGCTTCGGCGCGCCAAAAGTTGGGGGCAACCTGCTCGATCCTAATCCGGTCCCTGAAGGAGACCCAAGGCACCGACATCACCCTGAGGTGCAGCACGAAAAGGTGCTCGTGCAAGGCGCGGTTATGCTTGACGTGCCAGACCATCACCGGCTGCGTATCCCGTTCGGTCCGGGTCGGAAACACGGCGGTGCCCGGCACTCGCGGTACATTCTTTGCAGCAATCAGCGCCATGAATTCCGGGACCGGAATCAGCGCCTCGTGCATGCGCTGTGAAACAGCAGCGGCGCCGCGATGCCAGACCCACATCACGCCATAAACCAAGACAGCTAGGATCAGCGGCACATAGCCGCCCTCGGCGGTCTTGGCGAGATTGGCGAGGAAGAAGGCGCTATCGACGACAAAAAAACAGCCCGCGACCGAGCCGGCCGCCAGCATGCTCCAACCCCAGATCTCGCGCATGGCAATGAAGAGCAGCGCTGACGTCAACAGCATTGTCAGCGAGACGGCGATGCCGTAAGCGGCCGCAAGATTGTCGGATTTGCCAAACCCGATGGTCAATCCATCAGCAACCAGTTGACCACGCCGATGTAGATCTGCCCATAGCCCTGCGACGAGGTCTGCTTGATCTGCAATCTCGGCAGCCAGCCAAGCTGAATCGCCTGCCGCGTCATCGAGAAAGCGCCGGTGATGATCGATTGACTCGCAATGATGGTCGCGATGGTCGCGAGCACAATCAACGGCAGCAGCAAGATCTCTGGGCACAGCCTGAAGAAAATATTGCCGTTGGTCGGAGTTCCTTCGAGGACAAGCGCGGCCTGCCCGGCGTAGTTCAGGATCAGGCTTGGAAACACGATCGCGAACCAAGCAAGCTTAATCGGTCCGCTCGCGAAATGGCCCATGTCGGCATAGAGCGCTTCGGCACCCGTCACACAAAGAAACACGGCGCCCAAGACGAGAAAGCCGGTGATGCCGTTGGAGAACAAGTAAGACAGTCCGTAGACCGGATTGAGCGCGGCAAACACCGCAGGATGCTTTGCAATGCCAAAGATTCCCATCGCGGCCATGGTCACGAACCAGATCAGCATTACCGGTCCGAACAATTGGCCAATCGTGGCAGTGCCCCGTGACTGAATGGCAAACAGTGCGAGCAGGATCACGACGGCCGCGGGAACGACGTAGGGCTGCAGCGCCGGCGTCGCCATGTACACCCCTTCCAGTGCCGACAGAACCGATATCGCCGGTGTGATCGCGCCGTCGCCATAGATCAGCGCCGCTCCGAACAGGCCGACGGCAACGATGGTCGGCCGGTGCTGCTTCTTGACGCCGAGAAGCGCCATCAAGGCGAGAATTCCGCCCTCGCCGTCATTGTCGACGCGCATAGCGAACAATACGTACTTGACCGTGGTGATGATGAAGAGCGTCCAGAGCACCAGCGAAAGCGCGCCAAGCACGGCAGCGGCATCGGGAGTTTTTTCGGCGGTGCCGAGAATCGTCTTGAAGGTGTAGAGCGGACTTGTTCCGATATCGCCGAACACGACGCCGAGCGCAGACACACCCAGGAGGGGAAGTGCGCTCTGCGGGCCGCGCCGCCTGGCTTCGCTAGTCGCTGATGTTCGATTTTCGCTCATGCAACTTCCATTCGGATCAGGCGAATTCACGGCTTGCTTTCGGCCTGCAGGTAGCTGCGCAGCACGAACGCGCCGAGCGGCCGTGACTGTCTTTCGAGTAGCGTGTCACGCTTGCACCAAATTCAGCGTCAAAGAGTCAGTTCGGCTCCGAGTTGGGCGGCGACATGCCGGCATATTTCAGACGCCGATGCAAACACGTTCATGACGCCTCGCAGCGTCGGATCCGCTGCAACTGCGGCAACGAAGGGCCGCGCCTGGGTCAAGCCCTCTACGGACCTCTGAACCTCCGATGAAGAGCCAAACAGCAACCCATTGCGTTCAAAGAATGCTCCGCTGTCCGGCTGTGTGACACCACTCAACTGGTTCGGATCCTTCGCGAGCGTCCGTGCCAATTCGTTAGTGGCTATCTTGGTTTGCTCAGCCGCAGGCGAAGCTACCCCGGCCGAGAGGCCTCTTTGCGAAAAGCTTGAATCAGCTGAACCTGGCGCGCGCGAGGCGGCATAGATGGCGGCTACCAGCAGAAGCAAACGTTCCAGCGATGATCACCGATCCACCGATTGCGCGCACAGAATTCGACGAGTCCGACAATCGCCTTGTTCATCAGAATCACGCCCAACGGATCACGGGCGGTTCTGTTTGAACGTGGTCGTGCGCCCTCTGCATTGCTGTTCAGATCTCGTAGTTCGCGTTTGTGTCATCTACGAGATGCTGCCTTTGTTTGGTGACTCCACTAAATTCGCGTTTAAGGAATCCGCGCCATACACTCCTGTTAGCCGGATATCTGCCTAGCTTGGAAGGACGGAACGCGCGGAGCGCGCAGGCCACCAAGGGCCGGGCGAAAACGCACATCCTGCCCACACTCGAAGCTGACGGCTCTGCTCAACCACGCTTGGACTGACGATGTGATCCAGAAAGATTGCCGAGTTCGCCAGGCCGCGAAATAGGTCCAGCCTGAGATCTCGTTCGGAGGGCGGTAATTGTGTGCGAACCAGCATAGCGCCTCATATCCGGGACGTTTGTCGGCCGCGGCGACAGCGGCGTTACCTGCGAGGCGCCTCACGTTTGTTGCCTTTAGGATTGATCAGATGCCACCTGCCAATCGCCGCGCAGGCATCACTCGAGACCATCTTTCAGCGAGCTCTGGCCGCGCCGGGCTGCAGAGCTGAGGCCTTAGTTGCATCAGCGTGTGAGGCTTGTTCAGCTCGCCGCTCGTAGTCCTCTGAAAGCGCCTTAAGGCGACCCGCAATCGTTTGGTCAGTCATATTTCGGGCGACGCGACACAAGGTCCGCGTCGTCTCCAAATATTCCTTGCTCAATATAATCGGCTCCGCGATCGATTTTCTCCAACTGCTGCACGACACTCTTTACTAGTTGTAGCCACTCGTGCCAGCCGACGCGCCGCCGAACTCGGAATTGCCAGTTCCGCTCAACGTGGTCGGACCATCTGCAGTGCCGTTGGGATTGGCGTAGTTTGCATGCAACGCTACCGCAGGCCTTCTGTACATGTGAAAGCTCCGGCTGTTCGACTCATGACGGATCGGATGTGCAAACGCGAACGTACCGGAGAGAGCGAATGTAAGGGCTAAGGCAATTGTCGTAACTTTCATGGCTGTGTCCTTTGCTGTTTACACAGCGACACGTGGTTTCCTTTTTGAGCACCGCCACTAAATTCGCGTTTAGCAAACCCAGCAAACGGGACGCACTGATATGGTTGCGACGATCAACGATGAAGCGCGGGTGGAATGCTTATCACCCAAGCCTGCGGAAGCCGTGGCGTTATCCAGCCAGCACTGCGCCTGCTCGTCGATCCAACCATGAACCGCAAAGCGCACCGGCGCGCTAACACCCCGACCGGGACGGACGGCCGCAAGTTCGTGCGTTTGCAGGTGGACTCTGAGCGGTCTGGAGCGATGAATCGTCGCGGCGTTGGCTGAATTGCAAAGCGAGCAAGACGCCTAAAGGCAAGACAGAACGCATCATACTTGCTTCACTCGATCTACCGTCCTCCAGATTGATAAGTACGCACGTGCGGACCTTGGCCAAGCCGTAGCCGCTTCACGATAGGTCAAATCCCGAAATCACCTTAGGGTGGAGCATCACCTTTGCCGACATGCGCACTGCTGCTGCGCATCACGCGTCGTGTTTGGGGATGTATTTACCCAAGACACACTTGTAACCTTCCAACTTCCACTCACGATACGGACCGTTGGCAAGCCAGTCGGCGATTCCAATTTGCGCGTTTACCTGGCACGCAGCCATAGTGATGCCCGACTGCTCACTGCTGGTAACAATTTTTTCCAGGCACAGCTGCCCGTTGCGGAGAATAGCGACAAGTGTAACAAGCATGGTGACCCTAGTTTGCTGAGGAGTACCAAGCGGCGGCCGAAACACGGCCACCTGACCGCTTCGAGGTCTCTGCGCTTCTAGCGTGAGATCCGACGCGTGCGATTGAGAATATGGGGCGCTATCAAACACGCCATTCTACCGCCGTTTCGATTGGATAGATTCTTTCGGTGCCCACATCATACCTTGGTATCGTAGTTTATTCTCACCGTGCACACGTGATCTTGAAGCAGTCTCCAGGTAGCGACTTCACTCCAGCGGGCTCATGTCTCGGAGTGTCCGAACGTGTAAGCTCGCTCCATCAGCATTGGAAAGCGCACGACACTTAAGGAGCGGCCGCGAGCACGCCGTTTTGCGATTTGGTGTACCAAAGGAGGTCTTTCGATGCGAAAGTCCCAGGCATTTCTTTCCGTTGCGGTGGCCGTCGTGCTCACGATGGCGCCGCAGGTGGCCACAGCCGGTCCTTGCAGCGGCGGCATCGAGGAATTTGAAACCGCCCTTCACCAGTTCGGCGGAAATCCGCTTAACGGACTGGGACGGCAATCAGTGAACCCTCAATTGAGCCACCAGCCAATGCCGGACCTCGCGATACGCTTGCAGCCGCAATTCTCGGCAACCATTGCACGCGCCAAACGACTTCACAGGCAAGGCGACCGCGTCGGCTGTATCGGCGCGCTCAATGCCGCCAGGCGCATGTACGTGCTGGTCGATAAACAATGAAGGTACCACCCAAAGCAGAATCAGCGCACCGCGCGCCAGGCGCATTCCATCGCTTGAGCTAGAAGGGTGAGGTACCATTTAATTGAAACTCTTGCGATCAGGAACGATTTAGATCTTCTGACAAGATGGGGGAGCCTCGGCGCGCCCATCGCTTCGATCGGTGGCGCAGGGACGTTTGACGGAATCTTCTTGACAGGCATTCTCGCAGTACTGCTCGCCGCCATCGCTTCGCGGTCGCAGCTGCGGCGTTTCATAGAGAAGGACGGCGTCGACTCTGGGGCAATAACGGACTCATGCACTGCAGCAATCGTCGCAGCCGCAGCCTACGACCCCAGAGCCGCGCAAATCATCGTCTCAATCGAACGTTTCGACAATAACGATCCGTTAGATTAATATGTTTGTCCCGCCGATATTTGGGCTGAGCCATAGGAGCCATCCCGATGACATCAGCCACAGACCGTTCCTATTCGTCCTCCGATCACCCAGCGCGGGCCGCTCCTGCGCGATCGGATTTCCGGTTTGCGCTCTCTACGCTGCCTGGCATTGCGCTCGGCGCCGCAATCGCCGTTGCCGCGTTTCTGGCCCGGTCGATTCCGGGGATTGCCACCTTCAGCCCGATGATCCTGGCGATTCTGATCGGGACGGCCTTTCACAACATTGTCGGCACGCCTTTGGCGGCACGGCCCGGCATTGCCTTCAGCCTTCGGCGCCTGCTGCGTGCGGCGATCGTCCTGCTCGGCTTCCAGCTCACGCTGACCCAGATCGCGTCCGTGGGCACCACCGGACTGCTCATCGTCGCCACCACCTTGACCGCCACTTTCGTGTTTACCGTTGCCGCCGGACGGGCAATTGGCGTCGACGGCAAGCTCACCGAGCTGATCGCCGCGGGCACATCGATTTGCGGCGCCTCCGCGATCGTCGCTGCCAACACGGCCACGGAAGCGCATGACGAGGATGTCGCCTATGCCATCGCCTGCGTCACCATCTTCGGCTCGGTCGGGATGTTTGCCTATCCGTTGCTGTTCCGCGTGCTGCATCTTGATGCCCAGGCATCCGGATTGTGGAGCGGCGCCTCCATCCATGAGATCGCGCAAGTCGTTGCCGCAGCATTCCAGAACGGGCAACGCGCCGGCGAAATCGGCACCATGGTCAAGCTGGCCCGCGTCACGCTGCTCGTGCCGGTCGTGTTCGCTCTCAGCCTGAACACCCGGCTTGCGGCCGACAGCGCACCCGTCAGGTCGGCACGGCCGCCAGTGCCCTGGTTCGTGCTCGGCTTTGTTGCCGTCGTCTGCGTCAACAGCGTCATTGTCATCCCTGCCGATGCCAGGAAAATGATCGTGACTCTGACGACCTTCCTGCTGTCGGTTGCGCTGCCGCCATGGGCTTGGAGACCGATATCTCCAAACTCCGCGCGCAAGGACTCCGTCCCGCTATACTGGGTGCCTCGGCGTTTCTCTTTATCGCGAGCTTTTCCTTACTCCTCATCAAACTTGTAGGATGATCTCATCATGACGCTTGAACAGCTCCGGATCTTCGCCGCGGTTGGCGACAAGCAGCATGTTACCCAGGCGGCCCACGAGCTGCATCTCACGCAATCGGCCACCAGTGCAGCGATCGCTGCACTGGAAGGGCGTTATGGCGTCAAGCTGTTCGATCGCGTCGGCCGCGGCATTGTGCTCACTCACACGGGCCGCACCTTTCTTGCGGAAGCGCGCGCGGTGCTGGCGCGTGCCCACGCCGCCGAGCAGGTCTTGCGCGACCTCGCCGGCCTGAAGATGGGCAAGTTGGTCATTGCCGTCAGCCAGACTGTTGCCAATTACTGGCTGCCATCGCGTCTGCAGGCCTTTCAAGCAGCCCATCCGGGCATCGACATCGACGTCAGGATCGCAAATACGGAGCGTGTTGCAGCGGACGTGCACGAAAGCCAAGCGGATATCGGCTTCATCGAAGGCGACATCGACGACGGCGCGCTGTCCGTCCGCCGCATCGATGGTGACACACTGGTCATCGTGGTCGGACAAAAACATCCATTCGCGCGACAGAGAAGGCTTCCGGCCGACTGGCTGACCAGAACGCCGTGGATCCTGCGGGAACCGGGCTCGGGCACCCGCAGGATGTTCGAACTGGCACTGAAGAAGCGCGACTTGCGGCTCGCCGACCTGACCGTACAGCTCGAACTTGCGTCCAACGAAGCCATCCAAACCGCCATCGAGTCAGGTTTTTGCGCTACGGCGATCTCCGATCTGGTTGTCGAGAAATCACTCGCAGCCAAGACGCTGGTCCGGCTCGAAGGGGAGCTCGCCAAACGTTCCTTCTATATCTTGCGCCACAAGGAGCGGCACGTGAGCAAGGCCGAAGCAGCTTTGCTGACGAGCATCGGGGCCCCGAAATAAGCGGCCTCGTCCTGCAAGAACGGACAAAACAACGGCAGGTGCAGAGCAGACGCTCCCCGACGAAGCCGATGTAGCTGCGATCGTCGACTATCTCGTGAGAACCAAGGGCAAGAACTAGCAATCGAGAGCACCGTGATGAAGCGGTTACTTCTGATCGAGGACGACGAAGAGCTGGCTGAGCTAATAACGGCCGGGCTCATCGATCACGGCTTTGGGGTGGAGTGGGCGTCAAATGGGCTCGAAGGTCTGGACAAGGCTCGTTCGTTAAAGCCGGATGTCCTGATCGTCGACCGTCAGTTGCCCGGAATGAACGGTCTTGGGGTCATTGAGCACTTGCGCGATGAACAGGTGCGAACACCAGTCTTGGTGTTAAGCGCGCTTCGCGCAGTCGAGGATCGCGTCCAGGGACTACGTGTGGGAGGGGATGACTATCTCACCAAACCGTTCGCGCTTGTCGAGCTCGTTGCGAGAATAGACGCGCTGCTGCGTCGGCCCTCTGACATGCGCGAGACCATCCTGCGTGTCGGGGCGATCGAGCTTGATCTTATCGAGCGAACCGTGAAGCGCCGCAACCGCCAGATCAAACTCTTGCCGCGGGAATTTCGGCTGCTCGAATATATGATGCGGCGAAGCGACCGGTTGCTCACCCGGGCAATGCTGCTCAAGGATGTTTGGAACTACAATTTCGTGCCGGAAACCAACCTTGTCGACGTCCACATGAGCCGCCTGCGCCACAAGGTTGACGGCTCGGGTGGAATGCCGATGATCTACAATATCCGTGGTGCCGGCTTTATTCTTCGTGAACTCGTCGGCAATCCGGTTGTCTCACCGATTGCGCGCTCGCGCATTACAGCTAGGGCCTGAATTTTTGTGCTCCGCTCTTGCGCGCGCCGATGGGCGGTAACTTTACTCATCTCCCGGCAACTGTTCGGGCGTTGTCACGCGCAGGAGTGAGAAAATCATCCCGACACCAGGGTCGCACTATGTCTCGGGCCTCCGAGCATCGATGTCGGTTCGGGCCGAAGCCTTGTCTTGTCCTCGCCGCGCATTGCGATCTTAAACGCTCATCCAGATGCCGCCGAATGCGAACCGGGAGCGGTCGTGTTGACCGCGAACCACATGACCTAGCGCGGCCCTGTAATTCCAGCGAGCACGGGTCGTGCGAGCCGGAGGTTCCGGCATCGTTTCATCCCATGGAGCGATCAGATCGATCTCATAATTGTGTTGGAGCGCCACCTCGCGGCTCCTACCTCACAAGGAAGGCGGGCGTGTGGACAATGCTCCATTCGTTCGCCGTAACAAGCAACAAGGAGACACGGATGACGATCGATAACTCACGGCGCACCGCTCTTGTCGGCTTTGGAGCGTTGGCGGTCGGCGCCGCTGCGCTTGCAGCTGGTCCCTCGCGCGCCGCGACGGCTGAGCGCATCATCCCGCCCGGCGCCCGGGAACTCTCCGATTTGATGGAAAAGCTGCGCCGCGCGCCCCGCCGGCGAGACTTCAAGACCGTGCCGATGATTCTTCAGCATCCCGATTTCTGGGACAATGAAGCGCTCAGGGAGATCATCGCCTATCGCGGCACCCACAAGCAGGTGTGGGACAACACCAATATTGCGGGTCCTTGGCTCAACTTGATGCGCAATTCGATCAATGCGCAGATATTCTCCTTCGGACACAAGGATTTTCTTGCCGTTTCCGCCACGCACGGCACGGCCCACCTCGCCTTGTTCGATCAGGCGATGTGGGACAAGTACGAACTCGCAGCACTTGCCGGCGCCAAGTTCAGGACCAACACGCTGGCAGTGCCCAAGCCGGTCGCAACTGCTTTCGCAGAAAGTGAAGATCCCAAAAGCGTGTTCGGGGCGGACGGCGACACCGTCCCGGCGCTGCAGGCCCGCGGCGTGGTGTTCATGGCTTGCCATAATGCGATCTGGGAGGTCACGGCAAAGCTCATCGGCTCCGGCAAGAATCCGGATCACACCTCGCACGAAGCGATGGCCGCCGAGCTAACCAACCATCTCATCGACGGCGCGGTGCTGACCCCCGGAATCGTTGCGACGATTCCGGAGCTGCAGCAGGTCGGCTTTCACTATGCAGCGTGAGAAGGTTCAAATGCGCAAGACTGCCTTTGGCGCCGCCATGCTGGCCGCCGTCCTCGTTCTGCCGCTCGCTGCACACTCCGCGGAGCCGGTCCAGCACGATTCGATTTTTCCACCCTGGCAGCACGGAGAGAACAACGACGCAACGCGGCGCGGGCTCTCATTTACAGTTCCTCAGGTGGACGACCTCGCCGATTTCCATGGCAACGTGTCTGACCCGAAACTCGTGCTCTACGTCGGTGGCAATTACTTCTTCGCCATGGCACCGCTGGTTGCGGCCTTCGAGCAACAGCATCCCGAGTTCAAAGGCAGAATTTACTGGGAGACTCTTCCGCCCGGCCTGCTCGAGAAGCAGATCGAGGCTGGCGGTATCGTCACCTCGGGCAATATGACCTGGACGGCGAAGCCGGATGCCTATTTTGCAGGGCTCAAGAAGGTTCAGGGCCTGATCAATCAGGGCGTGCTGACCGGTCCGGCCGTTCCTTACGCCACCAACACTCTGACCATCATGGTGCCAGCTGGCAATCCGGGCCATGTCAAGAGTCTCTCCGATCTGGCGCGGCCTGACCTTCAAGTGGTCATGCCGAATCCCGACTTCGAAGGTGTCGCCCGTCAGATCGAGGCGTCGCTGAAGAAAGCCGGCGGCGACGCCTTAGCCGCGACCGTCTACAAAACGAAGGTCGCCGACGGCAGCACGGTTCTGACCCATATCCACCATCGACAAACGCCGCTCTTCCTGATGCAGGGACGCGCGCAGGTAGGCGTGACCTGGCAGTCCGAAGCGATCTTCCAGGAGCAGGCCGGGCATCCGATCGGCCATATCGACATCCCACCCGCACAGAACACAACTGCGATCTATGCCGGCGCCGAAGTAAGCGGAGCTCCGCATGCGGAGGCAGCGCGGCTCTGGCTCTCGTTCGTCCGCTCGCCCAAGGCGCTCTCGATCTTCGAGCGCTACGGATTCAAGCCGTTCACCACAGCTGCGTCGGCCGGCTGATCGTTTGAGGAGAAACGCGCCCATGTCCACTCTATCTTTCACATCTGCACCCAACGTACGACAGGTCAACAATGCCGTTGGCCTGACCGAGGCACAACGCATGTGGCGCACGGCCGCGCTTGCCTTGCTGTCGGTCCGCGTCATTCAAGGCTTCATCTACTGGGGCGGCGGCTCCCGGCGCTTCATCTACGCGCGCTCAAAGCTCGACCCGAGCGCACACACGTGGATGGCGAACAAGTTTCAGACCGCAATGCCTGGAGCGCTGTTCGGCACCGACCACCTGATCAGCTTCATGCTGCATCACTTCTGGCTGCTCTATGCCGGCGTGATCCTGTTCAGCGCCGCCGAACTCATCGTCGGCGCGATGCTGATGGCCGGAGCCCTGACCCGCGTCGCCGCTTTGGTATCGATGGGTTTTTCTGTGCTGCTGATGGCGATGTTCGGCTGGCAGGGCGCGACCTGCATCGATGAATGGACCATGGCGGCCTGTAATCTCGCGATGGGTGCAACACTACTGCTCGGCGGCAGCGGCGCCTGCTCGATCGACAACGTTCTGATCCGGCGCAATCCCGCGCTGGCAGAAAAATACTGGTTCCGCTGGATGGCCGGAAGCCTGCCGTTGCCGCTCAAGGACATCGCCTTCCGCCACCTGGCGCTCGCGGTGCTCGGTTTCGTACTAGTGTTCGATATTGGGACCTACAGCTACTATCGCGGCTCCGTGGTCACGCCGTTCCATGGCGGACCGGTCAGCCCGACGAAGCATCATCTCACGCTCAGCGACGCCAGATTGCTGCCGGATGGCTCCGTTCGCTTTCACGCCTATCTCGATGCCGGTACGCCTGAAGCGCCAGTGCATGTCGTCGCAGCCGACCTGCTTGACGCCAACAGCCAGCCAGTCGCGCATTACGACGCCGCCGCTCTCTCCGCATTGCCGAAGACCGCTTTCGTGAACGATTACGCCTACAACAAGTTCGCGCCCGGTCCATTCGGGATCCGAGCTCCGATGGGGGCTGCCGCCACGGTGACACTGCCTGCCTCTGGTGCTGCTCCCCAAGCGAGATTCATCCGGCTCACGGATGTCGACGGCCGAACCTTCTCGGCAACGCTCGACAGCAAACCGTAGGCTGCTCGTGGCACATGACGCAACGCGGAACTCAGCGGCACTGCTTGTATGAAGAAGATTTTAATGGGTGAGCGAGCGGCTGCCCACTAGCTAAACATTGTCCGCACAACGAGGGACACTGATGTTCTGCAGATCCGGTGTACGACAATTTTTGAAGGAGAAGACATGAACCCGAAGCGAATCCTTGGCCTTGCGATTGCAGCCTCCGCCGCCCTTGCTTCATCCGCAGCGCTCGCTGCGACAGGGACGCCGGAGCGCGTGCGCGGGACCATAGCGTCGGCCACCGCGGACTCGGTGACCGTCGATAGCCATACGGACAAACCGGTCACGGTTGCCCTGACGGGCGACACCTCATACTTGAAAGTGGAAAAAACGAACCTCAACAAGGTTGAGAAAGGCAGCTACATCGGCACCGCAACCAAGGACGTCGGGGGCACGCAGGTTGCGCTGGAAGTCGTGATCTTCCCGCCCTCGATGCGCGGCGCGGGTGATGGCCACTACGCCTGGGATAAGATCCGCGACACGACTCTCTCCGGGGGCGCGCAGACCAGCAGCAGCATGACGAACGGCAATGTCTCTGCCGTCTCGACCTCGGCGGCGACGGTGAACAGTACGATGACCAATGGCGACGTCGCCGCGTCGCAGTCGCAGGGTGGCCTTACGCATCTTGTCGTCACTTACAAAGGTGGCCAGCAGGACGTGCTGGTGCCTCCGACCGCTCCGATCGTGACCTTCCGCCCCGGCACGAAGGCCCTGGTGGCCAAGGGGAACGATGTTTTCATCAAGGCGGCGCAGACCGGCTCGGGTCTCGTGGCGAACACGGTCGCGGTCGGCGTCGACGGCGTGAAGCCGCCGATGTGATGCCACTCCCCGCCACCGGCGCGGGAGCTTCCCACCGCGAGAAGGAACATCCGCTATGGGACAACGTGAAACGAGCCGCCGCCTGACACATTCTTCCGCGATCCGCGTCATGCACTGGATCGGCGTCTATGCCATGGGCTGCATGATCTTCAGCGGCTGGGAAATCTACAACGCCTCGCCCAGCCTGCACTTCCTATTCCCGGCTTGGACCGGCCTCGGCGGCTGGCTGGGCGGCGCGCTGGCTTGGCACCTGAGCGCGATGTGGCTGCTGTTCGCAGACGGCATCGCCTATCTGGTCTATGGCTTCGCCAGCGGTCATTTCCGGCGCGACCTGAAACCGCCGCGCCCCGCCGAGCTTGGGCAGGACCTGGGCGCCGCGCTGCGCTTTCGCCTGAAGCACCACATGGGGCACTACAACGCCGTGCAGCGCGTGCTCTACGCCGGGGTCATCATCGCCGTCATCCTGCAGGTGATGACCGGGCTCGCCATCTGGAAGCCGGTGCAGTTAGGCTGGCTGGCTGGGTTGTTCGGCGGTTATCCGATCGCCCGCGGCATCCACCTCGCCATCATGTTCGGCATCGTCGCCTTCGTTCTTGTCCACGTCGCGCTGGTGATGGTCCACCCGCGCACGCTGAAGTCGATGATCGTCACCGTGCCGCAGAGATCGAGGAAAGCCGATGAGCGACCAGCGTAACAAACCGGCCGTCAGCATGGCCGAGATCAGGCCGGAGCTGGAAAGGCTGCACCGGCGCGGCTTCCTGCGGGGCGCGCTCTCGCTCGGCGCCTCGCTTGGCTCGCTGACGTTGCTGACCGGCTGCGACCTTTCGACCCATTCCGGCGTCGACGGCGCGCTGGAGGCGATCCTGTGCTTCGACGACCGGGTCCAGGCGGCTCTGTTCAGCCGCAAACGCCTGGCGAAGACCTATCCGGCCAGCGCCATCACTCGCCCGTTCCGCTTCAACGCCTATTACGCGGAGTGGCAGGTGCGCCCGGTACCGGATAACTGGGTACTCAGTGTCGCCGGCCTCGTCGCCGACCGGCGGCCGTGGACGTTGCCGGCGCTGATGGCGCTGCCGCAGCAGGGGCAGATCACCCGGCATATCTGCATCGAGGGCTGGAGCCAGATCGGCCAGTGGAGCGGCGTGCCGCTAGGCGCGTTCCTGCGCCGTGTCGGCGCCGACCTGTCAGCCCGCTACGTCTATTTCAAATGCTTCGATGGCTATTCGACCAGCATCGACATGGCGAGCGCGCTGCAACCGCAGACCATTCTGGCGCTCGACTTCGAGGAAAAGCCGCTGGCGCCGCAATGGGGCGCGCCGCTGCGGCTTCGCATCCCCACCAAGCTCGGCTTCAAGAGCGCCAAGAACCTGGAGGCGATTGAGGTCACCAATAAGTATCCCGGCGGCTATTGGGAGAACCGGGGCTATGATTGGTTCGCTGGCGTTTGACGGCGCCGCTGGAAATGCAGCAGATCGTTGATCCATAATCCCTCCCCGCTTAAGCGGGAAGCATGCACGGGCGCACATGACCTGGACGCTTTCAGTCCGACTGTCTGCTGAGTGGCGGATATCCGCGCGGCATTGACCCAACAGCCAAACTGGTCGGAGCAGGGCGATTGCTACGCCCCGGCAAAACAATCATTCAGGTGCCGACGCGCCAAGAGCTGAACGCGTTTCGGCAATACCTGGGGCGCTGTTCGGCGTCGATCACCAGATCAGTGTCATGCTGCACCACTTCTGGCTGCTCTATTCCGGTGCTGATCCTGTTCAGTGCCGCCGAACTCATCGTCGGCGCGATGTTGACGGCGGGAGCCCACGTCGCCGCATTGATGTTCGGCCGGCAGGGCGCGCCCTGCATTGACGAATAGACAATGGCCGCGTGCAATCTCGCGATGGGTGCAACGCGTCCACTGCGAAATCGTACGGTCGGTTACCTTGTGCTTCGAGCCAATCGAGAACTCCCGCATCTGCATCGTCGACCGGCCGCGTTCCACGGATTGCCTCTAAGTCTGCTCGGTGTCATTCTTGACTGATCCAGTCCGGTCTGCCTGCCATTTGATGTCCGCTCCGGTCCAAAAGCGACCGGTGCGCTGCATCGCCGCGAAATGGGGCATCGGTCGCGTTGCGATCGGCCGCAGCAATTTCGATCCTGCGCAAGTATACCTGCCGATGCTGAAAGACCGGCCGACGGTTGTGCCAGCGGCAACGACTTCGTCACCGGCATAAATCGAGGCCGTATCGACATGGCAACCCTTACTTGCGAGAGGCGTTCCGTTTCATCGGTAATCGGCAACGTGCGCTTCGTGCCGATCGGCCCGCAACGCTAACGCCAGTGACGCAGCCTCCGCCAACGGCGACGGTGCAAACGTTCGTATGATCCTTCCATCCTTTATCCATATAGACGATCGTATACGCGTACAATTGAGCGAGCCATCCCGGCGCCTCTAATCTCCGTGCTAATCGACCGCCTGCAGTGACTGACGTCTACTACTCCGTCCAAACGGATTCTCAATGCATCAGCTGCGCTACCTCCCGACGAATGCCAACACATCACGGCACATACTGTACGATCAGCCGGCTGATCTGCACCGCTTCTGTCGACGCGGTTGTGAGCAAGACGAGCTCGCGATGCCGTCCCTGCAACGCTGGAAACGGCGTGACGACACTTTCCTCATAGAACACTTTCGGCACCGCCACAGGCACTTCGAGGCACGGACGAGGACATGTCATGAAGATCGGAATTGTCGGAGCGGGAGCCGTCGGGGCTGCATGTGCAATGGCAACCCTCATGAGAGGTTGCGCCAGCGAGTTAGTTCTGGTCAACCGAGGCCGCGATCGCGCGAAAGGCATGGCGATCGACATGGGCTACGGGGCCCCCTGTCATCCACCACCAGGGTGACAGATGGGGACTATTCCGATCTGGCAGGCGCCGCGCTCGTCATGATCACCGTCGGCGTCAACGAGAAATCCGGCGGGGCAACGGATCGCAGCGATCCGCTAGGCCGCCTGCGCCTCCTGGAAAAGAATGCATAAGTCTACCGTCAGGTAATTCCGCCGATCACCGCAGCCGCGCCGAACGCTGTTCTGCTCGTCGTCACTGACCCTCCTGATCCGCTTGCCTATCTGACACGCGAACTGGCCGGTCATGAACGCGTTCTCTCTACCGGCACGCTGCTCGACAGCCTGCGCTTTCGCGTGCATTTGGGCCGAAGGCTCAAGGTAGCTCCGACAGACGTTGAAGCGCAGGTTCTCGGCGAACACGGAACATGCCAGATCTTTCATTGGTCTGCCGCCCGCGTAGGCGGAGTCCCGATCTTGGAGGCGCTTGAGCATTCCGGCCTGATGCGGGGCGATAACGTCCGCGCGACGATAGAGAATGAAGTGCGCTATGCAAACATCACGATCATCGAAGGTATTGGCGCCAGCCAGTATGGAATTGGAATGGTTTGCGCACGGATCGCCGAAATCGTGCTGCGCGACGAACGCGCCGTAGTACCGATTGGGGTTTACAACGCAAAACTTGGAGTGACACTCTCGCTACCCGGCGTGGTCGGCCGCGACGGCTGCCTCCAAATCCTTCTCCCTTCTCTGTCGAATGACGAACATGCTGGCCTAGAAAAGTGCATCGAAACACTGCATAAGGCCCAAGAGCGAATTCGCTGACTATCTATCGGAGCAAATGCGACCAGAGCTCCGGCGCACGCACAGACCGGACTGAGCCACGGGACGATTACGGGAAAGCCCTCGGCAGCCGAACGTTCATGCCGCCGCACGAACAAGGCGCGCAGCCCCGATCTCCTCGAAGAGATCATCGACACCGGCAAGTGCGAAGCCGATCGCAGCCTCGTCAATGAGGCGCCCGTCGCGCACCTTCTCATGCACGCCGCCGATCACGATCTGTGGCCGGAGAACAGGACGTGCCGGTATCGACGCGAGCGTCTCGTTCATCTGCTGCTGCGCACGCACACCACCGGTGAAGGCTGGAGAGGCCGTCATTGTCAGCACCGGCTTGCCCTTCAGTACCGACACGCCGTAAGGCCGAGAGGCCCAGTCGAGCGCATTCTTCCGGACGCCCGACATGCCATGATTGTATTCCGGCGAGATCATGATCACGCCGTCGCTCGCGTCAATCGCCGAACGCAAGGCACACACCGATTCAGGTGCGTGCTCGCCGTCATCATCCTCGTTGTAAAGCGGAATTGCGTGCAACGGGAAAATCTCAAGTGCAGCCCGGGACCCAAGCGCGCCCTGTAGGCCGCGAAGCACTGCCGTGCTGTTGGAGGCGCGGCGCAGGCTGCCGGAGAGGCCGAGAAGCGAGAGTTGGGTCATCGGGAGCGGCTCCAAAGGGGTGGAATTTCAATTGGCGACCAGAGGAGCATCACGACGACACCGATCGGCTCAAGTAAATTCGATTTTAAGTTCGACCCCGTGTATAGCAACAGGATCGGCCACCTCAACAGCCGGTCATGCATTCCGGGTTCTTGACGTCAGGCCTGGGATCGCCAACGAACATATTGCGATTTGGCATCTTGATTACGGCAAGCGACTTGGCATCAAGCGTCGCATTCGCCTGCAGCAGGCCGTTGAGGCTAAGGATATAGGCGGACAACGCATAGACGTCGTCGTTGCTTAGCGATTGCGGCGCGTTCTGTGGCATGGCGCGGCGGATGTAATCAAACAAGGTCGGCGCGTATGGCCAATAGCTGCCGATTGTACGTACGGGCTTTGGCGTTCCGAGCGTGCCCTGCCCGCCGACGAGCCGGTCGCCGACACCGCCCTCGCCCTTTGCGCCGTGACAGGCCGCGCATTGCTGATCGAATACTTCACTTCCATGGCTGACGGTGCCGCTTCCGGGCGGCAGGTTGCTGCCGTCGCCGCCGACATCGATGTTCCAACCTGCGATCTCCGCAGGCGTCGCCGCGCGGCCGATGCCATACGGGCTTTGCGCCTCCGCGCGGGTCGCGCATAGCAGTATAGCAACAGCGAACGCTGCGGGCACAAGCCTAGGCGTTGGCATTGGTCACCTCGCCGTCTTCAGCAATACGCCAGGGCCAGATCGCGTTGTTATGGTAGACGTAATTATCGCCGCGTACCGCGAGCAGTTCGGCCAGCGTCGGCTGCACGTAGCCGGTCTCGTCGACGGCGCGGCTCTGAATTACCGCAGGCTTGCCATCCCAATGCCACGGCAGACGGAAGCGGGTCAGCGCCCGCGTCAGCACCGGCTCCTGCAGTTGTGCCACCTGCCAGCTCTTTCCGTCATCGACCGATACATCGACACGCCTGACTTTGCCGCGTCCGCTCCAGGCGATGCCGCTGATTTCGTGGAAACCCGGCGCTGTCAGCCGCTGGCCGCCTGACGGCCGCGTGATGATGGATTTGGCTTCCATGTAGAAGGTGAACTCGCGCGCCGTACCGTCGGGCATTGGGTCGGTGTATTTGGAGGTCTCCTCGCGCGAGTAAGCCGGCTCCGCGGCGACATGCAGGCGGCGCAGCCACTTCACATTCATATTGCCTTCGAAGCCCGGTACCAGCAGGCGAAGCGGATAGCCCTGCTGCGGGCGCAGCCGCTCGCCATTCTGGCTGTACGCCAGCATCGCATCGTCAAGGCATTTTTCGATCGGAATACTTCGGGTCATTGCCGCGGAATCGGCGCCTTCGGCCACGACCCATTTTGCGCCTGGCTGTAATCCTGCTTCCTGCAATACCAGTTTCAGGCTGACCCCGGTCCATTCGGCGCAGCTCACCAGCCCGACGAGATCGGAAGCTGTCTTGCCGTAGGGCTTTTTGTATTCCGGGTTGCCCGAGCATTCGAGGAAATAGATGTGTGATTCCGAAGGAAAGCGACGGATGTCATCCATGGTAAAGATCAGGGGTCTGTCGACGAGGCCATGGAGCATCAGCCGATGCTGTGCAGGATCAATGGTGGGAACGCCGCCATGGTGGCGCTCGTAGAACAGACCGTTCGGCGTGATGATGCCGTCGAGATCCTGCAACGGCGTCCGCCCCGAGGCGGAGAGGTACTGCTTCAGATCTTTCGGAATATTCTTGACTACATTCTTCTCGAACGTCGATGGCGTTCCATAGGGCTGGCTTCCCAAGGGATCGCCAGGCGTCTTCATCCATTGCGGGACATTCGGAGGCAGGTTCCCTGCATTTTCCGCCGCCGACGCTTTGCTGCCGACGAAACCAGTCGCAACGGCGGCCCCGCCCACCAGCGCACCACCTTCTATTAGAAATCGTCGGCGGGATGTGGAGGTAACATTCTTGTCGATGTCGGTTGGCCTGGTCATTCTTATCCTCTACGCGAAATCGGTGTGCCTGGAACAAATCGGCGAGGCGCGGCCCTGTCCCAGAGGAAGGCATCCTGATGGTAGTTAGAAAGCGCGGCGGTGCTTGTCGCGGATTGCTACGCCTTATCCGCTCTTGCCGATCCAACAGGGCAGACAAGAATTACCTCCGTCTGTCCTTCCACTCAGATGCGGAAAGGGCCGCGTCATTCCGATGCGGCCATTCTCGAAGCGTTGCGAACATCAGCGACAGAATCGCTGCCGCACTAAAAAATCCTGAATTTGTTCATCGTCGTTCTCGTCGTTCGGCTGTTGCCTTCGATGTGTTCCGCTACGTCAATTGTTCGACGCAGAATGGGGATTACTTGATGACACCCGCCACACGGTGTCTCCAACGTCGTCCGCGATCAGCAGTCCGCCGGTCCGATCGACTGCCAAACCAACCGGTCTTCCGCGCGCGTGATTGTTTGGATCGAGGAAGCCGGTGACGACGTCCTGCGCCGGGCCACTGGGTTTTCCGCCGCTGAATGGCACGAACACTACCTTGTAGCCGTTGAGAGGCGTTCGATCCCAGCTTCCATGTTCGCTGACAAACGCACCGCTGCGATAGTTTGCCGGAAGCCCGGCGCCTGTGTACATGGCTACACCCAAGGGCGCGACGTGGGAGCTCAGCGCGTAGTCCGGTACAATCGCCTTAGCCGCCAGATCGGGACGTTGAGGCTGGACCCGCGGGTCGAGGTGCCGGCCGTAATAGCTATAGGGCCAGCCATAGAAACCGCCGTCCTGTACAGAGGTCAGATAGTCCGGAACCAGATCGGGGCCGATCTCATCGCGTTCGTTGACGATGGCCCAGAGTTTGCGGGTCTCGGGCTCCCACGCGAGGCCCGTGGGATTGCGCGTGCCGCTGGCGAATATGCGATGGGCGCCCGATGTCAGGTCGACCTCCCAGATCGCGGCTCGTTCATACTCGGCTCCAATTCCGTTTTCGGTGATGTTGCTGTTGGATCCAACACCGACATAGAGTTTGGAGCCATCCGGGCTGGCCAACAAAGCCTTGGTCCAGTGATGATTGATCGGGCCGCCAGGAAGGTCGGCCAGCTTGGTGCCAGGGGCAGTGATGCTGGTTTGCCCTTCCTGATAGGGATAGCGGACGATGGCGTCGGTGTTAGCGACATATAGATCATTACCAACTAAAGCGACGCCGAACGGCGAATTGAGGTGATCCAGGAAGACGGTTCGGAGATCGGGAATCCCATCGCCATTGCTGTCGCGCAGCAGCGTGATGCGGTTTCCGCCCTTGGCTGCGGCGCCGGCGAGCCACGTTACCCAGTCGGTGAGGATGTCCTTGGGCCGGTGAGTCGGCGCTTTCGGACCATTGCTCTCGACCACCAGCACGTCTCCATTAGGCAGGACGTAGAGGGAGCGCGGATGCTGGAAGCCAGTCGCCAATGCATGGACTTGCAGCCCCTCCGGCACGGTGGGAGTTTCATTTCCCCATGCGGCGACTCTCGCGATCTGTATCGGCGGTACCAAGTACTGCTGTAGCGCGGGCAGCGGGGGATTGGCACCGATTTCTTTCCTCGGATCGCCGCCCTCATAATTACAGCCAGCGAGTCCGAGCCCGGCGACGGCGACAAGGAGGGCGGCGAGGCGCGAAAGCTTCGCCGAGCGCGCATTCTTGAGCGTATACATCATGCTCATACTCCAAACCGGTGGCGATTTGTCAGGGCCCTGGCGGCCAGCGCCGTCAACGCGAGAACGATGACGACAAGCGTCGAAAGCATCAGGCCGGTCGGTACCACAGCGGTATAACCGTCGCGGCTATGAACGAAGGCGTTGGTGAGCGCGAGCAAGACCGCGATCGCGTAGCCGATCGCGCGGGGCCAGGCCGGCCTGTCGATTCGCGTTCCGCCCACGAGATCGATCACGTAAGCAATAGCGGCCAGCCCCGCCATGATCAGGCCGGCGGTGATCAGCCAGATGGAGAACCTCTCCCACATCACATCGGGCATCTGCCAATAGACAATGTCTGTGACCAGAGCGCCCGCGAAATAGGCGGCGGAAAACGACACCAGCATCCGGTGGAACGGTCGTCCACGCAGTCTCCGCGCTGGCCTCAAATCGACATCGCGTATAAAAGTTGTCGCCGTCACCGTAGTGTCCTGCATGCCTCAATCCTTCGCAACGATCCGCGCATCTGCGCCCCCGCCCCGACTTTCGGGCATTTAGTCGCCTTCAAACCTGAATCCTCTAAATTCGAGTTTAGTCTTCTGAGATCAATTTTGGCGGCTCACCCGCGCCGCGAGATTTTGCACTTCGACGTTGTACCGGTAGTGCACGGGTGCTCGCGGTCCAAATCCCGACTACTTCGAGTCTGGTCTTCAGAAATCGATCGCGGATAGGGCAATCCCAACCGCTCGGCGCGCGAGCGGGAGGCGTAAGATGCTAAAGAGGTTCCCACTCGAATTAATCACGGCGATTCCGGCCGCAGCCTCGGCGCCGGAGAGGACGGTGGCCGGCACGATCCGGAATACCGGGAGGTTAGCGAAAATGCCGAGGCGAAGGTTAGCGAAGAGTCTCGTTCACCTCCGCCCTCACAACACTAAACGCCAATTTAGTTGGGAGCCCGCAGCGCGTCGCTACATAGAGGAGAAGATGACGACGGCAATCGCGCCGCGGACAAAGGAGTTCTCAAATGGCCTGGAAAACACCGAAGATTTTTGAACTGCAAGTTGGCATGGAAATCAACATGTACGCCTGCGCAACGAGCAAGTAGCTTCGGCAACACCGTTAGGCCAAGCACCGGGTACGGTCCCTCGGGGGGCCGTGAAGTTTGTCCCCGGAGGAAGGTGCAGCCTGCATCCAACGCTTCAGGATGAAGCGCCATGACACTTGTTCCTGACTTCGTTCATCGCAAAACTACAAGGGATCTGGACTGGGGCAAGCTCTTTGCGAGACGCCGTGGATCGTCACGCACCCACGATGTGATTGTTGCTGCCACGATGCTCGCATTGCTTGTCGTGGCAATCGCGACCCGCGCCACCATCTCTGATGAAATCGCGGATAGCAACGTGGATCGCCAGAGTTATGTTGCGTTTGTGCTCGACGTCGTCGCAACCCTGGGCTTGAGCATTGGACTGGCGTTGCTGCTGTTCTCCAGTCGCGCCCGCGCTGACGACGAAGGAGCGGGGTTATGAGCAACCCCTTCTCGCGCCGCCGATTTCTGCATACTGCACTTGCTGCGAGCGTACTGCCGATCTTGCCCGATGCCGCGCGCGGGGCTCCGCCTGCTCCCAAGCGTCTTGTCGCAGGAACGCGCATGCTGGAGGTGAACGGCCGACCAGCCAAAGTCTTCGGGCTGACAGGTCCGGACGGGCGTCCCGGCATTCGCCTCGCTGCGGGTGAACGATTTCGCGTGGAGCTCGCCAACGAATCCGGCGCACGCACTCTTGTCCACTGGCATGGGCAGCTTCCACCCTGGACGCAGGATGGTTTTCCCTGGCCGCAGACCCCGCCGATCGCAAACGGCGCTGTTCAATCTTATGACTATGCTCCGATTCCCGGCACGTACTGGATGCACTCGCATCACGATGTGCAGGAGCAGAGCCTGATGACCGCGCCCCTTATCGTCCATAGAGACGCGGAGCTTCGCGAGGATCGCCAGGACGTCGTCCTCATGCTGCATGACTTCACCTTCCGAACGCCGCAGGAGGTGCTCGCGGGTCTCACTGGCACGAGCGTCGCCGCTGCACAGGCCGTGGCGCGCAAGGCCGAGGAGGCCCCAGCTAGCAAGGGCGACGCCACTGCACCCAAACCACGCGTCGTGAAAACGGACGCCGATGTGCCAGGCGTAGCAATGCCCGGAATGACCGTGCCAGCACCAGGCGACACGCAAATGCACATGGATCTGAATGACGTTCACTACGACGCGTTCCTTGCCAATGATCGAACCTTGGCAGATCCCGAGATCGTGCCCGTCGAACGCGGCGGTCGCATACGCCTCCGGGTCATCAATGGCGCGTCCTCAAGTCAGTTCTGGGTCGACCTCGGTGAACTCGTCGGCCGCGTGGTCGCGACCGATGGCCATCCCGCACATGCAGTGGCGGGCAACCGCTTTCCGCTCGCGATGGCCCAACGCCTCGATATACTCATCGATTTACCGGGGGCCGGCGCGTTTCCCATTCTTGCACAACTGGAAGGCGACAGCCGGCAGACGGGGATCGTCCTGGCCACGCCAGGTGCGCGCATTCCGCGGATAGCCGACGGCGCGCAAGCCGCCCCGCCGGTCGACCTGTCGCTGGAGGCCCGGCTTATGGCCGTGGAGCCGCTGCCGCCGCGCTCCGCGGATATCGTCCAGACCATCGTTCTCGGTGGCGGAATGAAGCCATATGCATGGTCCATGAACGGCGAGTATTGGCCGCGGGTCTCGCCGCTCATGCTCACAAAGGGACAACGCGTCGAGATCGATCTGGTCAACCGCACCATGATGGCGCATCCGATCCATCTGCACGGCCATGTGTTCCAGGTGATCGCTATTGATGGGCAACCGATTCACGGGGCCGTGCGCGACACGCTCCTGGTGATGCCGATGGGCCGGGTCCGGATTGCTTTCGACGCCGACAATCCGGGACGATGGGCGTTGCACTGTCACAATCTCTACCACATGGTTACCGGCATGATGACAGAGTTCAGATATCCGGGAATTGTCATTTGACGGTCCGCTTCGTCTCCAGCCCGTCACAGGTGGTCGCGAACTGTTCGATGTGAAGGACACAGCATGATGCTCGATTGGAACGACTATCGCAAACAACTGGCGGCCGGCGTCAAAGAAATCGGCCAACTCAGCCCCGACACGATCAAGGGATATATGGCCCTGAGTGCGGCTGGCCAAAAGACGGATCTGCTTGGCGCAAAAGTCCGCGAACTCATCGCTCTGGCGGTGGCCGTCACCTTGCGTTGCGACGGTTGCATTACGGTGCATACTGAGGCCGCAATCAAACGCGGCGCGACCAAGGAAGAGATTGCCGAAGCTCTGGGAGTCGCCACGGCCGTCAACGCCGGGGCTGCGCTTGTCTACTCCGCACGTGTGATAGATGCGTTCAACGAATATCCGAGCGCTGCCTCGCCGCGCACGCCGGATTCCCTCGCCAATCCGCGGGGGTAAACTCGGATGCTCGACCGCGTGCTCAAGTCTTGGTGCACGCTGCATCGCCCTGATATATTCGGTTGCCCCTGGATGGCCGGGCTGCTCAGCTTTTTGACCTGGCTCCATTTTCGAGATGTCGGGCTCTTCCTGATCCCGCCTTTCGCGGCGACACTGACGATCCTGGTCTATCTGCCGAATGTCCCGATCGCCCAACCCATCGCAGTGGTGTTCGGCTCGGTATTCGGCGCTGCGATAGGTACCGTGCTCAGCGTGGTACTTGGCTTCGGTCCCGGCACAGCGCTGCTGGCAGCGCTCGCCGCGATGATCATCCTGCCCTTGCTCCGGGTCTTTCATCCGCCAGCGGTTGCTCTGGCGATGTGTCCTGCTCTGTTGCACTCCGGACCATGGTTTGCGTTTCCGGTCGTGTTGCCCTTCACGCTTGTCGCGGTGATCTCTCGCGCGGTGCTGAGCCGCCTGGTCAGCAACTGGTCGCAATACCCTGCGCCGTTCTGAGCTGCCTGCCGGGTGTTCTGTACGGGAAGATCGCCCGTCGGACGTCAGGCAGCACGGGCGTCACCGTGTGCAAACGGAGACGCCCGCGGCCGAACAATTGGTCCAATGCGACTACTCGGCCGCCAGCACACTGTGTTCCAGCCCGAGGGCTTTGGCGACGCCAGCGCCGTACGCAGGATCGGCACGGGTGCAATTGACGACGTGGCGCTGCTTGATGTGCAGCTTGGCATCGCCCATTGCGCGCGCCGTGTTTTCGAACAGCGCCCGGCGCTGCGCCGTGCTCATTTTTCGGAATAGGTTGCCCGGCTGCTCCCAGTGATCATCGTCGACGCGATGATCGAAGTGCGCCGCTTCGCCCTCGATCGGCATGGGCGGCTCGGCGAAATCGGGCTGGTTGTCCCAAAGTCCTGCACTGTTGGGATTATAGGTAAGCGCTCCGCCCGAATTGCCGTCGGTGCGCATCTTGCCATCGCGGTGATAGCTGCGGAACGGGCATTGGGGGGCATTGACCGGGATGTGGTTGAAATTGATACCGAGCCGGTAGCGCTGGGTGTCGCCATAGGAGAACAGTCTTCCCTGGAGCATCTTGTCCGGCGAGAAACCGATGCCGGGCACGATGTTGGCGGGTGAGAAGGCCGCCTGTTCCACTTCCGCGAAATAGTTCTCCGGATAGCGGTTGAGCTCCATCACGCCGACCTCGATTAGCGGATACTCCGCCTTCGGCCAGACCTTCGTCACGTCGAAAGGATTGTGCCGATGCGTCTTCGCCTGAGCGTCAGTCATCACCTGAATGAAAAGCGTCCATCGCGGAAAGTCGTCCTCCTCGATCGCGTTGAGGAGGTCGCGGCCGTTGCTTTCGCGATCCCTGGCGACGATGGCCTCGGCCTCCGCGTCGGTGAGGTTCGCGATTCCCTGCTGGGTGCGGAAGTGAAACTTGACCCAGACACGTTCATTGGCGGCATTGATCATCGAGTAGGTATGGCTGCCGAAGAGATGCATGTTGCGGAAGCTCTTCGGGATGCCGCGATCGGACATGGTGATGGTGACCTGATGCAGCGCCTCGGGGAGCAGCGTCCAGAAATCCCAATTGTTGTCCGCGCTGCGCAGCCCGGTGCGCGGGTCGCGCTTGATGGCATGGTTGAGATCCGAGAACCGCAGCGGGTCGCGGAAGAAGAATACCGGCGTGTTGTTGCCGACGATGTCCCAGTTGCCCTCCTCGGTGTAGAACTTGAGGGCGGTACCGCGAATGTCGCGTTCCGCATCGGCCGCGCCGCGCTCGCCGGCGACGGTCGAGAAGCGCGCGAACATCGGTGTCTGCTTCCCGATCTTCGAGAAAATCCTGGCCTTGGTCAAACGGGTGATGTCGTGGGTCACCGTGAAGGCGCCGTAGGCACCCCAGCCCTTGGCGTGCATACGCCGCTCCGGGATCACCTCCCGGTCGAAATGCGCCATCTTCTCGATCAGCCAGATATCCTGCAGCAGCGCCGGACCGCGTCGACCGGCCGTCATGATGTTGGTGTTGTCTGCGACCGGCGCCCCGGTTGCGTTCGTAAACAGTTTCTCTGTAGCCATGATCAGCTCCTCTGTTGTGTTAAATCGCGTACGCAGTCATTGAGCCTGCCTGTTCGGCCGACGTTTGGAACAGCGTCAGTGCTTTGCTTTCGATCGTACGGGTAGCGGGGCTTACCCGCGCCAGGCAGATCCTCGGATGACGCTGCAGAAATTGCTGCGATGGAAGTGTGGATCCTTGTCCGCGAGCACGTCTGCATTGACGTTGCCGAAGGTCGTCTTCGGCTTGTGCTTGTTGCCGTCGTAGAAGGCTTGGATGATGTCTTCTTTGAAACGCGCGCTACGCGGATGGGCATGCACCACCGCCTCGCGCTCGGCGGCGCTGTATTCGGGATAAGCCAGTCCCATCACATCCATTTCGACGCCGGCCGTCACCAGAGCTACGACCGGGTGCATGTGCTGGGGGATACCCGGCGTCGTATGCAAGGCGATCGCGGTCCAGACGGTTTCAATGTCTTGTTGATGGACTCCGTGGCTTCGCAGGAAGTCGCGTGCGGCATTTGCGCTGTCAACCTCGAAGCGTTCCTGCGTGCTGCTGTGCTGATGGGTCAAACCCATGTCGTGGAACATCGCGCCGGTGTAGAGCAATTCGGGATCGAACTTGAGGCCGCGGCTCTTTCCCGCGAGCCCGCCGAAGTAATAGACGCGGCTGGAATGATGGAAGAGCAGCGGCGTTTCGGTATCGCGCACCAATTCAGTGACAGCGCGGGCGAGCTTGCTGTCGGGAACTTTGATCCCCGCAATCGACGAGGTCGCTATCAAGGTCGAAGTCATGGGCCTTCTCCAGTGTGATCCATTGCCGGAAAAGTTGGTCGCGTCGTTGTCCAGCTGCCACCGATGCACTACGTCGAAATCTGCCATTATCGGTCCAAAACAGACACGCCGGTTGCCTATGCCGAAAGCCAACTCTCAGAAGCCAGTCACCCGCACGATCGCGATCCTCGCGCTGCCAGGCGTCCAGCTTCTCGACGTATCAGGCCCGCTTGATGTGTTCGCCGAAGCCAATGTGCAGGCCGGCAGGGAGTCCTACCGACTGCGCGTGATTGCCACCGCCGCTGGCGACATCCGCTCGTCCTCCGGCGCACGGCTGCTGCCGGATGGCGTTATCGGCCACATGCACTTTGAGGCGATCGACACGCTCTTGATCGCCGGTTCGCCGAATGCCGCGCAGATGCAACTCGATCACCTGATCGTGAGCTGGCTGCGGCGGGTCGCTTCGACCGCGCGACGCTACGGCTCGGTGTGCAGCGGCGCCTTTTTCCTGGGCGCGGCGGGCTTGCTCGACGGCAAGCACGTGACCACGCACTGGGCGGTCGCCGAGCGGCTTGCGCGGGCCTATCCTTTAACCAAGTTGGACGCCGACGCCATTCATGTACGCGACGGCAGACTGCGCACGGCGGCTGGCGTCACCGCCGGGCTCGATCTCGCCTTGGCGCTTGTCGAGGAAGACCTTGGTCGCGATATCGCCAAGCGCGTGGCGAGCCAGCTCGTGATGTTCTTCAGGCGCCCCGGCGGCCAATTGCAGTTCAGCCGCAAGGGCGAGGTGGCGCCTTTGGGACGTTCAGCGCTGCAGCAGGTCCAGCGCTTTATCGCCGCGCACCCCGCCGACAATCATGGTGTCGACAAGCTCGCCGCGCGCGCGGGCCTGAGCCCACGCCATTTCGCGCGGCTGTTTCGACATGAGGTTGGGATGACCCCGGCAGCGTGGGTCGAAACCGCGCGTGTCTCCACCGCTCGGCGGCTCCTGGAGACGGGACGCAACGCGCCCAAGCAGGTGGCGGTACAGTGCGGCTTCGCCAACGCGGACACGCTGCGCCGCGTCTTTGTTCGCCATATCGGTGTGACACCTGCCGTGTATCGCAAGCGATACGGGCACGGTTAACCCGATCGCCGCGAACGGTGCGGGATGATTACTAAACTACTATTTAATGGCGCGATCTGGTTTCGGGGCCTAGACCATGCTTGGAACAGCCGCGCCGCGCTTGTCCCTCGCGGCGTTATCATGCGGTTGTGCGGCGGACGGCGTGCGCCACGCCTTAGTCCCTCCTCCCTGCAGGAGGCGGGCGCGCGTCGTCCGACTTTTTTGGAGTAACAGCGCGTCTGCAGCCGCGATCAGTCTCTGCGTGAGCTGGTCCGAAAAAATCGGCCAGCGGCGTTCCAGTGCGACGTGCCGAGTGAAGCATCCTGGCTTCGTGAATTCGAATTTAATAGAGGCGAGAACCAAGCATCCCCATCTTCGCTCCATCGTGGCGGTGGCGTTTGCCTTCCGCGGAAGCGCCGGCGCGAGAAGACCTGTGGCGGATAGTCCGCCAATTCCAAAGGAGAATATCATGAGAGGACGAGTGATGATGATTTTGGCGAGCGCAGTGCTCGCAGGCAGCCTGTTGGCTACTGGTGCCCAAGCCCGCGGCGGTGGTGGCGGCGGCGGTGGTCATGGCGGCGGCGGCTTTGGCGGCGGTCACATCGGCGGCTTTGGTGGCGGCCACATCGGTGGCTTTGGTGGCGGCCGCGTCGGCGGCTTTGGTGGCGGCCACATCGGTAGCTTTGGTGCCGGCCGCGTCGGCAGCTTTGGCGCAGGTGCCATCGCGCATGTCGGCCACGGCCGCTTTGGCGGCGAACGGCACCGCTTCGCCGGCGGCGGCTATTACGACTACGGACTCGGTTGTCCGTACTATCCATACCACACATACAACCATCCGTACTACTGCGACTACTGAACGGATAGGCCGATCCGGAAACCTCGAACGCGCGGCTTCAACGGGCTCACCTCGAGAATTGGCGAAAAACAGAACGCCAGCTCTGCCGGGTGAGCCGAACTGAATGCCGCGCGCCATTGCCGAAGCGAATCAAAGCGGCGCTGCTACAGAGGCCCGCGAGCGGCCGCTTTCGTGCAGTAAGGAAGTTTTTGAAAGCGCGCCCAATGTTTGAATTCGAATTTAATGTCCTAAACGTCAATTTAATAGGCCGTCCGCGCGCTACGCCTATCATCTGGTGATCCGCTCGACTTTCAGTGGCGGACGATATCCAGCCTGCACGACGGAGCGACTGATATGAGCATTGAGGGACAATTCGCAGGCTTCACAGTTCGAACACGGCGCGAACCAGCGTTCGCTAGAAGCGGGCGCGGCAGAAGTTACCTCGACGGCATCAGGCGTTTCGCGATGCTGGAAAGACACGAGGAATACAACCTCGCCAAACGTTGGCGCGAACACGGCGACCGTGATGCTGCGAATCAGCTCGTTACAAGTCATCTGCGTCTCGCCGTCAAGATCGCCATGGGTTACCGCGGCTACGGTTTGCCCGTTTCGGAAATTATCGCTGAAGGGAACGTTGGCCTGATGCAGGCCGTGAACCGCTTTGAACCTGAAAAAGGCTTTCGCTTTGCCACCTACGCGATGTGGTGGATCAGGGCTTCCATACACGATTACATCCTGCGTTCGTGGTCACTTGTGAAGATTGGCACCACCGCGAACCAAAAGAAGCTGTTCTTCAAGCTACGATCCGCGAAAAGCAGGATCGCCGCATTGGAAAGCGGCGACCTGCACCCCGACCAGGTGGCACTGATCGCAAAGGACCTTGATGTCACGAGCCAGGACGTCGTCGACATGAATCGACGGCTCGGCGGTGATAAATCGATCAATGCTCCGATGCACAGTAACGGTGAAACCGGCGAATGGCAGGATCATCTCGTTGATCAATCTCTCTCGCCGGAAGCCATCGTGGTCGAACAGGACGAGAAGGAGCGCCGGCTCAAGGCTTTGACCGCCGCAATCGATGTGCTGGACCACCGCGAGCGCCGCGTCTTCGAGGCGCGACGTTTGGCCGACGAACCAATGACACTTGAGGACCTGGCGGCGAACTTCAATGTCTCCCGCGAACGCATACGGCAGATCGAGGCGCGCGCGTTCGAAAAGGTGCGAAAAGCGGCCAAGAATCTCGCCTTGCAGGCACCGGCGTAGGTTCAGCAGGCTTGGGCGGGCTGAACCAGGTTCCGACCCGCCCTTTAAATTCCCGTCGCTAATCCGCAGATCAGCCCGCTCCCTTAGAGCATTGCACTGGTCAGATCCCTTGAGATTGATGCCCGCACGTCCGCGCGCGTGCCCTCCACGTCCGGCTTTCGCGAAGCGCGGATCAAAACCGGAGTCGACTTGTAGGACGGCGTTCCGGATTTAGCGTCGTAATGATCGAGCGCAACCAGGACATTCGCCTCCGGATAATACGTCGCGATCGAACCCTGCGCGATATTGTAGGCGACAGCCGTCAGGTTGCGCATGATCCGCTCGCCAGCTTTCGATCTGGTATCGGACACGACGGTGATATCGACGGGATCGCCATGCTTCAAGCCGCAGCTGGCGAGGTCGCTCTCATTGACGAACACAACGTTGCGCCGCCCCGTAATTCCACGATAGCGATCATTCATGCCGTAGATCGTCGTGTTGTACTGATCGTGACTTCTGATCGTTGCGAGCGTGAGGGCTTCACGATCCGGCACGCAGGGATCCTCATCTATCCCGGGATAAACGATGAAATTGGCCTTCTTCGTCGGCGTCCGCCACCGCTTTCAGAGCGCCCCACCCCGCCGCAGCTCCCTCGTATTCGTGGACGCCTACGACACCATCGTCGCTCATTGTGCTCTCCATAATCGCGGTGATGTATGGCCGAAAGACCATTTCGGTGTCGGAACGACGTTTCCATCTGAGATCATGAACGTCGCCATCGAGCGCGATATGCTCAACTAAAAAAAGATTTAGCGTTGGGAAAGTTGCTCAGTCGCGCCAGTCATCGGCGCCAGCTAGAGCGGATCTGCGTCAGAGAATAAACGCATTTTTAATTGCACCGATCGGGACGCCAGCCATTTACTGGTCGAAGCCTAAAACCGGCAGCGGCTTGCGGAAAGGTGCTCGCTTCCGATGCCGACAGCTCTCGCCGCGACGTCGCGGGTTTCGACAGGGGAATGACAATGAGATTCGCGTTGATTGCTGCAGTGCTTCCGGCGCTCTTTGCCTGCAACGGCGCCATCGCACAGGTTGGTGCATTGCCGACGACGCCCACACTTGGCGCGACCTCGCCGCTTGGACAGGGCCCCGGTACGTCAGTCGGACCGACCGGAATCCCGCTTGGGTCCACCGAGATCATCTCGGGGGGACTTAGTCCAGCGCCCACCGGCGTGACCGGCACAATTACAATACCGAGCACGAGCAGCGGCACTGCATGCACGACCGTGGGAACCTCACCATCAACAATGTTCGGATCCACTACGAGTTTCGATGGCGGCGGAATGGGAATGGGCGTTGGAAGCGGAACGCCTGCCACTGCGGGAACGGCCGGCGGGGCAACGTCAAGCAGCACGGCGATGTCCGGATCGTCAGCGTCATCGGGGATCTCGAACTCTTCCGGACCCTTGAGCACGTCGGCAGTGTCGACCACCTCAGGAACGTTGGGCACGGCGGGAATGTCGGGAATGTGCGGCTCCGGCTCAAGCAGCGTGGCCTCATCGTCGACCCCAACATCAACGTCGCCGACCGCGCCTGGTGGCGTCAATCGAACCGGAATTCCGTTTGGTTCGACCGAGATCAGCAACCTTGGGGTCAGTGGCACGCCGGCGGTGCCATTGCCGACCATCTCGCCAACGCTCGGTATCGCCGGAACTTCTGCTCCGGCGGTGCCGCCGGTGCCCACGGTTACATCTCCGTCCACGGCTTCATCCTCCACGACAGGCACAAGCAGCTTCCAGTGTCTCAGCACAGGTACCGGCTGCTGAACAGTCTTGTGTCTCAACGAGGAGCATCATGAAACGCAAAATCCTTGTGTCGTGCTTGCTGACTGCCGTTTGTGCGGCCGGCGGCCTGCTGTACTCCATACATTCTCATCCCTTCGAGAAGGCGGATGCCTCGCCCGCTCCACCGACGGTGCCGATCGTCGCCACGACGGTCGCGCAGCATGACGTGCCGATCTATCTTACGGGCGTCGGTACGGTGATCGCGTACAACACCGATGTCGTGCGCGCCCAGATCCAGGGGCAGATCATCAGCATCAACTTCACCGAAGGCCAAACCGTGCATGCAGGCGACCTGCTCGCGCAGATCGACCCACGCCCCTACCAGGCCCTGGTTGATCAGTACACGGGCAATCTGGACCGCGATCAGGCGCAACTGGTAAATGCCCAGGCCAATCTCACCCGCTACACGACGCTGGGCGAGAAAGGCTGGGCAACTCCGCAATTGCTCGAAACACAAAAGGCGCAAGTCGGTCAGCTGAAGGCGGCCATCAAGGCCGATCAGGCGCTGATCGACGCTGCGAAGGTGCAGCTTAGCTTCACACGCCTGACGTCGCCGATCGATGGCGTGGTCGGGATTCGTCAGATCGACGTCGGCAACATCATCAGTCCGTCGACTGCAAACGGCCTCGTCGTCGTCACGCAGCTCGACCCGATTTCGCTGATCTTCACGTTACCGGAGACGGTCCTGCCGCAAATCCAACAGCAACAGCAACAAACCAAAACGGCGCTCCCGGTTCTCGCCTACAGCCAAGACAATTCAGTCAAACTGGATCAGGGCGTGCTCGGACTCGTCAACAATGAGATTCTTCAGACTACCGGCTCAATCCAGCTCAAGGCGAATTTTTCCAACAAGTCGCGCCGGCTCTGGCCTGGCCAACTCGTCAACGCGCGACTGCTGGTCGACACGCGGCACAACGGCCTGACCATTCCCGCGGGCGTCGTGCAGCAAGGCCCGACCGGCCCCTACGCCTACGTGGTCAATCCGGACAACACCGCCGCAGTTCGCCAAATCAAGGTCGCGCAAATCAGCGACGGACAGGCGCTGATTGATTCCGGCCTGCAGGCAAACGAGCAGGTCGTGGTCGATGGGCAGTACAAGCTGCAGCCGGGGGCGCATGTCACGATGCTGCACGGCAAGGCAGCACAGGAAGAAGCCGCACAGGACGCCCTGCAGGCGCCCATCCCATGAACATTTCCGCACCCTTTATCTATCGGCCGATCGCGACCGCGCTGCTGATGGTCGCCCTGTTGGTGGGCGGTCTGGTCGCCTATCCGCTGTTGCCGGTCGCGTCGCTGCCGAACGTCAACTACCCGACGCTCACTGTCACCGCGCAGCTCCCGGGCGCCGATCCGCAGACCATGGCCTCCACCGTAGCTTCGCCGCTCGAACTGCAATTCGGGGAAATCCCGGGTCTCACCCAGATGACGTCCGCCAGCGCGCTCGGCTACACCCAGATCACCCTGCAGTTCGAGCTGAATCGCCAGATCGACGGCGCGGTCAGCGACACGCTGTCGGCCATCAACGCCGCCAATGCGTACCTGCCGGCGGGCCTGCCCTATCCGCCACTGATCCGCAAGGTTAACCCGGCGGAGACGCCGATTTTAGTTCTGGGCATCACCTCGGACAGCCTGCCGCTGACCGTTGTCGACGCCTACGCGCAAAATATTCTGCTGCAAAAGATCTCGCAGGTATCCGGCGTCGGCCTCGTCGGCGTCGGAGGTACACAGCAGCCGACCGTCCGCGTCCAGGTCGATCCGGAGGCACTGGCAGCTCGCGGCATCAACCTCGAGGACGTGCGAACGGTGCTTGGGCAAGCGAACGTCGACCTCCCCAAGGGTACGCTCAACAGCCCGCGCCAGACCTATACGCTGAACACCAATGATCAGCTGTTCAAACCCGACCAATACGCTGACCTCGTCATCGCCTATCGCAACGGATCGCCGGTCCGCATCCGCGATATCGGCCGCGCCGTCAGCGCGGGAGAAAATGAGTTGATCGCCGGCTGGTACAACAACAAGCGGGCGATCATTCTGGCGATCCAGCGTCAGCCCGGCGCCAACGTTATCGAAACGGTGAGTCGGATCAAGGCGATGATGCCTGTGCTTCAAGCCTCGATCCCGGCTGCCGTCAAGGTAAATGTCATTTCCGATCGTACCCAGACCATCCGCGCATCGGTCGCCGACGTGCAGTTTACCCTGCTGCTGACCGTTGCACTGGTCGTCATGGTCATCTTCATATTCCTGCGCAATCTCTGGGCGACCATTATCCCGGCTGTCACCGTGCCGTTGTCATTGATCGGCACTTTCGCGGTTCTCTACGAAATGGGCTACAGCCTGGACAACCTTTCGCTCATGGCCCTGTCCATCGCAGTCGGATTCGTGGTCGACGACGCCGTCGTCGAGATCGAGAACATCACACGACATATAGAGGATGGCATGTCGCCGTATGACGCGGCGCTCAAGGGGTCCGGCGAGATCGGCTTCACCGTCATGGCGATCACGTTCTCGCTGATTGCGGTGTTTATTCCATTGTTCTTGATGGGCGGCTATGTCGGCCTGCTGTTCCGCGAGTTCGCGATCACCGTGAGCGTCGCGCTCGTTCTGTCGCTGATCATCTCGCGGACGCTCACGCCGATGATGTGCGCTTATCTGCTCAAGCCTGAAAGCAAGGAGCACGGGTGGCTCTACCGGATGTCGGAGCGCGGCTTTGACGGTCTGCTCTACGCATATGAGGGCGGCCTCAGGATCGTGCTGCGTCACCGCTTCACCACGCTGATGGTGATGCTGGGCACGATTGCGCTGACCGGTTACCTCTATGTTGTCATTCCAAAAGGCTTCTTCCCCCAACAGGATACCGGATTGATCATCGGGCAGTCAGAGGCGGCACAGGACATTTCCTTCCAGGCGATGAAGGAGCGCCAGCAAGCCTTGCTCGACGCCATCATGAGGGATCCGGCCGTCGCGACTATCGGTTCGGCCGTCGGTGCCGGCGGCGGCAGCTACACACTTAACGATGGCCGCGTCTTCATTCAACTCAAGCCCGCCAACCAGCGTGAGCCGATCGAGAAGGTGATCGCCAGGCTGCGGACCAACCTGGCCAAGATCCAGGGCATTACGCTCTACATGCAGGCGGCCCAGGACATAACGGTCGGGGCGCGGCTGAACAAGACCCAATTCCAGTACACGATGAACGACGCCGATCCCGGCGAGCTCAGCCATTGGGCGTCGCTGTTCCTTGACAAGTTCAAGTCGGTTCCCGGCATCACCGACGTGGCCACCGACCAGCTCAGCTCCGGCCCACTGCTCGACATCACGATCAAACGCGAAGTCGCATCGAGCTACGGCATCCTGCCTTACACAATCGACAATACGCTCGACGACGCCTTCGGCCAACGCATCGTGTCGACTATGTACACCACGCTCCAGCAATACCACGTCATTCTGGAAGTGAACCCGAAATTCCAGTACGGCCCCGAAGCGATCAACGGCATCTACGTCAAATCGTCGAGCGGGCAGCAGGTGCCCTTATCCACGCTGGTCGATTCAGTCGTGAAGGTCGCGCCCCTCGTGATCAACCACACCGGCCAGTTCCCGTCGGTGACGATCTCGTTCAATCTCGCGCCGGGCACCGCGATCGGCCAGGCGGTCAGCGCTATTCAGGCGGTCGAAAAGGAACTGCATCCGCCTCTCTCAGTGCAAACCAGCTTCCAGGGCAACGCGCAGGCTTTCGGTGCGTCCCTGAAGAGCACGCCGATCCTCATCCTCGCCTCGCTCTTCGTCATCTATATCATTCTCGGGGTACTCTACGAGAGCGTGATCCACCCGATCACCATTATCTCCACGCTGCCTTCGGCCGGCGTCGGCGCACTGCTGTTGCTGATGGCGGCTCACTATGATCTGAGCGTGATTGCAATCGTCGGCATCATACTGCTGATTGGCATCGTCAAGAAGAACGGCATCATGCTGGTGGATTTCGCCTTGCAGGCCGAACAGAACGAGGGCCTCTCGACAGAGGAATCGATCTATCAGGCCTGCATCAAGCGCTTTCGTCCCATTCTCATGACGACGATGGCGGCGCTGCTTGGCGCCGTGCCGATGATGGTGGGTACGGGAGTCGGCTCGGAGATTCGCCAGCCGCTCGGCTACGCCATCGTCGGCGGTCTGGCCCTGTCCCAGATTCTCACCCTCTATACGACGCCGGTCGTCTACATCTACCTCGACCGGCTGCAAACCAGGCTGTTCGGCGAAAAGAAGCGAGCGGAGACCGGACTGGCTGAGGCGACGCCTGCAGAATGAGACGCCTGCAGAATGAAACGTGTCTCGACCGGCCCCGCTCCATCGCTTCGACAATTGCGCGCGCCCTGCAACGCGGATCACTAAACTCCAATTTAGTGGTCCTCCAATTGTCCGTCGCTTAGCTTTCCAACTGATGATCCAAATTGATCCAGGACGCCATGAATTCTTCTGCAATTCGCATCGTCAGCCCCGCTGAATTCGATCAAGGAACCGCGCAGACGCCGGGCTCCGAACGTCGCGCCGCGATCGCACCGGCACTTGGCATTGCGTCGGCCATCTGGGGCGGCCTGTTCGAAGTAGAGCCGGGATCGCGGACGGGAATTCATCATCACGGAGAGCAGGAAACGATCGCCTACGTACTCTCGGGAGTCTGCGAAATTCGTTGGGGCATAAGTGGAGAATCAGTTGCGCGCGCCGAGGCCGGCGATTTCATTCATGTTCCCGCCTTTCTGCCCCACATGGAAATCAACCCCTCGAAATTCGAACCATTTCGATGGGTGGTCGTGCGCAGCACCGCGACACCCATCGTCGTCAACCTTCCGGACGACGCCTGGCCGTGAGCGGGTGTCTTCCTGCTGAAAGCAGGGCGGCACCGGACCGTAAGCCCGATGCCTTCCTGCAACTAGCCTTGACTTTGCGAACATGGAGCAATCATGGACGACCACGAATCCAATAGAGAACCGGATGCACCAATTCGATTTGAGGTTACCCGCCGCACCGTCATCGAGGCCGGAACTACCGCGATGTTGTTGACCGCGCTTCCGCGCGCCGCTATCGCCGCCGGTTCCGTCAACAACAATGAGCCGGCCCCGCCTCCCGTGAGCGTCGCACTTCAGATCAACGGCCGTCCGCATTCGCTGACGCTTGATCCCCGAACGACACTGCTCGATGCCTTGCGGGAACACCTCGCGCTGACCGGATCGAAAAAGGGGTGCGATCACGGCCAATGCGGTGCGTGCACGGTGCTGATTGAAGGACGCCGCATCAATTCCTGCCTGACGCTTGCTATGATGCATGATGGCCAATCGGTCACCACGATCGAGGGGCTCGTGCAAGGCAAGAATTTGCATCCATTGCAGACAGCCTTCGTCGAGCATGACGGTTTCCAGTGCGGTTACTGCACTTCCGGCCAGATCTGCTCGGCCATCGGAATGCTGGCCGAAAGCCGGTCGGGCATGCCGAGCTACGTGACCGAGGACTTGACGAAGTCTGCCGCTGAACTCACCGATGCGGAAATCCGCGAGAGAATGAGCGGCAACATCTGTCGCTGCGCAGCCTATCCCAACATCGTGGCGGCCATCAAACAAGCTTCAGGACTCTGACATGAAAGCCTTTACCTACCAACGCACCGATTCGACGGCGCAAGCGGCCGCCGCCGCTGTCCAGCCCGGTGCGAAAATCATCGCCGGCGGCACTAATTTGCTCGACCTGATGAAATTGCAGGTCGAGACACCTTCGAATCTGGTCGATATCAACCGCCTGCCGCTCGACAAAACCGAAGAGACGCCTGACGGCGGACTGCGTATCGGCGCGCTGGTTCGCAACAGCGATCTCGCTGCCGACCCGCGCGTACGGCAGCGCTACGGCGTGCTCAGCCGCGCGCTGCTGGCAGGCGCCAGTGCGCAGTTGCGCAACAAGGCAACGACCGGTGGCAACCTGCTGCAGCGAACACGCTGCTACTATTTCTATGACATCACAAAGCCCTGCAACAAGCGCAATCCCGGCTCCGGCTGTGCGGCGCTCGCCGGCTTCAACCGCATTCACGCCATTTTGGGTGCCAGCGAGCACTGCATTGCGACGCATCCGTCCGACATGGCGGTGGCGATGCGGGCGCTTGACGCCAAGGTAGAGACGGTCAATCGTCATGGCGAAACCAAAGTGATTCCGATCGCGGAGTTCTATCGTCTTCCCGGCGACACTCCCGAGATCGAGACGTCGCTCAAGCCAGGCGAGATTATCACTGCGGTGACGCTGCCTCCGCCGCCTCCAGGTGTGCAGGTTTACCGAAAGGTCCGCGATCGTGCTTCCTACGCCTTTGCGCTGGTTTCCGTCGCCGCAATCGTCGATAGCACGCGCGGCCGGATCCGCTCGGCCCGGCTGGCCTTCGGCGGGTTGGCGCATAGGCCGTGGCGGGTGGCGCAGGCCGAGCAGAGGTTGGTCAACGCAGCTGCGAACACGACCACTTTGAACTCGGCCGCAGATGCCGTTCTCGAAGGCGCGCGCGGGTTCGGCGGCAACGATTTCAAGGTGCCGCTGACGCGGCGCACGCTGCACAGCGTGCTTGCAGAGACGACCCGGACCTGAGGGAGCGAACGCATGGAAATGAACTCACCCGTTGGTCCCAATGCCCTCGATAGACCAGGCATCGTCGGCAAGCCACTCGACCGCGTGGACGGGCCATTGAAGGTTACCGGCGGCGCGCGCTACGCCTATGAGATGCAACAGGACAGCGTGCTGTATGGTTTTGTGGTCGAGGCCTCGATCGGAAAAGGAAGGATCAAATCGATTGACACGCGGGCGGCGGAAAAGGCGCCGGGCGTCGCGCTGGTTCTCACCCATCGCAACGCGCCCGCGCAAGGCACCGGCAACCACCGCGAAGCGCATCCCGTGCTCACCGGGCCGCAGGTGACGCGCTACGGCCAGCCGGTTGCGTTCGTGGTTGCGGAAAGTTTTGAGCAGGCCCGGGCGGCGGCTTACCTCGTAGACGTAAAATACGATCGGTCGAACGGGAAATACGCGCTGCGTAGCAACCTCAATGAGGCGTGCGTCCCAAAGCCAATCGATGCGCCAGCAGCCGACAGCGCGGTGGGCGATTTCGCAAGCGCATTCGCCGGTGCTCCGGTGCAACTCGACGTGACCTATACCACTCCGCTGCAGAGCCACGCGATGATGGAACCGCATGCCACCCTTGCGGCGTGGGACGGCGACAAGTTGACCCTGCACACGGCAAATCAGATGCTCAACCAGGGTCAGCGGGTGATCGCGACGACCTTGAAAATTCCCGCCGAAAACATTCGCCTGATCAGCCCGTTCATCGGCGGCGGCTTTGGAGGCAAGCTGTGGGTCAACGCCGATGCCGTCCTGGCAGCTATCGCATCACGGCAGCTCAAGCGGCCGGTAAAAATCGCGCTGACGCGGCAGCAGATCTTTCACGTCACGACGCACCGCTCCGACACGATCCAGCGGCTGCGCCTGGGCACCGATCGCGAGGGCCGGATCCTCGCCATCGGCCACGACGTTTTCTCGGGCAATCTGCCCAGCGAGCAAACCTATGAGGGCGCTGCCCTCCAGACCCGCACCCTCTATGCCGGGCCCAATCGATTGACACGACACCGTCTTGCACCACTGGATATTCCGGTCGCCTCGTCAATGCGCGCGCCCGGCGAAGCCGTCGGCTTGATGGCGCTCGAATGTGCCATGGACGAACTTGCGGAGAAGTTGAATCTCGACCCGATCGAATTGCGCATTCGAAACGAGCCGAGCGAAGACCCGGAAAAGCATATTCCCTATTCCAGCCGTCACTTGATCCCCTGCATGCAGGAAGGTGCGCGCCGCTTTGGATGGGACAAACGCAATCCAAAGCCGGGCCAGCTTCGCGATGGACGCTGGTTGCTAGGGATTGGCATGGCCGCGGCAACACGCGGCAATCCGCTTCTGCTTTCGAAGGCAAATGTCCGACTGGATCCCGACGGTACTTGCACCGTGCGAATGGCGATGACTGACATCGGCACCGGCACCTACACCATCCTGGCGCAAATCGCAGCGGAGATGCTCGGCCTGCCGACGGAACGCGTCCGGGTCGAACTCGGTGATACCAGCTTTCCGCAGGCGGCAGGTTCAGGTGGCTCATGGGGCGCGGGCAGCTCGGGCTCCGCCCTGTTCGAGGCATGCAATGCGCTGTGCGAAAAGCTGGCACGGACCGCCGGCATGGATTCGGCAACCGCAACGTTCGCCAACGGCAGTATCGCATCGGGCGAACAGTCCAGAAAGCTGACGGACCTTGTGGGCGCCGGGATGGAGGCAGACGGCGAAATTCGGCCCGGCAGCAACAACAAGGAATTTTCGCAACAATCTTACGGCGCGCATTTCGCCGAGGTCGGCGTAGATGAAGACACCGGTGAGGTGCGGCTGCGGCGCATGCTCGGCGTATTCACCGCCGGCCGTGTTCTCAACGCAAAGACAGCACGCTCACAGGCGATCGGCGGAATGGCGTTTGGCGTCGGCGCGGCGTTGCAGGAAGCGATGGCGCTCGATCCGCGTTTCGGCTTGTTCGTCAATCACGATCTCGCAGAATACCACGTGCCGGTGCACGCCGACATTCCGGCGATTGACGCCATCTTTCTCGACGAGTTGGACGACAGATCCAATCCGCTGAAAAGCAAGGGCATCGGCGAACTCGGCATCTGCGGCGCCGGCGCCTCGATCGCCAATGCGGTCTACAATGCGTGCGGCGTCCGCATTCGAGACTATCCGATCACACTCGATAAACTGCTTTCCGGGCTGCCGGTGCGCACATGACCCGCATTGAAGCGACAAGCCGCCGTCGTCGCCCGATCGCAGTTGCCTCGATCGCAATTGGCGCAGCGGCCATCCTAGCAATTTTTCTCGCTGCCCCGCGCAGCGCGGCAGCAGATCGGGAGACTGCGCCCTCACCTCGGGCAACCGAATATCTGCCGAGGATCAGCGACCTGATGATCGAGACCATTCAACCGCGGCATGAGCGGCTCTGGCGCGCCTGGCAGGATGGCAGCTGGGACTTTGCAGCCTACGAGCTTGGAAATCTCAAAGGCGCGTTCAATCGCCTGGGCCACGCCCACCCAACTCAAGGCAACATTTCCCTCCCGGACATGATCACCTCCGTCACGGAGCAGCCGTTTAACGAACTCGGCACCGCGATTCAATCCAAAGACGGCGCAGCATTCGCCAAGGCCTATACCGATCTGACAGATGCATGCAATTCATGCCATCAGGCCCTCAATCACGGCGTGGTTGAAATTCGCGTGCCAAACCGGACATCAACATCGGATTTGGGCGGCACCAGCGCGCCGCGAAATTGATGCTCGCAATGCGCGCGCTGACCCTGATAGCCGCTCGATCCGTGGCATTTTCTAAATGCAAATTTAATGGCTCTCGATACGCGGGAACCTATCTTTTAGGTACCTAATCACTTCCAAGCCAAGAGAGGTTACATGTTTTCGAGACGGGATATGTTGGTCGTGTCCGCTGCGGGCGCTGCGATGACTGCAAGTACGGCGCACGCTGCCTCTTTCGGCAATCCGGACCAGCCGCCACAAGGCGCGGTCAACGCCAAAGGCCCGGGTAATCTCAGGGATCCCGGCCCGCAAAACGAGGCCATCGGCAGCCAGTTTCCTTCAGCGCAGTTTCCTCCGGCAACCGATGTCGGTGGTATGCCGATGGACTGGGCCTCTTTCAACAACGCGCCAAGGCGCATCCAGAACGGCGGTTGGGCGCGCCAGGTAACCCAGAAGGATTTCGCGATCTCGGACACCATCACTGGCGTCAACATGCGGCTGACGGCCGGCGGCATCAGGGAATTGCACTGGCACCAGGCCGCCGAGTGGGCGATCATGACCTACGGCAGTTGCCGCGTAACGGTTCTCGACGCCCTTGGCCGGCCATACGTTGCCGACGTCAATGAGGGTGACCTCTGGTATTTTCCGGCCGGTCAGCCACATTCGCTGCAGGGTCTCGGCCCGGACGGCTGCGAATTCGTGATCTGCTTTGACGACGGCGACGCCAGCGAGTTCAATACGCTGCTGGTGACCGACTGGTTCGCCCATACGCCTCCGGAGGTGCTTGCCAAGAATTTTGGCGTTCCGGCTGAGACTTTCGCCGAGATCCCGCTGCAAAACCTCTGGATCTTCCAGGGGAAGCTGCCCGGCGATTTGGCAGCGGATCGCGTTGCTGTCAGTAAAGCCGGACGCGTTCCGCCCCATCCATTCATCTTCCGGCTTGCAGCGTCAGCTCCGACGAAAGAGTCTAGGGGCGGCGACGTGCGCGTTGCCGACAGCAACAACTTCACGGTTTCGACGACAGTCGCGGCCGCGCTGATCACGGTTCGTCCCGGCGGCGTGCGAGAGATGCACTGGCATCCGAACGCCGACGAATGGCAGTACTACATCAAGGGCAAGGCACGCATGACGGTGTTCAATACTGGACCGAACGCGATGACGATGGATTTCAACGCGGGAGATATTGGCTACGTCAAGCGCAATCTGGGACACTATGTCGAGAATGTCGGCGATACAGATCTGGAGTTCATCGGGGTGTTCAGGGCGCCCCGCTACGAGGAGATCTCTCTTTCCGACTGGTTGACACACACGCCGCCGGCGCTGGTCGCCCAGCATCTGAACGTAGACGAAGCGACCATCGCGAAATGGCCGGACAACGCTCCGGGCATAATGCCGAAATCGTAGATCGAGGAAACCAGTGTTCGCGTGCGCCCGACATGGCCAAGGTCCTTCTACGGCATGGGAACCGTGGGAAAGAAAGATATGGACGCACTCGACAACGTCAGGCTCGGTATGACAGCGGAGCATATTGTCACCGTGACCTCGGAGATGACCGTCGGTTATTTCGTCGCGAACATGCCGCAGGTCTATGCCACGCCGATGATGATCCTGCACATAGGAATGGCGTCAGGCTCCGCTATAGCGGCGCATCTGCCAGAAGGCTTTGTCAGCGTCGGCATGGACGTGAAAGTTCGTCACCTCGCCGCGACTCCGGTCGGCCGCAAGGTCCGTGCCTTCTCTCGAGTCGTCCAGATCGACCCAAAGAGCGTCGTCTTCGACGTCGAGGCCTGGGACGGCGAGCGCAAGATCGGCGATGGCACCCATCGCCGAGGCATCGTCGACGTGCTGGAGTTCGAGAAGCGGTACGGCGTAAGACAGCTCGCCACGAGCGTTGCTTGATGGCTCATTGGGCCTCACTTTTCTCGATATCGGTGTTCGTCCCCATCGCCACTGCGAGCACCGCGAGCCCTACAGGCAAAGCCAGGGACCTGAGGCCAATTGCCGCCTCGCATATCGCTCCCAGGCCGCAACCAATGGCAAAACCGACGATCGCTGGCCAGGTCAGCATCGCTCGGTCGCGCGCCCTGGCGGCGTTGGACGGCTTGCGGCCGAACGTCACCTCACCGATGTCCATCACGAAACGTGTGATATTGGTTGTCATGACCGCGGTCGACGGCACGCCTTTCAGCGAGATCTGAACGAGTGCGTTTTGCACGGCCATCGCCGAGACGCCGAGCATTCCCGCAACGATCGCCTTCGTTGCCTGCGGGTCCACGCTCGCACCGGCTAAAGCACACAGGGCGAAGAAGCCGGCGAGCAATGACAGCTGCAGCACAAGGAGCGATCGTAATGAGGCGAATCCGATCCTCTCCAGACCGCCGGCCAGCAATCTGCTCAACCCGAGCGCCGCCACGAAGACGGGGACTGATAGAATGTTCGCTACTGGCGCGTGGCCGCCGGTGGCCAGATGTGCGACAAGGACGACAAGATTGCCTGTAACGTGGGCGGTGAACAGGCCCCCAAGTCCGAGAAAGCTGATTGCGTCCACACTCCCCGCGATAACGCTGAGCACGGCCGGCAGCATTCCCGCATTTCGCGCGATCGCCATGAGGACAAACTAGTGCCCGTACCGGCCGCCCGGCCGGACTTTTCCCCGGAAGACGCTGTAGCTGACCAGCGTGTAGATCAGCATCAGCGGAAAGACGATCGCCCCGCAGCCCCAGAACATGAACACCAGACTGGATTGCGGTGCGGCAGCCTGGTCGACGGTGATGACGGAGGGGATCATGTAGGGCCAGAAGGACAGCGCCAGCGTGCCGAACGCCGACATGAAGATCAGCGCGACCATGTGGAACGGCAAGTAGTCGTTGTGGTTCAGGATACTGAGCGCGAGCACTGTCGCCGAGATCGCGCCAATCGCCGGGAATACGAACAGATATGGCCGGTCGATCCAGCGTTGCAGGATTGGAAGATTTTCGGCCAGGGCGTAAGCGAACACAATCACCAGGAACGCCAGTACGCCGACCGCGAGTACGGGAATTTGGCGGCGGGCAACGTCGCGAACCTCGCCCTCGCATTTCCTGATCAGCCAGCAAGCGCCAAGAAGCGCGTAGCCAAGGCACAGGCCGATGCCGCAAAGGACCGCAAACGGCGTCAGCCAGCCCACCTCGCCGCCGGAATACTGGCCGTTCGTGAACGGCAGTCCTTCCACCAGCGCGCCAACCGTCAGTCCCTGGATGAACGTCGCAATCAGCGAGCCGCCGGCAAAGCTCAAATCCCAGATCCAGCGCAGCCGTTGCGTCTTGTAGCGAAACTCGAACGCCACGCCGCGCAGGATCAGGCCCAGTAGCATGGCAATGAGAGGGAGATAAAATGCTGAGAGCAAATTCGCATAGACGATCGGGAAGGCTCCCCACAGAATAACCGCGGTGACTACCAGCCAGGTCTCGTTGCCGTCCCAGATCGGCGCGACCGAGCTCAGCATCGCGCCACGCCTGGCGTCCCCGCGTGCCAGTCCGAACAGCAAGCCGACCCCGAGATCGACGCCGTCGAGCAGCACATAGAGCAGGACGCTGATGGCCAGAAGCGAGACCCAGAACATGACCATGGCTATTCTCCGGCAACGAGGTGGCTGGGCTCTTCAATGAGTTCTTCGTCGGCCAGCGACATCGGCCGGTTCGGAACCGCGAGATGCGGAACTCCGAACTGCTTTCGGGCCGGTCCGGTGCGGATCAGCCGATAAATGTAAAATGTGCCGAACAGGAAGATGAAGGCGTAGACCGCACAGAAGATCACCAGCGAGATCGTCGCCTGCCGCGCGGTCAGGAATGGCGTCATGGCATCTGCGGTTCGCAGCACGCCATAGACCACCCAGGGCTGGCGGCCGACTTCAGCGGTGAACCAGCCGGTGATGATCGCGACGAAGGGCAGTGGAAAGCTCAGGAACGTCAGCCAGAGCAGCGGGCGATTGTACGCGAGGCGATGCCTGTAACTCAGATAGCTGCCGAACCAGGCGAGCCCCAGCATCAAGAGACCACATCCGACCATGAGCCGGAATGCGAAGAACGGGATGACCACCGGCGGCCAGTTCTCCGGAGGAATGCTGTTGAGTCCTGTCTCCTTCGCAGTGAGACTATCGGAGTCAATCAGGCTGCCGAAAGGAGATGGCAGCGTAATCGCGAAAAGGTTGCGCCGGTTCTTCACATCCGGCCATGCGAACAGCACTTCAGACCCCGGCTGTTCATCATTCCAGCGTCCCTCGATCGCAGCCATCTTGGAAGGCTGATAGGTGTTGACATAGATGCCGTTTAGATGCCCGAAGAACAACTGAATCGGCATCAGCACGGCAGCGAGACCAAGCCCCATGCGCAGCATGATCCGCGCCTCGGCGTGATATATCTTCCGCAGCATGTACCACGCGCCGGTCGCGGCCACGCAGAAAGCGCCCGTAAGATAGGCGGCAAGCAGCATGTGCGGAAATCGCGACCACACTACCGAATTGAAGAGGATCTTGGTCCAGTCGTTTGGAGCAAAGACGCCGTTTTCCAGGACATAGCCTGTTGGCACCTGCATCCAGCTGTTGTTGGCCATGATAAAGAACGCGGAAAACGTAGTCCCCAGCGCCACCATCGCGGTTGAAAATAGATAGAACCATGGCGGCACGCGGCTACGGCCAAAGATGAGTACCCCGAAGAAACTAGCCTCGAGCATGAACGCCCAAAAGGTCTCATACATCAGGAGCGGACCCTGAATCGGCCCGGACATTCTGGATAGCACGCTCCAGTTGGTGCCGAACTGGAAAGCCATCACGATCCCGGATACGACGCCCATCCCGAACGCCACCCCGAATATCTTCAGCCAAAATTCGAAGATTCCGCGATAGACCGGACGACCCGTCGCAAACGACAAGGCTTCAAGGACGGTGAGCCAGGCCGCAAGGCCGATCGTGAAGGACGGAAAGATAATATGGAACGTGATGGTAAAGGCGAATTGAATCCTGGAGAGAAGAAGCGCTGTGATATCCATCGTCATTTCCTGCCCAAAACCAGATCAACGAACCCGAACGTAGTCATGGCCCAACCGTGAGCCATTAAATTCGCCGTTAATCCGCGATCAGAAATTGATGCGGCTATTGCTCTCGGCGAATGCATCGAGCATGGCCGAGAAGCGATCGTTCCTCCGGTACGAGATACAGCCTGGGCAAGTTGCGTCGCGTCACGCTGCAGCACTGCCTGACGGGGGAGCCATGAATTCCGGACCGACCGGATCGGTGATGGTTTCGCGCAAGATCCGTTCAATTTCGGCCTTGGCGGCGGCATCGAGCGACCAGCCAGTCACCTCGTCAACGGGCCGCAACTGATCAGGATGGCGCGCACCCCACAGCGCCGTGGTAATGCCCCGATCGAGCATCCAGCGGACCGCCAGATGAATGACGCGTTTGCCGAAGCGTTGCGCGAGGCGATCGAGCCTGGTCACGGCAGCCAGGTACTGTGCGAAACGCGGTTCCTGGAACTTTGGATCGGTGCGCCTCAGATCGTCGCCACCGAAAACCGCACCTGCCCGCATTCGTCCCGATAGCAGGCCACGGCACAGCGCTCCATATCCCAGCATCGCGATCCTGTTCCTCCGGCAATAGGGCAGAAGGTCGCTCTCGATTCCGCGTTCGAACAGATTGTAGGGCGGCTGCAGCACGTGCAGCGGCGCGATGCGTCGAAACCGCTCCATCTGGAGGACCGAGAAGTTGCTCACGCCGATGGCGCGAATCTTCCCTTGCGCGAACAGGGTGTGCATTGCGTCCGCGGTCTCTTCGATCGTAATCAGCGGATCGGGCCAGTGAACCTGATAGATGTCAATGTAGTTGGTCCGAAGCCTACGCAAGGACTCTTCAACCTCCCACATGATGCGGGTGCGGCTGGCGTTGCGTGATACCTTTCCACCTTCCCATTGAAGTCCGGCTTTGGTCGCAATCAGCACTTTGGAGCGCAGTCCGCTTTCGTCGATCGCCCTGCCTACGATTTCTTCGGAGCGGCCAAATCCATAGACCGGGGCCGTATCAACGAGGTTGATGCCGTGCTCGAAGGCGGCCCGGATGGTAGCGATGGATTCGGCTTCGTCGGTTCCGCCCCACATCCACCCGCCGATCGCCCAAGTACCGATTGCGACCGGCGATACCCTGAGCGACGTACGGGGAATGCCTGTCAACTCCATTCTCGTTTGGAGAGCGTCCGCTTGGTCGGTCATGATGCTGTTCCTTCTTCGAATGCGTGTGCCTTTGCGAGTGTGAGCGGCGGACAACGCCCAGACTCAGTCGGGATTCACTGAGGGTATGGTGTAGAGCCCCGCCTCTTCCTCGGCGATGAGCGCGAGCGCGGTCCAGTCGAGGTCGCCGTAACCACGCGCGATTCCCGTGATCAACCGGTCCCTGACCACGCCAACTGACGGCATCGGGACGCCCGCCCTCTCTGCTTCCGCAAGCGCCAGGCGCACGTCCTTCAGCACGAGGGGCAAAACAAATCCGGGCGCATAGGTCTGCCTAGCGATCTTGTCACCGTAAATCTTGTGCGCGCGCCCGCCGAACATTGTGCCGGTCATGATGTCGACGAAAGTCTGTGGATCCCGTCCACGCTTTCGGACTACGGCCACGACTTCTCCGAGCATCTCCAGCGCCGTCGCGCTCATCATATTGCCGAGCAATTTGATGAGGTTGGCGTCTTGCGGGTCGGCGCCGACCACGAATGTCCTTTGTCCAAGATTGTCGAGGATCGGCTGGCAGCGCTCGACATCGGCGGGAACGCCAGCGGCGATGATGAACAACTGGCGCGCCTTGGCCGCATCCGGATTACCGAATACCGGCGCGGCTACATAGCCCTGCCCGTTGCGCGCATGCTCGCTGGCAAGGAGCGACGCAGCCGCCGTGCTAATCGTGCTCATCGACAGATGGATCGCGCCAGGCATCAGACCCGCGGTTAGCCCTTCGAGGCCGATTTCTCTGCGACCGAACACGACTTCGCGTACGGCATCATCGTCCGGCAACATGCTGATGACGATCTTGCAGTCGAGCAGATCGCCAATATCGGTCGTCGGTCTGAGACCGAGTGCCTCAAGCCTGCCGATCTGGTCCGGGCGGCGGACATAGCCGATCACCCGTCGTCCGCTGGCTGCGAGGTTCGCGGCCATCGCCGCTCCCATGTTACCAAGGCCGACAAAGCCGATTTCGCCCACGACCGGCTGCTCAACAACCGCTGCAGCATCGCCTCGCCGGCCAGGCAAATTCCCGGGTGCACTTGCGATGGCATGAGGAGAGATTGGCTGGTGTTTGGACATGGCGGCTCCTGGCTGGGCGCAACGCATCCTTTGATGCGCACCTTGCGACGACATATCCACTAGCTGGTGAAGAGCGCATGTTGTCCTTGTCTCGACTTGCCGCGCTATTGAGTTTTCTTGCTTAGATTTCGTGAAAAGGCCTGTACCATGTGGCACGTGCCGGCTTGCCGCTTGAGCACTGCGTACGCCGGCTTCGAAATAAATGCGAATTTAGTCTCTGAACGAAAATTTAATGGCGCCAACAATTCACCGGCTTACTCTTTAACCGGTCTGTCGCAACGACCGTCCGCAAGATGGACAACGCTCTTTCAATCGCAAAGCGGCAATGAAGACGACGTGATCCCAATAACATTCCCCGTGGGTCGAAAATGCTGGCTGAGGACAAGGGCTAATGCCCGCATCAGGAGAGCACAATGAGTGGAATCGGCACTGCCGGTGTTCCTTCGTCCCCGCTGCCGATTGTCGCGATTTCCCCGCCCGATATCGCACGTCGCCATTTGGCGAATTGGGGCAGGATACAGGCTGACAACGTAAGAGTTACCCGGCGCGAGACTTTCGAAGATGGCTTTCAGGCACAACGACATTTGCTGATCGCTTACGAACGCGCAGAACGGCATGACGGCGAGACCCTAATCGAGGGTTTACCAAAATCGACCTTGCGCGAATTCAATTGCAAGCTCAGCTTCGTGCCGGCCGGTCATCGGTTCTACGGATGGCAGAGGCCGCGGGTGCTGACGCGCGCCACTTATATCTATATCGATCTGCCGGATCGGCTGTTTGATCGAGGTTCCGGCTTGGCCTGTCCGGCGCTCAGCCCGCGGCTGTTCTTCTTCGATCAAGCCGTCTGGGACACCGCGCTCAAGCTCAAGGCCGAAGTCGGGAATTCCGATCCGTGGAGCCGCGAGTATGCGGATGCTTTGAGCCACGTGTTAATGCACGAGCTCTTCCGACTCGAACGAACGACGCCCGCCGCGGCGAGACCGGTTCGCGGCGGCTTACCAGCATGGCAGCAAAAACGGGTGGTCGAGTTCATCGAAGAGCATCTCGCGGAGGAGATTTCGCTGGCGGCTCTCGCAGAGCTCGTCGATCTGAGCCTCTATCATTTTGCGCGTGCCTTCACGCAATCGTTCGGCGCGCCCCCGCATCGCTACCATATGGCCCGCCGAATGGATCGCGCCAAGGGCCTGTTGCAGAAGCCGGCGCTCTCAGTGACGCAGATCGGTGCCCGGATTGGCTTTCGCGAAACGAGTTCGTTTACGAGGGCATTTCGCAAATTCACCGGGCTTACGCCGACCGAATATCGCCGTCACCGAGAGGATTAAAGTCATAAGCGCGAAACCACCACGCTCATGGCCGTGGCGAAGGCGACTGCCTTGCCGCGGCGCACTGATTTCCAGTTGACCACTTCACCTCGTGGCTCGACGCGATTGATTTTCTCCTGCGGTTTGGGTTGGCAAAATCTCCAAGCGGTCGCCGGATAAGGCCAACGCACGACCGCATCTTCGCCGCGGAGCCCGTTGGGCCTCTTGAGATGAGTGTGGCGCGGCTACCACTGCAACCGGAATTTTCTGGCATCACTGCATACGGCGCCTGATACTTCTTGCCGACCAATTTCGTACCAGCTTACGATCGTGCATGTTGAGCCACGGAGGCTCGCAATGCAAAGCTCGGCATTTTTTGCTGTAGTGATTATCGCAGCCGGTGGCGCCTCCTGCAGAGTCGAGGCGTCGGCTGCGGAGCTCGTCCCGACCGGGGCTTCCGCGGCAACGGTGGCTTCCGCGTCAAAATCGTGCACCGACGGTTGGGGCTTTATTGCCACGGACTGCCAGCTGACTTGGCAGGGCATCACGATCTACGGCGCGATTGACGCGGGGTTCGGCTGGCAGAGCCACGGCGCGCGGTGGGACCCGCGATCCGCTGTCGGAGCCTCATACTTAATCCAGAAACAGAACAACTCGGCGCTTTGGGGCCCTGCACCCAACGCGATGACCAACTCATTCATTGGAATCAAAGGAACCAAGCCGATCGGCGGGGACGTCTCTGTTATCTTTGCTCTAGACGCCGGGTTCGACCCGTATTCCTTGCGATTCTCCAATGGACCGGGATCGGTTGCTGCGAACGCCGGCATCCCCCAAAATTTTGCAACCGCCTACTCCGATTCAAGCCGAGCGGGTCAGTGGTACAATGGCCAAGGTTATGTCGGCCTCAGCTCTGCGACTTATGGCACCCTGACCGTTTTCCGACAGAACTCGCTGACCCTGGACGCTGTCTTCGACTACGATCCGTTCGGCGCCTCTTACGCCTTCTCACCTATCGGCTTTCAGGGGATAACCTGCGGCGGCGGCAATACCGAAAACTGTAGAAACTCGACATCACTAAAATATCGGGTCAACGTCGGCCGATTTCGGGCAGCGGCCCTTTGGCAGTTCGGCGGCTACGCCCAGAACAATGCCTCAAATGGCGCATACCAGTTCCAAGCCGGCGGCGATATCCCAACATGGGGCAAGGGTGTGCTCTCGGTCGACGCAATTTACAGCTATGTCAGAGATTCCGTGTCACTCGCACTCGCGCCGGGAAGCAATGACCCCAATGGGGTGCCGATACCCCCGTTCTTGCCACAGACACTCACCGCGACGATTTCCGACAATGAAGCCGTGATGCTTGTAGCCAAATACACGAACGGACCGCTGAAACTGTACGCCGGTTACGAACATATTCGATATATGGCGCCTAGCAATCCGCAGACCGCTTTTACCGATATCGCGGGAACCTTTCTCTGTCTGGGCTGCGATGTGCTCAACAACACGAATATTAACAATACCGCCTTCGGCGTGAACGGTCTTGGTAACAAGACTTTTCAAGTCATGTGGGTCGGAGCCAAGTACGCCGTTACCGACAATCTGGATGTGATCGGCGCCTATTACCACTATATCCAGAATTCTTTCTTCGGCACCGCCGCCGGGGGGCCCGCCCCCTGCTTCGGCACCGAGCACCCGCAATGCGCCGGGACATTCGATGGGATCTCTGCCGGTGTCGATTGGCGGTTTGCACCAAAGTGGGATCTCTATTCCGGGATTATGTTCACGCAAGTGAATGGTGGATTGGCCTTCGGCTTTCTCCAGCGCAACAACATCGCTCCTACGGTTGGGTTGCGGTTCCGCTTCTGAAGGCCGGCCGCGACCAATCTGGGTTGTGCTTCGAGGGCGGCGCTGACGCACACGTCGGTGACTGGAGCAAGTACGAGTCCGCTGTTGCTACGTCGCGTCATTTCGCTGCTGCGCAGCAACCGCTCAACCTTAGGAACAAAACGGACTCAACTTCGGTGCGTCACGCGAGCTGGCGGCAGCTCTCCCCGTTGATCCAGTGAACGGGCGGCGTGCGCAGGCGCGCTGGACCAACAAATGTCGTCTTGGAAAACGGCCTTGCTTGCCCGACACGCCATCGTGGACGTCAGGTAGGCATGTCAATCAAGGAGGGACCGAGCCCACATCATCAATCGTTGAACTTCGGTCCGGCATGATAGCGGTGTGCATCGGCCGATTGCGTGACGTATCCCGGCGCCGTGGCGTTCCCGTGCCCCCAGTAACCGCCCGCGGTGTACGGATTGCCCGGTCCCAGATTTTGACAGTTTGCGTCGGGGTAGAACTGCGCGCAATAGCCGGGGTCTTCGATAACAGCCTGCGCCAAAGCGGGGGTTGCAAAGGCTGCGACGGCGACGGCGACAGCCCCAATCAATGCTCTTTTCATCTTGGTCTCCTTTTGGATGATACGGTTACATCGGTACCCAATGGGGGTGTCGCCGCCAGTAAAATACGTTTGAAAAATCGCTGCAGAGCGACAGGCTCGTGCGCTGATCTCGTTCAAAGAATTTAATGGCCCGAGCGAGCCCGCAGCCTATCTGACCAAAGACGTCACGACGGAGATAGGCATCCAAATGATCAGCACCGGAAGAAGGAGCGTATTGAGAACGGTCGCTTTGACCGTGGCCACGGGCGCAATTGGTCTTGCGTCGGCCGTCAAGCCGACTGCAGCGGCCGCCAAGTCGGCATTGGTGCCCGCCGGTGCCACGCATCTCGACGCGTTGATGAAGCGTCTCGCGCAGGCACCCCGCCGTCGCGATTTCAAGACCGTACCGATGATCCTGGACCATCCAGAGCAATGGGATCACGAAGCATTGACCGAAGTGCTTTCGTACCAGCCTGCCGCCAAACAGGCATGGGACAATACCGACATCGCAGGACCCTGGCTCAACATGATGCGCAATGCACTCAACACGCAGATATGGTCGTTCAAGCATCCGGATTTCCTCGCTGTTTCGGTTACACATGGTACAGCTGATCTCGCGCTCTACGATCAGACCATATGGGACAAGTATCAGCTTACGAATTTGGCTGGTGACGAGTTCAAGACCAATACGCTTATCATCGAGCGGAAAGAAACAGCTGCCGATGCCGCGAACTACGAGGATCCGACGGGGCCCTTCTCAAGCGATGACACTTCCATACCTGCGCTGATGCGGCGCGGCGTTGTTTTCATGTCCTGTCACAATGCGATTTGGGAACAAGCAGCCGCTCTCATCAAAATCGGCCTCAACCCCGACAAGCTCTCTCATGCCGCGCTTGCGGCGGAATTGACCAATCATCTCGTGGATGGCGTCGTTCTGATCCCCGGCGCGGGCGGGACGCTGCTCGAACTACAACAGGTCGGTTTTCACTACGCATAGGAACGCCGAAATCCCGCACGAGATCCAATTCTTCACCTATCGGGTTCAAATCAACCGGCGAGCATCGATGTCTACGCTTACGTTCGACGGCAGCGCTTTCGAATGTAATGACGGTGGCGCTGAAATCCCATGACGGCAGCGTGCTCGAGCTGTGGTACGGTACAGCGCTCAGCCGCCTGCCAGCTTCCGCGATCAGCAACGAGTTCGCCTACAACCGCTTTGCGCCGGGCTTGTTCGGCTTGCGGGCGCGGATGGGAGCGATGGCGACGATCACATTGCCCGCGACCAGCAGGGTGCCGATCATCGGAATCCATGGGGCGGCCAAATTGAAGCTACACACCGTCAATGGCAATACATTTGACGTAGCTGTCAGCGCGGAATAGGTAAAAGAGGAGAGCACGTCACCCTCTGCTTTTCCAAGGATCACTCATTCCAAACGCAAGGATGGCTGCGCGCTTGGGCATCGCGACGGCCGTCAATGCCGGCGCCATACTCGTCTGCTCCGCTTACAGGACTATGACCAGGTGACCGCAGCGTGAGCATTCTACAGTACTATTGTCCGTTCTGGCGGGATGAAGAAGGCTTCGGGCGCGAACTGAATTTGCCTTGATCGCGCCGACTGGTGTCGGGAATCCGCATCTTATCCCAGCGTACTGCCGCTGCTCACGCTGGTACCGACGGACAACCGATCTCGACGACACACCCGGACCCTGCACGGATCGTGAACCGGAAGTCGTGCAACTTTACAATCGCGGCCACGAGATTCAGACCGAGACCCAAACCTGACGTGTGTCGTACTTTATCCGACCGGTAGAAACGACCTAGCACAGCGTGACGTTCGCGTTCGCTTATGCCGGAACCGGTATCTCTCACACGCACGATACCTTCACGGTTACCGTGAATTAGTCCGATTTCCACCTGCCCTCCAGCGGGAGTATATTTGATAGCATTGTCAACGAGATTGGCGACAGCCTCGATCAGCAAGTCCCGATCGCCATGCACGGTTAGTTCGTGCGGCGAGTTGATCAAAAGAGCAACCCCCTTATCCTCCGCTATCGGCTCGTACATGTCAGCCACTTCGCGGATGAGTTCCGCGAGGGCTACATTTCCAAAGCCAGCGGATCGCTGACTTTTCTCGATTTCTGTCAGTCGCAAAATGGCGGTAATGATGGATAATGACTGATCCAGTGCCTCGGTCGTTCTGTCTGCAACCACCTGGAGCTGCTCAAGCGTCGGGGCATTGGAGCGACCGCGCTCAAGTATCAGCCGCGCACGGGTAAGCGGGGTGCGCAGATCATGGGCGATGTCACTGCCGACACCCGCAAGGGATTGGATGAGAGTCTCCATCTCATCGAGCATGCCATTGACGATCATCGCAAGTCTGGAGAAGGGGTCGTCGGTGTTTCGATGCGGCAGTCGTTCTCGGAGATCGCCGGCTACGATGCGCTGAACGCGATCGTTGACCTCGACAATGCGCTGGCGGGCACGAGAGCTCAGGACCACACCAACCGCGAGACAAAGAAGCACGGCAGGAACCACACCAAGGGCAAACGCCCCGCCAACGACGTGCGCGATCTCGGCGACTTCGTCGATATTTCGTCCGATCGCCAGCACATCACCATTCGGCAACCTTCGCGCGATCAGGCGGACCGCCTGTCTTTCCGATCCACTTTCGTCCATCCTGTCGACCACGGTGCTTTGTACGGCGATATCGGTCTTGAGATCGGGCGGTAGATTGTTCAGGTTACCCGACATCCTGCGGCCGTTTGCGTCAAATAATGCCGCAAGCCGAATGCGCCACGGATCCTGCTTCAGATGTTCATCGATCGCGTCCAGCCTGCGCTCGGATGACAAATGCGCAAGGACACTCATTTGCGAAGCGATCATACGGTCGGATCGAACCGTCAGGTCATGTTTCGTTTTCAAGTAGACGAAGGCAAGCAGCGCAACGACAAAGCCCGCGAACAGCGCCGCCACCAGCAAAGTCCACTGCAGCGTTGTCGAGCGCGCGAACTCAGTCAATTGCATCACATTGTCCCGCCGGAAGAATACAGAGGCGTTGAAGTTCCTGCCTGGCTTTCAGGGACACCTGCGAAGCTTGGGCAGAGGTCGTCAACATGAGCCCGCTGCCTTCACTCGTTTGGCCTGCACCAATCCAGGCGCTTCCCCTGGCCAGTCAGGGATCAACCTAATCTGATTGCGAAAATGGCTCGATCCTACAGAGGGTTGCTTGGAACATCGTAATGGTATGCGAGACCTATACGCTGGTTTAGCCGCCGCAGCACTCGATCCGACAGCGGTTAAAACATACCGATGTCAGAGAATGCTGGCGTTCATCGCCTCACTTGCCGGCAACGCCGCGGTGTCGATTCAGAGCGGTTTCGATGCAGCCAATCAAGACGGGGCCGGCGAAGGGTTTGGCCAGGAAGCAAATGGCTCCGACCTTCAGCGCCCGGGCACGGACACTTTCATCGGGGAACGCCGTGATAAAAATAAACGGCACGTCGTTGCCCCGAGTGCGCACGTGCTTCAGGAGGTCTAAACCGCTCATACCGGGCATCTGCACATCCGCAACGACACACGAAGAGTCGTCCAGGTGGGCCGATTGCAGGAAGTCCTCGGCCGACGCAAATGTACGTACCATGTATCCATGCGAGCTGAGGAGATTGTCGGTTCCTGCGCGGACGGATGCATCGTCGTCAATGACGGAAATCACCGAAAGCGTTGACAAGGTGGGCCTTCCTGACGCCGGAGCAAAGCATTCAACTCTAGCACGCCCCGCCTAAAATGGGCTGCAGATCAGGATTCCGAAATCATACTTAGGTTTGTACTTCAATAAATTGGTCCGCAATCACGCGCACTGCGAGCTTTATGGGGACTGAAGGCCGACGTCTATTTCGCCCCCTTGAGGACTGTCAAGTATTCGACGATCGCACCGACATTCTCCGGGGCTACCGGGGCCTTGTAATTGTTGATCATCTTGTCGACTGCCGCCGTCCAGGCTTGTTTCGACAACGACGGCTGATTCAGGACCATGCCCGCCGAATGACACGCGAGACAGTTGTTGTTGATCGTGTCCGCACCAGGACCGGCAGGGAACATCCTGTCGCTGTCGGGCAGATCAATCTTTACCGACTTCAGTTCGAATGGCGAAGCGGCGCAGACGTCGGTAGACATTGACACAACGATCAGTAGAACGACGACCGGCAGCCGATTGCGACGCATCGTGAGTTCTCCGTCATAGCGCAATGACATCGGTCGATTCGATGACATTCCGCATGAAGCCCGCGGGATTCCAGTTCTGTGTGTCGGGTTGCGCCACGCCGTTGCTGTTGGTGCAGCGGATCAACAAGCCGTACGCTCCGGGAGCAGGCAGCGTCAATTGCGTTTGCCACTGCCGAAATCCATATTTGCCTTCGTCCTTTCCCAGCTGAGCCTGATGCCAGGTTTGGCCGCGGTCGATGGAGAAGTCCACACTTGCCACGCCGCAATCGCCACCGAACGCAATGCCGCGCAATGTTGTCGGTGCAGCGGCGCTCACCTTGCTGCCAGACGAAATATTGGTGACGAAGGATCTTGGGACCATTTTGTTGATGGGAATCATCTTCACGCCCGTTTGGCCCGGCTTGATGCTGGCGTGAGGGGTATCGGGAATCGTGTAGGCGACTTTTGTCCAGTAGTTGGTGTCCGGTTGATCCAGCACCTCAATATCGTTCAACATCTTGACCCAATAGGTCGCATACCAGCCGGGCACAACCAGCCGCAGCGGAAATCCGTTCACCAATGGCAGTTGCTCGCCATTCATGGCATAGGCGATCATCACTTCGCCATCGCGCGCGTGGTCGATCTCCAGCGACTTCATGAAATGCGGCGCATCCGCCACGACGGGCTCATCCAGTCCTTTGAATCGCACCTGCACGGCGCCCGGTTTTACGCCGGCCTTGTCCAGCACGTCCTTGAGGCGGACCCCCGTCCAGAGCGCATTGCCCATGGCGCCATTTGCCCATTCCCCGCCGGGCACGCGAGGCTGGAAGAAGCCGCGCGAGTTGCCCGAGCACTGGTTCACTGCAGACAATTGAACACTTGGCAGTCCGCGAAGGATATCATGCAGCGACAACGATAAAGTTTGATTCACATGGCCACGCACCGTCAGGGAGAACTTGTCGATATCGATTTCGGTCGGGATAAGCGCCCAGTGCCAGCGAACATAGAACTGGCCGTTGGGGGTGAACACACCCTTGTCGAAAACCTCAAACGGGGTTTCCAGGAGCGGTGGACGGGTTCGTTGCAGAATCATCGCCCCCTTCTGCGGGAAGGCCGTCGTCATCTGTCGCGCTCCCGGACCACCAGGTAGCGGAAGGTCGATCATTCTTTCGGCCCAAGCTGGTTTTGAGAGGGCCAGGCCTCCCACACTTGCCGCAGCAAGCAATTGCCGTCGCGTAATCAAAGGAGCATTTTTCTCTGGCATTCGACCCTCCGCGGCACTCGTCGCAAGAATCAGAGGTCCGTTGCGTAATCGATGAGACCCAGATTTGCGTCCCTATCGTGTTGTTGCCAGCCTAGTCTGATCAGGGCGCCCGCTCGACGGTACGAAGGTTGAATCGGATGTCGTGTTGGTTTGGGAACCCTATACTTTGGTTTTACCGCCGCAAGATCGCTCCAAAACGCTCATCAGACAGAGGCTATCTCGCTGAGCCCACAAGGATCGGTGGTGCCAGCATCGCCAAATCGAAAACTCGATCCCGAACAAGGATGCAAGTTACATACTTATCGCTGCGGCTTGCCGCGACGAACTCCGAGCGTCTCAGCTTTTCTCAACAGATCGGCCAGCGACCTCGCGCCCATTTTCTTCATGACGTGCCCCCGATGGATCTTCACGGTAATCTCGGCAAGTCCAAGTTCGGCAGCTATTTGCTTGTTCAACAGGCCAGACGACACCAACGCCAGAACCTCCCGCTCGCGAGCACTCAGGGTCTCAAAAAGAACCTGCAAGTCCGCGACGATCCTGTCGGCCTCACGCCGCTCCCGATCGCGTCCGATCGCCTTCACGACCGCGTCGAGCATATCCTGATCGCGAAACGGCTTGGTCAGGAAATCGACTGCTCCACCCTTCATGGCCCTGACGGTCATCGGAATGTCGCCATGGCCGGTCATGAAAATAATTGGAATGTTAATGTTCGATTTGGCCAGCTCGGTTTGAAAATCCAGGCCGCTCAATCCGGGCAGCCTGACGTCAAGCACCAGGCAGCTGGCGATATCCGGAAGCTTACTTTGCAGCATCTCGGATGCCGTACCGAACACCTCAACCCGCAGTCCCACCGACTCAAAGAGATTGCTGAGCCCTCGGCAAACCGAGGCGTCATCCTCGACAATGAAGACGATCGCTTCCTTGGCACTCGATTGTTCATCCGATGATTTTGGACGCTCGGTCATGACGCGTCTTCCTGATGGAACGGCAATACGAACTGAAATGTAGCACCGGGTCCCCTGCTTCGGGAAGCCGATACACGTCCTCCGTGAGCCTCTAGGATTGAGCGGCAAATTGAAAGCCCCCGATGATGCGGACCGGCTATTCAAGGCCTTCTTCCGCACCAAATCCGACGGCATGGGGATGGGGCAGTTCTATACACGAAATCGCAAAATGGCTGATGGGCGTCGTGTATGGCGCTATGCTGTCGCCATTTTTCGGGTTCCGGTTCGACATCGTCCGCAACGTCCCAGCGAGCCAGGCCCGGTCAGGCTCGCCGGCGCGATGCCAACGGAGTTGAGGTGATCGGACACGCGGGTGATCCTATGATCCGGTCCTGTCTTCCAGAACTAGTCGGACGCCGTTTCGGCATAATCGCGAAAGCGCTGCTCGCTTTCGCGAAGCGCCTCTTCCGCCCGCTTGCGGTCCTCTATGTCGGTAGATGATCCGTACCATTTGACAATGTTGCTCCGCTCATCATGCAGCGGCCCGGCTCGAAACAAAAACCAGCGATACTCACCATCGAAGCGCCGCAACCGAGCTTAAAGCTCGCCTCTCACGCCGGATTCCCGTATCGCGCTCCACCTCTGCAACATGCCCTTTTTGTCATCAGGATGAAAAGCGCGAGGCCCAGCCCATTTCGGCCTGGTCCAGGGAAAGGCCGGTATAATCGAGAGCTGGTTGGTTCAGGAAATCGGGAACGCCGTCGGCTCTAGCACACCAGGCCAGCGTCGGGATTGTATCGATGACCAGTCGAAGGCGGTCTTCGGACTTTTTGATTTCGTCAATCCGCCTTTGTCCGCTTCTTTTCCATCGCGGCCTCCTCTTCCACTGGTGAGTCGTTTGCAAGCAGATCGTGTAATCCTGCCCATAAACTTCAGTATGCTCGCGCGATTCCTTTCAATACCGGACGCTTACCTAGGTACGATTGAGCCACCAGTCCCTATCCTCCTAGTCTTGCTGCAGATCGAAAGAGCCGATTGCAGGTGACACGATGTCCGCGATCCCAGTCGAACAGATCAAGCGCAACCGCCACGAGACCGGCGGACTGAAACACATCCCTGTCCCTTCGACGAACGAGACTTGTGCCAGCACAGGAAGTCTGCTGCTTCACCTGCGGAGGCAGCATATGAGAGTGAAACTCGGCGCACAATGTCCCTACACGCGGCGGGACCTGGCAGGCCACTACGATCCTGACGCGATTCTTCAGCTTTGCGCCAACTGCGACGGCGAACAAAAGGCAAGCACAAAATCGAGAGGAGGCAAAAATGCGCAGCAATTCCAAATATACCCCCGCCGGCGCAGCCAAGCGTTGCCCGATTTGCGAAGGAAAATTCGGCCTCGTCAGGCACTATTCCTGGCGGACCGCGCTCTGTTCCAAGAAGTGCGCTGACCGCTTCAGGATCCGTCGGGAATGTGACCGCAGATGGTTACACTGGTTCCAGCCTGCTTGAGCATCGCGCGACAAATTCGCGAAGTTGGGAATTCCTGAGCAGTAAGGAGGTTGCGCAATGAACCCTTTCTGCAAATCCTTGCAGAGCATTTGTCTCTGCTGCGTGTCTATGATGCCGGTCCAAGCGCAAAATGCTGGGCTTCACCGCCATCCGCCGCAGGACCAGCTCCTGCACGAGAAATTCTATTCAACATGGCACATGCCCGACAATCCCGCCGTTAGCTGCTGCAATGATGCGGACTGTTATCCGACCGAAGTCAAGTACCTCGACGGCAATATGTACGCAAAGCGCAGAGAAGATGGAAAGTACATTCCCATTCCACCGGAAAAGGTCGAACGGAACAGAGATAATCCGGATGGCAGAAATCATCTCTGCGCGCCCCCACCCAGTGCCTCCCACTCGTCCGATACCGTATTCTGCTTCGCATTGGGAGGCGCCACATGAGATTTGTAGTGGTAAATGAGAGGTCGCCCCGCCGACCCTCCCTCTGTGTGATGTGCGATCAGCCGATCGAAGCAGGCTATCTCCGGGAAATCGGAACACACCTCACCTATTGCAATCACGATTGTTACCAAGATCACTGCCAGAGTGCGTTCCTGTTTCTCCAAAGCCAGGCAAGAGCATCATGATACGCCCTTGCTCGGTTCGACTCGCCCATGAGCAAAAGGGATTCGGCGACGGGTCCTGCTGAATGATCAATCAATCCGGCCATCGGAGATGAGTCTTCGCGGTCGGCGGAACGGGACATTGCGATGATAGCTTATAGCACCAACCACGATGCCTCAGATCGGAGGGCGTCGAGATTTGTCTGCACGGATCCAAGGGTTGCGGAGCAGAGTCCGGTACAGATGGTGAATTCGTCAATCAGTCTTGGCCTGCATCTGACTCTTGTTCGACGCACGCGAGAATCGCCAATGTTGCGGAGCGGAACGGCGGAGCTTCTGGCCGACATCGAAGGCTTGCCCGTTCTGGTGCGTTTGCTCGTCCAGGATGTGCCGGCAGAAATACGGTCCGATCTCGTCACGGATGCCGATGTTCATTCGCTGCTGTCGACCACGCTCGAAAAGGTGATTGAGCGGATGCGCGGATCACCGCTGCGACGCGACGCCCCGTCAAAGCAGCCGCTCGCCATCGTGGAATTGATCACGGCCGGAATACCTTCGGCCCGGCTGGCGGATCGGCTGACTGACAGGGTGCTGCGCGTGGGCTCGCTGGAGCTTGATCTCATCGATCGAACTGTGAAGCGTGGTGATCGTGGGATCGATCTGCGACCGCGCGAGTTTCGGTTACTCAAGTACATGATGCAACGGAGCGGCAGGTTGCTAACTCGGGCAACCCTCCTGAAGGATGTCTGGAACTATAAGTTCGTCGCGGAAACAAATCTTGTCGATGTTCATATGGGCAAATTGCGTCGCAAGGTCGACGGATCAAATGAGCCCGCCATGATTCGCAACGTCCGAGGGGTTGGCTTCGTTCTCAGTGCGAATCCCTTCCAGCAGAGCTCGTCGACGGCCACCCAACCCTGAACAACCTGGCCATCCATCGCTGCCATCGATCTGATCCGCCGATACGGAGTCTCGCGAATGTTCGACTATAACGGGAGTTTTCAATCTGCCGTTGCTGTGCTGAAGCGGGAGCATCGCTACCGCGTTTTCGTTGACCTGGAGCGCAAAGTGGGACAGTTCCCCCACGCGCTCTGGAACAGCCCGACCGGCAAGAGGGATGTCGTGGTCTGGTGCTCAAACGACTATCTCGGAATGGGTCAGCATCCGAAGCTGATCGACGCGATGTGTGCCGCCGCGCGCACGATGGGCACGGGCGCCGGCGGCACGCGCAACATCTCGGGAACAAATCGGGCGCTGGTGGAGCTGGAGGCCGAGCTTGCCGACCTGCATAGCAAGGAAGCGGCGCTCGTTTTCACGTCGGGCTACGTCTCCAACCATACGGGTATCGCGACGATCGCCAAGCTCCTTCCGGATTGCCTGATCCTGTCCGATGCGCTCAATCACAATTCGATGATCGAAGGCGTGCGTGCGGCCGACTGTTCCAAGCAGATCTGGCGTCACAATGATCTTAAGCACCTCGAGGAGTTACTCTGCCGAGCGGCGGCTGGCCGCCCGAAGCTTATCGTGTTCGAAAGCGTGTACTCGATGGATGGCGATGTCGCTCCGCTCGAGGCGATCTGCGACTTGGCGGAACGCCATGGCGCGATGACCTATCTCGACGAAGTGCATGCCGTTGGAATGTACGGGCGACGCGGCGGCGGGATCGCCGAGCGAGACGGAGTGATGGCGCGCATCGACGTCATCGAGGGAACGCTCGCAAAAGCCTTCGGCACGCTTGGCGGTTACATTGCCGGCCGCAGCGCCATCGTAGACGCCGTGCGATCCCATGCCCCCGGGTTTATCTTCACGACGGCCTTGCCACCGTCGATAGCCGCGGCTGCGACTGCGTCGATCGCCCATCTTAAGACATCGGGTGCCGAGCGTGCGGCCCAGCGCGCCGCCGTGGCAGCGACCAAGGCCGCCCTGCGCGAAGCTGGATTGCCCGTGTTGGACACAGAGACGCATATCGTACCGGTGATGGTCGGCGATCCGGCTAAGTGCAAGCAGGCGAGCGATCTTCTGCTCGACCGGCACGGGATTTACATCCAGCCGATCAACTATCCCACCGTTCCCCGGGGCACCGAGCGTTTGCGGATCACCCCGACCCCGGCGCATGACGTTCGACTGGTCCGGCAGTTGGCTGACGCCATGGTTTCGGTGTGGCACGACCTTGGCATTGCTCTCGGAAGATATCATCAGCCCGGCGATCAGCGTGCACAGACGGTTGCGGCAGGCGGCTAGGCCCCGTTGCTCTTTTTGCTGCTTTCCGGTTGCAAGGGCCAAGGTCCCGAAGCGCCTTTACCCTTCCTGATAAGGCTGCTTGGGCGACTAGCCGCCGCGCGAATGCGGTGCGTTCCTAGTTGTAGCCGCTGCTGGTGTCAGGCGATGAGCCGCCGAACGAGGGGTCTCCGGTGCCGCTCACGGTGGTCGGACCGTCTGGATTGCCGTTCGGATTACGTAATTCGGATGCAGTTTGACCATGCCGATGGCATCGCCCTGAACCCTGATCTCGACCGTAACCAATGCGCCCGGATCAATGGTCAGGACAAATGACCTCCAACCAGCCACCCGGCCCGGGATGAATGGCCAGCCTGAAGCCGTGCAGCTTTACGATCGCAGCCACAAGATTCAGGCCAAGGCCCACGCCTGGCGTGCTTCTGATCTTGTCGGACCGATAGAAACGACGCAGCACGGCCTCGCGCTCCTGATCGTTGATGCCGGGGCCGGTATCGGTGACGCGCACGGTGGTTTTATTGTCGCCGCGTATCAATTCAATGTCGACTCTGCCGCCCTCAGGAGTAAACTTGATGGCATTGTCGACGAGGTTGGCGACTGCCTCGAAGAGGAGATCCCGATCGCCACGCACGTTCAATGGCTGCTGCACCCCGATCCGCAAGTTGACATTCTTGTTTTCGGCGATCGGTTCGTAGATATCGCATACCTCCCGCAGTATCTCGTGCAGCGAAACGGTGCCAAAAGCCGCAGACCGCCGGCTATTTTCGATTTCGGCCAAACGCAACAGCGCCGTAATGATCGCCAGCGACTGGTCAATATTTGCGATCGCTTTGTCTACAACCAGCTGGAGCCGTTCCAGCGTAGTTGCGTTCGTGCGGCCGCGCTCCAGCGTCAGCCGCGCCCGCGTTAGCGGCGTTCGCAAATCGTGAGCGATGTCGTTGCCTACTCCGGCGAGCGCGTGGATCATCGCTTCCATTTCATCGAGCATGCCATTGACGATGACCGTAAGCCTCGAAAACGGCTCGTCGACGTCGCGGTGTGGGAGTCGCTCACGCAGATCTCCCGCGATGATGCGCTGGACCCTCTGATTGACCTCCTCGACCCGCTCTTGGGCTCGCATACTCAGCCACGCGCCAGCCAGCAGACATAAGCAAAGTGCAGGCAGCAGACCGAGCGCCAACGCCTGTGCGACGACATGAGAAATTTCCCTGGTTTCGTCGACGTCGCGTCCCATTACCAGTGCGTCGCCGTTCGGCATGTGCCGGGCGATTGCGCGGATCACATGCGTTTCCCTTCCGGTCGGAAGCATCCGCTCGACCGAAATGCTCCGGACGGAATCATCCATCTGGAGATCGGGCGGAAACCGTTCCAGGTTCCCCGCTATCTCGCGGCCGTCTGCGCTGAACAGGCCGGCATATTCAACGCCGTGGGAATCTTGCTTTAGATGGTCATTGATCGCATTCAGCCGGCGTTCGCTGGGCAAACCGGCGATGAAGTTCAGTTGACTGCTAATCATTTTGTCGGATCGCGCGATCAAGTACTGATCGGCCTGCCAGTAGATGAAGCCGAACAGCACCATGACGAAAACCGCGAACACGCCAGCCACCGCCAGCGCCCACCGAAAGGTGTTCGAACGTATGATGTGAGCCTGACCCATCGGATCTCGCCCCGCGGATTTACCGCTCAACATCAGTCGCGGCGCCTTGCTGGCTTCCATCTGATCTTCACGGTCCGGTTCGGAGAATGAAGCCGGCACCGCGGACATTGTGGATCATGGGAGGTTCGCCTGGCCCGTCCACCTTGTGGCGCAGCCTGCCCAGATGCACATCAACCAGATTTGTCGCTGGAACGAATTTATAGTCCCAGACTTCCTCCAGAAGCATGGCTCGCGTCAACAGTTGATCGCTCCGTTGCATCATGTATTCAAGCAAACGGAATTCGCGCGGCAGGAGATCGATCGCCCGATCGCCGCGTTTGGCGGTGCGCTCGATCAGATCGAGTTCCAACGGTCCCACCCGCAACGTCGTCTCGCGCGATTCAGCCGGCCGGCGCAGCAGCGCCTCGATCCTAGCGACAAGCTCGACCAGCGCGAACGGTTTGGTGAGATAGTCGTCGCCCCCCATCCGCAATCCGCGCACGCGATCGTCGACCGCCCCCAGCGCACTCAGCACCAGCACCGGAGTGCGGACCTGGTCTTTCCGCAAGGCCTCGATCACCGTGAGACCGTCCATTCCAGGCAACAACCGATCGACGATCATGGCGTCGGGCCGCGATGAGCGCGCCTTGTCGAGGCCTTCTATACCGCTGGCCGCCCACTCGACTTCAAAACCACGATCGGTGAGTTCGGCGGTAATTTCTTCGGCCGTTTCGCTGTCGTCCTCGATCAGAAGTACCTTTGTCATCGGTTCATTCCCAGCCGCTACCATGCGATTCGCACCGAGCCCTGTGCTCGAGCCTGGATTTCCTGGGATCATATGCTTGCTCGAGACCAAAGGCATAATCTCACCGGCCCGAACGCCATCGATAAAGAGCAGGACGGCGCCGCCCGCCTCGGTTTCGGGGGCAGGAAGCGTGGCGGACGCCGTCCTCATTGCGGCCAATCTGAACACCGCCTCCGAGGCCAGGCGCGGTGGGCCCCTCAACAGTCCACATAGGCTTCCGGAGGGACCCCCACCACTAAATAGCATTTTAAAAACGGCCCAGCCCGAAGCGTATCGCTCTAAGCGCCGGCGTCGGGAAGCGGGTTATCGGCTTTGAGCATGATCCGGAACAGTCTGAACCGGTTTTCCGAAGGTCATGCGCAAATAAGATAGGGCAAGACGACTATTCGAGGAAATTCATCACGCCTTAGCAGCCTGCTGGCGATACGCCCGGTGTTGCCGCTGCGCCTGTGGCGTTAGCCGGCGCCATCGTCCCAGGCGTCGCAAGATTCATCGTCATGCTCTCGGCGCATGCCGACGTATTCGGTGTCGGCATCACACCCGTGGTCGGATCGATGCTGGTGTCGGCAAGCACCGCGACTGGGGGTTGAATCGTGCCAGGTGGGGGACTGCTCGGAACTTCGGGAGTCGAGAGCGGCAAAGCGGTGCCGTTGGTCGGCGGACCTCCCGGCTTAGTGCCGCATACGGTAGTCGACGGGCTGCCGAGCGGGGATACCGGTGGTATGGTCCCCGTCGTGCTGGCGACGAATGGCATGGGAATAGTCCCCAACGGGGTCCTCTGCATCATCGTTGTTGATGGCATCATCGTGGTCGATGGCCTCATCGTCGCTGTGCTGCCCACCATCAGAACCATCTTTCTCTCCGAACGTAGTCAGACGTTGCGTGCGTGGATTTCCACGGCCAGCCTTTGCGTTTCCCCGATATCTTTGGAGGGGGTCACCCCACCGAACTCCCGACAGCCCAATGAAGCTCCGCGAGCACCCGAACATGCACGCCGCACACTGGGCTCTCAATTAAAAACCAATTTAGGGTTCTGAATTGGTTTTGACCGCCGAGCGATCGAATGAGGCATTGCGGGCAGCAGCCGGTTCTAAATTGTAATTTAGTGGTGTTGGCGAACCACGATCCTAAGTCAACTGGACGAAGGCCACACGCTGTTGGATTTTCTATCCAATGGAGAAATCGAATGACGAAGCTCAAACTTCTATCGGCAGCATTGATCGCCACGTCCATGGTCGCAACTCCTGCTATGGCTCGCGAGCACAGCGCCGCTGTGCGACAGCACACCACTACAACTACCGTTGACGGCGCTGGTTGCATTCGGGCTTCGGACGTGGGCGCATTTGCCAGCGATCCGTGGACCGTTCCGCCTTGCGAACCCACGACGGTCTACTGATCGATCCGCGTCGCGAGAGGTCGGGCCGGAGGTGGAAATCCGTCGGCCCGACTTCTTCTTGTGGCGCTCGTTTCCGGGCGCCGACTAAATCAAGCGTAGGCGGCTGCATTGGCCGATGGTGGTCAATGTGACTCTAATGGTAACGGCGAAATGGGTATCACTCCCGCAAAACCAGCAGCCGAATTGCGCGACTATCTCGCGGAAGAGCGAACATTTCTCGCCTGGATTCGCACAGGTATCTCACTGATGGGATTAGGGTTTGTGGTAGCCCGTTTTGGGATTTTCGGGAGTATGCCCTACCTACCGCAACAGCTCCCTGCCGGTCAGCCGCACGAGTTCTCAGTTTGGTTTGGAGCCGCGCTGATTGCGATCGGCGCAATCGTGAACCTGTTTTCCGCACGACGCTTTGTGCGACTGGTTGGCGAATTGAACCGCGATCGGTTCGCGCACCGCTCTCTCTCCAAGCAGGGCGTTCTCGTGGCCAGTTTGCTGGCGCTGCTCGGCTTCGCCATGACGATCTACCTGACCTGCTTCCTGACAGAACCGCTGCACGCGTTGCACGCCACGTTCGCCGGCGTCGAGCCCGGCAAATAGGAGAGGATGATGGAAGGTTCGAAAGCCAATTACATCGACAACACAAATCAGATATTTTCCGCGGGTCTCACCATCCGGCAGAAGGAGCCGAAGAATCTCGAAGCTCCCTTCGACCGGATCGACTCCTATCTGACTCCGACGGAGTTGTTTTACATCCGCAGTCATTTTCTGATACCGAACTTGGACCGCGCTTCCTATAAGCTGCGCATCGACGGCGCTGTCAGGAGTCCGCTTGCGTTAAGTTACGAAGAGTTGCGCAACATGCCATCTGAGACCCGGGTCGCGACTTTGGAATGCGCAGGCAATAGTCGGGTCTTTCTCGTCCCCCAAGTGCAAGGGGCACAGTGGGAACTCGGAGCGGTCAGCAACGCAGAATGGACCGGGGTGCCCCTGCGAGCATTGCTGGACCGGGCCGGCCTGGCTGAAGATGCTTGCGAGATCGTGCTCGAAGGTGCGGATCGCGGGACGCCGAAAGAAGAGCCCGTGCCTCCCATGCCGATATCATACACCTGGAGCCTATCCCGAACCAAGGCACTTCGGTCGGAAGTCCTGATCGCCTACCAGATGAACGGGCGCGAGCTTCCGCGGGATCACGGATTTCCAGTCCGCGCAATTGTCCCCGGACATTATGGAATGGCGTCCGTCAAGTGGCTGACAGGTATCCAGGCTGTACGCGAGCCGTTTCACGGCTATTGGCAGACGACGGACTATGCCTACTGGGCTATGACGGAAGGACAGCCCGTTCGGCGCGCACTAGGAGAAATGCAGCTCAAGTCCCAAATTGCGCGACCACGTGTTTATGAAACCCTTGCTCCAAACCGGGTCTACACGATCTCCGGCGCTGCATGGGCGGGTGAAACCGACGTGACGGCGATTGCGGTGAGCACCGACGGTGGCCGAATATGGACCCCGGCAGAATTCATAGATCCTATGCGACGTCATGCGTGGCGACGTTGGAAGCTCGATTGGTTAACACCGAATGAGCCAGGGCAGTACACGCTGCTGGCCCGCGCCATGGACACGGCCGGCGTGATGCAACCTGACAAGCACGACCGGAACTACGGCACCTATGTGATCAATCACTCTCTCCCAATCGAGGTATTCATAGACGAATCCCGCAGGTCGCAATCGTGACGTTCGGGATGCGTTCACCCGAAAGCGCCTGCGCTTGTGCGGTGTGAAGCCGGGCAGGGCAAGCCAGACGCATGTCGGAGCCGTGCGCGAGCAAGGATTTGACCAATAAGAATCGCCATGCGCATATAGTGACGAGTGGGAATGTCGGCGAATTTTGCGGCGGCGCCGTAGATATCTCGTCGGACGTTAGTCCGGGGACTTTCATTCCGTTGGACATAAATCCCAATGCGAACGGCTGATCCCTTTATCATCGCTCATGTTGTCGGCTGCGTTGTTCATGGTTGTCTCCTTTGTTGCGGACAATGTTTTAGCTAAGCGACAGCAGCACCTCACCGCTAAAATTTGCAGTGCTGGTTCGGGTCCGTTCGACCACAGACGGCTGTCTTGATTTGCGCCGCGCGTGCCGTGGACTTAAGCGGACCGGACGAAGCGGACCGGGCTCGAGCGGCCGGCGCGGGACGTTTTGCAAGATGACGATCCGCACATCTTCATGGGATAAGCCCACCTGAAGAAGGGCTCCAATGGCCCGCCACGCACCATTGCGCCTCATCGCAGGTGGGCGTGATGGCCAGGTCAACCGCTCGGTTGATCAAGCCGACACGGGCGCGGCCCGAGCGACCGGCGCCTTCAGCAACGATATCCAAGAGCTCTCGTGCGACAGCCGGACAAGGTTGTTGGGTGCGGCAGCGCGCCAGCACCTGTTGGTCGCGATCGCTGAAGTGGCGAAAAATACTCACGCCGATGACGATGATTGCGCCGAGGGTGTGATTTGTCCGTGAGTGCAGATTCGACAAGACCGTTTGCATGACTAAGGGATGCGGTCTCGCTTCGGACTGGCCGCCGATATCCTCTTCGGTCCCGGTTTGGGCGCAGCAACGACGGCGCGGGCCGGCTCTCGCAAAAACGGCGTCACGTTGCCCCGCGATGCGACGACTTCCGAATCCGGGCTTGGTCCAGCCTGGATCAGGCCATCCGGGCGCACGGAGACCTCGGAAAACGGAGCGGCGGCCGCACGCTCAAGCAAGTCCCGGAGTTTCGGATGCAGGCCCTCGTTGCGCGAGGCCGCGAGAATGTTGAACTGATGAAAGAAGGTCATAAGGGTCCCGTGCCATTGCCGAATTGATCGTTTGTGACGCGCGCAGCTCATTAGCGTTGGGGAAGAGATAGCGCTTCGGTCGAAGCCGACGATTAAATACGGGTTTATTCTACGGTTCGATTTGCACGAATTCGCGTATTTCGCAGAATGACGTCACTGATCGGACTGAAGCGAAGCTGAGCGGCGATCGCATGCACGATAATTGAGGCAAGGCCTGCACAATCGCGGCAATTCGAACCAAAGCTATGGCCAAGCGGATGGCCTACATTTTTCACGCCCGGGTTCTCTCGAACGGTTGTCAGGTGACGCCAGAACAGACGACGTTGCGAAACAGTGACACCGCTGCAGGCGCCGTATTGCCCGGATCTCGATCACTCGTGAACAGGAATGACTTCATGGCCAAACGCCCCATCCTCACTACTGACAGCGGCATGCCGGTTTCCGACAATCAGAACAGCATCACGGCGGGTCCGCGTGGCCCGGTGCTGATGCAGGACTTCCTTCTGTTCGAGAAGCTTGCCCACCAGAACCGCGAGCGCATTCCCGAACGCGGCCAGCACGCCAAGGGCTCGGGCGCCTATGGTACGCTGACCATCACCGACGACATCACGAAATACACCAAGGCCAAGGTGCTGCAGAAAGGTAAAAAGACCGAAGCTTTCATCCGTTTTTCGACGGTGGCGGGCGAGCGCGGTGCCGCCGATGCCGAGCGCGACGTCCGCGGCTTCGCGCTGCGCTTCTATACGGAGGAAGGCAACTGGGACATGGTCGGCAACAATACGCCGGTCTTCTTCGTGCGCGACGCGCTGAAGTTTCCTGACTTCATCCACACCCAGAAACGGCACCCGAGATCAAACATGCGGTCGCCGACCGCGATGTGGGATTTCTGGTCGCTGTCGCCGGAGAGCCTGCATCAGGTCACCATCCTGATGTCGGAGCGAGGCCTGCCGCAGAGCTATCGCAATGTCGATGGTTTCGGCTCGCACACCTATTCGTTTATCAACGCCAAAAATGAGCGTCACTGGGTCAAGTTTCACTTCAAGACCATGCAGGGCATCAAGAACTGGACCAATGCAGAAGCCGCCGAGAGGGTCGCGCAGGACCGCGAGACCCACCAGCGTGATCTCTTCGAGTCGATCGAGAGGGGCGACTTTCCGAAATGGAAATTCTCCGTGCAGGTCATGCCGGAGAGCGATGTCGGCAAGCACTGGTACAACCCCTTCGACCTTACCAAAGTATGGCCGCACAAGGATTACCCGCTGATGGAGCTCGGCGTGCTCGAGCTCAACCGCAATCCGGAGAACTATTTCGCCGAAGTCGAGCAGGCCACGCTGTCGCCCGCCAATATCGTGCCCGGCATCAGCCATTCGCCCGACAAGATGCTGCAGGCGCGTATCTTCTCCTACGCGGACGCGCACCGTTATCGCATCGGCATCAATGCGGATCAGCTTCCCGTCAACAAGCCGCGCTGCCCCGTGCACACCTATAACGTCGATGGCGCCATGCGGCTCGTAAGCAACCCGAATCCCGATGCCTATTACGAGCCGAATTCGTTCAGCGGCCCCGTGCAGGACGAGCGCTTCGGCGAGCCGCCGCTTCCGATCTCGGGCGCGGCCGACCGCTACAATCACCGCGACGGCAATGACGACTATCGGCAGCCCGGCGACCTGTTCCGGCTGATGAGCGTCGACCAGAAGCAGCAGCTGTTCCAGAACTACAAGGCGGCGATGCAAGGCGTGCCGGTCGAGATCGTCAAGCGGCAGATCGCCCACTGTTACAGGGCCGATCCCGAATACGGCGCCGGCATCGCGAAGGCAATCGGCATCGATTTCGCGCCGCAAATAGTCGCCGCGGAGTAACGCCGCCCGCTTCGCAGGCCTGGCGGTCCCTCCTCCCGTGCCGCCGGTTCCTCGAATCAACGCGGTTCTTGGCGTGAAGCTGATCGCGCCGAGCAGCCAATCACATCTCTGGAGAGAACAATGTCCGACCGGATTGCACCAAAACTCCTCGCCGAGCTCATCGGCACTTTCTCATTCGTGTTCATCGGGGCCGGTGCCGCGGCCGTGGTCGGCGGCGGAGCCGGCCTCAACGGTATCACCGCGGTTGCCTTCGCTCACGGCCTGGCCATCATGGCCCTTGCTTTCGCCTACGGCCCAGTGTCGGGCGGGCATTTTAACCCCGCCGTCACCGTCGGCGTGCTCGCCGCCGGCGCAATGAGGATTGGCGAGGCATTTGGCTACATCATCGGCCAGCTCATTGGCGGTGTCGCCGGCGCGCTCATGCTGCGGACCGTTCTGGGCGGCACCGCCACAGGCCTCGGCATGCCGGCTCTCGCGCATAACCTGGCTTTGGGCGCCACGACCCTGACGATCACCCCGGAGGCCGGCTTCATGATCGAGGCCTTGCTCGCCTTTTTTCTGGTCACGGTCGTCCTCAGCACCGCGGTTGCAGGCCGCGCCGGCAGCCTCGCGCCGCTGGCGATCGGCATGACGTTGACCTTCAACATCATCATGGGCGGCGCCCTCACCGGAGCTCCCTTCAACCCGGCGCGGGCGCTGGGCCCGATGGTCGCAACCGGCGATTTCAGCGATGCCTGGCTGTATCTGACGGCCCCGATCGCCGGCGCCATCGTCGCTGCCATTCTGCACGCCGGCCTCGCCAGGCTCGCCCTAGAGCGGATGGCGACGGACCACCGCGCGGCCGCGGCCACGCCCGCCGAATGAGATCGGCAACAAACGGACCGCCAAGACGGCCATATCATTCGGGAGTCGAGCCGCGCGCGCACTCCTACGGGATGATCCTTGTGATCGTGTGAACGATCTCCCAACTAATGAGCGGCCAGTCAAGCCAAGCAGGGCACCGATCTTGGATAGTCAGTTTCACTATTTGCCACTGACACCGGGATCGTTCTCGATCCTGGTCTTCCTGGCTGTGGTGCTGGTCATCCTGATCCAGCTGCGGATCCTCGGATATGCCTATATGCGACTGGGAGTGGGTCCGGGAGCTGCATTCCTGCTCCTGTTCGGCTCATTGATCGGCAGCTATATCAACGTTCCGATCACGGAGTTGACCGGCCCACCGGTCAGGTCCGGAGAGATCGTGGACTTTTTCGGTATGCGCTATGTCGTGCCGGTTGTGGTTTCGCGCGGCACGATCCTGGCCGTGAATGTCGGCGGCGCCGTGATCCCGACATTGATGTCCGCCTATCTGCTCATTCGATATGACCTCTGGGTCAGGGCGGCGATCGCCACGGCAGCAATCGCCGCCATTATCCATTGGATGGCCACGCCGGTACCCGGAATAGGAATCGCCGTTCCGGTGTTTGTGCCTGTCGTCAGCACGGCGATGCTTGCCCTCCTGCTCTCCCGCGAATATGCCGCACCGCTGGCCTATATCGGCGGATCAATGGGAACGCTGATTGGCGCAGATCTTCTCAATCTGGACAAGATCGGGAGCCTCGGCGCGCCCATCGCTTCGATCGGCGGCGCAGGGACGTTTGACGGAATCTTCTTGACAGGCATTCTCGCAGTACTGCTCGCCACCATCGCTTCGCGGTCGCAGTTGCGGCGCGCTTCATAGAGAAGGACGGCGTCGGCTCTGGGCACAAGTGGACTTGCCGCCTGTCGGCTTGAGGGCGACCGAACTGCCTCAGAGCCACAAGAGCCCAAAAGCAATAGTCAGGACCGTGAGTGGCGCCCCCACCTTGAAATAGGCCCAAAAACTTAATTCCACCCCTCGCGCCTTCGCGCGCTGGGCGACAATGAGATTGGCAACAGAACCGACCAGGGTAAAATTTCCAGCCAGCGTCGCCGCCATGGCGACCACAAGCCAAGCGCGTTGCGGATCCTGTAAATTCGGAACGAATGGCTTGAGGAGAAGCACGGCCGGAACGTTGCTAACGAGATTGGACAGCAGGGCCGTAACGCCGGCCAGGATTGTCGGGTTGTCGAGGTGCTGGCGGGCGATCGCAGCGCTGACATCGGCCGTGATCACCGCTTTCTCGAGCCCACCAGTGACGACAAACAACCCGACAAACATCACAAGAAGTGGCCAGTCGATCTCGATATAAACCTTTTCAGGTCTCACGCGCCGCGTGAGCAGCAGAAAACCACCACCCATAATAGCCACCTTGGCAACTGGTTGGCCGAAGAAAAAAAGCACGACCATGACCGCCAGAACAACAATGGACTTCGCCAACAGCGGTCCATGATAGCGGGCTGGTACGTCGGTTGGGTCAAATTGATCGCGCGTAAAAAAATCGCTCCGATAGGATAATGCGATGAAAACGTAGGTGATCATGAGCCCGATGACTGCGACCGGCACAAGCGCCACAGCAAAATCGCCGTAAGGGATACGGGAGAGGCTTCCAATCATGATGTTTTGAGGATTTCCAGTGATGGTCGCGACACTCCCGACGTTAGACGCGGTAGCGATCGCCAAGACGTAGGGAATAGGATTTCGCTTTAGCCGTGTCACGAGTTCGAGCACGAGCGGGGTCATCACCAAGCAGATCGTGTCGTTGACTAGAAACGCTGAGAGAACCCCGGAGGAAAAAACTACCATTCCAAGAAACGTTATCGGCCGCCTAACGTGGCCTGCGATCCAGTGGGTGATAGCACGAAAAAATCCTGAGAGCCGGAGATTGGCGACGACGATCATCATGCCAAGCAGCAGCACAATCGTGTTGAAGTCGACCGCTTGATAAGCTTCCTCCAGCGACAGTACGCCGGTGGCGACCATCAAACTGCCGCCAAGCAGGGCCGCCCCAGCCCGGTCAATCCGGTATACGGGTATTTTGCCGACGGCCACGACGACGTAGGTTGCAAGAAAGATCAACCACGCAGCAGCAATCGTTGTTTCAGGCATCCAGTCCATTCTGCCCATCAAGCCTTCGCCCCTCGCCAAAGACAAGATGCAAGCCATGTCTCGAATGGGTCATCGCGACCGATCCAGCCGGTCCTGCCTGCCATTTGATGTCCGCTTTGACCTGATCGTTGCGCGCACGCGAAATGACGCGAAGGGCCAGAACCTGAGATATCTCCTTCGATCCCACGCATGGAGCCTGGGGAGCGCGGCCATAGGCTGTTTTATCCGACTGCAGCGCGGGCGATTGGCCTGGCACTTGGCCGGTTCGGTCCCAGTCCTGAGCGCGTTCGCGGAAGCTGCGTGATTACCGGCCGGGGGCACGTCGGCCTATCTCGTTATGCTCGGCCGGACGATGATCCTGGCATTCGCCGCCCTTAACTCCCGTGAGATGCCACATTCCGGCTCTTGCGAGATCTCGATCGACGGCCGTCGCGATGCTCACAAGACAACGCCGATTGGGGGATAAGTCACACTGACCATCGATAGTTTCGGTCCGCGCAAGCTCAAGAATACGTGCAGTCGTCCCGCTGCGGCAATGGACACAGCCCTTGATCCCTATCAGGCTCTGAAGCCCTTGTTCAGCAGCCGTTCGTCGATCCAAAGCGGGTAATCGTTGTCGGTTTCTCTCAAGGCGGCTGGCTCAGCCTTTCGTCCGTCGAGCGCGGTTCGATGGAAAACGTCGCGCAGAACAAGTTTGTTGCTGCGGCGGCGTTTTATCCTGTCTGCCGGGCGGTAAAGCGACTCCTATGACGGTCCCTAACTCTCATTATGTCCGGTGAGAGCGATGATTGGACCCTTGCCGATTCCTGTCGCAAGCTGGCCGACCGGGAGGGCGAACTCGGATACCGGTAAGTTCATCCATACGGCCAGCGACGTCAAATTCGTGTGCTAGGTTCTGCAAATGCCACCGACACTGGTTCCTGCACGAAGCTGTCGAGGACGACCGCAGCCCCGGCGATAATGACACCGGCGACAAGGCAAGCGGCAATGAATGCGCGCATTGCATTTCTCCTGTCTGCTCCAATTCCTCAATACGCGGGTATCCGCAAGCCCTAAGCTAAGAGGGCATAGCCCTCGCTTTCAATGCCCATGAAGGTTCGCCCGAGCATGCCCACGCAAGCAAAGAAATGAGCCGATTTTGCGTGTTCGAGGTCGGCAAAAAAGCGTTTCGCCCATGGCGCGAGGTAGGCTTCGAAGAACTCGCGATCGGCACCAGGCTGAGCGGCGACCTCCCCTGTGATCAGACCCGCCATGATCTCGCAAAGAATTGAAACGTGATCTTCGGGTTCGGACAGCACGGTCGGTTCGATGCGGAGGCCCTGAAGGGTTTCACGCAGGCTGGCGAGCGGACGGCCGTACAGCGAGCCAGTTAGATAATGGGACGCATACGGCAGCAGCTGGCCCTGACCGAGCCCGATAAACAAATCGAAATATTCCCGTGCGGCGCTTTGCTCGCTCGAGCGGCTGGCGGCCTTCCCCAGCAAAGCATGAGCTCGTCCGAGCGCCGTCGTGTCGCCCATCAGCAGCGCGAGTTGCCCGATCAGTCGGGCATCGGGACTACAAGAAAGCAGGGCCGCGAGCAGCGCGTATTCCCGCGCCCGCGCATGGTCGATCTCGTCGACCACGGATTCGAGCAACATGGGTGAGGTCAGGTCTTGCATCCGCTTAGTTCTCACTTTCGCATGTAGCGCAGCCGCACGTTGCCTCAAATCAGACTTTGAATCGCGGCAAGGCACTTCCGTGTGAACGCTGGTTTGGCATACCATCATTTGCTTCGACAGCGCGATCTCTACTGACTGTGATGCCTTCTGTGTCGCCGCCAACAACTAATCCTCCAAGATCGGGGCCGGCTGCCGGCGCGGCGTCCAACCTCCGCTCCGCGCTCCGATCAAGATCGTCGGGCTCGCGATTCGGCACGGGCGACTGCCCTTGCTCGCGAGGCGCTGGCAATGCCGCCAATGTTTCCTCCGCGAGCCTCTCGCCGTTGCCGAGTGCCTGCTGCAGAGGACCTGGCAGATTGTCGCTCGCCCGCAGCGGACCGAATCCCGGCATGGCATCCGGATCATTGAAATCCCACTGGTTCTCCGCGATCCCAATGAAATCGCGGATCGCCGGATCGCTCGCCCAGGCCCGGCGCAGCGCCAGTCGCGTCAGCTCGGCGGGTACGCTGCTGTGCAGAAATGCGCGGATATCGGTCTCAGCCGCAATTGATTCGATCGATGGCAGGCTTGCCAGATCAAACGCCTCGTCAATCGCCGCGTCGTCTCTATGCTGGCTGGGGTACAGTCCCACCTCCGGCATAACGGCCGTCGCATGCTGCGGTGCTTCCGCAACGGATTCGGTCTTGCGTGCCGACGCGACCTCGCGCTTTAGCCGCACCCAGCGTGAAACGAAATTCTCGGGCACGGTCATTTCTCGCCGCCCTGTCCGGCGCGGCGAAGCCTGTGGTCCGGTTTTGCGATCGAGGCTTCGGCCGATTCCCGCCGGCGTCTTACGAAGGGTCGCTCGACATGATGACTGGCGACAAACTGATCTACGACTTCAGCGATGTCGCGTGGCATGGGCACGGTGTCGACCAAGTTACTGCCGGAATCCGTGAAAGCCTCGCCCTCCGCCGGATCTGCCGTCACGGCGAGAAGCTCATAAGGCGGGTCCGACGCGGTGGCACGCAAAACCACCCACAGCTTGGGCGCGGCGGAGGTCAGGTTGTCGCGGTAATAGCTTGTCTCGGTCCGGTGCAATTCGATTGTGGCTTGACCGGCATAAAACAGGGCGGTTTCCGCGCGCGTATCGAGCGCGGTCCAGGGCACCGCCGAGGCTTTTCCAGCGAACACGGAGACCGGCCGCCACAAAAACTGCGCCCACACGCTTTTTGCCCTGCGCCGCTCGACGACGACGCCTGCCGGTAGCTTTGCGAGTGCGGTTGATCTCAATTTACGGCCTCCTCACAACGATCGGCAAGCGGGCCACGAGGTTCTGCAGCTTCAGCACCAAGTGCCCGGCCGGAGAGCCGGAAATCTGCTTCTCGCTCAAATGCTCTCTCCTTTCGCGGGCTCCGCAAGGTCGAGATGCTCTTCCGCCTCTGTTCCATCTTCTCCGATCACCTCCACGAAGTTGAAGGGACGCGACGGTGACTGCGTGCCGGGAAGCAGCGAGCGGTACGCTTCCCGGATCGATCCGCTTTCGAATGTCCGCGTGACGGCGACGATGACACCGGCAGCCGAATGGCAAAGCGAGGCCGCGAAGGCGATTTCCTCCTCCGCGGCGGCATGCGCCGATGCGAGGTTCGGCGCGCCAAATCGTGCTACAAGCTGCGCGGCGAGAAGCTCGACCGCGGCCGCACGGTCTTGCTCCGTCGCATCGACGATCTGAACCAGCGTCGAACGGCCGAGCGAACTCAGTCCCAAAAATCCGGCGCGGAACGAGGCCCGGGCTCGGCCCTGCAGTGCGGGAATGTTTAGGTTCAGGAAAACGAACGCGCCCGAGACTGCCCACTCCCCCGGTGCCGCCGCGCGTTCAAACACGAAGGCATCGGAAGCATCGAGCTGAATGGTCCGCAGCAATTTCACGGGCGTGGGCCTCGACTGGAATCGGTGCGCTCCTGCAGATAATCATCGGTGGTGCGAACCGATCGATCCGGCGCAGAGTAAGGATCGAAGTTTTCTTGCGAAACGGCGGCGACGCGGCAATCGTCGCACATCTTGATAAGCTCCAGGCGTTGCGACGCATCCGGATACATCCAGTGCCTGCCCTCAAGCTTGGCCAGCACGCGCTCGATCGTGCTCTTCACCCCGAACGGCTTGTTGCATTGGATGCAGCAGAAAGGCTCTTCCTCTTTCAGGACGCGCGCCGGCGCGCTGCCCGAGCGAAAATCGATCTGGGGAACGAGGCTGATGACGCGTTCGGGACAGGTCGCCTGGCATAGGCCGCATTGCACGCAGGCGTCTTCAACAAAACGCAGCTTCGGTCGTTCCGAGTCGTCGCGCAGCGCGCCGGTCGGGCAGGCTGAGACGCAAGCCAGGCAAAGCGTGCAGTTGTCGGCATCGACCACGACCGCACCGAACGCCGCGCCCTTCGGAAGGGCGATCACATCGAGCGGATCGGGAACCGAGCGATAGAGCTCGCCGAGCGCGAAGCGCAGCACATCGCGCTTGCCGCCGATGGTCCGAAAACTTGCCGGCCGCGGCGTCGGCGGCAGCAACGCAACTTCGCGCAACATGCGGCCGAGCACGTCGGGATCGTCGGTCTCGACGGTGGCGACCCGCGCGCCGTCGAACCCAAGCCCCGCCAGAATGGGCTCCGCCAGCGCGATGGTCTGCCGCAACCCGGAGATATCGTGCCGCGGCCGATCGCGCAGCAGAAAGCGCATGGACGACACACCATAGGCAAACGCGGCCGCGATGCTCTCCAGTCCAACCTGCGTGACTTCATTGACGCTGAACGGCAACACATGCGATGGCAAGCCCTCGCCAAACTGGGCCAGTGCATCGAGCAAAGGCGCGCCGTGCGCCTCATCATGCACCAGAACGACCGGATGGGCTCCGCCGGCCTCGCGATACGCAAGCAACACCGCGCGCAGCTTTCGTAGCAGCGCATCCGCCGGTGGCAGCGCATACGACGCCGCTCCGGTAGGACAGGCCGCCGCGCATTGTCCGCAGCCGGCACAGATGTTCGGATCGATCAGGACGCGGTCTCCCGCCGGTGTGATGGCGCCCGCCGGGCAAAGATCGAGGCAGCGCGTACAGCCGACGATCCGGGAACGCGAGTGCGCGCAAAGTGACGGCTCGAAGGCGATATACCGGGGCTTTTCGAAAGTGCCGGTGAGATCGCGCGCCTTGCTGACCGCCTCCAGCATGGCAGACCGGTTACCGGGATCGACGCGCAGATAGCCGTCGCGCAGGTCGGCCGCGGCAAACAGCGATGATCCGCCGGAAAGATCGAGAATGATGTCGCAACGCGACTGTGCGCCATTGCGCGAAGGCCCGAACATCAACGTGCCAGGCGACGACGACACCAGCTCTTCGAAATCGTCAACGGTGACCTCGAACGCGCCGAGATGGCCCCTGGCGGTTCCGATCTTCCCCTTCGCGACCGGGAAAGCGGTCGCCGCGGGAACGGCGATGACGGTGGGCGGCGTAATCAACACGGTAACGTCGAGGCGATCTTCGAGCAGACGTCCGGCGTCGATCGCCGCCTCATTCCGACCGTAGACGAGAATAACACCTGAGCTCTCGACGGAAATGACAGGCAAATCCGGCATCGGTACGGCGGCGGCCGCCTGCAGCGCCGCCATCTTCGGCTCGGCGTCACTGATCAGCTGGGGCGTATCTCGCATTTCCTCGATTGCCTTTCCAATCGCACGAAAGAAAGCCGATATTCATTCCGCCGGCGTTGCCGAGGACTGTCCGCGTTCGTGCAACGGTTGCTTGGCAAGCTGTTTTGCGAGCCAAAGGTCGTGGTGCTCCCTCGCCCAGTTGAGGTCGACCTCGCCGGTGCCCATAGCCTCGAACGCACCCTCCATGCCGAGCGTGCCGATATAGATGTGGGCGAGGATCAGGGCGACGAACAGGATGGCCACGACGGCATGCACGCCTTGGGCGACCTGCATTTCGGCGATGTTGGTTCCGTAGAAAGGAAACAACAGCAGAAAGCCTGACACCGTGACTGCCGCACCGGCCGCCAGCGAAAGCCAGAACACAAGCTTCTCTCCGAGATTGAAGCGCCCGGCGGGCGCATGTTTCGACGTAATGAAGCCCCCGCCCTGTTTGAGCCAGTCTATGTCCACCCTTTGCGGAAAATTGTCGCGGAAAAATATTGCCGCGATCAGGATAAGGCCGGCCACGAAGGCGAAGCTGGTGAAGTTGTGCACGTACTTCGCAGCCTGCGAGAGATCCCCGAAAGCGTAGGGGCCGATCAGCGGCATCAGCACGATCTTGCCAAAGGTGACATTGAGTCCGGTGAGGCCGAGAACAACAAAGGACACTGCCGTCAACCAGTGCGAAAAACGCTCGAGGGCCTTGAAGCGCAGCACCTTTTGTCCCGACCGGCCGGCCGAAATCCGTATCCTTCCGATGATGAGATAGGCCGCGCCCAGGACGACGATGGTGCCGAGAATGACGATCGCGCCACCCCAGTGCAACAGCACCTCGTGGAAGCAGTCCCAGGTCCGTCCCATCGGCTGGATCAGCACTCTGGCCTTCACATCGGGAATAGTGATCTGCCCTTCGACATGCGGCACCTGATTTAACAGGGCACGCTCGCCGATCACGCTTGCGCTCGGGTCGGGCGCGCCATCCGGGGCAAACTTCTCAGCGAAGGCGGGAACCATTGCCGTCATGATCAAGAGCATTGCCGCGACCGCGATCGAGCGAATACCTGCTGAGAGCGCCATGGCGATTATCCTTCTCGGATTTGCGAATACGCTGTTCTTGATGACCCAACGTGCACTCAGACCTCGATGTCCTCGTGATAGGCGGTCAACCAGCCCCAGGCGCCGGAACCGTAGCCGCGCCTCAGAACCCGTTCCTTGTAGATCTGCGCGATGACGTCACCATCGCCCGCCAGCAGCGATTTGGTCGAACACATCTCAGCGCATAATGGCAGCTTGCCCTCGCCGAACCGGTCCGAGCCGTATTTGGCGTACTCTGCGGCGCTGCCGGGCGCCTCGTTGCCGCCGCCTCCGGCGCAATAGGTGCACTTGTCCATTTTGCCGCGCGAACCGAAATTGCCGACTTTCGGATATTGCGGCGCGCCGAATGGACAGGCGTAGAAGCAATAACCGCAACCGATGCAGATATCCTTGTCATGGAGCACGATGCCGTCGTCGGTCGGATAAATACATGACACAGGGCAAACCGAAGCGCAGGGAGCATCGGTGCAATGCATGCACGCCATCGAAACCGAACGCTCACCAGGCTTGCCGTCGTTGATGGTGACGACTCGCCTGCGGTTGATGCCCCAGGGAACCTCGTTCTCGTTTTTGCATGCCGTAACGCAGGCGTTGCAGTCGATGCATCGCTCTGCATCGCAAAGAAATTTCATGCGCGCCATGATCTGCTCCTACGCCGCCCTGATCTGACAAAGGGTCGCCTTTGGCTCCTGCATCCCAGTCGCGGGATCGTAACCGTAGGTCGTGAGTGTGTTGACGCTTTCGCCCAGCACGATTGGGTCATTGCCCCTAGGATATTTGGCGCGCAAATCAGCACCTTCGTAATAGCCGGCAAAGGAATACGGCATCCAGGCGACACCCTTGCCGACCCTCTCCGTCACGAGAGCTTTCATGCGGGTCCTCGAGTTGCTCTCAGGTCCGCTCACCCAGACCCAGCCGCCATCCTTGATCCCGCGGGCTCCCGCATCCTCGGGATTGATTTCGACGTACATATTCTGAACCAGCTCGGCGAGCCATTTGTTGGAGCGCGTCTCTTCGCCGCCCCCCTCATATTCGACTATCCGGCCCGAGGTGAGGATCAGCGGGTACTGCTTGACGATGCCGCGGTCGACTGCCGTCTTCTGCACGGTGAAGCCGATATTGGGCATCCGGAACTGCCTGCCATCCGGGTAGGCCGGATAGTCCGCGACCAGATCCGTACGGGGAGTGAAGACGGGCTCGCGATGCACGGGGACCGGATCAGGCAAATTCCAGGCGATCATGCGCGCCTTGCCATTGCCGCAAGGCGAGCAACCATGCTCGATCGCGACACGCTGAATTCCGCCGGAAAGATCGGTCGACCATGACACCGTATCGGGATTGGCAGGGTTCACCTGCTGAATGATATCCATTTCCTGCGGCGTAAGGTCCTTGTCCCAGCCGAGTCTCTTCAGCACGGCCAAGGTGAATTCGGGATATCCATCCTTGATTTCAGACCCGACTGAATAAGATCCATCGGCCAGCAGATTGTCATGCTCTTCCTTTTCGACCAGCTGACCGTTTTCCATCACCTTGCGTTTGACGACGCGTTCAATACCGAACCTGGCGCGGAACGTGCCGCCGCCTTCCTTGACTGGCAGATGGGTGTTGTAAAGGATCGCTGTACCCGGATGCTTGAACTCCGGCGTTCCCCAGCACGGCCACGGCAAACCGTAATACTCGCCACCTACTTCAGGATCGTCCTTTGGCGCGCGCAGGGTCACCACATCGAATTTTGCCTGGTTCCTCATGTGAGCCTTGAGCCGTTCGGGCGATTGTCCGCAATAACCGGTCGACCAACCGCCACGGTTGATCTCGCGCAGAATGTCCTCTGCCGATACCGAGCCGTTCTCGACCTTGATATTCTTGAACATCCGATCGGCGAAGCCCAGCTTGCGGGCGAGCATGTACATCGTGTCGTAGTCGTTCTTGGATTCGAACACCGGATCAACGATCTTCTCGCCCCACTGCAGCGAGCGGTTCGAGGCGGTCCGCGATCCATCCATCTCGAAGCTGGTGCAGGCCGGCAAGAGATAAATGCCGTTCTTGCGTTCCGAGAGCACTGACCAGGCGGTCGGATAGGGATCGCACACCACCAGCAGTTCGAGCTTTTCGATCCCTCGCTTGGCTTCCGGCATCCGCGTAATGGTGTTGACGCCATGTCCCATGACGAACATCGCCTGCACGTCGTTGGGCTGTGAGACCTGGTCCTTCGGCAATAAAGTCGCATCGAACCAGCGCGTGCTTGTAATTCCCGGACTTTCCATCAGCGCCTTGGTCGCGAAGCGCGACGCGATCCAGTCGTAGTCCACCTCCCATACGCGGCACCAATGCTGCCAGGCATCCTCCGCGAGGCCGTAATAAAGCGGCAACGTCGTTACATCGAGGCCAAGATCGGTGGCGCCCTGCACATTGGTATGGCCACGGAAAATGTTGGCGCCGCCTCCGGGACCGCCGACATTGCCCGTCGCCAGCAGCAGCAGGCAACTGGCGCGGACGTTCGCGGTGCCAAATGAGTACTGCGTCTGCCCCATCGCCCAGATCAGCGTCGAAGGCTTCTGCTTGGCGAAAATTTCGGCGACGTGCTTGACCTGCGCTTCAGGCAGACCTGTGACGCGTTCGACCTCCTGGGGATTCCATTTCGCCACCTGCTCGCGGACCTCGTCGATGCCGTAAACCCGCTGGCGAAGAAACTCCTTGTCCTCCCAGCCGTTCTGGAGAATGTGCCAAAGCATTCCATAGATTGTCGGGATGTGAGTGCCGGGGCGCACGCGGACATACTCGGTGGCGTGCGCGGCCGTTCGGGTCATGCGCGGATCGATGACGATCATGTTGGCCCGGTTCAGCTCCTTGCCTTCAAGAATATGCTGGAGCGAAACAGGATGCGCCTCCGCTGGATTGCCGCCCATGATCACAATGGTCTTGGCATTGCGGATATCGTTGTAGCTGTTGGTCATCGCGCCATAGCCCCAGGTATTGGCTACGCCGGTGACCGTGGTGGAATGGCAGATCCGCGCCTGATGGTCGGAATTGTTGGTGCCCCAGAAAGCCGCCAGCTTGCGGTAGAGATAGGCGGCTTCGTTGGTGAATTTTGCCGACCCAAGCCAGTATACCGAGTCCGGTCCGGATTTCTGGCGGATCTCGAGCAACTTATCGCTGATCTCGTCGATGGCCTTTTCCCACGTGACGCGTGTCCATTGCCCATCCACGAGCTTTACCGGGTAACGCAGGCGGCGGTCGTTCATCGCGTCATCGCGAACCGCGGCGCCCTTGCAGCAGTGCGATCCACGATTGATCGGGCTATCGTAGTCCGGCTCCTGTCCGATCCACACGCCGTTCGCTACTTTCGCGATAACAGAACAGCCGACCGAGCAGTGGGTGCAGATATTCTTGCGGGTCGCAACCGCCGCACCAACGGCTGGCGGCGGGCCGGCCTGCGCATTGCGCACGCCACCGAGCGGCAAATCGCCGAGCACCGCGAGCGCACCGACGGTCAAGCCTGAGCGGTTGAGGAAGCTGCGGCGATCGATGCCGATGCCGGATGGAGCCGCCGGTGCGACGGCTGATTGGTGTTGGTTTGCGCTGCGTTCCGATTTCCTGAAAAGCACGGACGCCTCCCTATCGCGTCGGATAACTGTTGACGCGGTAGAAATCTTGAACCTCGATCGAGTTCGGCTGATAACGCGACTTGCGCTTGCTAGGGCCAGCAAACGGCTCGGCCGCGACGGCCTCGGTGGCCAGCGTCCCTGACGTGGCCGCGGCGGTTGCGATCGCGAAGCGCAGCAGATCGCGCCGATGAACACTCAACTGGAAACCTACCTGCATTCAGGATCCTCCGAAGCGACCAATCTACTCGTTCGTCGCAATCTTGCTTGCCACAGCTTGCTAAGTCTGTGGTGTTCTTGCGCACTTTGGCGGGAATGCGATCAGGATCATTACAATCCCATTGTTTTTCCGCGATGCCGAATGAAATCCCTAATGGCCGGATCACTCGCCCGGCGGGGCGTGGCTCAATTCAATTCGGCACGTTGGAGTTCGGAATATCCTTGTAGTCGCGACGACGACCCTTGTCGTCAAACGGATGCATCCACCTGCGATTGTCGAGAATCTTCCAAAAAGTATTCGGGTCGACCATGCTAAGTTTGGCGACAACCGCAACCAACACATCTTTGACGCCCTCCTCGTGAAGTGCGCGCGTCAAATGACGATGATCAATAATATAAAGGCGATCACTGGCTCCCAGAATGACTGGAATCATGTGTTTGCCGAGAAACTCCGCAGCTTTCTTGTCCTTCTTCTCGCGCCAGCCCTTCCGCTTTCCCTCGACCTCGCGCATGCCTACGGTAATCTGGGTTGGGCGCAGATCGGTGATACCTACCGGCTTAGGAACGGGTTCGCGCACCGTCACCATTGGATGCTCCTGCATATGCCGTCACTTGTGTATAGCTGGGGACTAACGGCACGTCCGCTGGCTGGTCGAATACCCCGATCATTGAGCCAGTTGGCAATCTCGCTGGGTCGATCGCGACCAGATTCCGCAGCGCCGCGAAATGCGATGGGCCGCAACCGGACGCACGCGCCCGCAGGAAATTTGAATGCTCAGCAGCGTGGGGCCGTTCAAAGAATTCGGGCTGGTGGCAATCGCTCCCAGCCCGAACTATTCACAGGCTTCCCACATAACAGTGCCAGGGGCGCACGGTTATCGATCCGGGTTCGTTGCCGTTCAGCCCGATGCGGCGCCGACTGATCAATTAAACGACGCCGGTTCGCACGGGGGTCTGGTATAGGGGGCCGACGCAAATGCGCCGACGTCCGGAGCGCGGACGCAGTCACGCCCATCAAGGGCGCCACGCGGGGCGCTGACATCGGTTCCCTTGGCGACGTACCGATACTCCCGAGCTATCACGGGCGTGGTCAGCATGGCTGCGGCGATCAGCCCAGCCGACAGAACTTTAAATCTGGTCATTCAGTTTCTCCATTGGATACAGATGCCAAAACATTCTGGCGTCTGCTTTGGAGATGAGTGGAACGACCGGCGGTTTAAATGAAATATTTGTTCATGGTCGTTCACCGCTGCGCGAGGTCAGAGGAGGAAACGATCACAAATTCCGGCCCGCGATCGTCACGCGCCGTTGCGCGTGAGCGCGCCATCGGCCGCTAAAATTTTATTCACAATCCGAAGAGAGTTATTCAACGACTTGTGCAACGCGGCCGATGGCCGACATCAGCGTCATCGGCCGATTCGGAGTTCACCAGTGGATCGGCGGGTAAAAAACGCCTGAGGCTCCGAATATATTCTCGAGCCTGATTGGCTGCGCTTGGGCCAGGTGGACGAATTGAAGCGGCCGCTTATAGCGCTCCATGTTGGCGTAGGCGGCTCGGCGGCCGATTGACAGAAGGCAGACTTTGCGAGACTGCTTGGGTTTGCATTCGCGACCGGGTCGAGCCAGTAGCAAGTCGGCCATGTCCGCCATGCCGCGGAAGGCGGAAGACAATTCAGAGCATGACCGGGCGGTCTCGTTCTTATAACGCCGTGCCGCCGCCAAACTTGGACGGATCGTTGTAGCTCGGGGTGTCGTCGTAGTGGAACGGCGGCTGTGACGGAACGGCGTAGTGAAAACCTTGGACATGTCGCGGTTTAGAGCGATGCACCGTCGCGGCGTTGGCGGAAGCACACAAGGTGAGCAATAGGCCTGTGCCGATCGGGACGGCGTACGGCGTAGCTACAGCCTTCCTCACTCTCTGCATTTAGATTTCTCCATAGGTCGATAGCGTCCCCGATCGGCTGTGCGCGGGCGATTGGCCCCAGCGACCGGGGGGAGCCGCTGGGACCGTACTAGCAGTGCCTGCCTGATGGAGAGCGGCACGATCCTGATGTAGATTCGCAATCCGTCGGTCCCATTAAATTTTCTGTTAGATTCCCGGAGTGGCTTGCCATAGGCAGGCAAGAACCGCCGTTGTGAGCGCTGGCGGCTCCCTTCTGAGACAGTGGGGAGCCTAAATTCCTGCTGGCCGCCGGCCCCACGTTCTGCGGGTATTCAATCGGCATTTTTTGGACATACTCCCATCGCGGACAGTCGAAGACCCGCACCAGTGACCTCCAGGGTTATGTTCGATCCTGGTTAGCATCATACGGCCCTGACACTTGGGGCAGAGGCGGCTTGATCGGAATTTGCTGCAAGGCCGCCAATCGAGGCGGCCTCAGCGCGGCTCCATACTGGCCTCCATCCCGAACACTTCGTACGCCCTCCCCGACATCGCTGCCGTTTCGTCGTGACGGTCAAACCAAGGTTTATCGCAGACGACCAGAAGGTGTTATGCCGCAGAACGCAAGTGTGGTGGAAGAATCCGCCCAAATCGAGCATGTTTCTGTTTCACGCGGAAGGCGCTGCGCTGAGCCAGGCCTCCGACTAGCGAGGCGCAAAGTTTTGAATCGTGCAGACGGAGTCGATTTCCGTCAGCGTCTCAGAGGCCTGTTTGGAACGCTGTAGTAAATTCGGACGAGCATCCCACACGGCAGGTTTATCATGCACAATCACGATTTGGTTTCCGATGGATTCCTCACGCTGACAGTGGCCAGCCTTGTGCTGCTGGGCTCGAGCTTGCTGGCTTTCGCGTTCAGCTGAGCTGACAATTTCGTTGTCGCCTCGCAACCGATTGCCGACGGGCTCGATTTTGCATCCCCGTGAATGTACCTGTGTGTACCGAAAACCTTATTCGAGTTAATGACTTGATGGAATCGTCTAAGCTGGCGGTATGATCGGGCTGTTCTCTGGCCCGCTTCATCGAAAACGTGCGGAGCCTTTCGGCTGATGCGATCGTGCTGCGGCAGGATCAGGTGAACGTACGGCTGACCGGCCTGCGCATTCTTCCTCGAGATTGCATCTTAGCTTTGTGAAGGCCAACCCGGTCCTCTTCATCTCTAGCCATAATAGAGCACGGATCTGTGATAGGATCGCTTTTTTGGCGTCTGTTTTTGGATTGACGGGCCAGAGCAAACGTAACCTAATCAAGGTACTAAAGCAGTCCTCCTGGCAGGAGGCCCTCGTGAAGCAGCTCTCGAGCTACGCATTGTCGCCGCTGAGGGAGGGAGACATCGCTCTCTACCGGGGTTCCGGCAACGGCTTGGCGCCGATCCTGCTTGTTGTCGTGAAAGAAACCGCGCTCGGTTGCGTCGAGCGGCTCGAACACGAATATGCGCTGAAAGCCGAACTTGACGCTGACTGGGCAACGCGACCAGTCGCGCTGACGCGCTACAATGACCGCATGACGCTGGTCCTTGAGGATCCCGGCGGTGCGCCGGTCGATCGACTGCTTGGCCGACCACTGGACGTATCGCATTTCCTGCGCATCGCGATCCCTCTCGCGGGGGCGCTCCGCCGAGTGCATGAGCGAGGCCTTATCCATAAGGACATCAAGCCGGCAAATATCCTGGTGGACGCGGCAAGCGGCGGCGTATGGCTGACCGGGTTCGGCATTGCCTCGCGTCTGCCGCGCGAGCATCAAGCCCCCGCGCCGCCGGAGGTGATCGCCGGCACGCTCGCCTACATGGCGCCGGAACAAACCGGCAGGATGAATCGTTCGGTGGACTCCCGTAGCGACCTCTATGCTCTGGGTGTCACCTTTTATGAAATGTTGACGGGCCATCTCCCCTTCACCGCCGCCGACCCGATGGAGTGGGTGCACTGCCATATCGCGCGGCAACCAGTGCCACTCAACGAGCAGGGCGCGTGCGTCCCAGCTCTGCTCTCGGCAATCGTGATGAAGCTTCTCGCCAAGACCGCCGAGGAACGCTACCAGACAGCCGCTGGCGTAGAGGCCGACCTGCGGCGCGGCTTGGCGGAATGGGAATCGCACGGTCGTATCGACCCGTTCCCGCTCGGCGCTCACGACGCATCGAACCGGCTGCTAATCCCGGAGAGGCTCTACGGCCGGGAGCGCGAGATCGAGATTCTGCTCACTTCCTTCGACCGGGTCGTGGCGAACGGCACCTTGGAATTCGTGCTCGTGTCCGGCTATTCCGGCATTGGCAAATCCTCGGTGGTGAACGAGCTGCACAAGGCGATCGTCGCCCCGCGTGGCCTGTTCGCATCGGGCAAGTTCGATCAGTACAAGCGCGACATCCCCTACGCGACCCTGGGCCAAGCATTCCAGAGCCTTGTTCGCTCGCTGCTCACCCAGAGCGAGGAGGAGCTTGGCCGGTGGCGGAAATCCTTAATCGAGGCGCTGGGTCCGAATGGTCAGATCATCGTCAACCTCGTTCCCGAGCTGGAACTCGTGATTGGGCAACAGCCGCCGGTCGCGGATGTGCCGCCGCAGGACGCGCAGAACCGCTTCCAGATGGTGTTGCGGCGATTCCTCGGGGTGTTCGCGCGCAAGGAGCACCCGCTCGCGCTGTTCCTCGATGATTTGCAATGGCTGGATGCTGCAACGCTCGAACTCCTCGAGCATCTGGTTACGCACTCGGAAGTGCGGCACCTGCTGCTGGTCGGCGCCTACCGGGACAACGAGGTCGGCCCCGCGCACCCGCTTCTGCGGACTCTGGAGGCGATCCGCGCAGCCGACGCAAGGGTGCATGAGATTGTGCTGGCGCCCCTCGAGCGCGACGATGTTGGCCGGCTCATCGCCGACGCGCTCCACTGCGAGCCGGAGCGCGCGCGGCCATTGGCAGAGCTAGTCCAGGAGAGGACGGGCGGCAATCCGTTCTTCGCAATCCAGTTCTTGATCGCGTTGGCCGACGAGGAACTGCTCGCATTCGATCCAGCCGCTTCAGCGTGGCAATGGAACATCGATCGCATCCGCGCCAAGAGCTACACCGATAACGTGGTGGATCTTATGGCCGGGAAGCTAAGACGATTTTCTTCCAACACCCAGGAAACCCTGAAACAGCTCGCCTGCCTGGGCAATGCCGCCCCGATCGTCACTCTGGCCTTGGTTCACGGGACAACCGAGGAGGCTACCCACGCGGCACTCTGGGAGGCCGTTCACGCTGGGCTCGTCTTTCGCGAGGACAGCGCCTACAAATTCCTGCACGATCGGATCCAGCAGGCGGCGTATTCACTCATTCCCGAAGCCGAGCGCGCCGACATTCACCTGCGCATCGGCCGTGTGCTGCTCGCGAATATGGCGTGGGACGATCCCGCCGAGCATCTGTTCGATGTCGCGAACCAGCTCAATCGGGGCACCGCGCTGCTGGTCGAGCGGGACGAGAAGGCGCAGGTGGCCGCGCTCGATCTGCGCGCCGGGCGAAAGGCCAAGGCATCGGCGGCCTATGCGTCGGCTTGCGCATATTTAGAGGCCGGCATGGCCCTGCTCGACGATCGAGACTGGGGCAACCAGTACGGGTTGACGTTCGGCGTATGGCTCGAACGCGCGGAGTGCGAGCTTCTGAGCGGCAACTTCGAAGCCGCCGAGCAGTTGATTATGGAGTTGCTGCAGCGCGGCGCGTCGAAAGTCGACCAAGCGGCCGTCTACCATCTGAAGGTCCAGTTACACCTCCTGAACTCGGAACACCTGCAGGCTGTGACCACCGCGCTCACCTGCCTGCGCCTGTTCGGCATTGACCTGCCGGCACACCCGACCTGGGAACAGGTCCAGGCCGAATACGAGACGGTCTGGCGCAAGCTTGGGGCGCGCCCGATCGAGCAATTGATCGATCTGCCGCTTGCAAACGATCCGGAACTGCGGGCCGCGATGGATATGCTCTCGGTCCTGATCACGCCCGCCTACTTTACCGATTTCCGCTTTTATTGCTTGCTCGTGTGCCGCATGGTGAACCTCAGCATGCAGTACGGGACGAGCGGCGCTTCGGCGCATGCCTATGGCCGGCTTGGGACGATCCTCGGTCCGGCGTTTCACCATTATCCGGAGGGTTATCGTTTCGCACAGCTCGCGTGCGACGTGGTCGAGAAGCATCGCTTCATCGCTTACCAGGCAAAAGTATACCACGCGATGGGATGGGTTGCCCTGTGGACGCAGCCGATCACGATGGCGATCGATTCCAATCAGGCGGCTTTTCGCGCCGCAAACGAGGCAGGCGATCTGGCCTACGCCAGCTTAAGCATATTCCAATGCTTCACAGGCCTTCTTCTCCGCAATGATCCGCTCGACGCGGTGTGGCGCGAGTCGGAGAAGAGCCTGGATTTCGCCCGCAAAGCCAAGTTCAGCCGCGCCGCCGACCTTATCGTGAGCCAGCAACGCTTCATCGCCACGATGCTGGGCCGGACCACGACCTTCTCCACCTTCAGTGACGCGCAGTTCGACGAGGCGACGTTCGAGGCGCACCTGACAGGAGAACGGATGAGCTTGATGATCGCCTGGTACTGGATCCTGAAGCTCAAGGCGCGATTTCTGGCAGGCGAGTACGCCGAGGCACTCGCGGCAGTCGATAAGGCAAAGACAGTCCTTTGGGCTTCGCCAGCCCATATTCAGCTGCTCGACTATTTTTATTACGCTGCGCTGACGGTGGCAGCGCTATATGAGAAGGGCTCTGTCGACGAGCAGCGCGCGTGGCGCGAGCTTCTGACGGCGCACCAAGAGCAACTGCGCGAGTGGGCCGACAACTATCCACCGACGTTTGCGGACAAGCACGCCCTGGTGGCGGCCGAGATCGCACGGCTCGAAGGGCGGGATGCCGATGCCATGCGTCTGTACGAACACGCCATTCAATTGGCCCGTGACCATAGCTTCGTGCAGAACGAGGGCTTGGCCCACGAGCTAGCCGCCCGTTTCTATGCGGCTCGCGGAATTGACACGACCGGGCATCTTCATCTGCGCAACGCCCGGGACTGCTACCTCCGCTGGGGTGCCGACGGCAAGGTGAGGCAGCTCGATCAGCTTTATCCGCGTTTGGCCGCTCCGGAAGGGCACCGCCCCACAGCGACCATTGGCTCCCCGGCCCAGCAGCTCGATATAGCGAGCGTCGTCAAAGCCTCTCAGGCCGTGGCCAGCGAGATCGTGTTACCCAGGCTAATCGAGCGGCTGATGACGATCGCGCTCGAGAACGCGGGCGCCGATCGGGGCCTTCTGCTACTGCAGGTGGAGGACGACTATTTGATTCAGGCGGAGGCCCGGGCCACAGGCAATCAGGTCGACGTCGTATTGTACCGCAAGCCAATCACCGGGATTATCTGTGCCGAAGCCCTCCTCCGCTACGTCATCCGTACGCGCGAGAGCGTGATTGTCGATGATGCCTCCAGGCCGAACCTCTTCTCCGAGGACGACTATCTGCGCGACCGACAAATCAAGTCGATCCTCTGCCTTCCGTTGATCAAACAAGGACGGTTGATCGGAGTGCTCTATCTCGAGAACAGCCTGGCATCGCACGTGTTCACGTCCGCCCGGATCTCGGTGCTCGAACTGCTGGCATCCCAAGCGGCGATCTCGCTGGAGAACGCCCGTCTGTACAACGATCTCCAGGAACGGGAGGCAGCTCTGCAGCAGAGCGAAGATCGCCTTCGATTGGTGATCGACACAATCCCCACGCTGGTCTGGCGCGCCGAACCGCAAGGAATCCCCGATTTCCTTAATCAACCAGCCCTCGACTATACTGGCCTCTCATTGGACCAGGCCGAAACTGGTTGGCCCCGCGCTTTTCATCCTGACGACAAGAAGGGCATGTTGCAGAAGTGGAGCGCAATACAGGAGTCCGGTGTGCGAGGCGGGCTTGAAGCTCGGCTCCGGCGCTTCGATGGCAAATATCGCTGGTTTTTGTTCGAAGCCGAGCCGATGCACGACGAGGCGGGCAACATTGTCAAATGGTATGGGTCGGCTACCGATATAGAGGACCGCAAGCGGACCGAGGCGGCACTTCGCGAGAGCGAGCAGCGCTTTCGCGACTATGCCGAAACGGCCTCCGATTGGTTCTGGGAGACCGGGCCGGACCACCGGGTGACCCGCGTCTCGGAGCACCTCAATGCCGTTGGCATCGAGCCCTCGCGCCTGACTGGTGTGGCTCGCTGGGATATCGCTACTGATGTCGAATCGGCACCCGAAAAATGGCGACTGCACCGAGCGATGCTCGACGCCCATCGGCCGTTTCGCGATTTCGTGTATAGCACCATAAGCCTGAGTGGATCTCCGACATACGTCCGGTTGAGCGGTAAGCCGTTGTTTGACGAAAAAGGAAATTTTATCGGCTATCGGGGCACTGGCACCGATATTACTGCGACGATACGCGCGGATCACGCTGAACAGGCAGTGCGCAAGGCGCAGGCGGAACTCGCGCATGTAACGCGTGTCACAACGCTCGGCGAATTGACGGCCTCCATCGCCCATGAAGTGAACCAGCCGCTCGCCGCCCTCATCGCCAATGCCGAGGCCTGTCTGCGCTGGCTTGACCGCGACACTCCCAACTTGGCCGCAGCACGCCGCTCGGTGGAATGGGTCATCGACGATGGCAACCGCGCCAGCGAGGTGGTCCGCCGTGTCCGGGCGCTCGCGAAAAAGACTGACATTGAGAAGGTGCCGCTCGACATCAACACCGTCGTCAGGGAGGTCATCGCGCTGGTGCAGCGCGAGTTAAGCAGCCACCAGGTATCGTTGCGAACGGTGTTGGCACCAGCTCTACCCATGACTCTTGGTGATCGGGTCCAGCTGCAGCAGGTGATCATCAACCTGGTGATGAATGGTGTTGAAGCAATGCAGACGGTCACGGACCGGTCCCGCGAACTGGTAATCCGATCAGGCGAGGCCGAGACTCACCAAGTGTTCCTAAGTGTAACGGATTGCGGCATCGGGATCTCGGCCGAGAACGCGAACCGAGTGTTCAACGCCTTCTTCACCACCAAGTCCAGCGGCCTTGGCATGGGGCTCTCGATCTGCCGTGCGATCGTGGAAGCCCATGGGGGCCGGCTCTGGGTCACGGCAAACGTACCCCACGGTGCCACGTTTCAGTTCATCTTGCCGGTGAACGCAGACAATGTGTCGTGAGGTTGCGCCCGAAAGCCGTCCAAATGAAACTCGGCTTCGACGTGCATAATTGTCCCGAAAGATCCGTCGACCACCAACTTTCGCAGTTCTTCCATCGCGGGCTCGAATCGTCGTTCATGCCCGACGCCGAGGCGGACGCCCGCAGCGCGACACGCATCCATCGACCTCCGAACCTCGTCCACGGAAAGCCCGACCGGCTTCTCGCAAAACACGTGCTTGCCCGGGCGTGCCACCATTTCGATCTGTCGGGCGTGCTCCGCATGCGGCGTGGAGGATCACCAAGTCGATAGAACGATCCGCGAGTACACCAGCGAAGTCTGCCGACATCTTTCCTGATCCAGTGAAGTGAAATCGTGACGCCCGACGTCGCCAGGAGCCCGCCATAGCCCTGCTCGATATGCCGTCGACGTAGAGTGCGGTATCAGTCGAACGACGCCGGTCCCGCGTCACGATAGGCCCAGCAGGCTTCGCGCGGCAGACAGATCGGCGTCTCGACGCCGACGGTATGGCGTGCTGCCGTGCCGAGCTCGAGCGCCTCGAGCTTGTTGCCGAACAAATCGATTTCGTAGACCGTCTGCGTACCCTGGTAGCGGCGATCGACCACGCGGGCCGCGAACGAATTGCCGTTCTCCTGTCTGCCGATGCAGACATTCTCCGGCCGCAGCGCGATCCGCACCTTGTCGCCGGGGCTGAGCCGGTGCAGCAGCGATGCTTCGGCACGGCGGCCCTTGCCGAAATCGATCAGGCCAAACTTGCCGTTGGCCTCGATCAAGGTCCCGGCGATCTCGTTGGTGGCGCCGGTGAAATTGGCGACGAATAGATCCGCCGGACGGTTGTAGATTTCGTCGGGGCTGCCGATCTGCAACAACTTGCCGTCCCGCATCACACCGATGCGGTCGCCGAGCACGACCGCCTCCGCCTGGTCGTGGGTGACATAGAGCGCGGTCATGCCGGTCTTCTTGAGGATGGCGCGAAGATCGTCGCGCAGCCGCAGCCGCAACTTGGCATCGAGATTCGACAGCGGCTCGTCGAGCAGCAGGAGCTGCGGGTGATAGACGATGCTGCGCGCCAGCGCCACGCGCTGCATCTGGCCGCCGGACAGCGCCACCACCGGCCGGTCGGCATATTCCCACAGGCCGACCAGCTTCAGCACCTCCTCGACCTTGCGGTTGGCTTCGCTGCGCGCCACCTTGCGGTGCCGGAGCGGATAGATCACGTTCTGCCGCACCGTCATATGCGGCCATACCGCATAGGATTGGAACACCATGCCGAGGTTGCGCGAACGCGGCGGCACCAGAATGCCGCGCTCCGGCGACGAGACGACCTTGCCGGCGATCGAGATCTCGCCGCCGGTCGGATGCTCCAATCCGGCGACGCAGCGCAACGTCGTGGTCTTGCCGCAGCCGGAGGGGCCGAGCAGCACCACGATCTCGCCGGCCGGCCAATCGCAAACTGTTTGCGCAGGTTAGTGACTTCGAGCGTCGCCGTCATGTCTACACCAATTCAACCAACGATCACTGACGGTAGCCATAGATCTTGTCCCAATCGGCAACCCAGTCGGCATGCAGCTTCACATACTGGTCGAAGTTCGGATACCAGGGCTTTACGATCTTGGGATCGTAGCCTTCGGGATAGGCTGGACTCTCCTTCAGCGAGGTCAGGTTGCCCTGCTCCTTGATCATGAAGCTCTGACCCTCCTTCGACAGGCACCAGTTCAGATAAAGCTTT